>NZ_JARZHH010000130.1 GCF_029946515.1 Polyangium sp. 6x1
GCCCCGATTGCGGGGGGACCGCCCCCGCCCCCAAAAAAGAAGCCGCCACGCGCCGTTCCCCCGACCCCGAGCTCGCCCCCACCGTCTCCACCGAGATCAACGCCACCCGCTCCCCACTCACCGCAATCGCCTTCACATCCAAGGCCCGCTCACACCCCCGGATCTCCGCCACCTCCGACGTCCTCTCGAACACCGACAAACACAGACGATCCCCGCCCATCGACGTCACGAGCGCTCGCTTCCCGTCGCTCCGCGTGAACGCAAGCACCACATTTTCATTCACGAGCCGCACGATCGGCCCCATCCGCCCCGATTCCTCCACCCACCGCACATACCCCTCGGGCTCGCCCGCCCCCTGCGACACGAGCAGCGCCGCTGCCTCCCCGAACACCGGCTCCACCGACATCGGCAGCCCCGCCTCCTCCGCCGCGCCCAAGGGCACACGCGTCACTTGCGCTCCCGCGGTCGAGCTCGGCGCCCCTCCTGCCGGCTCCCGCCGCTCGCTCGTGCGCCCCTCTCCGCTCGGCGGCTGCGTGTCACGTACGCTCGCGCCCGAGCAGGCAGAGCTTCCGACGAGCAGCCCGAGCAAGAGAAACCTCGGGCCGTTTTGCACACGGGAAGAGCAGGGGAGGCGCGCCACGATCGCGCCCACCATATCGCGGACTTTGCCGGCCGTGCAGGAAGAGCAGCACGAGCGCGTCGTGTCCCTGGACGGCGGCCGCGTGCACGCCGTGCCGGTCGTGGGGTGTCCGCGCCGTACGTGCTCGAGGGCACGTCGGCTGCAATGTCCGACGAACGGCAGGGGGCTTTTCCGGATCGCGCGGGGCTTTCTTTCCACGGCTCTCCGCGTTCGGAAGCGATGCCTCTACCTCTCAGGAGGACGTTCGATGACGAAGACCATGCAGCTCACGATGCTCGGTGCCGCGGCCCTCATGACGTTTGGCGTGGGATGCGGACGCGGCGAAAAACCGGCGCAGAGTGCGCAGCACCGTGCGACGCCGGCCTTCGAGGCCGCTGTCCCCGCGGGGCAGGGACAAACCGGCGCGTATGGCCAGGGCCAGACGGGGCAGTGGGGCCAGGGTCACGCTCAGGGCCAGGCGGGCCAGGGCCAAGCGGGGCAGTGGGGCCAGGGCCAGGCCCAGGGTCAGGGCCAGGCGGGGCAGTGGGGCCAGGGCCAAGGCCAGGGCCAGGCGGGGCAAGGGGGCATGGCGATCATGAGCGAGCAGGAGATGTGCTCCTCGTTCGTCCAGCACTCGAACCTCCGCGTCGAGGACGCCGAGGGCGGTGTCGTGATCATCGCGACCCCCAAGTCGGGCGTGGACCTCTCCACCTTGCGCGGCGACGCGCTCCACATCGCGTACACGATGAGCCCGCCGGCCGGCGAGCAGCGGGCGGCGCGTCCGACCAGCGCGGCGGAGCGTTGCGCCCTCTTCGACCTCGGGCAGACCGCGGGTCGCTCGGGCGTCGTCGAGCAGGGCAACGAAATTCGGATCATCCTGCTCGCCCAGGACACGACCGGCGTCCCCACCCTGCGTAGCCAGGCGCGAAACTTCGTGCGCCAGTGGGGCCAGGAGGGGGTTCAGGGCGGCCAGAAGAGCCCGGACCAGAACCAGGACCGCTGAAGCGGAACTCGGCTCCGAATCGAGCAGGGCGGGGGGCGTCGAAACGACCTCCCTCCGCCCTGCTTTCCTGTTCTGGCCCTCGACCTACCCGAAAACGTTCGCTACCCTGAGCTCGTCATGAGCAAGAAGCTGGACGAGGAGCTCGCGCAGGCGGCGGGGATTGGACGGGACGACGAAGGGCCGGCGGCGCCGCCCATCCTCGTGCCTCAGCCGGCCGAGAGGGCTCGACCGAAGAACAGCAGCATGGGCCTTTTGCTCACGCTGCTCGTCATGGGCGGCGGGCTCGTCGGCCTGTTCATGTTCGGCTTCAAGGAAGCGGCCATTTATGCGACGCCCGTCGATCAGCTCCTCACGCAGCAGGACAAACTGATGGGCCGCAAGGTCCGCGTCGAGGGCGAGCTCGTCCCGGGCACCCTCGAAAAGCGCGACAAGCCTTGCGAGTATCGCTTCACCATTCATGGCAAGGACGGCAAGCAGACCTTGCCCGTCCGATATTCTCAGTGCGTCATTCCCGACACGTTCCGCGACGTCCCCGGCGGCGGCGTGCAGGTCACGGTCGAGGGCTCGCTCAAGTCGGCGTCCGAATTCGAGGCCACGCTCGTCATGGCGAAGTGCACCTCGAAGTACGACCCCAAGACCCACGAGATGAAGCCGGGCGAGGGGCAGGGCATGCCGATCAACTGATCGGATCGGCATCTCGCGAAAAAACGCCGGGCTCCCTGGAGAAGGGGCCCGGCGTTTTCGTTTTCATTCGGGTTCGGCTTGGCCTCTCCGCGGCGCGGGGGCCGGGGCCAGCTCTTCGGGGGGCATCGCGGGGGAGGGCACGGGCTCGCTCGGGGCGGGTTTGTCGGCGGGCTCCGGCGGCGGGGGCGCCTCGCGCGGCGGCTCCACGGCCTTCGGCTCTGCGGCCTTCGGCTCTGCGGCTGCGCGCGGCGGCTCCTCGTCGCCCTTGTCCTTCGCCGTCGACGTGCCCAGGGGCAAACCGGACTTCTTCGACGGGAACGGCGAGTCGCCCTTGCCGCGGCCACGACCTGCGGCCGGGCCGTCGGTCGAGTGCGCGTCGAACTTCATGCGCGACAGCGCGCCGTGCACGTGCCAGCCGTAGAACCCGTCCTGCCGTTTGGACTTCTTGATCTTCGGATCGGCCAGCTCGAACAGCGACGGCGCGTTCGAGCCCGGCGCGCCGAGCAAGGACTTCGTCAGGTCGCTCTTGTTGCGGTAGGCGTCGGTGAACTTGAAGCGCACGTAGAGATCGGCGGCCGAGCTGTTCCACGGCTCGCGCACGTTCACCTTCCCGTCGCCGGCGAGCTCGATGTCGGTCCCGTTTGCTTCGAGCTTCGTGACCTTGAGGACGCCTTCCTTCGCCTCGGCCGTGATCGCGAGATCGCCGAGCTTCGCCTCGGGCAGCGCGATCTGGCCTTTGATCTTCGACTTGCCGTCGCCCACGGACATCTCGGCGATCGTCAGGTCGAGCGCGCCGTTTGCCTTGCTGAACTTGCCGCCCTCGGCGGCGAGCTCGAACGTCCCCTTCGCGAGGCCCTTCACGGGCACGCCGAGGACGTCCTTGATCACGTCGACCTTCGCGAGGTTCACGCCTTCGAGTTCGACCTCCACGGGCCCGCTCGAACCGCCCACGGGCACCGTGCCTTTGAGCTCGCCGTCGAAGGCGCGGGCCCAGAACTTGATGCGCACGCGGCCGAGGAAGAGCGGCAGGATCTGCAGCCGCGCCTCCACCTCGTCGATCTGGATCACGCTCTCCTTCGGGGCGGGTTTGTCCTTGTCGCCGCCGCTGCTGAAGGCGCTCGACGAGCTCGACGCGTCGTCGCTCGGGGGCAGGTAGAGCCTCACGCCCGTCGCCTCGACGCCCGTGAACCAGTACGAATCGAGCTCGTCGATCTCCAGCCGTTGCCCGGCGTTTTTGCCTTTTTGCGCGGCCTGGAACTCGGCGACGAGGCGGTCCTTCAGTCGATCCCAGGGGAAGGCCACGTAAAAGAAGAGCCCGAGGCAAAAAGCATAAAGCGCCGGGTAGGCGAGAAACTTTGCAATGCGCAAGAAGCGGGCCTTCACGGAACCTTCTCCTCCTCGGCCGCGTCCTTCGACTCGCCCTTGTCCTTGTCCTTGTCTTTTTCTTTCGCGTCGGGCTTGCGGTCGTAGGCGCTCACCCCGAGCTCCACCTCGTACGAATCCGGCTCACCGGCGCGCGGGCGGATGTTGAGGCGCGTGATCGCGACGGGGTGTCCCGATTGCTCGATCTTCTCGAGCATCTTCACGAGCGCCAGCATGCCGACCTTGTGCAGCTTCACCACGGTGAGCCGCTCGGTGTACTTCTTGCCGTGCGGGGCCTCGGGTTTGTCCTGCGAATCGGCGATCGTGATCCCGTTTTGCTTCGCGGCGTCCTCGATGAAGCCGGCGAGCATGGGGGCGGGGCGGCCGTAGCGCGCGAGCAGGGCGTCTTGCTTCGCCTTGCGATCGGAGACCGAGAGGCGCGCTTTGTAGACCTCGTCGATGAGGGCGCGGATCTCGTCGTTTTCGGTGCGCGACGAGCTCACCGCGCTCCAGGCGTAGATCGGCAGCGCGAGGACGACGAGCCCCGCCAGGATGCCGAGCAGGAGGCCGAGCAGCTTGCGCTCGCGCGGCTCGAGTTTTTCCAGGCGCTCCGCGAACGTCACTTCTCTTCCTCCTTGCCGGCCGCGGGCGAGGACGAGTCCGCCGCGTCAGCGGTGCCCCCGGGCTTCGTCGTCTTCTTCTTCTTGTCGTCGCACTTCACGTCGAATTCGAGCTGATACTTCTGCTTGCCGTCGGCGGGGTTGCCGAACTGGGCCGTGCGCGCGATCTTCACGTCCTTGAAGCACTTGTGCTCCTTCATCTTGTCCGCGATGGTCTGCGCGTCGGGGATCGAAGGGACCGTGGCCTGAATGACGACGTGGCCGCGATTGACGTCGAACTCGAGGACGTCGTGGATGATCTCTTTCGGCACGACCTCCGAGAGTTTCACCATGACGTCGAAGGCATCCGCGCGCGGCAGAGGGTCCTCGTCGGCGCTGCCGGGGCCCTTGTCGAGCATGCTGCGCGCCTTTTCGGGCTCCTTCGTCTCTTCCTCGAATACGTCGCCCGTCGCCGTCTCGAGCCGCGAGAGGAGCATTTCCTTTTCGGCCGAGAGGCTGCGGTGCTGGGCGAGCAGGCTGAAGACGAAGCTCACGACGACCGCGGCGCCGAGGCCCGCGAGGAGCGGGATCTTTTCGCGAAGGAATGGATAGCTGCGCGCCGCGGCGAGGCCGCCCTGGCGCAGGTTGAGGCCGCGCGCTTTGCCCGCGAGGCCCATCGCGAGGCCAATGGCCTTCGCGAAGCGCGGGAGCATCGCCTCCTGCTCGGGCGTCACGCCTTCGAGGCGCGGCTTCGGCAGGGGCAAAATCGTGATGCCGAGCTCGGTCGAGAGATAGGCCTCCGCGCCTTGCGCGCTCGCGCCGCCGCCGACGAGGTACATGCCCGAGAGCGGGCCGCCGCCCGAGGCGCGCCACGCGGCGAGGGTTTGTCGCAATTCGCGCGAGAGCGCGGGCGCGCTCCCGGGCAAACCGAGCGTGCCGCGCGAGAGCGTGCGCGCGAAGACGGGCTCGCCGCCGCGCAGGATCACGATGTCGCTCGACGCCTCGCCGAGATCGACGATCGCGACGGGCAGCGCCGCCTCGCCCGCGGGCGTCTCCTTGCCGAACGGTTTTTCGATTTCGGGCATCACGCCCGCGAGGTTCGCGAGCGGGAGCGCGCCCGTGCCGATGCGCTCGGGCTCCATGCCGAGGGCCTCGCGCACGGCGTCGATGCGCTGCTTCACGTCCTCGATGCGCGCGATGGCCGCGAAGATCGGCACGGTGTCGCCGCCCGGGTTCTTGTCCATGCGGTAATCGAACACCGCGTCCGTGATCTCGAATGGGATCAGGGATTCGAGCTCGAACGGCAGGACGTTGTCGATCTCCTTCAGCGCCGACGTGGGCATGTCGACCGTTCGGAAGAACGTCCGCTCGCCCGAGATCGCGATCGAGATCGCGTCGGCCTTGTGGCCGCCCACGGCGGCGCGGATGGCGTCGATTTCGAGGCCCGTGACGGGCGCCTCGCCGAGGGCCTCGAGCGTGATCTTGCGGTACGAGAGGCGCAGGAGCGCCGCCCTCACCACCGCCTTGCCGACGTCGATACCGAGAATTTTGGACATCGTGAGCTCTCTCGAGGAAACCTATTCGATACGATAATACACGATCTTGCCGAGCGGGTTCGTGGCGATCGCTTGCAGCGGATCGACCGTGGTCCCCGAGCCCGCGCCGCCGGAGCCTCCGCCCTGCGTGAGCTGCTGCCCCTGCCCGTTCGTCGATCCGGTCTGCGTGCCGCCCGTGAGCGGATTGACGCCGCGCGTGTCCACGACGGCGTGGACGCGCACGCGCGTCGTGCGCTTGCGGCCGGGGACGACGCCCTCGGCGTAAATGCTGAAGACCTTGCTCGTGACGGTGAATTGCTTGTTCGCGCCCGCGTTGAGCCCGCACGGCAGGCCCGCCGACGTGAGCAGGGGCGTGAGCATCGGCCCGAGCATGGCCCCGAGGGGACCCGGGACGGTGCCCGTCTTGAGGAGATTGGGGAAATCAGCGGGTTTCGAGAAAATGGGGATCGGGAACGTCTTGAGGATGCCGAGGAGGCCGAGGAACTGTGTCTGGATGGCCGGGTCGGTGCAAAGGGGAATGCCCTGCGTCGCGTTCGATTGCGTCGCGCCCGCGCCGCCCGAGCAGACCGAGCAAGCTGCGGCGAGCAAGGTCTGCGGGTTCGCGGTGTTCACGTTGACCGCCTTCTGGCCCCAGACCGTGAGCGTGCGTGATTTCGGATCGTCCGGGTTCGGCTCGACGAACGTCGCCCAGAAGTCATCGCCGACGCCGCGGATGAGGCGCAGCTCGTCGAGCGAGTCGTACGCGGCGTTCTTGCGGCGATATTCGAGGCCGATCGTCTGGTAATAGTTGTCCTCGGCGCCCGTGGCTCCTTGCGCCTGCGAGCCGACGTAACACGTCGAGAGGTTCTCGTCCTGATCGGCCCAGTCGGTCAACGCGCCGCAGATCGTCTGCATCGTCGAGATCTGGCCGTCGGGGTCCATGCTGTCGAACAGCGGCGCGTATTGCGGGCCCTGCATGTGGCTGACGAGCAGCCGCTCGAGATCGACGTCCGGGATCGGCGCGGCCCGGTTCACGTTGATCTTCGAATCCTCGTCGACGATCTTGACCGTGAACGATCCGCCCGTGAGGCCGAGGCCTTTGCCCTGCGTGGTATCGACGCCGAGCATCCCGCCGAACGTGGCCATTCCGGTCTCGTCATTGAAGGGGCCGAGCGCGATGTCGGTGAACTCCCAGACGGGGAGCTGCTTGAAGGGCAGCGGGAGAGGGACGCTCGTGCGGATCGTCGGCTCGGAGGCGATGAGCAGGCGCGAAAGATTCACGGCGCTCTTCGCGAGGTATTCGGCCTTGAGCGCGTCCCGGTCCGCGAGCGCGGCGGCGAGCTCGGCGCTCGTCTCCTGCTGCAGCTCGGTGAGAAAGACCGTGAGCACGGTGATCGCGCCGAGCACCATGAGCAATGCGACGCCGCGGCGCTCTCGTTTGCGCCTGCGGAGCTTCCTCAGCTCTTTTTCGCGGTTCGGCTCGTTCATGGCTCAGTTCGCGAAATCGAGGGCGAGCTGCATCGCGGGGGAGACGCGTGAGCGGAGGACGATCGGCTTGCCGCCGGGGCCGCCATTCAGCACGAGCGTGATGAGGACCTGCTGGGGGAGACGCCACGGCTGGCCCGTGACCTGCGTCGTGTCCCAGGTGTCGACCCATTCGGAGATGGTGTCGTCGAAATACTGGATGTCGAAGCTCTGCACGTCCTCGACGAGGACGTTCACGACGCCGCCCTTCTGCGGCTCCATGTCGAGGTATTTGTCCTCGCGCCGGACGAGGTCCATCGTGCCGGCCTCGTTTCGCGCGCCGAAATAGCCGATCTCGCATTGATCGGACTCGTGCGCGTCGCGGGCGAGGCGGCGGTGCGCAAAGGAGGTGAAATCGAGACGATCGAACGTGCCCTCGTCCTGGCCGATGAAGCCGGTCTTGCGGACCTGCTGCGAGAGCATCGTGGAGCTATTCGAATAATCGCCGTGCTTCGAGACGAACGCCGCCTGGATCTCGCGCGCCATGCGTTGAATGGCGGCGCGGCCCTGGTGGTATCGGTCGTTCATCTGCGTGATGCCCTTGCGCGAGCGGGACATGCCGTCGAACGCGCCATAGATGAGCGAGCCGATGAGCGCGAGGACGCCGATCGAGACCATCGCCTCGAGGAGCGTGAGGCCACGACGGGAAGCGCGACGACGCATTTTCATCGGCCCATGCCTCCCCCGGGCATACCCGGGAAACCCGGCCGGCCGCCGCCGAAGGGATTGCCGCCGCCGAAAGGATTGCCGCCGCCCGTGGGCCCGCCGCCCGTGGGTCCGCCGCCCGTGGGTCCGCCGCCCGTGGGGCCGCCGCCCGTCAGCGCGGACTCGACAGCGTCGAGCTGGTCATTCGTGACGAGCGTCGGCCGCGGGTTCGTCACCCATTGCACGACGTCGAACGAATGCTCGCGGCTGCCCTCGGTCCACGTGACCGTGATCGTGACGCGGCGGGTGTTCGTCTCGAAGATCGCCTTGAGCGCCGGATACACGAACGTGCCGACGAGCTGGAGCATACCGCCGAGCGCGTCCGCGCCTGTGGCGCCGCCGAGCGCGCCCGCGACGCCGCCGAGGCCGCCGCCCGCGAGTTCCTCCGTCGCCGGAGGCGTCGCGCCGCCGGCGAGGCCGAGCAGGCCGCCCATCGCGCCGAGCCCGCCCGCGGCGCCCGGAGCGCCCGAGGGATTCGTGCCGCCATTTTGCGTCGACGTGAGATCGAGGCCGGTGTCGAGGTCCATTTCGCCCAGTTTCGGCTCGGGGAACTGCGGCTTTTCGATCTTCCACGCGCACTTGAGGTTCGGCGTCTCGTCGCCCTCGCAACAAGGGCCGCTCTCGATCTCTTCGAGCTCCTGGAAGCCCTCGCGATACAGGTGCTCCTCGAGCTCGCCCATCTTGCAGCGGGCGAGGGAGGTGGCGACGCTCAGGTTCCGCGCGTGGGACGAGGCGGAGAACGCGCCCGCCTGCGCCGAGAGGATCGCGGTCAGGCCGAGTCCCAGGATCGCGACGGCGACCATGACCTCGAGCAGCGTGAACCCTCTCCGTTTCATATCGATCTCCCCGAACCCCTCAGAAACCGGAATCGCTGGCCTCCGATTCCTCGGATTCGTCGCGCGGCCTCTGCATTTCGACGCGCCCCTTCTTCAGCGAGGTCTTGCCCGTCAGCGGCGAGACGAGCACCGTCATGATGTCGTGCTCCGGATCCGCCTCCGCGGGATTGCCGAGCACGACCTGGATCGCCGCGCGCTCCGTCTGACCCCCGGGCCAGAAATAAAGATACGCGCGGTCCTCCTCGATCGCCGCCTCCTGATGCGAGGTGTCGATCGAGAGAAATCGCACGCCGTCGGCGAGGTCCTTGCCCGGCTTTCCGCCCTGCGGCTCGAATCCGAAGGCCTTCGTGGCCGTGAACGAGGGCCGCGGCGCGCGTGGCCCCTTCACGACTTTCTCGGCCTCCTCCATCGCCTTTTGCTCGATCTCGGTGGCAGCCGCGGCGCCGCCCGTCTTGTCCTTCTTGTCGACGGAGAGCTGGCCGCCGCCCTCCTCCAAGATCACCATTCGCTGCTCGAAATCGAAGACGAGCCGCACGGGCTTTCCAATCGCATTCGCGTGCCCATACGCGACCCGCACCGCGCTGGCGATCATCACCGACGATTGCCGGAGCCGCGCGCGCTTCAGCGTCCCGAGCCCGACGACCGCCGTCCCCGTGACGAGGGTCATGATCGCCAGGGTGATCAGGACCTCCACCAGCGTCATGCCACGCCGCCCGCGAGATCGCGCGGGTGCGTGGCAAGTCGCGAGAAGGGTGGAGGCGCGCGGCATCGATTCGGTCCTCGTCAGAGCGCCGCGACGCGCTTGATGTCGGCGTCCTTGAAGTCGTCCTTGACGTCGTCGGGCGTGTTCTCTTTGCGATCGCGGCCCGAGGAGATCACCGTGATCTCGTCGCCGTCGCATTGAATCTTGAACGGCTGGCCCCACGGGTCGTCCGTCTTCTTCGCGTCGATGTGCTTGCCGTCGACGAGCTCCTTGAGCGTCGGGCAGCCGCCGCTCGCGCTGTCGAGGTGCATGTACTGCTGCGCCGCGGTCTTGATGACGCCTGCGCTGAGCACCGCGCCGCGGATCTGGCTCTCCTTGTACCGCGGGAAGACGAGCGCCGTCGCGCCGCCCGCGATGATCGCCATGATCGCGAGCACGATCAGGACCTCGACCAGCGTCACGCCCCGCGACGCCGCACGCTTCCACTTCCGGATTCGATTCGCTTTCACCTTCATGGTCCCTTCACTCCACGCGGTCGAGACCGCCGATTTCACCGTCCGGCCCGTCGCTCGTGAGATCGTACCCCTCCGGGTCCTTCTGACCAGGGCAAACCAGCCGGAGCGGCCTGCCCCACGCGTCGATGGGGGCGATCCCGATATAGTTTTCCGTTTTTAGCGCATCGAGCGACGGCGGGCACTTTCTCTCGTGATCCGCTCGATAGGCGTCGAGCCCCGCCCGCACGACGCCGATCGTGGCCATCGTGGAGCGGACGCCGGTCTTGCGCCGCTCCCGCGCGCCGAGGAGAAGCAAGAGCGTGGCCATCCCGAGCGCGAGCGCGACGAGCTTTGCGCGCGCCATGCCGCGGCCGCGCAAAATCCCGCCGCCCCGCTCCCACGGGAACCAGATCGTCGTCTCCCTCTGCCTGCGCCGCGCCACGCCCCGATTCCCCCTCTACCCTGCGAAGCTCGACATCTGGATGAGCGGCATGAGGATCGAGAACGCGATGAACCCGACCGCGCCGCCCATGAACACGATCATGAGAGGTTCGAGCAAGCTCGTCAGCACGGTGACGCGCATCTCGACCTCCAGATCGTACGCATTCGAAACGTTCTCCAGCATCTCTTCGAGCTGACCGCTCTTCTCGCCGATCGTGATCATGTGCGTGACGATCGGCGGGAACTGGCCGCTGCGCTTCAAGGGCTCGGCGATGCTCTGGCCCTCGCGGATCGAGCTGATCGCGTCGGCGATGACCTTCTCGAGGACGGCGTTGCCGAGCACGTTCTTCACGATGTCCATCGCGCCGAGCAGCGCGACGCCGGCGCTGAGCAGCGTGGCGAGCGTGCGCGAGAAACGAGCGATCGCGATCATCTGCACGAGCTTGCCGACGATGGGCGCCTTGAGCAAAAAGCCGTGCCATTTCAGTCGGCCGCCCGGCGTGCGTTTCCAGCGACGGAAGCCCCAGATGCTGCCTGCGAGCACGCCGAGGACGAGCCACCAGTAGTTGCTCAAAAAGTCGGACGTGCCGATGAGCGTCGCCGTGTACCAGGGCAATGCCTGATCCATCGAGGCGAAGATCGAGGTCACGTTCGGCACGACCGCGACCATGAGCACGGAGACGAGCGAGATGCCGAGGATCGCCATCAGGATGGGATACGCCATCGCCGAGCTGACCTTCGATGTGAGCTTCGCCTGCGACTCGAGGAACGCGGTGACGCGCTCGAGGACCTGCTGGAGCATGCCCGACGCCTCGCCGGCGCGGACCATGTTCACGTAGAGCGGCGGGAAGATCGAGGGGTGCTGTTCGAGCGCCTTCGCGAAGCTCGTACCCTCGCGGATCTGCTCGCGGACCTGGGTGAGCGCGCGCTTGAGCGCCTCTTTCTCGACCTGATCGATGAGCGCCGTGAGCGATTCGAAGAGTGGAATGCCCGCCTTGAGCAGGGTCGCGAGCTGGCGCGTGACGACGGCGACGTCGTTCGTCGAGGGGCGCTGCGTGAAGGCGAGGAGGTTGATCGACTTCTTCGTCTTCGCCGCGGCGGTCTGCTCTTCCGCGGCCGTCGTGAGAAGGATGCCGTCCTTGCGCAGGAGGGCGCGGAGCGCCTTCGCGTTCTCCGCGTCTTTCACGCCCTTCACCGGTTTTCCGGTGGCGACGAGGATGCCTCTGTATTCGAAGACGGCCACGGCCCGCTCCTCCCTATTCGTCCACGATGATGTCCTCTTGGGTCGCGGCGAGGACTTCCTCGACCGTCGTCATACCCCTGAGGACCTTGCGCGCGCCGTCGTCGCGCATGGTGTCCATTCCCTGCGAGATCGCGACGCGCTTGACCGTCTGCGCGTCGGCGTTCTTGAGGATGAGCGGGCCGATCGCGTCGTCGATGACGAGCAGCTCGTAGATCCCGCGCCTCCCCACGAACCCCTTCTGCATGCAGGCGTCGCAGCCTCCCGGTTTGAAGAAAACCGGAGAGCTGCCCATTTTCTGCCCGACGTATTCGTATTCGAGCCCGTGCACCGAATACCGCTGCGACGGGATGCGCTTCGCCTTCCACGCGAGGCGCTCGTCGTCGAGGCCGAGCTGCCGGAGCTCGTACGCCGTCGGCTGATACGGGACCTTGCAGTGCTGGCAGAGCATGCGCACGAGGCGCTGCGCGAGGATGCCGATGACGCTGGAGCGCACGAGGAACGGCTCGATCTCCATCTCGACGAGGCGCGTGACGGCCGCGGCCGAGTCGTTCGTGTGGAGCGTCGAGAGCACGAGGTGACCCGTGAGCGAGGCGTGAATCGCGATCTCGGCGGTCTCCTTGTCGCGGATCTCGCCGACCATGATGACGTCCGGATCCTGGCGCAAGAAGGCGCGGAGCGCGCTCGCGAACGTGAGGCCGATCGAGGGGTGGACGTGGACCTGATGAATGCCGCCGATCTCGTACTCGACCGGATCCTCGGCCGTGAGGATGTTGCGGCTCGGGTCGTTGATGCGGTTCAGGCACGCATAAAGCGTGGTCGTCTTGCCGCTGCCGGTCGGGCCCGTGACGAGGATGATGCCGTCGGGCCGATTGATGAGGTGATCCATGATCCCGTATTCGCGCGGCGCGAAGCCGAGATCGTCGAGGCCGAGGAGGATGCTCGTCTTGTGCAGGAGGCGCATGACGATGCGCTCGAAGCCGCGGCTCGTCGGGACCGTGGAGACGCGGACGTCGACGCTCTTGCCCGCGATCTTCAGCGTGATGCGGCCGTCCTGCGGGAGGCGCTTCTCGGCGATGTTCAGGCTCGCCATGATCTTCACGCGGGCGATGATCGGCGCCATGAACTGCTTCGAGGCGCGGCGCGCCACGTAGAGCTCGCCGTCGATGCGATAACGAACGACGACGTCGCGCTCCTCGGGCTCGATGTGGATGTCGCTCGCGCGCTCGCGGACGGCCATCGCGAAGAGGCTGTTCACCCAGGCGATGATCGGCGCGTCGTCGTCCGAGTCGATGATGTCGACGAGGTTGTCTTCCTCTTCGTGCTTGTCGCCTTGGAGGTTCGACTGGCCCGCGTCGCTCTTCTCCCAGATGCGGTTGATCGCGTCGTGGACGTGGTTGCGCGTCGCGACCGAGACCTCCACGGGCTTCGCGAAGATCGCGCGGACGTCGTCGACCGCCAGCGTGTCGAGCGGATCGGCGACGATCGCGTGCACGGTCTCTGCATCCTCGAAGATGGGGAGGATGAAGCGCTGCTTCGCATAGGTGATGGGCAGGCGCGAGGCGACGTCGAATTTGATCTGCTCGACGTCGATCTTCGGCACGTAATCGAGGCCCATCTCGTTCGCGAGCGCGCGGGCGATCTTGTCCTCGTCCGCGAGGTTCGAGGAGACGATGAGGTCGGTGATCCGCTCGCCGCGCTCGCGCGCGGTCTCGAAGAGCGGCGCGAGCTTCTGCGCGTCGACCACGCCGTGGCGAATCAGGATCTCGCCGACGTATTCCTCTCGGGCGACCGGGTTCATGCTCATTCCACGCGCTCCACGGGCCTCGGGGCGGCGCCGCCAGCCGGGCGGCGGCGCGGGGTGGGCGCAGCGGGCGCATTGCCGCCCGCCGCCGCCGGCGGGGGCGCGGTCTGCACGCCG
>NZ_JARZHH010000131.1 GCF_029946515.1 Polyangium sp. 6x1
CGGCGGGGGGCGCGGGGGCCGGCGCGGGGCCGGCGTCGACCATCGTCGCGGGCACGGGCGCGCCTGCGACGGGCGCGGGAGCCGGCATGCCGGGGGCCGGCGCGACGCCGGGGCCTTCGGCGCCGAACAAGGGCTCACCGACGATCGTTTTTCCGGGACCGTAGGGCCCGCCCGGCGGACCACCTTGCTGTTGGCTCATCTCGCCGACGTCTCCTTGGCCTAGGAGCTGCGCGCTGCGTTCGGGTACGAAATCAAGGGTTTTGCCCGGGGATGGGGATCCGGATGCGGGGCCTGCCGCTGCTGCTCGACGAGGGCCGCGGCGTGCCCGTCGGCGTACTCGAGGGCGCCGGCGTGGTGGGCGTCGGCTGCGTCGTCGGCTGCTGGCCCGGCATGGGGAAGGGGAGCGGAATCTGCGTGCTTCCCCAGGGGATCGGGATGCCGTTCGAGCCAAACGGGTTCGGGATGCCCGTGGGCGCGGTGCTCCCCGAGGTGGAGGGCTGCGGGGACGGCGAAGTCCCCGTGCCGCTCGTCGTGCCCGGGGGCTTCGTCCCCCCGATCGTGCTCGTCGTCTTCGGCACGGTGGTCTGCGGGAGCTGCTGCGGCGGGTTCGTGTTCACCGCGCCGGTCGTCTGGATCGGCTGCTGCGACCCGGGATCCGAGGAGACGACCGTGTTCGGCGGCTGCTGCATCGAGATGGGCTCGCCGCCGTTCTCCTCTTTGCTCGTGAGCTTCTGCCCGAGGTACACGCCGCCGACGACCACGCCGGTCACGGCGGCCGCGAGCAGGAGCATCAGCGCGATCGACGATCCGCCGCTGCGCTTCTGCTGGCCCTGATGCGTGGGCCGCGTCCCGATCGGGTTCATCGGGGTGGTGGGCCCGTAGCCGGGCGGCGCGGAGTATCCGTTCGCGGGCGGATACCCCTGCGCGGCGCCGTAGTTCGTCGGCACGGGCCCGTAGCCGCCGCCGGCTTGCCCGATCGCGGTGCCGCCGGGCCGCGGCGACATGTCGTATGCGCCGGGCGGCGCCGTCTGCGAGGCGAGGGGCGCGGCGGGGGCCGTGGCGTCGTACCTCGGGCCCGGCGTGAGGCCCTCGGCGAGAGGCTCGCCGATGGACGTGTGGGGCTGCCGGTGCGGTACGTCGAACCCGCCGAGCGGCGTCGCGCCGACCTGGGGAGGCGGGATCGAGGGCTCACTGACGCCGGGCGGGGGTTTGTCGTCGGTGGGCGGGAGCGTCTTCGGGATGGGCGAGGCGCCGGCTGCTCCGGGCGTCACCGCGGCAGCGGGTGAGACGGCGGGCTTCGGCGTGACGCTGCCAGGCAGGGGCGTGGCGACCGCTGCGCCGGCCGCGCCGCTGCGGGTGCCCATGGCGAACGGATCGAGCGCACTCCGGAACTCGGCGACCGAGTTGTATCGATCGGGCGGCTTCGGCCCCATCGCGCGGTGCACGACGCTCGCGAGCTCGGGCGGCACATGGGGTGCGAGGTCCGTGAGCTGCGCGATCTGCCCCGTGAGATAGGCCGACGCGATCTGATGCGGCTCGTCGCCGCCGACGGGCCTTCGACCGGCGAGCATCTCGAAGACCATCACGCCGAGCGAGAAGATGTCGGCGCGGACGTCGACGGCGTCCGCGGAGTAGGCCTGCTCGGGGGCCATGTACTCGGGCGTCCCCATGATCACGCCGGGCCGCGTGAGGCCGCGATCGAGCTCGCCCGTGACCTTGAGCTTGGCGATGCCGAAATCGAGGAGCTTGAGCAGCGGCTCGCCCTTGGAACCGCGGGTGATCATGACGTTGTCGGGCTTGAGATCCCGGTGCACGACACCCGCGCGATGGGCGGCCTCGACGCCGTCGAGCATCTGGCTCGCGTACTCGAGCGCGTCGGCGTACGAGAGCCTTTGCCCTGCGTGGTAGAGCTCCTCGTAGAGGGTCTGGAGGGTCTTGCCCTCCAGGTACTCCATCACGATGAAGGCCTGGCCCGTCGACGTCTGGTCGACGTCGCTGACCCGCACGACGTGGGGGCTCTGGATCTGCGCCGACACGCGCGCTTCCTGAAGGAAGCGCTGCACGAGGCCTTGGCGTCGCGAGAGCTCGGGGTGGAGGAACTTGAGCGCCACGGTGGTGCCGAGCACCTCGTGACGCGCCTCGTATACGCTACCCATCCCGCCATCGCCGATGACGCGGACGAGCCGGTACTTGTTGTTGATGACCTGGCCGACCTGAGGGCGCATGGGGACCTGTGCGGCGCTACTTTGGACGCGGGAGAGTGTCACAGCCCTATGGACGAACGACAAAGAATTTCGTCCTGTGGAACGACACAGTTGTGATCCTGCGGTCCCGGCGGAGGACGGGCGGGGCGGAAACGGAGACGGGCGCAGAAATCAGGGCAGGCGGGTGAGGCGGCCGGGGAGGGGCCCCCGGGCGGAGTTACCTGGCCTACCACGAGGCGAGCCCGCGAGCCGATATGGAAGCGGTTATCGAAGCGGCGCCGGAACGCCACTCGCTCAGCGCTCCCCGTCCGCAGCGTTCGCCCGCTTCACCTTCGCGGGGCCGTCCCCGACTTCCACCATGGCGCCGATCGCGTCTCGGAGCGCGTCGCCGAGCGGATCGAGCACGTCCGCGGCGCAGATCATCTCGTACCCCGCGGGCAGCTCTCCCGAGAGCAGCCACGCGCCGAGGTGCGCTTCGTCGCGCAGCACCGTGATCACCTCCGGCACGCCGTCGTTCATCGTCACCAGGGCCCCGAGGCTCGGGCCGTCGTGAAGGATCTGCGCTTCCACCGCCGCGAGCCGCGCCGCCGACAGACGCGGCCGCCTCCGCGCGAGCGCTGCTCGGACGTGGATCCGCAGCGGCAGCTTCGTGTCCTTCTCGGCGCGCGGGAGCCGATCGAGCAGCAGCGGCACGAGGCCGTCCGACGTCCGCAGCACGTGCACGAGGCGATGGCCCGCGGGCAAGAGCGTCACGCCTTCGAGCTCCTCGTACGCGATCTCCACGGTCCCACCCCGCGCGAGCGGCAGCGCGGGCACCGTGAGCGTGCGCAGCCCGAGCACGATCGCGAGGTCCTGCCGAGCGCCGAAGCGCCTCGCCAACACGGCCGCGTAGATCCCGCACGCGAGAAGCACCACGCCGAACCCGGCGAGCCCGAGGCCCGCCTTGCCCCCGCGCGTGATCCCGACCGAGGCGCCGAGCGCGAAGCCGAGCACGAGGAGCACCGCGAACACCCAGAGCGTGCGGGATGGGTTTCGCAGCGGCACGCGGAGCTCGCGCCCCAGACATGCTTTCCCAAGCTCCGCGCGCTCACGCCGGAGCTGCTCTCGTTCTCGTACCTTCGCCTCGCGTTCTTCCATCGTGCGTCGCTTTCCTCCCAGAGCCGCCCGAGCATGACGGAAAACAGCCGCGAAATGGAGCGACGGAGCGAACGCGACGCCGCAAAAAATGATTCGCGGTTCAATGTCGCGTCCGCTCGGTCGGACGTATTCCGTCCGCTGACGCACCGTGTCGGTCGTTATGCCTTTGATGCCCGGCGAAGTCGCATTACGAGCCCAGGCATGCGTTCAGCGATTCTGGGCGTCGGCCATTACGTGCCGACCAAGGTGGTGACCAACGACGACCTCGCTCGTTCGATGCCGACGAGCGACGAGTGGATCCAGCAGCGCACGGGGATCAAGGAGCGCCGGTTCATCGAGCACGACGGCATCGGCGCGAGCGACCTCGCCGTGCCGGCCGCGCAGATGGCCCTCGAGCGAGCCGGACGCAAGGTCTCCGACGTCGACATGATCATCTTCGCGACCTTGAGCCCGGACCACTTCTTCCCCGGCTCGGGTTGCTTCCTCGGCGAGAAGCTCGGCCTGCCCGGCGTGCCCGCGCTCGACGTCCGCAACCAGTGCTCGGGGTTCCTCTACGGGCTCAGCGTCGCGGACGCGTGGGTGCGCACCGGATCGTACAAGAACATCCTCGTCGTGGGCGCCGAGGTGCACTCGACGGGCGTGGAGTTCACCGAGCGCGGCCGCGACGTGGCCGTCCTCTTCGGCGACGGCGCGGGCGCGGCCCTCGTCGGTCCGAGCCCGTCCGACGATCGAGGCCTCATGTCGATCCACCTGCACGCCGATGGTACGGGCGCGAAGGATCTCTGGATCCCCGCGCCGGCGTCGAAGCACATCCCGCGCATCACGCACGAGATGCTCGACAAGGGCGAGCAGTACCCGAAGATGATCGGCAAGCAGGTCTTCCGCTGGGCCACCGAGAAGATGCCCGAGGTGAGCCGCGAGGCGCTCGCCGCGGCCGGCATCGACATCAGCTCCATCGATCTGTTCGTCCCCCACCAGGCGAACATGCGCATCAACCAGTACGTGGCCGACAAGCTCGGTTTGCCGCCGGAGAAGGTGGTCCACAACATCGAGCGCTACGGCAACACGACGGCCGCGACGATCCCCATCGGCCTCAGCGAGTCCGTCGCCGAGGGCCGCATCAAGGAAGGCACGACCGTGCTGACGGCCGCCTTCGGCAGCGGCTACACCTGGGGCGCGGCCGTGCTCCGGTGGTAAGAAGAGCCCGATGATCGCTCCCCCCATCCTCGACGCCATCGTCGATCGCGCGCTCGAAGAAGACCTCGCCGGTGGTGATCTCTCCGGCGAGGCCTGCGTCGACGCAGATACGCAGGCCGACGCCGCCGCCGTCGCGCGCAAGGCCGTCGTCGCCTGCGGCGCGGAGGTCTTTCGCCGCGTCTTCACGCGCGTCGATCCGCGCTGCGTCGTCGAGACGCTCGTGCCCGACGGGAAAGAGGCGCCCGCCGGGACGACGCTCTGGCGCGTGCGAGGTCCTGCCCGCGCCGTGCTCGCGTCGGAGCGGACAGCGCTGAACCTCGTGCAGCGCATGACGGGCATCGCGACGGTCACGCGCCGCTACGTCGAGGCGGTCCCGCAAGGCGCGCGCACGCGCATCACCGACACGCGCAAGACCACGCCAGGCCTGCGCGCGCTCGAGCGGTACGCCGTCCGCATGGGCGGCGGGATCAACCACCGCAACGATCTCGGCAGCGCGGTGATGATCAAGGACAACCACATCGTCGCGGCCGGCGGCATCAGCCGCGCCGTCGAGCGCGCGAGGGCGCACGCCCCGCACACCTCGCGCATCGAGGTCGAGGTCGACTCGCTCGCGCAGCTCGAAGAGGCGATCGCGGCCGGCGCGGACATCATCCTGCTCGACAACTTCTCGACCGAGGACGTGGCGCGCGCCGTCGCCCGCGCGGCTCCCCTCACGCCAAGGCCGATCCTCGAAGCCTCGGGCGGCATCACGCTCGAGCGCATCACGGCGCTCGCGCTCGCAGGCGTCGACGTGATCAGCGTCGGGGCCCTCACGCACTCGGCGCCCGCGGCCGACATCGGGCTCGATTTTCAGCTTTGAACGACCTCGATCCTCTCCGCATCGAGGCCGAGCTCGAAAGGCTCGGCGCGAGCGCCTTCCGACCCGTCGTCGTCCCCGTCACCGCCTCGACCAACGATGACGCGCGCCGCGCCGCGGCCGCAGGCGCGCCCCACGGCGCGGTCTTCCTCGCCGACGCACAATCAAAGGGCCGCGGCCGCAGCGGCCACGCGTGGCACTCGCCGGCCGGTGAAAACCTGTACCTCTCCGTCGTCCTTCGCCCGAAGCTCGCGCTGCATGCGTTACCTCCGCTCGCGCTCGTCCTCGGCGTCTGCGTCGCGCGGATCGTCGACGAGGTGCTCGGGGCGACCGCGGCGAGCGGCCTGCGCGCCGGCGTCAAATGGCCGAACGACGTGCTCGTGGACGGCAAGAAGCTCGCGGGCCTGCTCGTCGAGACAGCGCTGCGCGGCGGCGCGATCGACGCCGTCGTCGCGGGCATCGGTCTCAACGTGCACACCTCCTCGTTCCCGGACGATCTCGCCACGCGCGCGACCTCGCTCCACGCCCTCGGCGGACGCGCGCTCGACCGCTCCGCGATCGCCGCCCGTTTGCTGGCCGAGATCGGCCGCACCGTGCGCGCATTCGAGGCCGACGGGCTCGCCCCCTTCCTCACCGAGCTCGACCAACGCGACGTCCTCCGCGGGGTCTCCGTGGACGTCTCGGGCATCGCGGGCACGGCGGCGGGCATCGATCGCGAGGGCTACCTCCGCGTGATCACGAGCGACGGCGCCGCGCATCGCATCGGCTCCGGGAGCGTCACGACACACAGCCCGCTCGGCTCGCCGGGCGCTCGGGTTCGCAGCGGACCTGGCGCGGGCGGGGCCGAAGGCTAAGAAGGTCCCCTGGCCGTGAAGGAAGACACCCTCGTCGTCCACGAGATTTATTCGAGCATCCAGGGCGAATCGACGTTCGCCGGGCTGCCGTGCACGTTCGTGCGTTTGACCGGCTGCAACCTGCGTTGCGCCTGGTGCGACACGAAGCAGGCGTTTTACGGCGGCAAGCGGATGCCGCGCGACGAGGTGCGAGAGAAAGCGCTCGCATTCGGCACGCCACTCGTCGAGCTCACGGGCGGCGAGCCGCTCCTGCAGCCCGGCGCAATCCCGCTCCTCGCCGAGCTCTGCGACGCGGGACGAACGGTCCTCGTGGAGACGAGCGGCGAGGCCGACATCTCGCGCGTCGACCCGCGCGTCCACAAGATCATGGACCTCAAGGCCCCCGGCAGCGGCGAAAACCATCGCAACCGCTGGACGAACCTCGCGCACATCGGCCCCCGCGACGAGATCAAGTTCGTCCTCGCCGATCGCGCCGACTACGAGTGGATGCGCAGCGTGATCCGCGAGCGCAATCTCTCGCAACTCGGCTGCACGCTGCTCGCCTCCGCGGTGTGGGGCAAACTCTCCTCGAAGGATCTCGTGGCCTGGGTGCTCGAAGACAGCCTGCTCGTGCGCGTGCAGGTCCAGCTCCACAAGGTCATCTGGGGCGCAGAGGCGCAGGGCGTGTAGCGTGGGACCTTCGGGCTGAGGCGCCGCGCCGGGGCGCTGCCCCGGGCCCCGCGGGGGCTATTCGCCCCTCGACCCGAACCAGGGCCAGCCCTGGACCTCAGGGGGAAGAACTGCGCGATGCGCAGTTCTTCCCACAGGCCGCCGCTGGTACCGCGTCGCCCGTTGAACCCTCAGCGCGGCTGTCTCGCTTTGCAGGGTCGGTTACGGTCTTGACCTGGCCCGTTCGATGAACTGCGCGGAGCGCAGTTCATCGACCCCGAGTCCAGCGCTTGCGCTGGTCCGGGTGCAGGGGTGGACAACCCCTGCTGGGGTCTGGGGCGAAGCCCCAGCGAAGCGCATCCAGATCGACCCCGAGTCCAGCGCTTGCGCTGGTCCGGGTGCAGGGGTGGACAACCCCTGCTGGGGCCTGGGGCGAAGCCCCAGCGAAGCGCTTCCAGCGAAAGAGTCGTTCAGCGCCGAAGCGGGCTGTTCTTGAACCGTTCGACGAGCGCGTCGAGGGCTGCTTGATCCCCTGGGCGAGCGCCGCGCTTTGCGTCCTCTGCGAGTGTGGGCGTCGAGGCGTGATCCACCATCAGCACGGCCTTCGTGATGGCTGTGCGCGCTTCGCCCTCGTAACGTAGGTACGACGTCACGAGCGCCTGTGCTGCGGCCGCGCGTACGGCTTCTTCCTCGCCGCTTGCTGCGATGATGGGCGTCTTCCAGGCCCACGCGGAGCCTACGTCGCCGAGGGATCGCGCCACGAGGATCGCTGTCTCTGCGTCTGGGTGCGCGAGCAGCGTGGAGGCGAGTGCTTCGGCCACCACGCGCCTCCGGCAGTCGCCCATCCCTGCGAGCACGCCCTTCTGCTTTGGGCCCTCCTTCTTCGCCATGGCCACGAGCTTCTGCGCGGCTGCGTCTGTGCCGAGCTTGCCGAGTGCCGAGGCTGCGGCCCGCACGAGCTCCGTGTTCATCTCCGTCGTGTCGAGGATTGCGAAGAGCACGGGGGCTGCGCGGCTGTCGCGGAGCGCGCCCACGGCTTCCACGAGGCCCACGCGCCATGCGTGCCAGGCGTCGTCGACCATGTCGCCGCGCGGCTTTGCGTCGATTGCGAGCTCGTTCAGCATCGGCAGGAGGGCGTCCTTGCCGAGGCCCTTCAGGATGGCCGTGACGGGCACGTATCTGCCGCGTTTTTGCGCGTCGAGCGCGGGCATGTCCTCGCGCAGCCGTGCGAGCGTATCGAACGCTGTGGGGTTCTCCTTGCGCGCGACGCTGATCGCCTGGACGAGCGTCGCTCGATCCTGCGCTGCGAGCCGATCGGGGGCGATCCACACGCCCTCGGCTGCGCTTGCTGCGCCTGTGAGCGCTGAGAGCAGGAGCCCCGCTGCGAGCAGGCTGATCCCCAAGACACGCTTCGCCTTCATAGAGCACCTTCCCACCAGGGGTTCGTTTCCGGCACGACTCGCGTCGTGTTCGACCCGCAATGCACCTCTCCGTCGTTGCGGTGGTAGAGGTTCCAGTCTTCGATGAAGCTCACCGTGATGCCGTAGGGCTTGAAGGCTTCGATGAGCTGCGCCTCGAAGATGTCTTCACCGTTGATGTTCGGGCCGTGTGGCTTCGGCGGACCGAAGACCGTGTCCGACAGGTAGATGCCGTTCACTGTGCCCGGCTGGTAGGCGACCGAGTAGCCCTCCGCTGGCTGGTGCAGGAAGGGGATGCGGATGATCTCGGCCTCCGTGATGCCCGTCTCTTGCTTCAGCACCTCGAGCTGCCCGGCGACCTCGACGGCGGCCGCGGCGCTCTCGTTCATCACGTCGGGATCGTTCAGCACCTCGTCGATCGTCACCTCGGCGGGCGAGCCTCCCCACCAGGACATGCCGACGAACATCGGCACGTTGCCGTGGCCGGCCGCCTTCGCTTCTTCGAGCATCTGCTTTGCGAGCGCTGCGTCGTTCAGGCCGAGCGCCCAGCCGCGGGGCGTGTTCGCCTTGACGAACGTCGTCGTCTCGTCGACGTGCCCGACCAGGAGCCACTCCGTGTCGATGTAGATGATGGGCTGCGCGCCTTGCGCGCTCACCATCCGGTCGAAGCTCTTGTCCGGGTAGTACGAGGGCGTCGAGCCGCGCAGCACCCGCCCGTTCGGGTAGCTCTTGCCGTTGTGGGTGTAGGGCGGCACGGTCTCCAGGTTGCCGAACGAGTTCAGCGAATCCATCTCGTTCGAGTGGTTCGGATCGAACTGCGCGAGGCCTGCGATGTCCTTGCCGCGCAGCGCGAACACGATCCGCCCGGCGCTGCGCAGGCTGCCCGTGTGGTTCGCCGAGCGGAAGTTCACGTGCATCACGTGTTGCTTGCCGCCGGGCGCCGGCATCGAGGTGTACGCGGTTTCGAAGTAGTCCTGCGTCCACTGATCCGAGCTCGCGTGCTCGTAGAGCGGCTCGGCCAGGCTCGCGGTCTGCATCGCCGCCTTCAGGTCGTTGCGGAACGCCGTCGACGACGACTGCCCCTGGACGTTCGCCGCGTAGATCGTGCGCGCCGGGTGCAGGTGGTGGCGGAAGAGCACCGGCGCCACGCGCAGCCGCACCGTGTCCTTTGCCTCCGGCATCGGCGTGCCCGAGGGAGCGGTGCCCGTCACCGTGAGCGAGACGTCGACGAACCCGTCCCACGCGGACGCGTCGCGCGCGATGTCGCGCGCCTCGATCGCGAGCTCCACGCCCGCTGCGAGATCCGCCTGGCCGAGCTTCGTCGCGGGATCGAAGAGCTCGAACGCGCCCGACGCGCTCTTCCGGAACAGACGCACCTGCTCGAGCGCGCTCACCGTGAACGTGCCCGAGGCGTCGGCGTACGCCTCCGGCCACGGCGCGGCCACGATCCGCGCGAGATCGGCGAGATCCTCCTCGCCGTTCACCACCGTGTCGGCGGCGTCGTTGCAAGCGACGAGCTGCGAATCGGGCTGGCCGCTCGTGGGGCACTGCTCCTGATCATCATCGACGTTCGCGAGGAAGATCGCGCCGTGCGCGGCGTCCCACGTGTCCTCGCCCTGATCCTCGGTGGGATCGTCGAGATCGATCGTGCCGTTGCGGTTCACGTCGGCGCGCAGATCGACGGGGCCTTTCGGCCCGCCGCCGCCCTGTCCCGCGCCGCCCTGGCCTGCGCCGCCTTGTCCTGCGCCGCCCCCGACGCCTGGGCCCGATTGGAGCCCGAGATCCTCGTCGTCCCCGCCGCACCCTGCCGCGAGCGCGGCTCCCGAGAGCGTCGCGGCGAACAGCCACGTCCATCGTCTAAGCATTCGTTTCACCTCGAACGATTGTCCGTCCCGCGTGACCCATCGATGTAGGCCGATCGAAAGCCGCGCAGCAACCGCCGAATCGTTACGAAATGTGTATGTTCACGCGCTCGACGGATTGTCCGTCGCGTGTGCGCTGCGCGGGAAGATGCACGCGGCGGAGCTCACGCCGCGGTTGCAGTCTGCGCGTCTTTTTCGTCGTCGCGGAAGCGTGCTTCGGCTTTGCGGGGATCGCAGAGCAAGAGGAGCGGGATCGCGATGACCTGGACGAACGCTGCGATGAGGATCGAGCGCTGGTAGCCGAGGTTGTCGGCCATCCATCCGCCGGACTTCGCCGTGAGCGAGTAGCAGAGGTTCGTCATGGCCATGTAGGCGGTGAACTGCGTCGCGCCGACCGCCGGGTTCGTGAGCCGCATGAAGTACTTCAGTGCCGACGCGCTGTAGGAGCAGATCGCGGTCTGCAGCGCGGCCTGGTACACGATGAGCACCACGTAACGTGGCCAGAGACCCGGGAGCGACGCGAAGGTCGCCATGACGATCCCGATCAAGGCCATGCTCGCGCCCATCGCCTTGCGCATGCCGATGCGGTCCGCGAGCGCGCCGCCGATGAGCGCGCCCGCGACCCCGGCCGGCGCATCGATGACGCTGAGCCCGAAGAGCGCCTCCTCGGAGAGCCCGAGGTCCTTGCGGTAGAGGCGCGCCGTGAACGTCCCGACGAGCGCGAAGCCGGCCGGCGCGACGAACGCGATGAGGAACCCCGCGAGCGTCGGGAGGAAGCGCAACGTGCGGAGGAGCTCCGGGACGTCGAAGCGCCTGCCCTCGAGCCCGAGGCGCGTGTCCTCGCTGGGCGGCCGCTCCCGCACGAGCAGCGGCACGAGCATGATCACCCACACCGGCACGGTCATGGCGACGAACGTCGCCTGCCATCCGATGTGCTTCGCGAGCACCGCGCCGCTCGATCCGAGCGTGACGCCGAGCGTCTTTCCGGCCCACATGATGCTGTTGGCGCGCCCGGTCTCGTTCGCGGGAAGGATGTCGACCGCGAGCCCGTCGACGGCCACGTCTTGCAGCGCGGCGAACGTGTTGTGCAGGAAGAGCACCACGTTGACCATGCCGAGCCGACCTGGATCCACCGCGGCGAGCGCGAGCAGCGGCGCGCCCATCATGATCTCGGCGAACACGATGAAGGGGCGCCGCCTGCCGAAGCGCCCTCCGCGGTACCGATCGAGCAGCGGCCCAAAAAAAACTTTAAAGCTCCAGGGCAGGTACGCGATGCCCATGACCGTGCCGAGCGCCTCGTTGCTGAGACCGCGGTCGATCAAGAAGACGCGGTAGCCGCCCGCGAGGAACCCCCACGGGATGCCCTGCGCGAGGTAGAGCAAGCCGAAGAAGACGAAGCGGAGGATGCGGTTCTCCGCGAGCGTCGTGCCGCGCGGCTTCGGTGGATCGGCCGCGGTGGGAGCCACGTAGGGGTTCTCGGCCGGCTCGCTCATCGCGCCGAGGGTATCACGCCTCGTCGTTGTCCGAGCTCCGAGGGGCGCGGCGATCGCGGAGACGCGGGAAGAGCGTCGCGCGGATCGACGCGGCGGGCTCGCCGAAGAGGATTTCCAGGCGCGCGTAGATGACGCCGACGAGCCGGCCTCCAGGCGGACGCAGGGCAGCGTGCACGAACGCCACGTCGACCTCGATCCCCGCGTGCGACGCGGCGTCCGCCGCAAGCTCGCTCGCTCGTTCGACGCCTGGCGAGCGGTTCTTCGTCGCGCGGATCCGGATATGCAGGCCTGCGCGGAGGAGCGCGTGGTAGCTCGCCATCCACGCCATCCACGGCTCGATCACGTCGCCCGCGAGGGCCCTTCGCAGCGCGGCGAGGCGCGCGTCGACGACGTCGAGCGGCAGTGTGTCGAGCTCGTGCAGCGCGCCCGGGAAGCGCTCGGCGAGCGCCTTGAACACGGCGCGTGCGGGGATCGGCTCGCCGCGATCCCGCGCGCGTCGGAGCTCCGCGATCTCGGCGTATTTGCTCTCGAGGGCCACGAGCGCGTCGCGGCTCGGCGCCGGCGCTCTCACAGCCACGCGTACGGGAAGGCCGTGACGTCGCCGATCGCCCGCGCGCCGAGGCCGAGCGCGACGAGCCGATCGATCCCGAGCGCGTTGCCGGCCGCGGGCGGCATGCCCTCCGCGAGCGCCGCGAGGAAGCGCTCGTCGATCGGGTAGACGGGTTTGCCCTCGGCGCGCCGCTGCGCCTGATCCCGCTCGAAGCGCGCGCGCTGCTCGACCGGATCCGTCAGCTCGCCGAAGCCGTTGCACACCTCCACGCTGCCCACGTAGAGCTCGAAGCGCTCCGCGACACGTGGATCGTCCGGCGAGAGCCGCGCGAGCGAGGCGAACGGGGCAGGGTAGTCCACGAGGAAGACCGGCCGGCCGAGGCGCGCGAGGGCCGGCTCGACGTGCTCGACGAGCAGCCGGAAGAACCGGTCCTCGTCCTCGCTCGCCATCGTGATCGCCTCGTCCGCGCTCGTGCCCGCGTACCGCGCGAACGCCTCGCCGACCGAGATCCGCTCGAACGGCGCGGAGAGATCCACGCGCGTCCCCTCGACCTCGATCACGCTCGTCCCCGCGAGCTTCGAGACGACCGATCGAACGAGCTCCTCCGTGTCCGCGACGACCGCGTCCATCGGCGCGAACGCGCGGTACCACTCGAGCATCGTGAACTCGGGGTTGTGGCGGTCGCCGATCTCGCCGCGGCGATAACACCGCGCGAGCTGGAAACACCGCGGCACGCCGCCCGTGAGCAGGCGCTTCATCTGGTACTCGGGCGACGTGATGAGCCAGAGCGGGCGACCTTCCGGGGTGCCTTCCACGCCGAACGCATCGAGGTGCAGATCGAGGCCGGGGCAGGGGACCATCGAGGGCGTCTCGACCTCGAGAAAACCTCGGCGAACGAAGAACGATCGCACCTCGGCGAGCGCCTCCGCCCGCGCCCGGAGCGCGCGCCCCACGCCGCGAAACACGAGCCGCTCGGTCTCGGCCTTCGGCGCCTCGCTCGCCGCGCCCTGCGAGACGTTCGGCGCGCTCGGCGTGCGCCGCTCGATCACGCGGCCCGCGGCGAGCTTCCCCGCGACGAACGAGGCCTCGACGACCACGAGATCCGCAGGCGCGAGGGCTCCTTCGGCGAGCGTGAGCGACACGCGCGCAAATGCGTCGGCGAGGACGACCTCGTCGCCCACGACGTCGAGGACCCGACCCGCCACGCGGATCGGCCCAGGCGCGCCCGCGAGCGTGTCGAGGTCACTCGGGGCGAACGGCAAACTTCGAGGTTCGGTCAACGTCGACGCGCGCGGGGCTCAGCCTCCGCTGCCTCCGGCGCCGCCAGCACCACCGGCGCCGCCCGCGCCGCCCGCGCCACCGGCGCCACCGGCGCCGCCCATGCCACCAGCACCACCGGCGCCGCCTGCGCCACCGGCGCCG
>NZ_JARZHH010000132.1 GCF_029946515.1 Polyangium sp. 6x1
CCCCCGGGGGGGTGGGGGGCGGCGGCGGAGGCGGCGGCGTAAAGACCGGCGGCGGCGGAGGCGGCGGCGGGGGCGGCGGATGCCACGTCGGAGGAGGCGGCGGGGGTGGCGGCGGCGGAGGCGGCGGCGGTGGGGGCGGCGGCGGCGGAGGCGGCGGCGGCTTCATTCCCGTGCCCATGGGCCCCGTCGCATGCACCTCGGGCACCGAAATCATCTGGCTCGTCGCCGCGACCGACACGACGATCACCACGGGCAAGAGGCGCACGCACATGCGGTGGGGGCGCTCAGAGGACATAAAAGACCCCCGTGAGCTTCACGTCGACGAACCCTTCGGCCCCGCCCACAGGGCTCGTGGGCGGAGCGTTGACGTACCCGCCGCCTCGCGCCTGCGCGCCCACGAAAACTGTCCTCGTGCGATATCCGAAGCCAAAACCCCCGCCCAGATACCATCGCGCGTCGCGCCCCACGTCCAGAACGCCGAGCGAGCGACCCGCCGAGGCGATCATGTACGGCTGCCACTTCCCCGAGGCGAACATGAGCAGGCCCGAGCCACCATAACTGAGCTCGTAATGGTCTTCTCCGAAATACCGGTCGTATCCGATCTCCAGCTCGAGCTCGAGCGGCATGTAGCTCGCCGGCCTCGACGGATACGAGATCGGGTGCATCCGGATCACGGCGCCGCCGCCCATCGCGAATTTCCTGCGCGGGATGTTGAAGATGGTCGAAAACCGCGGGCCGAATCCGAGCGAACCCCAGTAGACCTCCCGCCCACGATAACGCGTGTACGTGGCCTGCGACGGCCCCGTCGGCATGGGCGCGGCTTGCTGCGCGAACGCCGCCGCCGGCCCTACCAGCGAGGCCGCCGCGAACGCGCATGCACCGATTGTACGCGAGATTCGCATCATCCACCCGCGAGCCGCTGCGCGACCACCTTCTGGAAGCTCTCTTTGTCGATCGCCTTTTCGAGCGCGACCTCGGGCGAAATCGTCCCTTTTTGCATGAGCCGCTCGAGCGCCATGTCCATCGTCTGCATGCCCTGCGCCTGGCCGGCCTGCATGATGTTCGGGATCTGAAACGTCTTGCCCTCGCGGATCATCGCCGCGAGCGCCGACGAGCCCACGAGGATCTCGTGCGCGGCGACGCGCCCCTTGCCGTCCGCCGTCTTGAGGAGCTGCTGCGCCACGATCGCCACGAGGCTCTCGGCGAGCATGCCCCGCACCTGCGGCTGTTCGTCGGCGGGGAAGGCGTTGATGATGCGGTCGATCGTCGCCGCCGCGCTGTTCGTGTGCACGGTGCCGAAGACGAGCACGCCGAAGCTCGCGAGCTGCAAGGCGAGCTTCATCGTCTCGTTCGTGCGCAGCTCGCCGATGAGGATGACGTCGGCGTTCTCGCGGCCGGCGCTGCGGATCGCGGTCGCGAAGCTCGACGCGTGCGGCCCGACCTCGCGGTGCGTGACCTGCGACATCTTCGGCGTGTGCACGAACTCGACCGGATCCTCGATCGTCAGGACGTGGCAAGGCCGCGTCGTGTTGATGTGATCGATCATCGCCGCGAGCGTCGTCGACTTGCCGCTCCCCGTCGGGCCCGTGACGAGCAAGAGCCCGCTGCGTTTGTCCGAGAGCTTGCGCACGACGGGCGGACAGCCGAGATCGTCGAGCGTGAGGATCTTCGCGGGGATGATGCGGAAGACCGCGGCGAGCCCCGTGATCTTGTAGAAATAATTCGCCCGGAAGCGGGCTTTGTCCTCGTACTGGTAGGCGAAATCGAGGTCGAGCTCGTTCGTGATCTTGTCGCGCTCCTCGGGCGAGGTGATCTCGAAGAGCAGCTCCTCCATCTCGGCAGCGTCGATCGGCGCGTCGCGCATCGGCACGAGCTCGCCGCGCGCGCGGAGGAGCGGCGGATAACCGACCCCGAGGTGGAGGTCGCTGCCCTTCTTCGCGAGCAGCTCGTCGAAGAGCCGGTCGATGCGAGCCACTACGCGCCTCCCTTCTTGCCGAAGAGCGCGCCGGCGCGCCCGAGCAGGCCCTTGTTCGCCTCGGCCTCGGCGGGCTTGGGGGGCTCGCCGGGCGGGGCCTGCGGCGCGGCCGCCGCGCGTTTGCCCGCGAGCACGGCTTCGAGCTCGTCCGGCGCCTCGGCGGCGAGAAGCGCGTCTTCGAGCGAGACCTTGCCGGCGCGGACGAGCTCGGCGAGCGAGTCGTCGAGCCGCACGATGCCGAAGCCCTTGCCGCGCTGCTGCAGGCTCGGGATCTGCCAGGTCTTGCTCTCGCGGATGAGGTTCCAGAGCGGCACGGATCCCGGGAGCATCTCGGCGGCGGCGATCATGCCGGCCCCGTCTTTCCGCGGCAAAAGGCGCTGGCTCACGACGAGCCGGAGGCCGCCGGCGAGCGTCACGCGCACCTGCTGCTGATCGCCGGGCGGGAAGAGGTCGATCAGCCGATCGATGGTCTTCGCCGCGCTCGGCGTGTTCATCGTGCCGAGCACGAGGTGCCCGGTCTCGCTCGCGGAGAGCGCCATGCGCACGGTCTCCGTGTCGCGCAGCTCGCCCACGACGATGACGTCCGGATCCTCGCGGAGCGATGCTTTGAGGGCCGACGCAAAGGTCCGCGTGTGCGAACCGACCTCGCGCTGGCTCATCATGGCCTTCTTGCGCGGGTGGACGTACTCGATCGGGTCCTCGACCGTGATGACGTGGTGCGAGGTCTCGCTGTTGATGATGTCGACGATCGCCGCGAGGGTCGTGGTTTTGCCGTGCCCCGTGGGCCCGGTGAGCACGATGAGGCCCTGGTGGTGGCGCGTCGCGAGCGCGATGGCGTCGGGCAGGCCGAGCTCGGCGAGGGTCGGGATTTCCCGCGAGACGAGGCGGAACGAGGCCTTGAGGCCGGTGCGCTGGCGCGTGACGTTGACGCGGGCGCGGCCGATGCGCGGCTCGTCGAGCGCGAAATCGCAAGAGCCGTCGAGCGTGAGCTGGGCGCGCAGGCGCTCGGGGATGCGCGACTCCAGCATTCGTTCGAGGGCCTGCGGCTCGACGACCGGGCCGCGCGGGACGAGCTTGCCCCCGATGCGGACGAGCGGCGGCCGGCCCGCGACGATGTGCAGGTCACTCGCGCCGTCCGCGCGCGCGTGGAGCAGGACGTCGTCGAGCGCGAGCGAAGCGAAATGCGCGGCGCTCGCCGCGGCCGCGAGCAGCGTGGGATCGTCCGGATCGTCGAGGGTGATGGCGAAGTTGCGCGGGCGCTGTGTGTCCTTGTGCGGGGGCGCGGCGCGGGGCTCGTCGAGGTCGAGCTCGAACGAGGGCGAAGCGGCCAGCACGGGGGCCGCCGCGCTGATCTTGTCGACGGACGGGAGCGAAGCCTGGGGCGGCGAGGCGGGCGCCTGGGGAGGCGCGTCCTCGTTGAGGTCGCCCCACATGAGCTCCGGCGGCGGCGCGCCGGGCTTCGGCGGCCCTGTGGGCGGCGCGGGGCGCGCGGGCAACGGCTGGAGTGGCGTGGGTTTCGGCGCCGGAATGGCGGGAGATGCGGCCGTGCCGGGCGCGTCTTTGCGGGGATCCTGCGCGAGCCGCATGAGCCGGGCTTGCACGGCGTTCGGGGTCCGCACGGCTGCGATCGCGATCGCGCCGACGCCGTCCACGCGGCAGCCCCACTGCACGGGCTTCACGCCGAGGTTGTCGATGTGGCGGCTGCCGCCGGCCGTGGTGAGCAGCTGCAGGATGTCGTCGGTCGAGAGGATCTTCCGGTCGATGATCTCGTAGACGCCGCCGACCTTGACGCAGGGATTCCGGCCCGTGGCGAGGGCGACCTCGGTGACGTCGGGGCGGAGGAGGTTCTCGAGCAGGGCTTTGAGCTGGGGCATCGAGCTTTCGGATCGCGGAGGAGGGCCATCGTAACGGAGGGCTCGATGTTTCGGCAAGGACGGCGCCGTCCGCGATACAATCGGCGCGGATCGCCCGGGTTCGCCATGGAACATGCCCCCTTCCTCGCCGCGCTCTTCGGCGCCCTCGCAGGCGCGGCCCTCGGATTCGTGATCGCGGTGGTGGTGGCGCCCTACCAGCAGCGCCGCGGCGTGAAAGCCTCGCCGGCCATCCCGGCGCACCTCGTCTGCGGCTCGTTTTTCGGGGGGATCACCGCGGGGATCGCGGGGATCTGGCTGCCCACGCGCTGGGCCGTGGGCGCGGGGGCGGCGGCGTGGCCGCTCGTGTTCGGGGTTCTGTGGATCGCCACGCAGACGACGTGGGGCAGGCGGGCTTGAGCGGCGGCATTCTGCGAAAAAGGGTCGGGTTCGTCCGGGCATACCCGCGGCGGGCCGCTTCGGCGCGTGCTCGTCGTGCAGAACGGTTTCACCTGGCCAAACTCGCCGCGAGGCCCTAGGATGCCCGTGTCCGAGCCATGAAGATCGATTTGCCCCGCTCCTGGAAAAAGGTCCTCACGGACGAGCTCTCGCGGCCCTCGTTCGCCGAGCTCGCCGCGTTTGTCGACGAGGAGCGGAAAAACCACGTGGTGTTTCCGCCCGAGGACGAGGTGTGGAATGCGTTCAAGGAGACCCCGTACGAGAAGGTCCGCGTGGTTCTGCTCGGTCAGGATCCGTACGTGGGCAAAGGGCAGGCGCACGGGCTCTGCTTTTCGGTTTGTCACGCCCAGCGGATCCCGCCCTCGCTCGCGAACATGTTCCGCGAGTTGCGCGAGGACATCCCCGGCTTCGAGATACCGGATCACGGCTGCCTCGAACCCTGGGCCGCGCAGGGGGTTTTTCTCCTGAACACGATCTTGACGGTGCGCGAAGGCGAGGTGGGATCGCACCGCGGCAAGGGCTGGGAGACGTTCACGGACGGCGTGATCGCGGCCCTCTCGGCGCGCAAGGAGCCGCTCGTCTTCGCGCTCTTCGGGGCGCACGCGCAGAAAAAAGCGCGCCTCGTGGACGCGTCGAGGCACCCGATCATCAAGACGGGGCACCCCTCGCCGCTCTCGGTGCGGAGTTTTTCCGGGACGAGGCCGTTTTCCGCCATCAATGCGGCGCTGCGCTCGATTGGAAAACCCGAAATCGATTGGAAGTTGCCGCCGCGGCGGGAGCTCGGGGCCGCGGCTCAGGTGCCCGGTCTGCCCTGACCCGAGACCATCGTGAGCGAGGGCTTCGAGCGGCGCGTCGCGGTCCGCCGCACGAGGGTCGCGCCGGCCGGACCTGGTTCGAGGACGAACCCGCCCGCGCTGCCGTTCAGGCCCTCGATGGCCGCGTCCGTTGCCACGAGCCCGTCCACGTTGCCCCGCGGCGCCCACGCCTCCGTGCGCGCGAGGTCGCCCGAGGCGATATCCATCTCCGCGGCGAGGCGCACGTTGACCGCGTCCACGTGCACGGCCACGTTCGCATGCACCGCGCTCCCCTCGTCCTGCTGCTGCAAAGCGGCGTGGAGCGTCAGGGCGAACTGCACGGCGGAGCGGCGCTCGGTCTTCGCGTGCACCGGATCGGCCGAGAGGAGCCGGACCCCGAGGAGCTGCGTGCTCGTGACGGTGGCGAGGACGAAGCCGCCCGAGCGCATGCACTCCTCGGCGCGCTCGAGGGTCTGGGCGAGCGCGAGGACGAGGGATTCGTCGGCCTCGTCCGCGCCCTCGGGGAAACGCAGGTCGACGTGGATGCCGACCGCGCGCCGCTCCGCCTCGGCGCTCGTCGTCTCCTCGGATCGGCCGGCGCGCAAGGCCTCGCGGAGCGCATCGAGGAACGCGTCGACGGATTCGAATCGGCGGTCGGGTTTTTTGTCGAGGCAGCGGAGCACGATGGCGTCGAGGGCGGGGCTCACGGGGGCGCGCTGGCTCGGGCGCGGCGGCGGCGCCGCGAGGTGTTGCTCGACGAGGCCCTCGTGCGCGCTCGATTCGAATGGCGGGCGCCCGGTGAGCAGCACGTGGAGGAGCGCGCCGAGCGCATAGATGTCGGTGCGCGCGTCGATGGGACCACAAAGGATCTGCTCGGGCGCCATGATCGAGGGCGTGCCGAGCTGCTGGCCGATCGAGGTGAGCCCGGCCCGGCCCGGCTCGGGCGCGAGGAGCTTGGCAATGCCGAAATCGAGGAGCTTCACGGTTCGCGGCGGGCCCTCGCAGATCATGATGTTGCTCGCCTTCACGTCCCTGTGCACGATGCCGTCCGCGTGCGCGGCGGCGAGCGCGGCGCAGACGGGCTCCAGGATCGACAGCGCCTCCTCGGGCGTGAGCCTCCCGCGCGTCCCGAGGTAATTGCGCACCGTCGTGCCTTCGAGGTAGTCCATCACGTAATACGGGGTGCCGTCGTCCAACGTGCCGAGCTCGTGGACCTCGACGATGTTCGGGTGGTGGAGCCGCAGAATGACCTCGACCTCCCGCACGAATCGCTCGGCCATTCGTGGTAGCGCCACGAGCGCCGGGTGCATCACCTTGATGGCGACGCGGCCACCGAAGGCGCGGTGGCGCGCGCGATATACCGAGCCGTGCCCGCCCGACGAGGTGAGCTCCTCGATCACGTAATCGCCGAGGCTCGTCCCCGCGCGCAGCTCACCCGAGCGCCCGGTGTCCTTGACCTGGCCGTGCGGCCGCGTGGTCCTGTCGTTCATTCCCCCCATGGCCTGCCCCCTGCTTTCCATCCTGCCCCGGCGGGGCGGAATCTAGCGGAAACCACGAAAACGTAGATTGGCCAGGATAGCACGTCCCGCGCGGCGCCGCGCGTCCGCAAACGAACGTTGCCCAGGTATACGAGCGACGGATTTCGTCGTGGCGCGCGTCTCGGACGGAGAACGTCGTTATCGTGCTGCTGCAACGCTCTTTTTCGACCGGCTTCGTTTTCGGTTCGTACGTGCTTTCCGGGTGCTAGAGTACTCTCGGCTTTCTTCCTGATTTCATATTTTTCATGTTCGTGCAGGGGTGGGGGGTAGAAAACATGCGACGCAACACGTTCGCTTGGCTGCTGGTTTCGCTGGGGACGCTCGTGGGTTGTGGGGGCGCCGAGGAGGCGTTCGAGGAGGACGAAGGGACCGTCGGGGAAATCTCGGAGAACGTCGTCGAGCTCAATGCGATCCAGCCGAACGCGATCCAGCCGAACGCGATTCAACCGAACGCGATCCAGCCGAATGCGATCCAGCCGAACGCGCTCTCGCCGTCGTCGGTCGCCCCGAACATGCTCGCCGCGCTGCAGGACCCGGGCGAGGCCGGACGTCTTTCGCGGACGTTCATGCGGTATGCCGTGGGCTGCGCCTTCGACCCGTCGCAGTCGTTCACGGTGACGTGGACCGACGCGCAGGGCGTCGTTCAGACCGAGACGTACGTCGGCAAGCTCGGGCTCGCGCCTGGCTGGGCGACCGGGCCGCTCGACGAGACCGGCCAACGGTGGGTCTCGGCGTGCCTCGCGGCCCGGACGAACTGGTATGGCGTGACGGTCATCCTCTCGCTGCGAGCCTCCCACGACGCCATCAAGCACGCGGCGAGCTTGGAGCGATATAGCTATCCATACGAGGAGGGGGCTTTCTGGGGGAACCTGTTCGCGCCGACGCCATACCTGCACGCCTGCGTATACGTCCCGAACACAGATTACGCGCGGAGCGTCCAGCGCGACTGCGCCGCGGGGCACGTCGGGGCCGCCGGAATCGAGAGTTGCGGCCTCATCGAGCGGCGCGGCTCCTGCGACGCCGTGTGCGATTCGCTCGATCCAAACAATGGATTTCGCCCGAAATGCGTCTACGATGCGACAGTGAGCCCCCCTCGCAAGACCACGGAGGTCGTGACGGTGTTCCTGCCATGACGTTGGTCCACGGCCCACCGCCCGACGGGGGCCCGGTCTCCCCGGGCCCGAGGCGAGGCATCCGATGCCTCGCGTGCGGGCGGCGCGTGCCCGTGGACGGCTGCCCCGAGCACGGCGCGAATCCGCCGGACTCGGTCACGCCCGAGCCACCGGATCGGCCCGCGCCGGTGTTTCCTGGGTACGAGGTCTCCGGCACGCTCGGGCGTGGCGGGTTCGGCGTGGTGTACGCGGCGCGGCGCATCGACGGCGGAGAGGCCGTCGCCATCAAGCTCGCCCATCCCGACGTGACCGAGGCCGCGCCGCGCCTCGTGCGCGAAGTCGAGGTGATGCGCGCGGTCGGCCCGCCCCACGTGCCCGCCTTCTTCGCGCTCGAAGAGGTTCCCTCCGCCGGGACGTACGTGGTGATGGAGCTCGTCGCCGAGAGGACACTCGCCGATCACCTGCTCGCCCGCGCGGGGCCGCTGCCGGCGAGCGAGGCGATCCTGCTCGGGCTCGCGGTGCTGCGCGCGCTCGAGGCGGTCCACGCGCGCGGCTACGTGCACCGCGATCTGAAGCCGGAAAACATCCTCGTCGACGCCGAGGGCAAACGCGCGGTGCTCCTCGATTTCGGCATCGCGCAGGCCGTCTGGCCGCCCGCTCCCGCGCTCACCGCCGCGGGCGCGATCGTGGGCACGTGCGAGTACATGGCGCCCGAGTCGTGCGAGGGGCACCGCGGCGAGGACGCACGCGCCGACATCTACGCGATGGGCATCTTGCTCTATGAGATGCTCACGGGGCGCCCGCCGTTCTTCGGACCCGCGGCGCTCGTGCGCGAGGGCCACGTGAGCCAGAGGCCGCCGCCTCCTTCGGCCGTCGCCCCGCCGCCGTTCGCGCGATCGATCCCGTCCTCGGTCGAGGACCTCGTGCTTCGTTGCCTCGCCAAAGCCCCCGCCGATCGTCCCGCGTCGGCCGCCTACCTGCGCGCGAGCCTCGCCGCCGCGCTCGCGCTGCCGGACGAGAACAACCTCGTGCTCGCGGTGCCCACGCTCGATCCGCCGCCCGGAGCGAAGACGCCGAAGAGCGCCGAGCGGCGCGTCGTGTGCATCGCCTGCTTCGAATCGAGCCTCGACGCGATCGCCCTGCGGCGCGCGCTCGAGCCGTTCGGAGCGCAGATCGTCCACGCCTCGGCGGGCCGGTACGTCGCGGCCTTCGGCCACGAGGTCGACGAGAACCCCGCGCGGCGCGCCCTCGAAGCGGCGCGCACGCTGACGGACCAGGGCGCCTGCGAGCGCGTCGGCCTCGATCTCGCGGCCGTCGCCGTCCACCTCGGCCTCGATGGATCCCGCCGCATCCTGGCGCCGCGGATCGCCCGCGAAGACCGGTTCCCGAAGCCCTCGTCGCCGCGCGGCGTCTCCCTCTCGGCCGCCGCGCGCGCCGTGCTCGAAGCCTCGGGCGTCGCGCCGTATCCGCTGCCAGGTTTCCTCGACGGCAGCGGCGAGGACACGCCGCCGACGTCGTCGGGCGAGATCACGGACGCGACCCCGTCACGCACCTCGATCCCGGTCTCCGGTCGCGAACGCGTGCTCGACGCGCTCACGGAGGTCGCGCGGCAAGCCGTCGAGGAGGCGTTGCCCTCGGTCGCCGTGGTGCTCGCCGAGGCAGGCTGCGGCAAGAGCTTCTTGAAGCGCGCCCTCCTCGAGCGGCTCGGGCAGGTTTTACCGAAGACGCGGCTCATCTCGTTCTCCGCGCACGAGCCGGTGCACGGCGCGGCGGGGAGCGTGCGCGATCTTTTGCAACGCGCCCTCGGCTTGCCCGCCAAGGCCCCCGAGGACGGCGGGCGGGAGCTGCTCGCGGCGAAGCTCGGGCCCGCGCGCCACGTCGAGGCTGGCGCGAGCGTGGCGCTCTCGCTCGGGTGGATCTCGAAGAGCAGCGCCGCGACGATCACGGACTCCTCCGCGCTGCACGCGATCGAGGCGGCGCCGGGCGCGCTCCGGACGCTGCTCACCGCGAGCGTGGGCGAGGCGCTCCGGCGCAAGGCGCTCGACGAGCCGCTCTGCGTGATCCTCGACGACGCGCATTTCGCCGACGACGCGACGCTCGCGATCCTGGACCTCGCCGCGCGGGCCGAGGCGCGCGCGCCGCTCTTCGTGTGCGTGCTCGGCAGGCCCACGTTCGAGGAGGACCACCCGTCGTGGGGCGCGCGGGCGCATCGCCGCGCCGTGCACCGGCTTGGAGCGCTCGATCCTGCGAGCGCCGCCGCGCTCTGCCGCGAGCTCTTGCGACCCGCGGAGAACGTGCCCGAGTCGGCGGTCGCGCGCATCGCGGCGCGGGCCGAGGGCGTGCCGCTCCTGCTCGTCGAGCTCGTGCGGGGGCTCAAGGCCCAGGGGATCGTCCGGAAGCACCCCTCGGGCAGCGGGTTTTTCCTCGCCACCGACGAGCTCGACGATCTGCCGGATCTCCCGCTCATCGAGTGGCTCGCGCACCGCGAGCTCGACGCGCTGCCGCCTGCGGCGCGCGCGCACGCCTGCCTGGCCGCGGTCCTCGGCGCGGAGGTGACGGTCGCCGAGATGCACGGCGTGCTCGGCCGGCTCGATCGAATGAACGCGGGCGGAGATTTTCCGCTCGACGCGCGGGTCGGCTCGGAGCGGCTCGTCGCCGCGGGGCTGCTCGCGCGCCACGGCGCGGGCCGGTACGCGTTCCGGCACGCGCTCGTGCGCGAGGCGATCGCGCGCTCGGTGCCGGAAGCTTCACGCGCCCGCATCCACCTCGCGGCCACGGCGCATTTCCAACAAACCTCGGGCTGGGACGGCCGATCGCCCCCGAGCGGCGACGAGCGTCATCTCGCGCAGCTCGCGCACCACGCGACGCACGCGGGCGAGCGCGCGCTCGGCGAGCGGGCCTATCTCGCGCTCGCCGAAGCGGCGCGGGCGCGGCACGACTGGCTCGGCGCGGAGCGCTGTTACACGCGCGCCCTCGAGGCCTCGACCACGAGCGCGACGGATCCGGACAAACCCGCCGAGCTGCGCCAGGGCGCCCTGCGGGGACGGGGCCTCATGCGCTACCGGCTCGGCCGGTATCCGGACGCGCTCGACGACCTCGCCCTCGCGTGTGACGCCGCCGCCGGAGATCACCTCACGGAGGCCGAGATCCTGCTCGATCAGGCCACGGTCCTCGACTGGATGGCCGACTACGAGGCGTCGCGCATGCGTGTCGTCTCGGTCCTCGCGATCCTCCCGGAATCGCCGCCGCCCGCGCTGCTCGCGCGCCTCCTGCTCGGTCAGGGTTTGTCGCTCCTCCGCTTCAGCCGCGAGGCCGAGGCCGTCCCGCTCTTCGAGCGCGCGATCCAGGTCGCGGACGCGATCGGGTACGAGGCGTACGAGCCGCGGATCGTCGCGCTCACCATGCTCGGCTTCGTGCTGCCGGGGCTCGGCCGTCTCGCCGACGCCGAGCGGGCGATCGAGCGCGCGATCGAGCTCTGCGAGTCGCACGGCGACGACCTCCACCTCGCCAGCGTGATCAACGCGCGGGCGCTGCTCGCGGCGCTCGTCGGAGACAAGGCGCGCATGGTCGCCGACTTCGAACGCGTCGCCTGGCTCGGCCGCGAGCTCGGCCAGGATTGGCTGGAGATCCTCGCGCACCACAACCTCGGCGAGTACCTGTATCTCTGGGACGATCTCGACGCGGCCGAGCCCCACGCGGCGCGCGCGCTCGCGCTCGAGGTGCGGCACACGGGCGGTGCGCCGCGGCCGGTGATCGCCCTGCTCGACGGGCGCCTGCGGCACTTTCGCGGCGACCTCGAGGGCGCGCGCGAGGCGGCGGCGCGCATCCGCGAGCAGGCGGGCCCGGTGCTCCCGGTGCCGGCGGAGGACGTGCTCTGCGTCATGCTGGAGCTCGCCACGCGGGACGTCGACGACGCGGCCTGGGACGCGCTCGAGGCCCGCTCGCGCGAGTTTTCCGTGGGGCAGGAGCGCCTGGAGGTGACGGAGGCCCGGGGTTTGTCGGCGCTCCGCCGTGGGCGCACGGCCGAGGCGCGGCGCCATTTCGAGCGCGCGCTCGAAATCGGGCGGACCCTGCCGAACATCATGACGGCCCGGCTCGAACGCCACCTCGCGCGCGCGCGTTCGGACGAGGCCACCTTGCGGTCGTAATGCCGATACCCTGGCCGCCGCGGACGGCGTATCGTCCGGGCATGGACGTCGACCGCAATGGCTGGGCGAGCTCTCGGGTCGAGCCGCTCCCCGTCTCGAGCGCCTACACGCTCCTCGCGTCCGATCCGTCGGCCCGCGTCGACATCGCGCTCTGGGCGCACAAGGCCCGCATGTTCTTCGGCGTCGCGCTCGAGATCGAGCCACCGAAGGCCTATCCGAACGGCGAGACGCCCGCGGCGGACGCGGCTTTCGTGTCGGTCTTGCGCAAGGGGCGGCGCGCGGCGACGCGCGTGCACGTCGTGACCGTGCCTGTCGAGGAGGCGCCCGAGGCGCGCCGCTCCGCGGAGGCGGGTGCGGCGGCGATCGGCGGCGCGGGCATGGATGTGCTCGTGCAGCGCGGCCGGCGGGTCTGGCAGGTGTCGAACGAGATCGCGGAGGGAGACGATCCGGACGCGCCGCTCACGCTTGCCGCGATCCTCGCGTCGATCCTGCTTGCGCCGATCGTGCCGCCCGGTGGGGGCACGATCTTCGGCGTGAAGGGCGCGCGTGAGCGGCTGGGATTGGCGTGACGAACCCTGTTCCGGGACGAACCCGTGCGCCCGCTCGCCGAGGCGGTGTCCACGCGTTCGTCGAAAGCCTTCGTTGTTCCGTGTCTTTCGCGATCTCCGTCCGCGCTGGGCCTCCAGCGTCCCGGAGAAAAGGCTGCGACAGGCTTGCGACCTTGAGCGCGTCGGGGTACGGTAGGTGCCTCACGAACGTCACTGGCCCTCGACACGACGCTTTCTTTCCTCCCTCCACTCGGAGGGGGACGTGGCTCGCCTCGAACGACTGGAAGACGCAGCGTGTGCTGGCGCGGACTGACCCGCGCGGCACGTCCCCGTTCGATCGCTACGGCTTCGTCGAATGGTCGGCAGAGATGGCGCGCCCGCGCGCGAAGGAAGCCGTGAAAGCATCATGTCATGGGAAATCGTCTCTACGTAGGCAACCTCTCCTACAGCACCACCCGCGAAGCCCTCGAGCAAGCCTTCTCGGCCGCTGGTGAGGTTCGCGAGATCGCGATGCCGACCGACCGTGAGACCGGTCAGCCGCGCGGTTTCGCTTTCGTCACGATGGGCTCGGCGAGCGCGGCGACGAACGCCATCTCGCAGCTCAACGGGATGATGCTCGACGGCCGCACGCTCAAGGTCAACGAGGCCCAGGAGCGTCCCCCGCGTGAGGGTGGCGGCGGCGGCGGCGGCCGTGGGTTCGGCGGCGGCGGCGGCGGCGGCTTCGGCGGCGGCGGCGGCCGTGGCGGTGGTGGCGGCTACGGCGGCGGCGGCGGTGGCCGCGGCGGCCGTGGCGGCGGCGGGC
>NZ_JARZHH010000133.1 GCF_029946515.1 Polyangium sp. 6x1
CGCGCCGGCCCCCGGCATGCCGGCTCCCGCGCCCGTCGCAGGCGCGCCCGTGCCCGCGACGATGGTCGACGCCGGCCCCGCGCCGGCCCCCGCGCCCCCCGCCGGCGCCCCCTACGGCGCGGGATCGGGCACCCAGCCGGGCGCTCCGCCCTACGGCGCCCCACCCGCGGCAAACCCGTACGGCGCGCCAGCCCCCGGACCGGCTCCCTATGGCGCGCCGGCCCCGTACGGCGCCCCCGTCCCGGGACCGGCCCCCTATGGCGCCCCCGGACCGGGCATGGGAGGGCCGCCCGCGTACGGCATGCCCCCGCCGCCCGTTCGAGCCGTTTCCTCGGGCAACAGCGGCCCGCCGCTCGCCGTGATCGCGCTCGGCGCGACGTTCGTCATCGGCGCCCTCGCGTTCGGCGGCTACTTCCTGCTGCGCGGCGGCTCCAGCAGCACCGCCGAGGACGCCCCGCTCGCGCCCGTCACCGCGCCGAGCGCCGTGTCCGTCGCCTCCGATCCCCCTGCCACGGGAGACACGCCGCCCGCAGAGCCCACGGCCGAAGCGCCCGTCGCGACGAACGAGCCGGTGCACACGACGACGACGCCGAAGCCCACGGCGACCGCGACGTCCACGAGCACGACGAAGCCGCCGACGCAGATCCCGACCACGACCACGACCGGGACGACGCCCAAGCCTCCCACGACGACCACGTCGACGTCCCCGCCGACGCGCCCGACGGTCAACCTGCCCGGCAGCACCACGCCTCCGACGCGCCCCACGAGCACGACGAAGAAGAGCATCCCCAAACCGTTTTGAGGTCCTACGGCCCGGGCAGCGGCCCGAGCAGCGCGTCCGCCGCGGCCTCGGCGATCTCGTCGAACGTGCGCGGCGCGCAGAGCGCCACGTCCACGACCGGATGGCTCAGCGCAAACCGAACGTGCGCGCCATCCGCGTCCCTCTGCGCCGGCGACACCACGATCCCCGGCCGCTTGCCCGCGAGCGTCGCGAAGAGCTCGGACTCGACCGCGCGCCGTGAGGACTCGTAACGGATCGTCAGCACGTCCGGCGCGAGCTCGTCGCAGAGGGACGCCGCGAGCCCGCCGTCGTCGCATGCGATCCCGATCGCCCGCGCCTTGCCTTCGGCCCGCAGCCTCCGCATCGCGGGCCACGTCTCGCCGGCCGTCCAGAGCCGCGCTCGCACCCCGAGCAGGTGGAACACGTCCACGTGCCCAACGCCCATCGCTCGCGTCACGAGCGCCCATTCCCGCGGCACGATCGCGCCGAACGGCACGTGGGCGCCGCACGCGATCACCATGCGATCGCGGTGCCCCGCGCGCACGAGCCTGAGCACGCCTGCCGAGAGCGCCGGCCACAGCGGCGAGGTGAAGAAGTAGTTGACCCCGAGCTCGTGAAAGGCGCGCTCGACGCCGTCCGCGTCGATGCCGCCCGAGCCTGCGAGCCCGAGCGGCGAGGCCTTCAAGCCCGTCGAGCCGAACGGCTTCTGCGGAAGCACGATCGTCATGGCTGCCATCGCCGAGCGCGCCGAGCGCCGTCCGCGCGCCGGCTGCGTTCGCCGGAACGTATCACGACCGCAAGCGCGCTCGGCGGGCTCTCGTCGCGGAGCGCTTGATCGGGCGGCATTCGTCGAATAGGAGGGGCGCATGATGCCCATCCGTCGTTGGGGTTCGCTCGCGGTCGTCGCCCTCGGCTTCGTCACCGCGGCTTGTGAGAACAAGGTCCCCGAGCCGTCCGCGGAGCCTCGCGCCGCAGCGCCGCGCGAGCCGGAGAAGCCGGAGCCCGCGGACCTCATCAAGGAAGACATCCAGGTCGGCACGGGCCCCGAGGCCGCCGAAGGCGACAAGGTCAAGGTCCACTACACGGGCCGGTTGCTCAAGACGAACTTCGTGTTCGACAGCTCCACCGGCAGGGATCCGCTCGAGTTCCAGATCGGCAAAGGCGAGGTCATCAAGGGCTGGGATCTGGGCGTCGCCGGCATGAAGGTCGGCGGCAAGCGCAAGCTCACGATCCCCTCGAAGCTCGCCTACGGCGACGACGGCAGCCCGCCCAAGATCCCCGGCAAGGCGACGCTCGTCTTCGACGTGGAGCTCGTCGAGGTCATCTCCCCCAGCCGCGGCCCCGCAGACGGCAAGGAGACGAAGGCGAAGGACGCGCCCAAGAAGGACGCGCCCAAGAAGTGAACCGCTAGCGCCAGGCAACCTGGCGCAGGTCTTCCCAGACTTCGCGCGCCGACTGGTAGCGGTACGCGTCGCGGCGTCGGAGCAGCTTCGCGATCACGTTGCCGACGGGCGTGCCGAGGCCCTCGGCCTTCTTGCGCGGCGCGCCCTCGGAGATCTGCCGCGTGATCTCCGGATACGCGACGTCCACGTCGATCGCGGGCTGACCCGTGTGCATCTGGTACATCAGCAACCCGAACTGGTAGAGGTCGCTCTGCGTCGTCGTGTATCCGGCGGTGACGAGCTCGGGCGTCAGGATCTTCGGGTTGGCGACCTGCGGGCGAAACCAGCGCGTGCTGCCCTGGAGCTGATGGGACACGCCGAAGTCGGTCAGCTTCACGATCGGGGATCGATCGAGCTGCGAGATGAGCACGTTGCCCGCGTGGAGATCGGAGTGCACGACGCCGCTGTCGTGCAGGTACTGCAGCGTCATGAGGAGCTGGCGGCAAAGCTCGACGAGCAAGAGGTCCGAGAACGGCCGTCCGAGGAGCGCGCGCAGGCTCGTGTCGCACCGCTCGAGCGCGAGGTAGAAGAGGTAGTTGTTCTCGAACGCGTCGTGGATGTAGACGATGTTCGGATGGCGAAACTGCTCGAGGCGCCGTAGCTCCTGCGCCCACTCGTCCTTCACCGCCTGGTAGGACTTGTTCGCCGGGCGCAGCATTTTGAGTGCATACCGTTGATCGAACGGTCCGATGCACTCGTAGACCGATCCGTACTGGCCGTCCCCGATGAGCGCGCCGACGACGTACGTGCCGCGCGTGGACGTGAGCGTCGTCCCCGGGACCGGAAACGGGATCTGATGCGAGCCGGTTTGATTCGACCAGTTCACGCGACTTCAATTTAACAAGAATCAGGCCGCCTGGGTCTCCTCCGCACCACGGGCGACCCGGGCGGCGCAGAGCGTCATCCGCCTTCCTCTTCGCGCAGCATCTCCTCGACACCCTCACGGTCGAGCCCGAGCGCCGCGCCGATCTCGTGGACCATGGCGCGCTCGGCGCTCGAGATCGTGCCGTCGGCCCTGATCACGCCGATCGCCAGGCTCAAGGCCACACGGCAAGCCGCGGGGCTGCCGAGCGTCTGCCGCGCGCCCGCGACCAGCGCCGCCGTGCCCGAGGCCCTGCGCGCCGCGTCGAGCCGCGTGATGAGCAGCTCCAGTTGCTCCGGCGTCACCTTGCGGTCCGTCAGCGACTGCACGCTGCGCGCGAAATGGCGCTTCTCCTCCGCGCCGAAATCGCCGTCCGCGTACGCGGCCAGGTACATGAGCTCCACGAGGGCCTCGAGCTTCGGTTCGTCGAGCGTGTGCGAGGATCGCAAGGAGATGGGCGCCATGCCCCCTTCCTACACCGTCCGCGCCGAGGCCAAAAGACGCTGAAATGGCCCGCGAGCGCCCAGGACGTCCCCAACGAGGAAAAACGCCGCCCTCCGCAAGCCGTGTGTCATCCTTCCTGGATGCGCCCACTGCGCCACGGCGCCGCCTTCTTGACGCTCGGGACGCTCGCGCTCGCCGCCTGCGGCCCCGCGCCCGCGCCGAAGGCCCCGCCGAGCGAGGATCTCGCGGCAAACGACACGGGTGACATGCAGCCGGCCGCGGCGCCCGTCGCGCCCGCGCCCGAGCCGCCCAAGCTGCGCCTCCCGTGCGCCGAGGACGATCTCGTGGGCTGCACGAACGGCTGCAATGACGCGGTCGTCGAGGACTGCGTCACGCTCGGCGCGATGTACCAGCGGGGCGGCGTCGTGCGCGCGGATCCGGCGCGGGCCGTCGACCTCTTCCGCGGCGCCTGCACGAGCGGCAGCGCGCGCGGCTGCATGAAGCTCGGCGACCTCTACCACGACGGCACGCTGAAGGACGACCCGACCGAGGAGGTCACGCTCTACCGCAAGGCCTGCGACGCGGGCGCGAACCGCGGCTGCCTCGCCGCGGGCAAGGCCTACCTCGAGGGGCGCGTCGTCGGCGTCGATCCGGTCTTCGCGGCGACGCTCTTCACCCGCGTCTGCGAGCGCGGCAACGCCGAGGCCTGCCTCGAGCTCGGCCGGCTCTACCACCACGGCCACGGCGTGCGCAAGGACCCGGCCCGCGCGACCGCGCTCTTCACGAAGGCCTGCCAGCTCGGCCTCGACGAGGGGTGCCTCACGGCCGATCCCAAGGGAGAGGTCGCGCCTCCGCGTCAGTGAACCGCCCTCGCGTGGTAGGTTCGCCGGCGATGAAGGCCATCGTTCTCGCCGGGGGAAAGGGCAGCCGCCTCAAGCCGTACACGGCGCTCATCCCGAAGCCGCTCATGCCGATCGGCGAGCAGACCATCGTGGAGATCCTCCTCCGCCAGCTCGCGTTTTACGGCGTGAAGGACGTCACGCTCTGCACGGGCCATCAGGCCGGCCTGATCGAGGCCGTGCTCGGCGACGGTGCGCGCTACGGCGTCGCGCTCTCGTACCGGCGCGAGGAGCAGCCACTCGGCACGATCGGGCCGCTCCGCGCGATCGCCCACGAGCTGCCGGAGCGGTTCCTCGTGATGAACGGCGACATCCTCTGCGACCTCGATTTCGCCGAGCTCGCGCAGAAGAGCGCCGAGGCGAACGCGGCGCTCACGGTCTGCGTGTTCGAACGCGCCACGAAGATCGATCTCGGCGTGCTCGAGCTCGACTCCGAAGGGTCCGTCACGGGGTTCCGCGAAAAACCGACCTACTCGTTCTGGGTGAGCATGGGCATCTACGCGATGAGCCGCGAGACGCTCCTCCGGTTCGTGCCGGAGGGCGTGCCTTTTGGCTTCGATCAGCTCATGCACGCGCTGCTCGCGGCGCGGGTGCCCATCCAGACGCACCCGTTCCGCGGGCACTGGCTCGACATCGGGCGCAGCGACGACTTCGCCGAGGCGCAGGACGAGTTCGAGCGAAACCGCTCGCGTTATTTGCCTGAAACGAAGGCGTGACGGGCCGACGCGGCCTTACGTTCGCGGACAAACCAATCTTCGGCGACCCCCTCGACGAGGACCTGCCTGGCCCCACGTGGAGGGTGGAAGCGGCGACGCGGCCGGCGGGGTTCTCCTCCGGGGCTCGCCCGCTGGGAGGAGTGTCCGTCATGGCACAGCAAAAAAACCAGGGGAATCAAAGCAGCGAGGAGAAAGGCTCGCTGACCGTGGAAGAGGCCGGTCGGATGGGCGGCCAGCGCGTGCGCGAGCTCGTCGAGGAGGGCAAGCAAGCCGAGGGCGAGCAGGGCGGAGGGTCGTCCGGCGGAGGCCAGCAGCAGCAGCAGGGCGGCCGCGGAAGCCAGAACCGCTGATTCGAGTTTGTCGGGAACCTCCCCACGCCCCACGAGGCGAGCCACGGCGGCGCGCTTCGTGGGGCTTTTTTTCGGGGATTTTTAGGCGCGCGCGATCGTCAGGACGAGGGGCTCACCGTCGACGTTGAGCTCGCGACGCTCGCCGCTGACCGTGGAGCCGCCGATCTCGAACGAGCGGACGAGCGCCTCGCGGGCGATCTCGTCCTTCGCCGCGCGCGTGACGCGCAGGGCGCGCTCGCTGCCCTCGACGGCGAGCGCGATGCGGTCGGTGAAGCCGAGGGAGAGGTCCTTGCGCAGGCCCTGCACGCGCGAGAGGATCTCGCGGGAGAGGCCCTCGTCGCGCAGCGCGTCCGTGAGCGCCGTGTGGAGCACGACCACGCCCGCCTTTCCGCCGGCCGCGGCGAAGTCCTTGCCCGCCTCGACGACGACCTCGATCTCCTCGGGCCCGAGCGAGACCTTGTCGCCGTCGAGCTCGATCTCGATCGCGCCGCGCGTGACGAGCTCGGTGCGGAGCTCGGCGGCGTTCGCCTTGGCGAGGACCTGCTTGGCGAGCTGCACCTTCTTGCCGAGCTTCGGCCCGAGGGCGCGGAAGTTCGGTTTGAGCACGTACCGAACGGCATCGCCCTCCTGCCCCGGCTCGAGGAAGCGCACTTCCTTGACGTTGAGCTCCTCGGCGATGAGGGCCTCGTGCTGCGCGAGCGCACGGCGCATGGCCTGGTTCGAGACGATGACGTCGGCGCGCGCGAGGGGCTGGCGGACCTTCAGCTTGTTCAGGGTGCGGACCTGGAGGCCGAGGCTCACGAGCTCGCGCACGGCGCGCATCTCGGCGGCGAGGCCATCGTCGATCGCGGCGAGGTCGGGCTCGGGGTAACGCGTGAGGTGCACGCTCTCCGGTTGCGACGTGGGCCAGGGGCCGCGGACGAGCGTCTGGTAGAGCTCGTCGGCGAGGAAGGGCGTGAACGGCGCGGTGAGGTGCGCGATCGAGACGAGCGCCTCGTACAGCGTGAAGTACGCGTCGCGCTTGTCGGTGAGGGCCTCGGCCGAGACGTCCTCCGCGGGCGACCAGAAGCGCGCGCGGCTGCGCCGGACGTACCAGTTCGAGAGCGCGTCCACGAAGTCGACGAGCCGCTGCGCCGCCTCGTACAGGCGGTAGTTGTCGAGGTGCTGCGTGACCTCCCGCGTCGTGAGGGCGAGCTCGGAGAGCAGCCACCGATCGAGCAAGCTGCGCTCACGCGCCGGCCGGTATCCCTCGCTCTTCGCGAGATCCGCGGGCGAGACGCCGCGCGCGTCGGGGTTTCCACGGGCCGGATCGAAGTCGTCGATGTTCGCGTAGATCGCGAAGAACGACCACACGTTCCGGATCTTGATCGCGTACTCCTTCTGCACGGAGCGCACGTTCGTGAGCGAGTGGCGCGTGTTCGTCCACGGAGGCGAGGACGCGTAAAAGAACCAGCGGAACGCGTCGGCGCCGGGCGCGGGCGTGGAAGGGTCCTCGACGAAGACGCGGTTCGTCTGGGCGAGGCGCGGCACGTCGTTCGGCATGACGCGGAGCGGCTCGGGCGCGGGCGCGAGCCCGAGGGCCTCGATGTCCGACGTGTGCATCACGATGACGCGGCGCGGGAACTTGCCCATGCCCGACGTCGGCCGGAGCGTCATCTCGAGCGCCTCGCTCGGCCGATCGGCGCGGTAGAGTTTTACCTTGGCGCTGTCGCCCTGGAGATCCAGGCCCTCGTAGTCCTCGCGCGCGATCCGAGCGACGCCCTTCTGCACGTCGCGCTGATCCTTCAGCGGATCCTGCACGTCCGAGCAGACGGCGAACTCCATGCGGACGCGGTCGAGGATGACCTCGGGCGGCGTGTAGTTGCCCTTCGACTTGCTCTCCTTCTTGCCCTCGCGATCGCCGACATGCCCGAGCACCACGCAGGTCTGGTACGGGTGCGGAAAGCTCCGCACGCGCGAGAGGCCGAGCGACTTCTGCGTCTCCTCGTCGAAGACGAGGGTCGAGATCATGAGCAGCGAGTAGAACCAGCCGCGGGTCTGGTCGATCGCCTCGCTGATGAAGTCGGCCGGGAAGGCGCGGTCGAACTTCTCCTTCGACCCTTCCGCGTGCGGAAATCCCCACTGCGCGAAGGGCATCGCGCCCGAGTCGAACCAGCAGTCGATGACCTCGGAGACGCGCCGGTAGGTGCCGGGCTCGCCGGGCTTCTGGTAGGTGATCTTGTCGATCCAGGGCTTGTGCACGAGCAGGTGCTCGGCCGTCTTCGGGTGCGCGCTCGAAAGCTCGCGCTCGACCTCGGCGACGTTGTTCCCGGGCCGCTCGCGCAGCGTCTTCACCGAGTCGATCGCCTCCATCGCGCCCGTCTGGTCGTTCACCCAGATCGGCAGCGGCGTGCCCCAGTAGCGCTCGCGCGAGAGCGCCCAGTCGACGTTGTTCGCCAGGAAGTCGCCGAACCGGCCCGTCTTGATGTGCTCGGGCAGCCAGTTGACCGTCTGGTTGTTCTCGATCGCCTTGTGGATCAGCGCGGTCGTGCGGATGTACCAGGCCGGGCGGGCGTACTGGATGAGCGGGTCGTCGTCCGCGCGCCAGCAGAACGGGTACTCGTGGCGATACTGCTCCGCGTGCACGAGCTTGCCCGCCTGCGCGAGATCCTTCTGCAGATCCTTGTCGGCGTCCTTCACCCAGCGGCCCGCGTACTTGCCCATCTCGTCGACGAACGTGCCGTCGGGCTTCACGGCGCAGAACGGATCCTTCGGCGCCTTGCCCGCCGCGAGGAGCTGCCGGTGCGCGCCGTAGTCGTCCTCGCCGAACGCGGGCGCGACGTGGACGATGCCCGTGCCGGCGTCGAGCGTGACGAAGTCCGCCGCGACGACGGCGTGCACGGCCTCGTACGCCGACGCTTCGGCCGCGTAGAGACCAAACGGCGGCACGTACTTCTTGCCGACGAGCGCCGATCCCTTGGTGGTCGAAAGAACCGGCAGATCCTTGCCGAGCTTCTTCGCGAGCGCCTCGCGCAAGCCCGCGGCCACGATGAGCCTCCGATCGCCCGCGTCGACGACCACGTAATCGAACTCCGCGCGCACGGCGGCGTACATGTTCGAGGGGAGCGTCCACGGGGTCGTCGTCCAGACGCAGAGCGCCGTGCCCGGCTCGTCGACGAGATCGAAGGCCACAAAGACGCTCGGATCGTCGACCGTCTTGTAGCCCTGACCGACCTCGGCGCTGGAGAGCGCCGTCCCGCCCTGCGCCCACCACCAGACGACCTTGTGGCCCTGGTAGAGCAGGCCCTTCTCGTAGAGCTTCGTGAGCGCCCACCAGACGCTCTCGACGTAGCTCCGATGGTACGTGACGTACGCGTCGGGCAGGTCGACCCAGAAGCCGATCTTGTCCGTCAGCTTCTCCCACGCGTCCGTGTAGCGGAAGACGCTCTCGATGCAGCGCGCCACGAAGGGCTCGACGCCGTACTTCTCGATGTCCGCCTTGCCGTGGATGCGGAGCTCTTTCTCGACCTCGACCTCGACCGGCAAGCCGTGCGTGTCCCAGCCAGCTTTGCGGGGCACGTCGTAGCCGCGCATCGTCTTGTAGCGAGGGAACACGTCCTTCACGGCGCGCGTGAGGACGTGGCCGTTGTGCGGCATGCCGTTCGCCGTGGGGGGACCTTCGTAGAAGACGAACGTGCCCTTCGAAGGACCCGTGGCGCGCGTATCGGCCGAGAGCGTCTTCTGGAAGATGCCCTCCCTCTTCCAGAACGCGAGGATCTCGGCCTCGTCCCGCGGGAAATCGAGCTCGGGCCTTACCGTCTTGAAAAGGTTTTTCCGGGAAGAGTCGCGGCCTGACATGGTCGGCAGCGCTTAGCACGTTTCGCCCGGGGAGGGCGTCGAGCACGCCCGTTTCCCGTGTTTCCAGGCCTGTTCAGGGGGAAGCGGCGGGGACGGGGGAGCCGAGCTCGGCGAGCTCCTGCCGGGCGCGTTCGGCGTGGCGGCTCGAGGGGTAACGCATGGCGAGGAAGCGCAACGTGGTGATGCGCGCCTCCTTGTCGCCCCGCTCGCGAAACTGCTCGGCGAGCTGATAAAGCGCGTCCTCGGGGGGCTCCTCCATGGCCTTCTCGGGATCGGGATCCCGCGCGCATTGAAAGGGGGCGGTGGCGAGGGCGCCGAGGATCAGGGCCGCGGCCGGCGCGCGGAAGAGTGGGAGGAGCACGGACAGCATCGTCGCCGGGCCGATTCCGCTGTCAACGATCCCGTGACGCGGGTGTGGCGCGGACGACCGAGGGGTGGTCGGGCCAAACACCAGGGGCACCTATTGAAAAAACGATTGGTTTCGGATCGTTGCGTAACGGTGCATGCCGCGGCGGGGGTGTGTCGTGGCCGGATCCGAGGACCAGAGACCTCAGTTGATGCCGGGAGTTGCTGCCGACGAGCCTCACTGGAAACGGGCCGAGAACGTGATTTCGGCTGATCGTTTGTGGTCCGTCGCGGGCACAGTCCGTGTATAGGTAGCTCCAGCGTCCGCTGTCGCCGAAGACATGCGAGCGATGCGGCGGACATGTTCGGGTCACTCCAGGGCGACGTCTTCCGTCGAGCCTTCCTTTGGCGGACTCCGACACGAAAATTCGAGAGGTCAATCACGCGATGCGAACTTCCAAGGGATATAGGTGGCTGCTCTGCGCGGCGGCGCTAGGGTCGATCGCGGGCATCGCCGCGCCGGCAAGTGCGGACGATCTCGCCATCAACCGGTTCAACCCCGCCCCGGCCGGTGATCGGCTCTTCGGCGTCCAGTCGCCCTTCGTGAACGGCGACCTCACGCCGCACGCCGCGCTCATCGTCGACTACGCGCACAACCCCCTCGTGCTGCGCCGCCGGAGCGACGACGAGTCGCTCGGCTCGGTCGTGAGCAACCAGCTCTATTTGCACCTCAACGGGTCGTTTGCGCTCTTCGAGCGGCTGCTCTTCAACGTCGACGTGCCCGTCGCCCTCTACCAGAACGGCCAGAACCCCGACAACACGCTCGGCATCTCCTCGCCGAGCGGCGCCGATTTCGGCGATCTGCGCCTCGGACTCCGCCTGCGCGTGGTCGGTGACTACGACAGCCTCTTCCAGCTCGCGATCGGCGGCTACGTCTGGGTGCCCACGGGTACGGGCGCATTCGTGACGGACGGCAAGGTGCGCGGCCTCCCGCAGGTGATCGTCGGCGGCAAGCACGACCGGTTCGTGTACTCGGCCGCGGTCGGCCCGGAGATCCGGCCCGATCAGAACTACTTCGACAACGTCCTGCTCGGCACGACGTTCGTGGCGGGCGGCGGCATCGGCTTCCTGCTCGGTGAGGAGCGAAATTTCCAGATCGGCCCGGAGTTCAACGTCGTCGCCTCGATGCGTGAGACGACGCGGCAGAGCCTCAACGCCGAGGCGCTCGTCGGCGCGAAGTACCGCTTCGCGGACAACTTCGAGGCGGGCATCGCCGCCGGCCCCGGCCTCGCCTCCGGCATCGGTACGCCGGACTTCCGCGTCGTCGGCTCGCTCGCGTACACGCCGAAGTGGACGGCGAAGGACACGGACCAGGACGGCATCGTCGACAAGGAGGACGCCTGCGTCGACGTGAAGGGCGTCAAGCACTCCGACCCGAAGAAGAACGGCTGCCCGTCGGATCGCGACGACGACGGCATCCTCGACGTGCAGGACTCCTGCCCGGATCTCAAGGGCGTGGCGAACGCCGATCCGAAGAAGAACGGCTGCCCGCCGGACAGCGACGACGACGGCATCTACGACGACAAGGACGCCTGCCCGGACGTGAAGGGCGTGTCCGATCCGGATCCCGCGAAGAACGGCTGCCCGCCCGACAAGGACAAGGACGGCATCCTCGACAAGGACGACGCCTGCGTCGACGTGCCCGGCGTGGCCGATCCGGATGCGAAGAAGAACGGCTGCCCGCCCGACAAGGACAACGACGGCGTCTACGACGCGCAGGACGCGTGCCCGGACATCCCCGGCATCAAGACGAACGATCCGGCGACGAACGGCTGCCCCGGCGACACCGACGGCGACACGATCCGCGACGACAAGGACGCCTGCCCGAACGAGAAGGGCAAGCCCGATCCGGATCCGAAGCAGAACGGCTGCCCGAAGGCGGTCCGCGTCACCGAGACCGAGGTCATCATCCTGCAGCAGGTGCAGTTCGACACGGCCAAGGCGTCGATCCGCAAGGTCAGCGACACGCTGCTCGACGAGGTCGCGGCCGTGCTCAACGAGCACCCGGAGCTCATCAAGGTCGAGGTCCAGGGCCACACCGACAGCCGCGGCTCGAAGCAGCTCAACACGAAGCTCTCGCAGGCGCGCGCCGACGCGGTGAAGGCCGCGCTCGCCAAGCGCGGCGTGAGCGCGGATCGCCTCTCGACGATGGGCTACGGCCCGGATCGGCCCGTGGGCGACAACGCGACGGAGGAGGGCCGCCAGGCGAACCGCCGCGTGCAGTTCGTCATCCTCGAGAAGAAGATGAAGGACGGCTCGATCAAGAAGTTCGAGAACGTCGCGCCGGCCGCGCCGCCGCCCGCCGCGCCGAAGGGCGCTGCGCCGAAGGGCGCCGCTCCCGCGCCTGCCGCGCCGAAGGGCGCCGCTCCCGCGCCTGCCGCGCCGAAGGGCGCTGCTCCCGCG
>NZ_JARZHH010000134.1 GCF_029946515.1 Polyangium sp. 6x1
GCTCGTTCCTCGACACGCGCGTCCCCGACGAGAACGCCGAGGTCCGCCGGATCCTCGCCGTCCTGCGCGCCCCAGAGCACGCCGCGACGCTCGCCGCGATCTCGTTCCCCCTGGAATGGCTCTCCCGACTCGAATTCGCCGTCGGTGAGAGTGACCTGGCCTATGCCGAGCGGGCTTCGGCGCGAGGGAACGTCGGCGATCACGTGAATCTCGGGAAGGACGCCGAGGCCGATTGGCTCGATGTGGTGGGTCGGCTGCGCAAGTACGTGGAGTGGCGCGCATCCACAGCAGACGTCGAGCGGTCCCTCGAAGGTCGCGCGCTCCTCGCTCCGCTGACGGACGCCATGGCGCACGCGAAGGCCGTCGCTGCCGCCCGCGCGACGCGACGAACGAAGAAGGCGGAAGAGCCGACGACGGCCTAATCGCCGCTGCTGCTTGCCGCCTCCGCCGCCGCTTGCCGCTCCCGCCGCCGCTCCCGCTCCCGCTCCCGCCGCCGCTCCCGCTCCCGCTCCCGCCGCCGCTTGCCGCTCCCGCCTCCGCTTCCGCGTGCGGCTTCCTGATCAAATCGGACTGCAATCGTTGAATCGGATGCGATCGTTGCACGGGATCATTCTACTTCCCCTCCCCCTCACCTTCGTGCATCATCTTTCCGCGCGATAACTTGGAAAGGATCGATGAGACGATGAAATGGATGGGGTGGACCGGGCTGACGCTGATCACGCTGCTGCACCTCGGCTGCGGGAATGGGAATGGGAATGGGTCGAGCGAGAGTGGGGCCGGGGGCTCGGGGGGCTCCGGGAGCGGCACAGGCGCCGGGTCCTCGAGCTCGGGCACGGCGGGCTCGGGGGGCACCGGAGGCATGGGGAGCGGCGGGGGAAACGTAGCCGATCTGTGCGCCGGGCTGGTGAATGACAAGGAGGCGCACCCCATGACGGCCCTCCCCAAACCCGCGCTGCTCCAGGAGGTGGTCGATCCCGAGTTCGGCACCAAGATCCGGCGGATCACCGACGTGGGCAGCGGCATCATCAAGCCCCTTTATTCGCCCACGCAAGCGTGGAATGCCGACGAGACCCTCCTCCTGCTCTACAAGGTGGGCGCCGGACACAAGCTCTACGACGGCAAGACGTATGCGTTCCTCAAGGATCTGGACATCCATCCGCCGGATCTGGAGCAGGTCTACTGGAGCACGACCGAGCCGGATGTCTTCTTCTACATCGACGGGAACAAGCTCATTCGATACCACGTCTCGACGGACGAAAAGGAAGTCCTCCACACGCTCGACAATTGCCCGGGTCAGGTGACCGCGGACTCGCACGGGTGGATCTCGTGGGACGCCAATTATCTCGGCCTGCAATGCCAGGGCACGGGCGAGTCGTTCATCTATCGGCTCGATACGGGGACGATCACCGGGACGACGAAGGAGACGCCGGACTTCGGTCCCCCCAGGATCGGGGCGACCGGAAAACTCGCACTCTGGGACGTCAACGTGGTCGACCAGGAGATGAAGGTGGTTCGCAAGCTGGATCTTTCGGTGGTCGAGCATTCCTGCCTGGGCCGGACGGCCGATGGCCACGACACCTTCAACTCCGTCGTATTCGACCCGGGGCCCCAGGGCAGCGGCGTGGGGACGCTGGTCACGCACGACATGACGGACGGCACGTCGCGGGTGATCATCGGGCCCGACACCGGTTATCCATACCCGCCCACCGGGACGCACCTCTCGGCGGAGATCTACAAGAATCCAGGCTGGGTCTTCTTATCGATCGTCGGCGACACGAGCGGGAAAGGCCTCCTGGATCAGGAGCTTTTGCTGGTCGACACGAACCCCGGCGGCAAGGCCTGCCGGATCGCGCACCACCGGTCATGGGGGAAAGAGGGCCCCAACGATTACTGGGGCGAGCCCCACGTCACCGGGAGCCCGAGCGGTACGCGGGCGGTGTTCGCGAGCGATTGGGGCGGCGGCGCCACCGTCGATACGTACGTCGTCGAGCTGCCGGCCCATTCGAACTGACCCTCTTCGACGTCGAGTTCCACATCCCGAACCGCAGCGCCATCGATACCAAGCTCGTCGGTGGTGCGGCCCTGTTTGGCATCGGCTGGGGCCTCACCGGCGTGTGCCCCGGTCCCGGCATCATCAACCCCCCCGCTTCCGCTACGGGTTCCGGCACCCCTGACTCGGCGCAATCCATTGGATCCGCGACGGCGCCGTGGGGGCTCCTCGCGGCGCCCTGATTGAGGAGGACGTAGACGCCGTCGCCGCGCGAAAACGCGAGGTCGGGCTTGCCGTCGTCGTTGAGGGCGCCGTCGAGGAGCCGCAGGCTCACTGGCAGACGCCGCCCTGGGCCGCCCCGAAGTTCAGGACCTTGGTCCTGCACGCCGCCCCCTCCGCCGCGGTGAGAGTGTCCAGAATGACGGGGAAGGCACCCCCACTGCAATTCGTGGGGCTGGACGGCTGCATCACCTGCACACCGCAGAAGCTCTGCGAGCCCTGCGTTCCGGCGAGGAGCTCCACGAGCGACGCGCCGGACTCGGAGACTGCCCAGGAGAAGCTGTTCGGGCTCATCACGTTGCTCCCGCAGGGGCCCGGGAAGGAGTAATTGGTGCACCGCCCATCCTTCACGAGCGTCCCAGCCAGCGCGCTTTGCCACGATGGATCCCCATCGCAAGGACAGACGGCGCAAGCCGGCCCGCAGGTGAGCATGCCACCGCAGCCATTGGGGATGGTGCCGCAGGTCGCTCCCTGGGCCTCGCAGGTGGTGGGGACGCAGATCTCGCAGTTGACACCCGCGTAGCCGGACGGGCAGGAGCACGTGTAGCCGGCCTCCGCCGTCGCGCACGTGCCACCATTCTGGCACGGCTGCCCCATGCCGGGGGTGCAGGTCCCGGCCTGGCACGTGTCCGTCTGCGTGCACGCGTCGCCGTCCGCGCAGGTGGTGCCGTCCGGCGCGTCAGCCACGGCCGGCTGACCGGCGCTGCACGCGGGCACCTTGCAGGGGTCCGCGTCGTCGGGCGGCAGGTCGGTGTCGTCGGCGAGGGTCGTGGTGTCGCCGCTGCCGTCGCACACGAGCGCGCTGCAATCCCCGGGGGTCTGCATGGCCACGGGCGTGTTCGCGGGGGTATAGCTCACGCCGCACACGCCGGCCTCGCACGTGCGCGCCTTGCATTCGTCATCCATGCCCGCGCAATCGGCCGGGGTATTGCAGCCGATGCACATGCCATTGCCGTCACACACGAGGCCCGCGCCGCAGGCGGAGCCCGCCGAAAGCGGGGGGTTCGACGGCACGCCTGCGGTGCACACGTCGCTCGTGCATTCGTTCATGTCGTCGGGCAGGTCGGCGTCGTCGGCTTGCTGGATCACGGCGCCGTTGCCGTCACACACGGCCTCCTGGCAATCACCCGTCACCGGATCGGGCAGGGCGGTCCCGGCCGCCGTGGGCTTGTGCGTGGGCGCGCCGTCCTCACAGACGTCCTCCGTGCAGGGGTTCTCGTCGTCCTCGGGGGTGCACGCGCCGCCACCTGCGCCACCTTCGCCGCCGCTCCCGCCGCCGCCTTGGCCGCCGCTCCCGCCGCCGCCTTGGCCGCCACTCCCGCCCCCACCTTGGGCGCCGCTCCCGCCGCCGCCTTGGTCGATCTGGCTGCGGTCGACCTTGGCGATGATCTCGCAACCGAGCGAACCGCCCGCAAGCAGGACGAGCAGGAGGGGTGTGATGGATGCTTTCGTCATTCTGGGTCCTTTCATCATCATCAAGTTCTTTTCAGTGCTTCGACCAGGTCAGCTTCCACAGGTCGTCGTAGAACGAGCTCGATCCGCCATCGGTGGCAGACCCGCCGTGGAGGAAGAGCTCGAAGGCCGCCTTCGTCTCGCGCACGAAGGAGACGCCTCCCACGCGCGCCGGGGGAATCGGGGCGCTGGGATCGAGGGTCATCTCGGTCCACCGGTTTTCCGCCATCGAGTAGAACCAGAGATCATTCGAGACCCCGTCGAACCCGCCCCCGCCGAAGGCGACGAGCCCGCCGTGGGCGGTATCGAAGAAGACGATGGCATTGTCGCGCGGTGACGGCAGAGCCCCCTCCGGGTGGAGCTCGGTCCAGGTGAACGTATCGAGGCTGAGCGACCAGAGATCATTCTCGTAGTTGGTCGGACCGAAGAGCTCTCCGGGCGGCGTGTTCGGCCCCTGGTCCGGCCCGAGGCGGTAGCCGCCGAAGATCAGGAGCGAATGGGTGGCCGGATCGTATGCACCCGCGGGCCAGGCCCGCGGCGCGGGCTTCTCGCCGTAGGTCGGGACGATTTGCCAGCCCGCCTCCGCGTCGTAGATGGCGAGGTCGCCGCGCAGACCGCTCTGCGTCGTGGCGAATCGCGGCAGCGTATTGCCCACGCCACCGAACGCATAAAACGTCTTCTTCTTCGGGTGGCCGATCGCCGGCACCCCCACGACCGCGGCGGACGAGCGGCGCATGGCGAAGGGATCTCCCTGCTCCTCCTGCGGGGCCAATTCCCATTGACGGCTCTTCGTGTGGTAGGTCCACATCTCGGGGAACATGTGATCCGAGCCGGTCCGGAACTGGCCCCGGCCGCCGACGATGCTCACGCAATTGCCGCAGGGGCCGGGGATCATCATCGTGTCGGCCCGCGGGGCGGGGGTCTCGGGCGATCCGAGGTTCGTCCACGTCATCGTGGAGAGGTCGAGGGAGTAGAAGTCGTTCACGGTGAAATCGGTGGGGAACGCCCCGATCTGGCCGCCAAAACGGTAGACGATATCGGGATTGTTGCTGCGCGCGAACGAGATGCCGGCCTCCCAGAGCGCGGTCGGGACGTCGCCATGCTGCGGGACGGCCTCCCATTGCGGAGCCGTGGTGAGCTCCGCGCAGGTCGCCACCGAAAGCGCCTCCGGCGAGGAGGCCTCGAGCGACGTGGGGTCTTCTGCGCTGCAGGCGGCCATGGCGAGGGTCGCCGCGAGGCCGGCGCAACGGCGGCGCATGGATCCGCGAGGCGGATGGAAACGATGAGTCATCGATGGATCTCCTGGTGGAAGTGAGGTTGTACGGGAGCGGCGTCATGAGATACGCGGGATCAAGCACGTCCGGGGAGGACGACGACCGGCAGGGCGAGCAGCTCCGCCTCTGTAGAATCGAGCGCCACCTTCCGGTGGCGCCCCAGGCCGCTCGTGAGCGGCCCATCACCCATCATTCCGACTTCATGACCTTGACCGGCCGACCGTCTTTGTCGACCTTGCTCTCCCCGGCCGGGGCGCCCTTGGGCTGGCTGCCCGCGTTGACCGTGAACGACTGCACCTTGGCCTGCTCTCGGCCATGGAAGGTGCCGCGGACGCGAATCGCGAGATTCCCCTCGGTCGCCCCCGCCTCGTAGAGAACGGACACCTTGACGGATTGCCCGTTTCTCACGGCCGGCTGCGAGACCGGGCTCGCTCCTCCCTGGAGCTTCAGCCCGTCCACGCCCCAGACCTCGATGGTGATGTTCGAGCCGTCCGCGCCGAAGACGACATCCAGATCGGCCGCGCCTGCCTTGAGCGTCGCGGTCACATTCACGGGGGCGGAGGGCTTCGCCGTTGGCTCGGCCGCGGCCGTGCCTGGTGTCGCGGCTTGGGGCTCGCCCGAAGCCGCCTCGGAAGAACCGCCCGCGCTCGCGGGAGGAGCCGGAGGCCGCGTTGCGTCGGTCCCGCACGCCGCTGCCCCGAGAAGGACGACCATCCCCACGATGCCAAAGTATTTCATTGTCGATTCCCTTTTTCTTCAGTGCGAGATGGTGATGTCGGCCGAATACGACACGGGCATGGTGTTGTACCCACGCACGCTGAGCACGTAGATCGTCCCTGCCTCCGAATTGAACGTGAGGCTTTCTTCCCCGCTCGGGTTTTCGTCGGACGTGACGAGGACGCCGGCATTGTACACCGCCAGATCGACGTTGCTCGAGCTGGTGGAGGTGACGGTGATGGGCATCCCGTCGCCTTCGATCTGGTAGTAGACGTTCTGGGAAAGCCGATTGGATTCGCCGTCGCCGGTCAGATCCACGGTGTAACCATTGCCGACGACGCCCTGCTTGTAGACCGGCAGGCTCCCGGGGAAGCCGCCGGAATGCGTCTCGTTCGTCCCCCACTCGTCCTCGATGGGGTCGATGCCGAAATCGGCGCTTGCGTTGTAGAACGACGTGACCGCGTCGATGCCCGGCGCGGCTTGCGGGTCGTTCTCCTTGAGCGAGGCCACGAACGAGAAGAGCGTGGTGAACGCAGCCTTGTTCTTTTGGGTCTGGTGCGCCTCGTAGATGCCTTTGATGCCCACGCCGACCTGGTCGAAGGGCTCGTTCGACCCGTCATAGAGATCGTACACGACCCCCTGCACCGTCGTCTCCGAGAACCAGCCCGGGCTCGACTCGGCGCTGTTGTCGTTCACTTCGACATCGTTCGCGAAGCCGCTCGCCTGCCCGGGCCCGGAGCTGTCGGTGTACGTGGTGTCCGGATCCAGGATGATCGCGCTCAAGGCGGTGCAGAACCCTTCGCTCCAGGCGAGCCGCGGGTCCTCGATGTCGCCGTTGGCGTGGGTGCCTCCGATGGTGTCCGCACGGCCGAGCGTCTGGTCGAACCAGTGGCCCCATTCGTGGACGATGATGTGCGAATCGAACTCGTCGGTGTCCACGTCCTCCTTGCCGAGGATGTAGAGCTCCTCGCCGTCAAAATGGGAGGTGCCGACCTGGCCCAATGCTTTGTCGCCTTCCTCCGGGCGATTGTCGATGCTCCAGTTGAATTTGAGCGGAGGGAGCTCGGGGGGCGGAGAGACCTCGTCGAGGAAGCGCCTCGCCGCCGTATAGGCCGTATCGAGCACGGCGAACGGCGCGGCGGCGCGGGTCAAGGTGTACGCGGTCCCGTCCCAGCCCGTGGCGGCGAGGACGTCGAGCTTTGCATCCTCGGCGCTGTCGGCCGTTTTGCTCTCCATCACGTAGACCTCGTCGCCGGACGTATTGTCCTCGACGATCAACGAGGGGGCCTCCGTCTGGGCGTAGACCCAGAGCTTTACTTTTGCGGCCCCCGTGTAGTCGAAGCTGTAGGCGCCCTCGTCATCGGAGGTCGTCTTCGCGATCTCGGCGTCGGTGTCGGCGTCGATCAGGCGGACCGAGGCCCCGCGGATCGGGCGCTTCTCGATCTTGGCATAATCGAGCTTTTCGACGTCGACGTCGAAGGGCACGTACTCATACGACAGCGAGCCCGAGAGGCGAAAGCTGGCTTCCTGACCACCGGCTCCGCCGCTTCCCGAGGAAGAGCTGCTGCTGCCATTGGTACTGCTGCTGCCATTGTCGTCGTCGCACCCGGCGACGAGCCCGAGGGCGAGCGCCGACAGGAGCAAGGGGAAGGTCCTGCGGAGAACGAGAAAACGAGCGGAGATCATGAAGCATCCTTCTACCGGACTGTGTGGACGCGCCGGCCATGCGTCAGTGATGGGGACGTCAGCTCCGGCGACGGCGTCGCGCGAAGCTCATTCCGAACACGAAGAGGCGTGTGTCATCGGCGGCAATCTACACGAGGCATCCGTTCCGGGATGGCCGTCTCGGAGGCAGGGCGAGATCGTTGCGCTTTTCGATCAGCCTTGCGTTTTTTGATCAGCGCGCGCCGGCGACGCGGCCGCGCGCGAGCGTCTCGGAGGGGGTCTCGCGGAACTGCTTCCTGTACTCGACGCTGAACCGCCCCGCGTTGCGGAAGCCCATGACGGCGGCGACCCCCGACACGGTCGTCTCGGGCTGCGGTGCGAGGAGCATCTGGCGCGCCTGCTCGAGCCGCCGGAACTTCAGAAACTCCATCGGCGTCATGCCCCGCGCCGCGCGAAACGCCGCCTGGAGCGAGCGGGCCGGCGCGCCCGCCGCGGCGACGATGTCCGAGAGCCGGATCGCCTCGCCGGCGTGCGCCGCGATGAACTCCTCGGCCCGACGCACGACCGCGGGAGCGACACGCGGGGGCGGAAGCTCGAGCAGGCGCAAGCCCTCGTGACGAGGAATGGTCACGAGCGCGGTGAGGAGCACGTCGAAGAGGCGCGGCCGGACGAACGGCGAGACCGCGGGGTGCTCGATCTCCTCGCGGAGCAGCCGCACGATGCCGTGGAGCGTCGCGCCGCCGCCCGTGGTGAGATCGAGCTCGGGTTCGAACGGGATCGCGCCGCGGCTCGCGTGGCCCGTGAGCATGGTGAAGTGCGCTTCGAGGGCGGATCGCTCGAGGGTGAGGGTCCGGCCCTTCGCGCCCACGGGCAGCGTGATGTTCCCCGGCCGCCCGGGAACGAAGAGCGCGGCCCGCGTTCCAGGAGCGATCGAGAGGCGCCGGCCCCGGATCTCCACCTCCCCGTCGCCGCTGCCTTCCCCTGCGAACACCAGCGCGTACCGATCGCCGAGGGCGGCCGCCTCGACCTTGCCGCCGAGGTCCCAATCCCCCGCCACGAACGATACGGGCCCGGCCGAGGTGACCGCGAAATGACACCGGAAGGCGGTCCCTGACAGGGGCCCGAGCGTCGCGCCCGGGTAGAGGCGAGAGAAGGCGGGGAGCAGCTCGTCGGGGTCGGTGGTGCTGAGGTGGGTCTTCACGACCAAGAGGGGCGCCGCTCCTCGACTGGCCGAAAGCGCCGACTTGCGGGGGATCGGCTGGCTGTGGACGAGATCCGTTCCCGACGTGGCGTGCATCATGCACCTCCATGATCACGCGGACCGGCGTTCCAAGCCAACGCGATGGTGGTGGCCGCGCTGACGGTTCGACGGGCCGGTGGTAGCGCGTTGCCAGCGGAGCTGTCGATGCGGCTGTCTTGCTGGCAGGGTCCTTCGCAGGATCGAGGCCCGCATGACGCCGCGCGCTCCCGCCACCGCTGCGGCTTTGCGTCGAGGTAGATTGATCGATGGGAGCTTACGCCTTCATTGGGGGAGACGAGTCACCGCAAAAAGGAGCTTGGCCCCTTATGTCGGCTCCTCGGGGATCTCGGGCGAGCCGGGCCAGGTGATGCCCACCTTTTGAAGCCTGCGCTGGACGGCGAGCACCTGATCCGGCTTGGGCGTAGGGCGAAGGAGCGTCTCGAGCTCGGCGGGGGTGAACTCCGTGGGGCCTTTCAGCCTCCGATCGACCACCGCGTCCATGATTGCGTGGGCGGGGGCGTCCTCTGGGCGGTCGTGGTTCGTCACGATCCACCCGGGGCGTGGACGATACGACTCACAAGACAGCGGCAAGAGCCGCCCATTGTGGAGCAAGCCCCACGCGGCCAGCCGGCGGGCGCCGTAGGGCGCCGGATCGTCGAAGAGCGTGCCTCCCACGCGATCGCCGTGAAGCCAGAAGCCGACGCCTGCCCACTTCTCACCATGCTCCGGCCCCACGAGGAGCATGCCGACAGCGAGCACGAACGTGGGCTCGAGCTCGGCAGGGAGCCCTGGCACGGCCGCACGCACGTCGTCCGGGCCGCCGGTCACCGCATCGACCGAGAGGCCGAACTGCTGGATCGGCCCCCACCCGGCCTCGCACGCGAGGCCGACGACGCCCGCCTCGGTCCACGCCACGACCTCGTAGTTTCCTTCTACGTCGACGTTGTAGATGGCGCCTCGCTGAAGGTCGCCCGTCCACTCCATGCCGTCGGAGGCTGGATACCAAAAGCGCGCGATCTGGTCGAGGTAGCCTTCGACGTACGCGCGCAGCGCGGCGCGGACGATGGCGTCTCGGTCGAAGACGAGGCGTCCCAAGTGACGGGTGACCCGCTCGATCATCGGCTTCGCCTAGACCCCGTTTGTCTCGGCGTCAACGGCCCTCGCCGCCTGCGTCCGCCGGCCGCGTCACGGCGTGTACGGCGGAACCTTGTTGATCTGCAGCACCTCCTTTTCCGGCGAGACCTTGTTGCGGAGATGTTGGTTGAGCCTCGCCGAGATAACGGCCGCGTTCTTGTACGCGTTCGTGCCCCACGGGCAACCGCGCAGATCCTTCAGCCGGCGACGCCGAGATCCAGGCGCGCCTCGCGGTCCGCGTTGCGCTCGAAAAGGCGCACGGCATCCTCCGCGCGGCGTTCCCCGGGCAACGCAAGCTCGTCGAGTCGTTCTTCTTGCGGCGCGAGCGCAGCGCCAAGAAGGGCGGAAGCGGGAGCGGCGGCGCCGACGACGAGGGCTAGACGCCGGAACCTCGCCTCCGCGGCTGGCAAATTCCGCCCCGGGCTCCGGATCCGGCATTCGCGCATGCGCGAACGATGCACCGGAGCCCGGGACCACGCGTTCTGACAGCTCCAAACTCCGCACAGGACGACCTCGATGACGTTCGTGCGTCCCCGAACGGGCGCGCGGGGCGCCGCGCGCGCCTTCGGGCACGTCCGAACGACGCGCCGGGCTTCCTGTGCATCGTTCGGACATGTTCAAAGGGGTCCGTCGCCCTTCCTGTGCGTCGTTCGGACATGGCAGAACGATGCACAGGAAGGCCGGGGCGCGATTTGCGCGCGTCCGAAAGCTCCAACCTGCTTTCGTGCGGTGATTTGCCAGCATCCAGGACGAAATCCGGCGCGTTTTCTCGCTGCCTCGCGGCGCCGGAGGGCGTTTGCATCGTGGCCTATCGATTTGGGCGACGGCCCTCTCGGCGGCCGAGCTCCCTCACGCCGCCTCCGCCTGTTGCTCCGCGCGGAGCATGCGCGCATCGAGAAACTGCCCCGCCTCGGCGATCGCCTCCCGCGCCTCGGGCAGGAACGCCGCGCAGCCCTGAAACACGTGCGGCATGTCCGGCCAGATCCGCAGATGCACATCCACCTTTGCGGTCTTCATGTTCTCGGCGAGCCGGCGTGCGTCGTCGAGCAGCACCTCCGTCGAGCCCGCATGGAGGAGCGTGGGCGGAAGGCCGCGGACGTCCGCGTAAAGCGGCGAGGCGTACGGGGAGGTCGCCGGCGTCGAGCCCAGATACCAGGCCGCCGTCTGCGGGAGCGCCTCCGCCCGGACCATCGGGTCGGCGTCGCGGTTCGTCGTGATGGTGCCGCCGGTCATCGCGAGATCGGTCCACGGGGAGAAGCAGCAAGCCGCCGCGGGCATGGGCGCGCCGTCATCGCGCAGCTTCACGAGCGAGCCAAGGACGAGCCCACCACCTGCCGAGTCGCCGGAGAACGCGATCGACGCGGGCGCGAAGCCGTTGGAGAGCAGGTGGCGGTAGGCGGAAGCCGCGTCTTCGATCGCGGCGGGAAACGGGTGCTCCGGCGCGAGGCGGTAGTCGACGACCAGCACCCGGCAGCGTGCGGCCTCCGAGAGGCGCCACGCGAGATCGCGGACGCTGGCCGGCGAGCCGGACGCGTAGCCGCCGCCATGGAAGTGGAGGAGGACCCGCCGCTCATCGGCGCCCGCTGCGGTGACCCACTCGGCCGGTACGCCCCCGGCGTTCGTCGGCAGGACGGTGACCCCGGGCGGCGGCTTGGGCATCCTTCGCACGAGGTCGTCGATGTTGGCGCGGAGCGCCGAGACGGGCGCGTTCGGATCGAGCCGACGCTTGAACCAGTAGCGGAGATAGAAGCGGAGCGCGATCGCCTGGAGGCTCATCGCTTCATACTATCGCAGAAAATGCGCCCCGGCGCGGCGGTTCCTTGATGAGACCAAGGCTCCGCCGCGCCGCGGGGGGTGAGAAGCTCAGGCGGCCTTGCGCCGCCGTGCGATCACGAGACCGAGCGCGCCGAGCACCACGAGCAGCGAGCCCGTGGAGCCCTCGCCCGCGCCGGCCGTCCGGCAGCCGCAGCCCTCGTCGCTGGGTACGTCGCGGCCGCCTGCGCCGCCGGCACCACCTTCGCCGCCTGCGCCGCCGCCGCCGCCGGCACCACCTGCGCCGC
>NZ_JARZHH010000135.1 GCF_029946515.1 Polyangium sp. 6x1
CGCGCCGCCGCCGCTTCCGCCGGCACCGCCGCCGCTTCCGCTGCCGCCCACGCCGCCGCTGCTGCCCGCGCCTCCGCTGCCGCCTGCGCCTCCGCTGCCGCCCGCGCCGCCGCTACTGCCCACGCCGTCAGGCGTGCACACGCCGGCCTGGCACGTGCCGCCCGGGCAGGAGACGCCGTCGAGTTTGGCCGGGTACGCACAGACGCCGTTCACGGGATTGCAGGCGCCCTCCTCGTGGCAAACGTCGGGCGGCGGGCACGTGATGGGGTTCGAGCCGAGGCAAATGCCGGCCTGGCACGCGTCCATCTGCGTGCACGTATTGCCATCGTCGCAGGACGCACCCTCCGGCTTGACCGGCGCGGAGCATTGCCCGGTGACGGGGTTGCAAACGCCGGCATCATGGCACGCGTCGATCGGGGCGCAGACGATGCCGTTCGTCCCGACGCACGCGCCCGCCTGGCAGATGTCCGTCTGGCTGCACGCATTCTTGTCATTGCACGACGCGCCGTCAGGCTTCGCGGGGTTCGAGCAGCCGGTCACCGGATCACACACGCCGGCGACGTGGCAATCGTCCGACGGGGCGCAGACGACCGGGCTTTGGCCCGTGCACGTCCCCGCCTGGCAGGTATCCACGGTGGTGCAGACGCTCTGATCATTGCAGGGCGTGCCGTTCGGCGCGGCCGGGTTCGAGCAGATCCCGGTCTGCGGATTGCACGAGCCCTGCACGTGGCAGACGTCGCCCGGCGGAGCACAGACGACAGGGTCCGTCCCGACGCACACGCCGCTCTGACACACGTCTTTCAGGCTGCAAGCATTGCCATCGTCGCACGCGAGGCCGGTGAAAAGCGCGCACGTGCCATTCGCGGCGGCTCCGGCGGTGACGGAGCAGGCATCACAGGCGCCGGCATTGCACGCCGTATCGCAGCAGACGCCGTCGACGCAGAAGCCGCTCCCGCAATCGGACGCGCCGGCGCAGGCGGCGCCGAGTGGGGCGCCCTCGAGGCGGAGCTCGGAGCTGCCGATGTACAACCCGCTGCTCTGCCCGCCCACGAGGAGGACCGAGCCATCGCCGAGCCGCGCCGCCCCGTGGCGATGCCGCGCGCTGACGAGCGAGCCCGCCTGGGTCCAGGTGTTCGTCTCGGCATGGTACATGTCCGAGGTGTCCGACGACGTGACGTTGTTCGACAACAACCCGCCCGCGACGAGCACCAGGTTGCCCGGGAGCGACGTGGCCGTGTGGACGCGCCGCGCATTGCTCATCACACCCCCGGACGTCCAGGTGTTCGTCGCCGGATCATACACCTCCGCGGAGGCGAGGGCCCCATTGGAGGTGCTCGTCCCGCCTGCGACGAGGACCTTGCCCGACGGAAGCAGCGTCGCGGTGTGCTGCGCGCGCGCCGCATTCATCGGAGCGACGGCGGTCCAGGTGTTCGTCGCCGGATCGTAAATGTCGACGGAGACATAGGCCGACGAGCTCGTGTTCGGCGCGCCGCCGATGGCGAGCACCTTTCCATTCGGGAGCGCCTGGAGCGCGTGATTGACGCGCGGCACGGACATGAATCCGGTCAGCGACCACGTGTTCGTGCTCGGATCATAAACCTCCGCCGAGGCGATCCCCGCCTGGGCGTACGTGATGCCGCCCGAGGCCATCACCTTGCCATTGGCCATCAGCGTGACCGTCACGATGCAACGCGCGACGCCGAGCGGGGCCACCGTGGACCATGCATTCGTCGTGGGCGTGTAAACCTCGGTGACCTTGAGGCAATCCGAGCCCCCGTTCCAGCCTCCGGTCATGAGCACCTGGCCGGTCGCGAGGATCGCCGATTGCTGCCCGGAGCGCCCGTAAGCCACGGGGCCCGTGTACGCCCACGTCCCGGTGGCGGGATCGTAGAGCTCGCTGGAGGTCAGATAATTCGAACCATTGTGCCCCGAGGCCACGAGGACCTTGCCATTCGGCAAGAGCGCCGTGGTGTGATACGCCCGGATCGCATTGAGGGACCCGGTCGGGATCCACGCCGGATCGACGAGCACCTCCTCGCCGTTCGCGTCGACCCAGAGCTCGATCGTCGCGCCGCGCGCGACGAGCCGCGCCGCGACCGGCCGGCCCGACGCCGCGAATGCCTCCGGCGCCGTCACGCGGATTCGCGAGGCGCCGCGTTCGTCGAGGAGCTCCACCGCATCCCCCGCCTGCCGCACGTCCGCGCCCTCGATCGTCCACGTGACCGCCGCGCGCTCCGAGGCCGCGACGCCCTGCTCCAGCCACAACCATTCCTCGTAGCCCGACCCCGTCACCGTCCAGAACGAAGTCCCGTCCGCCCGCCCGTATGCAACCGCGTGCGCGGCGATCGCGCCCTCGCCTGCCGCGCCGATCTCGCGCACGTGCACCGAAACATCTCCGGGCAGCTCGAAGCGCACCGGATCCTCGGCGCGACGCGGGAGCCGCATCACGAGGCCGCTCGGCAAAGAGCTCGTCTGCGCGTGAACCTCCTCGATCGGGGCCTCGCCCGGGAATGCCGGCGAGCGCGCCCCACGCGCCTTTTGCGCGCCGCTCGGCTCCGGGGAAAACCCCTCGTCGTTGCCCACGAAGAGCGCGTCCGCGTCGAGGATCCGCGCCGCCTGCTCCGGGAAACGCTCACGCAGCGCCGTGGCCTCGCGAAGGATCACGCTGGGCGCGAATTCGGCGCTCCCGAAGCTCCCCGGCGCGTCGGGCGGCTCCTCGACGCTGCACCCCGCGCCGCCCCAGGCGGCGCCGAACGGAAGCAAGAGGAGCGGCCCGAAGAGGGCGCGCCGGAAAGGGCGAATCGATTGCATGGCGGTGGATCTCCTGAAGCAGGTCGAAGGTACCGATCGAAGACCCGGGGACGCGCGGCGTCAAGCCCCTCCGGCGTCAATGGTCACAGGCCCGCGCTTTCGTATCGCACGGAAACGACCTCGACAACGCTTGACGATCCCCGCGAAACTCCGTGAGATGAATGCCTTCCCCCGCCATGCCGGCGAGGGGCGCGCGCTGGAGATTGTCATGCTTTCGAAGATCACTCGTTCGACTTCATTCGCCGTGGCCCCCGTGCTCCTGGGCCTCCTCGGGGCGTTCGCGCTCATGCCGGGCTGCGGCACGGATCCCGGCCCGGGGGCGAGCGGATCGTCCTCCTCGGGGACCGGCGCGGGCGGCGCGGGCGGAGGCACGGGCGGCGTCGGAGGCACGGGCGGCGTCGGGGGCGCCGGCGGGAACGGCTGCGTCGCGGAACCAAGCCCGCCCTGGGATCCGACCGCCGGATGGACCAACTTCAAGGAGAGCGCCGACACGCAGAAGATCTACGTATCGAGCTCCGACGGCAACGACAACAACGACGGCCTTTCGCCGGAGAAGGCCGTCAAAACGGTCGCCAAAGGCAAGCAGCTCCTGCGCGACGGCTACCCCGATTGGCTGCTCCTGAAGCGCGGCGACGCCTGGAACGAGGGGCTCGGCGGCTGGACGCTGTCGGGCCGGAGCACGTCCGAGCCGATGCTCGTCTCGACGTACGGCGACGCCGTGGCGCGTCCGCTGCTGAAGACGGGCGCGAAGCGGGCGCTCTTCGCGGACGCCGGCGCCACGCTCCAGCACCTCGCCTTCGTGGGGCTGCATTTCCACGCGAACACGCGCGACCCCGCGAGCCCCGATTTCGTGGGCCCGGCGGGCGACGAGGGCGTGATGTGGCTGGCCCAGGGCGGCGACCTGCTCTTCGAGGATCTCATGGTCCAGTCCTACACGGGAAACATGAGCATCCAGGGCATTCAGGGAAAAATCAACAACGTCCGGGTGCGCCGCTCGGTCGTCGTCGACGCGTACGAGATCGAAGATCCGGATCCGAGCGTGAGCACCGACGACTCCGAGGGCCTCCTCGCGGCGAACGTCGACGTGCTCATCGTCGAAGGGAACGTCTTCGACCACAATGGCTGGAATTCGCAGGTCCCCGACGCGAACGCGACGATTCACAACCACAACGTCTACATTGAGTCGTCGTGCTCGAAGGTGACGATCCGCGGCAACATCTCGACGCGCGCGGCGAGCCACGGCATCCAGGCGCACGCGGGCGGCGTCGTCGACAAAAACCTCGTCCTCGACAATCCCGTCGGTGTCGCGTTTGGCTTGACGAATGGCTCGGGGAACCCGGTCCCGGGCGGCGTCACGGGCGCCGTGACCGGCAATGTGGTGCGCGACGCGGGGGATGTGGCGGCGGCGGAGACCCGCGGGGTCGGCATCCAGATCGGAAACATCAAATCGGCGGTCGTCGAGGACAACATCCTCGCGCACGACGCGACCGCGGGCAATGGCTACATCGCGTTCGAGCTCACGCGCAAGACCGATCCGATGCAGGTGCCGGACGAGGCGATCTTGGACCTCACGATCCAGAACAACATCGTCTACGACTGGCGCGGAGGGATCCGCTTCTCCACGACGGCGCTCACGAACGTGAAGGTCGAGGCCAACGATTTCCAGTCGCCGCTCCGGGGCAAGGAGCTCGCGCGCTTCTTCGACCAGCCCTACAACGCCGGCGTGACCTTCCGCGCGAACCGCTGGTTCTCCAGCGACGCCGAGACGAGCTGGTTCAAGTTCGGGAACGGGGCGGGCCAATCGTACGTCGAGTGGCTCACGACCTCGAAGGAGACGGAGTCCTCGAACGCGGCCGTGTCGTACCCCGATCCGGAGCGCAAGCCAGGCACGTACCACGCGGCGCTCTGCAAGACGGCCACGTTCGACGCTTACATCACCGAGGCGCGCGCGCAATCTCGTTCCAATTACCGGTACGAATACACGGCGGAAGGCCCCCTCACGTACATCCGCCAGGGATTCGGCAAGGAATAGCAGGTCACCGCGTCCCTTCCCCTCCCCCGGAACACGCTTGACACGCCGGGCGAAGTTTGTCTTGCTGCCGGCATGCCGCGCGTTCTCCGTTCGCTCTTCCTCGCGCTCTCCTTTTCGCTCGCGGGCTGCACGGGCGCCTTCCGCGGCACGCCGCTTTCGGAGGTACCGAAGCCCGCCGCCGTGACCGCCCGCGCCACGACCGCCGAGCCCGACGGCTTGCGCGTCGTCACTGCCACGGCAACGCGAATCGCTGAGGAGGGCGTGTGGCTCGCGGCCGACGAGGAAGAGCTGCGCTCGCTCTGGAATGCCATCGGCGCGGAGGGGCCTCCTCCGCGCGTCGATTTCGATACCCACGTGGTACTCGGGTCTTCGTATCTGGGCGGCGTCTGCGAGCCGGAGATCGACACGGCCGAGGTCGACGCCGCGGGCACGTTGAGGCTCCGCACCCATCCTTTGGGCCACGTGGAGTGTATTTTGCTCGGCGTGTACCTCGCGCAGGCCATCGCGGTGCCTCGACGGATCTTGCCCTCGCGTTTCGTGTTCGTCGCGCCGGACTCGGGCAAGCCGTACGCCCTCGATTTGCCGGCGGCGAAACCGAGGGCATCGGCCGCCTCCCGTGGGGCGCCTCCGATTTCTTCTCTCGAACGCCCGTCCCTTCCCGCCCCGCTCGGCGTGGTCGCGCTCCCTCCGCAGGGCCATATCGCGCTCCGCACGCTCGACGATGGGCGCGCCGTGTGGGTGGTGGCTCATCGATCGGGCGCCATCTCGGTCCTTTCCGCCGACGAACCCAGGTCCAGCTATTCTCCCTGGCTCCGCAAAAAGGTGGAATGGATCTCCAGGGTCGGTCGATTCGGCTCGGAACACGATGCGGCCGGACGCTCGGTTCACGGCGCCGCGCCGCTCGAAACACGCGTCTTCGCGCGGCAGGGCGACGGGCGTATCGCCATCGGTGAGCCCGCCCCGCTCGCGCCGGGCCCCATCGAGCCCCGCGCCGAGGCCCCGACGCTGCAAGGTTCGTCTGAGCCATACACAGACTTGCCGCTCCTCCCGCTCGACGCAATGCCCGAAGGCCGCGTGGCGCGGGTGGACAGTGACCTCGTCTTCGGACTCTCCGGCCCCGCGCGCCTCTGCAACCTGCCGACCGTGGACAAGGTCCTCGATCACTTCCCGGGTTGTCCCGAACATGCGCCCGCGGTCCTGGGTTCGCCCTCGGAGCCACGCCGCGGGGTGACGTTCATGCAAGCGCCCGTGATCGTGCGGCGGCGCGGGGGCGCGGTGGATCTCGCCATCCTGGGATCCGACGGGACCGGAGGCCTCGCGTCAAACCCCCTTTTCCCACCCGCCCCGCGGGGCGATTCGCGCGCGCGGGGCGCGTTGACGATGGGCGCCCCCGTGCGCGGAACCACGAGCGGCGCGAAAGACGGCGTGTCCCCTGCCTGTGTGCCCGTGGGCGGCGCACCGGACGAGACCTGGACATTCACGGCGCCGCGCGCCGGGCTTTATGCTTTTCAGCTCGACAGCGATTACGACGGCGCGCTCGCGGTTCACGACGCGGACGGGGCGCTCCTCGCTTGTAATGACGACCGGCACAGCTTGGTGAGCTCGTCGCTCGTGCACATTTCCCTCGCGCAAGGTGCGCGGGCAAAGGTCGTCGTCGATGGGTTCGGCGGTCATCATGGGGCGTACACGCTCTGGGTAAAGGAGGAGGCGCCACTCGCGCATGGAGGTGTGCTCGTGCTCGGGCGCGAGGTCGCGGGGGATACGTCGAAATCCACCGACGATCACGCCGGGCACTGCACGTCCGATGGCAACGACGACGAATGGCTCTTCGACGCGGAGGACACCACGTACGTTTTCCGCCTCGAGACACCCGGCTGGACGGGCGTGCTGTCCGTCCTCGCCGAGGGCACATCGATGCCGCACCACTGCACCCGGGAGCCCTCGCCGTCTTCTCCGCTGGTCACCGAATGGGCTCTCGCGCCGAAGAAATACAAGGTCATCGTCGACGGGCCCAGCGAAAAGGACGCGGGTCCCTATCGGCTGCGGGTGGAACGAAAAGCCCCGTAGATGCGGGAGGACCTGGACGCGCCTTTGACGTCCCGCCGCGCGGCCCGACGTTGCCAGGCATGAAGCTCTGGCGCAGCGCGATTTCCGGCCTGGTCGTTTCCTCCCTCGCCATGCTCGCCGGGTGCGGCGCGGATTCCGCGGTGACCGAGCACGACGAGATCCGCCTCGAAGCCTCGTGCTCCACGACCAGCGCGCGCGCGGGGCGGCTCGACGATACGTTCGGCGTGAACGGAATGGCTCGGGTGAGCTTCGGGGCCGACGATGACGGCGGGTATTTCGGGCTGGATGTCGCGGGGGATCGCATCCTCGCGGCGGGCTGGGGCGCCGGGGGGCTCGGAGGCGTTCGTTTCCGTCTGGCCCGATTCATGGATTCCGGGAGGCTCGATCCGACGTTCGGCGAGCAAGGCAGGGCCCGCGCGGGATTCGCGGCGTCGACGGCGGACGACGCCCGCGCCGTCGCCGTGGGTCGCCAGCGCGACGGCGGGATCGTCGCGATCGGATACCGGGACAAGTTTCACGGCGAATCCGCGAACATCGCGCTCGTCCATTTCATGCCGGACGGGTCGGTCGGGGGCGCGAGCTTCGGCACCGAGGGCAAGAGCCTGATCGACCTCGGCGGCGACGAATTCGTCCTGGATGGCCTGGTTCTTCCGGACGACAAGATCCTCGTGGTGGGTCGGCGTGGCGCGGTGCTTTTCATCGCGCGCGCGACCGCGAACGGCGCCCTCGATACGACGTTCGCCTCGCCGCACGGATACTTGACCCTCACCCGGGGCTCCTCCGTGGAGGCCCAGTCGGTCGCCCTCGACGCGAGCGGGCGCATTCTCGTGGCTGGCACCGCCGACATGGGCGGGAAACACAACATGGTCGTGCTCCGCGCGACGGCGGACGGCGTGTTCGACCCTTCGTTCGGGCGCGACGGCGTGGTCGTCGTCGGGGACGACGGAATCGACGAGCGCGCGGTGTCCGTCGCGCCCGCGCCCGACGGCGCCATTGCCGTGGCCGGCGACACCGGCCCGAGCGACAGCCCGGAATTCGTGGTCCGCCGTTTCCTCGCGAACGGCAGCCCCGATCCCGCGTTCGGCACCCGGGGCCGCTCGGCGTGGCTGCGCGGGGCGAGCGCGATGAAAGCCGAGGACATGGTGGTATTGCCGGGCGGCGGCATCCTCGTCGTCGGCAACACGACCGAAGGCGTCGGGCCCACCCTCGTGCGGTACACGTGCGACGGCAAGGTCGACAGCGCGTTCGGCGTGCACGGCATCCAGCGGGTTTACCTCGGCGAGACCGGAATCCTGCATACGGTCGGGCTCTACCCGGGAGACCGGATTCTCCTCGGCGGCGCCGATGTCGGGATGAGCCCCGGGACGGGGACGTATGGGGTCGTCGTTCGTATGTGGATGTGACGAAAAGAAACGGCTCCCCCGCGCGGGGACACGTGTGTTATGGGACAGCATGCTCCCTCTGCCGACCGAGGACGCAGCGCTGCCCACGATCCACCAGCTCCTCGTCCGGTTCGAGGAGGCGCTCACGCGGCTCGGCGGTCGCCCGAGCGCGCTCGAGCTCGAGCGCCCGACGTTCCTCGTCCACGAGGCCATGTCGGGGCTCTCCCGCGAATTCCACAGCCACGCGCACGTGCTCACGCTGACGGAGGGGATGAGCCCCATCGAGACCCTCGCGGGCATCTTCCACGACGTCGTGTACGTGCAGGTCGACCAGGGGTTTCCACGGATGGTGAGCGACCTGCTCCGCCCCCTGCTCACGCCTGTGGACGGGGCTGGCTATCGGCTCGGCCTCGGCGTGCTGGAGGACCCGGCCGCGGCGCTCGTCGCCCGGATCTTCGGCCGCGAGCCGGGCGACGAGCTCACGCCGCTCTCCGGCCTGAACGAGCTCGCGAGCGCGTTCGTCGCCGCCAAGTGCCTCGCGCCGTTCCTGCCGCCGCGCCACCTCGCCGAGATCGCCGCCGGGATCGAGGCGACGATTCCGTTCCGCGAGTCGGCCGCGTACGATCGCCTGGCCTTGCGCCTCGGGGACCTCGCGATCCCCGGGCTCGACGCGAATGCCTGCGAGGACGCGGTGCGCGCGGCGGTCCGGCTCGCCAACCGCGACGTCGAGAACTTCGCCGAGGCCGACCCGGCGCGTTTCCTGGGCAATACGTGGCGGCTGCTCCCCGAGACGAACCCCGCGCTCCACATGCCGAACGTCTATCGAAACGGAGAGTATCGGATCGCCTTGCAGCGCATGGAGGGCTTCCTGTCGACCCTCGCCGCCGAGCGCGTCTTCCACGCGTTCCGCGGCGAACCCTCGCCCGAGGTCCACGCCCGGCGGATCGACCAGGCCCGCCGCAACATCTCGCTCGCCGTGCGATATCTGCGCGCCAAGCTGTATACGATCGCGCTCATCGAGGCTTTCGCCAGCGCCACCGGCGGCGACGCCCCCATCGAGCTCTTCCTCGGGCGCATTCCGGACGAGAACAACACGAACCCCGTGCGGGCCGAGCTCTTCCTCCAGCCGGCGCCGGATGCGGCCTCGGACCTCGATCCCGTCCTGCTCCGCCTGCTCGAAGAGGGCCGCGCGAGCCCTTCGAGCTTCGACCTCGGCACCTCCCCGTACACCGCGTTCCTTTACCGTGCGTTCGGCGAGCGCGCGCTGATGGAACGGCTCGAATCGACGCGGCCGTGGATTCGCGGGCGGGTCCCGGCGCGTGATTGGCTGACGACGCAGGCTTGCCCGCCGATCGCCGCGCTCGCCCGCGCGATCGCCCGCGTCACCATGACGAGGCGCGAGGCGCTCGAAAAGCTCGCGGATGGGATGGGCAGGGCGGTGGGCTGACTTGCGGCTGACGCGAGGCGTCGATCTCAGGGGCGAGCGATACCGTTGACGTGACGCCCTGGACACGCGTAGCCTCTCTATGCCAAGCGGGATCTCGCGCGGGTTTTTCCCCGGCAGAGGCCCCCGCGAGGACGAGACGCCCCATGAGGTTTCGCACGCTTCGACGCCTGCTCGCGGCTACGGTTCTGGTGGGTGGCCTCTGCGCCGTTTCGAGCGCGGACGCGGCCGTCCCCGTGACGATCACCAACCAGGGGCGGCTCTTCGACGCGAACGACGAGCCGATCAACGGCTCGCTCACGGTGACGTTCGCGATCTACGACGCGGCGAACGCGCAGACGCCGCTCTGGAGCGAAGAGCACAAGGTCGACTTCGACGAGGGGTTCTACTCGGTCTCGCTCGGCTCGATCGTGCCATTCGACAAGCTGTTCGACGGCTCGGTGCGATACCTGGGGATCACGATCGACAGCGATCCGGAGCTCCTGCCGCGCGCGCCCATCCAGAGCGTGCCTTATGCGCTGCTCGCGAACGACGTGAACGGGGACATCCACCCGACGAGCGTCACGATCAACGGGACCGAGGTCATCAACAACAACGGCGAGTGGGTCGGTCCGCCGACGGGGCTCGTGGGTCCGACGGGTCCGCAAGGTCCGGATGGTCCGGTCGGTCCGGCGGGTGCGACGGGCGCAATGGGTTCGGTCGGGCCGATGGGTCCGACAGGCGCGGATGGCGCGGTGGGTCCGGTGGGTCCGATGGGTCCCGCGGGGCCGATGGGGCCGGCCGGTGCAATGGGTCCGGCGGGTCCGATGGGGCCGATGGGTCCGGTGGGCCCGACGGGCTCGACGGGTGCGACCGGCGCTGTGGGTCCGATGGGGCCGATGGGCGCGACGGGCGCGATGGGTCCGCAGGGAGCTGTAGGCCCCACCGGCCCGGTAGGACCCATGGGCGCGCAGGGTGCGACGGGTCCTCAAGGGGACGTCGGACCCATGGGACCGACGGGTGCGATGGGTCCGCAGGGGGACGTAGGCCCCACCGGACCAGTTGGACCCATCGGTCCACAGGGTATGACCGGTCCTCAAGGGGACGTCGGACCCATGGGCCCGACGGGTGCGATGGGTCCGCAGGGGGACGTAGGCCCCACGGGACCGGTTGGACCCATCGGTCCACAGGGTATGACCGGTCCTCAAGGGGACGTCGGACCCATGGGCCCGACGGGTGCGATGGGTCCGCAGGGGGACGTAGGCCCCACGGGACCGGTTGGACCCATCGGTCCAC
>NZ_JARZHH010000136.1 GCF_029946515.1 Polyangium sp. 6x1
CCGTCGGCAAAACCGCGCATCGCGCGGTTTTGCCGCCCCCGGTCCAGGCCGCGCTTGGTCCGGGGTGCAGGGGGTGGACAACCCCCTGCTGGGGTGCGGGGCAAAGCCCCGCTCATCCCCGGCGGATGTCGTAGGCGCGGATCTTCTTGTGCAGGTTCGTGCGTTCGACGCCGAGGACGATCGCGGCGCGCGAGATGTTCCACTCGAGGCTCTGCAGGACCTCGATGATGTAGCGGCGCTCGGCTTGATCGCGGAACTCGCGCAGCGTGAGTCGGCGGCCGCCTTCCGTGCGCGGGATGGCCTCGATCGAGGGCGGAAGCGGGCCCGGCGGCGCGCGCATGGGCTCGCTCGGGTCCGGGGCCTCGGGGGCCTGGAGGTCGTCGTCGAAGGGGCTCGCGTGGGGATCTTCGGGCAGATCGGCGATCGTGACGGTGTCGCCGGAGAGGATCGCCGCGCGCTCGATGACGTTCTTCAGCTCGCGCACGTTGCCAGGGAAGCTGCGGCGCTCGAGCGCGGCGTGGACGGCCGGATCGATGCGCTTCGGCTTGAGCCCGTTCTCCTTGCAGAACGAGGCCATGAAGGCTTCGGCGAGCGGTCGGATGTCCTCCATGCGCTCGCGCAGCGAAGGCACGCGGATGGGGAAGACCGCGAGGCGGAAGAAGAGATCCTCGCGGAAGCGGCCGGCCGAGACCTCGCGGCTCAGGTCCTTGTTCGTCGCCGCGAGCACGCGCACGTCGACCTGTAGGGTCCGCTCGCTGCCGAGTCGGCTGATCTCGCCGGATTGCAGCGCGCGCAGCACCTTCGCCTGCGCCGAGGGCTCCATGTCGCCGATCTCGTCGAGGAACAACGTGCCGCCGTGGGCTTGCTCGAAGAAGCCGCGCTTTCTGGACTGAGCGCCCGTGAAGGCGCCGCGCTCGTGGCCGAAAAGCTCGCTCTCGATGAGCTCGCGCGGGATCGCCGCGCAGTTCACCTTCACGAAGGGGCCGGCGATGCGCGGCGAGAGGCGGTGGATCGCGCGGCTCACGAGCTCCTTGCCCGTGCCGCTCTCGCCTGTGATCAGCACGCTCGCCTTCGTCGGCGCGACCCGATCGATCTCCTTGTAGAGCTTCTGCATGACCGGCGCGCGGCCGATCATCTCGTAACGCGCGAGCAGCTCCGCCTCGAGATCCCGCACCTTGCGCGCGAGCTCCGACGAGTAGAGCGCGTTCTTCACGCTGACGAGCACGCGCTCGCGGCTCACGGGCTTTTCGAAGAAGTCGCCCGCGCCGAGCTTGATGGCCTTCACCGCGTCGTGGACCGTGGCGTGTCCGCTGATCGCGACGACCGGGAGGCTCTTCGTGGCTTCGTCGCGGCGGATGCGCTCGAGCAGCTCGAGCCCGCCCATGCCGGGCAGCAAGAGGTCGATGATCGCGAGGTCGACGGGCCTGCCGCCGTTGGCCAGGATCTCGAGCGCTTGTTCGCCGCTCTCGGCCTCGATGACCTCGTAGCCTTCGCCGCGCAGGACGAGATCCAGGGTGCGACGGATGTTGCGCTCGTCGTCCACGACGAGGACCGTGGGGGCGACGGCGGCGCCCAAGGCCTCACCGGGGGGCGCCTGGGGCGTAACGAACGAGCTTTCCATGCCGCACGTATCCATACCCGCCTCCCGTCGGGGCAGGAAGCACTGGCGCGCCGGCCGCGAAACGGCTACGGAGCGCGGGATGGCCAAGGTCTGCGGTTCGACGTCTTCGAGGCCCTCGGCGCGGTTCGCCCGAGCGCTCGGCTTCGTCGTGCCCCTTCTCTTCCTCGGGGCCGCGGGCTGCGATCTCCAGGTCGGCGACGGGCGCAAGGCGACCCTCACCTACACGGACGATGCGCGCTCCGCCTACGAGGAGGCGATGCGCTCCTACCGCAGCAAGGCGTGGGAAGACGCGCGCGCCCTCTTCGCCGAGGTGCGCAAGCTCTTCCCGTACAGCCGGTATGCGACGCTCGCGGAGCTGCGCATCGCCGACGTCGAGTTCGAGCAGGAGAAGTACGCGGACGCCGTCTCGGCCTACCGCGAGTTCATCCAGAACCACCGCACGGATCGCGACGTCGAGTACGCGCGTTACCGCATCGCGAAGTCGCTCTTCCGCGACATCGACGACACGTTCCTGCTGCCGCCGCAGGAGGAGCGTGATCAAGGCACGGCGCTCGAAGCCTACCGCGAGCTCGGCGCGTTCATGCGCGACAACCCGCGGAGCCGCTACGCGGAGGACGTGCGCAAGATGTACGAGGCCGCGCAAGGTCGGCTCATGCGGCACGAGCTCTACGTGGCGCGCTTCTACCTGCGGCAGGACGTCTTCCCGGCGACGATCGCGCGGATCGATCACGCGCTGAAGCTCTTTCCCGGATCGGCGCTCGAACCCGAAGCGCTCGTGCTCAAGGGCGAGACGTTGATGCGGATGAACAAGCCCGACGACGCGCGCGTCGTCTTCCAGAAGGTGCTCGACGAGTACGGCGGGCCCTTCGCCGTGACGGCGAAGCGGTTCCTCTCGGAGCTCGACGCGCAAAAAGCAGCGGGCAAGCAAGGGACGTAGCTCGGATGGACGCGTCGCAGAGGCGCCCCACGGCGGGCGTGCGGTACGCGCTCGAACGCGCGGACGACGAGGGAGCATCGGGCGCGACGTACCGCGGGTTCGCGCATTTGCCCGACGCGGATCTACCGCTCGAAATTCGCGTCGAGCAACCGAGCGAAGGCAGCGCGGAGGGCCGGGCGAGCGTGACGGCGCGGATCGATGGCGCGGCCGAAGGCGTGGACGTGGCGAGCCTGGAGAAAGCGGGCACGGCGCTCGTGAAAGCAGCTCTGCGCGCGGCGCGTGACGCGGGCAGGCCGATGCCGCGGCGTATCGTACGCTGGCGGGGGCCGAGCTGACGCGGTGGGCGCGGCTTCGGCGTGAACATGCTAAAGGGGATCGAAGGTTCGGCTCGGCGTGTCCGAGCGTCGTTGTCGAGGTGTTGCGATGTCTGAAAAGGTGCCCATGACGCCCGAAGGGCAAGCTCGGCTGCGCGAGGAGCTCGAGCGGCTCAAGAAAATCGAGCTCCCGCAGGTGGTCAAGGACATCAGCGTGGCCCGCGATCACGGCGATCTGTCGGAGAACGCCGAGTATCACGCCGCGAAGGAGCGTCAGGGCCTCATCGTCGCGCGCATCACGTTCATCGAGCAAACGCTGAGCCGCGCGGAGGTCATCGACCCGAGCAAGCTGAGCGGCAGCAAGGTCCAGTTCGGCGCGCGGGTCAAGCTCCTGAACATCGATACGGACGAAGAAAACACCTTCCAGATCGTCGGGCCCGAAGAGGCCGACATCAAGCAGCAGCGCATCTCGGTGTCCTCGCCGCTCGCGCGGGCCCTCATCGGCCGTGAGGTCGGAGATGAGGTCCGCGTCGTCATGCCGGCCGGGCCGCGTACCTACGAGATCCTCGAGATCAGCTATTCATGACGAACCGCGGCGGGGAGGGCGCACACGTCCCGCCCGCCGCGCCCCGACCGAGCCGCGCAAAGGGTCGGCTCGCGGTCTCGGCGCCCAAGCCGGACCGGGACGGCACGAGCGTGGCGCGGCCGCGCGCGCGGTCGCGGGATCTTCCGCTCGGATGGCGGATCGCCGACGGCTACCTCGCGATCGGCGTGTTCCTGCTGATCGAGCTCGTCGTCGTCGGGCTCGTCTTCCGGCGTGAGCTCGTCGGGCTGCACGAGCTCACGCTCGCGCTCGGAAAGCTCTGGCCGATCGCGTTCGCGGCGGCAGCGCCGGCGGCGGCAATCGGCGGGGTCGTCGTCGAGCTCGCGCGCCACGCGGAGGGACGCTTTGGCCGGGTCGGCTTCGCGCTGGCCGCGGCGGGTTTTGCCGGGGCCGTGGCGTTCGGCGTGTCGACGGGGCGCCTTTTGTCCGGGCCTCTGCGCGCGCCATTCGTGGGGATCGTCGCGGCCTTTGCGTTCGCCGGCGTGTTCGCGCTCGGGCCGCTCGTCGCGCGGGCGCTCGCGCCGAAGCCGCGGCGCACGTTCGGCCTGGGCGTCTTCCTCGGCGTGATCGCGCTGCTCTTCGCGATCGAGCTCGTCAACCTGCTCGTCCTACCGCGCCTTTATCCGGCGTTTCATCGTGGCCTTGCGCTCCTCGCGCTCCTCGTCGCGCCGTTCGCCACCGTCGCCTGGGACGCGCCGCGGCGAACGCGGCCGGGCAGCACGGACGATCCGGAAGGGCCGATCGCGCCCGTCGGCTGGAAGCTCGCGCGCGCCGCGCTCGCGCTCGGCTTGTTCGCGCTGTCGGCGGCGGTCTCGCCCTCGGCGGCTGCGCGCCTCGCGCCCGCGGACAACGTGCGCCTCGTGTACCTCACGCGCGCGCCGGTGCTCGCGAACGCCGTGGAGATCGCGGCCGCGCTCTCGCCGCCGCCTCCGCTCGACGACACGCCGCTCGTCGTGAACCAGGGGCCGGCGGGACGCGCGGTGGATCTCGCGGGGCGGGACATCGTGCTCGTCACGATCGACGCCCTGCGCGCCGATCACGTCGGCGCCTACGGCTACGCGCGCAAGACCACGCCGACGATCGACGCGCTCGCGGCCGAGGGCGTGGTCTTCGAGCGGGCCTACACGCCGACGCCGCACACCTCGTACGCCGTCACCTCGCTGATGACGGGCAAGTACATCCGCCCGCTCGTGCTGCAGGGGCTCGGCGGCGACTCCGAGACGTGGGCCGGGCAGCTCCGCCGCTACGGCTACAAGACTGCGGCCTTCTTCCCGCCAGCGGTCTTCTTCATCGACGCCGAGCGCTTCGGCCCGATCCGCGAGCGTGGTCTCGACTTCGAGTACCGCAAGGTCGAGTTCGCGAGCGCCGAGCGCCGCGCCACGCAGGTCGAGACGTACCTCGACGGCGTCGACAAGAACGCCCGCGTCTTCTTGTGGGTCCACCTCTTCGAGCCGCACGAGCCCTACGAGACGCACCCCGAGCACGCGTTCGGCGATCGCGACATCGATCGCTACGACGCGGAGATCGCCGCCGCGGACGCGGGCCTCGGCTCGATCCTGGCGACGGTGCGCGCGCGTCGGCCGAACGCCGTGGTGATCGTGAGCGCCGATCACGGCGAGGAGTTCCAGGATCACGGCGGCCGTTACCACGGCACCACGGTCTACGAGGAGCAGGTCCGCGTCCCGCTCGTGGTGCATGCGCCGGGGCTCTTCGCGCCGCGGCGCGTGTCGGCGCCGGTGCAGCTCGTCGACCTCTTGCCGACGGTCCTCTCGGGGCTCGACATCCCGCGGCCGGCGCGCGTGCGCGGCGCGGATCTCGGTCGCGCGCTCGTGGGCGCCGCCACGAGCCCGGAGGACGCGCGTGGCTTCGCGTTCGCCGAGACGGAGACCATGACCATGCTGGCACGCGGGCCGCTCCGGCTCGTTTGTGCTCGAAGGATCGGCGCCTGCGCGCTCTACGACGTGGAGCGGGATCCGGCCGAGACGCGGGATCTCTCGGGCGCGCGCGCCGCCGACATGGCCGACATGCGCACGGAGCTGCGCGGCGTGGAGGCCTCGCACGGGCGGTACGAGATCGCGGGGCTGCGCAGTGAGGGCAAGGGCTGGCCCGAGGCGCTCCGGCGCGGGATCGCCGGCGACGCGGACGCGGCGCTCGACGTCGCGGCGCTGCTCGACGACGCGGACGTGCTCATCCGTCGCAAGGCCGCCGAAGTTCTGTTTGACCTCCAACGTCCGGAGGTCTCGCCGACGATGCGGCTCGCGCTCGTGCGAGACGAGGACGACGAGGTGCGGCGCTGGTCGGCGCTCACGCTGACGAGGCTCGGCGAGGGCGCGCCGCGTACACGCGAGCTGCTCGAGGATCGCGATCCCAAGTGGCGGCGGCTCGCGGCGCTCGCGCTCGCCGAGGGCGGCGACGGCCGCGGCGAGGACGATCTCGTGGCGTGGTTCCGCGAGGCGTACGGCAAGCGCGCGGAGAAGCGCGAAGTCATCCCGTTCGAGCGGGCGAAGGAGATCGTCGCGGCGCTCGCGAAGATCCGCGCCAAATCCGCATTGCCCGCGCTCCTCACGGCGCTCGACGACGTCCGCCTGCGCCCGCACGTGGCCGAGGCGCTCGCCGCGATCGGCCAGGACGCGGCTCGCCCCGCGCTCGCCGAGCACCTCGCGACCGAGCGCTACCAGCACGCGCGCGTCGCGCTCTCCGAGGCGCTCGTCGCGCTCGGCGCCGGCCCCGAGCTCCGCGCCCCGCTGATCCGGCTGCTCGGTGTGCCCGATCCGCTGCCGAACGGCCTCCGGATCGCGCTCCAGGCGGACGTGCTCGAGCTCATCGGAGGCCCGCGGGAGCGCGACCTGGAGAAGCTCCGACGGTTCGCGCGGAGCGGCGTGGCGGTCGGCATGGTCGTGCCGAAGTCCGACGGCAGTGGCGACGCGCTGCGGGTCCTCTGCCGCGCGCGTTCGAACGACGACAGGCCCGGCGAGATCCGCTTCGGCGTGGGGACGCGGCGCCTCGTGAGCAGCGGCGATCGCGAGACGGGCGGCCTCGTTCCCAAGCGCGCGCCCGAGCTCGATGCCCGCACGGCGGCGACGCTCTACGTCCCGCCGGGCGACAAGCCGCAAGAGGTCTTCGCGCCGCTGCCCGAGGCGGTGAAGGTGCGCCCCGGCCAGCACGGCGAGTTCGTCGTCTACGCGACGCAGAACGTGGAGCTCTCGGCCTGCGCGGTCGTCCCGCTCGTCGCCGAGCTGCCACCGCCGCCGCCCGAGCCGTGGACGCCCGAGAAGAGCGGCGAGGGCTCGTCCGACGGGGATCCTCCGAGAAATCCGTGACTTTTTGTCACGAACGGGCAGGGGACGGCGGCGCCCCGCTCGGCCCCGAACGCCCGCGGAACGCCCTCGGAAACCGCGACGAGGCCGATTGACGCCGGGGGCGGCGCGGCTAGAGTCCCGGGCGTGTCGCGAGAGGACAAGCAGTCGGAAGAGGGCCGCGCGAAGCGCGAGGACGAGGACGCGCGCGAGGACGAGACCTCGGGGGACGACGAACCCTCGAAGGCGCGCGCGTCTTCGGACGAGGACGAATCGTCGGACGAGGCCGCGCACCGCGTCGCCGCCGCGCTCGGCGTCGCGGGTGAAGAGGACGCCGCGATCGAAGGCGGAGACGCCGCCGCGGAGCCCGACGAGGACGAGAAGCAGGAGGCCGCGAAGCCGAACCGCGCGGCGCGCAGGCGTGAGGATGCGCTCGCGCGGCGCAAGAAGCGCGTCGGCGGCGCTGCAGCCGCGGAGGATGACGCGGCGCTACCTCGCGACAAGAACGCGCGCGCCAAGGAGCTGCTGAAGCGGCGTCGCGAGCAAGCGGACGCGGCCGAGCGCCGCCCGGTCGCGAGCTCGCTCGACGCGGGCGAGATGGTCGACGACGCGCTCGCGCGGAGCGCCTCCGCTGTCACGAAGTGGCTCAAGACAAACGTCGGGGTCCTCCAGTGGGTGGTCCTCGCGGCGATCGTCGGCGCGGGTGGGTATGCCTTCTGGTCGTCGCGCGTCGACAAGACGCTCGGCGATGCGTCGTCGAATCTCCTCGCGGGCGTCGCGGCGGCTCGCGGCCTCGTGATGGAAGAGGACAAGCGCCCCGACGATCAGAAAGAGCTCGATCCGACGCGCGTCTTCAAGAACGAAGCCGACAAGACGCAGGCCGCGCTCGACGCGTACGGCAAGGTCATCGACAAGCACGGCGGCTCGGGCGCGGCGCTGCTCGCGCGCCTCGGCCAGGGCGGCACGTACCTCGAAAAACGCGACTGGGACAAGGCGATCGAGGCTTACGCGTCGGTGCTCTCGTCGCCGCTCGCGGCCGCGGATCCCGACGTGAAGGGCCGCGCCACCGAAGGCATCGGGTACGCCAAGGAGGGCAAGGGCGATCTCGACGGCGCGATGGCGAGCTTCAAGGAGCTCGCGGGCATCGATGTCAAGGGATACAAGGACCTCGCGACCTACCACGAGGCGCGCGTCCTCTTCGCCAAGGGCAACAAGGACAAGGCGAAGGAGGTCTTGAAGCCGCTCGACGAGAAGCTCGCGCTCCCGAGCAAGGAGCCCGAGCCGCTCGAGTACCTCAAGGGCGCGGTGCACGACCTCATGGTCCAGATCGATCCGGCCGCCGCGGCCGCGCAGCAGCCCATGTTCGGGGGCGGCGGACCGGGCGGCGCGCCTGCGCCTCTGCCTGCCGACATCCAGGAGAAGGCGCGGCGCATGGTCGAGGAGGCCCAGAAGAAGGCGGCCCAGCAGCAGGGCGGGACGCCGTGATCGAGGGACGCGTGAGGGCTCCCGTCGCGATCCCGCGTGGCGCTGTCATGGCCGCCGCGGCCCTCGCGCTTCCGCTCTTCGGCTGCGAAAGCCTGAGCATCCCGGCGACGCCGCAGGTCCCGACGTGGCTCCACCACCCGGGCGGCACGCTCTCGATCGCGTACCGAAGGCCGCTGACGGCCGAGTCGCGCCAGCAAGCCGAGGTCTACGAGCGCGGCAAGCCTGCGCTCGACATCGCCGGCCGGCGCGTCTTCGTCCCGTCGAGCGACTACGGCCTCTACGCGCTCCGCGCCGAGGACGGCTCGACGATCTGGCGCTTCGAGACGATGGGGCCCGTGCAGAGCGAGCCGCTCTTCGACGCCGACGAGGACGTCATCTACTTCGGCTCGAACGACGGCGCGGTCTACAAGGTGAACGCGAGCGACGGCCGCATGCTCTGGCGGTTCTCGACGAACGCCGAGGTCGGCCGGAAGCCGGTGCTTCGAAACGGCGTGCTCTACGTCACGAACGCGAACGACACGCTGATCGCGATGAACGCGAAGACCGGGGCGCTCAAGTGGCACCAGCACCGGACACCGGCGTTCGGCATGGAGGTCGCCGGGTACGCGGGACCGGCGCTCGGGCGCGACAAGGTCTACGCGGCGTTTTCGGATGGCGTGGTGCTCGCGTACGACCTCGAGGACGGCTCGGAGCAGTGGCCGGCCGTGGATCTCGCGGCCGAGGCGGAGCAGCAGACCGGCGGTGACGCGCCGCGTTATCTGGACGTGGACACGACGCCGTTGGTGGCGCGGATCACATCGGGTGAGGTCGTGTTCGTGGGCAGCTACGCGGGCGGCGTGTACGCGCTCGACGCGGAGAACGGCACGCGGGCGTGGGTGAACGAGAAGGCCGTCGGGGTGACGGAGCTCGTTTTGTGGGAGCAGCCGGCGCATGCGCCGCGAACCGGGCCGCTTCCGTCGGTGCCGGGACAGCGCATCCTGTTCGCTGCGAGCGGGCTCACAGGTCTCTGGGCGCTCGATCCGAACGACGGGCGGACGCTCTGGCGGCGGAACCTGCCGGAGGGCGGGATCACGGCGCCGGTTCCGGTGGCGGGCGCGGTGCTGGTGGGGACGACGCGGTACGGCTTGTTCCTGTTTTCGCCGGTGACGGGTGGGCTCATCGACGGGATCCTGCCGGGCGGCAGCTTCGCGATGACGCCGGCCGCGCACGGGGTGCGGGCGTTCGTGGTGGGCAACGGGGGATCGTTCCTCAGTGTCCAGGTCATGCCGCCGACGCCGGAACCGCCGCCGATCCCGATGAGCGGGCTCGGCGTGAAGGGCTGACGAGACCGGGGCGTAGGACGCGTCCGTCCGAGCGTGGAACGGCGGGGACGGAACCGTCGACGCTGACGACCGGCCGCGAGGCCGAGGTGCACGCGCGCGTCGCGAAGCCACCGTGTGTCCAGACGAACCCGAGGAACGCCTGGTTTCAGGCCGGTTTTCGGCTCGGATCCCCCTCCTCCGGGCTCGTTTAAATTTCGCATAATATACATTATGTCAACTCGCGCGATCCGCCTCAGGGCAGGTGTGGACGCAGAGCCGGACCTGGCGACGGAGTCGTCCCAAACCCGACGCGGACCAACCCAGACGCCGACCGAGCTCCCCGAGCTCGACCCGGACCCGTCCACCTCGTCCGAAGGACGCACGTCTCCCTCGGCGCGCCCCCGCGCACCCCGCCCCATCGCGCGGCGCCGTCCCGACCTACCGGCCGGTCGTCACTGCGCCCGGAACGACTTCCAGATCAGGACCTCGCCAGGCCGCGTCAGCGGACGCCCACCCGAGCGCTCCTCGCGCCACCCGAGCACCTTCCGCGACGCCTGCTCGCCGAGCTGCATGAAGCCGTGATGCGTGTAGAACGCCTGCGCCCACGTGGCCTTTTCGAACATCCTCGCCACCACGTCATGCAGCCCACAACGCAGCGCGTCTTCCTCGAACGCCTGGAGCAGCCGCGTTCCCACGCCGAAGCGCTGGACCCGCGGATGCACCGAGAGCTCTTCGAGGTACGCGACGCCCGGCGACTCGTCGCGCCAAGCCAGGTAGCCGGCGACCTCGTGATCGGCCTCGGCCACGAAGACGTTGTGGTGCCGCGGCAGGTTCGCGATGTCGTTCCAGGCCCGCGGCGGCACCTCGGCCGCGTCGAAGCCGAGGTCGTGGTACATCGCCGTACACGCCTTCTCGAGCTCCACGAGGTCCGTGACCTGCGTCTCCTGAAGCTTCGTGATGCGGATGCGTTGCGGCCTGACTCGATCCGATGCGTCCGTCATGGGTGATTCCCTTTCGAGCGTCTAGAGCCCCACGAGGCGGCCGATCACGGCGGCGTCCTCGTCTCCCGAGGGAACGAGCAAGGCCGTGGCGGTGCCCGGCGGCGGGCTCTGCCCCGGCGCGAGCGGGACGATCCGGATTTCCCCTTCCCGCCCGACGACGGCGACCCGGACCGCGACGACCAGCGCCACGCGAGGAGCCGCTGGAGCGGCCGGCGCAGGCGCAGCCGCAGGCGCGGCGACCGGGGCCGGCGCGACGGCGGGAGCCACGGGGCGCACCGGCGCAGGCCCGACGGGAGCGATGCGGGCCGGCGTGGGCGTGACCGCGGCGGGCGCGGGT
>NZ_JARZHH010000137.1 GCF_029946515.1 Polyangium sp. 6x1
TGTTGGTACCGCGTCGCCCGTTGAACCCTCAGCGCGGCTGTCTTGGTTGGCAGCGTCGGTTGCGGTCTTGACCCTGGCCCGTTCGATGAACTGCGCATCGCGCAGTTCATCGACCACGAGTCCAGCGCTTGCGCTGGTCCGGGTGCAGGGGTGGACAACCCCTGCTGGGGCCTGGGGCAAAGCCCCAGCGAAACAGCCTCAGCGAGCCCTCACGACCGCGGATGCGCGCGCCGGTACACCGTGCGGACGTGATCGTCCGTGAGGTGCGTGTAGATCTCTGTCGTCGTGATGTCTGCGTGCCCGAGGAGGGCCTGCACGCTCCGCAGATCCGCGCCTCCTTCGAGCAGGTGCGTCGCGAACGAGTGACGCAGCTTGTGCGGGGAGCTCGGCTTGGTCACGCCGACGCCGCGTGCGTAGGCGCCGAGTAGCTTCCAGACCCCTTGCCGCGTCAGCGGTTTGCCTCGGGGTGACAGGAAGAGCGCGGGCGTCATTGCGGCGCGTGGATGGTCTTTTCGGACGGCCAGATAGGCGTCGAGCGCGTCGAGCGCGGGCTCTCCGAGGGGCACGATGCGCCGCTTGCTGCCTTTGCCGAAGGCGAACACGACGCCTTGCTTCCGATCGACGTCTGCGATCTTGAGGCCCACGACCTCGCTCACGCGGAGCCCCGCGGCGTACATCACGTGCAGCATCGCTCGGTCGCGCAGGCCCCGGAACGACGAGCGATCTGGCGCCTCTAGGATGCGCCCGATCTCGTCCACGGAGAGCACCTTCGGCAGCTTGCGGCTCGTTCGCGGCCGCTCCACGAGTGCGGCCGGGTCCGCGGAGATGGCCCGCTCTCGCAGCAGGAACTTCGAGAAACCTCGCACCGCTGAGAGGTGCCGCGTCGCCGAACGCGCGCCGAGCCCCTGCCTGCCGAGCTCGACGAGGTACGTCGAGACAACCGTCGCGTCGAGCTCGCCTGGGGACTTGATCCCGTTTTCCTCGCAGAGGGCGCAGAGTTTGCCGAGGTCTCGGGCGTATGCCTCCAGCGTGCGCGGCGACAGCGCTCGCTCGACACGCAGGTGATCCAGGTACGCGTCTACCCAGGCGTGTAGGTCCACGCGGCGAGCGTACCGCTCCTCCCCGCTTCGCCGAAGAAATGCGCGAAGTGCAAGGGGGAGTGGCGCGGACGGAAGGTGCGTACATGGGGCGGACGCACGAACGAGACAAGAGGCCCATCCGTGCTCCTTCGAGCGCTTCACCTGCGGCCGGGCGCTTTATGGGGTAAGAGTGTTCGCCGTGGTCGATCCCCGGTACGACGATTGGGGGCTCCGCTCCGCCGGCGGAGCCGTGCCGCCCGGCATCCAGTTCGAGGTCATCGAACCCAAGGGCGGCGAGACTCCCGTGGTCGTCGAGGTGCCCCACGCGGGTCTGTCTCTCGATGCCGAGAGCTTGTCGTTCACCGTCGCGCCTGCGCGCAGCATCGCCCGCGATGCCGACCTGTACGTCGACGCCCTCTTCGAGGACGCGCCTGCCGAGGGGGCCACGCTGCTTTATGCGCGGACGAGCCGGTACGTCGTCGACCTGAACCGCGGCGAGCAGGATGTCGACCACGACGCCGTCGATGGCGGAGGCCGGGCGCCTTGGCCGCGCGGCCTCATCTGGCGCCTCACCACGGATGGCGAGCCCATCCTCTCGCGCAGGCTCCCCCGGGCCGAGCTCGAGCGCCGCCTCGACCTCGTCTACCGCCCCTACCACCGCGTCCTCGAACAACTCCTTGCCCGCAAGCGCGCCCGCTTCGGGTTTGCCATCCTCCTTTGCGCGCACTCGATGCCGAGCCAGGCCCGCCGCGGCCATGAGAACGCCGGGGTCGCCCGGGCTGACATCGTCCCTGGCACCCGCGGCCGGACGACCGCGTCTGCGGCCGTGATCGACGTGGTGGATCGACACGCGCGCTCTTGCGGCTACACAGTGCGCCACGACGACCCCTATCGCGGTGGATTCTCGACGGGCCACTACGGGACCCCGGCGAGCGGCATCCACGCCATCCAGGTCGAGATCTCTCGACGGCTCTACATGGACGAATCGACGTTACGGACGGATCCACAGGGCTTCCAGAGTGTGCGAGAATTCGCTCGCACCCTTGTTGCCCGCCTCGCCTTCGCCGAAAACCCCACGACGCTCGACGCCCTCCGGGGGTATGCTCCGGGCGGTACCTGATCGACCGCGGGCGATCCAGATGGCCTCTCCAGCGCAGAACATGGACAGCCCGGCCTCGTCGAGGACGGCCCCCGCCGGGACGGCGTCGAGCGAACCGCCGCCATCGGCGCGCCGCAGCGACCCTGCCGCCACGACGGCCCCGAAGGCGAACGCCGAAGCCGAACCTGCCGAGGCGCCTGCGAGCGCCCCTCGCTCGAAGCCTCGGGAGCTTGCTCTCGTCGCGGAGGGCGCGGCGGATGGTGCGGCGGCGGTGGCGGATGGCGTGGAAGCGTCCTCCGACGGCGTCGCGGTGAGCGGGGTCTCCCGCAAGGTCGTTTCTCCTGCCGAGACGACGCCTTTCCCGGCGACCTCGGCGACGACGTCGTCTCCCCCTCCCTCACACGTTCTGTCCTCGCCGCAGAGCGAAGAGCGCCCGCGTGAGACGCCGGTCAAGCCGCTGCTCGCGTCCGAGGCGCTCATGGAGGACCTCGCGCCGATCGAGCCCTCGCGGCAGGCTGCGCGGTTCTGGTGTGCTGCCGTGGGCCTTGGCTTTGCGGGGCTCGGCGCGCTTCCGCTACTGGGGGTGCGTCCGGGCGGTACGTCGGCTGCGCTCCCGTGTTTCTTGCTCGGCGGCGTCACGCTCGCGGCTGCGCTGACTCGCGTGACGTATCGCCACCGTGGCGTGGCCATGCTCGTCCTCGGGATGCTCACGGCGCTCGTGGGGTTGGGGGGCGCTGGTCCTGCTGCGGGGATCGCCGCAAGTGCGCCCGTGCTCGGCTTTGCGCGCTTGCTCGCTGCGACGACCTTGCCTGCGGCGCTGCTCTTCCGCGCTCGCTACCGTGCGTATGCCGGGGCCCGATGGCTGCTCGGGGGCGCGTTCCTGTGTGCCTTGCCGTTCGTGATTCTCACGGGGCTGCGCCTGGCTGCGCTGTTGCCGGAGCTTGCGACGGTGGGATCGTTCGTGGCGATCGGCGTGGTTGCTGCGGCGCTCGTGGGCTTCATGGGTTCGGAGACGACGGGGGCTGGCACGTACGTGGGCCTCGGGGTGCTCTGTGGGCTCGGCACGGAGCTCGCGATGTCGGATCTGAGCCATCCGGGCGCGTTTGCGACGTGGCAGGGCCCGACGAGCGTCGTCCTTGCTGCTTTGGCGTTCGTGGCGGCGACGGGGCTCTCCGCGCTGGGGCTCTTCCAGATCCTCGCGTGGCGGCTCTCGGATGACGCGCGGCGGATCGACATCCACGCAGCGGTCCCCGAAAAGCCGCGGAGGCGCGCGGCGCCGCCGACGACGTCGGACTGGTCCTCCTCGGACTGATTGCATCGACCGCATCGCGGTCGATGCACCGGAGGTCCAGGGCTGGCCCTGGTCCGGGTCCAGGGGTGGACAACCCCTGGTCGGGCCCGGGGTGAAACCCCGGCGAAACGCCGCCTCAACACTCAGCGCGTCAGCAGCGGCCAGACCCACCCACTCGACGGCGCCTGGCCGGTCGTTGCTTTCTTTGCGACGTCGCCGAGCATCCCCAGCAGGAACCGCGCGAAGGACGTGTCGACGGGCATCGTGAATGCGACGTCGTTCTCTCGCTGCGCCACCTGCATTTGCGGCACGGGGCCCATGAGCCCGAGCGACGAGAGCAGGCCCATGAAGCCGGTGAGCTTCTGCAGATCTGCGAGGTTTGTCGTCCCGGCTGCCGCCGTCGCTGTGTCTGCGTACGTGAGCGAACCGGCGAAGTTCATGCCTGGCGGCTGGAAATTGCCGATCGTTCGCACCTTCTGCAGCCCTGCGAGGAATGGCATCTTCTGCGTCGTCGCCTCGACGGTCCCCTGCCCGCTGATGTCGCCTGCGAGCGCGAAGGCTGCGTTCGGGGTGTTCAGGAGCTCGATCATCCATGGCGACACCACGCGCTTGATCTCCGAGGTCCGCAGCCGATCGAGCGCGCGACGCATGCCCGTCTCGTTGCCTGTCAGCGCTGTGTGCGGCGTGAGCAGCACGAAGCCCACGTTCCCTGCCGTGTACAGGTCCATGTCTGCGTAGCGCGTGCGCACGAGGGGCAGGCCCGAGCTCACCTTCGTGCGTGCCTCGGCGGCGCGGTGGATCGAGGCGACGTCGAAGTTGCCTTGGATTACCGCGCAGAAATCTGCGCCCTGCATGGCGTAGATCCCGCCGTAGATGCGCGTCACGTCGCGCGAGGGGACGAAGTTCGACTCGGGGCCGAGCGGTAAGACGGCCGTGATGATCGAGCCGACGTCGGGGCCGAGGCTCGACTGGAACATCGCTGCGGCGTCGAGATAGCCGAGCATCACGGGGCTCGATGGCAGGAGCGCGACGGGATCACGATCGATCACCGCGGGATCGACCTGCCGGCCGCCGACGAGGACGACGTTCTGCTCTCCGCCGCCGCAGCCGGAGGGCCCGAGGGGCAGGAGCGTGGTGAAGAGGGCCAAAGCCAAGAAGCGCGCCGATCGGGCGCGAGCTGCCGCAAAGGTCATGACGTTCGACGACGATCCTCCGCCTCGGGCGTGACGTGCGTGGGCCGCTCGAGCGGGAAAGAGCCCACGATCTTGAGCATCTTCGCCTCTCGCTTGATCCCCTCGAGGGCGGCGACGAGGTTTCTGTCGGTCACGTGGCCGAAGACCTCGACGTAAAATACGTACTCCCAGCCCTCGCCCGGCACGGGCCGCGACTGGATGCGGCGTAGGTTGCAGCTCCGCTCCTTGAAGTGCTGGAGGATCTCGTGCAGCGCGCCGGGCTTGTCGTGCACGCCGAAGAGCAGCGCCGTCGCGTCGGAGCCCGAGCGCGGCGCTGGCAGGCGCGAGACGACGCCGTACCGCATGCGCACTTCGCCCTGGTCGCCGATGTTCTCGCGCGCCACGCGTACGGGTGCGTCGGGGCCGAGCGCTCCGCGCGGGATGATTGCGGCGCTGCCGTGGTTGTCTGCGGCGAGCTCGAGCGCGACGGAGGGCGAGCGCACGTCGAGAACGGTCGTCCGCGGGTGGTTCGACTCCAGGTACCGGACCGTGGCGCCGTGATCTTGGGGTGTGACGAGGATCTTCTCGATGTCGCCGAGGTTGCCCGTGACGTTGGCGAGGACCAGGACCTGCGAGAGCTCGTGTTCGCCGACGAGCTTCAGATCGGCGGCGGCGATGCCCTGGATGGTCGGGAAGATCGGCCCGTCCTCGAGCGACTCGTAGGGCACGACGGCGAACTCGGCGCGCTCGCGGGCGACCTCGTCGAGGGCGGCGAGGACGGTCTCGCCGCGGACGAGCTCGGCGCTCGGGCCGAAGTGCTCACGCGCGGCCATCCAGCCGAAGCTGCCTTCGGAGCCGAGGAACACGACGCGGGGGGCCACCTCGAAGACGCGGCAGGCGGCGTCGATGGCGGTGAAGGCTGTCCGGACCGCGCTTTGCGGCAGGGGTGGCTCGGCGGCTCGTTCGAGAGCGAGCAAGTGTTGCCCGTCTGCGATGGGCGCAAAACGAGCAGTCCCGCTCCGCAGCTTGATGATGTCCTGGGCGACGCGCGCCCGACGCTCCAGCTGGCGGAGCATCTGATGGTCGATCTCCGCGAGCTGAGCACGAAGCTCATCGAGCCGCTTTCTCTCGTCCATACCCCGACAACCTAGCATTCCTCGGACCGGCGCGGGGCGGCGTACCTGTACACGTTTGGGGGCTCCGCTCCGTGAAGGAGCTGCGCCCCCAAACCCCCCACACGTTTGGGGGCTCCGCTCCGCGAAGGAGCTGCGCCCCGAACCCACACGGTTGGAAGCTTCGCGGCCGAAGGAACGCTTGGCGCCCGAGCCCTCGCACGGTCGGGACGAGAGGCCCGCGGTGCGAGGGAATCGCGCTGGTTCAGGGCGTGGCTGCCGACGACGTCGAGGACGTGCTCGACGAGCTCTCCGAGGACGAGGTCGACGAGGTCGAAGAGGTCGAAGAGGAGGAGCTGCTCTCGGAGCTGCTCGTGCTGCTCTCGGACTTCGACGACGACTTGTTGTTCGACGAGCTGTAGAGGTCGGCGTACCAGCCGCCTCCCTTCAGGATGAAGCCCGTGCCGCGGGAAATCTGCCGTCGGGCGGTCTCCTTGTGGCAGCTCGGGCACTCCTTGAGGGGATCTTCACGAATCGACTGCTCGGTTTCCCACTCGTGGGTGCAGGACGTGCAGGCGTACTCGTAGGTAGGCATAAAGTACCTCTCGGAATTTCGCCGTGCAGGTACGGCTTCGTTGGACGCCTGTCAAGACGACGGGGCGACTGCCAGCCATTCTGGCCACCCAGGGCCCCGGTGGCTAGCCCTTTCGTCCCCGTTCCGTACGTCCAGGTCATCGCCCTGAGGTTCGTGGCGTAGGGCGCCGTCCGCTCCCCCTACGCCCGGGTGTCGAACACCTTGCCGCGCCCCCCTGGCGGGTGTAACCCTAGCCCTGCGCGATGCGTGGCGGTACGTGGCATTATGTGACGCCATGTGACTGTGACCATCGCCGGTGACGACGGATGCGCATTCGTAAGCTCGAGATTGCCGGCTTCAAGTCGTTCGTCGACCGGACGGTGGTCCATTTCGACGTCGACGTCGTGGGCATCGTCGGCCCGAACGGATGCGGCAAGTCGAACATCGTCGACTCCATCCGGTGGTGCATGGGCGAGCAGAGCGCCAAGCACCTGCGCGGCCGGAGCATGGCCGACGTCATCTTCAACGGGTCGGAGTCGCGCGGGCCGCACGGCATGGCCGAGGTCACGCTCACGTTCGACAACACCGACCCCGAGCTCGCGCAGCAGCTGCCGCTCGAATACAAGGACTACGCCGAGATCGCCGTCACCCGCAGGCTCTACCGCGACGGGACGAGCGAGTACCTGATCAACAAGACGCAGGTCCGCCTGAAGGACGTCACGGACCTCTTCCTCGGCACCGGCGTCGGCACGAAGGCGTACTCGATCATCGAGCAGGGCAAGATCGGCCTCATCGTGTCGGCCCGTGCCGAGGATCGGCGCATGCTGATCGAGGAGGCCGCGGGCATCACGAAGTACAAAGCCCGGAAGAAGCAGGCCGAGCAGAAGATGGACCAGACGCGGCAGAACCTGCTGCGCATCGGCGACATCGTCTCGGAGATCTCGCGCAGCCTGTCGTCGCTCAAGCGCCAGGCCGCGAAGGCGGAGCGGTACCTCGCCTATCGCAAGGAGCTCGAGGACCTCATGCTGCACGAGGCCTCGCACAAGCTCCTGGAGATCATCGTGCTGCGGCAGCGCGAGACGGCTGCGCGGGCCGAGTACGCCGAGAAGGTCCTCGCCTCTCGTACGGCGCTCGCCGCGCGCGACGCCGAGCTCGAAGTGCAAAGGCTCGCGGCGCACCAGAGCGAGGAGCAGGCCGAGAAGGCGCAAAACGCGGCGTTCTCCGCCGACAACGACGTGCGCACGTTCCAGGCCGACCTCGCCCGCGCCAAGGATCGCTTCAAGCACCTCGAAGAGCGCAGGGCCGCAGCGACGGTCGAGCAGCAGGATCTCGAGAAGACGATCGCGGAGCTTCGGGTCGAGCGCGCAGAGCTCGAGAAGCAGCTCGAGAACGTGGCAGCCGAGGAGCAGCGCGAGAACCGCGAGGCGCTCGAAGAGCACGAACGTCTCGAAGAGGTACGCGCAGGCGAGAAGGAGGCCGAGCAGGAGGCGTCGCGGCTGCGCAAGCAGGCGGCGGACGCGGCGGCGAAGGTCGCGGCGGCCGAGGCGATGCTGACCGGCTACGAGCGGCGCTTCTCGGACATGATGATCCGCCGCGAGAAGCTCGACGACGAGCACGGGCGGCTCGTCTACGAGCTGGAAGAGCTCGAAAAGAAGCGGGAGGTCCTGGCGGCGCAGGTCGCCGAGCTCGCCGCGCACAAGAAGGACTCGATCGAGCAGCGGGCCACGCTCGAAGCCGAGGCGAAAGCGCTCCGGGAGCAGGCCGTCGCGAGCGATCGCAAGGTCGAGCAGGCGAAGAACGAGCACAACCAGAAGCGCAGTCGCCTGCGTGCGCTCGAAGAGATCCACGCGCGTCTCGAAGGCGTGGGCGCGGGGCCGAAGAGCCTGCTCAAGACGAAGGATCCGTCGATCGTAGGCCTCGTGGCCGATCGGATCGAGGCGCCCTCGGAGCTACTCCCGGCCTTCGCGGCGCTGCTCGGCGACAAGCTGCAAGCGATCGTCGTGACGAACACGGAGCGCGCGTCGGCGCTGCTCGGCGATCTCGCGGCGAAGAAGCAAGGGCGCGCGACGCTCGTGCCAGCCCGGCCGCGGTACGTGGCCGGCGGGCCCGTGGCCTTGCCGTCAGGCGAAGACGTGGTCGGGCCGCTGTTCGAGCGGATCCGCTTCTCCGCAGAGGACGAGCCGCTCGTGCGGGCGCTCGTGGGCGACGCGGTCGTCGTGCGCACAGCAGAGGCGGCGATCCGGCTCGCGACGTCGGGCGCGACGGTGACGCTCGTCTCGCTCGACGGGACGGTGGTTCGTCCGGATGGAACCGTGAGCGGCGGCGCGGGCGACGCGGTGGCCGCGGGGATGCTGGAGCAGAAGCGGGAGATCCGCGAGCTGCACGACGTGGTGGCGAAGCTCGGCGATCAGGTGACGGCGCTGCTCGAAGCGCAGACGGCCGAGCGGCAGCGCATCGCCGACCTCACGGCAGCCGTGGACAAGGCCCGGAGCGAGGCGCACACGAGCGAGATCGCGCTCGTGACGGCCGAGAAGGATTTCCGTCGCGCAGAGGAGCAGCTCGCCGCGTCGCAGAAACGACGCAGCGCAGTCCAGCGGGATCTCGAAGAGGTCATGGACGCGCTGGAGAACGCAGGCGGCGAGCAAGAAGAGGCGCGCGAAAAACTCGAAGAAGGGCGTCGGCTGCGCGAGGAGGTCGGCGGGAGGCTCGCGACGAGCGAGGAGCTCGCGGCCGAGTGGAAGGAACGCGTGATCGCGCAGCAATCGGTGGTGACCGAGCGCAAGGTGCGCCTCGCGCGCGTGCGCGAGCGAGCGACGGCAGCGCGATCGACGGTGGAGCGGCTCGCGCGGTCGTGTGACGAGCTCGGCGGGCGGATCGCGCGCCTCGACGGCGAGCGGACGGACTGCGCGGAAGGCGCAGGCGTGGCAGCCGCGACGATGATGCTGTCGCGGGAGAAGCTCGACGACGCCGTGCAACGTGCCCAGGCAGCACACGCGTCCCTCGAGGACGCGCGGCGCAGGCTCGATGCGGCGCGGCAGACCCTCGCGGCGAAGGAAGCCGATCTGAAGGGCCTCCGGCAGGAGCTGACGGACGCCACGGAGAAGCTCCGTCAGCACGAGATGGCGCTCGCGCGTCTCGACATCGAGGAAAACCACCTCATCGAGGGCGTGCGCGAAAAGTTCCGCGGCCTGTACCTGCCGACAGTCGTGGGCGACTACCACAAGCGCGCGCCCGTCGATCAGCAGCACCGCGCGCGCATCCAGGAGCTCGGCGAGCTGCTCGATCGCATGGGCCCGGTGAACCTCGACGCGATGCGCGAGTACGCCGAGGCCGAGGAGCGGCACAAGTACTACGCGCAGCAGAAGGACGATCTCGAGAGCGCGCTCTCCGATCTGGAGAAGGCCATCGCGCAGATGAACCGCGAGTGCAAGAAGCTCTTCAAGACGACGTTCGACGCGATCAACGCGCGCTTCAAAGCACTCTTCCCCAAGATGTTCCGCGGCGGCGCAGCAGAGCTTCGGCTGACGAACCCCGAGGACATGCTGGAGACGGGCATCGAGATCCTCGCGCAGCCCCCAGGCAAGAAGCTCGGCAACATCGAGCTCATGAGCGGCGGCGAAAAGGCCCTCACCGCCGTGAGCCTCATCTTCGCCATCTTCCAGTTCAAGCCCTCGCCCTTCTGCGTCCTCGACGAGGTCGACGCCCCCCTCGACGAGGCCAACGTCGCCCGTTACAACGAGGCCATCCGCTCGATGACCGCGCACTCGCAGTTCATCCTGATCACGCACATCAAGCGCACGATGCAGTCCGTCGACGTGCTCTACGGCGTGACGATGCAGGAACCCGGCGTGTCGCGCATCGTGAGCGTCAAGGTCAACGAGAACGCGAAGTCGTCGAAGGACAAACCCGCCGAGACGGTGGCGGTCGCGTAGTCAGAGGGCGCCGCGCCGGGGCTCTGCCCCGGGCCCCGCGGGGGCTATCCGCCCCTCGACCCGGACCAGGGCCAGCCCTGGACCTCTGGGCATCGACTGCGCGAAGCGCAGTCGATGCGGGGAAAGTCTTTTAAGCTGTCCGCCACGTCTTTGCAGGGCCAGCCCTGGACCTTTCGTGGACGAACTGCGCTACGCGCAGTTCGTCCAGCAGGCCGTTGGTACAGCGTCGCCGATCGAACCGTCAGCGCGGCTGCCTCGGTCGGCAGGGTCGCTCGCGGTCTTGACCTGTCCCGTTCGATGAAC
>NZ_JARZHH010000138.1 GCF_029946515.1 Polyangium sp. 6x1
AGGTATATTCAGCCGACCAGGCTGACCCAGCGACGATGGCGCAAAGCCTGGAGCAGGCGCGCACGAATGTCGAGCAGGCGAAGAGCGGCAAGGACCGCGATTCGGACGACGAGCCGCCCCCGGAGGGTGGCAGCAGCGAGGCGGAGCCCGAGCGCGTTGTGATCGAGGAAGGGGTATCACAAGGCCGAGCTGCTCCTAATCGCTGAAGGAGTCCGGCTATCGCACGTACGTCCCGGAGAGGAGCCAGCCGGTCCGCAGATGGGTGGACAAGGGCTGGGATATGCAGCAAGCGTTTTACGGAAACCGAAACCGCGTGCGTCGCCCGAAGGGGCGCGCTCTTCAACGCAAACGTGGAGAGTTGATCGAGCGAACATTCGCCCACGCATGCGAGACGGGCGGAATGAGGAGGGTGCGAGTCAGGGGCCGGGAGAAAGTGCGAAAACGCTACCTGGCCCATGTCGCCGCGCTCAATTTGGGGCTCGTGCTACGTCAAATGCTCGGCGCAGGGACCCCGCGGGCCCTGGCCGCGGCCCGGAAGGGCTCCGCCCTTGCCGTTTTGGTGATATGGGCAGCCATGTGGCTCTGGTACGGGGGGGGGCCGAGATGGTTGGCACGGTTTCCCCGGCCGCGTGGCGCGGGATGGTACCCGCCTGCAATGCAGGATGTTGGGATCGCGATTGGGGGCGCGTAGATCCACGGGCTGCTAAGGTATTAGGGTGTCACGCGCTGGTTCGAGGTCGGCGCCTCGCTCGGGTTTCAGCGTATGGGCGGCGAGGTGCGTTTCGCCGTGCTTGACGAGGACGCAAAGGCCCCGGTCCCCCAGGCGCTCAGCGCGAGCGGCTATTACATGTCCGTCGGCCATGGCCCCTGGGCGCGCGCCGGCGCGGACCTGAGCATTCGTCTGGGCAGCGTGGCGCCGGCCGCAGATCATGAAGGCCACGGGCAGCGTGAGCGCCAATGACCCTGCGCGTGCGAGCATACCACCTCGTGGCCTCATCCACGCCTCATCCACGCCTCAGAACGCGCCCTGTGATCCTACGAGCACTCCACCCGGCCCCGCGGAAAGCACCCCAGCGTTGATCCACACTGCGTTCGAGCCAGCCCTGCTGTTCTTCGTTGCTGGCGCAGTGAAGTAAAGCACGGCCGCAGTTCCCAAACCAACCGCTCCCAATGCAAAACCAATCGTGCTCCCGAGACCCAGCGACTTGATGCTTTGCGCCGCGTCGAGGCCCGTGTCATCGCACGCCGTCGGATCGCTCGATCCAATGGCCTTTCCGCAGTGCTGGTCGAGGTCTCCCTTTTTGCTGAGCACGAGCCCTCCCAGGAGCCCCCCCACGGCCAGTCCCGCGAGCCCCACGCCTCCGATCGCATAAGCAGCCATCTTTCGCCCGCTGCCCGAGCTTTGCTCGACAGGCGGTGTGCGCGTGTTCTTCGACGGAACGATCGGGGGCCCGGGTGTGGCGGGCGCGACCGGCGACGGTGGCTTTACCTCCAACACCACGGATTTCTTTTCGCCTTTGGCGATCGTGATGTGCTGTTCCCACACGGGGCCGCCAGGTGCCTGCGTTGTCAGCACGTGCGCGCCGGGATCCACCGGAAGCGCCATGCCCATCGCGGCAGCCCCGATCACCTGGCCGTCTCGTTTCACCACCGTCCCGGAAGGCGCGCCGGGGGCGAGCGTCATCGTGAGCTCGGGGATGTCCGGCGCAAGCCTGTCACGCTCTTCCTTCGCCAGCCTACGCCGATCTCCCTGCCGAGCTTGTTGATCCGGCGCCAACTTGTCGTAGAGGCGTATGTATTCGTCGAGTCGCGCATCGGCCGTGGCGACGTGGCCCCGACTGGATTCGCAGAAAGCCAGCGTGAACAGTGTGCCGGGTCTGGGATCGAGGCGCTGGCTTTCGGCGAGGGCAGGGCATCCGGTTTCATGCTTGCCCGCTTGCATGTCGGCGAGTCCCTGGTCGAAAAGACGCTTGGCCGCGGCGACGTCCTGCTGTGCCGCGGCGGGCAGCGCAATGGCCGTGAGATGCACAAAACAAACCATCTCCAGGATCCGGCGACGCGTCATGTTGGTGTTCATCTTCCTCAATCCTGGCCAAATGGGGACGATGTTTTTGTCGTCGTCGTTTTCGTCGTCGCCGCCGGCTTCGATATGGTCTTTGCCGTTCCGGGATTGCGAGGTGCAGTCGTCTTGGACACCGCGCTTGGCGCCTGCTGCGGCGCCTGCGTCGCTGGAGGCTCTGCCTGCAATGCTGACACAGGCTCCACGGCGATGGCCGGCTCGACGGGCTTGCTGGAGGGGGCGACATCCGTCGCGGGAGCCGCAGGCCTGCTTTGGGCCGATTCCGCCTCGGTCGCTGCATTCGGCGATGTACGCTGGGCGGAGCCCACGAAAAACCAGAGCGCGCCGCCCGCAAGCCCGAGGAGCACCAATGCGGCGACGACGAGGGCCGGCGCCCGACTCGGCGCCGAGCGAACAGGCGAGACGTCGCCTCCCGTCGACATGGCACTTGGCTGGGGCCCCGTGGACACACCCGCTGCAGGCGTACCCATGAGCGAGGGCGTCGTTCCCGGCGATGTCATTCCGGATGGTGTCACGCCCGATGGCATCATGGCTCTCGGTGGTCCTGGCAGCGGAACCGTCGTCGCGAAGTCCCCGCTGGCCGCGTCATCGAATACCTTCTCGAGAGCCTTCACAGCCTCCGATGCCGTTGCGAACCGCGCCGAGGGCTCGAGCGCCGTGATCCGAAAAAACCACGCATCGAACGCCGGTGGCAACGTCACCCCTGCTGCTGCGGCTCGCTGGACGGCCGATTCTTGGGGCCCTCGTACCGCGACCAGCGCAAAGGCGATGATGTCAGCCGAGTTTCTCGTTTCCTTGTGCCAGTACGTTTGTCCTACGAGCATCCGGTAGGCCATCATGCCCATGGCATAGATGTCCGCAGCTCCCGTCAGCTTCGTATCCGTGTGGAATTGCTCGGGCGCCATGTAAAGCGGCGTGCCCATGCTGCGCGTGGCTCCGGCGCCGGTCGCGCTGTCGGCGACCAGCTTGGCCACGCCGAAGTCGAGGATCTTGATGCGCGGGGAGCCGTCCTCGCGCTGTGTCAGAAATAGATTGGCAGGCTTCAGGTCGCGGTGGACGATCGACGCTGCGTGGGTCTTATCGAGCGCCATGGCTGTCTGGCGCAGGTACGTGCACACCTCGGCAGGCGGAAGCCGGCCCACGCGCTTGAGGCGCTCGCCGAGCTCCTCGCCGCGGAGCAGCTCCATGACCAGGAAGGGCGTCTGGGTCGCTTCATCGACGCCGGCGTCCGAGACATCGACGATATGCTCGCTCTCGACCTCGGCGGCGATGCGCGCCTCGCGCTTGAAGCGTTCGCTCATCTCGTCGCTTTGAAAGAGATGCGCGTGCATGACCTTGAGCGCCTTGCGCCGATTGGTCTCGATGTGCACCGCTTCATACACCGCGCCCATGCCGCCGGCTGCAAGTCGGCGGACGATGCGGTACCGCCCAGCAAATACGGTTCCTTCGGCCAATCCTGCCGACATCGTGTGCACCATCGCCCAGTCGACCGGCGGTGTCAACTAACGTGTTGTCTTGGACACCTTCTGTTGTCTGGCTCCCGTTCCGGCTGCACGTGGGCCCTGTGGGCCCTATTGGAGTCGATGGCTTTGAGCTGGCTGCCTTGACGCGGCAGGCGGTCTGGTCGAGCATCGACGGGAGCGCCACACGGGGGGACGAGGAGATGGGATTGATGACGCCGATCGTCCAGCGGATGCTGGGACTGTGTGTCGTGTTGCTCCTGGTGACCGCCTGGGGCTGCACGACGGTGCTCGGGCTCGATAACGACTATCATCCTTTCGACGGAGGTGGCGGCAGCAGCGGCGGTGGTTCTTGCACCCCCGTCGATGACGGTGACCCCTGCACGGACGATGTGTGCATCGCGGGGGTACCGAGCCACCCGGCGAAGGCGAACGGCTCCGCCTGCGACGATGGTGACCCTTGCACCCAGACCGACACTTGCCAGGCTGGCATTTGCATCGCTGGGAACCCACTCGTCTGCAACGGGGGCGCGACCTGCGTTGCTGGGGCGTGCGTCGCACCCCCGTGCACTGGGTTGCTTGGGCTCCCCGGCCCTCCGACGTCGACGGTAGGCACAGCGCCATTGTCCGTTGTGGTGGCGGACCTGAACGGCGATAGCAAGCCTGATCTCGCTGTCGCGAACAGGGACAGCCACAACGTGAGCGTGCTTCTGAACCAGGGCAACGGCACCTTCGCCACCGCGGTCCACTACGCTGCGGGCTCGCTCCCCCGTTCGGTGGCGGCGGCGGACCTGAACGGGGATGGCAAGCCTGACCTCGCCGTCGCGAACTCCAACAGCAACAACGTGAGCGTGCTGCTGAACCAGGGCAACGGCACCTTCGCCGCCGCGGTCAACTACGTTGCGGGCTCGTACCCCTCTTCGGTGGCGGCGGCGGACCTGAACGGGGATGGCAAGGCTGACCTCGCCGTCGCGAACTACAGCAGCGACAACGTGAGCGTGCTGCTGAACCAGGGCAACGGCACCTTCGCCGCCGCGGTCAACTATGCTGTGGGCTCGTACCCCTCTTCGGTGGCGGCGGCGGACCTGAACGTCGATGGCAAGCCTGACCTCGCCGTCGTGAACTTCGACAGCGGCAACGTGAGCGTGTTGCTGAACCAGGGCAACGGCACCTTCGCCGCCGCGGTCCACTATGCTGCGGGCTCGCACCCCCAGTCGGTCGCGGCGGCGGACCTGAGCGGGGATGGCAAGCCTGACCTCGCCGTCGCGAACGAGGGCAACCACAACGTGAGCGTGCTTCTGAACCAGGGCAACGGCACCTTCGCCGTCGCGGCCAACTACGCTGCGGGCACGAACCCCCAGTCGGTGGCGGCGGCGGACCTGAACGGGGATGGCAAGCCTGATCTCGCCGTCGCGGACGCGGGCAACAACAACGTGAGCGTGCTGCTGAACCAGGGCAACGGCACCTTCGCCGTCGCGGTCAACTATGCTGCGGGCTCGTACCCCCTTTCGGTCGCAGCGGCGGACCTGAACGGGGATGGCAAGCCTGACCTCGCCGTCGCGAACGCCGGCAGCAACAACGTGAGCGTGCTGCTGAACGAGGGCAACGGCACCTTCGCCGCCGCGGTCAACTATGCTGCGGGCTCGAACCCCCAGTCGGTGGCGGCGGCGGACCTGAACGGCGATGGCAAGGCTGACCTCGCCGTCGCGAACGCCGGCAGCGACAACGTGAGCGTGCTGCTGAACCAGGGCAACGGCACTTTCGCCGCCGCGGTCCACTATGCTGCGGGCTCGGGCCCCTCTTCGGTCGCGGCGGCGGACCTGAACGGCGATGGCAAGCCTGACCTCGCCGTCGCGAACTACAGCAGCGGCAACGTGAGCGTGCTGCTGCACCAGGGCAACGGCACCTTCGCCGCCGCGGCCAACTACGCTGCGGGCTCGGGCCCCTCTTCGGTCGCGGCGGCGGACCTGAACGGCGATGGCAAGCCTGACCTCGCCGTCGCGAACTCCTTCGGCAACAACGTGAGCGTGCTGCTGAACCAGGGCAACGGCACGTCCGTCGCCGCGGTCCACTACGCTGCGGGCACGAGCCCCAATTCGGTCGCGGCGGCGGACCTGAATGGCGATGGCAAGCCTGACCTCGCCGTCGCGAATTCCAGCAGCGACAAAGTGAGCGTGCTGCAGAACCAAGGCGACGGGACCTTCGCCACCGCCGTCAACTACGCTGCGGGCTCGAATCCCTTTTCGATCACGGCAGCGGACCTGAATAACGATGGTAGGCCTGACCTCGCCGTCGCGAACGCAGACCGCGACGACGTGAGCGTGCTGCAGAACCAAGGCGACGGGACCTTCGCCACCGCCGTCAACTACGCTGCGATGTCTTCAACGTCGGTCGCGGCGGCGGACTTGAACTTCGATGGCAGACCCGATCTCGTGGTCGCGGGCGGAGGCACGGTAGGCGTGCTGTTCAATGCCTGCTTGCCATAGCGGCATGTAAAATCGGAACGCGAAGAGTAACCTTCCGCGAACGATCCCCGTACATCCTCTTCACCCTGATCCCTCGGACGGCCACGTCCTCGTGCTGGCCGATAACACCTTCGGGCGCGCGCCCCATCGAGGGAGGCAGCCCAGCGAGGCGCAGGAGTCCGCCAGGGCTCGAGCGTGAGGCCTTCCGCAGAGTCCCACGGCGCACGGCCTCCTCCATGTATCGTCTGGCTCCCGTTCCGGCCGCACGGGGGCCCTGTGGGCCCTATCGGAGTCGATCGGACCGGATCGATCCCTGGCTTTGATCTGGCTGCCTTGACGCGGCAGGCGGTCTGATCGAGCATCAACGGGAACGCCTCCCCACGGGGGGACGAGGAGATGGGATTGGTGACGCCGATCGTCCAGCGGATGCTGGGACTGTGTGTCGTGGTGCTCCTGGTGACCGCCTGGGGCTGCACGACGGTGCTCGGGCTCGACAACGACTATCATCCCTTCGACGGGGGTGGCGGCAGCAGCGGAGCTGGCAGCGGCAGCGGCGGAGCTGGCGGTGGCTCCTGCACCCCCGTCGATGACGGGGACCCCTGCACGGACGATGTGTGCATCGCGGGGGTACCGAGCCACCCGGCGAAGGCGAACGGCTCCGCCTGCAACGATGGTGACCCTTGCACCCAGACCGACACTTGCCAGGCTGGCATTTGCATCGGTGGGAACCCCCTCTGCAATGGGGGCGCGAGCTGCGTCGCTGGGGCGTGTGTCGCACCCCCGTGCACTGGGCTGCTGGGGCTCCCCGGCCCTCCGACGTCGCCCGTAGGCTTCGCTCCAAGTTCCGTTGTGGCGGCGGACCTGAACGGCGATGGCAAGCCAGACCTCGCCGTCGCGAACTACTTCGGCGACAACGTGAGCGTGCTGCTGAACCAGGGCAACGGCACCTTCGCCGCTGTGGTCAACTACCCTGCGGGCTGGGCCCCCTCTTCGGTCGCAACTGCGGACCTGAATGGCGATGGCAAGCCTGACCTCGCCGTCGCGAACGTCAACAGCAACAACGTGAGCGTGCTGCTGAACCAGGGCAACGGCACCTTCGCCGCCACGGTCAACTATGCTGCGGGCTCGAACCCCCTGTCGGTCGCGGCGGCGGACCTGAACGGCGATGGCAAGCCTGACCTCGCCGTCGCGAACGTCAATAGCAACAACGTGAGCGCGCTGCTAAACCAGGGCAACGGCACCTTCGCCGCCGCGGTCCACTACGCTGCGGGCTCGAAGCCCTATTCGGTCGCGGTGGCGGACCTGAACGGCGATGGCAAGCCTGACCTCGCCGTCGCGAACTTCGGCAGCGACAACGTGAGCGTGCTGCTGAACCAGGGCAACGGCACCTTCGCCGCCGCGGTCAACTATGCTGCGGGCTTGGGCCCCCGTTCGGTCGCGGCGGCGGACCTGAACGGGGATGGCAAGCCAGACCTCGCCGTCGCGAACTCCAGCAGCGACAACGTGAGCGTGCTGGTGAACCAGGGCAACAGTACCTTCGCCGCTGCCGTCCACTACGCTGCGGGCTCGGGCGCCTCTTCGGTCGCGACGGCGGACCTGAACGGTGATGGCAAGCCTGACCTCGCCGTCGCGAACGCCAGCAGAAACAACGTGAGCGTGCTGGTGAACCAGGGCAACAGTACCTTCGCCGCTGCCGTCCACTACGCTGCGGGCTCGTACCCCTCTTCGGTGGCGGCGGCGGACCTGAACGCCGATGGCAAGCCTGACCTCGCCGTCGCAAACCAGCTCAGCGACAACGTAAGCGTGCTGGTGAACCAGGGCAACGGCACCTTCGCCGCCGCGGTCGACTACGCTGCGGGCTCGGGCTCCCTTTCGGTCACGGCAGCGGACCTGAATAGCGATGGCAAGCCTGACCTCGCCGTCGCAAACCAGCCCAGCCACAACGTGAGCGTGCTGGTGAACCAGGGCAACGGCACCTTTGCCACCGCGGTCCACTACGCTGCGGGCACGAACCCCTCTTCGATCACGGCAGCGGACCTGAATAGCGATGGCAAGCCAGACCTCGCCGTTGCGAACTACAGCAGCAACAACGTGAGCGTGTTGCTGAACCAGGGCAACGGCACCTTCGCCGCCGCGGTCCACTACGCTGCGGGCACGAACCCCTCTTCGATCGCGGCGGCGGACCTGAACGGCGATGGCAAGCCAGACCTCGCCATCGTGAACTACAGCAGCAACAAGGTGAGCGTGCTGCTGAACCAGGGCAACGGCACCTTCGCCGCCGCGGTCCCCTACGCTGTGGGCTCGTACCCCCAATCGGTCGCAGCGGCAGACCTGAACGACGATGGCAAGGCTGACCTCGCCGTCGCGAACTTGGGCAGCGATAACGTGAGCGTTCTGCTGAACCAAGGCGACGGGACCTTCGCCACCGCCGTCAACTACGCTACGGGGCCGGATACCTCTTCGATCACGGCAGCGGACCTGAATAGCGATGGTAAGCCCGACCTCGTCGTTGCAAACCACAACGTGCTGCTGAATCAAAGCGACGGGAGCTTCGCCGCGCTCAACTACGGCGAGGGTTTATTTAATTCGGTCGCAGCGGCGGACTTGAACCTCGATGGAAGACCCGATCTTGTGGTCACAAACGGATCTAACGTAGCCGTGCTGCTTAATGCCTGTCTTCCATAGCGGCATATAAAGCGTTAAAACGAAAAGTAACCTTCCGCGAACGCTCCTCGTACATCCTCTTCCCCCTGATCCCTCAGACGGCCACATCCTCGTGCTGGCCGACCCCACCTTCGGGCGCGCCCCCAGCGAGGGAGGCAGCCCCGCGAGGCGCAGGCGTCCGTCAGGGCTCGACCGTGAGGCCTTCGATCCGGCTACCTTGACGCGGCAGGCGGTCTGGTCGAGCATCGACGGGAACGCCTCCCCACGGGGGAGCGAGGAGATGGGATTGATGACGCCGATCGTCCAGCGGATGCTGGGACTATGTGTCGTGTTGCTCCTGGTGACCGCCTGGGGCTGCACGACGGTGCTCGGGCTCGACAACGACTATCATCCCTTCGACGGAGGCAGCGGCGGTGGTTCCTGCTCCCCCGTCGATGACGGTGACCCCTGCACGGATGACCTCTGCGAGGGGGGCACTCCGGTGAACAAGCCGGCTGCGGCTGGAACCATGTGCACGATGGGCGGCACCCGGTGCGACGGCATGGGCCACTGCGTCGCGTGTCTCGCCCCCGCGGATTGCCCGGGTACGGACGACGCATGCCAGATGCGCACGTGCACCGACGGACAGTGCGGCGTCAGCTTTACCGCGTTCGGTACCGCTTTGCCTGCGCAGACGGTAGCCGATTGCAGGCAGGCCGTGTGCGACGGTCAAGGCGGGATCACGTATCAGAACAACGACGGCGATCTTCCCGACGACAACAACCCCTGCACCAAAGACACATGCAGCGGCGGGATGGCCTCGAATCCGTTCGAACCGCAGGGCACGACGTGCGGGATGTCGCAGGAGAAGCCGCTCCTCTGTGACGGCGCCGGCAAGTGCGTCGGCTGCATCCAGCCGAGCGATTGCGCTGGCGTCGATGATGAGTGCAAGACGCGCACCTGCGTGGAGAACGTGTGTGGTGTCTCGTATACCGCGGCGGGCACGGTCATCGCGGCGCAAGTGGTGGGCGATTGTGCTCAGGCAATATGCGACGGCAACGGCAATGTCTCCAATATCCCCGAGGACGACGATCTGCCTGCGGACGACGGGGACGACTGCACGGACGATGTGTGCACCGCGGGGGCGCCGAGCCATCCGGCGAAGACGAACGGCCTCGCCTGCGACGATGGCGACGCTTGCACCCAGACCGGCACTTGCCAGACTGGCATTTGCATCGGTGGGAACCCCCTCGTCTGCAATGAGGGCGCGAACTGCGTCGCAGGGGCGTGCGTCGCACCCCCGTGCACTGGGATGCTCGGGCTCCCCGGCCCTCCGACGTCGACCGTAGGCGTAGGTCCACACTCCGTTGCGACGGCGGACCTGAACGGCGATGGCAAGCCTGACCTCGCCGTCGCGAACGGCAGCAGCGACAACGTGAGCGTGCTGCTGAACCAGGGCAACGGCACCTTCGCCGCCGCGGTCCACTACGCTGCGGGCTTGATCCCCACGTCGGTCGCGACGGCGGACCTGAACGGTGATGGCAAGCCTGACCTCGCCGTCGCGAACCTCATCAGCAACAATGTGAGCGTGCTGCTGAACCAGGGCAACGGCACCTTCGCCGCCGCGGTCCACTATGCTGCGGGCACGTACCCCGAGTCGGTCGCGACGGCGGACCTGAACGGGGATGGCAAGCCTGACCTCGCCGTCGCGAACTCCAGCAGCAACAACGTGAGCGTGCTGCTGAACCAG
>NZ_JARZHH010000139.1 GCF_029946515.1 Polyangium sp. 6x1
CCCACAGGCCGTCGCTGGTACCGCGTTGCCCGTTGAGCTGTCAGCGCGGCTGCCTTGCTTGGCAGGGTCGTCTGTGGTCTTGAACCCGGCTGTTCGATGAACTGCGCGGAGCGCAGTTCATCGACCCTCAGTCCAGCGCGGGCGCTGGTCCAGGTCCAGGAGCGGACAGCTCCTGGTGGGGCCTGGGGCAAAGCCCCAGCGAGGCGCCTTCGACCTGAGAACCGTCAGGGCGCGGCGAACCTTGCGAGGTAGATGTCGCAGTCGCCTGCGCTTTCCAGGGGGCCCTGGCCGAGATCGATTGTCCCGTAAAACGAGCCTGTGATGGCTGCGGCTCCGGCTTGGTCCACGGCGACGCCGCCTGCGAGCTGGTAGCTGGGATCTCCGATGGCGCGGCTCTGGATGTGTTTGCCTGCGGCGTCGTAGCGCGCGAAGTAGACGTCGGTTTGTCCGGCGCCTTCGAGTGCTGCGCCGCCGAGGTTCACTGCCTCCGAGAACGTCCCCGTCACGACGAGCCCGCCCTTTGGATCGGCTGCGATTCGTGGGGCTGAGTCGTCCCACTCTGCCGAGGTGAGCCGGAATGTGCGCGCCCAGAGCTCGGCGCCTTCTGGATCGAGCTTTCCGAGGAAGAGGTCGCGGCCCTGGCTTCCGAGCTCGTCGCCGCCGAAATTGAGGTGGCCCTCGAAGAGCCCGCCGAAGAGGATGTTGCCTGCGGCGTCGGTCGCCAGGGCTTGAATGACCTGGTCGGCGACGTCGCCGTAGGTCTTCGTGAAGACGTGGTTTCCGTTTGCGTCGAGTTTCACGAGGACGGCGTCCACGCCGCCTGTGATCGTGATGGGCCCGCCGCCGAAATCGATCGGCGCGAGCATGCCGCCGCCGAGGAACACGTTGCCTTTGCCGTCCACGGCGACGTCCATGCCGGAATCGAGGCCCGTGCTTCCGAACGATTTGGCCCAGATGGGGGCGCCGTTCCCGTCGAGTTTGGCGACGAACACGTCCGTTGCGCCTGCGCTCGTGAGTGTCTCGCCGCCGAGGGCGAGTGTGCCGCTGAAGCTGCCTGTGACGATCAGCGTGCCGCTCCCGCCGGCGGCCATTCCGGACACGGTTGCGCCGAGCATGGTGCTGAAGACGTGCTTGCCGTTCGCGTCGAGCTTTCCGATCGCGGCGCCTGCTGCGCCTGGGGGCGTGAGCGGGCCGCCGCCGAGATCGATCTCTGATTGCGTGTTCACGGCGATCACCCATGCGTCTTCGCCGATGGCGAGGATCCGTGGGGCGCCCTCTTGTGAGGCTGATCCGAAGCGCATGCTCGTGCCGGGGTTTCCCTCGGCGTCCCAGGTGGCGAACGTGATGTCGGAGCTGCCGGCCGAGACGAGTGGGCCGCCGCCGAAATCGACGGTCCCCTCGAACGTGCCGACGAGGGCGACGTCGCCGCTTTCGCTCGTGGCCACGTCGGTGCCGCGGTCGCAGGTCGATCCGCCGGCGCGGATGCTGAAGGCGTTTCCGGCGGGCGGCGGGGCTTCCTCGGTGGGGGTGCAGCCGACGGCGAGTGCTGCGCAGGTGAGAAGCAAGGTCGGTTTGTTCATTCCGCGTATCCTTTCGGAAGAAGAAGTGGAGGGCGTCGTTCGGCCTCGCGACCGAAGGATACGCGCTTCTCGACGCCCGCTGCCGTGGAGCCCGATGCGGGAACGACACCTGTTGACTTCGCCTACGTAGCTCTGTTACAGATGTGTGAACGAACGATCGTTCAGTAACAAAGACCGCGTCGAGGCGAGCGATGCCGCACATGATCGTCGATGGGTGTGAGATCCAGTACGAGGTGAAGGGGCGGGGGGACGTCGTGCTCCTGCTCCACGGCCTGGGTTCGAGCTTGCTCGACTGGGAGATGCAGGTCCCGGCGCTCGCGGAGCGGTACACGGTCGTCACGGTCGATGTGCGTGGCCACGGTGGCTCTGGAAAGCCGCCCGGCCCGTACCGGATCGCGACGTTTGCTGCCGACGTGGCGCACGTCTTGCGGAGCCTCGGGCTCGGCCCGGCGCACGTCGTCGGCTTCTCGATGGGCGGCATGATTGGGTTTCAGCTCGCGGTCGACGCGCCTTCGCTCGTGCGGTCGCTCGTCGTGGTGAACAGCGCTCCGGCCATGGTGCCGCGCACGTTGCGCGAGCGGCTCGCGGTCCTGCAGCGTTTGGTCGCGCTGCGTGTGCTCGGCGTGCGTGGGTTCGCGCGCAAGATTGCCGAAATGAATCTTCCGCGCCCCGATCAAGAGGCGCTCCGCGAGAAGCTCGCCGCGCGCCTCGGGCAAAACGACGAGGCCGCGTATCGCGCCGCCACGAAGGCGATCCTCGGCTGGAGCGTGGCCGATCGGATCGGCACGATCCGGTGCCCGGTCCTCGTCGTCACGAGCGATCAGGACTATACGCCGGTCGCGGCCAAGGAGGCCTATGCCGCTCGGATCCCGCGCGCGCGTGTGGCCGTCGTCTCCGACTCGCGGCATTGCACGCCGATCGATCAGCCGGAAGCGTTCAATCGGATCTTGCTCGATTTCTTGAAGGAGCACACGGCGGCTCCGGGAGAACAAGGGGAGGTTTGTCATGGCGCGTGAACCTTGGCGATTCTTGGTGGCGGCCTCGATGCCGTTCGTCGTTTTCGCGGCCGGGTGCAACATCGACATCCAGCCGCCCGGCGAAGGCAATCAGGCGGCAAGCTCGAGCAGCGGCGTCGGGGGCGGCGGTTCGGGGGGCGGCAATTCGGGCGGTGGGGATGCGGGCGGCGGTGATTCCGGCGGCGGCGGCGCGGGCAGCGGCGGTGCAGGGGCTGGGGGCGCGGGCGGCGCGGCCGCGTCGCGCTGTACGGTCTCGCCGCAAGAGGTCGCGTGTCCTTACGAGACGCAGAGCATCCCGGCGCAAGCGGGGATCCTGCGGGACGTCGTCTGGCAGGTGCCGCTCGGGACGCCGCCCGAAAAAGGTTTTCCCGTGGTGCTCCTGTTCCAGGGCTCGTTTTATGGTCCCCCGATGATGTTCAAGGGCGCCGTGGATGGCCCCCACGGGGTCTATCACCTGGCGCTCACCGTGAAGGGGCTGCTCGACGCGGGCTACGCCGTGCTCGCTCCGGAGGCGCACGCGGAGGGCACGACGTTTTGGGACACGAACGTCCCCCCGTATTCGATCGCCTGGTCGACCGCGCCGGACCACGCGTTCATGCTCTCGCTCTTCGATTCGATCGCCGCGGGCTCGTTCGGCCCGCTCGACGCCTCGCGCATGTACGCGACGGGCATTTCGAGCGGCGGCTACATGACGAGCCGAATGGCCGTCAGCTACCAAGGAAAGTTTCGCGCGCTCGCGATCCACTCCGGGTCGTACGCGACGTGCAGCGGCCCTGTCTGCATCCTGCCCGACGCGCTGCCGGGGGATCACCCGCCGACGCTCTTCCTTCACGGCGACGCCGACCTCGTCGTCCCCATCGCCACGATGGAGAAGTACAACGCGCGCCTCGTCACCGAAGGGAAAGAGACGCGGGTCGTCGTCGGGCCGGGCGTGGGGCACGACTGGCTCGCGGCCGGCCCCGAAGAGGTCGTCGCCTGGTTCGACGCGCATCCGTGAGGTCGATCCCGTTGACATGGGCGAACGCTCGTCCAGAGAATCCCGCCATGAGCTCTCTCCGGGCCTCACGTCTGCGGGCTGTGACAGCGACCCTCCCTGCGTCTTCCGTGCCCGATGGCACGCGGCGACGGATCCTGGAGGTCGCGTTGCGGCTCTTCGCGAGCGAGGGCTTTCACGGCACCTCGGTCCGCGACATGGCGAAGGAGCTGGAGCTGCAGCCGAGCGCGCTCTACGCGCACTTTTCCTCGAAGGATCATGTCCTCGCGGAGCTCGTCCGCGTGGGCCACGAGGTGCACGCCGCGAGCTTGCGGGCGGCGCTGGCCGACGCGGACGAGGATCCGATCGAGCAGGTATGCAAGCTCGTCCGGGCCCACACCCTCGTGCACGCGACCTATCCGCACCTGGCCGTGGTGGTCAATGAAGAGATTTACGCCCTGACCGCCGAGCTCGCCGCCCCGGCGCTCGCGATTCGCGCGCAATCGCTTTCGCTCGTCCAGACGGTCCTCGAGCGAGGCGTCGTGATGGGGCGGTTTTCCATGCCCGACAAGGCGGCGACGGCCGCGGCGCTCTCGGCGATCGGCGTGCGCATTCCCTACTGGTACGAGCCGTCCGAGGCCCTCTCCCTCGACGCCCTCGCGGACGTGCACGTCGAGCTCTCGCTTCGAATGCTCCGGGCCTACAGGAGCCCTGACGGAAGAAAGGTCTGACCGACGCTGAATCAATCGTGAAGCGTCTCGTCTAGGGGACCCCGGGAAATCGAGGCGGCTGATCCACGACGTGGAAGCGGCGCGATCGGCGCGCGCGTGCGCCGCGACGAACCCGGCCAGAAACAGCAAAAGGAATACGATTGCAATGAACGGCGAACGATTGCATGTCGGGCCGTGGCCGCGCCACGCCCTCTTCCTTTCCATCAGCTTGATGATCGCGGGTTGCGGCGGAGAACCCGCGCCCGCGCTCTCGGTCACGACCGCGTGGGCGCCCGAGGAGGCGGATGTTCCGGTGGGGATCGATTCGCTCGTCGCCACCCAGCAGGCGAAGCTCCTCGCGGGCGACGGGGCTGCGAGCAACCGCATGGGTGGGGTGGTCGCGATCTCGGGGGACACGGCGATCGTGGGGGGCTACGGCGGCGCCCGCGCAGCGTACGTGTTCGTGCGGAGCGGCGGCGTGTGGACCGAGCAAGCGAAGCTCGTGGCCAACGACAGCGTGACGGGCGATCAATTCGGCAGCGCGGTCGCGCTGTCGGGGGACATGGCGCTCGTGGGCGCGCTCGGTGCGGGCCCAGGATCGGCGTACGTGTTCGTGCGGAATGGGGCCGTCTGGACCCAGCAGGCGAAGCTCCAGGCGAGCGACGGGACGACGGGCGATTCGTTTGGCAATCACGTCGCGCTGTCGGGGGACACGGCGCTCCTCGGAGCGTTCGGGGACGACCCCAAGGGCCAAAACAGCGGCGCGGCGTACGTGTTCGTTCAGAATGGGGGCGTCTGGACCCAGCAGGCGAAGCTCGTGGCGAGCGACGGGGCCATGCTGGACTATTTCGGCGATTCGGTCGCGCTGTCGGGAGATACGGCGCTCGTGGGGGCGCTCGGGGATGACGACAAAGGATCGTACTCCGGTTCCGCCTACGTGTTCACGCGGAGCGGCGGCGTCTGGACCCAGCAGGCGAAGCTCGTGGCGAACGACGGGGCGGCGGACGATGCTTTCGGCGATTCGGTCGCGCTGTCGGGGGACACGGCGCTCGTGGGCGTGTACGGGGAGGACGACAAGGGCCAGGATGCCGGCGCGGCGTATGTGTTCGTGCGCAATGGGCAGACGTGGGCGCAGCAGGCGAAGCTCCTGGCCCAGGACGGGGCGGCGGGCGACCAATTCGGCGCGGCCGTCGCGCTCGCCGGGGACACGGCGCTCGTGGGCGCGTACCTGGACATCGATCAGGGCGTGGAGGCCGGCTCGGCGTACGTGTTCGTGCGGAGCGGCGCGGCGTGGGCCGAGGAGGCGAAGCTCGTCGTGCAGGGCGGGGCAGGGGACCAGCTCGGCTCGTCGGTCGCGCTTTCGGGGAACACGGCGATCCTCGGAGCGCCCAGTGACGCGGACAAGGGTCAAAATGCGGGCGCTGCCTACGCGTTCGTCCTCGCGTCGAGCCTGGGTGATGCATGCGCGGCGTCCGCGGAATGCGCGAGCGGCTTCTGCGTGGACGGCGTCTGCTGCGACACGGCGTGCGGCGGAGGCGAGGCCGGCGATTGCCAGGCGTGTAGCGTCGCGGCGGGCGCGGCGGTGGACGGGACGTGCGCGCCGATCTCGGCGGGTGTCGAGTGTCGTGCGTCCGCAGGCGTGTGCGACGTGGCCGAGGCGTGCAACGGGCAAACCGCGGCGTGTCCGGCGGATGGTTTCGTGGTGGATGGGACGCCCTGCGCGGACGGCGTGTGTGAAGCCGGCGCGTGTATGACCGGTATGGGCGGCATGGGCGGCGCCGGTGGAATGGGCGGCGCAGGCGGCGCCGGTGGAATGGGCGGCGCCGGTGGAATGGGCGGCGCCGGTGGTGCAGGCGGCGCCGGTGGTGCAGGCGGCGCAGGCGGTATGGGCGGCGCCGGTGGTGCAGGCGGCGCAGGCGGCGCAGGCGGTATGGGCGGCGCAGGCGGCGCCGGTGGTACAGGCGGCGCCGGTGGGATGGGCGGCGCTGGCGGCGCTGGCGGTGCGGGCGGCGGTCAAACCTCCGAGGAGGGCGGCTGTGGCTGCCGGACGTCCCCGCAGACGGGAAGCGCGCCCGCGCTCTCGATGCTCGCGTTCGGGCTTCTCCTTGCGTCGCGGAGGCGCGTCCGGCGCGCGATGTCCCGCCCCTCCGCGCGCTAACCCCCGTCCGCGCCGTCTGCGAATCGCTCGATCGCGCGCACCTCGTCCTCGGGCAAAAACGGCAACACCTCCTCCACCGCGCCCGGCTGCATCGGCGCCGCGCCGAGCCGGAGCGCCGCCGCCTTGCCCACCGCCGCGACGAACGGGCTCGGGCTCATGCAAAGCGTGAGCACCTCGGAGAGCAGCTCCCGCGTCCCCAGCAGGGCCGCGAGCATCGCCGCGAGCGGCCCCTCGTCCACGGGGCGCCGATGCCCCACGAGCGCGCTTCGCAGGACCGCCGCCGTCTCCGGCCCCGACGCCCGCGCCGCCGCCCCTCGATACCCGGCTGTCGGCATTCCGAGCTGCGTCGCGCCGTCGGGCGACTCCAGGATGCGCCGGGCCCAGCCGAAGAGCTCCGCGAACGTCGCCTTGGTTCCTTCGACCGCCACCGCACCGTCGAGATCGAGCGCCACCGGCCTCTGCGCCGCCGCGACGTACCCCGGCAAGGCCACGGGCAGCACCGCGAGCGGCGCCGATGCCGGACAAACCGCGCGATAGGTCTCTCCGTCCACCTCCACGAAGAACATCTCCACGGAGCGCTCTTCGCTCATCCGGACCGTGCGGTGCCGGATCCCCGAGATCCGTGGCCAGGGAAGGACCTCCTCCTGCATCCCCTCGGGATGCATCACGAAGCCCCACGGTTCGATTCGAATGGCCGCGCGGAGCCCGAACGGGCTCTGCTCCTTGGCCTGGAGATACCCCCGGATCGCCATGAAAATCGGGGCGGCGAACACGTACCAGAGACCGCCATGGCTCACGGCGGTGAACGCCGCGCTCGCGGCCGCGAGGGCCGCCGTGGTCGCGCCCGCGCGGACCCACGGCCCCATTCCGGGCCCCGGCTCGAGATCCACGTGGCGCAGCTCGTCGACGACGACCACGCGCGGCGCGGGGCGGGCGTAGAGCTCGCTCACTGGCAATCGTATTTCTGGTAGCTCACGCCCTGCTCGGTCCGCACCGAATACACGACGCCGCCCTCGTCGAGCACCGCCATGTCGCGGAACGTCTCCTCGGGCATCGTATTCACGGGCAGCACCGCGGTGCCCGTCGGAATACCCTTGAGCGGCTCGTGGCACGAGAGGACCACGGACTCCTCCCCATTCTGCACGAGCAACGTGGCCAGATAAATGGTCCCGGTCTTGTCCGTGTCGAGGAGCAAGATCCCGCGGATCTCGCTCCCTTGCCGGAGCTCGCGCGTGAATCGGTGTTGCATCGTCGCCCGATCGACCGACGAGATGTACATCCGCCCATCCGTGGGCGGATCGACGATCCCGGCCTTGATGTAGCTCAGCCCGTCGCGCGTCGGTCGTCCCGGCACCTCGGTGCGATCGGCCGGCTGCCCGTCCGTCGTCCCGATCCGCAGGAGCGGGCCGTGCTCCTTCTCGACGTACACGTCCTTGCCGTCGACGAACACCCCCGTGACGAACCCGAGCTCGTCGAGCCCCTCGCCCTCGAGCGGCACCTCGCCGAGCACGCCGCCCTTGTCGTCGTACATGACGATCGATTTGCTGTTGTATCGATCCAGCACCGCGACCTTGCCATCGTCGGTCACGGCCATGTCCTGCGCCGCCTCCTGCCCCTTCAGCGGGATCACGGACTCGGGCTTGCCGTCGGGCCCAATACGCACGACCCGGCCATTGACCTGATCGAGCACGAACATGTTGCCCTTCGGGTCCATCGCCAAACTCATCGGCGCCTCGGGGTTCGCCTCGTCGGGGCGCGAACGGCCGAGCTCGTTCATCCGCGTCCCGCCCCACGTCGCCGAGAACAAGACCTCCGGCCCCTTCTCCGGCGCAGGCGCCGACGCATCCACCACGATGGCCACAGCCGACCCAGCAGCCCCCGGCGTGTCGTTCGGCGAGAGCCCCGGCGCAGCCTTCTCGCGGCCCGTGTTCACCGGCCTCGCCTCCTTCGACGACCCATCGCCGGAGCACCGCGCCACCACCACACCCGCGGCGAGCGCGCCGACGAAGGCCACGAGCGCCACCACCTTCTTGCGCATGGCCCCGTTCTACCAGAGCCGCACACACAAGGAAAAGCCCGCGCCAAACACCATCACCCTGGATAAGAAAAGATCCACCCTATGGGGGACGATCGATCCATCGCCAGAACACGCCAATCACCTGACAGGACCCCAAGTCGGCTCACGACGCCGCGCGTCGTTCCACCATCGCCGCAGATTTCTTTCGAGAGTGTGGAATTCTTTGCGTCGAAACCCTGCGCGTGGCCATGGACGCGTCTGGCACGAGGCTTGTACGATGGGTTTTCCACGTCCAGGAGCCAAAGCCCAATGAAGACCAACGCACGCCGCATGTCGCTGTCGATTGCCGCCGCCGCAGCCGTCGCCCTCGGAATGAGCATGCTCCCCGCATGCACCGGGGACGACTCCTCCGAGGAGCTCATCGGCGCCAACGAAGACCTCGGCTCGACCAGCGAAGGCGTGGCCGGCACCATCGCCGTCGGCTCGACCCTCAAATCGACGACGGACGTCAACCTCCGCACCGGCCCCGGGACGAGCTACTCAGTCCTGCACGTCGTGCCCACCGGCGCAAAGGTGACCGTCGAAGCCGCCGACCCGAAAAACGGCTTTTACAAGATCAAGCACGACGGCACGGTCGGCTGGAGCTCCGGCAAGTATTACACGACCGTCTCGGCAGGCGGCGGCAGCACGGGCGACCTGAGCGCCGCGCAGCAGGGCGCGATCAACCGCGGCAAGTCCATGAAGGGCTTTTCGTACTGGTGGGGCCACGGCCGCTGGAAGGCGGACGGGCCGACCTCGTCGACGAAGGGCTCCTGTTCGGGGAGCTGCCCGAGCTGCTCGCACAGCGGCTCGTACGGCGCCGACTGCTCAGGCTTCGTCGCCAAGGCCTGGAAGGTGCCCTCGTCGAACGACGACATCACGGTGGACTCGCACCCCTACGGCACGATCCACTTCGTGAAGGACTCATCGAACTGGAAGACGGTGTCGCGCTCGAACATGAAGCCCGCCGACGCCCTGGTCTACAACTCGGGCGGCGCCGGCCACATCGTCCTCTTCGAGAAGGGCGACGGCTGGGGCTCGATGTACGCCTACGAGTGCAAAGGCTGCTCCGCCGGCTGCGTCTACGGTCTGCGCACAGCCTCCTCGTCGTACCACGCGATCCGCCGCGCCGGCTGGTGATCGCGTCGGGGGCGTCGCGCCGGGGTTTCACCCCGGACCCGACCAGGGGTTGTCCACCCCTGGACCCGGACCAGGGCCAGCCCTGGACCTCTGGGCATCGACTGCGCGAAGCGCAGTCGATGCGGGGAAAGTTTTTTAAGCTGTCCGCCCCCTCTTTGCAGGGCCAGCCCTGGACCTTTGGGGGAAGAACTGCGCGATGCGCAGCTCTTCCCACAGGCCGGTGGCAAGACCGCGGAGGTTCAGTTCGCGCTGTCGACGGGACCTCAGGGGGAAGAACTGCGCGATGCGCAGCTCTTCCCACAGGCCGATCGTACTGCCCCGCCCGTTGAACCGTCCGCGCTGCCGTCTCGTTTGGCAGGATCGCCCCTGGTCTTGACCTGACCCGTTCGATGAACTGCGCATCGCGCAGTTCATCGACCCCGAGTCCAGCGCTTGCGCTGGTCCGGGTCCAGGGGTGGACAACCCCTGGTGGGGCCTGGGGCAACGCCCCCGCGACGCGCCGTCGCG
>NZ_JARZHH010000013.1 GCF_029946515.1 Polyangium sp. 6x1
CGCCACCCATGCCGCCGGTGGCGCCTGCGCCGCCCATGCCGCCGGTGGCGCCCGCGCCGCCCATGCCGCCGGTGGCGCCCGTGCCGCCCATGCCGCCGGTGGCGCCCGCGCCGCCCGTGCCGCCGGGGTTTCCCGATGGATTCGAGCTCTCGTCGCCGCCGCAGGCGGCGAGCACGGCGAGGGAGAGCGCGGGAATCGAAGCCAAGAGCAAACGTCTCATGAAAGACCTCCGCGCGCGATGCTACCTCAGAATGGCGGCTCGGGAAGCTCGAACTCGGCGAGCGCGCTCCGGTCCTCGACCTCGCGTTTCTTGTTGCGCAGATACACCGCCTCGCGCCAGCCGTGATCCAGCACGGTCCAGGCCGCGAGGCTCGCCTTCGTGATCACGTCGATCCGCTTGCCGAAGCGCGCGATCACCTCCCAGTCGATTTCGACGCCGAGCCCCGGCTCGTCCGGGATCCGGAGGCGACCCTCGGCGTCGCGCAAAATGCCGTTGCGAATGAACCGCGCCCATTGCGGCATCTGCCAGTAGCGATCGTGCGGCAGCTCGAAGAGGCCACGCTCCTTCTGCGGGAGCAGGCCGAAGAGATGGAGGTTCACCGCGAAGCCGAGGCCGTTCGTGAACGTGTGCGGCGTGTACCGGAGCGGCCGGGTCTCCGGCCCCCGCGCGGCGTTGCGCCGGCGAATTTCGCGCACGAGCCAGCGGACGACGCTCACGCCGCCCGCGTACGTGCCGCCCGCGAGCACCGCGTCGGGCTGATAGACGTCGAGGCTCTCGGCGTCGAGCATCGACCGGAATTCGCGCCATGAAGGCGTGACCTCGCCGCCCGCGATCGGGACCTTCGATCGTGCGCGGAGACGCGCGAGCGCCTCGTGATCGGCTCGGTGGAGCGGCTCTTCGAGCCACGACGGCCGATACGGCGCGATGGCCTCGGCGAACCTCTCGGCGAATTCCTCGTCCCAGCGCGGGCTCTTCTCGACGAGCTCCACGGGCCAGCCGAGATTCGCGTCGACCATGAGCTCCATCGAATCGCCCGCCGCGTCTCGCGCAGCCGCGACGACGTCGACCATTCGCGCGAGGTCGTCGCTCTTCACGCGGATCTTCACGCCGGCGAACCCCTCGTTCCGGCGCTCCGTGACGAGCTCGGCCACGGCGCGCGGGTCGTGGTCGTGGTTCGAGCCGAGCGACGCATACGGCACGGCGAACCCGCCCTCGCCGCCGAGGACCTTCCATAACGGCTCGCGGCGAATCTTGCCGACGAGATCCCAGAACGCCGCGTCGATCCATCCATTGCGCATGCCGAGGATCGAGAACTCCTCGATGCGCTGGTTCACGAGGCGCATGTCGAGCGGGTTCAATCCGAGCAGGTAGGCGCCGAGCAAGGCGCCGAGCGACTCGCGCTCGCGGCCCATCGCGGGGATTGCCGCGACGCCGTCGATCCCCGCGTCGGTCACGAGGCGCAGCAGGTACAGGCGCAGGTCGATCTGGTGGTAGCCGGGGATCCAGTTCGGTTCGAAGACGACGCGATCGTCGAAGAACCCCGGCCGATCCCCGGAGAGCGGGATCTTGACGTAATAGAGCTCGATCCGCTCGATCTTCATGGTGGGCTCCTGCCCTTCCGGACAACGGCGGCTGCCCCTGGTTTCTGACACTTCTTCTTGGCGGCGCGCGCGCGTTTGGGCAAGATCCGCGCGCTCGATCTCGCCCCCCGGAAGGTCTTTTTGCGCGTATCCTTCGCCCCTCGCATCGTGCTCCCTTGGGTGCTCCTCGCCTGCGGGAACGTCCCGCCGCCGGAGCCCATGCCCGCGCCGCTTCTGCCGGTCGCTCTGCCCGGGGCGGCGCCGCGGGTCGATCCCTCACGCCCGCTCGAAGGCCGCGCGCTCGAGAACGTCGTCGCATTCGCGCAGCTCTACAATGCCGTGCGATTCTTCCACCCGAGCGACGAGGCCGCGCGGGCCGATTGGAGCGCGATCGCCGTGGACGGCGCGAGGCGCGTCGAAGGGGCCGCGTCGGCGGAGGAGCTCGCGCAGATCCTCGGAGACGTCTTCGGCCCCGTGGCGCCGACGCTCCGCGTGTCCCCGTCGGGCCTCCGGCAAGATGTGCCCGAGGCGATCACGCCGCCGAAGGACGGGTCGAAGCCGAAGATCGTCGCCTGGCGGCACGAAGGGGTCGATCTGCGGATGGGGGAGGGGGATCCGGTCTTTCGGAGCGAGCGCGTGAACGACCCGGATCGGCTCCCGGGCGAGGTTTACGAGGTCGAGCTCAGCGGTGTCTCGTGCAAGCTGCCGCTCACGCTCCTCGCCGACGAGCGCGGGACGTTGCCGCACGGCGACGCCGCGCCCGCTGCGCCTCCGCCGGAAGGTGTTTCCCCGACGCTCGCGTATTCGTTGAAGGACCGGGAGACCCGCCTCGCTGATATCGTCATGGCCTGGGGCGTCATGCAGCATTTTCATCCGTACTTCGACGTCGTCGAGACGAATTGGCCCGCCGTGTTGCGGAAGAGTTTGTCCGAGGCGGCCACGGCCCTCGACGAGCAGGCCATGGTGGTGGCCATGGAGCGCATGCTGGTGCAGCTCCACGACGGACAGGCGAGCGTGACGCGTATGCTGAAGCAGTCCGAGGGGCCGCCCATTCCCGAAGCGGCGACGCGCGGGTTTTTGCCGCTCGATTTCGCCTGGGTCGAAGAGAAGCTCGTCGTGACGAGCGTGCATCCGAGCGCGGGGGCCGAGGTTCGTCCGGGCGATATCGTCGTCGCGATCGGCAACAAGCCGGTCGACGCGTGGATGGCGGTGTTCGAGCCGCGGACGCCGGCCGCGACGCCGGCATGGAGGAGGCTCGTCGCGACGCGGCCCTTGCGCATGGGGCCGAAGGACGCGACCGCCTCCGTGACGCTGAAGCACGAGGGTGGCGAGCCTGTGACGGTGCAGTTGAAACTCTCGCTCGGCATGATGGATCGATGGCCGCAGGAAAAGAGGCCGGCATCCATTGCGGAGGTCGGGGCCGGGATCTCGTACGTCGATCTCGAGCGCGTGACGGCGGCGCAATTCGAGGCCGCGTTGCCCACGCTGGCGAAGGCGAGTGCCGTGATCTTCGATCTGCGCGGCGATCCCAAGCTCGAGCCCGACACGCTCGGGCACCTCACCTCGAAGCGAATCGCGGGGCCGCCGTGGCAGATCCCGCAGGTCGTCCGGCCAAACCGCGAGGGGCTCACGTACAAGGAGATCCGGTGGTTCGTCGAGCCGAAGGCGCCGCGGCTCGGCGGACGGATCGCGTTCTTGACGGACGAGAGGGCGGCAGGCCGGGCCGAGACGTGGCTCAGCATGGTCGACCATGACAACCTCGGGAAGATCGTCGGTTCGTCGACGGCGGGCACGAATGGCAATGTCAACGCGTTCGCCGTGCCCGGCGGGCTCGTGATCCGCTGGACCGGCGCGCGGGTCTTGCGCCACGACGGCTCACGTTTCCACGGCGTGGGCGTGCGCGCGCACGTGCCCGCGAGGAGGACCGTGAAGGGCATCCGCGAGGGGCGCGACGAGGTGCTGGAGATGGGAATCGGGGTCGTATCGGGGAAGGTGAAATGAACGCTCAGGGGTGGAGCCGCTCGCAGCGCCACCCGTCGCCTTCGCGGACGTAGGCGAAGCGGTCGTGCAGGCGGCTGTCCTTGCCAAACCAGAATTCGATCCGGTCGGGGACCACGCGATATCCGCTCCAGTGCGGCGGCCTCGGGACGGGGCCGCCTTCGAAGCGAGCGGTCAGCTCGGCGACGCGCGCCTCGAGCTCTTCGCGCGACGCGAGCGGGCGGCTCTGATCCGAGGCCCAGGCGCCGATCTGGCTGCTCCGCGCGCGCGAGGCGAAGTAGGCGTCCGCCTCCTCGACGGAGACGGGCTCGACGCGGCCCTCGACGCGGATCTGCTCGGCGGCCTTCGGCCAGTGAATGCAGAGCGCGGCGTAGGGATTTTTCGCGAGCGCCCGGCCCTTGCGGCTCTCCAGGTTCGTGTAGAAAGAAAAACCGCGCTCGTCCGCGCTCTTCAAGAGGACCATTCGCGCCGAGGGCCGGCCGTCCTCGTCGACGGTGGCGAGGGTCATGGCCGTGGGGTCGTGGTCCTCGTGGTCCTGCGCGCGGGCGAACGCCTCGCGGAACGCGGCAATGGGGTCCGATGCGGGATGGCTCATCGCGGCGCAGCATAGGGGCCGGGTGACTGTTGGAAAAGGGCGAAACGTCACCCGCCCCCTGACAGAAGCGGCCCCGGGGACGATGTGTTCGGGGGCGGGGAGGGGCGTCATGATGTGGAAGGACCGGGACGAGGCAGGAGAGCAGCTCGGGCAGCACCTGCGGGGCATCGGCGGGCTCGAAGGAGCGGTGGTGCTCGGCATTCCGCGCGGCGGCGTGGTCGTCGCGGCGTGCGTGGCCGAGGCGCTCGGCGGCGAGCTCGGCGTGATCGTGGCGCGCAAGCTGCGCGCGCCGCACCAGCCCGAGCTCGCGATTGGCGCGGTCGCCTCCGATGGCTCGGTCTGGGTCGAGCCGCGCGCGCTGCGGGTGCTCGGCGTGGACCCGGAGTACCTCGAAGCCGAGCGAATGCATCAATCGGAGGAAGCGCGGCGGCGGGAGGCGCTCTTCGGCGGGCACCGGCCCTCGCTCGCCGGGCGGCCGGTCATCGTGGTGGACGACGGCATCGCGACGGGCGCGACGGCGATGGCGGCGCTGCGGGCCGCGCGGGCGGCGGGGGCGACGACGGTCGTGCTGGCGGCGCCGGTGGCCTCGCCGGAGCGGGCCGACATGCTGCGCGGCGAGGCGGATCTCGTGGTTTGCCTGATCGAGGATCCGAATCTTTATGCCGTGGGCCAGTATTACGAGGATTTCCGGGCCATCGAGGACGACGAGGTCATGAGCCTGCTCGAGAGCCACGGCAGGAAGCCCTCGACGGAAAGGCGAACGTCGACGCGCGGCATGGCGCGCCGGCCGAGCGGCGCGTGAGGGCAGGCCTCGCCGCGTTGGTGCGGGTGCGGAAAGGAAATGTTCAGAAAAATGACGATTCGGAACGTTGGGGCCGTCATGGCCCCTACCGTCGTATCATTGCCGCGTCCGTTTTCCTTGTCGGGAGGGTCCGCAATCCGGGTGCTCCGCCACACCCGAACGCTGTCCGGCGGACCTGCATGCATGCCGCACGAAATGCCTGTGACGCGGCGCTTCCCTGAACGACGCGGCTAGGGTAGGGTGCGGGGCTCCCGTGGAGGTCCGTCGATGAGGTTCGTTGCGCTCGCCGTGGTCACGCTCGCCGTGGCGTGGCCCGTCGTGAGCTTCGCCGAAGCCTGAGGCGCCTGAAGCAACCCGAACCTGCCGGTCGGCGGGTCCGAAGTGCGAGCGTTCGAGCCCGGGAGGCTCGAGCTGCGGCTGGGTGCGTCCGGGCTCGCCGGTTCGGCGGGGCATCTCGCGGAGTGCCCTGACCTCGGGCCCGCGTGCGCCGAGACGCCGCCGCCCGTGCCGTACCACCACCACGTCGCGCTGTGGATGACGGACGTGACGGCGGACGTGTCGTACCAGATCACGCCGTGGCTCGCGGCCGAGGCGCGTTTGCTGCTGCGCGTCGTGAATACGACGCCCACGTATTCGGAGATCGACGGCACGCCGAAGCTCGTCCCCGACGACATTCACCACCACGATCGGACGATCGCAGGGCCCGGGGATCCGTGGCTCCTCGCGCGGTTCTCGGGCAGCGTCGGCAAGCTCTCGTCGGCGGCGCGGCTCGGCCTGTCGTTTCCGCTCGGGCGAACGGAGCCGGATCCGTACCGGCTCGGCGCGGCAGGCGAATGGCACGAGCATACGCAGCTCGGGACGGGGACGTTCGTGCCGATCGTGGGCGTCGGGCTCACGTATGCGTTTTCGCGCGTGGAGATCTCGGCCTCGGCGCTGGGGCTCTTCAGCGTGTACGAGAATGACCAGGGCTTCCGCGCGCCGACCCGCATCTTCGGCGGCACGCGCGTGGGTGTGCCGCTCCTCGAAGGGACCGTCACGCCGTATGCGACGGTGGATCTCGCCCACGAGAGCGCGGAGATCTGGAACGGCGCGTATGCGCTGGAAGGATTCAATGCGCGCACGGATGTGCTCGTCGGCCTCGGGGCCACGTGGAGGATCACGCCCGCGTGGACGCTCGAAGGCAGCGTGCGGGCGCGGGTCTTGCGGCTGACGGACGCCGCCGCGTTCAATTATCCAGGAATGGCGCAGCTCTCGATCTCACGCGCCTGGGATCTCGGCGCCGAGGACGAAGACGAGCACGGGCACGCGGGCGAGGATTCACACGGGCACGGGCACGATCACTGAGCGGGCATTCCGTCGTAGACCTTCGGATCGCCCTGGCGAATCTCGAACAACCGGTCGGCGACCGACGTTCTCGAATCGCGCGCGGAAAATGAGGAAGGAGAGGGCCGATCGGAATCTTCGCAGCATCCCGCGATGGTATCCGAAGGGGCCCCGCGCGAGGCCGGCGCGCGCGGCTGCGTTTTCGCCCTTCGCGCCGCGCGCTCGCCGTGCTTGGCTCGCGTCCGAGGAGGCCGGAAGACCATGAAAGCCATGTCGCTCGTGCTCGTCGCCTTTGCAGCGCTTGCCCTCGCTGGTTGCGAGGACAAGGCCAAACCCTCGGCGGATCCCTCCGCGGCGAAGCCCGCGGAGAGCGCCAAGCCCGCGGCGAGCGCCGCGCCGGCGGCCAAGCCGGCCGCGACGGGAGAGGGCGGCTGGTAGGAATCGAAGCGCGGCGATGAATCGCGAGAGAGGCGGATCTCGCCGCGTTGCGCATCTCGGGCTGCTGGTCCTCGGTCTCGCGCTGAGCACGGGGTGCAAGCGGGAGGATCCGCCCGCGGAGACGACGAGCGTCGCCGAGCCGGATCCGCTGCCGGAGCTACGTGCGTTCGAGGCTTCGCGAAGGGCCGCGACCGATTTCGCGTCCCTTCCGCCGAGCGATGCCTCGTTCGGCGCCGATCCCTACGCGATCGCCGCACTGCCGGGCGGTGAACGGTTCGTCGCGCTGCTCCGCGGGCGGGATGCGATCGTGGTGCTCGACGCGTCGATGCGTGAGCTCGCGCGCATGCCCGCGCCTGGATCGCCGAGCGGGCTCGCCGTGACGCCCGACGGCCGCGCCGTGCTCGTCGTGGGCGAGCGGGGCGACGGCATCACGCGCTTCGCGATCCAGGAGGCCGCACCGTACCTCGCGCCGAGCGGCCGTTTCGGGCTCGGGGGGATGCGGGCGCTGCGTGACGTCGCGGCGGGGCCCGAGGGCGTCGTGTACGCGGTCGAGGAGCACGAGGGGCGCCTCGTGATGCTCTGGCCCAAGGGGGAAGAAGGGCCGGAGGGGGAGATCGCGGCGCTCCGGGAATACGCGGCGATCGGAGGCGGGCCGATCCACGTGGAGCGTGTGGGCTCGTTCGTCGTGGTCGATGCGCTCCACGCACATGCGCTCGTGATCCGGCCGGTGGACGAGGCGGGGCGCGCGCTCGCGGAGGGCGAGGCGCGGATCGCGCATGACGGGCCGATCTGGGGTTTTTCCGCGGTGCCCGACGGCGAAGGGATGTTCGTGCTCGCGGGCGGCGTCGAGGATCACCCGCTCGATCGGCGCGGCGGGTTTTTCGGGTACATCGACTCGTTCGTCTTCTTGTACCGCGTGGAGCGCGGCGCGGCGCGGCTGCTCTCCGCGGTGAACGTGGGCGATCTCGGCGTGGTGACGCCGAAGGCGCTGCACCTCGCGAAGGAGAAGGACGGCACGCTCGTGGCGCTCGTCACGGGGTACGGCGGCGAGACGGCGGCGCGGCTCGTGTTCGAGGCGAGCGGGAAAACGCAGGCGATCCCGCCGAAGACGAGCCCGCTTTTGCCGGGCACGCGCGACCTCGTGATGCTGCCCGGCGGCGGGTTCGTCGGGGCGAACCCTCTGCTCGACGCGTTCGTGATCGTGCGTCCGGACGAACCACGCGAGAGGATCGTGCCGGTCGTGGATGGGGACGGCCCTCGGCCGCCGAGCGCGGAGGCGCGGCTCGGCGAGGCGCTCTTCTTCACGAATTTGATGGCCCCGGAGAACGGCACCGAGGACGCGCACAGCCGCTTCACGTGCGAGACGTGCCACTTCGAGGGCTACGTCGACGGGCGCGTGCACCACACGGGCCGCGGCGAGGTGCGTGTCGTGACGAAGCCGCTCCTCGGCCTCTTCAACAACCGGCCGCATTTCTCGCGCGCGCTCGATCCGGACCTGTCCGCGGTCGCGCATGCCGAGTTCCGCGTGGCGGGCGCAGGGAGCGGGCATTCGCCGTGGTTCTCGCTCGACGCCCGAACGCACCCCGTGCTCGCCGCGCTCGGCCGATCGGACACAGAGCCGGCCGATCCGCTCACGCTCCGCCGCGCGCTCATGACGTTCCTGATGGGCTTTTCGCACCGGCAGAACCCGAGGAGCGCGGGGCAAACCTCGTTTTCGGAGTTCGAACGCGAGGGCGCGAAGCTCTTCGAGGCGCGCTGCGAAGGTTGCCACGAGGCGCGGCTCTCGGCCGACGAGAAGGGCAGTCGGCTGCCCTTCGAGCGCTGGGAGAGCCTGATTTTCACGCCTGCGGGGCCGATCGTTTGGGCCTCGAACGAATACCGGAAGACGGGCGTCGTCCCCTACGTGCACGAGCGGGGCGCGCGCGTGCCGTCGCTGCGAAGGCTCGGCAAGAAGCGCCCGTACCTGACGAGCGGCGCGGCGAAGGACCTCGGCGATCTCCTGGCGCGGGCGCGCTGGTCCTCGGAAGGCGTGTTCTTCCACGACGGTGCGCCGGAGGGCGCCGCGGGGCTCGAAGCGCGAGAGCGCGAGGCGCTGTGGTCGTTTTTGGAGCTGCTCTGACGGGCGAAGGGGCGTCCCTTGGAGGTCAAACCTTCAGGCTCGTCGGGCTCTTGCCTGCGGCCGCGGTGTCCACCGTGCTCCCTTCCATCTGCGCGCCGCGACGAACCCGGCGCGACACGTCGGTCCAGAGCACGACGAAGGCGATCATCGAGCCGTTCATGGCGATGGAGATCGCGTTGAACCCGGCACCAGGCCGCGCATCGAGGAACAGGAGGAGGAGCCCGCCGAGCACGGGGAGCGTCGGGAGCCAGAGGAAGGGCGATCGGACGCCGGAGAGGAACGCGAAGAGGGGCGTGCCCACCGCGAGCATGTACACCTCGCGCCGCATGAGCAGGTCCGTCGGCTCGCCGTGCAAGAGCCCCATGCTGCGGCTCGCGAGCACCCCCGCGAGCAGGACGCCGAGGGTGCCGACCATCGTGCGGTGAAACTGGTTCCTGAGCAGCGTTTTTCGAAACACCGCGACGCCGACCCCGAACACCCCGAGCACGCAGAGCGCCATCATGACGAGCTTCGGAGGCGGCGGCGCGGGCGTGGGGCCGGCGTGGAAGAACCTCCGTCCGCTCCAGATGACGACCATCGTGGTGGTGGCGAGCGCGAAGACGAGCCGGGATCGGCCCTGCGCCGCAGGGTCGGTGGTCGGATCCTGTTCGAGCACCTCGATGAGGCCGTTCATGTCGGCGAACCGATCCGCGGGGTTCGTCGAGAGGCCACGGAGGAGCGCCGCGTGCAGGCGGGGCGAGTGGATGTCGCGCTCGGGCGGCGGCGCGACGCGGCCTTCGAGCACGTTCCCGAAGAGCTTGGTCCATTCGGTGCCGAAGGGGTGGACGCGGTAGAGCGCCTCGTACAGCGCGACGCAGAAGCTCCACTGATCGGAGCGGGCATCCACGGGATCCCGCAGGATCTGCTCGGGTGACATGTACGCCGGGGTCCCCACGAGCGCGCCGGTCTCCGTGAGCTTTGCGTCGCCCTGGGGGATCGGCGCGGGTTTCACGGCGGGATCACGCGTTGCGGAGGCCTCGCCCGCGCCGGCGAAGGCGATGCCGAAATCGAGGATGCGGACGCGCCCGTCCTTGCCGACGATCGCGTTCTGCGGCTTGAAATCCCGGTGCACGATCCCCGCCTCGTGCGCGGCGCGGAGCCCGCGCGCGGCCTGCGCGTAACACGCGACGATCTCGTCCTGGGTTCGTCCCGGCGCGTCTTGCCAGTCGCGGAGCGTGACGCCGTCGACGTACTCCATCGCCAGGTACACGCGTCCGCCGAAGACGCCGACCTCGTAGAGCGCCACGACGTTGGGGTGCGACAGGCGCGCGAGGGCCTGCGCTTCCCGCATGAACCGGCGCTGCGCCTGCTCGCTTTCGGCCACCGTGGCGTGCACGAGCTTGATCGCGACGCGGCGATCGAGCTGCTCGTCGTACGCGACGAAGACCTCGCCCATGCCGCCCTCGCCGAGCTTGCGGAGCACCGAGAACCGGCCGATCACGAGGTCCCGGAACGCGCTCGCCACGAGGATCTCGGCGTCCGCTGGCTCGGGCTGGGCCGCGGAGGAGGGCGCGTCCGCGCCGGGGAACGTGGGTGCGAGCTCATCCACCCGAGGTCGCATGCCGGGAGCTTACGGCGTCGCGTCTTCGAGCGGCAACGTGAACCAGAAGCGCGCGCCCACACCAGGCTCGCTCTCGACGTGGATGGTGCCGCCGTGCGCGCGCACGAGGCCGTCGGCGATGAAGAGGCCGAGCCCGGTGCCGGAAGCCTTGTTCGTCTCGGCGTGGAAGTACCGATCGAAGACGTGCGGCAGGTGATCACTTCGGATCCCGGGCCCGCTGTCGGCGACGTCGATGCGCGCGAACGAGCCGTCCCGCGCGAGGCACAAGGTCACGAGGCCTCCCTCGGGCGTGAACTTGATCGCGTTTCCCACGAGGTTCCACAGCACCTGGAGCACGCGCTCGCGATCGATCCGCGCGAGGAGCGCCCCCTGGGGCAGCGCCTCCTCGATCTGGATGCCCTTCGGCGTCGCGAGCGGCCTGAAGTGCTCGAGCGCCTCGCGCACGACCGCGCACACGTCCTCGCGCCCGACCGAGAGCGCGAGCCCGCCCGTCTCGATGCGCGAGGCGTCGAGCAGGTCGCGGATCATGCGATCCATGCGGTCCGCCGAGCGCAGGATGAGCGCGGTCTTGTTCATGATCTGCGCGTCTTGCCCCGCGTGCCGCCCGATCTGCGTGGCGCCCAGCTTGATCGCGAAGAGCGGGTTGCGGAGATCGTGGGACACGATCGCGAGGAGGTCCTCCCGCGCCCGCACGGCCGCCTGGGACGCGCGGTAAAGCTGATCGTTTTCTTCCCGTGCGCGCCGCTCGACATCGTAGAGGCGCGCGCGCTCGAGGGCCTGCGCGCAGTGCTCCGCCACCGACTCCAGGAAGCGTTGCTCCACCTCGTCGAGCCGGCGCGTCCCCGCGAGCGAGAGCCCCATCGCCCCGAGCACGCGATCGTGCGCGATGAGCGGGAGCGCCGCGAAAGCGAGGCTCTTCTCGTCACGCGCCACCTCCCCGAGGTGCGGGTAGCGCGCGAGGTACTCCTCGACCGTCGAGAGGAAGATCGGCTGGCGAGCCCGCACGGCGTCCGTGAGGGGTACGCGCATCTCGAGCGGGATCAACTGAAAGGGGTCGACGACGCTCCCCGCATACCCCGCGGCCCGCGCGACCACGAGCGCCCCGCGCTTCTCGTCGAGCAGGAACACCGAGCCGGCGTGCGCGCCCATCTCGCTGCGCGCTTGCTCCACGACCACCTCGGCCACCTGCGCGGCGGTGAGCGCGAACGAGAGCCGCCGCGTGATCGAGTGCAGCCGCTTCGTGCGGTCCACGGCCGCGCGTGCGACGAGCGCCGCCTCTTGCTCCTCCCGGGCCGCTCGATCCGCCACGACCGCGAGCGCGATCCTCCGCGCGAGCTCCTCGGCCACCTTCAGGTCCGTGCCCACGACGCGCCGCTCCTTGCAGCTCGCCGCGAGCGTGATCGCCCCGAGCGCGCGCCCCTGCCAGATGATCGGCACGACCAGCCCCGCGGTGATCGTGACCGCGCGCATGACCGCGAGCGCCTCGTCGTCGCTCATCGTCGCGGCGAGCATTGCGTCCGAGGTCTCGGGCATGACCTGCGCCACGCCGCTGCGCATCACGCGCGCGAGCGGGCTCTTCGTCGAGTCGAGCGCCGGGCCCCTCTGCATGCACGGCTGCCGGAGGAGCGCGGCCTTCACGGGATCCTCGTGATCCACGGCGGCGAGCCGCGCGGCGCCCGCTTCGAGCAGGTGAACGAGGCAAAACCCTCGGATCCACTGGGCGGCGCGCGCAGCCACCGCGGCGAGCCGTGGCCCGAGATCCGTCGCGCTCCCGAGCGCTTGCCCCGCGTCGAGCAAGAGACCGAGCGACGCGTCCACGCGCCCTCGTTCCTCGACGCCGGCGACGCGGCCGATGCCGAGCGCGAGCGGCGCTTCGACGGCGGACAGGATCCCGAGCTCCGGCGCGTCCGGGAGGCGCGGCTCCCGATCGAAGAGCTCGAGGACGCCGATGAGCTCGCCGCCGAGGTGGATCGGGAACGCCACCGCCGTCCGCAGCGCGGCGGGCTCTGCGGCCTCCCGGCGCAAGAACAGCGGCTCGGCGGCGATCTCGGGCACGAACGTGGTCGCGCCGCGCGCCCAGGTGAGCCCAGGCAAACCCTCGCCATAACCGAACGTCCGCTGCGACGACGCCGCCTCGAACGCGGGCGCGATGGGCTCTTCCGGATCCTGCCACGCCCCGGCGCAGCGCAGCACGAAGGCCTCTCGATCGAGGCGCCAGGCGAGGGCCAGCGCGAAGCCCGAGAGACGCGCGACCTCACGCAGGATCGAGCGGATCGCGCTGTCGGGCGCCTCCTCGGAGAGGGCGCGCAGGGCTGCGATGGGCAGCTCGCGTGGCTCGACGTCGGCAATCAGCATGCAGAGGGAGGAATCGCATCGATGAAGCAGCGGGCCTTGCGAAGACGCGGCGCGCCTCGGCGACCGAGCCTCTTCCTAGGCTGGCCGCCTCCACGTCGCAACCCCCGTTTTCCCCCGCACGCCGAGCTCGAGCGAGCCGGGATGCTTTGATCTCCAACAACCCGCTCGGCCCGTTTGCTCGTCGTCAAGGCACCTTGGCGTGCAGGACGGCGATCGCGTCGAGATCGAAGCCCGCGTTCGGCGCCGCGCCGATGCCCTGGAGATCGCGGATGCGGACGAACCGAGCCTCGCTCACCCCGAGCTCCGCGAGGTCGAACGTGTCGCCGCCGGACACGCTGGGATCGAGGGAAGAGATGCCCAGATCGCCGTTCGCGAAGACCGGCGAATACCCCGCGCAGCCCGCGGGCGGCTTCGCGTCCTCCGCGCAAGGGAACACGTGCCAGGTCTCGCCGTCGGCGCTGACGGAGACCTCGGCGAGCTCTGCGTACACATTGTTCGGATCGCCCGACGCGAAGAACGCGTTCTCGAACACCACGAAGTCCGGGCCTTCGCCATCGATGATCGTGTTGCCGCCGAAGCCGAGCACGATCGATCCGCCCCGGCCGAGCGAGAGCACGTCAAGCCCGCCCGATGTCGTGCCGTTGCCGAGCGGCTCGCCGTAGATGACCTCGGGGAACCGATCCGCACCGAAACCCGCGTCGTCGCCGGGCTCGAAGGCGACCACGCAGGACGCCGTCCGGGTCGCCGCGGCGTCCGCGGAGCAGGCATACGGCTCGTCCGTGGTGCTCGTCGAGCTCGCCGGCCCTTCGCCCCCACACCCCACGCCGGCGAGGCCCAGCGCGCCCAGGAAGACAACCACGACGCGGTGCACGGACCCTCGATACCAGGCCGCAGAGGGCGTGCAAAGGGGACCATCGCCGCTCCGCGGGATCCGTACTAGAAATCGTTCGTGCTTCGTCGCGCGCCTTTCCCCCGCCCCTCCGCCGCAGCCGTCGACAAGGCGAGGCGCTTGCTCGATCGTGCCCTCGGGCCTTCGAAGGTCATCACCTCGCCCGACGGATGCGAAGCGTACGCGGGAGACGAGTCCGATCAGGAGCCCGTGATCCCCGACGCGGTCGTCATCGCCGAGACGCCGGACGACATCCTCCGCGCGCTTTCGGCTGCAAATGAAGCCGAGGTCCCGATCGTCCCGCGTGGCGCGGGCAGCGGCAAATCCGGCGGCGCGGTGCCCGTCGGCGGAGGCATCGTCGTCACCACGCTCGGCATGAACGGCATCAAGGAGATCGATCGCGACGAGCTCGTCGCCGTCGTCGAGCCGGGCGTCATCCTCGGCGACTTTCACGCCGCGGTCGAGGCCGAGGGCCTCTTCTACCCGCCCGATCCGAACTCGCTCAAGATGTGCGCCCTCGGCGGCAACCTCGCCGAGAACGCGGGCGGCCCGCGCGCCTTCAAGTACGGCGTCACGCGCGAGTACGTGCTCGGCCTCGAAGCGCTCCTCGTCGATGGAACCCGCCTCCGCACCGGACGCCGCACCGTCAAGGGCGTCACGGGCTACGACGTCACGAGCTTGCTCGTCGGCAGCGAGGGCACGCTCGCGGTCTTCACCGAGGCAACGCTCCAGCTCATCCCGAAGCCCCCGAGCGTCGCCACGCTCCTCGGCCTCTTCGACACCGCGCTCGCCTCCGGCCGCGCCGTCTCCGCGATCATCGCGGCGGGCCTCGTCCCGCGTTGCCTCGAGCTGCTCGACGCGGGCGCGCTCTCGGCCGTCCGTGCCCGCGGCGTCCCCGTCGATGCGCGCGCCGGCGCGCTCCTGCTCATCGAGGTCGACGGCGATCCTGCCTCGTGCGAGGCCGCGATGGAGCGCATCGGCGAGGCGTGCGTGGCCGAGGGCGCGCTCGACGTCCTCGTCGCGCAGGACGCCGCGCAACGCGAGCGCCTCTGGGAAGCGCGCCGCGCGCTCTCTCCGGCCACACGCGCGATGGCCCGCTACAAGATCTCGGAGGACGTCGTCGTCCCTCGCACGCGCTTGCCCGACCTGCTCCGCGAGATCGATCGCATCAGCGAAGAGACCTCGATCCGCATGCTCTCCTACGGCCACGCGGGCGACGGCAACCTGCACGTGAACTTCCTCTGGGACGATCCCGACGCCGGTCTGCGCGTCGAGCGCGGCCTCGATCGCCTCTTCCGCGCCGTCGTCGGCATGCGCGGCACGCTCACGGGCGAGCATGGCGTCGGCACCTCCAAGGCCGAGTACTTGCCGCTCGAACAGAGCCCGGAGCTCATCGACCTGCAGCGGCGCTTGAAGGCCGTCTTCGATCCGAAGAACCTCTTGAACCCCCACAAGATCTTCCCCCGCCGCGGCCACGGGGTCTGCTAGAACGCCCCGCGTGCGTGTCCTCGGCATCGATCCTGGCAGCCGTCACCTCGGGTGGGGCGTGCTCGAGCGCGTCGGCACGCGGGTCGAGCACGTCGCCCACGGCGTCATCGACGTCGACCTCGACGGCACCTTCGCCGACCGCCTCGTCGACATCGACGACCGCCTCGGCGAGGTCATCACGCAGTACGCGCCCTCGCACGCCGCGGTCGAGAGCATCTTCTTCTCCAAGGACGCGCAGAGCGCGGCCAAACTCGGCCATGCGCGCGGCGTCGTCCTGCTCCGGCTCGCCCGCGCTTCGCTCCAGACGTCCGAGTACCCGCCTGCGCTCGTGAAGCGCACCGTCGCGGGCAAGGGCGCGGCGGACAAGCGCCAGGTGGCCATGGTGGTGACGGCCATCCTCCGGCTCGGCACGCCGCCCCGGTCGGATGCCGCCGACGCGCTCGCCATCGCGCTCACGCACTGCAACGTCGTGGGTTTCCAGACGGCCCTCGCCGCTTCTGCGCCCGCCCGCCCGGGTCGACGACGCGCGAACGTCCCGTGATCTTGCATCGCCTCGGGGCGGCCTGCGTCCAACCCCGCGGCACCCTCGGTCCGGCCAACTACGCGGAACAGGAAGAAAATGATGCGTAAGGTAAGGTTTCTCTCGATCCCCTCCCTCCTCGCGGCCTGCGCCGTGGTCCCTGCTCTGCTGCTCTGCTCGACCGACGGCTACACCCAGGCCGCCGCGCCCGCCGCCCCTGCGGCGGCCCCTGCGAAGGGCCCCACGGCCGAAGAGATCGGCCGCCGCGTCCAGGCGTTCTACGACTCCACGAAGACCTTCAAGGCCACGTTCGCGCAGACCTATACGATCAAGGTCCAGAACGTGAAGAAGGAGTCGAAGGGCACGGTCACCTTCGAGAAGCCCGGCAAGATGAGCTGGGTGTACGACGCGCCGAACGGCAACCGCGTCGTGTCCGACGGCAAGGTGATCCGCGTCTACGAGAAAGAAAACGAGCAGATGTTCGAGACGCCGGTCAAAAACTCGCAATACCCGGCGGCGCTCGCGTTCCTCATGGGCACCGGGCAGCTCGTGAAGGATTTCAACCTGAAGCTGCTCGACGCCGCGCAGATGAAGTTCGAGGGCGGATACGTGCTCGAGGGCACGCCGAAAGACGCGACGCCCGCCTACCAGAAGGTGCTCCTCTACGTCGACGCGCAGACGAACCAGGTTCGCCGCGTCCTCATCCTCGACGCGCAGGGCAACAAGAACCGCTTCGACTTCAGCGCCCCCGTCGTGAACCAGCCCGTCGCCAAGGGCGAGTTCGACTTCACGCCGCCGCCCGGCACGCGCGTCCTCAAGCCTTGACGCATGTCGCCGGAAACCATGCAACCGGACGGAATTTCTGGTACATCCAGAGTTGTTGGAGGTGCGATGAACGCGCATAGCTGGATGGGTCGCGGGATGCTTTCGGTCGCCTTTGCGCTGCTCTTCGCGGCGTGTGGTGGCCCGCTCGAGTACATGGCCAAGGGCACGCCGCGCGCGCCCGACGCCGACGCGAAGATCGTGGCCGAGGTCAACAGCAGCACGGTTCTGACCACCGTGAGCATCGAGGCGGAGCACCTCGCGCCTCCCGATCGGCTCATGCCGGGCGCCACGGCGTACGTCGTGTGGGCCCGCAAGGACTCGAGCAGCCAGTGGCAGCGCATCGGGTCGCTCGCGTACAACGCCGACAAGCGGACGGGCTCTCTGCCCACGGCGACGGTGCCGCTCACGAGCTTCGAGCTCATCGTGAGCGCCGAGCAACAGAACGCGCCGACGTCGCCCTCTCCGCACGTCGTGATCCAGCAGAAGATCGCCGACTGACCTCGCGCTCGCGACGGCACAGACGGTAGGATGAACGAACGCCCGGCGCTCTTGCGTCGGGCGTTCCGCCATGAACAACCCCTACGGACCGCCGCGCGGGCCCTACGGCCACGCTCCCTACCCGCAGCAGCAGCAACCACGATATCCCGGCCCGGCGCCCTATACGCCCCAAGGCTACGGCGCGCCGCAGCCTCCGCTGCCCGCGGAGCCCGATCCGGACAAGCGCCGCCGCGCGGTGGGGCTCTCGCTCTGGATCCTCGGCATGGTGGCGGGCGTCGTGCTGAACCTCCTCTTCCAGACGGCGGAGATCTTCCTGTCGAAGGCGCCGGGGCGCATGTTCTCGGCGGTCCTGACGGGCGCGCTCCTCGCGTTCGTGCCGCTCGGCTTCTACCTCTTCGTGCCCATGGTGCTCGATCGGTACGATCCCGAGCCGTGGTGGTGCCTCGCGATGGCGTTCCTCTGGGGCGCGGTCGTCGCCACGGGCTTCGCCGGGATGATCAACACGGGCGTGCACCTCGTCGCCGCGGGCATCTTCCCGAAGGGCTCGGCCATCCCGGGCTTCTTGACGACCGTGGTGAGCGCGCCGCTCTCCGAAGAGCTCTTCAAAGGGCTCGCGATCCTGGGCTTTTTCTACTTCCTCCGGCGCGAGTTCGACGGCGTCGTCGACGGCATCATCTACGCGACGTTCTGCGCGCTCGGGTTCGCCGCGGTCGAGAACGTCAGTTATTACGCCCGCGCGGACATGGCCGATCAGCTCGGCGCGACGTTCTTCATTCGCGGCGTCCTCGCGCCGTGGGGGCACCCGCTCTACACGTCGATGACCGGCATCGGGTTCGGCATCGCGCGCGAGTCGAGCAAGACGTGGGTGCGCTGGCTCGCGCCGATCGGCGGGTTTTTCCTGGGCGTCTTCCTGCACGCGCTCTGGAACTTCGTGCCCACGGTCATCCCCGACGCGTTCGTCATCATGCTGCTCTTCTGGCTGCTCTTCGTGGCGATGTTTTTCTGCATCATCATCGCCCTCGTCATCCGCAAGGGCCGCACGATCCGCAATTTCCTCCGCGACGAGGTGTTGCTCGGCAACCTGACGAAGGAGGAGCTCGAGCTCGTCTGCTCGCCCGTCGGGCGCATCCAGTGCACGTTCTCGTGGCGCGGCGCCGAGGGGCGCGCGTTCATCCGCGCCGCGTCGCGGCTCGCGCTCAGCAAGTGGCACACCGCGCGCGCGATGAAGGGGCAGAAGCGCACGATCAGCGCCGATTTCATCGGCCCGCTCCGCCGCGAGGTCGCGACCTTGCGCGCCGCGCTCCGCGCCAAAGCTCCCCGCTGAAAAGCTCTCGACACCTCCCATTCACGAATTCGTCACGCGGGGGCCGTCCTCGCCGTTTCGACACGTCCCATTCACGGATTCGTCACGTGTCGCGCATTTCCCAGCCAACCTGCAACACGGGCTTCATCAGGCCGTAACAGGGAGACGATAGACACGGGGGCGATGGCACGCATCCTGGTCGTCGAGGACGAGCCTGCGCTCCTCAAGGTGCTCGATTACAATTTCCGGCAGGCGGGGCACGAGGTGCTGCTCGCGGCGCGCGGCGAGGAGGGGATCCGGCTCGCGCGCGAGCGGCGCCCAGACGTCATCCTGCTCGACATGATGCTGCCCGACATCCAGGGCACCGAAGTGTGCCGGAGCCTGCAGCAGAGCGAGGAGACCCGCGAGACCCCCGTCGTCATCGTCTCGGCGCGCGGGGACGAGGTCGACCGGGTCGTCGGCTTCGAGCTAGGCGCCGTCGATTACGTGGTGAAGCCTTTCAGCGTCCGCGAGCTCATGCTGCGCGTGCAGGCGATCCTGCGGCGGGTGAAGGCGCGGACGACCGAGCGTCGCGTCCTGCAATTCGGCCGGCTGCGCATCGACGACGAGGCGCACCGCGTGTGGGTCGACGGCGTCGAGATCGAGCTCACCTTGCTCGAGTTCAAGCTCCTGCTCGCGCTGTACGAGAATCGCGAGCGCGTGCAGACGCGCGGCGCGCTGCTCGAAGGTGTGTGGGGCATGGACGTCGATATCACGACCCGCACCGTCGATACGCACGTGAAGCGGCTCCGTGACAAGCTCGGGCCCGCCGGCGACTACGTGCAGACGGTCCGGGGGATCGGGTATCGATTCGGTGGATCGCCCGAGCTGCCCGGCTCGCACCCCGATTGAAAAATGCGTCATGCGGCGCGCACGTGATCGTTTCGCGACGTTCACGAGGTTGTCACGAACGATCGTCAATGTGGGGGCCGAGGAAAGACGGCAATGGGCTTCGAGGCGTGGAGCGTCGGGGAGACGGATCCCGGGCGCGGCAAGCGGCTTCTGATCGGATACGCGACGGCGGTCGCCATTTGCACGGCCGTCGGCGTCGTCGGCGCGACCATGAAATCGAGCGCGCCCGCCGTGGAAGAAGAGGAGGAGGTCGTCGCCGTCGAGCTCACGCCCACCGTGGAGCCGCCGAAACCGCCGCCTCCGCCGCCGCCCGTGGACGCCGCGCCCAGGGCGCCCGAGCCGCCCGGCCCGAAACACAAGCCGATCGCCGTGCCCGTGGAAGTGCCGACGGAAATGCCCAAGGAGGCGGATCCGAGCAAGGCGAAGGCCGGCAATGACGAGTATGGGGAGGGCTCGGGCGAAGGCTTTGGCGGGACGCCCGGCGGAACGGGGACCGCGACGGCCGCGGCAGCGCCGCCGCCTCCACCGCCGCCGCCTCCACCGCCGCCGCCTCCGCCCAAAGCGGCGGGGCCCATCGTCCTCGGCGAGGACGGCACGCCGCCGTCGCCGATATCGAAGCCGCAGCCTCCTTATCCCGAGGACCTGAAGAGCCAGGGGATCGAGGGCACGGTCATCGTGCGGTTCGTCGTGACAGAGTCGGGAGACGTCTCGAACGTGACGGTCGTGCGAGGGGACGCGCGGCTCGCCGCGCACGTCGTCGCGACCGTGAAGACGTGGCGATTCAAGCCAGCCGTGGTCGATGGCCGCCCCGTGGCCACGTACCAGAACGCAAGGTTCAATTTCAAGATCAAGACCTAGTTCGTCGGGCATTCCCGTTCGACAAGGAGCAAAACCATGCAATTCGATCTCGCGCATATCTGGGCGAGCATGGGCCTCGTCTCGAAGCTCATCGCTTTCGGGCTCGTGCTCATGGGGATCGCGAGCATCGCGGTCGTGGTCGAGCGGATGATCGCGCTCGCGCGCATGAACGCCGAGACCAGGGTGTTCGTGAAGGAGGCGCAGCCGCTGCTCGATACGTGGGACACGGAGGCGCTCCTCCGCGTCGCGGACCGATATCGCCTCTCCGCGCTCGCGCGGCTCGTCGCCTCGGCGATGCGGCGATTCCTCCGCGCCGAGAGCGAGGACGCGGGCAATCTGACGCCGGTCGAGCTCGCGCGGCGCGAGGTCGAGCGCAAGCGCGAGGCGCTCTCGGCCGACCTCCGGCGCGGGCTCTCGGTGCTCGCCTCGGTCGGCTCGGTCGCGCCATTCGTGGGGCTCCTCGGCACCGTCGTCGGCATCATCACGGCGTTCCAGAGCATTGCGACGACGGGCTCGGGCGGGCTCGGCGCCGTGAGCGCGGGTATCGCGGAGGCGCTCATCGAGACGGCGCTCGGCCTCTCGGTGGCCATTCCGGCGGTGCTCTTCTTCAATTACCTGACGGGCAAGATCACGGCGGTCGAGGCGGCGCTCGAGCGGAGCGCGGGCGAATTGCTCGACGACATGGAGAACCAGCATGGGCGCGCGAGCGAAGAGCGCATCATCGAAGAAGCTGCCTGAGCCGGACATCAACATCACGCCGCTCGTCGACGTGGTCCTGGTGCTGCTCATCATCTTCATGGTCATCGCGCCGGATCTCGAGCATGGCGAGCGCGTGGAATTGCCGAGCGTGATTCAGCCGGACGAGAACAAATCGAAGCTCGACCCGATCACGGTGACGCTCACGGCGCGCGGCAGTCTCTTCATCGAAAAAGAGGTCCTCGCGGACGTGCCGGCGCTCGAGGCGCGATTGAAGTCGATGCACGACGCGGAGCCGGAGCGGCGCGTCGTCCTCAAGGGGGACGCCACGGTGCAATACGCGAAGATGCGTGATGCGTTCGCCGCGTGCCAGCGCGCCGGCTACACGGGCATTGCGCTCAGCGTGAGCCAAAAAGGCAAGGGCGCGGGGGAGGAGAGCTAGCCATGGCGATGAACGTCTCCTCGGGCGGGAAAAAAGGCGCCGTCGCGCCCACGATGAACGTGACGCCGCTCGTCGACGTGGTCCTCGTGCTGCTCATCATCTTCATGGTGGTGACGCCGCTCTTGAGCAAGCAGATCTGGCTGAACCTGCCGAAGAAAGACGACGACGCGAAGAACGAGCCGCCGCCCCCGGACGCGGACAAACCCGTGGTGCTCACGGTGGACACGAAGGGCGCGATCCGCATCAACCAGACCGAGGTCTCGCGCGCCGAGCTGCGAGATCGCCTCACGCGGATCTTCGCGGCGCGCGCCGACAAGCTCCTCTACTTCGACGCGGCCGACGACGCGCCGTACGGGATCACCGTCGAGGTGATGGATATCGCGAAGAGGGGCGGCGCCAAGGGCATTGCAATCTTGACCGAGAAGCTCGGCGGCTGATTTCCCCATGCGAAAAACCATTGTGACTCTCGCCTCGGCGCTCACGCTCTCCCTGCCGGCGCTCGCGCTGGCCCAGGAGGGCGCGGACGAGGCGCTCCTCGGCGAGGAGGATCCGTCTCGCCCCGCGCCCGCCGGAAAAGGCGTCGTCTGGGGCGTCGTCACGGACGCGAAGACGAAGGAGCCCGTGATCGACGCGCAGGTCTCAGTTGTCGGGACGAACAAGAAGGTCATCGCGGATTTCGACGGTCGATTCCGGCTGGAGCTTCCGCCCGGCAATTACGAGCTGCGCGTCTTTTATCAGCTCTACAAGGCGCAGCGTTTGCAGAACGTGCGCGTCACCGCGGGCACGGTCGAGAAGCTCGACGTCGCGCTGTCGACCGAGGAGGCCAAGCAGGAGATCGTGGTCGAGATCGAGGCGGACCCGGATCGGGCCTCGGCCGCGGCGCAGACGCTGCTCCGGAAGAACGCGGCGCACACGGGCGACGCGGTGAGCGCGCAGGAGATCGCGCGGACGCCGGATCGCAATGCGGCGGACGCGGCGCGGCGCGTGGTCGGCGCGTCCGTCGTCGGGCAACGGTACGTGTACGTGCGCGGCCTCGGCGATCGATACACGAATGCGCTCTTGAACGGCGTGCCGCTGCCGAGCCCCGAGCCGGATCGGCAGGCTGTGCCGTTCGATCTGTTCCCGACGACGGTCCTCAGCGATCTGACGATCATCAAGACGTTCACGCCCGACATGCCGGGCGATTTCACGGGCGGCTCGGTGCGCGTCACGACGCGCGAATTGCCCGAGAAGTTCACGATCAGCGGCACGTTGTACCTCGGGGTCAATACGGAGACGACGTTCCGCGATCGGCTCACGTACGCGGGCGGCGGGACCGATTTTCTCGGCATCGACGACGGGACGCGCGCGCTGCCGCCGAACTTCCCGACCGATTACAAGGCCGCCAAGGGGGCCGAGAAGCCGGACGGCTCGCTCGTCTCGTCGCGCGAGGTGAACGAGCTCGGGCGCGCCTTGAACAAGCCGATGACGACGACGCGGACGATGACGCTGCCGAACATGAGCGGCAACCTCACGCTCGGCAATACGCACAGGTTCGGTCAGGACCACGAGCTCGGATACATGGCGGCGCTGACGTACGGGCGGCGATTCCAGATCCGGCGGGAAGGCGTCCTCGGGACCGTGACGATCGATCCCAACGTGTCGAACGAGCTCGAATCGCAAAACTACTACAGCTTCGAGAACGGCGTCGACGTGGTATCGTGGGGCGGTTTCGCGGGGCTCACCTACAGGTACGCGAAGGACCACAAGGTCACGCTGCTCGGCCTGCACAGCCGCTCGTCGGAGAGCGAGGCGCGCGAGATCGCCGGGCACGCCGAGGAAGGCGGCGCGGGGCGTCTCGCCTACGATACGCGGCTCCGCTTCGCGAGCCGCTCGCTCACCTTCGGTCAGCTCGCGGGCGAGCACAAGCTTCGCAATGCGAACGACGCGACGCTCGAATGGAACCTGACGACGTCCCTCGCGACGAGCGACGAGCCGGGCACGCGCCAGAACGTCTACCTGCAGGACAACGACCGGAAGGCGTGGCAGAGCACGACGCTCTCCGGGCTGCATTTTTATGCAAACCAGGCCGAGACGGCCATCGGCGGCGCCCTCCATTACACGCAGCCGATCCGGAGGGGCGACACGCCCGTGCGCGTGAAGGTCGGCGGGCTCGCGCAGGTCCGCGATCGCGCCTTCGACGCGCGGCGCCTGCGGTACATCCCGATCGCGCAGACGCCGGAGGAGGCGGCGGCCTATTCGTTGCCGCCGGATCAGCTCTTCACGAGCGAGTACATCGGACGCGCCCTCACCCTCGACGAATACACGCGGCCGAGCGATTCCTACGACGCCACGCAGCGCACGTTCGCGGGGTATTTCATGACGGACGCCTCGCTCCGGCCGTGGATGCGCGTCGTGCTCGGCGCTCGTGTGGAGGCCTCGTCCCAGCGGCTCGATACGTTCGATTCGTCGACGGGTTTGCCGCGCCAGGTCGATCTTTCCACGACGGACCTGCTCCCCTCGCTCGGGCTCGTCTTCAAGACGAGCGATCGGTCGAACCTGCGCGCCTCCGTGACGCGCACGGTCGCGCGCCCGCAGCTCCGCGAGCTCGCGCCGTTCTCGTTCACCGATTACTTCGGTGCCCGCGAGATGCAGGGCAACCCCGATCTCGACCGCACGACGATCGTGAACGCCGACCTGCGCTTCGAGTTTTTCCCGACGCTCGCCGAGGTCGCGGCGATCAGCGTGTTCTACAAGGATTTTTCCAAGCCGATCGAGCAGATCATCATCCCCTCGAACCGGGGCATCGTGTCGTACCAGAACGCGAAGGGCGCGCAAAACGCGGGCATCGAGCTCGAATTGCGGAAGAACCTCGGCTTCGTGAGCCCGGCCATCGCCGATCTCGGCGTGCTCGCGAACCTGACGCTCGTGCATTCGCGCGTCGCGCTCGACGACGAGGGGACGAGCGTGCAGACGAACAACGTCCGCCCGCTCGCGGGGCAATCGCCCTACGTGGTGAACGCGGGCCTCGATTATGCGAACGACAAGCGCGGCACACGCGTCCGCGTGCTTTACAACATCTACGGCCGGAGGATCTCGCAGGTGGGATCGCTCGGCTTGCCGGACGTGTACGAGCAGCCGCGCCATCTGCTCGACGTGACCGTCGCGCAGCGCATCGGCAAATACGTGGACCTCAAGCTCTCGGCGGAGAACATCCTCCTCGCGCCCGTCGTGTTCACGCAGGGGCCGAACGTGGAAAACGTCTTCCACCAGGATATCCCCAATCTGACGAACGTCGTGGAGCAATTCCAGCCCGGCGCGACGTTCACTTTGAGCGCCACGATCACGAATTGACAGGCTGTCGCAAGATCGTCACGCCTGCCCTGCAATGGCGTCACGCAGCACGACCAGAATGCGCGGGCGGAGGAATCAAAGGACATGCGATCGAAGGTATTGCTTGCGACGAGCGCGCTCTTTGCGGCCAGCCTCATGGGCTGCGGTGGGGACGAGACCGGACAAACCCCGTCGCCTCCCGCGAAGAACAACGAGATCCCGACGAGCATCTCGTCCGATCTGACGCTGACGGCCGACCAGGACTGGATCTTGAAGGGAATCGTGCACGTGCGCGCAGGCGCGACGCTCACGATCGAGCCGGGCACCACGATCAAGGGCGACAAGTCCACGCTCGGGACACTCGTCATTGACCCGGGCGCCCGTATTGACGCCGAAGGCACGAAGGACGAGCCCATCGTCTTCACGAGCCGCGCCGAGCCCGGCGACCGCGCCGCCGGCGACTGGGGCGGCGTCATCCTTCTCGGAAAAGCTCCGATCAACGTGCCCGGTGGAAAAGCGAACGTCGAGGGAATCGAGGCGACCGCGGAGACCGAATACGGCGGGACCGACCCGGCCGATGATAGCGGCGTGCTGAAGTACGTCCGGATCGAGTTCGGCGGAATTCTTCTTTCGACGGACAACGAGATCAACGGGCTCACGCTCGCCGGCGTCGGCAGCGGAACGACCATCGATTACGTCCAGGTCCGCTACACGCTCGACGATTGTTTCGAATTCTTCGGCGGCACGGTGAACGCGAAGCACCTGGTCTGCACGTACAACCAGGACGACGGGATCGATTGGGATCTCGGGTACACCGGAAAGCTCCAGTTCGTCGTGGTCCAGCAAGATCCGGCCGCGGTCGACGACACGAACGGCTTCGAGGGAGACAACGACGCGATGGGCACGACGAACGCGCCGCTCTCCGAGCCCACGATTTACAACGCGACGCTCGTCGGCAAGAACGTGGACGTGGACAAGCAGCAGTACGCGATGCTGCTGCGGCGCGCGACGAAGGCGAGCCTGTACAACATCGTCGCCACGGGCTTCGAGGCAGGCGTCGACATCCGCGACGCGGCCACCTCCGCGAAGCTCGAAGGGTCCATCTTCCACGGAAATCTCGCGCAAAACGTCGCCTACGTGGAGACGGCCGACGGCATGGGCTCCGAGAAGGACGACGACATGGGCTTCGACGAGGTCAAGTGGTTCACCGACGGCGGCAACGCCGAGGTCGACCCGCTGCTTGTCGCGCCCTACGATCGCGAAGCGCCGGATTTCCGGCCGAAGGCAACGCTCACGACCGGAGCTGCGACGCCGCCGAGCGACGGCTTCTTCGACACGAAGGCGAGCTACGTGGGCGCGTTCTCGCAAGACGACACGTGGCTCGACGGCGCCTGGATCTCGTTCACGCCGAACTAGCCGAAAAAGCTCCGAAGAGCCCGCCTGCCGCGCGGTCGCGTCCGCACGCTCGCGCCCGTGGATCGCTCTTTGCGTGCGCGCCCCCGAGTGCGTTCGGCGATCATGAAGTGGCGCGCCCTCGCCCGAGGGCGCGCGCCATTGGGACATGCTGGCAAGCCCTCTGGGCGCGCGGTGCACAGCGCACAGCGCCTCAGGGTCGAGGTGGCCGGGCTCTTCGGAGAGCCCGTGCGCGCGAGGCGGATCGAGCGCGCCCTGGGCGAGTTGCCGGGCGTGAGCGAGGCGCGAGCCAACGAGCACACGGGCACGGTGCTCTGCGTGCTCGCGCCAAACGCGGAGACGACGCGCGCGGAAGTGCTGTCGATCCTGGCAGAACACGAGGACTCGCAAGGGCCGCCGCCGCCCTCGCTGTCGCGGATCGCCGAGAGCGCGGCCGCGTCGATGCGCGACATGATCCGCGCGTACGGGGCGAACGGCAGCGCCGACGACGATGACGACACGACCCCGGCGACGCCTTGGCACGCGCACTCGATCGAGGAGCTCACGCAGGCTTTTTCGGTCGATCTGCAGCGCGGGCTCGCGGCGACCGAGGCGTACCGGATCCTGCGCGAGGTCGGCCCGAACGTGCTCGCGGGCATCGCGCCGCGCACGTCGCTCGAGATCCTCGCAGGCCAGGTCTTCACGGTGCCGACGGCGCTGCTCGCGGGCGCCGCGGGCCTGTCGGTGCTGCTCGGCGATCTGCTGGAAGCAGGCGCGATCCTGCTCGTCGTGGGCTCGAACGTGGTCGTCGGATATTTCACGGAGTCACGCGCGGAGGAGCTGCTCGACGCGTGGAGCAAGTTCCGCGTGGAGTGGGCGCGTGTGCTGCGCGATGGCGTGGAGACGACCGTCGCGGCGAGCGACGTCGTCCCGGGCGACGTGCTCTGCGTGCGTGCCGGCGACGCGATCGCGGCGGATGCGCGGATCGTGGAGGCCACGGATCTGACGGTCGACGAGAGCACGCTGACGGGCGAGAGCGAGCCGGCGGAGAAGGGGACGGCCGCGGTGGTCGAGGGCGCGCCGGTCGCGGACCGCGACGACATGCTCTACGCGGGCACGGTCGTCGCGACGGGGAGCGCGCGTGCGATCGTCGTGGCGACGGGCAGGGCGACGGAGCTCGGCGCGATCCAGCGCGCGCTGTCGCACACGGCCGATCGCGCAGCTCCGCTCGAGCAGCAGCTCGATCAGCTCGGGCGCAGGGTGGCGGCGCTCGCGCTCGGGAGCTCGATCGCGGTGACGGCGCTCGGTCTTCTGCGCGGCCAGCCGCTCGCGGCGCTCGCGCGATCCGCCGTGGCGCTCGGCGTGGCGGCGATCCCCGAGGGGTTCCCCGCGGTCGGGACGACGGCGCTCGCGCTCGCGAGCCAGAGGCTCAACCGCAAGGGCATCGTGATCCGCAGGCTCGCGGCGGCCGAGACGCTCGGCGCGGTGGGCGTGGTTTGCGCGGACAAGACGGGGACGTTGACCGAGAACCGCATGCGCGTCGCGGAGGTGTTTCTGCCGGGCGAGGGGCTCGTGCGGGTCGAGTACGGCGCGCCGTCGGGCGAGAACGGCGCGCCTCCGTCGCTCGGGCTCGTCGGCGAAGATGGGCAGCGCGTGCCGGTCTCGTCGCTGCGCGAGATCGGGCGCATCGCGGCGCTGAACGCGGACGTGGAGCTCGACGAGCGCGACGCGGTCACGAGCGGCAGCGGCACGGAGCGGGCGCTCGTCGAGTTCGCGATGGCGATCGGCTACCCGGTGCGGCGTCGAAGAGGCGCGGCGAAGCGTGTGCGCGAGGAGCGCCGCAGCGCGGAGCGGCCGTTCATGGTCACGGTGCACGAGCACCCGGATCTCGGCCGGATCGAGCTCGTGAAGGGCGCGCCCGAGCCGGTGATCGAGCGCGCGAGCGTCGAGCCGTCCGAGCGCGCGCGCCTGCTCGCGATGAACGAAGCGATGGCGTCGCGGGGCCTGCGCGTGCTCGCGCTCGCGTGGCGGAAGGACGGCGAGCCACTTCAACGCGCGGGGCGACGCGCGGACGGGCCGAGCCACGCCTCGAACCCCGAGCAGACGCCCGAAGCGCCGCTCGTGCTCGCGGGCCTCGTGGGGATGCGGGATCCGCCGCGACGCGGGGTGCGCGAGGCGCTCGCGGTGCTGGCGGGCGCAGGCGTGCGGACGATGATGCTGACGGGCGATCAGGCGCGGACCGCGCAGGCGATCGGGGCCGAGCTCGGGATCGGTCCAGCCAACGTCTACAGCCGCGTGACGCCCGAGGCGAAGCTCGACGTCGTGCGCGAGCTGCAAGACGGCGGCGCGATCGTGGCGATGACGGGCGACGGCGTGAACGACGGCCCGGCGCTGAAGGCCGCGGACGTCGGCGTGGCGATGGGCGAGCGCGGGACGGACATCGCGCGCGCGGTCGCGGACGTGGTGCTCGCGCACGACGACCTCGGCAGCCTCGCCGACGCGGTGAGCGAGGGCCGACGGCTCTACGACAACGTGCGGCGCGCGATCGAGTACCTCGTCGCGACGAACGCGAGCGAGGTGATGGTCATGCTCGCGGGCTCGGTCGTCGGCGCCGAGCCGCTCGGGCCGCTGCAGCTGCTCTGGATCAACATGCTGACGGACGTCGCGCCCGCGCTCGCGCTGGCGATCGAGCCCGCGGACGCGGACGTGATGCGCAGGCCCCCGCGTGATCCGCAGGCGCCGCTCTTCGGGCCGGCGCGTGGAAAGAAGCTCGCGCGCGAGGCCTCGAAGATGGCGGCGATCTCGCTCGCCGCCTACGGCATCGGAGCGCTCGGCCCCGGGGCGAGCTTGCCGCGGGCGCGCACGATGTCGTTCGCGTCGCTCGTCGTGGCGCAGCTCCTTCACGCGCGGTCGTGTCGATCGAGCGGCTCGCAGCCGAACCCGGAGCTAGACCGCGCGCTCGCGGCGAGCCTCGGCTTGCAGGCGGTGGCCCTCGGTCTGCCCGGCCTGCGCCGCGTGCTCGGCACGACGCCGCTCGGCCCGATCGATCTCTCGATCGCGGTGCTGCTCGGCCTGCTCCCGACGCTCGCGCGGGAAGGGAAGTCGCTGTTCAACCCGGAGGCTCCGATCGTGGTGGAGCGACGCGACATGGCGGCGGGATCGACCTTGATCGGAGCGGACGATCGGCGCGCGCCGGTGGACTGGGCGTCTTCGCCCGTGATGTTCGAGGAGGAAGCTCGTCGATGAAATTTCATACGCCATCGTTCATTCTCGGCTTTGGGAGCGCGGTCGTCGTGATGGGGACCGCGCGCCGGCTCAAGCCCGCGGTCGTGGAGATCGGGGCGCTCGGCCTGCACCTGGCGCACCTCGGCCGGGCCGTCCTGGAGCGGCAACGCGAGCACGCGGAGGACCTCTGGGCCGAGGTCGAGGAGCGCGCGCGTCACATGCGAAAGGCGCCGCGTCGCGCTCGCGCGGGCGCGACGACCGGCAACGGCAAACACGTGCCGAGCGCGGCGGGCGCGCAGGCCAACGCTGCATCGCACTGAGCGACGTCGAGCGAGAGGGAAGGGGAGGAGAGACGTGATACCCAGCGAGCAGTGGAGTGAGCTCGTCCATAGCCTTCCGCGCCGCGTGCGGCTGCGGTCGCGCGCGATCGTGGGCAACCGCGACGCGTGCGTGCGCCTCGCGGAGAAGCTCGCGATGATGGATCCGAGCTGCGAGCGCGTGGAGGTGCGGCCGTGGACGGGCTCGGTGATCGTGGAGCGCGAGGAAGGGACGCTCGACGCCGAGGCCGTGCGCGAGATGCTGGAGCGCCTCGTGGCCGAGGAGCGCGACGAGCAGGGCCGCAAGTTGACCGACATCGGCCACGACGCCCTGCCAGGCCCGACGCGCGTGGCGAAGGCCGTGGCGCACGCGTTCGCGGAGATCAACAGCGACGTGCGGAGCGCGCTCGATCACCGCGCGGATCTCGGGACGCTGATGCCGGTCTTGTTCTTCTCGCTCGGCCTCGTCGAGATCGGCGTGTCGCGGAAGCTGCCGGCGCCAGCCTGGTTCAACCTGGTCTGGTGGTCGATCCGGTCGTTCATGACGTTCAACGCCGGAGCAGTGGAGCAGGAGGGGAAGGCGGTGGCCGCCGACGGAGGGCTGGACTAGCGGCTACGGCATGCGCTCCGCGTTCCCTGCGCTCGCATGCCTCGCCCTTCTCCTCCCCGCCTGCGGCTCCCACGCCGAAACCCAGCCCCTCGTCGTCGACCCGCTCCCTCCGCGCCGCGGCCGCTCCTCCGCGCCCGCTTCCGCCTCCGCAGCCGCCTCCGCACCCACCTCCGCTGCCGCGCTCGCGCCCGCGCCCGTGCCCGATCCCGAGGCCGCGCGCCTCTTCCTCGAACGTTACGCCGCGCCCGCGCTCCCGCTCCTGCCCGACGTTCGCCCCTCGCGTGTCCTCGGGCTCGCCTTTGATGGCTCGGTGCGCGGCGAGACGGCGGGCATGTCCGCGGAGGGAGCGCGCTTCGGCGCGACGCTCGCCGAGGGAGAGCGCGCGTGGGTGCCGGTCTCGTATCCGGTCGGCGCTTGCGTCACCGTCGTCGCGCAGGGCGGCATCGGCGTCGTCGAGGTCGACCTCTTCCTCACCACGAGCGGACCCGCGCCCGTGCGCATCGTCGCGCAGGATGCGCGCACGGGGCCGACCGCCGTCATCGGCGGCAAGGATGACTGCTTCCTGCTCCTCGAACCCTTCATCGGCAACCTTTCGGTCTCCGTGCGCAAGGGCTCCGGCATGGTGCTCGTCCAGCAGTTCCGACCCGTCACGCGCGATCGTTGAGACGAACGATTTCACGCAACACGCGCCGCGCGCCGTCGATGGACGCGCGTGCCTCCCTCCATCGTCCTCGCGCCCGACGCGCCTGCGTATCCCGCCGTCCTCCGTGCCCTCGCCACCCCCGAGCGAGCCCCGCCGACCTTGTACCTCCGCGGCGCCCTTCCCAGCTTGCCCGGCGTCGCCGTCGTCGGCCGCCGCGCAGCCAGCGCCGAGGCGCGCGCCTTCACGCGCACACTCGTCCGCGACCTCGTCTCCGCCGGTTTCGCGATCTGGTCGGGCGGCGCGTTCGGCGTCGACGCGGCTGCGCACGAGGCTGCCCTCGAAGCCGGCGGCCTGACCGTCGTCGTCACGGGCGCTGGGCTCGACTGCCCGTACCCGCTCGAACATGTGCCCCTCTTCGATCGTGTCCTCGCCGCGGGCGGCGCGCTGCTCTCGCGCTTGCCCGACACGAGCCCCCCGCGCCCTCAGCATTTTCTCGCGCGAAACCACGTGCTTGCTGCGCTCACGCTCGCGACCGTCGTCGTCGAGGCGGGCTTCAAGAGTGGCGCTCGTTCGGCGGCTGCGGCCGCGCGCAAGCTCGGCCGACCGCTCGGCGTCGTGCCGCATCCTCCGTGGTCGGAGGCTGGCGCGGGCTGCGCGGAGGAGCTAGCCATGGGGGCCCGCGCGGTCACCTGTGCGGCGGACGTCCTCGGCGCCGTGGGTCACGGCCCTGCTCCTCGCAGAAGGCGCGCGGAGACGGAGCCGAGGCTCCCCGCTCGGGGTCTTCCCCTCCCGTTCGAGGGGACCTTCGGCCCTCTCGGCGCTCTCGAAAAGACCGTTCTTGGTGTTTTGGGGGACACCCCGACGCATCTAGACGTGATCTGCGATACGGTCGGGGCGCCTCTTCCTGCGGTCGCTGGGGCGCTCTTGACGTTGACACTACAGGCCGTAGTAGTAGAGGGCCCCGCCGGCTCCTACCGGCGGGGCAATCGCTAGATGGGCCCACCTGCTCGGTTTGCGAGCCGAGCGGGCCCACCGGTTTTTCCCCTCGTCCTCACGCAATTTGCTCGATCAGAAGGTGGTGATGGCCAAGACGCTCGTCATCGTGGAGTCGCCGGCCAAGGCGAAGACGATCAAGAAGTACCTCGGCTCGGGGTACGACGTCGTCGCCTCCAAGGGGCATTTGAAGGATCTGCCCAAGAACCAGAACGCCGTCGACGTCGCGAACGACTTCACCGAGAAGTACGAGGTCATCGTCGGGAAGGAGAAAGTCCTCCAGGAGCTGAAGGACGCGGCCAAGAAGGTGGACGCGGTGCTCCTGGCGACCGACCCTGATCGCGAGGGCGAGGCGATCGCTTGGCACATCCTCGAGGAGATCCAGGACGACAAGCTCCGGGTCGAGCGCGTGGAGTTCCACGAGATCACGAAGAAAGGCGTCGACCACGGCGTCCAGCACCCCCGGCCGCTCGACATCAACCTCTACGATGCCCAGCGCGCTCGCCGCGTGCTCGATCGCATCGTGGGCTACGACGTCTCGGCGCTCGTCTGGTCGAAGCTCGCGTTCGGCTTGTCCGCCGGTCGCGTGCAGTCGGTCGCGCTGCGCCTGATCGTCGACCGCGAGCGTGAGATCGAGGCGTTCGTCCCCGAGGAGTACTGGAACGTCTCGGCCGGACTCTCGGCGCCGAGCGGCGCGGCCTTCGTGGCCAAGCTCGCCGCGGCCGAGGGCGAGAAGTTCGAGGTGAAGAACGGCGAGACGGCGGCCTTCGTGCGCGCCGATCTCGAGAGCGCGAGCTGCAAGGTCGCGAAGGTCACGCGCCGCGAGCAGAAGCGCAACCCGCCTGCGCCGTACACGACCTCGAAGCTCCAGCAGGACGCGACGAACATCCTGCATTTCGGCACGAAGCGCACGATGCAGGTCGCGCAGGGGCTCTACGAAGGCGTCGACCTCAAGCAGGACGGCGGCCCGGTCGGTCTCATCACCTACATCCGTACCGACTCGACGCGCGTCAGCGACGACGCCATCGCCGAGGTGCGCCAGGCGATCGAGAAGCGTTACGGCAAGTCGTTTGTCCCCGACAAACCGAACGTCTACAAGTCCAAGAAGAACGCGCAGGACGCGCACGAGGCGATCCGCCCGACGGACGTCAACATCCATCCGGAGTCGGTCAAGAAGCACCTCAAGGACGAGCAGTACAAGCTGTACAAGCTCATCTGGAACCGCTTCGTCGCCTCGCAGATGACGCCTGCGGTCTACGATCGGACGACGGTCGAGATCCAGGCCGAGCCGACGCGCGGCGACGCGTCTCGCAAGTCGTACATGCTCCGCTCGACGGGGCGCGTGCTCAAGGACAAGGGCTGGCTCGAGGTCACCGAGGGGCAGCGCGACTTCGCGGGCGAGGAAGACGCCGCGGCGGACGGCGAGGCCCCGGAGCCCACGGCCGCGGCGAAGGCCGCGCCGGTCGAGGAGGACAGCGATGCGCTCCTGCCCGAGATGAACGAGGGCGACGTGATTCGTCTCTCGACGACGCCCGGCGTGGTGACGGAGCAGAAGTTCACGCAGCCGCCGCCGCGCTACAACGAAGGCTCGCTCGTGCGTGAGCTCGAGAAGCGCGGCATCGGCCGGCCGTCGACGTACGCCGAGATCATCAGCAAGGTGCAGCAGCGCGCCTACGTGGAGAAGCTCCCGGGCGGCGCGTTCCAGCCGACGCAGCTCGGCAAGTTCGTGGTCGAGGGCCTCGTGCGCTCGAACCTCGACTTCATGGATCCGAACTTCACCGCGCAGATGGAGGAGGAGCTCGACGAGGTCGGCGCCGGCAAGATCAAGCGCGAGCAGCTCCTCAAGAAGTTCTACAAGCGCTTCCGCCAGCAGCTCGAGCCGGCGAAGAAGCTCGCTTCGTGGAAGCCGCCGTCGGAGAAGACGGGCATCCCCTGCGAGGAGTGCGGCGAAGGGGAGATGATCAAGAAGTGGGGCAAGAACGGCTACTTCTTGAGCTGCAGCCGCTACCCCAAGTGCAAGGCCACGCGCGACCTTTCGAACAGCGCGCAGGCCGTGCGCGAGACGGACATCACCTGCGACAAGTGCGGCAAGCCCATGGTGATCCGCACCGGCCGTTACGGTGACTTCCTCTCCTGCACGGGTTATCCGGGCTGCAAGAACGCGCGCCCCGTGCCTCTCGGCGTCGCCTGCCCGCAGTGCGGCGGCGACATCATCGAGGTCCGGCCGCGCAAGAAGGGCGGGCGCACGTTCTACGGCTGCTCGAACTTCAACGCCGAGCAGAAGTGCGACTTCAAGCTCTGGGCGAAGCCCGTCGCCACCCCGTGCCCGACCTGCGGCGCCAAGTTCCTGACCCGCACGGCCGGCAAGAAGCCGATGCTCGTCTGCGCGACGAAGGACTGCGGCTTCAAGCAAGAGGTGCCCGAGGAGGACGAGGCGGGCCTCGCCGGCGCCGCGCCGGAAGGCGCCGCCGCCGGGGACGAGGGCGAAGGCGGATCGGCCGAGGCCGACGCGCCGTCCGAGCCCAAGGCCGCGCCCAAGGCCAAGGCCGAGCCCAAGCCCGCGCCCAAGGCCGAGGCGAAGCCCAAGGCCGCGGCGAAGACCGCCGAGAAGAAGGGCGCCACGAAGACGCCGTCGAAGTCGAAGAGCAACGGCCGCGCCTCGGCCTAGTCACCCCCTCCCTCCCCCAAGGCGCGCCCGTTTGTCGCGGCGCGCCTCTCATCCCCCGACACCATGACCGAAGCTCGTCCCCACGACGTCACCATCGTCGGCGCCGGCCTGGCCGGCTGCGAAGCCGCCTTTCAGCTTGCCGAGCGCGGCTTTGCCGTGCGCCTGCTCGAGATGAAGCCAGCGCGCCGCACGCCCGCGCAGACGAGCGATTTCTTCGCTGAGCTCGTCTGCTCGAACTCCCTGCGCGGCGCCGCGCTCGCGAACGCCGTCGGCTTGCTCAAGGAAGAGCTTCGCCGCGTCGGCTCGCTCCTCATGCGCGTCGCCGATCGCACGGCCGTTCCGGCGGGCGGCGCGCTCGCCGTGGATCGCGAGCTCTTCGGCGCCGAGATGACGAAGACCATGCGCGAGCACCCGCGCATCACGGTCGAGGCCCGCGAGGTCACCGAGATCCCCGCGGATCGCCCCGTCATCCTCGCGACCGGCCCGCTCACCGCGGACGCGCTCGCCTCCGCGATCGCCGAGGCCGTCGGCACGAAGCACCTCGCCTACTACGACGCGATCGCGCCCATCCTGAGCGCCGAGTCGATCAACTGGTCGAAGGTGTGGAAGCAGTCGCGCTGGGGCAAAGGCACGGCCGAGCGCGCGCAGGAGCCCGGCCGCAAGATGATGGCCGAGGACGCCGAGGAGAGCGGCGACGAGGCGTACGTCAACTGTCCCTTCGACGAGGAGACGTACCGCGCGTTCGTCGCGGCGCTCGTCGCGGCGGAGAAGGTCGCGCCGCGCGAGTTCGAGGACGTGCGTTACTTCGAGGGCTGCTTGCCTTGCGAGGTCATGGCCGAGCGCGGCGAGCGCACGCTCGCGTACGGGCCGATGAAGCCCGTCGGGCTCGTCGATCCACGCACGGGCCGGCGGCCGCACGCCGTGATCCAGCTCCGGGCCGAGGACGCGGCCGCGACGGCGTACAACATGGTGGGTTTTCAGACCCGCATGAAGTACCCCGAGCAACTGCGCGTCTTCCGCATGGTCCCGGGCCTCGAAGAGGCGGAGTTTCTGCGGTTCGGCTCGGTGCATCGCAACACGTTCGTCGACGCGCCGCGCGTGCTCGGTCCTGGGATGGAGATGCGGAGCTTGCCGGGCGTCTTCCTCGCGGGTCAGGTCGCGGGCGTCGAGGGCTACGTGGAGAGCGCGGCGGCGGGGTTTGTCTGCGCGGTGCTCCTCGCGCAGAGGCTCGCGGGCAAACCGCTCGCGCCGCCGCCGAAGACGACGGCGCTCGGCGGCATCCTCACGCACCTCGGCCGCGAACAACCCTCGTATCAGCCCTCGAACATCACGTGGGCGCACCTGCCGCCGCTCGAAGGCACGAAGTCGAAGCTCGCGAAGCGCGCGCGGTACGAGGCGATGGCCGAGCGCGCGCTCGCCGATCTCGATCCCTGGAAAAACCAGGCCCTCTGATCACGCCCTGATCACGCCCTGATCACGCCCGGGCATACGCGCGTTTGGCGCGGGCGGAGGGGTGTATCGTCCGGGCATACCGCCGTATTGGCGGGGCATATTCGCGCCGTGTTGCAGGGACGAACGCGGTTTCGATCCCCTAGACGAAAAAGCGATAGATTTCCGCGAATTGGCCGGTTCATCCGGGAAATGCCGTCGGGAGTCTGGCATTCTACCTCCGGCGTTCCGGAACCTCCTTAATCGATAACACTGGCCGGACCGACAGACAGGCGGCAACGACCCGCGTAGTGTCCTTTCTCGTCGCGGTTGCGGCGATTCGGAAATGCGCAGGTGGCGCGTTTCTGCGCACGTCGGCGCGTTTCGGCGGATCTTCAATCGCCCCGGACGGCCATCGCGGCTTCTTCTTGGAGGGGACTTCGATGATGAACGTGGAGCAGGCGATCGCCGAGGTCGCGAACGTGTACCAATCGCTCACCGGGCACGCCATCAAGCCGGGACGTTATGAGCTCCCGCCGGAGGTGGATCCCATGGGGCAGGCCGAGAGCAATTATCGGCAATTCAAGGCGCTCCTCGAGCAGAAGGCGCGCGCCTCGGCGGAGCCGCGCGGCAAAACCGAGCCCGCATTCGCGCCTCCGTGCGATGTCGTCGAGCTCGAGCGCGAGGTGCGCGTGATGGTGGACGTCCCCGGCTGCGTGCGCGAGCAGCTCGCCGTGTCGGTGACCGGCGACGCGCTCACGATTCGCGGCGAGCGCGTGTCGATGCGGGCTGCGGCGGCGGGAATGATGCGACTGGAAGAGCGGCGCAAGGGGCCGATCCTCCGGACGATCGCGCTGCCGCCGCGGGCGCGGCGCGACGGGATCGAGGCGACGCTGCGCGACGGCGTCCTCACGGTCACGATTCCCACGGATGGCCAAGGGACCGACGCGACCGAGGTCCCGATCGACGTGAAATGAGTTTTTCGGGGGCGGGGCATTCGAGCTTCGCGCCCCCGGCAAGGATTTCTGGCGCTGCGCGCTGGAAAGGTAGTGCCGCGTCGGAGCATAGGGCTCCGGGGCGGAGATTGTGCACGAGCCCTGATTCAGGGGGGTACGAACATGGATCACAAGACCTACGAGATCAACAACCTGCGCGTCCTCAATGATTACCTCGCCCAGACGATCGAGGTCCTGGCGCGCACGCAGCGGATCGGCCTGAATCGCGACTTCAGCCGCGACATGACCGGCGGCATCGGGCTCTCCCACACCCAGTTCGGCCCGACCCCGTTCGGCGTGCCGGTGCAGGGCATGGATCCCCGGACCGTGGATTACACGGCCGGCCTCGGGCACACGCCGTACGGCGTGTATCCGTACAACTATGCCATGCAGGGAGTCCCGACATGGACGGGCCAGCCCGTGGGCGCGCTGCCGACGAGCATCGATCCGTTCTACGCGCAGCGCAGCGGCCTGAGCCACACGACGGGCACGCCGTGGACGGGCTGGAACCCCCTCGCGGCCGAGATCGTGCGGCAGCGTGAGATCGCGCGTCAGCAGTACGAGGCCTGGTGCCGCTCCTGCTCGTCGTTCGGTTTCTGATCGAAGCGCATTGAGGCGGGAGACGGGCCCTCTTCGGCCGGTCTCCCGGCGCGCCAAACGCGCCGCTGGGTCTGGGCCGCCGTCACCTTTCGCGTGACGGCGGCCGAGGCCCATTTCTGTTTTGTCGCCGCGGCCGCGGCCGCGCCAGGAAGGCGCAGAGCCCGCATGCCTGCGGGGGGTTTTCACACGAGCTCGGGGAAAATCGTCTCGAGGACCTCGTCGAGCGTCCGCGCGAAGAAGACCATGCTCTCGGCGATCTTGCGCGGCACGCGCTCGGCGTGCGCCACGTCGTCCCGATTCTGCGCGGGGAGCACGATGCGCGAGAGACGACGCTCGTAGGCGCCCTCGATCTTCGCGTCGACGTCGCCGATGCGGCCGAGCGACACGACGTCGTGCGCGTCGCAGATGACGGCGCCGGAGAATGCCACGTCGCCCGGCGCGGAGAAGCCGAGCATCACGCTCGCGAATGCGATGGCGATCGGCAGGCCGGCGCTGTCGCCCGACGAGGGCTCGTCGTCTTTCGTGAAACGAAGGAGAAAACGGCGATCGTCGAGCTCGGGATCGACGCGGTGAGGATAACGGGACCGGACGAAGGCGCGCACGGCCAGGAAGATCGAGGCCGCGCGGGCGCGCAGGTCGGGCGCGACCGAGCCGAGCACGTCCTTTTCGTCGAGGCCTCCGCGGCCTCGTTTCGTGCGCCGGCTGTCGACCCAGAGCTCGTGAATCACGCCGCGCACGTCCCCGCCGCGTCGCAATGCAGCGGCGGCGAGCACATAGGGGCGCGGCGCGCGCGCGCCTTCCGCGAGGGCGCGCGCATGGGCCTCGTAGCGCGCCTTCGCGTCGAGCTCGCCCCGCGCCTCGGCCACGCGGGCGAGCGAGAGCACGGCCGCGTGATCCTCCGGGTGCGCTTTGCGCCGCGCCCGCAGCACCGACGCCGCCTCCGCGAGCCGCTCCGGCGAAACGAGCGCCTCGCGCGCGTCCTCCGCATTCGCGTCCTCGCGGCCGAGCAGGCGCGTGAGCGCCGCGGCGTCCGGCCGATCGAGCCCCGCGACCGCGCGCCGCCGGGCCGAACGCGCGCGCTCGTGCGCCCCGCTCACCTCGAGCGCGTCCGCGAAATAGAGCAAATCGATGGACGTGGTTCGTCCTTCGTTTTCGAGCTCCGCGTACATGGCCTCCGCGCGCGCCGCGTCGCCGGCCCAGAGCGCGAGCGCAGCGGCGCGCCTTCGGTGCTCGGGGCGCTTTCGATCGCGGATCCGATCGAAGAGGTGCTGGACGGCCCGATGCCCGAACGGCAAAACGGACAAACCCTCCGGCGGCACGTAAGCGGTCGGCAAGGCGCGCGCGGCCTCGCGGAGTGACAGCACGTGCATGCGACGGCGAAACACGTCCAGGTATCTCGCCTCGAAGAGCTCGGCGAGGCGGGCATGCCCGAGCTTGCCCACGAGCCGCGCGATACGCCGGAGCAGCGTGGGGCGCCGCGTGACGAGGTAGGCATATCGCACGGCCCGGAGCGCGCGGCGGATCCGCTCGGGTGTCCCTTCTCGTTCGTACAGGAGCGAAAGGCATAACAATCGCTCCACGTCGCTCGCGAGCCCCGGCTCGTCGGCGAGGCGCTCCAGCGTGGCGATCGCGCCGCGCACGTCCTGCGCCTGCTCCAGCAAGAAAGCCCGCTCCAGCATCGCGAGCTTGTAGACGCTGCGCGCCTCGGAGCGCGCCCGCGCCGCGACCCGATCCACGATCCGCAGCGCGCCCTGCAAATTGCCCCCGAATGCCACGCGAAACGCGTGCTCGAGCTCGGACAAACCCGTCGTCGACCCCGCCTCGGCGGCGATGTGCGGCGCGCGGGCCGAGGGCGACTCTTCTCGCATGCTCGCCTCGAAGAGCCGCCCGAGCGTGGCCAGCGTCGAAGGCTCGCCGCCGGCCCGGGCCGCCATCTCCGTGTGCAGCGTGATCGCCGCGCCGAGCTCGCCGCGCGTGTGATGAATCGCCGCGAGCAGCCCCAGGGCTGCCTCGTCGTCGGGCGCGAGCGCGAGCGCCGCGTGCGCCTCCACCTCGGCGCGATCCGACAGGCGCGCCTCGAACGACAGCCGCGCCACCACGATGTGCGCCTCGGCGCGCCGCCGGAGCGGCTCTTTGCGCGTGCGCCGCGGCGGATCCACGAGCTCCATTTCGAGCAGGTGTCCGAGCTGGCGCAAGAGCTCGTCGTCGAGGCCTTCGGAGGCCAGGGCGGCGTCGAGCTCTCGTCCCTCGCCGGTCTCCGAAGGGGGACCGGCTGCCTGGTGTTTGTCCCGCGACATCCCGCTTTCAGCGCTCGTGGCTCGTCACGGACGCGCCGATCACGCCGTATGCATCCTGGGCCCCGAGGGCACCTTCCGGGGCTCGTTTCCGCGCTCGGCCACGCGCGGCTTCTCGAGGGCGCGGTCGATCGCGGCGAGCAAGGTTTGCTCCGACGAACCCTTGGGCACCCACCCCACGCCGAGCTGGGCGAGCCGATCCTCCAGGGTGCGCGAAATGGGCCCGCTCGTGACCACGGCGGGCACGCCGAGCGACGCCGCGTCGAGGATCAGGCGAAAGCCGCCCTGCGAGTGCCCCGACAAACCCAGATCGGCGACGACGAGATCGGGGTGCCGCACGAGCAGGGCTTCGAGCGCGGTGGGGACGCAGTCGGCTTCGAGAGCGACCGCGGGCGCGTATTTTTCGACGAGGAGCGCGCCAATGAGGCGCCTGCGGGTCGCGTCGTCGTCGGCCACGAGAATGCGCCGCACGTCGTTCGTCGAGCCTTCGCGGTTCTTGTGAAGTCCCGGTCGGATACCAGAAGCAGAACGCATGGCCCCCCCTGCGAGCTTGCCGGATACCGAGTACGCCACGCACGGGGCCGCCATGCCATCGGGCGTCGCGGTCAAGGAAGGTCGGGGCGAGCCTGAGGTAAGGAATGGTTGAGTCCGGGCGGATCACGCCCAGAGGACGCATGTTGGAGACGCGTGCGCGCGACTTGGAGACGCGCGCACGCGTCTTCGAGGCGCCTTCCGTCGACCCGGAGGACGCGCGCGGGCGACTTCGAGACGCGCGGACGCGACTTGGAGACGCGCGGACGCGACTTCGATACGCCCTCAACCGACCCCGGGGACGCGCGCACGCGTCTTGGAGACGCGCGCAGGCATCTTGGGAGACGTGCGCACGCGTCTCGGAGACGTGCGCAGGCGACTTGGAGACGTGCGCAGGCGACTTGGAGACGCGCGCAGGCGACTTGGAGACGCGCGCAGGCGACTTGGAGACGCGTACAGGCGACCTGGAGGCGCGCCTATTCGTAACTTAGCCCACTCGAACGCGCGCCGTCACCACCCCGTCGGGTCGGTCAGGCGGCCCGCCGCGAGAGCGCCTCGTCCAGGATCGCGAGGCACCCTTCCTGCGAGTCACACGCGTTCAGCGCGCGCCGCAGCGCGGCCGCGCCCGGGAGCCCGTGCAGGTAGCCCGCGAGGTGCCTTCGGGTCACGTGCACCCCGTGGGGCTCGCCGCGCTCCTCCGTGTTCATCACGAGGTGCTTCTTGCAGAGCTCGATTCGCTCCTCCGGCGTCGGCGGATCGATCGACCGGCCCTCTTCGAGCAGCGCCTTCGCCTCGCGGAAGATCCACGGGTGCTCGATCGCCCGGCGCCCCACCATCACGCCCTCGCATCCCGTCTCCGCGAGCGCGCGCTTCGCGTCGTCCGCGCTCTTGATGTCGCCGTTCACGATCACCGGAATGCCGACCACGCTCTTCGCGCGCGCCGCCCAGGACCAGTCCGCCGCCCCCGAGTGGCCCATCTGCGCCGTACGGCAATGGATCGTCAATGCGGAGACGCCCGCGCCTTCCAGCCGCTTCGCGAGCTCCACGATCGGCATCTCCGACTCGGGGCCCCAGCCGATCCGCGTCTTCACCGTCACCGGCATGGACACGCGGCGCACGACCATCGCGGCCATCTCGACCATCGCCGTCGGGTTCCGGAGCCAGCCGGCGCCCGCGCCGCGGCCCGCGATCTTCGGCACCCAGCAGCCGCAGTTGATGTCGAGGAACGAGGGCCCCGCCGCCGCGGCGATCTCGGCGGCCTCGGCGAGCCGGTCGGGATCGGAGCCGTAGATCTGGATGGCGGTCGGCTGATCGTCCGGGCCGAGCGTGATCTTCCGGCGCGCGTTGCGGCAGCCGCGCAAGAGGCCCTCGACGTTCACGAACTCCGTCACGCAGAGCTCGGCGCCGAGCTCGCGGCAGAGCTTGCGGAAGACGGCGTCGGAGACGTCCTCCATCGGCGCGAGGATGACGGGCCGCGAGGAGAAGAGCTTTTGGAAAAGCGTTCGGTCGGAGGGCACAGGGGTTCTCGAAGGGGGAGGTTAGAGCATGCGGCAGACGGACGCGCCAGCGATCCGGGCGTGATTGCGGGTAGACTCGCCGCCCCATGGAGAAACTCCCGCTCGTCCCGCTTCTGCTCGGTCTCCTCGCCACCGCGTGTAGCTCCTCCGTTTCCGAGCCGAGTACGCCTTCGCTCCTCTCGAGCGCGTCCTACGGCAGCGCGCCTTCCGCGTTCTCGGCGCCGAGCGGGCCCTCGATTCCGAGTCGCGGCGACGCGCGCGGCGGGCTCGTCGTGCGCCCGGATCTCGCGTGTGTTCCGTTCGTTTTGCGCGTCGAGCTCGCCGATCCAAAGGCCGGGCTCGACCTCCTGGAGAAGGCCACGCTCGCCGTGAAGGAGCGCTTCGGCGCGGCCACGGGCGGCGCGGCCACGATCGCCATGCTCGGCGCGAACACGACGGCGGCGCCTGGGTACGCGAAGGCGAAGGAGGACGAGCCGCCGCCCGCGCGCTTCGTCGTGACCGTGGACGGCGCGGTCGAGGTCCCGCTCGCCGCGCAGGCGGGCTACTGGGCGCGCGCGAAGCTCGTCGCGGGGCTCGTCGAGGCCTCGCGCAAGCACGAGGCGCTCGTGCCTTCAGCGGGCGAAGGCGCCCCGAAGATCGAGACCGCGTTCGGCTCGCCCGAGATCAAGGTCCGCGACCCCGAGGCGTATCGGCCCGAGCTCGTCAAAGATTGGGTCGAGCGCGCGCGCGCCTTCGCCCGCGTCGCCGAGTCCCAGGCCGCGCCGCTCCAGCTCGTCTCGTGCGAGCCGCCGAGCGCCATCACGCAGACGCCGATCTCGCTCGAACAGGTCGGCCTCGCGCTCCCCGTCTCCTGCCGCATCGACGTGGCCCCGCATCCCCGCTGAAACGGACCCCGCGGCGCTCTCGCCCTGTGTGGCGCACTCTGGCGCAGCGTTTTGCCTGCAAACGCCTGCATTCGGGTCGGCATCGCTTTTGCTGACACCGCCCGCACCTTGGCTTGCTTTGCTTGAAAGCTCCGACCGAGAGGAGATCTTCCCCATGCGAACCGGCTTCGTCGTCCCCGTCCTCGCCGCCACGCTCCTCGCCGCGCTCACCACCACCGACGAGGCCGCCGCGTGTGGGGGATGTTTCGCGCCGCCGAGCCAGAGCACCGTCGTCTCGGCGCATCGCATGGCGCTTTCGATCTCGCCGAAGCAGACGGTGCTCTGGGATCAGATCCAGTACGACGGCGACCCCGAGAGCTTCGCGTGGGTCTTGCCGGTCAAGCCGGGCGCGGTGATCGAGGTCTCCACCGACGCCTGGTTCGACACGCTCGACGCCGCGACGACCACGCAGATCTTCCAGGCGAGCGTCGATTGCGGCGACGGGAACAGCAGCGGCTTCGGCTGCGGCGACGCGCTCGCGGGCCGCTCGTTCTCGGCCTCGGAGGATGGCAGCAACGGCGGCGGCGGCCCGAGCGTCACGGTCGTCCACCGCGGCACCGTCGGCCCTTATCAGACCGTCACGCTCAGCACGGACACGCCCGGCGCGCTGAATGGCTGGCTCGACAGCGCGGGGTACGCGATCGATCCCTCGACGCAGCCGGTGATCGACGCCTACATCGCGGAGAAGTTCGACTTCATCGCGATCAAGCTCCAGCCGGGCAAGGACGTGAAGGCGATGAAGCCCGTGCGCGTCGTGCAGCCGGGCGCGAGCCCCGTTCTCCCGCTGCGCATGGTGGCGATCGGCAGCGGCGCGAACGTCGCGATCACGCTCTTCACGATCACCGAGTCCCGCTCGGCGGCGAAGAACTTCAACAACGTCGTCGCCCCTGTCGACCTGCTCTCGTGGGACTTCAAGACGCAGGGGTCGAACTACGGCGAGCTCCGCACGAAGGTGCTCGAGCAGAAGGGCGGCGCGTCGTGGCTGACGTCGTTCGCGTTCCAGGGCGGCCTGCTCTCGCAGCTCCCCGGCCTCTTCAGCTTCCAGGGCTTCCGCACGTACACGACCGCCGGCAACGGATCCTTCGCCGACACGATCGCGGGGGCGTACGTGCAGCAGGGCATCGCGAACGCCGAGACGATGGACGGCGCGTGCTCGGCGTCCTTCGTGAACATCGGCCAGAGCAGCGCCATGGTCTCGAACCCGTGCCCCGCGGGCGTGCCGCTCGACGATCCGTCCTGCGGCGAGGTCGGCACGAACGAGATCGACGCCCGCACGCTCGCGTGCGGCAAGCTCGACGACCTCGCGATCGCGCTGAACGGCCTGCATCCGAAGGACGTTTGGCTCACGCGGCTCGAAGCGAACCTGCCGCGCGCGGCGCTCGGCAGTGATCTCGTCGTCGAGCCCGCGGACGCGCAGGAGTCCGTCGACAACATGCATCAGGCGCGCATCGGCACGAACGTCGAGGTGTTCTGCGATGGCTCGGCCGCTCCGATCCCGGGTGGCGGCAAGAAGAGGGGCGGCGACGGACGTGGCCCGCTCGTCGTTGCCTTCGGCATGGCGCTCGCCGCGCTCGCCGCGGCTGCGCGCCGGCGGATCAGCGTCACGAGGGCCTGAGCTTCCCCCGTTTCGATATGCTAGGCGCGAGAGCGCCATGGCAAACGTCCGCCCCTTCTCGTCCCCACCACCCACACAACTCGTCAAGCGCATCGCCGTCGCGGCCATCGGGCTCGCGATCCTGGCGATCGCCCTCTCGTCGTGCGTCACGCGCGTCGACGCGGGTCACGTCGGCATCAAGGTCAAGCTCGCGGGTGACGAGCGTGGTGTCGACAAGAGCCCCACGGTGCAGGGCTGGGTGTTCTTCAACCCGCTGACCGAGCAGATCATCCTGTTCCCGACCAGCGTGCAGAACATCGTCTGGACGAAGGATCCGCACGAGGGCAACGCGCGCGACAGCTCGATCACGTTCTCCTCGCAGGAGGGCGTGAACATCAACGCGGACGTGGGCCTCTCGTTCCACATCGAGTCCTCGCTCGCGCCCAAGCTCTACGGCCGGTTCCGCAAGTCGGACCTGATGGATCTCGCGAACGGCTACGTGCGCAACGCGATGCGCGAGAGCTTCAACATGCAGGCCTCGCAGATGCCGGTGCAGGAGATCTACGGCGCGGGCAAGGGCAAGCTCGTGGAGAACGTCGCCAAGCGCATGCAGGAGCAGCTCGGTCCGGACGGGTTCGTGATCGATCAGCTCACGATCAACGGCGCGCTGCGGTTGCCCGAGAACGTGGCGAACGCGATCAACCGGGCGATGGAGGCGACGCAGCAGGCGATCCAGGCGGAGAACCGTGTGCGTCAGGTGCGCGCGGAGGCGGAGCAGGCGGTCACGCAGGCCGAGGGGCAAGCGAAGGCGGCGCGTGCGCGTGCGCAGGGCGAGGCGGACGCGAAGCTCATCACGGCGAAGGCCGAGGCGCGGTCGAACCTGATCCTCAAGTACTCGGTGACGCCTTCGGTGCTTCAGTACCGCGCGCTCGAGCGCTGGAACGGCCGGCTGCCCGTGATGAACGGCGGCGGCGCGATGCCGATGCTCACGTTCGACGCCTCGAAGCTCGGCAAGGGCGGCGACGACGACGAGAAGAAGCTGCTCGAGCTGCTCGGTCAGGAAGAGGAAATGGAGCGCAAGGACGCCGAGCGCGAGAAGGCCGAGAAAGCCGAGAAGGCCGAGAAGGCCGACGCCGCGAAGGCGCCCCCGGCATCAGCGCCGCCGGCCGAACAACCGAAGCCGTAATCGGCTCTTCGCCCCCGCTCCCGCGTCTTCGCCCCCTCTCCCCTCTTCGCCCCCTCTCCCGAAAGGGAGAGGGGGTTGGGGGTGAGGGAGTCGCTCAAAGCCGTACGTCGAGGTGCGTGCGCTTCTTCAGCTCGTCGAGCCACTTGCGCTTCGCCTTCTCGAGGATCTCCGTCTGAAGGCGCTGCACCATCTCGCCCTTCGCCGCCTCGTACGTCGTGTACCGGGACGGCTGCCGCGAGACGAGCTTCATGATCACGAGCCCCTTCTCCATCTCGACCACGTCGGTCACCTGCCCCGGCTCGAGCGGCATCAGCGCGTTCTCGAACTCGGGCGAGAGCGCCTGGCGCTGGCCCTGCTGCATCTGGGGCGATCCGATCGGGGCGCGGATCCCGAGGTCGCCGCCCGTGTCGCGCGTGCTCGACTCGTCCGAGTAGGCGCGCGCGAGCGCCGCGAAGTCCTCGCCGGCGCGGGCGCGCGTCACGAGCTCGGCCGCGAGCTTCTTCCGCTCGGCGATCGCCTCGGGGCTCGATCCCGGCATGATCTGCAGCACGATCCACGAGGCGCGGTAGTCCCGGCGCTTCTTCTCGTCGCGCAGCGTGCGCTCGTAGATCGCCTTCACGTCGTCCTCGGTGATGCGCACGCGCCCCTTCACGCGGAGCTGCAGCATCTTGCCTTCCAGGATCTGCCGCCGGATCTCGTCGCGGTACTCCTGCTCCGTCAGGCCCGAGCGCGCCTTCGCCTCCCGGAAGAGGTCGGCCGCCGAGATGCCCTGCGCGGTCGCGATGTTGCGGAACGCGTTCTCGACCTCGTCGGGCGTCACCGTGATGCCCGCGCGCTCGGCGGCCTGCGATTCGAGCTTCTGATCGATCATCGTCTCGAGCATGTCCTTGAAGACCTGCGACTCCGCGGCGGCCTGCTCAGCGCCGGGGCGCACGCGCTGCTGGACCTGCAGGAGGAAGGGCTTGGCGCGGGCGCGGAGCTCGGACAGCAGGATGGGGTCGTCGCCCACGACCGCGACGATTCGCTCGACCACGATGGCTTCGGCCGGCTGCTGGGCAAGGGCGGCGGCGAGGACGAGACCAAGAGCGACGAGCCTTTGACGAGAGCGCATGCCGGGCACGACGTAGCACAATTACGACCGTGGGTCCGCGGACGAATCACCCGAGAGCGTCCGTCCCCGTTGCGGCAGCCCTCGCCCTGGTTTATTGCGCCGCCATGCGCGAGTTCCCGAAGCCCACTGCGGGCGAAGCGATCACGATGTCCGCGTCCGGCCAGCTCCAGGTGCCGGACCAACCCATCATCCCGTTCATCGAAGGCGACGGCACCGGGCCCGACATCTGGCGGGCGAGCCAGCGCGTGCTCGATGCGGCCGTGGAGAAGGCGTACGGCGGCAAGAAGAAGATTGCCTGGTACGAGGTGTACGCGGGCGAGAAGGCGTTCAACACGTTCGGCGAGTGGCTCCCCCAGGGCACGGTGGAGGCGTATCGCCAGTTCCTCGTGGGCATCAAGGGCCCGCTGACGACCCCGATCGGCAAGGGCATCCGTTCCTTGAACGTGGCCCTGCGGCAGATGCTCGACCTCTACGTCTGCCTGCGCCCGGTGCGCTGGTACAAGGGCGTTCCTTCGCCGGTGAAGGATCCCGGCGCGGTCGACATGGTGATCTTCCGTGAGAACACGGAGGACATCTACGCCGGCATCGAGTGGGAGGCCGAGAGCGCGGACGCGAAGAAGGTCATCGAGTTCCTCCAGAAAGAGATGGGGGTGAAGAAGATCCGCTTCCCGGGGACGAGCGGCATCGGCATCAAGCCCGTGAGCCGCGAGGGCACCGAGCGCCTCGTGAAGGCGGCGATCGAGTACGCGCTCCGGTTCAACCGGAAGAGCGTCACGTTCGTGCACAAGGGCAACATCATGAAGTTCACGGAAGGCGCGTTCAAGGCGTGGGGGTATGCCCTCGCGCAGCACGATTTCCGGGACAAGGTGGTGACCGAGCGCGAGACGTGGATCCTCGGGAACAAGGAGAAGAACCCGGAGATCACGGTCGAGCAGAACGCGAAGGAGCTCGAGCCCGGCTACGACATGGCGCCCGCGGACATGCAGGCGGAGTTCCGTGCCGAGGTCGAGGAGGCGCTCAAGCTCTGGGACACGCACGGCAATGGCAAGTGGAAGAAGATGCTTCGCGTGAAGGACTCCATTGCGGACATCACGCTCCAGCAGGTGCTGACGCGGCCGCGTGATTTCGATGTGATCGCGACGTTGAACCTCAACGGCGATTACCTCTCGGACGCGCTCGCGGCGCAGATCGGCGGCATCGGCATCGCGCCGGGCGGCAACATCAACTACGTGACGGGCCACGCGGTCTTCGAGGCCACGCACGGCACGGCGCCGAAGTACGCGAACCTCGACAAGGTGAACCCGGGCTCGGTCATCCTGTCGGGCGAGATGATGCTGCGGCACATGGGCTGGGTCGAGGCCGCGGACCTCATCAACAAGGGCATGGACGGCGCGATCGGCGCGAAGACCGTGACGTACGACTTCGCGCGCCTCATGGAAGGCGCGAAGGAAGTGAAGTGCTCCGAGTTCGGTGACGCGATCATCGCGAACATGGGCTGAAGCGCTGCTTTACGTGACGTAGGGAAGCCCCCTCTTCCGGAGCGGAGGAGGGGGCTTCATACTGTCGAGGGTCCTCGACCGGTGCCGCCCATGGACAAGAGCGTTCAGGTATTCCACAGCTTCGAGGAAGCCGAGCGGGCCGACGAAGCCTATTACGCGAGCCTCACGCCGCAGGAGCGCGTCGACCTCTTGCTGGATCTCGTGGCCAGCTACCGGGAGTCCATGGGTGAAGCTGCATCAAGATTTGAGAGAGTTTGTCGCGTTGTTGAACTCGAGCGGTGTTGAGTACATCGAACGCCAAGACGCCATGAGCTCGGCCTGAGCGTGGGGTTCCGAGGACAGCCGCAAGTCGAGACCGGGCAGCCGATGCCCATGACCACGCGCCGCTGGGGATCATCGAGCGCGTCAGCCGAGCGCTCGGCGTAACTCGCCTTCCGCCAGCGTCGTTTTTGCGCGGGAATATCCGCCGAACACATAACGATCCGGCCGCACGATCACGAGCGCCGCGCCATACCGGACAAACCATCGTTCGAGCGCGCCGTCCTCGTCGACGAGCGCTCCCTCCCGCGCTTCGCTCCCCGCGGGAAGGACCTGGAAACACCGCGCGCCGAGCTCCGTCCAGAAGGGTTCGTCCCGGACCACCTCGCGTGGATCGAGCCCGAAGCCGAGCACCGCGAATCCCGCCCCGAGCGCGTCGTCGAGCCGCACGCGCGCGCCCGAGGCGTCACACACGAACGGCTGCGGGAAATACGTTCCTTCCGGGTAACGCGGGGAGACGCCCGGTGCCCCGTCGAAGCGCCCGCGGCGGCGCCGCCCGCCTCGCATCATTCCCGCGTCGCACGTCGGCTTCGGCTTGAACTCCATGTCTCGAATGAATTTGCGGACGCGGCCCACCCGGTCGAGCCCACGGAACACGACGTCACGCGCTGTCGCAGCGCGCGCGTCGCGCACCAGAAAGACATACCCGAGCCGGATGCTGATCTCCGTCATCGCGACGAGGTGCGGCCGCCGCTCCTCTTCGTACGTATCGAGCAGCCGTTCGCTCGCGCGACCCGAGACGCAAAGCGCGAGCTTCCACGCGAGGTTCGCCGCGTCCCTCAGCCCCGACACGAGGCCTTGCCCCATGAACGGCGGCATCGTGTGCGCCGCGTCGCCCAGGAGAAAGACGCGGCCCTTGCGCCATTGCGCCGCCGTCTTCGCCTCGAACGTGTACACGCTCGCCCGCTGAATACGGATCTTCGCGGGATCCACGTACGGCGCGATCAGCCGCGCGATCGACGCCGGCGTTTCAATCGTCTCTCGCGTCTCGCCCTCCCGGAGCATGAATTCCAGGCGGCATTGGTTCTCCGTCCCGCGCGCCACGAAGCCGGGACGGGCGGGATCGCAGACGAAACGTGCGAGCGGCATCGTATCGGGGATCTCGTCCATCACGCCGGAGATGGCAATCCAGGGCTCCTCGTACCGGCGGCCTTCATAGGCGATGCCCGAGAGCTTGCGAATCGTGCTCTTGCGCCCGTCGCAGCCGAGCACGTAACGCGCTCGCAATGCGTGGGTCTCTCCGCTCGGGCCCCGCACTTCGAGCCGCGCCCGCTCCGCATCCTCGTGGATCGCGAGGACCTCGTGCCCGAGCCTCAGCGACACGCTTTCGAATCGCGCGAGCCCGCGCCGTAAAATGGCCTCCAGCGTGGGCTGGTCAAAGAAGTTCAGCGCCGGAAAACCATTGCCGAAATCGAGCCCGCGGAAGACGAGCTTCGCGAAGGCGCGCCCTTTCGCGTCGGTGAACTCGGCCTCGGGGCAGGCATACATGGTCGCCGTGAGCTCACGGTCGAGCCCGGCCTGCTGATAGACGCGCAGGGCCTCGTCGTCGCAGGAGAATGCGCGCGGGGTGCCGTGGGGCGTGGTCTCGCGTTCGAGCACGACCACGCGGAGCCCGCGCCCGCCGAGCAGGTTGGCCATCAGCGTGCCCACGGGGCCCGCCCCCACGATCGCGACGTCGACGTCTTCGAGCATGCCCGAGTATCCCGGCGCCGGGAAGGAGCGCAACCGAAGAATCAGGCGTAAAACGTGCGAATGCGATCGACCACGAAATGCTGCTGTTCCGGCGTGAGCGTCGGCGAGATGGGGAGCGAGAGCACCTCGCGGCAGGCGCGCTCGGCCTCCGGAAAATCGCCAGCGTGGTGGCCGAGGGGCGCGAAGCAAGGCTGGAGGTGCAGCGGGACCGGGTAGTAGACGGCCGTGCCAATGCCCGCGGATTCGAGACATGCGCGGAGCTCGTCGCGGCGGACGGCGCGGATCGTGAATTGGTGATAGACGTGTAGGCCCTCGGGGTCGTCGTCGGCGGGGCGAACGAAATCGGAGAGGCCCGCCTCCGCGAAGAGGGCGCGATAGCGATCGGCGATGGCCCGCCGCGCCTCGGTCCAGCCTTCGAGGTGGGGGAGCTTGGCGCGTAAAACCGCGGCCTGGATCGCGTCGAGGCGGCTGTTCATGCCGACCTCTTCGTGCCGGTACATCTTTTCGCCGCCGTGCGTGCGGAGCCTGCGCACCCGCGCGGCTTTTTCGGGATCGTTTGTCAGGACGAGCCCGCCGTCGCCGAACGCGCCGAGGTTCTTGCTCGGGAAAAACGAGAGGCAGCCGAACGTGCCGAACGTGCCGGCCGCGCGCCCGCCCCGCCGCGCGTCGATCGCCTGCGCGGCGTCCTCGACGACGGCGACGCCGCGCGATCGCGCCTCGTCGAGCCAAGGATCCATCCGCGCGACGCGGCCGAAGAGGTGCACGGGCACGATCGCGCGCGTATGCGGGCCGAGCGCCGCGAGCACGCGCGCGGGATCGAGGTTCCACCCGTCGGGCTCGATGTCCACGAACACGGGGCGCGCGCCGAGCCGCGCGATGGCGCCCGCGGTCGCGAAGAACGTGAAGGGGCTCGTCACGACCTCGTCGCCCGGGCCCACGCCCGAGGCGACGAGCGAGAGCAGGAGCGCGTCGCTGCCCGAGGCCACGCCGATCGCGTGCACGGCGCCGAGGCGCGCGGCGATCGCCTCCTCGAAGAGGCGGACCTCTTCGCCGAGGACGAATGCCTGCGCCTCGACGACGCGGGCGATGGCCTGATCGATCTCTTCGCGGATCGCGCGATGGAGCGCGCGCAGATCGAGGAGCGGGACCGTGACGTCCCGCTTGGGGGGTTTGGGGGCGTAGCTCGACTCGTCCGAGCGTCGCCCCCAAGCGTCCGACGAATTCACGCGGCCGGCGTGGCCTTCACGACGTCGGTGATGCCCTGCACGCTCTTCGCGCTCTTCGCGAGCATCGCCTTCTCGTCGTCCGTCAGCTTGATCTCGAGGATCTTCTCGACGCCGCGGCCGCCGATGATGACGGGCACGCCCATGAAGAGGTCCTTGTAGCCGTACTCGCCGTCGAGGTAGACGGCGCTCGGCAGGAGGCGCTTCTGGTCGAGGAGGAACGCCTCGGCCATCGCGACCGCGGCCGAAGCCGGCGCGTAGTAGGCGCTCGTGCCCATGAGCTTGACGATCTCGCCGCCGCCCGTGCGGGTGCGGGCGATGATCGCGTCGAGCTTCTCGCGCGCGACGAGCTCGGTCACGGCGACGCCGTTGATCGTGGTCGCGCTGAGCACGGGGACCATGTCGTCGCCGTGGCCGCCGAGCACCATGGCGCGCACGTCCTTGATGCTGACGTTGGCCTCGCGGGCGAGGAAGAGCTGGAAGCGCGCGCTGTCGAGCACGCCGGCCATGCCGACGACGCGCTCGCGGGGCAGGCCCGTGGCGCGCTTGAGCTCGTAGACCATCGCGTCGAGCGGGTTCGAGATGACGATCACGAACGCATCCGGACAGTGCTCCTTCACGCCCGCGGCGACGCTGCGGATGATCGGCAGGTTCGTCGCGACGAGGTCGTCGCGGCTCTGGCCGGGCTTGCGCGGGATGCCCGCGGTGACGATCACGACGTCGGCGCCGGCGCAGTCTTTCCAGTCGCTCGTGCCCGTGATCTTCGCGTCGTAGCCGATGACGCTCGAGTTCTGCTCGAGATCGAGGGCCTTGCCCTTGGCGAAGTCGGTCTTCGCCGGGATGTCGAAGAGGACGATGTCGCCGAGCTCCTTGCGGGCGCAGAGCGCCGCGAGCTCGCCGCCGATGTTGCCGGCCCCGATGAGTGCGATCTTCTTCCGAGTGCTCATGCGCGGCGCTTTAGCATCCCGCCGAGCTGAAAAGAACCCGCTTGCTGCGTCGCGCAAATCTTGCGCTAAGGTCCGGGCGCCATGGTGGACAAAGACACCCTCGAACGAGCGCTCCGGACGACCCTCGACCATACGGATTTCGGGGCGCTCGGCGCGAAATACGAGGGGAAGGTCCGCGACAATTACACCACGGGCGATGGACGTCGGTTCCTCGTGGCCACGGACCGGATCAGCGCGTTCGATCGCGTCCTCGGCACGCTTCCGCTGAAGGGACAGGTCCTCAACCTGCTCGCGGCGCACTGGTTCGAGGCGACGAAGCACATCGCGCCGAACCACGTGATCTCGGTGCCGGATCCGAACGTCGTCGAGGCCGTCGAGTGCGCGCCGCTGCCGGTGGAGATGGTCGTGCGCGCGTACGTCACGGGCGTGACCTCCACGAGCATCTGGACCCATTACGCTCGCGGCGAGCGTGTCTTTTGCGGCCATCGCCTGCCGGACGGCCTGCGCAAGAACGACCGGCTGCCCGCGCCGATCCTGACGCCGAGCACGAAGGCGCCGAAGGGCGGGCACGACGTCTCGGCGTCGCGCGAGGAGATCCTCGCCGAGGGCGTGATCAGCGCGCGTGACTTCGACGAAGCGGCCGAGATGGTGATGGCGCTCTTCGCGTTCGGGCAGAAGCGCTGCGAGGAGCGCGGGCTCATCCTGGTCGACACGAAGTACGAGCTCGGCAAGACGAAGGACGGGCGGATCGTGGTGATCGACGAGATCCACACGCCGGACTCGTCCCGGTTCTGGTTCTCTCGGACGTACGACGAGCGCCGCGCGCGAGGGGAAGAGCCCGAGTCGTTCGACAAGGAGTACGTGCGCCGCTGGCTCGCGGGGACGGGGTTCACCGGCGACGGGCCGATTCCTACGATTCCGGACGATGTGCGCGTCGAGGCCGCGCGGCGCTACATCGAGGCATTCGAGGCGATCACGGGGCACGCGTTCGTGCCGAACCTCGAAGATCCGCACACGCGGATCCGGCGGAACCTCAAGATCGCGGCGGGCTAGAGCATCGAACTGTTCGATGCTCTGGAAGATCGCGAAGCGATCTTCCCTCGGGGGGTGAATCGGCCGGGCTTCGCCTGGCCGAGAGGGGGGACGCGAGGCGTCCCCCTCGGGACGAAAGAGCCTAGAACATCGAGCGGTTGTCAAACCGCTCAATGTTCTAGGCGCTCGCGCGTTCGTCGTGGGGCGGCGGCGGGGACCAGAGCAACCACGCCACGCAACCCGGGAGGATCCACGCGCTGACCGCGAGGAACGGGGGCGTGTAGCTGCCCGAGCTGTCGATCATCTTGCCCACGATCGGGGCCGCGACGATGTACGCGATCGACTGCGCGGCCGCGGCGACGCCGCTCGCCGCCGAAGAGACCGAAGGCGAGACGCGCGAGAGCATGTCCGCGGTGAGCAGCGCGAAGATCCCGCCGCCGCCGGCCAGGCCGATCCCGCCGAGCACCATCGACTCCACCGGCGTGCGCCCGAACGGCGTCGCCGCGGTCACGAGGGCGAAGAGCGTCGCGACGGCGAAGAGGACACGATCGGGCGCACCGCCCATGCGGGATCGGGCCCGCACGCTGGCGAAGTGGCCGAAGAGGATCGAGCCGGCGTCGAAGAGGACGAGCGGGATCACGAGGTAAGGTCCCACGTTCGCCTGCGCGACGTGGTGGGATGCCACGAGATACTTGGATCCCCAATTGAGCAGGAACCCGATCGCCGGCGCCGACGCCAGGATCGCGAGCGTCGCGCGCAGCACTGCCCGGTGCGTCAGGACCGAGAGCGCGCTCGGGCGCGTCGTGGTGGCCGCGGGCGCCACGTCGAGCACCTCGCGGGCCGGGCTCCGCCACGCGAGCACGAGCCAGAGCGGCACCCACGCGAGCCCCACGATCGCCGTGCCGAGGAACGCGATCCGAAGGCCCCAGTTTCTCTCCAGGAACGGCGCGAGCTGCGGCGCGATGATGGCGCCGAGGGAGCTGCCCGTGAACAGGAACCCGAAGCCGCGCGCACGAGCGGCCGGCGGGAGCACGCGCTGGATGGTCTGCGCCGCGCCGGGAAACGAAGGGGATTCGGCGAGGCCGAGCGCGACACGCAGGACGAGCAGGCCCGTGAAGCTCGGCGCGAGCGCGTGCGCGGCAGCGACGAGCGACCACGCGACCACCGCGCCGAGCAGGCCTCGGCGCGCGCCGAGGTGATCGATGAGCCAGCCCGCGAACGGAGCGCCCGCGAGATACGCGACCGAGAAGGCCGAGACGAGCAAGCCGTACTGCGTGTCCGAGAGCTCGAAGACCTTCGACACGGTCGGCGCGAGCGCGGCGAGGGCCTGGCGATCGACGTAGCTGACGGCCATCGTCAAGGTCGCGGTCAAGGCGAGGGCCCAGGCGTGGGGTCGCGAGAGGGCAGGGGGCGCGTTCGTCACGGGCGGCGGGATCCTCGCACGGATTCGGTCTTCTCGGGCGCTTCATGGACGCGGCGCGGAGGGGCGGGTAGACCCCCGGTATGGGTCAGCCGATCGCGATCGGGGTGGATCTCGGGGGCACGAAGATCGAGGCCGTCGTGCTCGCGGGCGTCACGGCCGAGGGGCCCGTCGTCGTCCTTCGTCGGCGCATCTCGACGCCGCGCGATCGTGGTCATGACGGCATCCTCGAAGCGGTGGCCGGTCTCGTGCGCGAGGTCGCGGCGGAGGCGGGGCTCGACCCGAGGACGGCCCCGCTCGGCGTGGGCATGCCGGGCGGCGTGACACGCGCGGGCCTCGTGAAGAACTCGAACACGACCTGCCTCAACGGCCGCCCTTTCCGCGCGGATCTCGAGCGCCTGCTCGGACGATCCATCGTCTTCGACAACGACGCCAACTGCTTCGCGCTCGCCGAGGCGCACCTCGGCGGGGCCGCCGCGCACGTCGACGGCGTCGTCTTCGGCGTGATCCTGGGGACCGGCGTCGGCGGCGCGCTCGTCGTTCGCGGGCAGGTTTGGCCGGGCGAACACGGCATCGCGGGCGAGTGGGGGCACCACGCGGTGTTCCCCGACCGAGGGCCTGTCTGTTACTGCGGGCATCGCGGCTGCCTCGAGCTCTTCGCGAGCGGCCCCGCCGTCGAGGCGGACTACGCGCGCCGCGCGGGCCGCTCGCTCTCGGCCTCCGAGATCGCCGCGCGTCGCGCCGAGGATCCTCACGCGGCCGCCGCGATTGATGCGTTCCTCGACGCGTTCGCCCGCGGCCTCGCCAACGTGATCGACATCGTGGATCCGACCGCGATCGTGCTCGGCGGTGGTCTTTCGAATTTGAACGTTCTCTACGACGAGGGCCGCGATCGCGTGGCCGCGCTCGTCTTCAACGACGAGCTGCGCACGCCGATCCTGAAGAACGCGCTCGGCGACAGCGCGGGCGTGTTCGGCGCGGCGCTGATGGCGATGGCGGCGCGCTAGGCGAAGCGCGACGCTTCTGTGGGCTTGACGCCGAGCGCTTCGAGCGCCGCGGCGAGCTTCGATCGGTGGATCGACACGACCGTCGGCATGCCGCCGGAGATCCCGAACTTCTCCAGGAAATTGATCCCGCTGTCGAACGCGGCCGCGAACGTCACGTTGTCCCCGTCGATGACGGCCGACACGGTCGCCCGCTCCTGACCGACGAGCAGGAGCAACGTCTTGTCGTAGGGGCCTCTCCGCGTCGTCGCGTCGACGATCACGATCCCCGGCTCGATCCGCTCGAACGACTTCGCGAGCCTGCGCGACTCGGCTTCGAGCGGCGCGAGCTCCGCGCCGGCCGCGTCGATCGGCTGCCAGAGCGACGCGTCCGTCAGGCCCGTCGAGAGGTGCCGCACGATGAGCCCGAACAGCGCGTGATCCCGCGGCCGCGCGCGGAGCGCGCGATCGATGCGCTGCGCGATCGGGCCCGGCGTGCCGATCCGTGTGTCGATCGCCCGCGCGTCCGCGTCGCAACCCGGATACGGCTCCTCACCGCCGCGCAGCCACTTCGCTCCGCTCGCGAGGCCGTCGAAGTCCACGTGGCAGACGAGCGTGTCGATGCGGCCGGCGCGCGCCACGATCTCGGGCGTGATCATCTCCGGGCAGGCGCCGTGCTCGGCCTTCGTGGAGAGCACGAAACGCGCGTCCTCGGCGTACCGCGCGTGATGCAGGCTGTCGTGGTGATCGACCCAGGCGCGGAGCCGCGATCCGAGCGCCTCGATGAAGGGCAACGTCACCGTCTCGAAGCTCTTGCCGCCTGCCTCCGAGGCGAAGGCGATGTCCAGGACCACCACATTTCCGCGGAGATCCTTGGGTTTGGGCAGCTTCCGTGGGGAAGCGAACGAAAGCTCGACGGATTGCATCATCCTTCGCTCGGTTGCGTCCTTCGTGTCATTCCCTGCATCCGACCTGGATAAACTCGCTCTGGGGAGACGGACATGAAGCGTGGATTCTTAGCATGTGGTGGGGCTCTCGTCGGTCTCTGGCTCCTCGCCGGGCCCAGCGGCGCGCCCGCGGCCCACGCGGAAGAGGCGACGGCCGCGGCGGAGCCCACGGTCACAGCGCCCACCTGCTCGATCAAAGGCACCTATCCTCCGTCCAAGAACACCAAGCTCTTCGACGCGCCGAGCGGCGGCAACCACGTCGCCACCCTGAACGGCGCGTACATCCCGATGACGCTCACCGAGATCCCGTTCGACCCCACGGTCGGTCGAGCGCGGCTCGCGACCTCGGCCGGCAGCGGCGCGATGCGGCTCGAAGGGTACGTCGCGCCCGCGGACATCTCGCTCTTCACGACGCGCGACATCTCGGTCTACGGCGGGCACGTCTGGATCGCGAGCGCGCAGAAGGTGAAGCTCGTCAAGGCCAGCCAGAGCTCGCTCACCGTGGAGATTCCGGTCGGCGGCACGCTGAACCAGACCGTGCGGGCGACGGCGCCTTGCGACGCGTTCGCGCTCGCGAAGGGCACCGTGCAGCCGTTCGAGATCCCCGGCAATGGCCGCGGGTACATGACGAAAAAGCAGAAGATCGAGCTCTTCGACAAGCCAAACGGCGACGTGGTCCTCGCGCTCGACATGATGGAGGGCGCGGGGCAGCTCTTCTGGAGCACGGAGATGAAGCTCGGCTTCGTGCACGTGATGTCGCGCAGCGATCTCACGATCGACGCGTGGGCGCGCCTGCGTGACCTCGACGCGCTGAAGAAGGGCGAAATGATGGATCAGTACGTCCCGCCCACCACGCAGATCGCTGGCGCGCAGCTCACGTTCGACAAGCCCCCGCCCCTCGCGCGCGTCACGAAGGAGATCCCGATCCGGGCGAAGCGCGACGACAAGGCAAAGCCGATCGGCGTGATCGAGGCGGACACCGAGGTCTACGTGCTCGAGACCGTCGCGGGCTGGACGAACGTCCTGCCGAAGCACCTCGGGATCGTCCCGCCGGACGACGGCGGCTTCTGGATCCCGTCGAGCGAAGTGCCGAAGTAACCTCGGCCGTTGCAGCGCTGGCCCCGTCGCGGCAAGGATGCGGGTCATGCGGCTCCGCACTGCGCTCCCCGCCCTCGCCACCCTCGCCACAGGCACGCTCGTCCTCGCGACGAGCGAGGCCGCGCCCGAAGCGAGCACCTCCAAGGACGCGATCGTCGCCCCGGCCGTGGCCGGTCAGCAAGCGCTCGCCGTGCGCGCGTCGAAGGCGGGCATCGTCGCGCGTGTCTGCGCGAAAGAGGCAGGCTGCGACGCGGCGTCGGGCGCGACGATCGAGCTGCCCGCAGGCGCGCTCGATCTCGTCGCGAAGGGCGCGAAGGTCGACACGAGGACGCTCGCGGGTGGGCGTCAGGTCGTGCGTGTCGTCGCCGGAGGCGGCGCCGGCGGGGCGAGCTTCGTGGCGCTCCTCGCCGCGCCGCTCGCGGGCAAAGGTGACGCGCCGATCACGCTCTGGACCGGCTTCACGGGCCTCGCGAAGGGCGAGCACGGCGAGGAGCGCGCGACCGTGCTGGTCGAGGAACCGCAGGAGAAAGGCGTCCGGATCGTGGTGGGCGAGCAGCGCGACGACGTCACGGTGTGCGGCAGGCCCGCGCTCGTCTCGGCGCGCGAGGTCGATCCGCAGACGATGACGCTGAAGCGCGGAGCGAGCGTGCAGAGCCTCTCCGTCAAGGAGCGGGCCGAGGCGACGAAGCTCGCAGCGACCGCCGCCTCCGGGGACAAACCGCGACCGCTCGTGCCGCTGCTCGTGGCGCGCACGGCGTCGAGCGCGGTGGGAAAGGCGTTCGCGACGCTCACGGACGGCGATCCGGAGACGACGTGGTCCGAGGCCAAGACGGGCCCGGGGCGCGGGGAATTCGTGACGTTCTCGTCGGCGAGCGAGGTGCCGATCACGTCGCTCGACATCGTCGTGCGCCCGCCCAAGGCCGAGGTGCCCGGGGGCGCCGCGCCGAAGACGATCTACCTCGCCACGCCGGACAAACTTTACGAGGTGAGCTTCCCGGAGGACGCGTTCAAGAAGGCGGGCGCGCGGTACGAGGTGAAGTTGCCCGCGCCGATCGTGGCCACGTGCCTGTCGCTCGTGCTCGACGCGGCGTACGCGCCGGAGAGCGCGGCGGATGCGCGCGTGACGATCGCCGAGATCACGGCGCGGACGGCGTTCGACGAGAGCTCGCCCGAGGCCCTCGTGGGCGCGCTCGCGGGCGGGAGCGAGCGATCGAAGGGCGCGGCGGCGCTGCTCGCGCGAGGCGGCAGCGCCGCGGTGAAGGCGACGATCCAGGGCTACGACAAGCTCGACGACGCGGGCAAGCAGCTCGCCGAGGGCGTGATCGACGCGGCCCCGTGCGCCGACCAGGCGCCGTTCTGGACACGCGTGATGCAAGCCGAGCTCGCAAAGAAGGGGCCGAAGCGCGCCCCCGAGGAGCCGGCGCTCGCGCACGCGCGTGATCGCCTGCGCCGCTGCGGGCGCGCGTCGGCGGCCTCGCTCGTCGAGCTCGTGGTGAAGGGGGAAGGCAAGGTCCGGATCGAGGCCGCATCGGAGCTCTCGCTCATCGCGCCCGCCGAGGCGGTGCCCGTCCTCGTCGATGCGCTCGCGACGCCGGACGACGCGCTCCGCCGCGAGATCCGAGGCTCGCTCGCGCACGCGGCCAAGAGTGAGCGGGCGCTCGCGGCGCTCGGCGTCGAGCTCGAAAAGGAGCGGTTCGCGGCGCGCAGCGAGGTCGTGCGGATCGATCTGCTCCGGGCTCTCGGGGCGCGGATTGGCCTCGTCCCGGGTGCGCGGGAAGCGTTCGCTTCGCTCGCGACGGAGGGCGCGTCGTTCCGCACGCGCTACCTCTTGCTCGGCCCCGCGGCCGATCTCGCGCGCGCCGGGGACAGGGGCGCCGAGGCGTTCCTCGTGGCGGCGCTGCGCAAGGATCCCGATCGGCACGTGCGGCTGCGCGCCGCCGAGGTCGCGTACCGCGCGCCGCAGATCCTGCCCTTGCTCCTCGAAGCCTCCGAGGATCCGGAGGTGCGCGTGCGTGACGCCGCGGTCCTCTCGCTCGGCGCGCGCGGGCGATCGGACGAGGCCCCGTCCCCGGCGCTCGTGACCGCGCTCGGCAAGCGCCTTGCGCAGGATCCGTTCACGTTCGTACGGACGAACGCGGCGCGCAGCCTCGGCGAGATGCCGAGCACGAAGGCCGGGGACGCGGCGCTCGCGGCGGCGCTCGGCGACGCCTCGCCGGAGGTGCGCGGCCGCGCGCTCGATGGCCTGGGCGGGCACCAGGCGACGGCCTACCTCGGGCCGATCCGCGAGCTCGCCACGAATGACGAGGAGTTTTCCGAGGTGCGCGCGCGGGCGATCCTGGCGCTCGCGGCGATGTGTGATCGCTCCCAGGTGGACGCGTGGACGAAGCTCGCGCGAAGGACGCCGTTCGCCACGAGCGAAAGGGAGCGCACGCTCGGTGCGGCGGCGATCGCGGCGCTCGGGGACATAAAACCGCAGGATCTCCGCGCCCGGCTCGCGCCGCTGCTCGATCCGAAGGTCACGCGCAACGTGCGCGACCTCGCGCGGGCGGCCCTCGAAGCGACGTCCAAGTGCAAGTGATCGCTTCTTTTTCAGGCATCCTAAGCCCGGGACGGAGGCCCCGCCGCGCGGCGCGCACCGCGCGGTAGCGGTGGCCCTGCGATCCGTGTAATTTCAGGGGAGGCAGGGATCGGAGGAACCAAGGCCCAAGTGAGTAACCCCGCCGAGAACATCAAGCCCGGCACCGTGATCGCCGATCGGTACCGCGTCGTGCGTCAGCTCGGGCGCGGCGGCATGGGCTCGGTGTTCCTCGTCGAGCACGTCCACACGGACGAACAGCTCGCCCTCAAGATCCTGCACTCGGCCGTGATCTCGGACGCCGTGGCGCTCGAGCGCTTCCGCCGCGAGGCGCGCACGCCGGCGCGGATCAACAGCGATCACGTGGTCCGCGTGACCGACGCGGACATCGCGGCGAACCTGAACGGCGCGCCGTTCCTCGTGATGGAGTACCTGCGCGGCGAGGACCTCGATCAGCGCATCGAGCGCGTGGGGCCGATCCCGCCGACCGACGTCGTGCTCTACCTCCGCCAGGCGGCGCGCGCGCTCGACAAGGCGCACGCCCTCGGCATCGTCCACCGCGATCTCAAGCCCGAGAACCTGTTTCTCACGACGCGCGAGGACGGCACGCCCTGCATCAAGATCCTCGACTTCGGCATCGCCAAGCTCACGGGCGAGGCCTCGCGCGAGCTCGTCCGCGCGGCCGCGACCACGACGGGCCAGATCTTCGGCACGCCGCTCTTCATGTCGCCCGAGCAGGCGAAGGGCGAGTCGTCGAAGATTTGTGGTCAAACGGATGTCTGGGCCCTCGGGCTCATCGCGCACCGCCTCCTCACGGCCCGCGACATCTGGACGGCCGAGACGATCACCCACCTGATCGCGCAGATCGCGTACGAGCCCATGCCCGTGCCGAGCGAGCACGGCGCGCCCTTCGGCCACGACTACGACGACTGGTTCGCCGTGTGCTGCGCGCGCGACGTGAAGAACCGCTACGCCTCGGCCGGCGAGGCGGTCACCGCGCTCGCGAAGTCGCTTGGCGTGATCGAGACGTTCCCCGGTCCGGGCAGCGGGCCGGATCGGATCACCGGGCGCTTCATCATCGATTCGAAGCTCCTCACGCCGCCCGCATCGGCGGCGGCCTCGACGCTCAGCGCCTCGCAGCTCAACCTGCTCGGCGATCCTCCGCCCACCGATCCGGCGCCTCCCCCGCTCACGCCGCAGGAGACGCAGCGCAAGAGCTCCGCGGGGCCGCTCACGCTCACGGGCATGAAGCTCGGCACCGCGCCGCCCCGGAAGAACCGGGTCCTGCGTGCCGTGGCCGTCGCGCTCCTCGTGGGCGCGTCGCTCGGAGGTGCGGTGCTCTGGTACCTGCGTCCTCCGAACCTCGGCATGGGCGATCCGGACATGCGGCCCGCCTCCCCCGACGTGAAGTCGACCGCGTCCGTGCCGCCCATCACGGTCGTGCCGATGAACGATACGCAGCACACCGTCATGAACCCGACGCCGCAGCCCTCGTCGACGTCGGCGCACACGCAGATCGCGGACGCGGGCGTGGGCGACGCGGCTCCCTCGGCCACCACGAAGCCGCCGTTTTCCCAGCCTACGGCCACGACGACCTACCCGTACAAGGGGTCCGTGGGTCCGCGTAACAACAAGCCGTTCGATCCGCTCTCGGGCCGGCACTGAGGCGCGCCTGCCGTTTCTTCGGCTTCCCCTGGGAGCTGGGGTATAGGGTACGCTGAAGTGCGAACGATGCTGCTCCCTCGGGAGCGGTCTTCTCGGATGGAACACTCTCGCATGCGGGGCCCACTGCCTGGTCGGACATCGCCACGCGCGTCACGAGCGCGCGGTGCCGCTCTGCGCGGGGGATCGGCCTTCGCCCTCGGCCTCGGGCTCGTGCTCTCGTCGCCCGTCGCGCGGGCGAACGATCCGGCCGCCGCGGACGCGCTGTTCCAGGCCGCGAAGAAGCTCATGACCGAGAAGAACTTCGGCGAGGCGTGCCCGAAGTTCGACGCGAGCTACAAGCTCGATCCGACGCTCGGCACGCTGCTCAACCTCGCTGATTGTTACGAGAAGCTCGGACGCACCGCGACGGCGTGGTCGACGTGGGGCGAGGCCATGGAGAAGGCGCTGCGCGACGGGGACAAACGCGCTGACTTCGCCCGGAGCCGCCGCGACGCGCTCTTCCCGAAGCTGCCGAAGGTCGTCATCAACGTGCAGAACGAAGTCCCGGGCGTCGACATCCTCTGGGACCAGGTGAAGCTCGCGCCCGCGGTCTTCGGCGTGGAGCTGCCCGCGGATCCGGCCGAGCACGATCTGCTCGTCCTGCGTGACGACGGCATGAAGCTCAAAGAAGAGCGCGTCCGCATCACGCAGGAAGGCGCGCGCACCGAGATCTCGCTCGACATCGAGGCGCTCGACAAGGCGAAGCCTCGCGAGGTGAAGCACGTCGAGCCTCCGCCTCCGCCTCCGCCGACGACGAGCAAGCAGCGCGTCGCGGGGCTCGTGGTCGGCGGCTTCGGCGTCGCGGCGCTCATCGCCGCGGGCGCGCTCGAGGGCGTGGCGCTCGCCAAGCGTGGCGCCGCGAGCGATCGGTCGTCCTGCGTGAACAAGTTCTGCACGCCCGACGGGCTCGCCGCGATCTCCTCGGCGCAGACCTTCGCCGAGGCCGGGCAGTGGATCGGCCTTGGCGGCATCGTCGCCGCGGCCGTCGGCGTGACGCTCCTCATCACGGCGCCCCCGGCGGCTCCGTCGCCGCGCCCCGCGACGGGCGTCGTCGTCCCGCGCCCGATGTGGGTGGCCCCGTGGGCCGGGCCGAACGGCGGCGGCCTCGTCGTGGGGGGCGCACTTTGAAGCGGCCCCTCGCCGCCAGGATCAGCGCAATCCTCGTCGCGTTTTGCATCGCTGGCGGGTGCGCGACCGTGCTCGACCTCGAAGGCTATCAGGACGCTGCGGGCGCGCTCTGCACGTGCCCCGGCTTCGAGCTCGTCGCGTCGTGCGCGACGCACGCGCAGGCGCGCATCACGGCCGGATCGGATGCGGAGCGCACGGCGTTCCTCGACACGTTCGAGAAGAAGCAGTGCGGCACGATCTGCGAGCACGCGGCCGAGTGTTACGCCGCGATCCCCGGCTGCAAAGGCGAGAAGCCCGGGTGCGAGTGCTGCCCGTGGAACGACTCGGTGCTCATGTGCTCGACCTCGGACACGTGCCAGACGTGCCGTACGTGCCTTCAGGTCGCGACCGAGCCGGGCGACGGTACGTTCGAATGCGCGCTCGGCCGGGGGCGGCTCAAGGAGCTGCGGGACTGCGCGTGCTCGGTGTGCACCGACGACTGCACCGGGTTCTGCCAGAACATCGAGCTGCTCACGACCGATCCGCAGGACACGTGCCACAGCTGTCTCGAGCAGAACTGCAAGGCGCCGCTCGACGCGTGCTTCGGTGACAAACCTTAGGGGGACTCGAACGTGCATGCCGGAGCGCCGCGTCCCGAACCTTCGCCGTCTCGAAGCGCCATGAGCCGTCCCCGCCGCGTGCTCGGCGCGCTCCTCGCTTCGCTCTTCTCGTTCGGTGCCGCGAGTTGTCTCGGCGTCCTCGACCTCGACGGCTACGCCTCCGCGCCCGAGGCGCTCTGCGATCTGCTCGAGCGTTGCTACGGCGAAGCGGGCTTCGCCAAGTGCGAGGGCCACGTGAGCTCGCAGCTCGCGGTGGCGAGCGCCGAGGGCAAGGAGAGCTTCCTCGATGGGCTCTCCGGTTGCCTCGCGGATTGCAAGAGCGCGCGCCGTTGCCTCGACGTGCGCCCGATCTGTCGCGAGCCCCGGCAGAGCTGCACGACGAACGAGCAGTGCTGCGGCTTCCTCGGCGGCTACGCCGTCTGCAGCCGGCAGAGCTGCTGCCAGACGACGGGCGTGTCCTGCACGTCCGACGTCGACTGCTGCACCGGCAAATGCGAAGGCGATCCGCCGACCTGCGGCGGCACGCCGTGCGTCGCGCCCGGACAGCCGTGCACCGACAGCTTCGAGTGCTGCAGCGGCGTGTGCCTCGCTTCCGGCGTGTGCAGCGAAGAGACCTGCTTGCCCGACGGCTTCAACTGCATGGGCGACGTCGATTGTTGCTCGGGCCTCTGCACCGGAGGCACGTGCACCCAGCCCGTCTGCACGCAGGACGACGAGCCTTGCCTCGCGGACACCGAGTGCTGCAACGCCGCCGGCTGCGACGAGACGCTCGGCATCTGCGGCAGCGCGGGATGCCTCCCGCTCTCGGCGCCTTGCTCTCCGACGGGGCCCGATCCGTGCTGCGGCGATCTCTTCTGCAAGCCCGGCCTCGAGCGCTGCGTGGAGCCCTCGTCGTGCACCGAGACCGGCCAGAACTGCGGCTTCGACGACGAGTGCTGCACCCTGAACTGCCAGGGCACGTGCCAGTGCGCGAACGACGGCGAAGGCTGCTACGAGAGCTACACCTGCTGCAGCGGCTCGTGCATCAACGGCCAGTGCGCGCAGTGCAGGCAGGAGGGCAGCCCCTGCTCGAAGGCCTCGGAGTGCTGCGCGGGCATCTGCAGCGCGACGGGCACGTGCTGCAAGAACGCCGGCTGCAACCACGGCATCTGCCAGGCCGGCGAGGCGCTGACCCCGGCGAGCTGCAACGAGAGCGCGGTCGAGATCCAGTGCATCCGGGCGATCTGCGCGAACGACCCCTATTGCTGCTGCGAGACCTGGGACGACAATTGCGTCGGGCAGGTCGCCGCGGTGTGTGGTCTTTCGTGCCCCGCGCCGCTTTGAGTTTTTCCGGCCGCCCGCTGGATCTCGGCCTTCCCGCGCCGCGCCGGTTTCGTCTTTTCGGCTCCGTGGCCTGGTGCTACGCCCTCGGCGTCATGGGCCCCACCCGCACCTACCTCCGCCTCGCATGACCAAGACCGGCTGGACGATGCGCCTCGGGGAGGCGTGCGTGCTCGCGCTCGCGGTCGCGGCTTTTTCGGCCGTGCCCACCGCGCTCCGGACGAGCGGCGCGGGCGGGACGCTCCTCGACGGCTTGCTCGTGGGAACGGCGGCGCTCCTGCCCGTCGTCACGCTCTCCATCGTGCTCCTGCGCGCCGCGGGGCGCGGCCTGCGGGGCGTGATCGGCGCGGGCGCCGGGCCCACGGCGGCGCTCGGGATCGCGCTCTGGATTGGCCTCGCGCTGCCGGCGCTCGCGGTCCTCGCGGGGCTGCTCAAGGCCCTCACGCACCATCGAGGCCTCGGCGGCGCCACGTTCGGCGTGCTCGGCGCGTTCGTCGTGGTCGCCTGCGCCCTCGTCGCGCGCCGCATGGTCGAGGCCGGTCAGGGCCTCGTCGCGCGTGGCGTTCGCCCGCTCTACGTCGCCGCCGGGGGCGCCGTCGTCTCGGTCCTGCCGCTCCTCGTCGTCGCGGCTTGGCTCTACCGCGCGTCGGGCGGCGCGGGCGCGTCATCCGTCAGCGCGGCGCTCGTCGACCTCGCGATCGCCGTCCTCGCGACTGCGCTCGTCGCCTCGATCGAGCTCAGCGACAGGCTCCTCAAGCTCGCCTCCGCGCTCGGCGTCCCGTTCGCGGCGGTGCTCATGATCGCGGCCTCGGCGCGGCTCGAATCGTCCCCGCCGCTCGGGCGCGCGGTGCAGGCGGGCGGGGGCCTCGCGGCCACGATGCTCTCGGCCCTCGAGCGCTGGACCGATCGCGACGGCGACGGCATGGGCGCGCACTTCGGCGGCATGGATTGCGACGAAGGCGATCCGCGCCGCCACCCCGGCGCCGAGGACGTGCCCGGCGACGGCATCGATCAGGACTGCAGCGGCGCCGACACGCCTCGCGCCGAGCCGCCTGCCAAGGCCCCCACGACGCCCGCCTCCGCGCAGCCCCCGTCGTCGACCTCGCCCGCGCCGGCGCCGGCCCCGTCCGCGCCTGCCGAGGGAAAACCCCTCGATCCTGCGCGCCCCGACATCCTGCTCATCACGCTCGACACCGTGCGAGCCGATCATACGAGCGCGTACGGTTACGACCAGAAGACCACGCCGCACCTCGAAGAGCTCGCCGCGCGGGGCGTCCTCTTCGAGCACGCCTATGCCACGGGCAGCGACACCCAGCGCGCCCTCGCGCCGCTCGTCTCGGGCAAACCCCTCTCGCAGACCCCGCACAACCGCCGCGAGTGGCCCACGTTGGCCGACGAGATGGACTCGGTCGCCGAGCGCATGAAGCGGGCCGGGTATGCGACGGCCGCGGTCGTCTCGTTCACGTGGCTCAGTGAGGATCGTGGCTTCGCGCAGGGCTTCGATCGGTTCGAGCCCGTCTATCGCGAGGAGCATCCCGAGCGCAGCGTCACCGGCGCGCTCGCCACGCGCGCGGCCCTCTCGGTCCTCGAAGACCTCGGCAAGAAGGACGCGCCGATCTTCCTCTGGATCCACCTCTTCGACGCGCACGAGCGTTACCTCGAGCACGCCGGCCTGCGCTTCGGCCGTGGCCAGCCGGGCCTCTACGACGGCGAAGTCGCCTTCGTCGACAAGCAGATCGGGCAGATCGCGGCGTTCGTCTCGAAGTGGAGCCGCGCCTCGCGCGTCGCGTGGATCGTCCATGGCTCGCACGGCGAGGGCTTCGACGAGCATGGCGAGAAGGGGCACGGCTCCGAGCTGTACGAGGAGATGATCCGCGTGCCCCTCGTCATCGCCTTGCCGGGGGGACGCCCGGGTCGACATGCCGACGGCGCGGTCAGCACGCTCGACGTCGCTCCCACGGTGCTCGCCCTGGGCAATGCTCCGAGCGACGGCGTCTCGGGCGTCTCGCTTCTGCCTTACGCGCGCCTCGATTCCAACGCGCCGCGCCGTCCCCCCGTGCTCGCCCATGCCTCGAAGCGGCTCGCCTTGATCGATTGGCCGCTCAAGCTCATGGTGATCGAGCGCAAGAAGCAGAACCGCAACTTCCTCTTCGATCTCGGGGTCGACCCGCGCGAGACGAAAGACCTGTCGGAAGGCCGTCCGGACGACGTGGCACGGCTCGTGAAGCTCGCCGCCGAGATTGCACCATCCCCCTAGCGAGGCGCGTCGAATCGTCATGCCCGCAGAAACCTCGTCCCCGTCGCCTGCCCCCACCCCAGAGCCGACTCCGCGCGGATCGCGCACGGTTCATGCCCTCGTGGGCGCGAGCGTGCTCTCCTGCGTCGTCGCTTCCGCCGTGGGCATCGTCAAGTTCGCCGAAAAGCAGGAGCTACCGCTCTCGCTCGCGCTCGGCGCGATCCGGGGCGTGGTCCCGCGCAAGCCGACGCACGAGTGGCGCCTCGTCGGGGGCAAGCACTGGCAGATCATCGCGTCTTCCACCGAGCCGACCGAGACCACGGACATGCTCGAAGCGAACCGCAGGTCTTGCCCGGGCGGCATGGTCGAGGTGAAGGGCACGATGAAGGTCGATCCTTCGGCGACGGCCGCCTACGACGGCAAGTCCGTCGAGGAGCTGCAGAAGAAGACCTGCACGAAGTGGATCAGCCGTGACTACCCGGAGCGCTGCGCCGAGTTCGACCGGGACCAGTGGCTCGCGCTCTCGAAGGAGCTGCCCACCAAGCCCATGCACTTCTGCATGGATCGCTTCGAGTACCCGAACCGGAAGGGCGACTATCCGGTCATCATGGTGAACTTCCACGAGGCGAGCGAGCTCTGCGCCGAGCAAGGCAAGCGCCTCTGCGACGAGCTCGAGTGGACGTTCGCCTGCGAGGGGGAAGAGGCGCAGCCCTACCCCTACGGCTATGTGCGCGACACCGAGGCGTGCGTCATCGACAACAAGTGGCGCCCCTACAACGAGCGCGCCATGCAGCCCCGCGACGGACTCGCCGCCATGAACGAGCTCGACCGCCTGTGGCAGGGCGTCCCTTCGGGCTCGCGACCGCGCTGCAAGAGCCCGTTCGGCATCTACGACATGACCGGCAACGTCGACGAGTGGACCCGGAACGTCCGGACCTGGGAGCCCCACGCCTCCATCCTGAAGGGCGGCTACTGGGGCCCGGTCCGCACGCGGTGCCGGCCCTCCACGCGCTCGCACGACGAGAACCACACGTTTTATCAGCAGGGCTTCCGCTGCTGCGCCGCCGTCGGGACCACCCTCGAGGCGAAGAGCGAAAATGCCGATCCCGCGGTCGCGCCGCTGCCGCGGGAGCTCAAGTAGTCGCGGGACCTGCCTCGCCGCCCGCGCTGCCCTATCCTCGACGCGTGACGACCTCCTCCGCGCCCCCGCCTCCTTCGCCCGAAGGCCCCGCACCCGAGGGGCAAGGCCCCGCGCCGCGCCCGGGGCGCTGGATCGACACGCTCACGACGCTCCTCCTCGTCGCGACGGCTTGCTTCGTCGCCGTCTCCGCGACGCCTGCGCTCCTCCGCGCCGCCGGCCTCGCGCCGTTCGGTCCTTCCGGCGTGTTCCGCTCGCCCTTGCGAAGCCCCGTGGCCGATCCGCACCCGATCGGGAGCGGGCTCGCCGACGACGAAGACGACGACGATCACGGCAGCGAACCGCTCCTCGGACCGCGCTTCGACCCGTTCCGCGATGCCCCCCGCGCTTCGGGTCGGACCGCGGACAGCGCCGAGCCCGACGAGGGCGCGCCTCGAGGGCGCATGCGCCCTGCCGTCGTGCGTCGCAAGGCGACCTTGCGCCTCTCGGCCTCGGAGGACGCCGATCCCACGGGGGAGGTCAGCGTCGGGGACTCGGTCTTCGTCGTCCGCGAGCAGGGCGAGTGGGTCCTCGTCTTGCAAACTGGCGCCGAGGGTGTCCTCATGGGCTGGATGCAGAGGAGCCAGCTTGCGATTCGTTGACGATCGTCGGTGTTCCGTGACGCGCGGCGCGAGAGAGGGGCGAGCATGAAGCGAGCGTTTCGCGGCAGGATCATGACCGCATGTTCGGGCGGCGAGGGCCTCCGGTACCTCGACGACGGCGTCCTCGTGATCGGCGAAGACGGCCGCATCGACGCCGTCGAACCCTGGACCGGCCCGCCGAACGGCGCCCTCGTGCGCGACGTTCGTCCGTGGCTCCTCGTGCCTGGGTTCGTCGACGCGCACCTGCATTACCCGCAGACCCGCGTCATCGGCAGCGCCACCGGCCCCCTCTTGCCGTGGCTCGAACGCACGGTCTTCCCCGAAGAAGCGCGCTTCCTCGACGAACGCCACGCCACGGCCGTCGCCGCCGAGCTCACGCAAAGGCTCGCGGCGGCCGGCACCACCACGGCCGTCCTTTATTCGAGCTCGAACCCCGCGGCCACGCGTGTCCTCTTCGAGGCCCTCGCGCGGAGCGGCCATCGCGCCTTCGCGGGCCTGACCCTCATGGATCAGCATTGCCCCGAGCCCCTCCGCGTCGACGCCGATCGCGCGCTCGCCGCGTGCGCCGAGCTCGTCCGCGCCTACCATGGCTTCGATCGCGGCCGCCTCTCCTTCGTGATCACCCCGCGCTTCGCGCCCACCTGCTCGCGCGCCTTGCTCGAAGGCGCGGGCCGGCTCGCCCAGGATCACGGCCTGTTCGTCCAGACGCACGTCTCGGAGAACCCCGACGAGTGCCGCGCGGCGCTCGCCGTGCACCCGTTCGCCACGGATTACATCGACATCTACGACCGCACGGGCCTGCTCGGCGAGCGCACGCTCCTCGCGCACGCCATTCACTTCTCGCCGGACGAATGGGATCGGGTCCGCGCGCGCGGCGCTCGCATCGCGCATTGCCCCGATTCGAACTTCTTCCTCGGCAGCGGCCGCATGCTCCTCGCCGAGGCGCGCGCCCGCTCGATCCCCGTCGCGCTCGGCACGGACGTCGCTGCGGGCCGCACCTTCGACGTGCGCCGCATCATGTCCTCCACGTATGACAATGCGACGTGCGTCGGCGACTCGATCGCCCCCGAGCAGCTCTTCCGATTGGGCACGCTCGGCGGCGCGGAGGCGCTCGGCATCGCGCCCGAGACGGGCAGCCTCGAAGCGGGCAAGGACGCCGATTTCTGCGTGATCGAGCTCTCGGCCTACGTGCAGGAGCGAAGCGACGTGCTCTCGCGGATCGTGTTCAGCAGCGACACGACGCCCGTGCGGGAGGCCTATGTGCGCGGGCGGCGGGTCGTGGGGGGGTGAGCAGCGGCACGGAATGTAAGGGCCCGAAAAACGGGCCTCCCGTTCATTTCGACGGTCGCCGCCCCTCGTTCACCATCTGAAACAACGCGGCGATCAGCTCCGGCATCCCTTCCCCCGTCGCGGCGCTCACGAGGTGCAGGTCGATCTTCGCTCGCTTGAAGCGCTTTCGGATCGCCGGGTAGGCCTCCTTCACCTCGGGCAGGTCCGCCTTCGAGAGCGCGACGATCTCCGGCCGCCCCGCCAGTGCCTCGCTGTATTTCCCGATTTCCTTCCGGATCGCACGGTAATCCTTCAAAGGATCCCGCCCTTCGCCCGGATCGATCGTCACGAGGTGCAAGAGCGCCCCCGTGCGCTCGAGGTGCTTCAAGAATCGCGTCCCGAGGCCCACGCCTTCGCTCGCGCCCGGCACGAGGCCCGGGATGTCCGCGATCACGAAATGCGTGCCGCCCGCCCGCCTCCCGCCGCCGATCTCCACCACGCCGAGCGTCGGCGTCAGCGTCGTGAACGGGTAATCCGCGATCTTCGGCCGCGCCTTCGACACCGACGCGACGAACGTGCTCTTGCCCGCGTTCGGGAAGCCCACGAGCCCCACGTCCGCCAGCACCTTCAGCGAAAGCCGGAGCTCTCGCTCCTCGCCCAGGTCGCCCTTCTCCGCCCGCCGCGGCGCCCGCTCCTCCGCGCTCTTGAAGTGGATGTTGCCTCGACCCCCCTTGCCCCCGCGCGCCACGACCACACGCTGATCGTGCGCTGTCACGTCCGCGATGAGCTCGCCCGTCTCGGCGTCGTAGATCTGCGTACCGACCGGCACGCGCTCCACGCGGTCTTCGCCCCCGCGCCCATGGCAGTCCGAACCTTGACCGTGCTCGCCCCGGTCCGCCTCGATCGTCCGCGCGTAGACGAAGTCGAGCAGCGTGCTCATCCCTTCGTCGCCGACGAGCACGACGTCCCCGCCGCGACCCCCGTCGCCCCCCGAGGGGCCTCCGAAGGGGATGTACTTCTCCCGGCGGAAGGCAACGGACCCGTTGCCGCCGCTGCCTGCTACCACCTTGACCTGACACTCGTCGACGAACCGCATGGCGGCGCGGCTTCTACCACAATGATAGGGATACGACAGCGAAGGAGACGAAATTGCCGGCACGGATCCTGATCGTCGACGACAACCAGAGCCTCGCGAAGAACCTCCGGGACGTCCTTTCGGGGGATCCCGACCTCGACGTGGAGGTCTCGCTCGCCGAAACCGGCGCCGAGGCGCTCGGGCGGGCCCAGAAGGACGGCTTCGAGGTCGCGGTCGTCGACGTCAAGCTGCCCGACGGCAGCGGCGTCGACCTCATCGGCCCCCTGCGCGAGGCCTGCCCGCACGGCGAGATCGTCCTCGTCACCGGCAACGCCACGGTCAACACCGCCATCGCCGCCCTCCGCGCCGGCGCCTTCGCGTTCATCCTGAAGAACTTCCGGCCGGCCGAGCTCATCTCCACCGTCGCCCAGGCCCTCGAAAAGATCGCCCTGAAGCGCGAGCGCGAGGAGTTCGAGCGCCGCTACCGCGCCATCGTCGACGCGGCGGACGTCCTCATCGTCGGCCTCGACGCCTCCGGCGACGTCACGCTCTGGAACCCGCGCCTCGCCGCCATGACCGGCGTCCCCACCGAGGCGGCGCTCCGCGGCGCGTTGCCCGACAACATCCTCGACGACGACGGGAGAAAGAAGTTCTGCCAGGCGTTCGACGCCGTTCGTGACGACGGCACCGCGACCGAGATCGAGGTCGGCGTGCGGGACGCCATGGGCGCGTTTCGCCGTGTCCGCTGGCACCTCAGCGCGGTGCGAGGCGCGGGCAAGCGGATCGAGCTCGTCTATGGCATCGGGATCGACGTGACCGCGCGGCGCGCGCTCGAGCGCCGCGCGGCCGACGCGGAGGCCTTGAACGCGATGGCGCCCCTCGCGCTTGGCCTCGCGCACGAGATCCGCAATCCGCTGAACGCCGCCGTGCTCGAGCTGCACCTGCTCGGGCGTGGCATCGAGCGGCTCGACGCGCCGACCGTGCGGGATCCGATGCGGACGCGAGTGCGCATCGTGGAGAGCGAGATCAAGCGCCTCGAACGGCTGCTCACGGACTTCCTGGAGCTCGCGCGGCCGCGGGCGCCGCAACGCGAGCCCCTGGATCTCGGGCGTGTGGTCGACGAGGTGCTCGACCTCGAAGCCGAGGCCATCGCCGCGCACGGGATCGAGCTCGTGCGAGAGCTCGCGGCGGGCGTCATCGCGGTCGGCGACGTCGAGAAGCTCAAGCAGGTCGTCTTGAACCTCGTGGTCAATGCGCTCGACGTGATGCCCCAGGGCGGCGTCCTCCGGGCGCGGGTGGGCGCGGACGAGCGCGACGCGTGGCTCTCCATCGGTGACAACGGTCCGGGCGTCGACCCCCATATTCTCGCTGAAATCTTCGACCCGTTTTTCACGACGAAGGCCGCCGGGACGGGGCTCGGCCTCGCCATTGTGCGAAAAATCGTCGACCAGCATGGCGGTCGGGTCGTCGTCGATACGAAAAAAGGCGAAGGCACCACGGTCAAGGTCATCTTGCCGCGGGGTTAGTCTTCGCGGCCGCGGGCGGCGTGGTCACGCGCGAATGCAGTGGGCGCGACCACGTATCCTCGATTGCGCCCGGCACGTGCGGAGAGAGCGCGCCTCGGTGACGCCCATTTCGTGGGGCGTGCGGTTCACCGCTCGTTGCGGCTCGTTCTCCACGGGTGACGTGGCGTGACGTCGTGAGATGACCCCGGATAAAGGGGCCGAGACGTGCCGTCGATACTGTATTCGTATCATCAGCCTGTTCTGCGGAAATACGCGGGCGGGCCTATTGACATGTTGCGATTGCCGGGTAGTCTGCATCATGGTGCCGTCTTTGCTCGCTAACGCAGGAGAAACCTTATGAAGCTGAGTCATATCGCAGGGTGTGCGGCGATCCTCGTGTCGTTGACCGGATGTGGCGGTTTCGAGGGCGAAGGCTGGGACGAGGGAGACGTCGCCGCGGCGGAGCAAGAGGTCGGGAGCACGAACGGCTTCGCCGTCGTGAATGGCCTCGGGACGGGCAATGGCCTCGGGACGGGCAATGGCCTCGGGACGGGCAATGGCCTCGGGACGGGCAATGGCCTCCAGAATGGCGTCGGGCTGATGACTTCGGAGCTGGGTCGCAAGACCGTCGAGTACATCATCAAGTGCGCGCTCCCGGCGGGCCGTACGATCACGAAGCGCGACGAGAACCTCGTGGAGTACCCCTTCGACGGCCTGCTCGGCGTCGCCCCGGAGTGGGAGGACGGTGCTTGTGACGAGGATTGCCAGGAGCGGATGACCGCCTGCCTCGGCGCGCACCTCAACACGACCGGCGAGCACGTCTCCATCTTCCTCGTCGGCAACCGGGACGACTTCCCCTTGATCGGCCCGGGGACGAGCTCGGCGTATCCCACGCAGGAGGGCGCCTTCTTCGGCAACGTCTTCAAGAGCCCGCCGGAGTTCCATTATTGCAACAGCGCCGGCGCCTTGACGTCGCCGATCGATGGGCGCATCGGTTCGTCCGGAGAGAAGCAATACACGAATCCTTTCACCGGGGACGGCAAATGCTCCGACAACTGCGCGGCGTACGACGGCGATGACGCGGCGTCGGGGTGGAAGTCCTGTGGTGTGTACGGCAACGTGCTCACCGTGTATCGGTAGGGATTCCATTCTCTCGGGCGAACCCCCGACGATGTACGGGCGTCCGCTTACGCAATGATTCCGCAACGCTCATGGCAGCCTCGCGAGCGGCCATGGTAGGCTTTTTCGCAATATGGAGATTGCGCGCAGCGACGGAATGGCGGAGACGCTGGACGCGCGTGCGGCGCAGAGCCACACGCGCGTCGGCACCGGAGGGAGTGGTGAGGACCGCGTCCCGCCCGCTGCGCTGCGGGAGCGATACGAGGAGCTCCGCCTCATCGGCGAAGGCGCGATGGGGACCGTGTTCCGCGGCTGGGATCCGCGCCTCGGCCGCGCGGTCGCGCTGAAGCTCCTGAAGAGCGACGACCCGGACGACACGCGGCGCTTTCTGGCCGAGGCCCGGGCGCAGGCGCGCGTGCAGCACGACAACGTTTGCCGCGTCTACGAGGTCGGCGAGGCCGACGGCGAGCCGTACATTGCGATGGAGCTCATCGAGGGTGTGCCGCTCGATCGCGCGCACCCCAAGATGACGCTGGAGCAGAAGGTGAAGGTCGTCCGCGAGGTCGCGGCGGCGCTCCACGAGGCGCACCGGCTCGGCCTCGTTCATCGCGACATCAAGCCCGGCAACATCATGGTGATGACGGCCGAGGACGGCTCGCTCAAGCCTTACGTCGTCGATTTCGGGCTGGCCCGCGAGGTGTCGAGCGGCGGCGAGACGCTCCAGAACGCCATCGTGGGAACGCCGTCGTACATGTCCCCCGAGCAGGCCGAGGGGAACTCGACGCTGCTCGATCGACGCACGGACGTCTATAGCCTCGGCGCCACGCTCTACGAGCTCGTCGCGGGTCGGACGCCGTTTGTCGGGTCGAACGCGATGTCGATCCTGACGCAGGTGATCCTCGAGGACGCGCCCGTGCTCGGGAGCATCCGGCGGGGCGTGCCGACCGAGCTCGAGACCATCGTGATGACGTGCCTCCAGCGAGATCCTTCGCGGCGGTACGAGTCGGCGCGGGCCCTCGGCGACGATCTGCAGCGCTTCCTCGACGGAGAGCCGATCCAGGCGAAGCGGGCCTCGCTCGCGTATGTCCTGTGGGCGAAGGCGCGGAAAAACCGGGCCGTCGTCCTCGTCGCGTGCATCGGGCTCTCGGTCGCGCTGATCCTCGGGGGCATGTGGGTGAACGCCGCGCGGCACGCGTCCGAGCAAGCGAGGCTCGCGCGGGAGCTCGGCGAGGACGTGAAATACGTCGAGCTCTTTCTACGGAGCGCATACGCTTTTCCTGCGCACGACGTCGAGCGCGAGCACCGCGTCGTGCGGGCGCGGCTCGCCGAAATCGAGCGACGGATGGCGGCGGCCGGGCGCGTCGGCGAGGGCCCCGGCCATTACGCGCTCGGCCGCGGGCATTTGGCGCTGCACGAATACGAGACGGCGCAGAAGCAACTCGAACGAGCGTTCGGGGCGGGGTACACGAAGCCCGAGGTGCATTACGCGCTCGGCCTCGCGCTGGGCGGGCGGTACCAAGAGGAGCTCGACGGCGCGCGCCGCATCGAGGACGCGGCGGCGCGCGAGGCCGCGATCCGGAAGGCCGAGGCGAGCTTCCGCGACCCGGCGCTCGGGCACCTCCGCGAAAGCGGCGAGACCGAGGTCGAGTCGAGGGCGTACATGGACGGGCTCGTCGCGCTTTACGAGAAGCGTTACGACGACGCTGCGGCAAAGGCGCGGCTCGCGGCGGAGGAGTCGCCCTGGCTTTACGAGGCGAAGAAGCTCGAAGGGGACGCGCGATTCGAGGCAGGGATCACGGCGAGCGAGAGCGGGCGCCAGGAGGAGGGGCGACGCCTGCTCGCCCTGGCGATCGAGGCGTATCAGGCGGCGTCGGCCATGGCCCGCAGCGACGCGGTCGTTCACGAGGCGCTCGCCGAGGCGTGGAATCAGCGGCTCCTCCTCGACATCTGGGAGGGGCGCCCCTACCGCGCCGCATTCGAGGCTGCGCTCGCGGCCTGCGACGCGGCGCTCGCGTCGAATCCGAAAAGCGTCGGCGCGCTCCGGAAGAAGGGACGCGCGCATTACCACGTCGGCTACAGCCAGCTTCGCCGCGGCGAGGATCCGCGCCCCACGCTGGAGGCCGGGATCGAGATATGGCTCGCGGCGAAGCGGCTCTCGGGCGAGGACGCGATCGCCGACGATGGCGTGGGCAATGCCTACATCATCCTTGCGCAGCACGAGCGCAAGATCGGGCTCGATCCCATTCCCTCCCTCGAGCGCGCCATGCAGAGCTGCGACGAGGCCACGCGCATCGAGCCGACGCTCGCGTGGGCATGGAACGACGCCGGGCTCGCGCTCATCGTGAGGGCCGACCACGAGAGAGACCGCGGCATCGATCCGAGGCCCTCCATCGATCGCGCCGTGGAGAGGTTCGTGCGCGCCGCGAAGGAGGATCCGGCTTACATCGGCTCTTACTCCAACATGGCCTTCGTGCTCTCCATCCGCGCGAGCTACGAAGTCTCGATCGGAAAGGATCCGCGCCCCACCGCGCAGCGCGCCGTCGAGGCTTGCGCGCGCGGCGCCGAGGTCAATCCGAAATGGCTCCCCATGCTTAACAACCGCGGCTGGGCCGAGCTCGCCGCCGCGCAATACGAGGAGGCGACCGGCGCCGATCCCACGGCGACGCTGGATCGCGTCGAGGCGAGCTTCCAGGCCTCGCTCGACCTCAACAAGGACGAGGCCGACACCCATTTCGGCATGGGCGCCGCCAAGCACGTGCGAGCGCTCTTTCTCCTTCGGAAAAACGCCGACGCGCAAAAGGCCCTCGACGAGGCCCGCGCCGAGATGCGCCGCGCCGTCGAGATCGACGCACGCGAGCCTGCCATTCGCCTCGAGCTCAGCCAGCTCCTGATGACCATGGCGCGGCGCGCGGCGCTCCGCGGCGAGGACCGTGCGGCGCTGATCGACGAGGCCGAGCGTGTCCTCCGGGAGGGATTGCGCGTCAATACCCGCCACGCCCCGCTCCATGCGGCGCTCGCCGAGCTCCTCGCGCTCCGCGCCGAAGCGCGGCCGGCAAACGACGAGACGCGCGAAAAACTCCTCGCGGAGGGCCTCGCCGCCGCCGACGAGGCCCTCCGGCACAACCCGAAATGGGCCCTCGCCATGGCGGCCAAGGGGTTCGTCTTCGCGGCGCGGGCGCGCGCCGAGGACACGCGGCTCGCCGTGGAATGGTTCGACGAGGCGATCACGACGAACCCCCTCTTGCCGCGGCGCTTCCAGGACCGGCGCGCCGCCCTTCGCCGCGCCCCCTGAAGCCTCTTGTGGCGCGCGCTCGCGAGATCATGGAGATCCTTCGATCAGGCCCTCCGCGGGCGGCGTGGCTCGCGCTCGTGGCCCTCGGTTTTTGCTTGTCGCCCGGGGATGCGCGCGCGGTCGTCGAGCAGACCGATGGGCTCGTCGTCCCCGTGCAGGTCGCGAATTGCCCGGGCAGCGGCAACGCCGAGGGGTGCATCCAGGTCGGCCTCAACATCGGCGAGGGCCTCGCCGCCACGGCCGCGAACAACCCGCTGAACGCCATCCTATTATTTCGGACGCGGAGCGGCTTGCCCGACATTCGCCTGAACCATTCGACGAACGGCGGCGTCACCTGGCAGCCGACCTCCGCGCGCGCGGACCTCGGCACCGTCGCGGGCACGAGCGCCTCGACCCGCCCGCGCGTCGCGCTCGGCGGCGCGAGCCTCGTGTTCGTCGCGTGGGAAGACGCGCGGAGCGGCCAGCGCGACATCTTCGCAAACCACTCCTTCGACGGCGGCGCGACGTTCCAGCCGCTCGACCTGCGCATGGATGTCGGCACGGCAGGCGCCCCCTTGCCCGTGGGCGCCGCCGATTCACGCAATCCGTTCGTCCTGACGAACGCGGCCGGCGCCCGGGCGCTCACGATCTGGACCGACAACCGCACGACGGCCGGCGCGAACGCGGATATTCATACGAATTTCTTCGAGTGAGCGATTCGGGGGCGCTTCGCTGGGGCTTTGCCCCAGGCCCCACCGGGGCTATCCGCCCCTTGTATCTTCAGACTGCGCTAGGGTTTGCCTGTCTGGAGGCAGAGGGCGCGGTAGACCGTGGCCCCTTGGGTCTTCGAGCCCGTGGTCCAGCATGGGTCGCCGCGCTCTCGTCCTCCGGCGGTAAGCCCGAACAGTTGTCTGAGCTCTAGCTCGCATCAGCAAGGATGGGACACGCCGGAGGCTGCCTTTGGATCCACGAGGCACCATGGAGCAACAAGAACAAGCGTGTTTTGTAGGCATTGACGTTGCCAAGGATCACCTGGACGTCGCGGTTCGACCGACGGGAACCGCGCGTCGTTTTGCAGCGGACGAGCTGCATACGCTCGTCGGGTTCGTGCAACAGGCGCGGCCGACGCTGGTCGTGATGGAAGCGACGGGAGGCCTGGAAACGGCCGTGGCAGCGGACCTCGCAGCGGCGGGGGTGGCTGTTGCGATCGTGAATCCTCGCCAGCCGCGAGATTTTGCGAAGGCGCTGGGCAAGCTGGCGAAGACCGATGCGATCGACGCGGCGGTGCTGGCGCACTTCGGCGAGGCCGTGCGCCCGGAACCGCGGCCGTTACCCGATGCGCAGACGCGGGAGCTGGAGGCGTTGGTGATGCGTCGTCGCCAGCTGCTCGAGATGCTCGTGGCCGAGAAATGCCGGCTCAGCGGATGCCGCGTCAGCTCGATGCGCAAGAGCCTGGAGCAACACATCGAGTGGCTGCGCAAGCAGGTGAAGGACCTGGACAAGGACATCACCAAGAGCGTGCGCAACAGCCCGATGTGGCGTGAAAAAGACGAGCTGCTTCAGTCGGTGCCCGGAGTCGGTCCGGTGGTGTCGTCGATGGTGCTGGTGTCGCTGCCCGAGCTCGGGACGCTGAACCGCAAGCAGATCGCAGCGCTGGTCGGGGTAGCGCCGCTCAACCGCGATAGCGGCAAGATGCAAGGCAAACGCAGCATCTGGGGCGGACGCGCGTCGATGCGCGCAGCGCTGTACATGGCCACGCTGGTCGCGACGAAACGCAACGACACGATCCGAGGCTTCTACCAGCGGCTGCTGAGCGTGGGAAAAGCGAAGAAAGTCGCGCTGGTGGCGTGTATGCGCAAGCTGCTGACGATGCTGAACGCGATGTTACGGTCAGGGTGTCGCTGGAAGTCGAACGAGGTGGCAGCTCCGACCTAACGCGAGTTGCCGTCCGCCATCGCTGAACGGGTCATCGGGCGCCGCGCACAGCGAGCGTCAAGGCCGCGGTGCGCCCGCGGAGCGGGTCGAAGAACCTGGACGCTGACGAGCACGGCGCCACGGTCTCCGGGGCGATGGCGGACGCCCTGTCGGAGGGCCCTGCCAGCTGAGACCGAGAACGAAAACAGTTGCTGGACCCGGACCAGCGCAAGCGCTGGACTCGTGGTCGATGAACTGCGCAATGCGCAGTTCATCGAACGGGCCAGGTCAAGACCGCAACCGACCCTGCCAACCAAGACAGCCGCGCTGACGGCTCAACTGGCGACGCGGTCCCACCGGCCTGTGGGAAGAACTGCGCATCGCGCAGTTCTTCCCCAAAAGGTCCAGGGCTGGCCCTGGTTCGGGTCGAGGGGCGAACAGCCCCCGCGGGGTCCGGGGCAGCGCCCCGGCGCGGCGGCGCCACCTAGATCCAGAGCTGCACCTGGAAGGTCAGCTTGTGGTTCGTGCCGGCCGCGTAGCCGTCGGCTGTCTTCGCGTCGGTGCGGAGCCACATGTAGCGCAGGCCCATTTTGAGGTGGTTGCCCACGACGTAGCCGTTGAGCAGCCCTTCGACGCTGCGCTCGGTGTCTGGCTTCGACGTGTCGGGATCCATCACGCCCGCGCGCGCTGCGATCTCGAAGCGCTTCGGCACCACGAAATACCCCGCCTGCGCGTAACCGCCGAAACCCTGGATTCGTTTGCCCTCGTCCGGCTGCACCTGCTTTGCGTAGGCCTCGGCGAGGAACGTGAATCGATTCCAGGCGATGAAGACGTCGGCGCCCGCGGTGAGGCGTGTCTCGGCTGGCAGGGCCACGGTCGTCTGCGCGCCCGTCGCGGGGTCCGTCTGCTGCTTCGTCGGGTGCGCGCGGTCGGCGATGCCATTGAGGCCGATCGCGATGCCGAAGGGAACGGCGCCACGCAGGGAAGGCGTCTCGTCGTAGGGCATGGCGCGGACTGGGTTTACCGCGATGCGGCCGATGCCCATCACGGACGTGTCGTCGTTCCCGCCCTTGTCGATGCCATTTCCGTTGAATGCGCCCGCGAAATACTCCAGGCGCCCCTTGCCGGTCGAGCCGAACAGCATCATGCCCGTGTCGCGCGATGCCCTGAATCGCTCGTTCATGCGCGAAAAATCGGGGAACTGGAGGACGGGCACCGGCGTGAGGAAGGCCCGGCTGAACGGCGTCAAGAACTGGCCCACCTTGATGCCGATCTCCGGGATTGGCTGCCACGCGATCTCGAGGTCGAGCAGCTTCGGCGTGGCCGTTGCGAGCTCGGGTTGCACGAAGAAGCGGATCTGGTCGTGGAATGCGCGGGCCCGGATGTACGGGCGTACCACGGCGACGTTGAATCCGTCGGTCGCGAGCCCGTCGCTGTTCGACACGAGATCGAAGCGCGTCTGGCTGAGCACGCCCGCGTCGAGGACGAATTTGTCCTGCGCGGTGCGGAAGCCGAGCCCGTCGGCGAGCGAGGCGTGGAATTCGAATTTGTCGCTCTTGGCGGGCGCGTCGGCGTGGGCGGCGGGGAGCGCGAAGAAAGAGGCCAGGGCGAGCGACGCGAGTCCGCTCGCGAGCGCGCGAATGCGATGAGACACGATACCTCCAGCGGTCCGCAGCGCGGACGTACCAGGACGAACGATCGCGCCGCCAAACCCGGGTCGGCGCGGAGGACGAGCCGGAGGCGCTGCGCGGTAGGGCGCGGCGCCCGGGGGCTCGGAGGGCTAGGTTTCCATCGATGGGGCGGAGGGATGTTCCCTGCCGCCGGAAGCCTTCAATCGCGGCTGGCCGTCAGCACGAATTGCTCACGGAGGGCGGCTTTCTTCGATTCGTGACGGACGTGAATCTCGTATCGGCCCGGGTGCGCGACAGCCACACGCAAGGGGACGCCCCTGCCATTGTGGTGCGTGAACTTGTGCACGCAGCGGTCCTCGACACACTGCCGTTCGAGCTTCGTGTCGCTCTCCGACGGGAGCACCACGCGCACGTGCGTCGGCACTTCGAGGCTCACGAGCGCCGGCTGATCGTCGTGGTGCTGCGTCTGCAAGTGGAGCTCGGTCCAGGCGTGCCCCGCCTCCGGCAACGCGACCGCGCGCTCTTCGATCCGCACGACCTCGGGCCCCTCCGAGCGCACATGCCCATAGATGCCATACGCGAGCGCCGCCGCGAGCGCCATCGCGGGCGCGATCCGCACGAACGCCGAGCTTCCGTCCGGGCGAGGTTTGTCCGGGATATCCTTGCTCGTGCGACGCTCGGAGGCCGAGCGCTCGGGCAAACTGGCGAACGCGCGCTCGACGAGCGATTGCGGCGGTTTCACCTGGCGGAGCGCGCGGATCTCTTCCTCCAGCTTCTCGGGGAGCGGGGGTAGGTCTTTCGAATTCATGTCGACTCCTCCTCCCTCGCCGGCGTTTCGGGCTTCGCCGCCACGAGCTTTTCATAAGCCAGCCGTAGACGCGCCCGCCCGCGGGCATGTCGGCTCTTCACGGTCCCCTTGGGGACGCCGAGGATCTCGGCCACCCGATCGTATCCGAGCTCCTCGATGTCGCAGAGGACCACCACCGTGCGGAATTCCTCCGGCAACGTCTGCAAGCACGCGAGGAGCTGGCCCGCGTGCTCGTTCTGGATCACGAGGGCCTCCGGGCTCTTTCGCTCGTCCTCCGCCCCGAACCCGAGCGCCGAAGCGCAGGCATCGACGAATTGCTCGAAGAGCCCGCGCCGCCGCGCCTCGGTGCGCCGCGCCTCCAGGTGCTCGTGCCGGGCGATGCCGCAGATCCAGACCACGAGATCGCTCCGGCCCTCGAACGAGGCTGCGTTCGCGTAGGCCTTGATGAGCGTGTTCTGGAAGAGGTCGTCGGCCCGGTCGCGGTCACCCGAGAGGGCGAGGCAAAAGCGATAGAGTCGCGGCAGGACCGGGCGAACCGCCGCCTCGAACTGCGCGCGGCTTTCCGCAAGGGGACTGGATTGTGGAGAAGCCATGGTGAACCCGTCGAGCATCTGCGACGACGGGGCCACTCTAGCGTAGCCAAGACGCGGGGCCACTCCGGCAAGCTGGAAGATCGGTCCTTCCGCGGAGAACGCCCTTGATTCCGAGGTGGCGCGCATGTCCGGAGTGGGACGGAACGAGCTCGGCCTGGGTTCCCGGGCGAGCGCGTCGGGGCGCGAGATCACGGGCGCCCGGCGACGACGGTGCTGGGGACGGGGCGCGCGAGGGCCTCGGCGCTCGGGCCGACGATCGCGAGCAAAGGCCGCGGATACAGGCCGACCACGAGCACGAGAATGGAAAGGCATCCGACGACGCCCCATTCGAGCGGCCGGAGATCCTTCATCGAGGCGACGCGCGGGCGCGTCACGGGGCCGAGAAAGACCTGCTCGAAGACCCGCAGGACGTACGCCGCGCCGAGGATCGTGCCGAGGAGCGCGAATCCGAGCAGCGGGAGGCTCGTCTCGTACGCGGAGAACAGGACGAGGTGCTCGCCGGGGAAGCCGCTCGTGCCGGGGACGCCGATGCCGGCGAGGCTGAGGAGGAGGAACATCACGGCCGCGCGCGGCGCTTTCTGCGCGACGCCGCCGAGCGCCGAGACCTCGGACGAACCCACGCGGCTCTGCAGGAAACCGGTCAGGAAGAACAGGCCGGTCGCGGACAAACCCAGGTTCAACATCGCGAGCACCGCGCCTGAGAGGCCCTCCGCCGTGCCCGACGAGATGCCGAGCAAGACGAGGCCCACGTGGCTCAGGCACGCGAACGAGAGCATGCGCCGCAGGTTTGGCTGGACGAGCGCGACGAGCGCGCCGTAGACGATGCCCGTCACGCCGACGGCGCCGAGCAGCCATGCATAACGCGCCGTGGCCTCGGGGAGAAGCGGCACGAGAAAGCGGAGCACGCCGTAGCTGCCGAGCTTGAGCCCGGTCAAGATGACGCCGATTCCCACGGGGCACTCGCGCAGCATCGTGGGCATCCAGGTGTGCAGCGGGACGAAGGGGCCCTTCACGGCGAAGCCGGTCAGCATCGTGAAGAAGACGATCGGCCCGATCGCGGACGGGACCGGCCTCGCGCGGAGGACGAGCCAGTCGAACGTGTACGGATCGGCCGGGCTTTGCCGGCCCGCGACCGCGAGCAGGACGATGCCGAGCAGGAGCGGCCCGGAGGCGGCGAGCATCGTGAGCACGAATTTCGTCGCCGCATACCGGCGCTCGGGGCCGACGCCCCAGAGGCTCACGAGGAAATAAATGGGGACGAGCGACGCCTCCCAGAACACGAAAAAGAGGACGAGATCGAGGGACGAGTAGATGCCCACCATGATCGCCGAGAGCGCGAGGACCGAGGCGCAAAAACCCCGGGCGCGGGTCTTCACGTCGTGCCACGAGGCGACGAGGACGAGCACCGCGAGCATCGAGGCGACGGGCAAGAAGAGCACGCTCATGCCGTCGACGCCGAGGTGATAACTCGCGCCGAGCGTGGGTATCCACGAGCGCCGCTCGGCGAATTGCACGTCGGGCGTCCCGGGCGAGAACCGCGCGAGCACGAAGAGCGAGAGGAAGAGCTCGAGCAGCGCGCCGGTGAGCGCCGTCCACCGCGCGCGTTTCTCGTCGCCGATCGCGAGGACGAGCACTGCCCAGGCGAGGGGGAGGAAAATCAGCGTGGAGAGGACGGGAAAACCGACCTGATCTGCGGCGAAAATCTCGCGAATTTGCACGACGAACGCGTCTCCCGAGCGCCCCGTCACGGGGCGCCCTCCCCGTGCATCACGAGGGACGTGTGCGGTTTGGCGTGCTCGAGCCGCGTGGACATGGCGCGGACCGAGCCGTCCACGACCTCGAGCAAGGGGTGAGAAAAGAGCCCGAGGCCCACGATGATCGCGCCGACCGCGCCGGCAATGACGAGCTCGCGCGGGCCGAGGTCACGTACGCTCTTGCCGCGCGTCGATTTCACCTCGGTCGCCGCAGAGCCCGGCGCGGCCGCGGCGGGCGCGAGGAAGGCGCGCTGGAAATACCGCAAGAGATAGGCGGCGCCGAGCAAGCTGCCGAGGCCAACCGCGATCGCCATGATGCCGTGCCGCGCGCCGAGCGCGCCCACGACGACGAGGTGCTCGGCCTCGAATCCGCTCGTCCCCGGCATTCCGATCGTGGAGAGGCCGACGAGCAGGAACGTGAACGACAAGAGCGGCGCGCGATGCGAGAGGCGCGCGGCGCGATCGATCTCCGTCGAGCCGAGGCGGCGATGCAAGAAGCCCGCGACGAAATAAAGCCCGGCCGCGCTGAGGCCGACGTTCAGCGTGACGAGCAGCGCGCCCGAGAGCCCCTCCACGTTGAGCGCCGCGAGCCCCACGAGCACAGCGCCCGTGTGCGCGAGGCAGGCGAACGCGACGAGCCGGCGCAGGTTTGTCTGGACGAGCGCGAGCAGGGCGCCGTACAGCATCCCGACGACGCCGAGGATCGCCAGAATGGAAGCGTGGCGGTGCGCGGCGAGGGGGAGGAGCGGGACCACGAAGCGCAAAAGGCCATACACGCCGAGCTTGGCGCCGACGAGGAAGACGCTCACGCCGACGACCGGGCCCTCGGCCATGACGGGCGGCAGCCAGCCGTGGAAAGGGAAGAGCGGGATGCGGACGGCGAAGCCGAGGACGAAGAGCCAGAACGCGAGGGATTGCGCCTTCGCCGGCGCGGGCATGTCGAAGAGGGCGTCGAGGGAGAATCGACCGCCGGTGACGCGGCCGAGGACGAGCGCGCCGGCGAGGACGAGCACGACGCCCATCGCATTGAGCGCCGCATACCGGCGCGCCGCCGCGTGCCGGCCGGGTCCCGTGCCCCAGCTCCGCACGAGCAGCGTGCCGGGCACGAGCTCGAGCGCGGCGAACGCCCAGAAGAGCAGGAGATCGAGCGCGACGAACGCCCCCATGAGCGTCGCCTGGAGGGAAAAAATGGCGGCGAGGTAATGGCCGGGCCGCTCCTTCGACGCGACCTGCGCGTGGAGGATGACGAGCAGCGCGAGCACGGCCGTCAGCGGCAAAAAGAGGACGCTGATGCCGTCGACCCCGACGTGATAGGCGAAATGTCCGAAGAGCGGGACACGCTCGACGAGCTGGAGCGCGGAGGTGTGCCGCTCGAACCGGGCGACGACGAGCACGGCGAGGACGAGCTCGAGCGCGGCGCCGGCAAGGCCAATCGAATAGACGTGGCGCGCGTTTTTCAGGGAACGGACGAACGCCGCGGCGAGGAGCGGCACGAGGATGAGCGCGCTCAGGATCGGAAACGGCAAGGCCGAGGAATAGGGAATCTCGTTCATGGTCAAACGGCCCAGCGGACGACGACGAACAGCGAGAGGACGACGAGCGCCCCGACGACGACGGGCCTCTCGAGCAGCGCCTCGACGTGATCGAGGGTGCGCCCGAGGAGGTCGCCGGTGATCGGGATGCCGCGGCCGATCGCGCGCCGGACGATGTGCTTCTCGATGAGGTTCGCGAGCGACGACGCGTACTGGACGGTCCGGCCCGGGATGCCCCGGCTCCGCGCGAAATCGTCCTCGGCGCCGGGCGCGGGCGGCGGCTCTTCCCCGTGCTCGATCGCGGCGCCGCTCGTGGTCTGGCGCTCGAGCGCCGCGCGTACGGCCGCGAAAGGATCGGCGTCGTCGATCTCGCCGGCGAGGACCTTTTCCTGGAAGGTCGCGAGCGGCGCGGGCGCGTCCTCGGGCGAGAGCGGGCGGCCGAAGGCACGATCGAGGAGCGAGGCATCGAGGCGGTCGAGCGCGCGGCCGAGGCGGAGAATGGGCGCGAGGAGGAATCGCTCGTAAAGCGGTTCGAGCCAGAATCGGGCGAGCGCCGTGACGTAGAGGCCCCGCAGGCGCGTCGGCAAAATGCCGGGCCGCTCGGGCGCGGCGCGGTGGAAATAAAGCGCCGTCGCCCAGCCCGCGACGAGCAGGCACCCGAGCAGGAGCATGAGGCCGAAGGCCCAGAACGGATGCGCGGCGCGCCCGAGGCCCCCGCGCTTCAGCAAGGGATCGAGGATGAGGTGGAAGAGCCCGTGCGGCCGTCCGCCAGGCGCGAGGCCGAGCGAGAGGCTGACGGCGCCGACGACCGCGGGCGCGATCCACGCCGGGCCGAAGTCGACGAACGAGGCGACGGTCTTCCACTCCGCGCCGCTTCCGGCATTCGCGAGGCTCCGCTGCGCGAACCGGAGGAGATAATGGCCGCCGCAGAAGAGCGCCATGCCAGCGCCCGCCGCGGAGAGGAAGGCGCCCGGGGAGAGGGGCGCCTCCGGGCCGGCCCAGATCTCGGCGAGGAAGGGCAAGGCGAGGACGCCGAGCAGGCCTGCGAGCAAGAGCCAGAAGGCCGGCTCGACCTCGCCCGCGACGGGGCGCTCTTCGCGGGACGGCTCGTCGCGCGTGACGAGGAGCAGGGTGCTCGGCGCCGTGAGGAACTGCGCGCCGCGGAGGAGCGCGTGCGCGAAGAGGTGAAACAGCGCAATGCCGCGGGCCCCGAGCCCGACCGCGAGGAACATGAGCCCGAGCTGGCTCACCGTGGAGAAGATGAGGCCGCTCTTCGCGTCCGTCTGCACGAGGCTCACGAGCCCGCCATAAAGCGCGGTCGCCGCGCCCATCGCGGCCATGGCGCGGAGCACGTCGGGCGCGTGCACGAGCACGGGGGTCATGCGCAGCACAAGGAAGAGGCCCGCGGTGACCATGACGGAGCCGTAAAAGAGCGCGCTCGAAGGCGTCGGGCCCTCCATGGCGCGGGAGATCCACGGCGAGAACGGGAGCTGCGCGGATTTCGCGGCCGCCGCGACGAGCAGGCAGAACCCGAGCGCCGAGAGCGCCCCGTGGTTCGCCGTCTCCGCGACGCGGAACAGGGACGAATAACTCACCGTGCCGAGCTCGTGCCAGGCGATGAAGATCGCGCAGACGAACGCCGCGTCGCCGATGCGGTTCGTCACGAACCCGTACGTCGCGGCGCGGGCCGGTGCTTTGCGATCGTAATGATAACCGATGAGCAGGTACGACGCGAGGCCCGCGCCCTCCCAGCCGACGAACGTCATCACGAGGTTGCCGCCGAGCACGAGCAGGAGCATCGCGGCGAGGAAAAAGCTCATCACCGCGAAGAACCGGGGGAAGCCGGCCTCGCGGTGCATGTAATTCGTCGAGAACTTGAGGACGAGCGCGCCGAAGCCCGTGACGAGCAGCGCGAGCGAAGCCGAGAGCGGATCGAGCAGGAGCTCGAGCGGCGCGCGATAAGCGCTGGTCTCGATCCAGGGCGCGACGAAGATCGTCGTGGGCGCGGCGCCGAGCGTGGAGCGCGCGAGGAGCGCGCCGGCGCCGAGGAAGGAGAGGAGCGTCGCGCCGAGGGCGAGCCGGCTCGTCGTGCGCTCGCGGAGCGGCCGTCCGCCGAGCGCGAAGAGGCCGATGAGGATCGCCGCGACGAGCGGCAGGAGCGGAATCAGAATGGCGAGGCGCTCAAGCATGGGCCACCCGTCCACGCGCGGGGCGTTCGTCCGGGCGAATGAACGCCGGGGGGAGGAAATCGAGCGTGCCCGAATACCAGGCCGCAGAGCTCTTCACCGTCTTCATGGGGAAGCCCTGCGGCTCCCATGGGACGAAGCCCTTTCCAGGCTGGAACGACATGCATTCGGCCGTCTCCGGATCCATCGCGACGAGGTGGACCCACGCGTTGCCCACGAGCTCGCGGATGGCCGGCTGCTTTTCGTAGATCCTGGCGAGGATCTCGGTCTTCGCCACGACGAGCAACTGGAGCCGCATCGGCTCGTGGATCTCGATCATCTGCCGGGGCAAACCCGTGCGCAGATCGCCCGAGGCGCCCTCCATCACGCCGATGAGCCCCGCGACGTTGTGGGGGACCTTCGTCCCGCAGCCGTACGTCGTGTTGTCGACCGTGGAGAAGTAGTACTCGAGGTTGATGCCCGCGCCGACGGGGCCGGCGGCGAGCAAGATGCCTTCGAGGATCGTGCCCTCGGGGTCGATGGACGGATCGTACGAGATCAAAAAACATCGGCGGTCGAGGAACACGCCCTGCGAGATCGATCGAGGTCCGACGATGCCGAACGCGACCGTCGCGTGGCCGAGCTCGGGCCGCGCCTGCGAGAGGTCCGCGGCGCGGCCGATCACGTGCCGGAGCGCGCGCGCCGGCGTGGGGTTTTTCGGGGCCGATTCGAACTTGCGGCACCGCTCGTGCGCCGAGCGTTCCCGGGCCTTCTGGAGCACGCCGCGGAGCCTGCCCACAGCCGCGTGGAAGTCGTCGGGGACGTCGACGAGGTCGAAATAGGTGATCTCGTCTGTCGCGGTGTTGTGCTCGGAGCCGAGGAACCAGGTGTCGTCCGGGATGTCGATGCCCCGCTCGCGCAGGATCGCGCGGACCTCGGGGGCGTTCGCCATGCGCGCGACCACGCGGGCGTTCGGGCCGCCATGGTTGCCGCCGCAGGCGCCGCAGTCGTACGCGGAGAGGTGAGGGTTGTTGCGGCTCTCGGAGCCGTGCCCCGAGAGCAGGACGAGCGGCGCGAAGTCGCGGACGAGGCCGATGATCCGGAGGAGCGACGCCACACGATCCGCCTGTTCGGCGAAGGTGAAATGGGTCTTCTGGAGCTCGCCTTGTTTCGGCTCCGAACCTTTTTCGCGCTCGCGATCGAGCGGCACTTCGGTCTCGACGGCGGGCAGCGCGGCGTCCTTCATGCGGCGCGACATGCGATCGAACGCGCGCGGGAAGAGCAGCCGGCCGAAGACGGGGAAGAGCGAGAAGAACCCGAGGATGTCGATGACGAAATAGGACGAGACGGGATTGCGGGTGACCTCGCGGATGACGTCGCGGAGCGCGGCGAGGGCGCGCGTGCGGAGCGAGCGCGACGCCCACGCGTGCAGCGCCTCGGGGCGCGGGACCTCGCAGAGCTGCGCCGCGGGCGTCGCGACGATCGGGCACAGCGGCACGGCCTCGCGCGCGCCGAGCCCCTCGTACGCGATCGGCACGCCGAAGAAGCCCGCGGCGCCGAAGGTCTGGTACGAGGGCCGGAGCTCCTCGATGTGCCGGCGGATGGCTTCCTCGCGATCGTCGAAGCAGCAGACGATCTGCGCCTCGCGCCGGCCCACGTACGGCTTGCGCTGACGGACGTTCTCGGTGAGCGCCTCGAGCACGGCGTCGCGGTAATGGATCTCGTAGGCGTTGTGCCAGAGCGGCGTGAGGGTGTCGGGGTCGCACGCGTCGAGCGTCGCGAGCAGGCGCGTGACGCCTTCGAGCGAGGTCGCGCGGAGCTCGCCCGGGGAGACGCCGAGGTGCTGCGCGAGCAAGAAGAGGCGGAACGCGTGGCGCCGCGCGGAGCGTCCGCCATTCACGTGCTCGGCGCTCTGCTTCAGATCGAAGACCATGTCGGCGAGGCGAAGGAGGGCCCCGTCGTCGCCGGCCGCGGCGCCCGCGGGTCGCGCCTCGAACAAGGCGCGCGCGCGCTCGGCGAGGAAATCGGGCAGCTCGCCGAGGAAGAGCGCATGCCGGACGAGCAGCTCCGGCAGGTGGTGCGAGAAGTAATGGCGGAAGGCGTCGATGTCGCCGTCGTGCCCGAAGGCGCGCAAGGAGGCGCGCCGCACGAAGAGCACCTCGTAGAAGAGGCGCACCGCGAGGAACTGGAGCAAATCGATCGGGTGCGCCCGTTGCGCGGGGTAATTCGGGTGCGTCTCGCGCCAGTGCACCATGCCCCCGAGCCCGGGCAAACCCACGCAGATGCGGCGAAGATAGGGCCCCCAGTGCGGCTCGGGCACGCCGAGGCGCTCGAGGCTCTGGAGGATCGCGTCGACGGCGAGCGGCGGGAGCTCCCGAAGCGCGTCGCGGGCGCCGGGCAAATCTTCGAGCTCGAAGAATCGGTCGTGCTCGGCCATTTTGCGGAACGCGTCGTAAAAGCCGAGCGAGCGGCCCGCGACGTGCCAGGCCGCGAGGCCCTCGTCGAGGAAGGCCATGGTCACGCGCATGATCTGCGGGTGAATCTTCTCGTGGATGTCCTCGCCCGTGAGCGCGAGGAGCAAATCGCGGTGGCACGTCTCGGGGCCGACCTTGCCGATGTGCTCCTCCCACCTTCGCGCGGCGTGCTCCATCATCTGCTGGCGAGGATCCCGCGCGGTGAGCTCGGCGATCAGGCTCTCGCTCGACGGCGGGCCGCCGAACGCGGATTCGAGCGCACGGAGCGCCTCGAACCCACGCCGGCGCAGCTGATCGGGGCCGAGGTCGTGGACGACGGTGAGGCAGAGGCGCGCGATTTCGCTGGTCGCCGCGCCGGCATGCGGCCCGAGCGCGCCGTCGCGCTCTTCGAGGTGCGCGCGGACGGTGTCCCGGACCCGCGCGGCGAGCTCGGCGGTAAGCGGAATGGCCGGGCCGCCCCAGGCTTCGAGGTGCTCGATGCGCTCGAAGAGCGCCTCGATCCGCGCGCCCACGGGCTCCTCGGGCGTGAGGTTCTCGGCGTGGATCGGCGAGAATGGATCGGACAAACCAAAGCTCTGGAGGCTCGCGCGGAGCAAGGAGAGGACGGCGAGGCCCTCGGGATCCCGCCGCATTCGCTCGGCGATCGCGGGGAGCGTGCCCTCCACGCCGAAATGGGCGAGGAGGACGCGGCGCACCTTGCGCACCTCGGCTTCGAGCCAGCGCTCGGGGCGGTCTTTCGCGGGGCCCGCGGCGAGTTTGTCGCGGACGAGGTCGAGGTAGCCGGCCCGCGCCTCCTCGGGGATCCCGAGCGCGTCGAATGCGCGCGTGACGGCGCCGGGATCGGCGCTCCCGCTCGTCGGCCCGTCGAGGCAAGCCTCTTCGAGCACGGCCGCGGGGACGGGCGTGGCGAAGAGCTCCGCGAGCAGATCGGCCACCGTGAAATCGCGGCCGACGCGCGCGAGCGAGGCCTCGAATTCGTGTTTCGCCGCGGCGAGCAGGCGCTCGCGGGCCTCCGCGGAGAGCTCGGGCCGGAGCACGGAAAACACGTTCGGCCCGAAGCGCGCTTCGGCGCCCTCGCCGGGCTCGAGCGGGTCGAGGCCGTGCAGCAAGGCGAGGCGCTCGACGTCGCGCGTGGTGACCGTCCGATCACCGATGCGGAGGAGCGGCTCGGGCTCGGCGGCGTCATTCCTCGCGCGGCGCGCGCGTTCGAGGTCCTCGTCGGTGATCCGGCCGATGGAGTAGAGCCGCCGGTACTCGGCGAGCGGCAGGTATCCGCGCCCGCCGAGCACGCGGCGCGCCTCCAGGACGGCCTCCTCGAAATGGAGGTGCTGGAAGCCGTGGAGCGTGTTGTGGTGGATGAACGTATCGATCGGCCCCTGTCCGGGCAGGACATGGGCGATGTGGTGGATCTCGTGCTCGAGGTGTTTCCTCGATTCGACGGAGATGCCGCGCGGGACGGCGGAGAGCTGTACGCGCATACGAGGCTTATCCGTGGAAGAGCGTCGCCATGTGCGAGACCGTGGCGGCGAAGAGGTCGAGGGCGGCGCGCGGGGCGACGCCGAGCGCGACGATGAGCACCCCGAGCGGCGCGGCGGCGAGGAGCTCCCGCGGTTCGAGGTCCCGGAGGTGTTTCCAGCGGGGATTCAAGGGGCCGAAGAAGAGGCGGCCGATGGCGCGCATCGAATATCCGGCCGTGATGAGGACGCCGACGGTCGCGATTCCAGCAAAATAGTCGTATCGCTGGAACGTGCCGACGAGCGTGGACAATTCGCTGACGAACCCGGCGAGCCCGGGCAAACCCATCGACCCGAGGAGCGCGAGGGAGAGCGCCACGAAGAACCGCGGCGTGACGCTCGCGAGGCCGCCGTAATGGCGCAGGTCGCGGGTCTTCGTGCGGCGCTCGAGCGCGCCGACGAGGAGGAAGAGCGCGGCGCTGGAGACGCCGTGCGTGCACATCTGCATCGTGGCGCCCGTGAGCCCGGCCCCGTTCAGCGAGGAGACGCCGATCAAGACGAAGCCCATGTGGCTCATCGAGCCATAGGCCACCATGGTCTTGAGGTCGGGCTGGCGGAACGCGAGGAGCGCGCCGTAGACGATATTGACGAGGCCGAGCAAGAAGAGGAGCGGCACGAGCGACTCCGCGCCGGCGGGCAAGAGCGCCGTGAGGCGGAGCAGGCCATACGCGCCCATCTTCGCGAGCACGGCCGAAAAGACCATGCTGACGGGCGGCTCGGATTCGACGTAGGCGAGCGGGAGCCAGCCGTGCAGCGGGAAGACGGGGATCTTCACCGCGAGGCCCGCGAAGAGGCCGAGGAAGAGCAGGACCTGCGTCGCCCGGCCGAGCCCGGCGCTCGCGTTCTGCATCTCGACCATCCCGAAGCCGTGCTGCGGCACCGAGAGGTGCAGCGCGAGGATCGCGACCAGCATGAGGACGGAGCCGGCGAGCGTGTACAGGAAGAAGCTCATGCTCGCGGCCGAGCGGTTTTTCCCGCCCCACACGCTGACCAGGAAAAACAACGGGACGAGGGTGAGCTCCCAGAAGACGTAAAAGAGCGACCACGAGAGCGACGTGAAGACGCCCAGGACCGCGAATTCGAGGAGCAAGAACCAGGCGAAATATCCCTTCACCCGGTGCGCGCCGTGAAGCGAGGCGACGAGCGCGACGAGCATCACGAGCGTCGTCAGGAGCACCATCGGAAAGGAGATTCCATCGACGCCCAGCGCGGCGGCTCCGTCGGCATCCGGGGACCACGGGAATGGCGCGACGAACTGCAGCGCGGCGGTGCCACGGTCGAACGATGGGACGAGGCTCCACGACGCGATGAATGCGAGCGCCGCGTGGAAGAGAGCCACGCCTTTGATCAACCGGACGTTCCCGGGCGGGAGCAGAATGACGAGGATCGCGCCGAGCAAGGGCGGGAAAATCGTCAGGAGAAGGCTCGGCATAAATAGGTGCTCACCGCAGGAACGAAACGTCCCCGCGGGTGCTACTTGCGGCTTGTATCCCTGAGACGGGACGAGTGGCGCGTTGGTTCCCGGGAACCTGTTCGTGGGCTCGATCCGTCTTGCGGATCGGATCGCACGACCGACGTCGTGGGGAACGGAATTCCGACGTCCGTGACCGATCCGCAGAGGGTTTTATGGACAAGCCGGACCAGAGCGCCGGTGTGCCCACGGGCGCGCCTTCCATCCGGAACGACCTCGTTTCCGGATTTCTCGTTTTTTTGATCGCGTTACCGCTTTGCCTCGGCATCGCCATGGCGAGTGGTTTTCCGCCCGTGGCGGGCATCATCACGGCCGTCATCGGCGGCGTGGTTGCTACATGGATAGGCAGCGCAGCGCTCACCATCAAGGGGCCGGCCGCGGGGCTCATCGTCATCGCCCTCGGCGCGGTGACGGAGCTCGGGAACGGAAATGGCTCCGTCGGGTATCGCCGCGCGCTCGCGACCATCGTGGTCGCGGCCGTCCTCCAGATCGGGTTTGCCCTCGCGCGCGCCGGGGCGCTCGGCGATTTCTTCCCGTCGTCCGTGGTGCACGGGATGCTCGCGGCGATCGGCATCATCATCTGCTCGAAGCAGATCCACGTGGCGCTCGGCGTGTCGCCCGACGCGAAGGAGCCGGTCCACCTGCTGCTCGAGATCCCGCGCAGCCTCGGGCGCCTGAACCCGGAGATCGCGATCATCGGCGGCGTGAGCCTCGCGATCCTGTTCGCGTTCCCCGTGCTCGCGAAGCGGTTCGCGTTCCTGAAGAAGATCCCCGCGCCGCTCTTCGTCCTCGCGATCTCGGTGCCGCTCGCGTACCTGTTCGACCTCGAGCACGAGCACACGTACACGTTCTCGATCAACCACCACGACTACAAGATCGGGCCGAACTTCCTGGTGAACCTCCCGGGAAACGTGCTTGCGGCGGTGACGACGCCGGATTTCAGCGCGGTCCTCTCGGGGCCCTCGCTCAAGTACATCGTGATGTTCGCGCTCGTCGGCAGCATCGAGAGCTTGCTCAGCGCAAAGGCCGTCGACGCGCTGGATCCGGAGAAGCGCCGCTCCGACCTCGACAAGGACCTCCTGGCGACGGGCGTCGGCAACCTGATCGCAGGCCTCATCGGCGGCCTGCCCATGATCTCGGAGATCGTGCGCAGCTCGGCGAACATCGGTTACGGCGCGCGCTCACGCCTGTCGAACTTCTTCCACGGGCTGTTCCTGCTGCTCTTCGTGGCCTTCTTGCCCGGCCTCATCCACCGCATCCCGCTGGCCGCGCTCGCGGCGATGCTGATCTTCACGGGCACGCGCCTCGCGTCGCCCCACGAGTTCGTCAAGACGTTCCGCATCGGCCGCGAGCAGCTCCTCGTGTTCGTGGCGACGACCGTCGTGACGATCGCGACCGACCTGCTCGTCGGCGTGGCGGCTGGCATCGTGATCAAGATGGTCATTCACGTCGTGAACGGGGCGCCCATCACGAGCCTGTTCCGGCCCGACATCGAGGAGCGTTCGCTCGGGGATCGCGTCGTGCTGCGGATCCGGCACGCCGCGGTGTTCAGCAACTACCTCTCGATCAAGGGGAGGCTCGCGAAGCACGACGCGAAGCACGTGGTCGTCGACTTCGACCATGCCCGCCTCGTGGACCACACCGTGATGGAGAAGCTCCACGAGCTGCAGGGCGAGTACGAGCGGAGCGGGCGCACGCTGGAGGTGATCGGCCTCGATCGGCACCGGAGCCTGTCGGAGCACCCGCTCGCGGCGCGCCGGAAGATCGCGCTGGAGCGCGCCGGCTCGACGCCCTGAGTCTGCCCGGCCGAACCTGAAAGCAAAACGTCCCCCTTCCCGGTGTGCTCCGGGGAGGGGGACGTCGTGGTTTCGAACCGAGGGCCGGCGAGGGCCGGCCCGCTTCGACTCAGCCGCCGGCGGCGCGCATCGGGGGCTTCAGGGGCAGCGGGAGCGGGGCCATGGGGCCCGGCGTCGAGGGCGCGGCCTTCGGCGCGGCTTCGCCGTCGAGCGCGGCGAGGGCCATCATGCAGCGGTCCATCCCGTGGTCGAGGGCGGCCTCGCGCTGGAAGACCTTCGAGAGCTTCACGAGCTTCAGCGAGGTCTGCTTGCCGAAGTCGATCTCGCGCTCGAGGAAGGCCTCGAACGAGCCGTAGCCCTTCGCCTGGAAGAGCTGTTGCTCCTGGATCTCGGCGAGGACCAGGCCGATGTCGAAGAAGCCCTTCTCCATGCGCTTGCGCAGGGTGCGGATCTTCGTGGTCTGGTTGTGGAGCTCGGCGATCTTCGCCTTGATCGCGTCGGCACCTTCCGGCACGCGGATCGTGGCGCGCGCGCTGCCCGGCGGGGCAGGCTCGGCGGCCCGGGCCCGCGCCTCGGCGGCGTGTTTGGCCGCGTGGCGAGCGGCCCACGGCGCGGCCCCTCGCAAACCGAGCTTGCGCTTCGAGCCCTTGGCGTCGTCGTCCTTCTCCCGGGCCTTCGTCCCGGACTTCGGGGCGTCGCCGCTCGCGCGCGAGCTCGAATGTTTCTTCGCGGAGCGTTTCTCCGAGCTCTTCGTCTTTGTCGATTTCGCCATGTCGCTGCGTCCCGCTTCTGCGATAATCCCCGTCCCACGCGTATCGCCACGCGAACTGGGGCGCGCCGTACGGTTCGAGCCGGACGGCTGTCAAGTGCACGTGAAGGCTATACGCCCGTCGCCTTACCAAAATTTGAGCCAGTCCGTCCAGAAACTTCGGACGTATGGTCAATTTGTGTCCGGGCAGGCGGACGGACAGGTCTAAAGGATGGGCCCCGAGGACCGGGGGGGCGAGCGGGGAAAGGGCCGTTTTCGTGCTAGATCCGCGCCCCATGGCCTCTCGCACTGACGCGCCCCTCTCCCCCGGCACGGATCCCGAGGCCGCCTCCGCGACGCCCTCGGAGCCGGCCCGGTCCGGCGGCCCGGCCTTGCCGCGCATCGCCGTCGTGGTCAACGGCAACGCCAAGAGCGTCACGGCAGAGGTGATCGAGACGCTCGATCAGATCCTCGACAGCGGCGATCTCTTCGTGTCGCGCAGCGTCGAGGAGAGCGAGGGCATCGCGCGGACGCTCGTGGATCGCGGCTACGGGACGATCCTCACCGGCGGCGGGGACGGGACGTTCACGTCGGTCGTCACGGCCGTCGTGAACGAAGCAAAGCGGAGGAGCGCGCCGATCCCGCGCTTCGGTCTCTTGCGGCTCGGGACGGGCAACTCGCTCGCGTGGGTGCTCGGCGCGAGCGGCGCGGGTGAGCGAGGCTCGGGCGGGTTCCGCGGGCTCGCGGTGGACCTCTCGCGCCTGCGCGCCGACGCGGGGAGCCGCTGGCTCCGGCTCGTCGAGGCCGAGGGCGTGCTCTCGCCGTTCTGCGGTTTCGGCATCGATGCCGAGATGCTCAAGGACTACACGCGGGTGAAGGGCCTGCTCGCGCGTGGCCCGCTGAAGCGCGTCGCGCCGGGCATCTTGTCCTACGCGATCGCGGCGACGACGAAGACCTTGCCGAGCTACTTCGTGCGCCGCACGCCGCACTGCCGCGTGATCAACACGGGGAGCGACGCCGTGCGCGTGGGCGAGAAGGGCTCGATCCTCGGCGCGCCGATCCGCAAGGGAGGCGTGATCTACGAGGGGCCGGCGAAGCTCGCGTGCGTCGCGACGATCCCGTATTACGGCTTCGGCCTGCGCATGTTCCCGTACGCCGAGGATCGACCGGACCGCATGCAGTTGCGGGTCACGAACCTCTCGCCCGTGGCCTTCGTGTCGAACTTCCAGACGATCTGGCGCGGCGAGTACGAGAACCTCGAGAACACGTTCGACTTCTTCGTCGACGACATCACGATCGAGATGGACCCGTCGACGGCGTTCCAGATCGGCGGCGACGTGCGGGGTGATCGCCACAGCGTCCGGGTTCGTCTGACCGAACCGATCCGCATCGTCGATTTTTACGCGCCGCCGCGGGGGTAGCGGGCGCGGCGAGCTTGTTCGCGGCGCTTTGCCGCGTCACGCTCGCCGGATGGACTGGAAGCTCTTCGCATCGACGTTCGCTGCCATTTTCCTCGCGGAGATGGGCGACAAGACGCAGATCGCGACGCTCACGCTGGCCGGCAGCGGATCCTCGCGCTGGGTGGTCTTCGCGGCCTCGGCGCTCGCGCTGGTCGCGACGAGCGCGGTCGCTGTGCTGCTCGGGGAGGTCGTGAGCCGCTACGTGCCGGCGATCTGGGTGAAGCGCGCGGCGGGGCTCGTGTTCGTGGTGCTCGGGCTGATCTACCTGGTGGGCGCGAAGGAGGAGCCGGGGGCTCGTTCGGGCGAGCCCCCGGCGTCGCGTGATCAGTCGTAGTACTCGTTGCCGAGGTGGGTGATGAGGTCCTCGCCCATCATCCAGCGCATCGTGTTCTTGAGCTTCATCGATTGGATGAAGAGGTCGTGCTCCGGGTAGAGGGTCGGCGCGGTCATCGGGCTCTTGAAGTAGAAGCTCAGCCACTCCTGCGTGCCCGAGAAGCCCGCGCGCGAGGCGAGGTCCATGAGCAGCGCGAGGTCGAGCACGATGGGCGCGGCGAGGATCGAGTCGCGGCAGAGGAAGTTCACCTTGATCTGCATCGGGTAGCCGAGCCATCCGAAGAGATCGATGTTGTCCCAGCCCTCCTTCGCGTCGCCGCGCGGCGGGTAAAACTCGATGCGGACCTTGTGGTAGAGCTTGCCGTACAGCTCTTTGTACATGTGCGGCTGGAGGATGTACTCGAGGACGCCCAGCTTCGAGACTTCCTTTGACTTGAAACTATCGGGGTCGTCGAGCACCTCGCCGTCGCGGTTGCCGAGGATGTTCGTGGAGAACCAGCCCGAGAGGCCGAGCATGCGCGCCTTGAGGCCGGGCGCGATGATGGTCTTCATGAGCGTCTGGCCGGTCTTGAAGTCCTTGCCGGCGATGGGCACCTCGAGCTTCTTCGCGAGGTCCCACGCGGCGGGGAAGTCGACCGTCAGGTTCGGCGCGCCGTTCGCGTAGGGCACGCGCTCCTTGAGGCAGGCCCAGGCGTAGATCTGCGAGTTCGAGATGCCCGGATCGTTCCGCGCGAGGCCGGCCTCGAAGGCGTCGATCGAGGCGTGCACGTCGCCCGGCGGGAAGTAGACCTCGGTCGAGCCACACCACACGGCGACGGCGCGCGAGCAGCCCTTGGTCTTCAAGAACGTGCGGATGTCGTCGCGCACCTGCTCGACCATGTCGGCCTTCGTCGCGCCCGTCTTGACGTGCGGGCCGTGCAGGCGCTTCACGTACTCCGGGTAGAAGACCGCCTTCATCGGCGTGACCTGCGAGAGCTCGTCGCGCACCAGATCGAGGTGGCGCTGCTCGAGGACCTCGGCGTGCTTCGCCGACTCGTACGCCGTGTCGGGGAAGAGGTCCCAGCCGCCGAACTCGAGCTGATCGAGCGACGCGAGCGGCAAGAAGTCGCGGATGAGCGGCGAGCGGTTGTCCGTGCGCTTGCCGAGCCGGATCGTCCCGAGCTGCGTCAGCGACCCGATCGGCAACGCCTGGTTCTTGCGGGCCAGCATCACGCCGGCGATCGTCGTCGTCGCCACCGCACCGAGCCCGGGCAGGAGCACGCCGAGCTTGCCCTCTGCCTTCGTGATTTCTTTCGGCTGCTTCACTCCCGCTCCTCCGTGTGTCCCGTCGATCGCCCCAGGGGGGGCATGTCTAGGCCAACGTCGCATGACACTCAAGCGGCGCCTGCGAGCATCGACCCCCCGGAGCATGACGTGCCGCGCGGCGTGTGCACGGCGTCTGCGCGATCCCTGCGAGGTCACGAACGACCACGGCGCGTGGGGTCTGACCCGAACGGGGTGGACGCGTCGAGCGTCACGTTACGGACGCGGGATCATGCGGCTCGGATCGGCCGGCCGCGCGCTTCACGACGCTCGCTCGCGCGATGACGCGAACGTTCGCCGCGGGGTCTGGCAACGACGTCGCGCTGTCGCTCCATGCGCACGCCCGACCTCGCTCGCGTGCGCGCTCGCGCACGCGGTTCCTGCGAAGTTTCAGCGCGATTTTCTGGAGTCACGCGCGCGAGGTGCGAACGCACGGTAGCGGCGCCGCTGGCCTCACGCTTGCTTCGAATGGAGATGCATCTCCCTCGCCTCGCACACCGATCCCGGTCGGATGCGCGTGGCGATGGCGCTCGGCTCCGCGTGTCGAAGTCGGGCGGGTGTTGCGCTTTTGCAACACTGTGAGGCGCCGGAACACCGCTTTTTCAAAGCGGACCGAAGGGAATTGTTTTGCACGTAGAAGGCGTGCTACGAGGGGCGCCTTCGGATTGGGCACCGCACCTTCCATGCTTGAAAAACGAACGATGGAGCGGGCGATCGTGCTCGCGGCAGGAACCGGCTCTCGCCTCGTGAGTGGCGAGATCGCACCCAAGCCCCTCAAGCCGGTCGCCGGGGTTCCGCTTCTGGTTCGCATCCTCCGCACGCTGCGCGCCGAGGGGATCCGCGAAGTGGTGGTGGTCACGGGCTACAAGGAAGAGCTCATCCGCCGCGCGCTCGCGGAGAGCTCCCTCGGCCTGTCGATCTCGTTCGTGAGCAACACGCAGTACGAGCGCAAGAACGGCGTGTCGCTGCTCGCCGCGCGCGAGCACGTCGTCCCGGGGACGCTGCTCACGATGGCGGATCACCTGTACGCGCCGGCGATCGTGCGTCGGCTCGCCGCGCTCGATCTGCCGAGCCGCGCCGCCGCGCTCGCCGTCGATTACGACATCCCGCGCTGCTTCGACCTCGACGACGCCACGAAGGTGCGCGTCGAGCGCGGGCGCATCGTGGACATCGGCAAGGAGATCGCGGCCTACGACGCGCTCGACACGGGCGTGTTCCGCATCGGCCCCTCGCTCGTCGAAGCGCTCGATCGCGTGTACGCGGCGAAGGGGGATTGCTCGCTCTCGGAGGGCGTGCGCGCGCTCGCCGACGAGGGGATGTTCTTCGCGTGCGACGCGGGCGACGCGCGGTGGATCGACGTCGACACGCCGGCCGCGCTGGAGCAGGCCGAGGCGCTCCTGCGCATGTTCGGCGACGGGCTCGATCGCGACACGTATCCGCGCCCGTCCGATCGCGTGGCGCCGGTCAGCCGCACGTGGGCCGCGGGGTATCAGCCCGCCGCGGCTGCGGACGCCGAGTAAAACCCGCTCAGCGGTTCACGGGCCGGAGGCCCGCGCGCGAGAGGAACGCGGTGCACGCGGGCGCGCTCATGCCGGGGCCTCCCGTGCCGCTCGCGAGATCACGGGCGAAACGCTCGAGGTCCGCGGGCGTGTCGATCTCGTAGGTCGGCTTCAAGAGCTGCGTCTCCAGGCCGAGCGCCGCGGCGCGCTTCGTCGCGCGTTCGAGCACGCCGGGCGACGTCCAGTCGACGCCGTCGAAGAGCGCGGGCTCGGGTTGCGTCGTGCCGATGAGGTAAAGACCGCCCGGCCCCGTCGGCCCGAGCAGCAGGCGCTTTCGCTTGGCGGCGAGCCAGAGCAGGCCTTCGAACACCTCGTCGAGCGGCATGAAGGGCGCGTCTGTCGTGACGATCGCCGCGGCCTCGGCGCCTGTCGTGAAGAGGTGATCGAGCCCGTGACCGAGCCGCTTCTCGACGCTCGTCGCGCCGGCCGAGACGACATGTTGCCATCGTCCGGGCACGAGCTTTTGCAGCGCGGAGCTCTCCTCGTCCGACACGCTCAGCACCGCGCGATACGCCATCGGCAGGATGGCCAGCATGTTCAGCGCGTCGCCGAGGAGCGCCGACGAGAGCTCGGCCGCGGCTTCGGGGGAGAGCGGTGGGGAGAGGCGCGGCTTCGCGGTGCCCGCGATCGGAGCGCGAGCGAGGACGCCGAGCGCGAGCCTCTGGGGGCGTACGGTGGGGCGGGCGCGATGGTCGGCCACGCCTCGTCGTACCACGAGTTTCGTGTCCTTGGCCAAGCGACAGGCTGTCGATTCGAAGGCGACCTTTCTGGCCGGGCTTTCTTTGTCCAGGCCTCGATTGCGTGGCGGGAGATCCTCTGGGACCATGAGCGTGTCGGCTCGGCGCCCGACGCGCGTGGGGGCAGGGGCGCCGGGAGGCCCGCGGCAGGGCGTCCCGCCGGCGAGGAGGTAGCCGTGACCATATCGACCATCCTCGACGTCGCGATCGGGATCTCCTTCGTCTTCATGCTGCTCAGCGTGATCGCATCGGCCGTGACCGAGGCGATCTCCGGCGTCTTGTCGCTGCGCTCCGTCACGCTGCGTCAGGGCATCGAGCGGCTCCTCAAGGACCGGACGCTGACGGACAAGGTGTATGCGCATCCGCTCATCGACGGTTTGACGAAGGACGACGACAGCGACCCCTCGTACATCCCGTCGGATCTCTTCGCGCGCGCGCTCATCGACGCGGTCGCGGGCTGGAAGGACGGCGCGGATCAATCGCGGAGGCCGGAGCGCATGGGCCTCCTTCGCGGCATGCTGTCGGTCCCGCTCCGCGCGATTCGGGGCTTCTTCCGCAGGCTCTGGCCGAAGGTCGAGGGCGGAGGTGAGGACGCGACGAAGAAGGTCGCGGCGAGCCTCGACGACTTCAAGAAGCGCCTCGCCGAGGCCAAGGGCTTCGAGGAGGACACGCGCGTCGCGCTCACGGCGCTCGTGTCGGACGCGAGCGTCAAGACGCTCGAAGACGCAAACCTCCAGATCGCCGCCTGGTTCGATCGCGCGATGGATAGCGTCTCCGGCTGGTACAAGCGCACGGCGCACATCCTGATCTCGGCCGTGGGGCTGTTCGCGGCCGTCGTGCTGAACGTCGACACGTTCCTCGTCCTCGACAGCCTCAACCGCGACGCCGTGCTGCGGGAGTCCGTGACGTCGGCGGTGACCGAGAGCGTGAAGGCAGAGTCGCCCGTCGTGAAGACGGCCGCGGAGGTCATCGCCGAGCAAAAGGCGAACGCGAGCGCGACGCCGTCCGAGGTTTTCCTCGACGAGAAGAAGACCGAGGAGCTCGTGCGCAAGCGCGTCGTCGCGGTCAAGCGTGGCCTCGACGAGCTCACGTTGCCGATGGGCTGGCCCGAGGGGCGCGGGTTCTTCTGCACACCCACGGCCGAGGTCTCGTGTGATCGACGCGCGGTGCCGGCGACGCTCGGCGGGTTCGGGCGTCGCTTCGGCGGATGGCTCTTCACGGCGATCGCGATCGCGCTCGGCGCGCCGTTCTGGTTCGACATCCTGAACAAGCTCATCAACCTGCGCGCGGCCGCGCCGCCACCCGAGAAGGTCCGTCCCAAGGAGCGCACGGCCGCCGCCGAGCCGCAGGTCGCGGTCAGCACGAGCGTGAGTACGCCCGTACGTGAACAGGAGACCGTGCGTCCCATCGCCTCGCGTAGCAGTGCTCCACCTCCTCCGCTTTCCTGAGCCTCGCGCTTCGCGAGGATCCGGCTCGGCCCACAAAACATGGTACGGTGCGCGTCGTGCGTTCGGTCACGCGCTCGATCCGCATGCGTAGCCTCGTCCGAGCCGGCCTCCTTTCGCTCGGTGTCTCGCTCTCGCTCGTTTCGGGCGGAGCGGCCGACGCGTTCGTCTGGCCCAACGTGCCCGAGCGCATCGCTCGCTCGCTCGCCTCGCCTGACGTCTCCGAGCGGCGCGCCGCGGCGCAGCGGATCGGCGAGCTCCCCGCGGAGCTCGGCGTCCCGCTCGCGCAACGCGCGCTCGGCGATCCGGACATCGAGGTGCGCCTCGCCGCGGCCGAGGCGGCCATCGCGCTGCGTGTGTCGCGCGCCGGGGATCTCGTCATCGGCTGGCTAGGCGAGGGCGACGCGAGGCTCCGGCTCGCGGCCTGTGACGTCATCCGCTCCTCGCCGACGGATCGCAGCGTCGTGGCACTCGGCCGCGTGCTCGGCGATCCGGATTCGAAGGTCCGCGTTGCGGCGGCGTCGGCCATGGGCAGCTCGGGTTTGCCCGACGCGGTCTCGCCCCTGCTCGGGCACCTCGACGACGGCACGTTCGAGGTGCGCGTCGAGGTTGCGCGCGCGCTCGGTAGGCTCGTCGATGCGCGCGCCGTCGTCCCGCTGATCGGCAAGGTGCAGGACGCCGTGCCGGAGGTGCGCCGCGCCGTGGCGCGCGCGCTCGGCGAGCTCGGCGACGCACGCGCCACGAGCGCGCTCATGATCGCCCTGCAGGACGGCTCGCAGGACGTGCGCGTCGAGGCCGTCACCGCGCTCGGCAAGCTTCGTTCGGACGAGGCCACGGCGGCGATCGCGCCGCTCCTCGAAGCGAACGCCGGCAGCGACACGGTCCTCGCGCCCAGCATGCCCGGCGTGAGGCCGGGGCAGGGGAGCGCCGGCGCGGGGGAGGTGCGCGCCGCGGCGCTGCGGGCCCTCGGCCGGATCGGCTCGGAGAGCGCGGTGCGCGCGCTCATCGGCGCGCTCGCGAAGGACGACCCCTCGGCGCCGCGTTCGCCGGTCCGCGACGCGCTCGTCACGGCGGGCAAGAGCGCGGCGCCGCAGCTCGTCGCGGTCCTGTCGGGCTCGCCCTCGCCGTCCACGGCGGCAGGCGCGGCGCTCGTGCTCGGCGCGCTCGGCGCGAAGGAGGGGCTCGATCCGACGGTGCGCGCGATGCAGCGGGGCGTCTTGCCGCTCAAGCATGGCCTCCGCGCGCTCGCGCTCCTCGGCTCGTCCGAGGCGCTGCCGGCGGTGCTCGAGCTCCTCTCGGACGCGGATCCCACCGTGCGACGCGAGGCCATCCGTGCGGCCTCGGAGCTGCTCGATCCGGCGCGGCCCGATGGGCGCGCGGTCGATCCGGCGCGCGCGATGCTGCTCGACGCGGCGACCCCGCTCGACGAGAAGATCGAGCTCGTGCGGCTCCTCGGTCGCACGGGCTCGCCGCGCGCGCACGACGTGCTCTTGCCGCTCGCGACCACGAAATCCCGAACGTTCCGGCTGGCGGTGCTCGAAGCGCTCGGCGCGTACGCGCCCGCGCCGCCGAAGGTCGAGGCCGTGCTGCTCGACGCGATCGCCGACGACGCGGCGGACGTGCGGCTCGCGGCGGCGTCGTCGATCGCGCGCGCGGGTGGCCCCTCGGCCGCGGCGAAGCTCCTCGAACGGCTCCAGGTCGCGGCCGAGCAAGATCGCGGGGCGATCGGCCTCGCGCTCGCGGGGACGCTCTCGCGCGTGACGGATCCGGCGCTCGCCGAGCGTGTCGGCGCGGCCGTCCCGTCGTCGCCCGACGTCGCGCGAGATGCTTTGCTGGAGGGCCTTGGCCGCATGCGCGGCGAGGCGAGCGGCAAGGTCCTGCGCAAGTTCGTCACGTCCGGCATCGATGATCGGCGCAAGGTCGCCGAGGCGCTCGCGGGGCATCCGGAGGCCGCGTCCGTGCTCGTCCCGCTGCTCGGCGACGCCGATCCCGGCGTGCGCGCGAACGCTGCCTGGTCGCTCGGCGCCGTCGGCAAGAAGGACGCGTTGGCGACGCTCACGCGTGCCGTGACCGACCCCGACGTGGCCGTCGCGGGCAACGCGGCGGGCGCGCTCGGCCGCGTCGCGTCGCGCGAGAACGCGGCGGCCGACGTGCAGGCCTCGCTCTGCCGCGCGGCCACCGATCCGCGGTCCTACGTGCGTGCCAACGCCGTCGTCGCGCTCGGCCTCGCGGGCGCATCCTGCGAGGCGGGGCTCGTCGTGGGCCTCCTCCAGCGTGATCGCTCCGAGGCTGTGCGCCTCGCGGCGGCCGAGGCGCTCTGGCGTGACGTCGCGCGTGGGCAGACGGGCAAGGAGATCGAGCGTCGCGCGCTCGCGCGTTGTGCCGGCGAGGATCGCAACGCTGCCGTGGCGAACCGCTGCGCGCGTCCGCCCGTGCGTGCGCCGGGCACCGACGACGTGCTCGTGTTCGTCGCGCCCGACGGCAAGGACGAGCCGCTCGCGCGCGCGCCTTACGCGCTCGTGCGGGAGGACGGGCTCCTCCGCATGGGGACCGCGGATCGGCGCGGCGCGTTCTTCGAGTTCGCGGTCCCCAAGGGGACGATCCGGCTCGCGGTCCCGGCGCAGCTCGCGCGGTAGGCGAGCGATCTTCCAAAAACCGGTTTACAGGACGAACCATTCCGTCCTCCCGGCTCCCGTGGATTCGAGCGTACGAATGGCGATCGAGGGGGCCCTTGCCTCGCGCGTCGGTCCCTTGTATTTTTTCTCTGGACCTGTGTCACCTTGCGCCGGGGCGCGGCTCGTTTTGGGCGCCTCGCGGCAGAGAGGCCGGGGTGCGGGAGGGCACGGACCTTGCCACGCTTCCTTTCGCCTGGAGGTCTTGCATGAAGCGATCGTCTTCTCTTTTCTTCGTCTTCCCTGTGCTCTGCGCGGCCTGGATCGGCGGCCTTGGCATGGGTCTCGGCGCGTGCGCGAGCGACGAGTCCAGGATCATCGACCCGCCGACGTCGTCGTCCGGCACGGGTGGCGGCGCGGGCAACGGCGGCGGCTTCGGCGGTGAGCCGGGAGGCTCGAGCAGCACCGGCCCGGACCCTGTGCCTCCGCCCCCCCACCCGGATGACACGCTCGTCGTGGCTGATCACGACGGTGCCCCCCTCGCCTGCGCGGACATCGACCCATCCCAGCCGGTCAGCTTCTTCGTCTCGGCCGACGACTCGAACTCCATGGCGTCGCCGGTCCACGTCCGCGATCTGCTCCGGCTCGGCATGGAGCCGCTCGCGCGCGAGGTCCGAACGTATGAATTCTTGAATTACTACCAGATCCAGTATCCCGCGGCTCCGTCGGGCCAGCTCACCCTCTTTCCCGAGCTCGAAGCTGAAAAGGATTCTCCGGGGCAGCTCTTTCTCCAGGTCGGCCTGCGCTCCTTCAATGCGGTCTTCCCGCGAAAGCCGATGAACATCACCTTCCTCGTCGACACCTCGGGCTCCATGCAGGGCCCGGGCCTCACGCGGGCGAAGGCTGCCGTCTCCGCCATCGCGTCGCAGCTCACGTCGGGTGATCTCGTCGGAATCGTCACGTGGGGCGCGGCGAACAACGTCCTGCTCGCCGATCACGTGGCCACGGGCCCGAACGATCCGGCGATCCTCGCCGTCGTCGATGCCCTCACCGCGAGCGGCGGGACGGATCTCGCAAGTGGCCTCAAGGCGGGCTACGACCTCGCGCAAAAGCATTATGCGCCGGGGCGTTTGAACCGCGTGGTCCTGATCAGCGACGGCGGCGCGAACGTCGGCGTCACGGACGGAGATCGTATTGCCATGGCGGCCGAGGACGCCGACAAGGAGGGCATTTACCTCCTCGGCATCGCGACCGGTCCCGCGCTCACGCACAACGACGCGGTCCTGGAGCCGCTGACCGACAAGGGCCGGGGCGCGTACGTGTACCTCGATTCCGTCGAGGAGGCCTCGACCATGTTCACCAAGCGATTCGACGAGACCATGGACGTCGCGGCCCGGAGCGTCAGCGTCGAGCTCACGCTCCCCTGGTATTTCAACATCCGCAAGAGCTTTGGCGAAATCTACTCGACGGACAAGGCGGAGGTGCAGCCGCAGCACCTCGCGCCCGACGACGCGATGATCTTCAGCCAGATCCTCGAAGCGTGCGACCCGTCGGTCATCAACCCGGCCGACCCGGTCACGATTCGCGCCGTCTGGACCACGCCGATCACCTACGCCAAGCAGGAGACGAAGGTCACGACGACGATCGGCGATCTGCTCGCCGCGCAAAAGAAGGGGCTGCCGAAGGGCAAGGTGATCGTCATGTACGCGGAGGCCCTGAAGCGGCCGAGCCACGAATCCCTCACCGCGGCCCGCGACGCGGCCCTCGCGTATGACCCGGAGCTCGCCGATCCCGTGATTGCCGAGATTGTCTCGCTCATCGAAAAACACCCGCAGCTTTGAGAGGGTGGACTGCTGCGTCTCGCCGGGGTTTCACCCCGGACCCGACCAGGGGCTCTTCGCCCCTGGACCCGAACCAGGGCCAGCCCTGGACCTTTGATGGAAGAACTGCGCGATGCGCAGCTCTTCCACAGGTGGAAGGGTCAGGTCGTTCCGTCGCCCGAAACGTTGGCGCGCGTGAATCGCTCGACCCCTCCCGTTGGCCGAAACGTTGGAGCGCGTGAACGGCCCGAGCCGTCTCGGCGCCCCAACGTTTGGGGTGCGTGAACCGGGTCGAGCCCTTCCGGCGCTTCAACGTTTCGAGCGCGCCGACAGGTTCACCCTCCCCGCGCCCGAACCGACCGGGCTTGCCACGCTGTCGTAGCTCTTGGTACGGTCCCTTGCCATGACCGACCCCAGCAATTCCGATCCCCCGCTCACCGTCGTGGGCTCGCAGAAGGCGTATGAAACCTTCCTCCTCGCGGCGCAGGCGCTCCCCGAGGGGGAGGTGCGCCTGTTCCGCGCCGACGCCTCCCTCGCGTACCACAACATCCGCCGCGCCCTCGACGCCATTGCGCCGCATATCGACCGGATCAAGGAGGAGCTGCCGAAGATCGACGTCACGCAGCTCCAGCAGCTCGACGACCTCGCGCTCGCGGTGATCTACGCCGCCGCGCAGATCGACCGCTCGAGCGACGGATCCACCCCCGCGTTCATGGAGAAGGCGCGCGCGCTGCGCGATGTGCTCATCAAATCCGCGGACGCCCTCGCCGCCTCGGGCATCCTCCCGGCGCACGCGGTCGCGAGGATCCGCGAGGGCAGGGGCAACATCGACCTCGCCCAGGATTGCGTCGACCTCGCCGCGCTCTTCACGAAATACGAGAAAGAGTTCCAGGGAAAGACGGCGGTCACGGCGGCGCAGATTCAGGACGCCGCGACGGTCGGGACCGAGCTCTTGACGCGGCTCAAGCCGAGGGGGACGAAGAGCAAGGATCCGGCCGAGGAGGCGGTGAAGGCGCGCGATCGGCTGTGGACGCTGCTCGGGAAGGGGCACCGCGAATTGCGGCGCGTGGGGATGTGGCTGTGGGTGGATGAGGTGGACGAGCATGTGCCGCCGCTGCAATCGCGGCATGTGGCGGCGCGGAAGAAGGGGGAAGAGGGGGAGGGGTAGGGAACGGGGCTGGGGAGCCGGTTCAGCGGCTCTCCAGGACGTCGTTGCGGTCGAAGAGCCAGGCTCCCTCGGGCACGAGGGAGTCGAGGGCGGCCATCAGCTTGGGACCGAGCCGCTGAGGATCGTCCAGCCCTTCCTCGTGCGCCCACCTCTCGAAATCTTGATCGGCAATCTCCCGCGCCTTGACACAGGCTCCGAGCATGCGTCTGGTGTACCCGAGCAGCTTCTGCTGCTCCGGGTGCTGCGCGCCTCTGGTTGCCACGAGGAACTGCGCGGCGACGGCGAGCGTGGGGGCATGTGGATGGGCGGGCGTGAGTTTCTGGAGCAGCACAGCGGTCAGCGCGATACCATTATCGACCCGCACGCCCACGGTATGCGCAAGCCACAAAGCCTGTGTCAGGAAGTTCGCTGCATCTGGCGTGTCTTCCGCTCCCAGGTTCCCCAGAACCGTAGCGAGATCTAGCCAGGCGCGGACGTGCCCCAGAAGCCGCGCCGCTTCCATGTTCAACGCGCGCTCCCGCTGCAGGTCACCGCTCTTGCCCGCGGCCCATGCCATGTTGGCGAGCGCCGCGGCCGTGCCCTGAACGTCGCCGATTTTCTCAACGAGCGCGAGGGCCTGTTTCCAGAGGTCGAGCGCGCGCGCCACGTCCCCCTGCTGCGCGATGATCCCTGCCATGTTGGAGAGCGTCGCGGCCGTGCCCTGAACGTCGCCGATTTTCTCAAGGAGCGCGAGGGCCTGTTTCCAGAGGTCGAGCGCGCGCGCCACGTCCCCCTGCTGCGCGATGATCCCTGCCATATTGGAGAGCGTCGCGGCCGTGCCCTGAACGTCGCCGATTTTCTCAACGAGCGCGAGGGCTTGTTTCAAGAGGTCGAGCGCGCGCGCCACATCCCCCTGCTGGGCGATGACGCCGGCCATGTTGTGGAGCGTGGCGGCCTTGCCCTTCACGTTGCCGATTTTCTCATCCACGGCGAGGGACTGGCTCCAGAGGTCGAGCGCACGCGCCACATCCCCTTGCTGGGCGATGACGCCGGCCATGTTGTGGAGCGTGGCGGCCTTGCCCTTCACGTTGCCGATTTTTTCATCCACGGCGAGGGACTGTTTCCAGAGGTCAAGCGCGCGCGCCACATCCCCCTGCTGGGCGATGACGCCGGCCATCTGGTGGAGCGTCACGGCCTTGCCCTTCACGTCGCCGATTTTCTCATCCACGGCGAGGGACTGTTTCCAGAGGTCAAGCGCGCGCGCCACATCCCCCTGCTGGGCGCATAGGTCCGCCAGATTATGAACGATTGCCGAGTGCGCTCGCTCCCGCGCATCCGTTTCCTCCGCCATCTTGCATGCCGAGAGCGCTTGCTCATAATGCGAACGCGCGTTCGTGGTATCCCCCAGGATCGTCTCGGCGCGGGCCATGGCGTGATGGATCCGGTAATCGTCGCCGAGCTTCAGCGTTTCCTCGCACAGCAGCAACGCCTCGCGATAACGAGCTCCGTTTACCCAGCTCGTTGCAATGGCATAGCCCACCTCGACGGCCACGTCCTTGAGGCGCGTCGCCATGGCCAGGCGATGAACCTCGAGTCGTCGCTCGGTCGTCACACCCGTCTTCCACCACGCGTCGTACACATGGTGAACCGCCGCGAGCAGCGCATCTGCCTGCTCCGCCGCGGAGAGCTCCCCCGCGAGCAGGGGCCGCAAAAGCGGCGAGACGAAGTATTGCGCCTCCTCCGCCGCACGCCCCACCTCCACGAGCCCGAGATTCGCCGCCCGCGCGAGCTGCTCCCCCACGTCGATCCCGCCCGCAATCGCATCCACCGCCGCCCGCGCCACGGGCACCTCGTACACGCACATCAATGCCAGAAGCTTCTTTCCCTCCGGACGCAGCCGACCGACGAGCGCCCCCAGCACGAGCTCCTCCCGGAACTCGCGCGTCTTCGCCTCTAGCGCGTCGAACAACGCGGCGTGATCCATGCCCTTCTCCGCGAGCACCGTATCGAGCCGCTCCATCAACCGCGGATTGCCCGCCGATAGCGACATCGCCCGCTCCCGCAGCTCCTTCGCCGCCTCCGCCATGGCCGGCAGCCGCGTCGCCTTCTTCTCCCGGTCCGCCCCATGCAACGCGTCGAGCTCGATCGGGGTGAGCTGCAACGGCTTCGGCAACGGAAACCCATACCGACTCGTGACGATCACGCGACTCTCCGAGGCCGTATCCCGGATCGCCCCGAGCAACGACACGAGCACGCGCAGCGCATCATGCTTCACCACGCTCGCTTCATCGGTGGCCTCGGAGAGGTTGTGCTCGAAGTCGTCGAACACAAAGAGCACGGGCTTCGCCGACAGCGGTCCCGTCAGGACCTTCCGAAGCCGTTGCTGTAGCTCCAGCTTCGGCTCGTTGAGCAGCGCGTTCGTATCGGCGTCGTCCAGTGCGGCAAACCCCCGCAAGAAAGCCTTCTCATCGACGCCCTGAAACCACACCAGCCGACGATGATCCGGCATCCGCTCGCAAAGCCGTGCCGCCAGGCTACTCTTGCCGAGCCCGCCCATGCCCTGAAGCACCACCCCCTCCGCGTAGACATCTTCCCCCTGGTGACTCCGCAGCACCTTCAAGCATCGCTGAATCGTGCGACGACGACCCACGAATGCGCCGCGGGGACAGACAGGTACGCGGACGCCGCTGCTCTCGCGCACGTCGAGGAACTCGTGGTCCGCTTCGCGGCGGTGCAGGTGCGCGCGCCCGGGGTGCTTGAGCGGGGTCACGACGGCCGGGAGGACGCCGGGACGCGCATAAAGCCGGAGCAGATGCCAGTAGGGCGACTTCGCGTCGTACAAGACCTGCCGCGCCGCCACGACGGCCTCCCCGATGGGCACGCCAAGCGCGAGCTCCCCGTAGAGCTTCGCAGCCGCTTGCGTCGCGGAGGGATCCCCGACCGGCAGGGCCCAGCCGAGGACCGCGGGCGCACCCTTGGTGATCAGCGATTCGCAGAGGGAGGGGAGGTCGCCCTGATCGCCGGCCTGGCCGGTCCTGCAACCGGAAAGGAAAACCAGCCGCGGCCAGCGACCGGCGCAGGCCCGCGCGATCGCCTCACTGTCTGCGCGCTCCAGCCGCCCGACATCATTCTCCAGGAGGAAATACGGCTTCCCGTCCTCGAGCGTCGCGTGCCCAGTGATATGCAGCACGTCGTAGTACCCGGGGCCGCCTTCCGCGAGCCTCTCCGTGAGGCCTCGGAGCGTGCCGCTCTCCTCGACCACGAGCTCCAGGGAGCTGCGACCCGTCGCGGCGAGGATCTTCTTCTCCTCGTCCTCGAAGTCGAGCATGGGCCGTACGTCCTCCGGCGAGGAAGCCATGAACAGCACCCGCAGCGGGCGATTCGCGGCCTCGCCCGAGAGCCGCGGGCCCTTGACGTGACGGATCGGCGTCGCGGGAGGATACGCGTTCGCGAAGACGAAGACGCCGCCCCGCTGCATGAGCTCCCACGGGAGATGGCGCAGGCGCGCGTCGACGTCGATGCGCAGCGCGAGCCCCGGCGTCGTTTCGAGGATGCCTTCGAGCCACCGCTCGGTGGGCCCGTCGATCCACTCGTAGAGCCGCTGACCGAGCAAGGCGAGCTGCGGAGCGGGGGCGTGGTAGGCGCCGACGATCGCCGTTGCGAACTGCTGGACGGCTGCAGGATCCAGCGGTCGGCTCCCGATCTCGCGATCATCAGGCCCGAGAAGCCTGAGCTCGCTGACGCCGCCCCCTTTGTCGAACACGGTCAAGGTGTATGTCTGCACCCGGCCCTCCCTCCGTAGTCTGGAGTACGGTACACGGTGCGCAGGCGGACGCAAGCGCCCGCGAGGGACAGGTCAACGCAGCCCGGGAGCTCGTGACGGTAGGAGGTTCGCCGGGGGAATCACCCCCGCGCCCCCACCGGCTCGATTCCCCGAAACATCACCCCGACGAACACCACCGCCAGCGCGGCGAGCCCCGCCGCCAGCGCGAAATGCGCCGCATACCCCAGCGCACCCGCGGAGAACCCGCTCGCCGCCGCCGCGACGCCCGTCGCCGCGACCACCACCGAGGCTTGCACCGTGTAATCGGCCGCCGCGTGCTCCGGCCGGCACGATTCCATCATCGCCGTGAAGAGCGACGCCGTCGCCATTCCGCTCGTCAGGTGCTCGATCCCGCACACCACCGACAGCGCCGAGATGGATACGGGCCGCGACGCGACGAGCGCGTAGAGCAGCACCCCGATCGCCTGCAACGTCCCGAACCCGAGCAGCGCGCGCCGGTATCCAAGCCTGCGCACGAGCCCGCCTCCGAGCATCGCCCCGAGCAGACCCGCGGCGAACCCCACGCCGCCGATCATCCAGCCGACCTCCCGCATCCCCAGCCCGGCGCCGTGCGGATCGACGAAGAAGGGCTTCAGCATGCCCGAGGCGAAATGCTCGCCCGCCTTGTAGACGAAGAGCAACCCGAGCCACGAGAACGCGCCCGGGCGCGTGAGCCAGTAGGACAAACTCGGGCTCTCGCGGGGCGGCGGCGGCGCGGCGGGCGGCTCGCGAAAGACTGTGATGGGCAGCGTGGCGACGAGGAGCATCGCGCCGAGGCTCGTGAGCGTGATCCGGAAGCCCGCCGCGTCGAAGACGAGGAGCAGGAAGCTCCCGCCGAGGATCATCCCCACGCGATACGCGGCCACCTGCACGCCATTGCCCCAGCCGAGCTCGTGTTCGTCGAGCAGGTCCACCGCGAGACCGTCGGTCGCCACGTCCTGCGTGGCCGCGAGCAGGTTGATGCAAAGCACGGCGGCGCAGAGCCAGGGGATCGTGGGGCCGCCCTCCGGCAAGGCGAGGGCGAAGAGCAGCGACGCCGAGAGGACCTGGATCGGCAAGATCACGCCGCGCCGCCGCCCGAGCCTCCCCGCGCCGCGCCGGTCCATCAGGGGCGACCAGAGGAACTTCAGCATCCAGGGGAGCGCGAGCAGGTGGCTCAGGCCAATGGCCGGGAGGGACAAACCCATCCGCTGGAGCAGCACCGGCAGGGCCTGCGTGAAGAAGCCAAAAGGCAGTCCCTGCGAGAGGTAGAGGCTCGAAAGCAATCCGAGCTTCGTCAGCGAGCTCTTCGGGATCGTCACACGGCCTCCTTCGTATCGTCCGCAGGCTCGTCGAGCAGGCCCTTTGCCATGCGCTTCGCCGTGGCCGCGGCCGAGCCCTTGGGCGTGAGGCCGGGCGCCGCCGCGGCCAGCACGAAATACCCCTGAATGGCCGCAAAAAGCCCCGCCGCCACGCCCCGCGCCCGCCGCGCGCCGACGGCCTCCGCGCAAAGGCCCTCGAGCCGCTCGAGATCCTCGCGCGCCACCTTCTCGTACGCCGCGCGCACCTCCGGCTGCTTCACGGCCTCCGCCGAGATCGTCACCCACGCGGCCACCGCGGCCGGATCCGCGTCCTTGCCCGTCGCGAGGTACGCGTCGAGGAACGCGTCGACCTTCGCGCGCGCGCCGCTCGCCCGCGCGATCCGCGCAGACGCCCGCGCCCGCGCCCGCGCCGCGAGCTCGTTCACGCACACGAGCAGGATCTCCTGTTTGTCGTGGAAATGGTAGTGCACGAGCCCGGGGGAGAGCCCCGCCGCGCGGGCGACCTCCTGGATCGTGGCCCGCTCGTAGCCGCGCTCCGCCATCACGGCCAAGAGCCCCTCGACGATCTGCCCTCGACGCTCCTCGGTGTTCGACGGTCGCGCCATCGCTCACTCCGTTGTTTGGTTGACCAACCTATAAACGAAGAGACGACCGAGGTCAAGGGCGCGCGCCCAAGGCCCGTCGATCAGGGCAGATTCAGGTGGAAATGCGGCTCCGGCCCGTCCCGCTCGTCCATGAGCGTCACGCCCGGTTCCTGCTTCACGGCCTCGCGCAGCGCCTTCTCCAGCGCGCCGTCCATGGCCCACGACCGCACGTCGACCGCGCCCGATTTCAGGTGCTTCGACACGTACGTCCCGCGCCCGATCTGCGCCTCGATCACCTCGCGCATCGCGCGGATCGTCCCTTTTCGTTTCTCCCCGCGGCCCGCGGCGTCGCGATAGGCGTTCCGCACCTCGGTCGCCGCGGCCTTGTTCTCGTAGAGCGCCACCACGTCGTCGCCGCGCTTCAGCTTGTCGAACATGAGCTGCGCCTGCCGCTGCGGCGTGCGCGTCCCGCCCGTCACAACGAGCCGCTTCTTCGTCGCCTTGTGATAACGGGTCGCGATGCGGTCGAGCCGCTTCGCGTTCGTGTCCGTGAGGCGCAGATCGCGGGCCAGCACCTCCATGTGGTTCGTGCCCGCCACCTTTTGCAGCGGCTCGGGCGTCGCGTCCTTGCCCTCGCCGACGCCGTCCTGCGCCGTGACGCGGAAGCTCTTCACGTCGTCGTGCCCGCGGCACGCCTTGCACGTCCCGGCCGCGTTTTCGCCGTTCTTCAGCTTCACGTCGAGCTGCTCGGTCGCGCCGCCGCGGGTCACGATCTCGACCCGGACCTTCAGCGCGTCCTCATAGCCGCTCTTGATCTCCACGGCGGAGACCTCGTCCTCGTCGTCGCTCTCGTCGCTCGTGTCCTCGGCGGGCGCGCACGTCCGGAGCTCGAGCTTCTCGTAGCCCTTGCCGGCCGCGCGCCACGCCGAGCAGCGCGGCGCGTCCCCGCCCCGCGCCTCGCCCGGCGACACGACCATCCCCACGAGCAGCGCCGCGGACATGCCCCACGCACGCAACCACGTTTCCCGGAGACCGAGCACGACGACATACCTTCCCGCCGGGCCCCTCCGGCGCCGGCACAGACGCTTTCGCGCGCCCGCCCGCTGCCACGAGTCGTGGCGGCTGTCAAGCGATGGGGTCCGGGCGCTTGAAAACGCGGCTCATCGTCCGACCTTCATCACGCTCCCGCCGTCCGTCGCGTCCACCCAGAAAATACACGCCTTTCCCAGCGCGAAACGCGAAAGACCCGTCCGCCCGCTCGCGTGCACGCGCGGCGCCTCGGCCCCGCATCCGGAAGCGGGGCAGCTCCGGATCGCGCCGTTCGTCGTTTCACTCCAGTACACGCGCCCCCCGGAGACGGCCACGTCGAAGGGTTTTTCCCCGGCCTCGCTGGGCGTGATCACCGTGGGTCCGCCGCAATACGTGCCCTTCGCACACCGCTGGATCGTGCCGCCCGGCTGCCACGACGGATAATAAAACGAATCGTTGTCCACGGCGACGGACGCGGGGAAGACGAGCCCGCCCGCGACGGTCGTCGCGTTCCCCCCGGACGAACCCTGGTAGATCGCGCCATTGGCGTTGCCATTGCCGAACTCGACCCAGAAGAGCTGGCCGCCGCTCGCGAGGATCGTGTCCGGCCGGAAGAGCCCCGTGGCATAGGCCTTCGGCGCGGCGCAGTCGCCCGGCGCGCAGCCGTACACGCGCCCGTCGCTCTCCGCCATGCCGCGATCCGTCCAGTAGACCGAGGCCCCGTCGAACGCGACGCGCCCGAGCGTGCCTTGCGCGACGGAGGGCGCGAGCTTCTTCCGCGTGTCCATGCATGCGTCGGCCGTGCAGGACCAGAGCCCCTCGTCGTCCCCGTAAAACACGTTTCCGTCCCATACCACGAGGCTGCGCGGCGCGACCGCGCTCGCGAGCGCCTCCGGCGCATCCGTGCCCGAGACGAACCGCATCACCTCGCCGCCCTCCTGGTTCACCCAGTACACGCCGTCGCTGCCGACGGTGAGATCCGCGGCGCCGAGCGCAGATGCGGGCCCTTCCGCGACGGACACGGGCGTACACCCGCCCTCGGGACACGGATCACATTCGAGCACGAGCGCCCCGGGACCTCCGCCCCCGCCGCCGCTGCTCGCGCTGCTGCTCCCGCCGCCGGCCGCGGCGCTCGGCAGGCCCGCGCCGAGGCGGTCGAGGTCGAGCCAGCACGCGGCCGCTGGGAGCGTCATCGCCGCGAACAAGAGGCCGGGAAGAAAACTTGAGCGCGGGCGCATGGCGGCAGTGTAACCCGCTCGCGGCGCGGTCGTGGTAGCCTCGGCCGCGCATGATGTCGGAATCGGACGAGGAGATCGCGGAGAAGCGCATCGGCACGTCGGTCGGCAGCTGGACGATCGAGCGCGTGCTCGGCATCGGCGGCATGGGGAGCGTCTTTCTTGGTCGCCGCGCCGATGGTTGCGCCGCGGCCGTCAAGGTCCTGCACCCCTATTTGCAGAACGTCTCCGAGCTTCGAAAGCGGTTCCTCCGCGAGGGGCCCATCGGCAGCGCGCTCGCGGCCGTCGGCCCGCTCTGCGAAGGTTTGCCGCAGGTCTACGAGTCGGGCGTGTCCGAGGACGGCGCGGCGTTCCTCGCGATGGAGCTGCTCGACGGCGAGACCGTCTTCGATCGCATGGCGCGCAAGGGCGTGCTCTCCGTCGACGAGGTCCTGCGCATCGCGCACAAGGTCCTCGACGTGCTCGTCGTCGCGCACACCTTCGGCATCGTGCATCGCGACCTCAAGCCCGAGAACCTGCACGCGGGCAGGGACGGCCGGATCAAGGTGCTCGATTTCGGCATCGCCCGCGTCGACGCGCTCCCCGAGGGCACGGCGGAGCTGCCCGAGAAGACGGCCACGAGGACGGGCGTCGCCATCGGCAGCTACGAGTACATGGCGCCCGAGCAGGCGATGGGGAAAAACCAGGAGCTCGACGGCCGGACCGACATCTTCGCGCTCGGCGCGACGATGTTCCGCCTGCTCGGCGGCCGTTACGTGCACGGCGACCTCGAAGGCGCGCTCCTGCTCGTCGCCGCGGCCACGCGGCCCGCGCAGCCGCTCGCGTCCCTCGCGCCGCACATCCCCGCGCCCGTTTGCCGCGTCGTCGACATCGCGCTCGCGTTCCACAAAGAGGCGCGTTATCCCGACGCGGCGACGATGCGCTTCGACGTCTACTCGCTCCGCGCTGGCAAGGCGCCGCCGTACGCGACGGCCGTCGCCGAGGGGCGCATTCGCGCGGGCGACAGGCCGCCGCGCTGAGCTTGACATCACGCGCCTCGCGCGGTCCCATCGGCGCTCGTGGAGACGTTCAAAGGGTGCGGCTGGCCCGCGTGGGTGATTCTGCTCTTCGGGATCGTGGGCATTGCCGTTGCGGCGATCGGCTTTTTGCTCGTGGCCTTGAAGAAGCCGCTCGGCGGCGCGATCGCGGCGGGGCTCGGCGTCCTCGTCTCGCTCGCATCGGTCGGGATGGGCCCCGTCGGCGCGATGATGGGCCGCTCCGTGACGGACGAGGCGCTCCGAGGGGATTACATCGACGCGTCCCAGCGAACGCTCATCCGCGAGATGGGGTACGCCGAAGCCGACGGGTGCAAAGACATCGGCCTGGCCCTCGGGAGCACGCCGCTCCTCGCCTCCCTCGGCGCTCTCGCCCTCGGGATCGTCCTCCACAGCCGTAAAAAGGGCTGATTCAGGCCGCGGCGTCGATCCCGATCGCCGCGACGAACCTTTTCGCGAGCGCCTCCATCTCCGCCGCATCGGGCAAGCCGAGGACCCCGAGCGCCTCGTCGCGCCCGGCGTCACGCGCCCGTGGGGCGAGGAGCGCCCGCGCCGCTTCTCGCCGCGCCATCTCCACGCGCGCCTGCGCTCCCGGAGCGAGCCGCTGCTTCGCCCAGGCGTCGATCGCATGCGCGAGCGCCGCGTGCCGCGCCTCGTCGTCGGCGATCTGCGCCATTGCGACGCGCACCTCAGGATCCTTCGCGAACGTCGCTTGCCACCGCGCCACGAGCGCGCCGAACGCCTCGCGCACGCAGCCCTCGGCCGCGTTGTGCGTCGCGAGCTCTTCCAGCGACGCGCGCCGCGCCTCGCCTGTCGTTGGTCCCGGCACGCGCGCGCCGTACCTGCGCGCGAGCGCCCGCGTGCGTCGCGTGTGCCGCTTCTCCTCCTCGGCCGCACGCGAGGCCGCCTGGAGGAGCCTCCGCGGCGCGCCGAGCGCGGCGAGATCCCGCCGGAGCTCCCGGAACGCGAGCACCGACCCGGCTTCGAGCGCGGCCGCGTGCACGAGCCATTCGCCCGGCGCCCCGAGATCCTTGGTGTCCAAACGTTTTTCCGGAACGCTCTGCCCGAGCGGCCGCCGCCCCGCGCTGCAATCCGACATCTGCGTGCACTCGATCGCGGGCATCGTGCCGCCGTCTTCGAGCGGGATCGACGCCGGCACGCACGAGATGCCGTTCGGGCATTTGCGCTGGCATTCGTCGGCGATCCAGTCCCCTGCGTCCTCGACGCCTCCATCGCTGCTCGGCGGCAGGAGTGGGATCTGCGCAATGTTGTCCGGACACGGCCCGCACGCGAGCCCCCGCGCCCCGAGCGCCGTCGTGGCGATGATCATGGCGATGAGTTTGTCGAGGTGCCTTTTGTTCATGGCGTCGTGCTCACGGCGAGGTGGGGATCGAAATCGAGCGAATCTGAAGTCCGCCGGGCGCGGGGGACGCGCCGAGCTCGGGCGCGATCGTCCCGCTCGACGCCGACCGCGTGATCCACACCCGGAAATCGCAGTCCTTCGTCCCGGGCTCGATCCCGAGGTCGGCCGGCTGGATCGCATACACGCCGGGATCCTGGGCAAAATACCGCGAAATCGGCCATGACAAACAGGGGGCCGTCACGTCGAGCCACGTCTCGAACGTGCCGTCCGCCGCGTCCCAGTTGATCGGAATGGGAGACGCGCGCGAGGCGGGCGCGCTCGGGACCACGATCGAAAAAGGCGGAGGCACCACGAGCTTGCTCACGAATCGCTGGCTGCCGCGCGAAAAGACGAGGTCGAGCTCGGTGGCGCTCGTTTCGAGCTGCGCGACATATCCGAAGCCGCCGGGGACGAGGGTCTGCTCGGGGCCGCCGGGCACGGCGAGGCTCAGGCGATCGGGGTTTTCCAGCGTGACGCCCGTCCCGTCGCCGAGCATCGTGACGAGGACCTGGGCCGTGCCGCCGTTCGTGCGAAGCTCCGCGTACAGCGAGAGCTCGTCCGGCGTGAACGTGGTCGAGGCGCGGGGCCCTTCGGGTTCGCTGCTGCACGCCGGCGCGGAGGCGAGGAGAACCAGGGCGAGGAGCGGCGAGCGCATCCCCGGAGCCTACCCGAAAATCGCCTCCGCCGGGAGCGTCCCCGCGTCAGCGCCGCACGGCGCCGTGGGGTTTGCCCTCGCCGTACCCCGCGAGCGTCTGCACCCCGATCACCGCCTTTTCATGGAGCTCGGGCAGGCTCCGCGCGCCGGCGTACGTGCAGGCCGATTGCACGCCCGTGATCATGTCGACGAGCAGCGCGCCCACGCTCTCCTTGCCCTCCTGGATGTAAATGCGCGACGTCGAAATGCCCTCCCGAAAGAAGCCTTTTTTCGCGCGCTCGAACGGATCGATGTCCGCCGTCCGGTCGTGCACGGCGCGGGCGCTCGCCATGCCGTAATTCTCCTTGTAAAGCGCGCCCTCGCGGTCCTCTTTCACGTCGCCGGGGCTCTCGTACGTGCCCGCGAGCGCCGTGCCCACCATCACGCGCGACGCGCCCGCCGCGAGGTACAGGGCCACGTCGCGCGGGTATTTCACGCCGCCGTCGGCCCATACGTGTTTTCCGCGCGATTGCGCCTCGCGCGCGCACACGAGCACGGAGCTGAACGTCGGCCGGCCCGCGCCGGTCTGCATGCGCGTCGTGCACATCGCGCCCGGCCCCACGTTCACCTTCACGACGTCCGCGCCCGCCTCCAGCAAATCACGCGTGCCTTCGGCCGTGCACACGTTGCCCGCGACGAGCGGAGCCGCGCTGCCGATGGCCTTCCGGACGGCCCGGATGGCCTCGATCATGCGCCGCTGATGCCCGTGCGCCGTGTCGAGCACGATCGCCGAGACGCCGATGTCGACGAGCCGCCGCGCGAGCTCGGGCGCATTCGCCGAAATGCCCACCGCGGCCGCGACCATCAGCTCGCCGCCCGCAGACAAACTCGGCCGGAGCAGCTCCAGCCGCACGGCGTCGTCGCGCGTCAAGACGCCCACGAGCTTGCCCTGGGCGTCGAGCACGGGCACGGCCTTCACGCGCGCCTCTTCCATGAGGAGAAATGCGTCGCGGTTCGGCGTGCCCGCGGGGATCGTCACGAGGCGCGAGGACATCAGCGCCGAGGCGGGCGTGTACTGGTCCCGATCTCGGAGATCCGCGTGCGTGACGATGCCGAGGACGCGGCGCTCGTCGTCCACGACGACGACCATGTCGTGCGACCGTTTGCGGATGATGCCTTGTACGTCGCGCAGGCTCTCGCGCGGCGAGACCACGAGCGGCGTGTCGTAGCGGGGATCGGCGCCCTTGATGTGCCGGACGATCCGCTCGGTGGTATCGAGCGCCATGTCCTGGGGGAGCACGCCGAGCCCGCCGAAGCGGGCCATCGTCTCGGCCATGCGTTTGCCCGTGACGGCATTCATGTTCGCCGAGACGATCGGGTGCGAGCCGCCCGTGAAATCGACCGGCCGGAGCTCGACGTCGAGGCGCGAGACGCCCTCGAAATACCCTGGCGTCAGGAAGACGTCTTCGAGCGCGAGCTCGAGCTTTTCGTCCCGCTCGGGATGGAGAAATCGCATGCGGCAACTGTAGCCGAATGCGGCGAAAACGACGAGCGGATGCCAGGTTTATTGCGGGCTGGCGGCGTCGGGCGAGGCGGGAGCGGCGGGCGCGGGCTCGGCCGGCGCCGCGGGCGTCGGCTCGTGGACGGGCGCGGGATCCTTTGCGGGCTCGGGCGCGGCCGGCGGCTCGCTCGGCGTCGGCTTCGTGGCCTCGGGCTCGGCCTTCGGCTTCTCCGGGGCGGGCAGGAGGTCGCCCGTGATGTTCAGCGCGAGGACGATGTAGGGGACGGCCTGCGAGACGTCCTGGCCCGTGCGATAAGGCGATTTCAGCCACCAGTTCGCGACGAGCAAGAGCGTCGGCTCGAGCGCCGCGCCGTCCGGCTTCTTGAACGTCCACGCCGCGATGGGTCCGACGCGGTGAATCGCGCCGGGCCCGCGGGTCTTGTCGTCGTCGGGCCCGAAATGTTCGTCCTGGTAAAACGCACGGCCCGTCGTCCAGCGCACGCCCACGGTGAGGCGGTTGTCGAGGCCCTGGTAGAGGAGATCGGCGTCGTTCGAGTACCAGAGGCCGCCGTCGCCCACGAGCAGATCGTAGAAGATATCGTAAAAGACGCGGTCACCCTGGCGCAGCTTCATGTCGGGGCGGCCGAACCGGAAGAGGCTCCGCGCGGCGACGGGGCCGAATTTGAACTGCACGTTCGCGCCGGCGATGAGCTGCGTGCCGGTGGTCGAGTAGTTTTTCTCGGGAGCGCCCTTTTCGAGGTCGCCGCGGCGCGCGAGCTCGGTGTCGCTGTAGTTCACCTTCGTCGCGTCCGCCGTGGGGTACGACTGAAGGAAGTTGAACGCGCCGAAATACGCGATCCCTTCGTAGAGCGCCCAGAGCTGGAGGAAGCTCGCCGGCTGGATCTGGATCGTGGGGCCGCCGCGGGCGAACGCGCCGCTCAGGGAGGGGGCGAGCCCGATGCCGATGAAATTGTCCCGGAGCGCCGTGCTCTCGCTCTTGTAAAGGCGGTATCGGTAGACGAAACGCGCGTCCGTGATGAGGCCGAGCGGGTTCCAGCGGAACAGGGTCAAATCGTTATAGACGATCCGGTGCTGCGGAGGCGGCCCGTCGCGGTACGCCTGGGCCTCGGCGTCCGGGGCGGTCGATAACGTCACGAGCGCCGCGACGGCGGCGAGCGAGGGGGCGAGGAAGCGGCGCATGGGGGCTCCGTGGAGAGGCGGTTGCCTCTTGAAATGGGCATCCTATGGCTTTCCTTTGTTGGAGGTCAAGCGTTCAGGACGGCCGAGCCACGCGCCGCGCGCATGCCGTTGACGGAGCATGGCGTCGCCCAACGATCTCGTTTGGAACGGGAGAGAAGGCGGCCGTGGCCCGTGAATTTGCCGCATCGCGTAAAGCGTCTCGGGCGTTCACGACCCCTCGTTTTCGTTCCAACGGAGATATGCGCTCCATGCGGACCTCGATACGCTTCCGTTTCTGGCTCCTCTGCCTCCCGCTCGGCGGCTGCGGCGGCCCCTCGGCGACCGTCGAGCCCCCTTCCGTCGATCCGCCGGTCGAGCCCGACGAGGCCGCTCCGTCGATTCTCGCGAATCGGTTCCTCCTCGCCTTGCCCGGTCCCGAGGCGGCCGAGGAGATCACGCTGGAGCTCGACAAGGCAAAGGCGCTTCGAATGTTCGGCGAATCCGCGCGGCGCATCCGGATCCTCGACGTCGACTCCACCGCGCTGCTCGAAAACGTCCTCGATGACATCCGCGACGCCTGCGGCACGGGCTGGCAGCTCGACCAGAAAAGCCCCCGCTTCGATTGCACGGAGACCGAGCTCGGCCGGACGTTCGGGCCCGCGTGGCGCACCTCGGCCGAGTTTGCCCTCGCGCGTCTGCTCGGCATGACGCCGGCGAACGCGGACCTCTCGGGGACGAGCCTGGAAACATTCGCCGCGCTCGTCGAGCAAAACCCGAGCACGTTCCGCTTCGATTTCGCCGAGGTGCTCGCCGAGAGCCTCGGCATCGCGCGGACGGCCCCCGTCGTGCCCACGGAGGCGCTGGTCCGCGCGCTCCAGGAGAACCTGCTCGGCACGCATCCGGGGATCGACGAACCCTCGGGAAAACTCCCGGTGAGCCTTTATGATGCTTTGAAAGACCTCTCGACGTTGCCCGAGAAATTCGGCCCCGTGAAAGGCGTGCACCCCGGCGTGCTCGTGCCGGACGACGCGCATTTCGCCACGCGCAGCGACGTGCTCGGCCCCGATTTCCGCATGCGCGTGGTCGCGACGTCGAACCTGCGCCGCGTGCGCGGGGTCGACCTCTCGTCCGGCGGCGGCGACATGTTCGTGATGGAAGGCAGCGCGCCGCTGTCGTTCGATTTCGAGGATCCCGAGCGCCTCGTGATCCAGGGCGTCGCGGACGTGCCCAGGGTCGACATGCGGTTCGCGACCGTCGAGGCGGACCACTTCATTCCTTCGTGCGAGGCCGATCCCGGCTGCCGCCCGTATTCCCTGGAGTCGATCGTCACGAGCGGCGCGCGGCGCGCATACGGAAAGCGGTCGTACGATCGTTGCTACGTCGGGCTCAACGGCGAATGCCTGGTCGGCGTGCAGATCGGGCAGGGCGGCGCGCCGCCGGGGTGGATCACGTTTGCCAATGCGATCCGGGGCGTCACCGTGCCGGAGCCGCGATTCTTGTGGGATCTGCTGGCCGAGGTCGCGCAGATCTCGCTGCACGATCCGACGGGGGACGGCATCCCGGACATTGCAGAGGGCGCGGCGAGGCCTGTGTTCGCGCTCCGGGACGTGCGGATCGGCCCGAGCGGCGCCGAGCTCGTCCGGGCGATGCGCCCGCGCTTGCAATCGCAAGCGGACTTCATGGCGAACGTCATCGTCGGGCGGTTCTGGGAGAACAACCACGACCTCGATTTTTACGTGCGCCGAGGGACGGCGGGCGGCCCGCCGCTCCTCTATTTCGTGGCCCCCTCCGATCGAAAGCCTGATCCTGCGGGCTCGGACCGTCCGAAGGCGTATGGCTACGAGCGCCCCGGGTTCTTCAAGAGCCCGGATCTCGCGGAGGCGAGCCGCGTATCGAAGCGGCAGATGCCTGGCGTCCCCGACACGGAGCACGAAAAAGTGCCGCTCTCGCCGGGCGAGCTCGTGCTTTATGCGGAGGACGACGCGCGCGACGTCTACGAGATCCGGATCCTCGTGCCCGAGGAGGAGGGACGCGACATGGTCGTCGATTTCGAGAAGGTCGCCTCGCGGAGGTCGCGATGACCAGGAAGCGATGTTTCGCGCTGCTGGCCCTCCTCGGCGCCTCGGCCGCCGCTTGTGTCGAGCCCGTCACGCTCTCGCCGCCCCCGCCCGAGGGCGAGCTCGCCGTGGGCGAGAGCCGCGAGATCACGCTGCGGTATTTGCGGCTCGACGTGGAGGATTTCGCGCAGTCGCTCGGCCCGGAGGAGCTCCGCCGGTTGCCTCGAAAAACCCTCGAAGAGACCTGGCTGCTCGACATGGATCTCCGGCCGCTCGTGGCGAACGCGCTCGATCGATTCACGCGCCTCCCCGAGGAGGAGGCGAAAGCGCTCCCGCAGCCGGCGTGGAACATGTTCGCGTTGCTCAACATGACGCCGGCGAGCGCGCGGCTCGAAGGCACGTCGCTCGCGGGGCTTTCGGCCGTGGGCGAGGCGGTCGGGATTTCGCCCTCGCGGATCCTCGCGGACCTCGCCAGCGTGGGACCGAATGAGCCGCTCGCCCCGCGATCGATCGTCACCGACGTCGTGGTCGACCAGGTGATTGCGACGCACCCGCGCGCGCGCGTCCGCAGGGGGCCGGTGACCGCCGATCACCCCGAGGGCCTTTACAAGGTCGAGAAGGGGAAAATCGCCCTGACCCTCTACGACGTGGCCACGGATCTCGCGTCGCTCTCGGAGCGGTTTGGCCGGGCGCCGCTCGATCCCGCGCGCCCGGAAGGCCCGGCGCATCCCGGGTTTCTCCTGTCCGCCTCCGGCCTCTCGACCGCCGACGGGGGCTTCCGGATGACGGTGCGGCTCGACGTGAATGCATTGCCGTACAGGGGCGTCGAGGCCTCGCACGCGCGCGTCGCCAGCGTGAACTCGATCGGCGGGCAGATGGGCCGCGCCTTCGATTTCAAGGATCCGCGGTGGCTCGAGGTGCAGGGGCTCGCGGAGGATCTCGCGATCCGGGAGATGACGATGACGATCGCGGAGGACCCGACCTACCTCGCGCCCGGGACGAGGCGGGATCCTCGCCCGCTCGGCAATTCGCCCGTCTGGAATGCGGCGCCGTGGTCCGAGGAGCGGGTCCTCGCCGAGACGGGGCGGCGCCTCGCGAAGCACATCCCGCCCCATTGCACCACGTATTCGCCGGCGGGCGAGGTCTCGGATCCTTTCGAGGCCGTACGGGTGTGCATCGACGGCGAGGGGTGGGTGCAGATCGAGCTCGATCCGAGCGTGATCCTCACAGGGCCGCCGCCTCGGCCGTCGTATTACTGGGACATGCTGCTCGAGGTCGCGGAGGCGCGGATGCACGACGGGGGTCTCGCGGAGGGCGCGGCGAATGTCGTGATGCCGGTGCGTGACGTGTCCGTGGGCGTGCGGACGGAGGAGGTCGTCGCGCGGATTCGGGAGAACATCGAGGAAAGCCCCGCGACGCTGCGGGAGATGGCCGAGGCGCTGACGCAGAACACCCGCGGAGACGCCGATTTCTTTTACGTGCAGCCCGAGGGGAGCGCGGAGGATTGGCTCTATTTCGTCGCGCCCGAGGACATCCGCAAGGACGCGGAGGGCAAGGCCGTGCGGCCCTATGCCTACACGAGCCCGGGGTTCTTCGCCGATCCCGCGCTCACGCGGAAGGTATCCTCGCGCGTCGAGATCGACGGGGACACCACGCACGAAAAGGTGCGTATCGAGCCGGGCGATCGGCTTTACATGCGAGACGCCGAGGGGCGCGTCTTCGAGATTGTCGCAGAGGAGAAGCCGAGCCTGCACCGGCTCGCGCTCGTCGTGACGCGCGCGTCGTGAATCGATCGAAGGGGGAGAGCACCATGTCACGTCGTCCGCTGCGTATTGCGTCCCTGCCCTTCGTCTTTGGCGCGCTCCTCGCGTCGCAGAGCGCGGGCGCCTCCGGGCTCGACGCGCCGCTCGTGGGGAGCGGGCAATCCGGGCCGACGATCTCCGACGGCGCGGCCATTCACTGGAATCCCGCGGCGCTCGCCGACATCGATCGACCCGAGCTCTTCGGCGGCGTGGGGCTCGTCGCGGGGCGCGTCGGGTATCGTCGCGAGCGGCGAGGGACGTACCAGACGCCCGACAGCTTGCGATTGCGAGGGCCGATGCCGGTGGGCGAGACGGCCCCGGACAAACGGGGTTTTTCCGGGGAGGTGGTCGCGACGCCGCTCGCGCCGACGGGGGATCTGTTTTTTGCATGGCCCCTCGCCCGGCGGCGGCTCGTCCTCGGGCTCGGCGCGTACGTGCCTTATGCGGCGGCCCTCGATTTTCCGAAGAACGGCCCGCAGGCCTGGCAGCTCCAGCAGGCCTTCATCGTCGCGTCGTACGTGACGGCGAGCGCGGCCGTGCGCGTCCTGCCAAACCTCTCGTTCGGCGCGGGCGTCTCGTACGTGGGCGGGCTCGCGAGCCTCTCCAAGAAACAAGACTTCGCCGAGCTCCCGGAGTTTCAGCGCGCGTTCTCGGATCCGCCGATTGGCCAGCCAAACGATTTCGGGCCGAACGCGCCGAGCTACGTGCGCGAGCTCGACGTACTGTCGCGGCCCATCTCGATCACGAACGCCCTGAGCCACGGGATCTCGTTCAACATCGGCCTTCTGTATCTGCCCACGACCGACGTGCGCCTCGCGCTCGTCTACCAGCACGGCGCGCAAATGCGTTACCGGGGGCGCTTCGCGCTCGACATGAACGATCCGTTCTTCACGCAAGATCTCGCCGCGCAGGGGCTCCGATATCCGCCGCTCGTCGAAGGGGACGCCGAGCTCGCTTTCCGGCTCCCGAAGCGGATCACGGCGGGCGCGTCGTACCAGGCGACCCGGTCCTTCCGCGTCGACGGGTTTGTCCAGTATGTGACCTATTCGGACGTGGACGCGTTCGTCGTGACGACCCGATCGCCGTCGCTCGCGCAGCCGAAGCTCGGGATCGGGCCGTCGGTGCGGGCGATCCTGCCGCGAGCGTGGAACGACACCGTGTGGGTGGAGGCGAGCGGGCGCTTCGCGATCTCGCAGCTCTTCACGATGTCCGCGACGATGGGCTATCAATCGCCGGCCTCGCCCGAACAGACGATCGACGTGGGCTCGCCGGATGGGCATCGTTTCGTGGGCGGCCTCGGCGCCGTCGTCCGGGCGACGCAATGGCTCGATCTGCACGCGGACGCGCGCGCGCAGGGGATGCTGCCGAGGACGGTGACGACCTCGCGGAGCGACGTCGGCAATGGCAGGTATACGATGGCCATCGGATACCTCGGCGGGCACGCGAAGGCGCGGTTTTAACGGGCGGACGTACGGTCTCGGCGTCGAGGCCGGCGCCTCGCTGCGAGGAGGGGGACGATTCCGAGGAGGGGGAGGCTTCGGGGCAGCTCGGGCGATGCGCCGACGTGGCACGCCCTGGGATCGGGCGCGAATCCGGCGATCGGCGCGGCCAGCCATCCCGGTCGAGGGGAGGAGCCTGCAGGTGAGCGTGGACGTGCGGTAGGGACGACGCCGTCCATTCGCGGCGTTCGTCGACCCGCCCCCGAGCCGCGCGGGCATTCTCGCCAAGCTGACGGATTTGTCAAGCCAATAGCACGAAGAAGGTCCCTTTTCTCATGCGTCGAAGGTGCGTCGTGGTTTTGACGGCAGACCCTTGTGCCTTCTCGGCATTCCTGCTGTCATTGAATCATGACGCCCCTCCTGCCATCACGTCGCCGTGCTCTTCATGTCGTCCGCGGTCTCCGTCGTGCTGGACCGATCGGAATGCTCGCGCTCGCGGGCCTCGTCGGTTGCGGCGGTGGCCCTGACGATCTGCCCGAAGCCCTCACGGAGGAGGCAAAGAACGCCGTCGTTGCGGGGCCCATGCTCATTTCGTATGGGCCCGAGCCGGACCAGTTCGGCGAGCTGCGCGTCCCTTCGGGGTGTGGCCCGCATCCCGTCGCGGTGCTCATCCACGGCGGTTGCTGGACCACCGTCTTCGGGCTCGAGCTCATGAGCGACATGGGCGAGGACCTCGTGAGCGAGGGTATCGCCACCTGGAACATCGAATTCCATAGGATCACGTATGGCGGATCGGATGACGGACATCCGGAGACGTTCCTCGACGTAGGCGCGGCCATCGACGAGCTGCGCGCGCTCGCCCCCGTCTACGATCTCGATCTCGACCACGTGGCGGCCGTGGGCCACTCCGCCGGCGGTCACCTCGGCATCTGGGCCGCCGCGCGCCCGAATCTCCCGACGTCGAGCAGCATCCGCGGCGCCGATCCGCTCCCGCTCTCGGCCGCCGTCTCCCTCGCGGGCGTGCTCGACATCGCCGATCCCGTGGCGCGCGGCGCCTGCGGGACCCTCGCCGATCAGCTCCTCGGCGGCACGCCCGCGGACGTTCCGGAACGTTATGCGGAGGCAAACCCGAGCGAGCTCGTGCCGATCGGCGTGCGGCAGGTGCTCGTGCACGGGACCGCCGACGAGATCATCCCGCTCTCGTCGAGTGAGAACTATCGCGACCATGCGCACGCCGCCGGTGACCAGGTCTCCTTGAAGAAAGTTCACGGCGCCGACCACTTCGACGTGATTACCCCCGCCTCCCTCAAGTGGCCGCAGGTCCGAGCCCGAATTCTGAGCGTGTTCCCGCAACAATGACGGATTCCGTCAAAAAACCGGCGCCCTGTCGAATGTGGCTTTGAACCGTAGTCCAGGTCTCAAAACCGCCTTCGTACGGGGGAATCCCAGGATCGATACAGACCATCTACGGTTCGGCAGAATTTCATGATACGAGGGGGGCCAGCATGCATCCCCAGCCCCCCGCGCCGCCCGCCCTCGACCTCGAGCCCTGGCTTCGGGCCGCGATTGCCTCCGCCGACGCCATCGCAAAGCTCCACCAGAGCGGGCTCATCCACCAGAACATCCGCCCGCAAACGCTGCGGCTCGAGCCGGGCGGGGGGGTCGAGCTCGTCGGCGCGGAAGGGTACGAGCTCACCGCGGCCATGGTGCTTTCGCTGCCGCTCGACGCGCTGCCGTACATCGCGCCCGAGCAGACCGGGCGGCTCGATGCCGCGATCGATCATCGCGTCGACCTGTATTCCCTCGGGGTGCTGCTCTACGAGCTCTGCGCAGGGGCGCTGCCATTTCACGCGGAGGACGCGGTCGGCTGGTTGCATTGTCACGTCGCGCGGGCCCCGAGGCCGCTCGCGGACGCCGCGCCCGGGACGCCGGCGATCGTCTCCGAGATCGTGATGCGGTTGCTCGCGAAATCGCCCGACGAGCGCTACCAGAGCGCCCGCGGCCTCACGCACGACCTCGAGCGCTGCCTCTCCGAGCTCCTGGCCCACGGCCACATCGAGCCCTTCCCCCTCGGCGCGCAAGACGTATGGGACAAACTCCGCGCCGCGAGCCGGATGTACGGCCGGCGCGCCGAGCTCGCGGCGCTGCACGAGATCCTCGAGCGCGTGCGAGAGACCGGCATGCGCGAGGTGGTGGTCGTCAAAGGCCCCTCGGGAATCGGCAAATCGGCGATCCTGCGCGAGCTTCAGCGCGAGGCGGGGAGCGGGCGCGCGGCCTTCCTCTGGGGGACGTTCGAGGAGCAGCGGCGCGACATCCCGTATGCGACCCTCGGCCAGGCCTTCGAAGGGCTCATCCGGCAGATCATCGCGTCGACCGACGCGGAGCTCGCGGCCGTGCGCCAGGAGCTCGCGGCGGCCCTCGGCGACAATGGGCAGCTCATCATCGGGCTCGTCCCCCAGATCCAGCTCGTGATCGGCAAGCAGCCGCCGGTCGTCCCGCTGCCTCCTGCCGAAGCCCGCACCCGCCTGCACCAGACGTTCCGCGCGTTCGTCTCCGTATTTGCGTCCCGGGAGCGTCCGCTCGTCCTCGTCCTCGACAACCTGCAATGGGCCGATTTCGCGAGCCTCGAGCTCTTGCAGCACATCCTGACGCAGCCCGAGGGCCGGAGCTTGTTGCTCATCGGGACCGAGCGCGACGATGATGCGTCCGAGCCCGTCCAGGCCATGCTGCGCGAGATTCAGAACGCCGGCGTCGCCGTCCACGAGCGTGTGATCCTCCCGCTCGAGCGCGCGGATCTGATCGAGCTCGTGATCGACCTCTTCGCCTGCGAGCGCAAGGACGCCGAGCCGCTCGCGGCCCTGCTATGGACGAAGACCGGGGGCAATCCGTTCTTCGCGGCGCAGCTCCTCGGCGCGCTGCACCAGGATCAGCTGATTCGATTCGACACGCGCCGGTGGGCGTGGGTGTGGAACATCGCCGAGCTCGAAGCCAAGGAGATCACCGACGACATGGTCGAGCTCGTCCTCGGCAAGCTCCGGCGCTTGCCCCAGGCGACGCTCGAGCTCCTGAAGCTCGCGGCCTGCATCGGCGGCGAATTCGCGGTTTCGCTCCTCGGCACGCTGAGCGAGCGGACGCCCGAGGAGGTGCGCCGCGCGCTCGAATCCGCGCTCACCGAGGGGCTGCTCCTGCAGCGCCCGGACGGATACAAGTTCATGCATACGCGGGTGCATCAGGCCGCGTATTCGATGATCCAGGAGCAAGAGCGGGCCGGGCTCCATTTGCGCCTCGGCTGGCTCCTGCTCGAGCGCACGCCCGAATCCGAGCGTGATGCCCTGCTCTTCGACATCGTCAACCAGTTGAACCTCGGCGCGTCCCGCGCGCTCACCACAGAGGAGCGGCGCCGCATCGCCGAGCTCGATCTCGCGGCCGGGCGGAAGGCGAAGGCGGCGAGCGCGGCGCGAGCCGCGGCGGCGTACCTGTCCACGGGTATGTCGCTGCTCCCGCCCGATGCGTGGGACGTCGAATACGCGCTGACGTACGACCTCTCCCTCGAGCTCGCCGGTTCCGAGTTCATGAACGCGCGCGTCGAGGAAGCCGAGCGGCTCTGCGCCACGATCGTTTCGCGCGCCCACACGCCGGTCGAGCGGTCGGCTGCCCATCGTTTGCAGATCCAGCTCGCGATTGCGCAGGTGAACAACGCGCGCGCGATCGAAGTCGCGCTGTCGTGCCTGCGCGAGCTCGGTGTGAATCTGCCCGAGCGCCCGACCCAGGACGACGTGCGCGCCGAGCTCACCGCGATGCGCGCCGCGCTCCACGGCCGCGCCATCGAGGATCTCATCGACCTGCCGGCGATGACGGACCCGAGCATGGTCGCCGCGATGCAGGTCCTCTCGTCGGCGTATCCGGCCGCGGTGTACGCCGCAATGGCCTTCGCGGACCTGACGGCGGCCCGGATGGTGCGTCTCAGCATCGAGCACGGCATTACGCCGGCTTCGGTGGCCGGACTTTCGTACCTCGGCTCGCTCCTCTGCGTGTCGTTCGGAGAGTTCCACGAGGGATATCGTTTCGGCAAGCTCGCGTTCGAGCTCGGGCGACGACCCGGCCTCGGCGACTACGCCCCGCCGGCCGTGGGCGGGTTTTCCACGACGATTCTGCCCTGGTCGAGGCACATGCGGGAGGCGCTCGAGCCCCTCCGGTACGCCTTCAAGATCGCCCGTGAATCGGGGCAGCTCCTCTATGCGACCATCTGTCTCGTCCAGAACGTGATGATCCTGATCGCGCTCGGCGAGCCGCTCGAGGCCGCGTACGAGGCGACCCTCACGGCGTTCGAGTTCGCGAACAACGCGAACTACGGCTTCCTCGCCGAGAATATCCGGCTGCTGCAGCGATTCATTCGGTGCCTCTGCGGCGACACCGAGCGATTCGGATCGCTGAGCGGGGACGACTTCGACGAGGCGGCGTTCGCCGTGCATCTGCGCGAGAGCAACATCCCGCTCGTCCGCCTGCTCTTCCACACGTACCAGCTCGTCGCGAGGTACCTGGCGTACGATTACGAGGGGGCGCTCGCGTCGTCGCAGGCCGCAGAGGAGCTCTTTCACGCCCGCGTGTACGGGGTCTCGGACGCCGAGTGCTGCCTCTACACGGCGCTCACGCTGGTGGCGCTCCTCGAGCGCGCCGAGGAGAAGGAAAAGGAGAAGCTCCGGGCGCAGCTCGACGCATGCGAGGCGACGCTGCGTCGCTGGGCGGCGAGTTGTCCGGACAACTTCGCGTGCCGGCACGCGCTCCTCACCGCGGAGATCGCGCAGCTGGAGGGCCGCGATCACGACGCATCGACCCTGTACGATCGGGCGATCCGTGAGGCCCGCGCGGCGGGGTTCATCCAGATCGAGGCGCTCGCCTGCGAGCTCGCCGGCCGCTTCTCGCTCCGCCGCGGCCTCGCCGTCGTGCCGGCCGCATTCCTTCGCGAGGCGCGGACCTGTTATGCGCGATGGGGCGCGCGGGGCAAGGTGAAGCAGCTCGAGGCGCTCCACCCCGACCTCCTCGTCGAGACGCGCCGGGAGAGTGGCCCCACGCCCGCCGCGAGCTCCGAGCCGATCGATACCCTGACGGCCGCGAAGGCCTCCGCCGCCATTTCGAGCGACATGTCGCCGGATCAGCTCCTCGCGACGCTGATGCGGATCCTCATCGAGCACGCGGGGGCGCAGCGGGCCTGCTTGCTCTTGCCCTCCGCGGGGACGCTCGGGGTCGCCGCGGACGTCACCTCGGATCAGGACGGCGTGCGCGTCGACATCCCCAGGGGGGCGCGCGTGCCCTCCGCGGTGTCGTTCCCGCTCTCGGTCGCGCATTACGTGCGTCGCACCCGCGAGAAGCTCATGCTCGACGACGTGGCGGCGCAGGGGATGTTCTCGTCGGATCCTTACCTGTCCAAGGCGCCGCCGAAATCGATGCTCTGCGCGCCGATCGTCCGGCGCGGGGAGGTGGCAGGCATTCTGTATCTCGAGAACAACCTCGCGCGCGGGGTGTTCACGGCGCGGCGGCTCGCGTTGCTCGAGTTCCTCTCGGCGGTCTCGCTGGAGAACGCGCTGCTCGCCGCCGATCTCGCGCGGGAGACGGCGGAGCGGACCCAGGCCGAGCGGACGCTGCGCGAGAGCGAGGAGCGCCTGGCGCGGCTCGTGGAGACGGCGAGCGTGGTGCCGTGGGAGGCCCGCGCGGAGACGGCGCGGTTCACGTACGTCGGCCCGAAGGTGGTCAAGATGCTGGGGTATCCCCAGGACGCCTGGTTCTCGCAGGATTTCCTGTCGAAATACGTGCACCCGGAGGATCGCGAGAACACGTTGATGCATTTCTTCGCGGCCGCCGCGGACGACGATTTCGATTTCCGCATGACGGCGTCCGACGGGCGCACGGTGTGGCTGCACAACGTCTTCAGCTCGCGAGCGGTCGACGGGGCCGAGGTGCTCGGCGGCTTCCTTTTCGACGTGACCGAGCGCAAGGAGGCCGAGGCGACGTTGCGGGAAAAGCTCCGGATCATCGAGGAGCAGCAGGCCGCGATCCGGAGTTTGTCCACGCCGATCATCGAGGTCTGGGAGGGCGTCTTGACGATGCCCGTGCTCGGGAGCGTCGACGAGAAGCGGGCCGCGGAGATGATGAGCGTGGTGCTGGAGGCGGTGACGCGCACCGCCTGCCAGTACACGATCATCGATCTGACGGGCGTCGATACCGTGGACCCCGCGACGGCCGATTACATCATGCGAATCGTGCGCGCGGTGCAGCTCCTCGGCGCGCAGACCATCGTGGTCGGCATCCGGCCCGAGGTCGCGCAGACGATCGTGTCGATGGGAGTCGATCTGTCCGCGATCGCCACGCTCTCGACCCTGCGCGCCGCGCTGCTCCGGTGCATGCGGGATCAGGAGCGCGCGCGGGGCAAGGCGGCGGCGCAAAAGGCGGCTCGTCAGGTCAAGAAGTAACCGCCGTCGACCGCGATGTTGGCCCCCGTGATGTAACCCGCTCCCGGGGAGCAGAGGAAAAGAACGGTCTCGGCTGCCTCGTCGGCGTGGCCCAGGCGCCGGACCGCGATCCGCGCGGTGGAAGCCGCGATCGCCTTCGGCGGCACGTCTTTGTAGGCAGCCCGGGACATCGGGGTATCGAAGGCGCCGAGGCAGAGCGAATTGACCCGGATGTTCTGCCCGGCGTATTCGAGCGCGGCGGTGCGGGTGACGCTCTCGAGCCCCGCCTTCGCCGCGCCATAGGTGCCGAAGAGCGCGGCGCCTCCCCTCGACGTGGCGGACGAGCCATTGACGATGGCCCCGCCGCCGCTCGCAATCATTGCGCCGATCTCGTATTTCAGGCAGGCGAAGAGGCCCCGCAGGCAGGCGAAATTCGCGTCGAACTCCGCCGCGAACTCCGCGAGCGGCGCCATCTTCGGCGCGACCCAGGCGTTGTTGTACGCGCAATCGAGCCGCCCGTAGAGCTTCACCGTGTGCTCGACGAGCGCCTTGATTTCCTGCTCGTTCGTCACGTCGCAGCGGACGAACGTCGCGTCGCCGCCCGAGGCGCGGATCCCGCCCTCGACCTCGCGTCCGAGCTCCACGCGCCGCGCCGCGATGACCACCTTCGCGCCCTCGCGGGCGAACGCCTCTGCCGTCGCTCGTCCGAGGCCGGAGGTTCCTCCGGTGACGAGCGCAACTTTCCCTTGGAACCGCATGATGTCGTCCTCCGTCGCCGATTGCCGCTGGTTCGTCACGCCATCGAGTAGGTAGGTCCTACGGGCAGGGAGTAATGCACGTGGACCAGCTTCCACGCCGCGCCTTGCTTTTCGAGGACCCAGCTCGCGCGTACGCCCTTGTAAAATGGCCGCAGGCCGCTCGCCGCGATCACCATCTCGGCATCGAAGCGCGCATTCACGATCGCCGTGCGCCCGCCCGAGACGATGAGCACGTGTTCGTCGTACACGTCGAGCCCCGCGTCGCGGAGCGATTCGTTGCCATTCTTGTAATGCCGCCGGACGGTATCCGAACCCACGATGACGCTGTCGCCGACCGGGATGAGCACGGCTTCGTCGTTATCGGCCCACTTCTTCCCGATGGCGACTGCGTCGCGCGCCCGCATGTGTTCGAGCAGCTCCCGCATGAATGCGCGAACGGACGCTTCGTCCTCGGCCTCCGAAGCGCTGGGCGCGGGGGCCGAGAAGGCCGTTTCGACATGTGTGGCGAGCCCCGCAACGGTTTCCTTTGCGAGGATCGTGAAATGGTCACCCGGTACGCGCACGGATCGAAGGCCGCGCAGCGGGAGGTCGGCCCCGCCGGCGGCGCGCGCCGGCGATTGCTCGGCGATGAAGAGCGTCGCAGGGACGGTCAGCTCCTCGGGCGCATGGCGGCCCCACAGATCGAGGTGGTGTTCGGCGATGGCGACGTTTCCATCCGGCCGCGGAGGCGCGACGTCGGCCCGGCGGAGGTGCTCCCGGCCGACGTTTGGCGAGCCGAACACATCGAACAGGACGAGCCGCGCCTCCTCCCCGCTCTGCACGAGCTGCCTCGCCATTTCAATGGCGATCACGCCGCCGAACGACCAGCCGCCGAGGAGGTAGGGGCCTTTCGGCGCCGCGCGCCGGATCGCCTCCACGTAACGCGTCGCGATCTCCTGGATGCTCCCTGGGCGAGCGGCGGGATCGTGGAGCATCGGAGACGGAATGCCGAAGACGGGTCTGTCCGGGGACAGGGCCTTCGCGAGGTCCTCGTAGCACGCGACGCCGCCGCCGATGGGATGGACGAGGAACACGGGAGGCTTCGCCCCGCCGTGCGCGAGGGAGACGAGGCCATTCGTCGGGGGCCGCGGGGCGTTCGTCGACGCGAGCGGCTCCGCCGGAGGGGCCACGAGGGCCGGAGCGGGGCCGTCCCCGCGGGGCGCGAGGAGACGCGCGAGCCCGTGGACCGTGGGATCCGCATTGAATTGGGCCGCCTTGATGTCGCGGCCGGTCATGACGCGAATCTCGGAGAGCATCTGGATCGCGAGGAGCGAATCGCCGCCGATCTCGAAGAAGCTCGCGTCGGGAAGGACGTGGGACACGCCGAGCAGGCGCTTGAAGATGTTTTGCACGAGCGACTCCGAGGCGTCGGTCGTGGCTGGGGCCGGGGGCGTCGCTGCGGGGAGGCGCGCCGCCGGCGAGGGGGGGCTCGTTTGTTCGGCGATGAGGTGGCCGTGGTCGTCGATGACGTCGATATCACGTTGGCCCTTGTCTGCGGGGGCAAAGGACACGACGAGCCCGCGCGCAATGCCGCCGGCCCGCTCGGGGAGCGTCGTTGGGCTCTCCGCCGGCGCGGCGCCGAGCGTGTAGCGACGGCCCTCGAAAGGATACGTGGGCAGCGGGACGCGGCGCCGTTTTTCCGGGGCGTGGAATGCCTGCCAGTCGATGTCGACGCCGAGCTCCCACGCCCGACCGAGCGCGCGGAGCACCTCCGCGTGGGCGGGCACGTCGCGCCGACGATGTCCGGGGAGCGTGCTCAGGATCTCGATGTCACGTCCTGCGACGCGCGGGTGCGCCTTGAGGAAGGAGCCCATCGTGCCTCCGGGCCCCACTTCGAGGTAAATCGCGGAGGGTATGTCGAGCACCGTGCCGAGCCCCTCGGTCAAACGAACGGCGCTGCAGAGGTGATCGGCCCAGAAATCGGGGTTCGTGGCCTGCTCGGGCGTGAAATGGGTCCCGGTCAGGTTGGAGACGATCGGAATCGCAGGGGGCGTGCGGACGGCCGCCGCCACGGCGTCCCGGAAGGTTTGTCGGATGGACGCCATCGAGGGGGAATGGGAAGCGCGCGAGACGCGGACGACCGTCGTCTCGAATCCGGCCGCGGTGAGGCGGGCGCGTGTGGCGTCGATGGATCCGGCGGGGCCCGAGAGCACGACGGCGTTCGGCGCGTCCGTCGCGATGACGAGGTCCGCGGGGAGGTGGGGCTCGATGGCGGCGGCGTCGCCAAAGACCGTCAGCATCCCGCCCGGGGGCGTCGCGTCCATGAGGCGCCCGCGCTCCGCGACGAGCGAGAGCGCATCGCGGAGCGAAAAGACGCCCGCGAGGCAAGCGGCCACGTATTCGCCGACGCTGTGTCCCAGCATCGCGGCGGGTCGAATGCCCCAGGCCTGGAGGAGCGTGGCGAGGGCATATTGCACCACGAAAAGGAGGGGCTGGGCCCATCGCATCTCGTCGAGCAGGTGCTCGTGCTCGGGGGCGCGTTCGAGGAGGAGCGGGGTCAGATCGAGGCCCGCGTCCCGGTGCAGGTGCTCGACGCAGGTGTCGATGGCGGCGCGGAAGACGGGCTCGGCGTCGTACAGCGCGGCCGCCATGCCGAGGTATTGCGCGCCGTGCCCCGGGAAAAGGAAGACCACGGGGCGCGCGCCGCGGGACGCCGCGATCGGGGCGCCCGCTTGCCGCTCCGCGAGCCGCTGCCTGGCCTCGGCCTTGTCATGACAAACAACCGTCGCGCGAAACCGTCGCGGCGCTCGTCCGACGGCGAGGGAAAACGCGACGTCGGCGAGGTCGAGGTCTTGATGGCGCGCGAGGTGTTCGCCGAGCCTGCGCCGGGCCTCCGCGAGCGCGGTCTCGGTGTTCGCAGAGAGGCAAAGGAGCGCCGTCGGGCGGCGGCTCGGGGCGATTTCGACCCGTGGAGGCTCTTCCAGGACCACGTGGACGTTCGTCCCGCCAAGCCCGAGGGCATTGACGGCCGCGCGGCGCGGGCCGTTCGTCCGCGGAAAGGGTCGGGGCGCGTCGGGCAGGAAAAACGGGGTGCTCGCGATGTCGAGCAGCGGGTTCGGCGCCCGGAGGTTCGGCAGCGGCGGGATGACGCCGCGCTCGAGCGCGAGCGCCGCCTTGACGAGGCTCGCCCCGCCCGCGGCGGCGTCGAGGTGCCCGAGGTTCGCCTTGAGCGAGCCGAGCGCGCAATACCCTCGATGATCGGTGGAATGGCGGAAGACCCGGGCGAGCGCCTGGACCTCCGTGGGATCCCCGAGGCGCGTGCCCGTGCCGTGGGCCTCGACGAACCCGATCGAGCGCGGATCGATGCCGGCCGTGTCGAGGGCCTGCGAGACGACCCGCGCGACCCCGTCCTCGCTCGGCGCGGTGAAGCCGAGTTTTTCGCTGCCGTCGTTGTTCATGGCTGAGGCGAGGAGGACGGCGTGAATCGTGTCTCCATCGGCGAGCGCGTCGGCGAGGCGCTTGAGGACGACGATCACGGCGCCGCTCGAAGGCACCATGCCGCTCGCGCCCTCGTCGAAGGGTCGGCAATGGCCGTCGCTCGCGAACACGCCGCCGTCGGCCCAGAGATATCCGCGGTCTCCGTCCCGGAGCGAGGCCAAAGAGACGCCGCCCGCGAGGGCCACGTCGCATTCGCCGGTGAGCAAGCTCTGGCGCGCGAGGTGGACGGCCGAGAGCGACGTCGAGCACGCCGTCTGCACGGTGATCGCCGGGCCGCGGAGCCCGAGCTTGAAGGCCACCCGCGTGGCCAGGAAATCATGCATGTTGAGCGTCTGCGCGCGGAAAGCGTTCGCCGAGCGGCCCTCCTCGCGGAGCGCGTCCGCGACCGGGCCAAGCCAATGCAAGGGCGCGCCCATGCCCCCGAAGACGCCGATCCGGCCCGGGAAACGTGTCGGATCGCAGGAGGCGTTTTCGAGCGCCTCGTGGGCGCATTCGAGGAAGATTCGTTGTTGCGGGTCGAGGAAGGCCGCGTCCGCGTCGCTGTAACCGAAGAACGCAGCGTCGAAGCGATCCGCGTCGGCCAGCACGCCCTCGACCGGGACGAACTCCGCCTTTCGAACGCGCTTCGGATCCGCGCCGGCCGCGATCAAGGACGTGGGATCGAATCTCTGGACGGTCTCGCGCCCGGCGTGAACGACCTCCCACAGCTCGTCCGCGTCACGGATCCCCGGGGCGCGGATCGCCATTCCAACGATCGCAAGGGCGTGCGCCCGCTCCGGTTCCTTTTTGGTGGCCTCGTGGGGGGTGGCGCGGTCGCGACGCGTGGTCACGTGCAAGGTGGCGAGGTGCCCGGAAAGGAGGCGGATCGTCGGCATGCGCATCAGCGTCACGACGTCGATGTCCGCGCCGAGCTCGGCCGCGATCGCGGTCTGCACGCGCACGAGAGAAAGGGAATGGCCGCCGGCCTCGAAGAAGGGCGTGTCGATATCCATCTCGGCGACGCCCAGCACGTCGCGCCAGATGGCCGCGACGCAGGCTTCGAGGTCCGATGCGGACGCCGTCGCCGTGGCCGCCGGCGTCGCGGGCGCCGCAGGGGGCGCAGGCGCCGGGAGCTTTTCGCGATCGATCTTGCCATTGCGGTTCGTCGGCATCGCGTCGAGGACCACGAAGCTCGTCGGCACCATGTACTCCGGCAGCCGTTCGCGGAGGTATTTGCCGAGCTCACGCCCGAGGTCCTCGCGCGCGCCGCCGTGGGGATTCACGTAGGCGACGAGGCGCGCCTCGCCCTGGATGTTTCGCACCTCGACCGCGGCGAGGTTCACGGCCTTGTGATTGCCGAGCGCGGCTTCGATCTCGCCGAGCTCGATGCGATAGCCGCGCAGCTTGATCTGCCGATCGACCCGCCCGAGGTATTCGAGGTCGCCATCAGGGCGCCATTTCACCCGATCCCCCGTGCGATAAAGCCGCGCCCCCGGCGTCCCGTCGCCCTCCACGAACGCCGCCTTCGTGAGTTCGGGGCGATTCAAGTATCCACGCGCGACGCCCGATCCGCCGATGTAGAGCTCCCCGGGGATGCCCACGGGGACGGGATGGCCGAGCTCGTCGAGGACGTGGACCGCGACGTGCGGGAAGGGGCGTCCAATGGCGGGTTTTCCCGTGCCCGCTTGAATCCGCGCGGCGACGGAGGCGACCGTGGCCTCCGTCGGACCATACACGTTGAACAAGCGCCGCCCAGGCGCCCAGCGCGCGGCGATCTCCTCGGAGAGCGCCTCTCCCGCCGTGATGAGCGTTTGCAGCGCGGGTAGGTCCTCGTGCGGCAGGACCGCGAGCACGGACGGGGTCGTCTCGAAGGCGTGGATGTCCTTTTCCCGAAGGAAACGCGCGAGCGCCGGGCCCGGCACGGTGCTCTCCTTGTCCCCGAGCACGAGCGTGGCGCCGGCGGACCACGCGAGCGTGTAATCGCCGACCGATCCATCGAACGTGAGCGGGAAGAGCTGCAAGACGCGCGTGCCTACGCCGAGGCCGAAATACGCCGCCTCCGTCCGCGCGAGGTCGCCGAGGCCGCGGCGCTCGACGAGCACGCCCTTCGGCCGTCCCGTGGAGCCGGACGTGTAGATGACGTATGCGAGGTGATCCTGCCTTGCCATGGGCGGCAGGGCTTCCCTCGGGAATGCGGCGATCTCGGATGCGTCGGCGTCGAGCCGCAAGGTGGAGACGCCGGGCGGCAGCGACGCGTCCGCGCGCCTCGTATTCGTGAGCACGAGGCGCGCTTGGGCGTCCTCCAGGATGAAGGAGAGGCGTTCGCGTGGAGCGTCCGGATCGAGGGGGACGTACGCGCCGCCCGCCTTGAAGACGCCGAGAATGGCGATGTACGCCTCGAAGGAACGATCGAAGCAGAGCCCGACGAGCGTCTCCGGGCCGACGCCGCGCGCGCGCAGCGCATGCGCGAGCTGGCTAGAGCGGGCGTCGACCTCGGCATACGTGAGCTGCTCGTCGCCGCGCTCCAGGGCGATCGCTGAAGGATTACGCGCCGCATGGGCCGCGAAGATCTGCTCCAGGCTTTCGCGCGCGTCGTCCCCGACGGGCAATGCGGACGGGCCCTGCCACGTGATCAACTGTCGTCGCTCTTCCTCGGTCGAGAGCGGGAGATCCCGGAGCCGCTGCGTCGGATCCCGGGCGATGCCTTCGAGCAGCGTCCGGTAATGGCCCACCATCCGCTCGATGGTGGCGGCGGAGAAGAGATCGGTCCGGTATTCGAGGTGGCCGACGAGGCCCTCGGGCCGCTGATGAAGCTCGAGATAGAGGTCGAACTTCGCGGTGCCGATGTCGATGCGGCTCGCGCTCCAGTGCGGCGGGTCGCCGGGAGGCGGGAGCGGCGGCATGAGGAGGAAGACGGTGTCGAAGAGCGGGCTCCTGCCCGGCTTGCGAGGGACACCGAGCTCGGCGAGGAGCCGATCGAAGGGGACGTCCTGGTGCTCGCGCGCCCCGCGGAGGACCTCCCCCACGCGTGGCAAGAGCTCCTCGAACGAGAGGTCGCCGTCGAGCTGGGTGCGCAGGACGAGGTTGTTGTTGAAATACCCGATGAGCGGCTCGAACGCGGTGCGTGGACGCCCGGCCGCGGCCGAGCCGACGAGGATGTCGCCCTGCCGGGTATGATGGAAAAGGAGCGTCTTCCACGCGGCGAGCAGCGTCGTGAACAAGGTGACGCCCTGCCGATGGCCGATCTCGCGCAGCCTGGCCGCGAGCTCCGGCGCGAGCTCCACCTTCATGCGGGCGCCCTGGCCCGTCGGCTGCGACGGGCGCGGGAAATCGAGGGGCAGATCGAGCTCCTTCGCGCCGGCGAGCTGCTCGCGGAAATACGCGAGCTTGGGGGCGAGCTCGTCCTCGGTGAGCCAGCGCCGCTGCCAGGCGGCGAAATCCGCGAGATGGAGAGAGAGCTCCGGCAATGGCGAAGGCTCGCCCCGGGAGAAGGCGGCGTACAGCGCGCGGAGCTCCGGCAGAAAGACGTGAAAAAAGGAGACGCCGTCGACGACGAGGTGATGCGCCGTGACGCAGAGCCGCGTGTCGTCGTTCGCGAGGCGCAAAAGGAGGGCCCGGACGAGGGGGCCTTCGCGCAGGTCGAAAGGCCGGCGCGCGTCGATTCGAGCGAGGCTCCGCGCTTCGGCCTCGCGCTCCTCGGAAGGCAACATCGTCAAATCGACCACGGGCAGGACGAACGGCCGAGGCGGCAGGACATGCTGCATCGTCTGGCCCTCGGACTCCGTGAATACGGTGCGCCACGCCTCGTGCCGGCGGGTGATCTCCGTCAAGCACCGGGCGAGCACGGCGGCGTCCACGGGCGCGCGCATGTGCACGAGGATCGGCTCGTTGTAGAGCGGTGCGTCCGGGAACATCTGCGCGGTGAGCGACAGGCTCTGCTGCGCGAAGGTCGCGGGCAAAGGACCGCCGCGAGGCGCCTTCGTGACGGGCGGCCCGGGGGGCGCGGCCGTGGGCCGAGCGGTTTTTTCTGTCGATTCGTCACGCCGCGGCGGCTGGTTTGGCTGGGCGGAAAGACGAAGCTCGGGCGCGAACGATGGACCTCCACCCGCCATTGCATGGGAGACGGCGATCGAGCCACTCCCCACGCTGTCGTCTTGCGCAATCGCTCCGGAGACAGGGGCAGGTTCGCGATCACCAGATGGAATGGGCGTACCGCTCCCCGAAAGGGGATCGATGAGCTTGCGGGTCATGGGGCCTAGCCTTCGACCCCCCCAGTGTACAAACAAGGTTGTCGGGCAAAGACGTAAATTGGGCAAGCCTGTGGGCACGATTTCCGCGCCGAGTTTCATGCGTATCGACGTCGGAAGTCCCAGAGGTGACGTTACGAAAACGTGTCTGCGCCGATTCCTGCGTCTTTCGACGGGAATCAGCGCATGTAATGTTTTGTAAATTTACATCGCGGTTCGTCGCCGGAGCGCGTCAATGAGAGCGCAGCGACTCCCGGGGCATGCCGCTTCAACTGTGAGATTTTATCTTCGAAAGATTTTTATGGGTGCAAACGGGCGACTCGCCCCGTCGAGCGGCCCTAGCACCTCGAAAGGAGCGCCTCCGCGGCGGCCGTGTGCTCGTCGAGGGCCGCCTCGACGAGGCGGGGCAGGCCGTCGTGCTGGCCCTCCCGCGCCGCTCGCTCGACGTCCGCCGAGCGGCGCGAGAGGCGCGTGGCGCCGAGCATGCCCGCGCTGCCCTTGAGGTTGTGCGCGAGGCGCTCGAGCCTGCGGAGATCCCCCTCCGCGAGCGCGGCGCCCATCTCCTCCACGTTGCGCCGGGAATCGTGGACGAAATCGGACACCAGGGCGGCAAATGGGTTCTCTTCGTCGAGCGACGCGACGAGCCGGACCCTTTCGAAGGCCTCCTCGTCGAGGACGGGCTCGTCCGGGTCGCGCGGGAACGGGATCCGGGAGGACGCGGGGATCCTCGGCAATTCGAGGGCCGAGCGGGTGAGCGCGGCGACGAGCTCCTCGATACGAATGGGCTTGGAGACGAAATCGTCCATGCCCGCCGCGAGGCACTCTCTCCGGTCTTCCTGCATCGCGTTCGCCGTCATCGCGATCACGCGAGGTTTGCCCTGGTACGGGCCCGGCGCGCGGAGGCGGCGGGTGGCTTCGAGGCCATCCATGTCCGGCATCTGCACGTCCATGAGGACGACGTCGTATTCTTTGCGCGTGACGGCCTCGAGGACCTCGAGCCCATTCGCCGCGATGTCCACGCGATAGCCGAGCCGCTGGAGCAGGAGGCTCGCGACCTTCTGGTTCACGACGTTGTCCTCGGCGAGGAGGATCCGCAGCGGATGGCGCTCGCCGAGCGAGGGATCGATCGCCAGCGCCCGCGGGGCGCGCGAGGGGCGCACGACCGATTGCGAGAGCGCGCGCAGGATCGCGTCGAAGAGGCTCGATTGCTTGATGGGCTTCGAAAGGCAGGTGGCCCCGAGCCGCGCCGCCTCCCGCTGCGTGGCGAGGTCGCTCGACGTGAGCAGGAGGAAAGGCAGCTCCGCGAGGCGAGGATCCTGGCGAAGGGCGGCGCCGAGCTCGAAGCCGCTCATGCCCGGCATGGTGGCGTCGAGCAGCGCGAGGGCGAACGGGAAGGGTTCGTCCGGCGGCTGGTGTTCGGCGTGGCGCCGGAGCAGGTCGAGGGCCTCGGCGCCGGAGGCAGCGAGCGTCGGCGTGAGGCCAAACGCGTGCGCCTGTTCGGCGAGGATGCGCCGGTTCGTGGCGCTGTCGTCGACGATGAGGACGTGCTTGCCCGCGAGATCCGGGCCGGCGGCGGCGAGGGCGTCCGAGAGATCGCGCCCGACGTCGGGCGCGGGGATCGTCTCGATCGTGAAATGGAACGTCGTGCCGACGCCCTCCTCGCTCTCGACGTCGATGCGTCCGTGCATGAGCTCGACGAGGCGCTTGCAGATCGCGAGGCCGAGCCCGGTCCCGCCGTACCTGCGGGAGATCGAGGCGTCGACCTGGGAGAACGATTGAAAGAGCCGCCCGAGGCGGTCCTTCGGGATGCCGATGCCCGTGTCGCGCACGGAGAACCGGAGCACGAGCTTGCCGGACGGCGCGGGTTCGTCCACGGGGGCGATCTCGACGGTGATCTCCCCCGCGGCGGTGAACTTCACCGCGTTGCCGAGGAGGTTCACGAGGACCTGCCGGAGCCGCGTCACGTCGCCGAAGATCCCGGGCGGCGTGCGCGGATCGACGAAGGCGCCGAGCTCGAGGCCCTTCTTGCGCGCCGCGACCGCCACGAGATCGAGGGCCTCCTCCACGCACGGGCGGAGCGCGAAGGGCTGCTCTTCGAGGTCCATCAGGCCCGCCTCGATCTTCGAGAAATCGAGGATGTCGTTGATGATGGTGAGCAGCGCCTCGCCGCTCTGGCGGATGGTCTCGACGACGTCGCGCTGCTCCTCGCCGAGCGGGGTGTCGAGCAGGAGCCCCGTCATGCCGAGGACGGCGTTCATGGGCGTCCGGATCTCGTGGCTCATCGTGGCGAGGAACCTCGATTTCGCCGCGTTCGCGAGGTCCGCCTCCCTGCGCGCCGCTTCGAGCGCGGCGTTTTTCGCGAAGAGCTCCTCGCTGGCGAGGTGCTGCGCGGTGACGTCGATGAAGACCCAGAGCCGGCCGCGGTACTCGCGTTCGCCCGTGGCCGTGCTGGAGATGCTGAGGACGCGCCGCGGGGGACCCAAAAAGCTCCACCGCGCGTCGCGCAGCTCGGCGTCGCGCTGGTTCATCACGGCGAGCGCGCTCCGCCGCAGGCCCGCGCGGTCCTCGGCGCGGTTCCACAAGCCGGCCATCGCGCGCGCCACGCGGGCAGGCTCGTGCGCGCCCTCGGGGAGGCCGAGGAGCGCGGCCGCGGCCCCGTTCACCCACGCCTCGGAGCCGCGATCGTCGACGAAGACGAGGCCGTGCGGGAGGGTCTGGAAGACGGCGTCGAAGCGGGCCGTGGCCGCGGAGGCGAGCTCGGTCTTTTGCAGGTGCCGCACGAGCAGGTGAAACAGCGGCAGGACGGACACGAGCGTGCGCTGCTCCTCGTTCGAGAAGGGCGCGACGTCACGGCGGACGAGCGCGAGGCCCCCCGCGTCCTCGGAGGACGACCAGGGCAGGATCGCGAGGCTGCCGCGGAGGTTGCGCGGCAGGCCCATCTCGGAGGTTACGACGGCGTCGAAGACGGGGCGGGCGGACTCGAGCGCGCCGGCGAAGATGGCGGCGTGCGTCATGCCATCCGGCAGGACGCCGGCCGGGGCGCTCGCGAGCGCGACGGCCGTCACGGGGTCGATCCTGCGGAGCGCGAGGACCGCTTCGGCCTGGAACCTCTCGCGGAGCACGGCGAGGACGCGGGGGAGCGCGGCGTCGGGCTCCCCGGCGCCGAGCGCGGCGAGCAGGGCTTCGGGCGTGCTCGTCGGCATCACGTCACGCGGAGGCGGCGAACGAGAGGAGGGCGTTCGTGACCTCTTCCGGCGCGCTCCAGTGCGGCATGTGGCCGGTCGTGTCGAGGACCTCGAGCCTTGCGCCGGGAATGCGGCTCGCGAGGAAGGCGCCGACCGCCACGGGGACGGCGACGTCCGCCTGCGACTGAAGCACGAGCGTCGGGATGCCGAGCTTCGGGAGATCGGCGCGGTGGTCGGACTCGAAGATGGTGTGAGCGACGGTGAGGGCGATGTCCGGCCGGAGCGAAAGGAGGCCCGCGGCGAAGTCGCGGGCGAGGTCGGGTTTGTCGGGGTTGGCCGTCGCGATCGGGGCGAACCCGCTGGCCCAGGCGTGGTAGTTCGTCTGCATCGCCTCGTAGAGGCCGTCGAGGTCCGCGCGCTTGAAGCCGCCTTCGTAGCCCTCGTCGTCGAGGTAGCGGGGCGAGGCGCCGAGCAGGATGAGCTTGCGGAAGCGGCGCGGCTCTTCGAGCGCGGCGAGCACGCCGATCATGCCGCTCATCGAGTGGCCGACGTAGACCACGTCTTCGAGGGCGAGCTCCTCCAGCAGGTTGAGCACGTCCATCGCGTAGCTGCGCAGGCTCTGGTAGCGGCGCGGGCTGTAGGCGGAGAGGTCGGAGCGTCCGGCGCCCACGTGGTCGAAGACGAGGACGCGGTGCCGTTCGGCGAGGACGGGCGCCTGGTTCCGCCACGCCGTCTGGTCGGTCCCGAAGCCGTGGGCGAGGACGAGCGTCGTGTCGCCTGCGCCGAGGAGGCGCGCGTGATGTCGCTGGGAAGGGGCAAGAGACATGGGGCGGGCCAGCGTCGAGGTTACGAGCCCTCCGCGAGGAAGGGAATGCCCCCGTGCGCGTGGAGAAGAACCGGCCGCCCGCGCCCCTCGGGCGACGCGCGTCAGAACACGAGCGCGACCGCGAGGGCCTCTTCGATGTTGTGGATCGGCTGCTTGTTCACGAAGACCGGCGCGTACGTGGCGCTGACCTTCACGACGAGCGGCGGCGCGATCCACCATTCGAGCTTGGCCGTGGCCTCGGGCGCGAGGGGAAAGCCGAGCGCCTCCTCGGTGCCCGCGTCGGGGGTCGTCTCGAAGTTCGCGTCGACGAGCTTTTGGCTCGCGGAGAAGCGGCCGATGCGCACGGCGGCGCCGAACACGAGGGCGACGGGCCACTCGAGCTCGCGGAGGCGGAAATTGATGCCCGGCGCGACCGATAGCTGCGCGAAGTCGGGCGCGCCCGCGTTCGGGTCGATCGCCGTCTGGAAGCGGGCGACGACCGGGATCGAGAAATGCGGGCCGAGGTGCAGCTCGAGCGCGGCGCGGGGGTAGATGCCCGGAACGAACCCGCCTTGCCCGACGACCTGGTAGACGCCCGCGCCGGCCTCGATGTGGAAGCCGACCCCGGCCAGGCCGTACTTGGGCTTGAGCCGCCGCGGATCATCCTCCTCGGCGCGGGCCGCGCTCGAAAGGAGCAGCGTGGCGGCGCACATGAACGAAAGGAGGCCGGCTTTTTCCAGGCGAACGCCGCGTCGCATGGGTATTTAGTAACGAGGAGGGCTTCTCGGCGTCAAGGAGCGTTCGCCGGGATCAGCACGTTTGGGGCGATGCGTCAGGGACCTTCGAGGGTGAAGGTATCCCAGACGGCCCCCTTGTCATCAATCACCTGGCCGGAGAGCGTCTTGCCCGTTGCGTCGAGGACGACGGCGTGACGGACGGTGCCCGAGGCGGCGCGCATCGCGCAGATGGGGCGGTCGACGTTCTCGTCCACGTTCGCGAGCGAGGCGCCGCCGCCGCCCGTCGTGATCCACGTGATGTCGGGGAACGCGAATCGCTCGTAGCCGTGCATGTGGGCCTGGATCACGAGCCTGACCCCGTGCTGCACGAAGAGCGGCTCGAGCTCGGCGCGCGTCGCGGGATCCTCGGATTTGTCGCCGCACGTCACGAGCGGTTTGTGGAGAAAGACGACGGAGAATCGATACCCGGGCTTCGACGCCGCGTCGGCGAGGGATTGGGCGAGCCAAACCCCCTGCTCGGAGGCGAGGCCGAGGGGTTTCTCCGTGTCGAGGGAGAAGAACCACACGCCGCCCGATTCGAAGCGGTAAGAATCGCCCTCGCCGTCGAAGCCGGCGCCGCCGAAGAAGCGTCGATAATAGGCCTCGTACTCCTCGGGCACCTCGAGCTCGTGATTGCCGAGGGCCGGGAACATCGCGCCCTGCGCGAGGAGCGGGCGCATGGCGGGGAACCAGGACGCATACGTCTCGAGGCCGGACTCGTAATACTGGATGTCCCCGCCGTGCAGCGTGAAATCGGGGCCCATCGGCAAGACCTGATCGAGGAGCTTCAGCGTGATGCGATTGAGGCCCGGGTTCGTGTCGCCGATGGCGAGGAAGCGGAGATCCGCGCCGTCGGGTTTGGCAGCGCAGACGCGGCCCTTCGCCGCAGGATCGGCGGCGAGGTGGTATTCGACGCAGGCGCCGGGCGTGAGGTCGGAGAGGACGGCCTCGTGCGTCCAGTACGTGCCGGCTTCGTCGGCCGGCGCGCTCGGATCGAGGACCGCGGTGCGCCTCGTCGGGACCTCGTACGTCGTGACGGTCGAGGTGGCCTCGCGCGTCTCGCCGCCGCCCTCGGGCGTGAAGACGACCCCGCCCGCGACGCCCTGTCGGCACGCCTCCCAGCGGACGACGGCGGAGGTGCGATCGACGCGGAGCGACCACGGCCCCTTGCTGACGCCGCTGCCCGGACAGCGGTCGTCCGTGGGCGGGGGCGGAGGGGGCTCAACGGGGGCGGGATCGCTGCAGCCGGAGGCGAGCGAGGCGGCGATTCCGAGGGCGGCGAGGAGGCGAGGAGGAGCGGCGAGCGTCGACATGCGCGCCGCAGTCTACTCACGTTCAGGGCGTCGAGGTGAAGTTGCCGGTGCGGACCTGTTGGAGGACGAACGAACTCTCGCTGTCGAAGGCGGAGTCGGCCGTGCCGCGGCGCGAGCGGGTCATCTTGACGGTCACGTCGCAGGTCGGCGGGGGCTCGGCCGCCGTGCCCGTGGGCTGAAGGCTATTGGCCGGGATCGTGTGCGTGCCGCTGTCGCCGGGGACGTCGATGGTCTCGAGGAACGTGCAGGGGCTGCTCAGCTCGATGCGCACGTCGTCGTTCGAGCCCGAGGGGGTCCAGGTGACGTTGAGATCGGCCGCGCGCGAGACGGCGGAGGCGCCGATCGTGAGCGTGAAGGGCGCGGGCAGGGTGCCGCGGCTCGCGGGCGCGTCGTCGTCGTCGGCGCGCTGGAGGTCGACGGTGAACTCGGTGCCTTCGGCGGCCGTGTTGAACTCGGCCTCGTAGACGCCGGTTTCCTGGGTCTGCATCGGGACGCGCTTGTCGCCCGTCGAGGCGAAGATGCTGTCGCCGCCCGAGAGGTCGACGTAGGTGTTGCTCTCGTCGCCGCCCACCTTGAGCGTGGCGATGAGGCGCGTCTCCAGGTCGGTCTCGGCGGTGGCGGAGAGGATGGCCGCGATGCCGGCGGTCTTGACGTTCTGCGAGTCGACCGTCTCCTTGCAGCCCGAGAGGAGCCCGAGGCCGACGAGCGCAATTGCGGTGAGCAAACGTGTATTCATGGAAAGCCACTCTTTCTTCAAGGGCGCCCGCGCGGCGGGGCGCCGTCCCTGCAAAGGTACACGACTCATCGATCCCAGCGGGGCGCGACGAGCCTGCGATTTCCCTCGATGCTGCGCGGCGCGTCCGGGTCGTCGAGATCTTGCCGATCCCAGAGCTGGCAGGTGACCTGGCGGTGGCGCTGATCGAGCGCTTCGCAGTAATTCGAGTAGATGCAGCGCCGGACCTCGGCGCCGCGGCCCTCGCGCTGCTTGCGGAACCAGTCGGGATCGGCGAGCGATTGGCGCGCCGCGGCGACGAGATCGGCCTCGCCGCGGGCGAGGATCGATTCGGCCTGGACGAACGTGCCAATGCCGCCGGCGGCGACGGTGGGGGTCTCGAGGCCTTCGGCGCGGAGGGCGGCGCGAATGCGTGCCTGCTTTTCGACGTGGCGCGCGAACGGGCCGCGCGCGTCGGAGAGGGCCGTGGGCATGCACTCGTAGCCGCTCGGCCCGGTGTAGGGATAGGCCGCCTCGCCGACCTTGGGTTGCTTCGAATCCTCGAATTTGCCGCCCGTGGAGAGGGAAAGAAAGTCCATGCCGGCGCGGGCGAAGAGCCGCCCGTAATGGATCGCGTCGTCGACGCGGCTGCCGCCGTCGATGATCTCGTCGCAAAGGAAGCGGCAACCGACGGTATACGAGCGACCGACGGCCTCCCGCACGGCGGCGTAGACCTCGAGCGGCAGGCGCGCGCGCGCGTCGCGTGAACCGCCATAACCATCGTTTCGGTCGTTCCGCGCGGAGAGGAACGAGGCCATCGTGTAGGCGTGCGCGTAATGCAGCTCGACGCCGTCGAACCCGGCGTCCTTCGCGCGCCTCGCGGCCTCGGCGAAGAGCGAGGGCAGGACCGCCGGCAGGTCGCGGATGTGGGGCTCGTGGACGTCGGTGACGCGCTCGCGCGCCCCGAAGCGCAGCGCTTCGAGCTCGCGGGGATCGAGGATCCGATCGAGCACGTCATCGGTCGCGGTCCGCAGAAACGCGCGGATGCTCGCATCCGAGGCCTCGGCCCAGAAGGCGTCGCCGGTCTCGTGCTCGAGGTTCCTTCGGTGCGCGGCGGTGAGGGCGAGGTGGGTCTCCAGGAATTTTTCGTGCGGCGGGCGCCTGCGGATGCGGAGGAAATCGATGATCTGGAGGAAGAGGCGGGTGCGGCCGCCGCTCTTTTCCCGGACGCGGCGCGTGAGCTCGGCGAGACCGGGGAGGAACCTGTCGTGCCCGATGCGCAGGAGCGGCCCGCTCGGCACGTCCCGGATCCCGGTCGCCTCGACGACGAGCACGCCCGGCTCTCCCTCGGCGAAGCGGCCGTACCAGTCGAGCACGTTCTTCGTGACGAACCCCTCCTCGGTCGCGCGCCAGGGGACCATGGCGGGCACCCAGGTGCGATCGGCGAGCGTCAGGCCGGAGGCGAGCGTGAGCGGCGAGAAGAGGCGCGAGCGAGCGGCCTCCTCGGCCGTGGGAGGCCGGTCCTCGGGCAGGGGATGGCGGATGCGCTCCTTTGGCTTCCACATGGCGGTGTGTGTGAACGTGGTCCTGTGGGCTCGAAAACGAAGGCTCGGCGTTCGTGATCGAAGGCTTGGGCGTCCGTGATCGAAGGCCTGGGAGTTTGATATCGAAGTCTCGGCGTCCGTGATCGAGGTCTCGGCGTCCGTGATCGAGGTCTCGGCGTCCGTGATCGAAGGCTCGGAGTCCGTGATCGAAGGCTCGGAGTCCGTGATCGAAGTCTCGGAGTCCGTGATCGAAGTCTCGGAGTCCGTGATCGAAGTCCTCGGAGTCCGTGATCGAAGGCCTGGGAGTCCGTGATCGAAGGCTCGGAGCCCGTGATCGAAGGCTCGGAGCCCGTGATCGAAGGCTCGGAGCCCGTGATCGAAGGGCGGCTCAGCCGAGCAGCGCCTTCGCAATCACGAGCTTCTGGATCTCCGTCGTCCCCTCGTAAATGCGCAGCGGCCGGATCTCCCGGTAAAGCCGCTCGACCTCGCTCCCTTCGAGCACGCCGATCCCGCCGTGGAGCTGCACCGCCTTGTCGATGATGCGTTGCGCGGCCTCTGTCGCGTACATCTTGCCCATCGCGGCCAGGCTCGTGACGCGCTCGCCCGTGGTGTCGCGCCTGTGCGCGGCGCGCGCCACGAGCAGCCGCGCGGCGTCGAGCTCGGTCGCCATCTCCGCGAGGTACGCCTGCACGATCTGCCGATCCGCGAGCGGCGCGCCGAACTGGCGCCGCCGCTTCACGTGACCGAGCGTCGCCGTGAGCGCCCGTGCGGCCATCCCGTTCGCCGCCGCGCCCACCGAGATGCGGAACGCGTCGAGCGTCTCCATCGCGATGCGGAAGCCCGCGCCGACGTGCCCGAGCACGTGCTCGTTCGGCACCCGGCAGCCTTCGAGGCGCATGCGGCCGAGCGGATGCGCGCTCATCGGCAGCGGCTCGAGCGTCAGGCCCGGCGCGCCCTTCGGGACGTAGAACGCCGTGATCCCCTTGCGGCCGAGCGAGGGATCCGCGTTCGCGAAGACCACGTGGTGATCCGCGATCGGGACGTTCGAGATGAGCGTCTTTTCCCCGTCGAGCACCCAGCCGTCGCCGTCCTTGCGCGCGACCGTGCGCAGGGAGGCGACGTCGCTGCCCGCCTCCGGCTCGGTGAGCGCGAAGGCCCCGAGGCGACGGCCTCGCACGACGTCGGGCACGACCTCGGCGATGAGATCCTGCGAGCCGCCGAGCAGGATCGGGTAGGTGCCGAGGCCCTGCACCGCGAAGATCGAGTCGGCCTGCGCGGAGACCTGGCCGAGCGCCTCGCGCACGAGGACGAGCGCGCGCACGTCGATGTACGCGAGGTCGACCGGGCGGCCCGTCGTGGCGCCGCCGTAGGCCTCGGGCACGAGGTACGCGTACAAGCCCAGGGGATCGCCGAGCAGGCGCGCGACCTCGGTCGGATCCTCGGTCGTCCTGAGCACGTCGAGGTGCTCGGTCTGCAGCAGCGTCGCGAGGTCGTGGTGGCGCTGCTCGAAGAAGGGCGCGAGGTCCGGGACGGAGAGCGTGAAGCGGGCGCTCATGTCTCGCTCCCTGCGTCGTCCTTCGGCGCGGCCGGCGGCGGATCGCAGATCTCCGCGCCGAGGAAGCGCGCCGGGCGCTTCGCCTTGTTCGCCTCGTAGGCCTCGCGGAAGTCGGGGTGCGCCATGCAGAGCGCCTGCGCCTGCGCCTCGGCCTCGATCGCGGCGGCGAGGGTCATGTCGTGCTCGCTCTCGAGCATCTGCTTCGTCATGCGATGCGCGAACGTCGGGCCCTTCGCGAGGCGCTCGGCCCAGCCGCGCGCCGTCGCGAGGACGTCGGCGTCCGGCACGACGCGGTTCGCGAGGCCGATGCGATACGCCTCCTCGGCGCCGACGAGATCGCCGAAGAAGAGCAGCTCGGCGGCCCGGCCGCGCCCGACGATGCGGGGCAGGAGGAACGAGGCGCCCATGTCCGCGCCCGAGAGGCCGACGCGCGGGAAGATGAATCCGATGCGCGCGCTCTCGGCGAAGATGCGCAGATCGCAGGCCGCGGCGATGACGGCGCCCGCGCCCACGGCGACGCCGTTGATCGCGGCGATCACGGGGCGGCGCAGCTCCGCGATGCTCTGGATGAGGGCGCCCGTCACGCGCGTGAACTCGACGAGGCCCGTGATGTCGCGGGCGAAGAGCTCGGCGATGATGCCCTCGACGTCGCCGCCCGAGCAGAAGCCGCGGCCCTTGCCGGTGATCACCACGGCGCGCGCGTCGTCGGCCTTCTCCAGGGAGCGGAAGGTCTGGGCGAGCTCGCCGTACACCTCGAAGGTGAGCGCGTTCAGGCGCTCGGGCCGGTTCAGGGTGATCTGGGCGATGCCGCGAGATATTTCGAGGTCAAAGGTCTTCGGCGAGAGGGTCACGTGTCTTCCTCGGATCTGGCGCGGGCGCGGCGCCTGCCCGTGCCGCGCTCGGGGGTGCGGCGTGCCTCGCCGCGCGGGCCGCGAACGGCCGAGAGCTCGGGTCCGCGGATGGTTTGTCGTACCTTGTCGAGCATCCGCACGAGGCTCGATAGCTCGCTGCCGCTGAGCGAGGAGAAGAGCTTGGAGACGCGCGCAGCGTGACGGCGCTCGGCGCGCTGGAAGGCGAGCTGGCCCTTCGGCGTGAGGTGCACGCGCCAGGCACGCCGATCGTTCGGATCGGCCCTGCGCTCGACGAGACCGTCACGCGCGGCGCGATCGACGAGACCGGTGATGTTGCCGGCCGTCACCAGCATCGAGCGCGACAGCGACGCGAGGGTCTGGCCATCCTCGCGCACCAGGTTCGAGAGCAGATCGAACCGCGGCAAGGTCATCTCGTGTTCGAGGTCGTCGCGGATCGCGGCGAGCGCAGACTTCTGCACGGCGAGGATACGGACCCACGCGCGCACGGCCGGGTTCTGCTCGCCCTTGCCCACGGGCGGCGCGCTCACGGGCCTGCGGGTCGGCGCGCCTCGCCTCACGCGGGATCCGTCGGCCCGCGAAGCACGGCCACGGCCTCGATTTCCACCTTGGCCCGCGGCTCCACGAGGCCCGCGACGCCGAGGAGCGCCATCGCGGGGAAGTGCTTGCCGAGCCGCGCGCGCCACGCCTGCCCGATCGCCTTCAGCGATCCGCGGTAGGCGTCGAGGTCCGTCACGTACACGGTCATCTTGGCGAGATCCGTGGGGCCGCCGCCGGCGGCGCGCACGACGGCGATCACGTTGTCGAGCGCCTGCGCGAACTGCTCGGCGAGGTCGTCGGTCTCGAACTCGCACCGCGCGTTCCAGCCGATCTGGCCGGCCACGAAGAGCGTGGGCCCCGAGACCAGGGCGCCGTTCGAGTATCCCTTCGGGGGCAAGAAGCCCTCCGGGTTCACGAAGGTGAGCTTGTCGTTCATCGCCGTCTCCGTTCGTCGCTCGGGGCTTCGGGTCGCCTTCGCGCCCTTCGCCCCGAATTCCGTTCGTCGCTCGGGGCTGCGGGTCGCCTGCGGCGCCCTTCGCCCCGAATTCCGTTCGTCGCTCGGGGCTGCGGGTCGCCTGCGGCGCCCTTCGCCCCGAACCCCTCCTATTTCATGACCTGGCCGCCGTCGATGGGGATGGCCTGGCCGTGCACGCTGCGGGCCTCGGGCGCGCAGAGCATGGCCACGACGTGGGCGATCTCCTCGGGCTCGGCGAAGCGCTGCTGCGGCGACATGTTCGCGAGGATCTTCTGCGCGGCTTCGGCGCTCCGGCCGGTCTTCTGCACGATGCGCGTGGTCGCCTCCTCGCCCATGCGCGTGCGCGTCCATCCCGGGCAGACGGCGTTCACGGTGACGGGCGACTTCGCGATCTCCACGGCGAGCGCGCGCGTCATGCCGACCATCGCGTGCTTCGACGCGCAGTAGGCCACGCTGTACCCGTAGCCGACGAGCCCCGCGTTCGAGGCGACGTTGATCACGCGGCCGAAGCCGCGCTCGATCATGCCGGGCACGAACGCGCGGCAGAGAGCGAAGGCGCTCGTCACGTTCACTTCGAGCAGGTCGTCCCAGATCTCGTCCGTCGTGCGGTCGAAGGCCACCGACTCGGCGAAGCCCGCGTTGTTCACGAGCACGTCGACGGGGCCCATCGCGCCGATCGCGTCGATCGCGGCCTTCACGCTCGCGCGGTCCTTCGCATCCATGCGCACGGCGACGCCGCCGATCTCGCTCGCGACCTCGTCGATCTCGAGCTGGGTGCGCCCCGTGACGAGGACGCGAGCGCCCTCACGGGCGAGCCGCTCGGCGATGGCGCGCCCGATCCCGCGACCACCGCCCGTGACCAGGGCATTTCGACCGGCGAGGTACATGACGCACGTATAAAAGATTCACATCTAAAGGACAACGCGGCCGAGCGAGCATGGGCGGGCAGGGTCCGGAAACCATGAAAACCCGGGTCGGGTGGACGGAGCCGTCCGCGCCGAGCGGTCGATGGGCGCGGGCGAAACGGGAACGACCGGGGCGCCGCGGGTGCGGAAATTGCGCGGCGTGGCGACACGAAAAGCAGGCGCCCCCGGCCTATCGCGGGGGGCTACCGTCATGCATACTTTTCCGTCATGCGCGACATTCGGAGCTTCTCTTTTGCGCTCGTATCGTCTTCGCTTCTGCTCGGCGCCTCCGGGTGTGGCCCCGCGCCGACGCTGCCGCCCGAAGCCACCTCGATCTGGGTGGCCCCGTCCTCGCCCGCCGCGCTCGCGGACGCTGCGTTTTTCGATCACCCCTGGCCGAGTGATCTGCGCCTCGAAGACGGCGCCGTGCCCCTCGAAGGGTACCCGAACCCGCGGTTCGTACCGATCCTCGCCGCGTACATCTCCACGATGGATCGCAAGCTCGACGGCTTCTCGCCGGCAGCCGCGGGCTACCTGCGCTTCGATGGTCCGCTCGACCCGACCTCGCTCCCGCAGACGCCGGCCCTCGCCCTCGACAAGAGCGCGTCGGTGCAGCTGCTCGACATCGATCCCGCGTCGCCCGAGCACGGGGCCCGCAGGCTCGTCTCGGTGAAGTTCCGCGCGGAAGAGGGCGTGTATTACCCGTCGAACACGCTCGCGTTCATGCCGACGCTGGGCTTCCCGCTCCGGCCCCACACGCAGTACGCGCTCGTCGTGACCGACGGCGTGCGCGGCGCAGGCGGAGGCACGATCACGAAGAGCTTCGAGCTCGCGCAAGCGCTCGGCGAGCAGACCCCCGAGAGCGACGCAGCGACGGCCGCAAAGGAGGCGCTCGCGCCCGCCGTGGCAGAGATCGAGAAGGCCGGGATCGAGCGCGGGCGCATCGTGCACCTCGCCGTCTTCCGGACGAACGATCCGACCGAGGAGCTCTTCGCCGCGCGAGATCACCTGCGCGCGAACGTGCCCGCGCCCGCCGCGAACCCGTCCACGTGGATCATCGGCGGCACATGGGACGCGCGCACCGAGTACCTCGGCGTCTACGGGCCCTCGCCGAACTACCAGGAGGGCAAGCTGCCCTTCGAGAGCCCGAGCGACGGCGGCGCCTTCAAGTACGAGAACGGCGCGCCCGCAGTCGTCGACACCTTCGATCTGCGCTTCTCGCTCACCGTACCGAACTCGCCCGCGTGCCCCATGCCGGCGAACGGTTTTCCGATCGTGCTCTACGCGCACGGCACGGGCGGCGATTTCCGCAGCTACGTGTACGACGGGACCGCGCGCAGCCTCGCCGATCAGTGCATCGCCTCGATGGGCGTCGATCAGATCTTCCACGGCCGCAGGCCAGGCGCGCCGAAGGACGGCGATACGTCGCGGATCTCGCTTCTCTTCTTCAACGTGAACAACGTCCTCGCGGCCCGGACGAACAGCCGGCAAGCCGCGCTCGACGAGGTGCAGCGCGCGCGGCTCTTCACGGAGTCGAAGATGGAGGTGCCCGCATCGGTCTCGGTGACGGGCCAGCCGATCCGCTTCGACGGCTCGCGCCTCACGTTCTTCGGCCACTCGCAGGGCGGTCTCAACGGGCCGCTCTTCCTCGCCTCGGACGATCAAGCGCGCGGCGGCGTGCTCTCGGGCTCGTCGGCGGTCATGGCGATCACGCTGCTGGAGAAGACGAGCCCGTCGCCGAGCATCGCGCAGCTCGTGAAGACGGTCTTTCTCAGCCTGAAAGCCGAGGAGGAGGGGGAGCTCGACGTCTTCCACCCGGCGCTCTCGCTCGCGCAGATGCTCGTAGACACGACCGATCCGCTACATTATGCGCAGCGCGTGGCCCTCTCGCCGCGCGACGGGATGGCGCCGAAGAGCATCTACATGACCGAAGGCGTGAACTCCGACGGATCGGGCGACAGCTACTCGCCGCCGCGCGGGATCGAGATGCACGCGATCGCGATGGGTCTGCCACTCGTGAACCCGTCGCAGTTCTCGATCCCCGAGCTCGCGTGGGGCGGGCCGGGCACCGTGATGATCCCGAAGGGAGGGCTCTCGGGCAACCTCGCGGACGGGCAGGCGACAGGCGTGCTCGCGCAATGGCCGGTGCCGGAGGACTCGGACGGGCATTTCGTAGTCTTCCACGTGCCGGAGGCCCGAACGCAGGCCGCGACGTTCATCCGCAGCCTGAGCGACGATCCGAAGGGAAAGGTCTCGCTGCCATGACGACCGACTCCGCGAGCGAGCGCGCGGCGCGCATCTGCGCCGCCAGAGCGATCACGAGGCGCCGTCCGCCAGGGCCGAGGACATGGGACCTGGAAGGCGAGGCGCCCGAGGATCTCGCAGCACTCTGGGCAAACGCAGGCGGGCTCGCTCTCGCCGACGGCACGCGGCTGCTCGGGCCCGAAGAAGTTGGTCCCGCAACGAAATGGCTGACAGAGGAGAAGTCGCTCGGCTGGGACGGCGATCTCTTCGTGGTCGGCGAGCGAGACGATCTGGTCATCGTGCGAGACCTCGATCGCGCGGGCAAACGAGCCGGCGGCGGCGTGCTGGAGGCGCCGTCGGACGGGCTCGAAGCGTTCCGGCGCGTCGCATGGGACATGCTCGGGTACCTGGAGGCGCGTCTCGGGCTCGAGCCCGCGCCACGGCCCACGCCGGAGATCGCAGCGCAGAAAGCAGCTTCCCAGAAGGACAGCGCAGCCCTCACGAGGCTGCTGGCCGAGCCATTTTACCCAGGCAGCGAGGCCGTGGCCGCGCACGCAGCGCTCGTACTCGGCGAGGTCCTCGCAGCCGCGGGAGACGACGTCGCAGCGATGCGCGCATTCGTACGGAGCGTGTCGTTCCGCGTGCAAGGCGCGCGTCGCGGAGCCGAGGCGCTGGAGCGCGCCGCAGGCTTCCGCGCAGCCGCACGCGTGGCCGAGTCGGTGGGCGCAAAAGCCCTCGCCGAGGCTTGTCTCACGCGCGTCGATGTCTGAGTGACAGCGTTGCGCCGGGGTTTCACCCCGGGCCCGACCAGGGGCTGTTCGCCCCTGGACCCGAACCAGGGCACAGCCCTGGACCTCTGGGCATCGACTGCGCGAAGCGCAGTCGATGCGGGGAAATTTTAAAGAGCTGTCCGCCCCCCTTTTGGAGGGCGCAGCCCTGGACCTCTGGGCATCGACTGCGAGAAGCGCAGTCGATGCGGGGAAATTTTAAAGAGCTGTCCGCCCCCCTTTTGGAGGGCGCAGCCCTGGACCTCTGGGCATCGACTGCGCGAAGCGCAGTCGATGCGGGGAAATTTTAAAGAGCTGTCCGCCCCCCTTTTGGAGGGCGCAGCCCTGGACCTCAGGTGCATCGACCGCGGTGCGGTCGATGCCATCGATGGGCGGAGTCTCAGTCGAACTCGACCGGCTCGTTTTCCCCGGCGATCCCCAGCATGCCGAGGATCTGCTCGACCTCGAACCGCGCTTCGAGCTCAGGGTTCGACTTGAGGTACCCTTCGAGCTGCTTCTTCGCAGCCTTGCGGTTGCCCTTCGCAGCGTAGGCGAGGCCAGCGGCCTGCATCGCCTCACCGTCGCCCGGGAACCTGCGCAGCGCCTCGTTCGCCTGCGACAGCGCGCCGTCGAGGTCACCGAGCTGGCGCAAGACGTTCGAGAGCGCAACGCGCGCGCCGAGGTAGTTCGGCGCGAGGCGGAGGGCAGCGCGGTAGGCGTCACGCGCAGTCTCGTGCTGCCCCGTCTCGAAGAGGGCAGCGCCGAGGAAATGGAACGCGTAGGGGTTCCTCGGATCGGCCTTGATGACGTTGCGCAGCGCGACGAGCGCCTCGACGAAGCGCCCGTCGTTCATGAGCTCGGTCGCCTCCTCGACCGCATCCCATCGGGCGGCGTCTTCTGCATCCACAGTCTGCGTTGCCATGCGCGAAGCATACGCGCGGAAAGAGCGACGCGCCGTAGGGCAGACGTCCGCCCTTCCGGCCCCGCGCGTTTCGTGGTTCATCCCGCTCGATGCTCGGCAAGCCCCGCGAGGGCGCGTGGTTCCAGGTCTACGCCGCGATCCTCGTGATCGCGGTGGGCCTCGCGTTCTGGCTGCCCGGGTTTCAGCGGACGGACGGGGCGTTCCCGGTCCCGCTCGACGACGTCTACATCCACTACGGATTCGCGCGCTCCGCAGCGCTCGGCCACCCGTTCGCGTGGCTGCCGGAGAACGGCTACTCGTCGGGCGGGACGAGCCTCACGTACCCACTCGTGCTCGCGCCGGCGTGGGCCCTCGGCCTGCGAGGCGCGCAGCTCTCGTACTTCGCCGCGGCGCTCGCATGCGTTTGCCTGTGGGATCTCTGCCGCTCGGTTCGCAAGCTGCTCGAAGGCGCGCCGCGGCTCGCAGCCTGGATCACGGCGCCTCTGCTCCTCGCGGTGCCGCTCGTCGACTGGAGCCTCTATTCGGGCATGGAGACGGCGCTCTTCGCCGGGATCCTCGGTCGTCTGCTGGTCGCGGCGCAGCGCGCGACGACGGCCTCGGTGACCGAGCGTTCCTCGGCGCAGCTCCGCTTCGGGCTCTGGGGCGCGCTCCTCGTGGCGACGCGGCCGGAGTCCGCGGCGCTCGTCGGTCCGCTCGGCGTGGCCGTCGTGTACGGCGCACGTTCGCTCGGTACGTTCGCGTCGCTCCTCCGCGCCCTCGCCCCCATGGGGTTGTTCCTGGCCGCGCAAGCCACGGCGAACCTCGTGTTCACCGGGGAAATCAGCCAGGCAGGCGCCGTCCGCAAGCTCGTCGGAACGAACCCGTACCTCACGCCGATCGAGGCCGCCGTGGAAGTCATCAAGAACCTCGCCGTGCTGCAGGCGCAGGCGTTCGACGTGGCGCTCGGAGGTCCGTCCTTCTCCATCGTCGTGCCGCTCCTCGCGCTCGTGGCGGTCTTCTCGCGGCGCATGCGTCTGCTCGCGGCGCCGCTCGTCGCGGGCGCGATCGGCATGCTCGTGCTCGTGTCGCTGAACACGACGGCGCGGTACCAGAACCTCCGGTACGCAGTGCCTTCGCTCCTGTTCTTGCTCGTCGCCGCGGCGCTCGGCGCGGGCGAGCTCCTGCGAAGGGGGCGGTTCGTTCGCGCGCTCGGGATCGCGCTCGCGCTCGTCGCCACGCTCGCGCCCGCGCGGCTCTTCCCGCGGCAGATCGATCATTTCGCGCGCGCCTCCGGCAACATCGAGCATCAGCAAGCCGAGGTCGCGCGCCGTCTCGCCGCGCTCTCGCCGCGACCTCGGCGGGTCCTCGTCGGCGACGCGGGGGCGATTCCCTATCTCTCGGGCCTCTCCGCGCTCGATGGCCTCGGCCTCGGCGGCTACCACGACCTGCCGTTCGCCCGCGCCTCGGTGCACGGCATCCCCGCGATCATCGAGCTCATCGAGCGGATGCCGGCGAGCGAGCGGCCGGACGTGATGGCGATCTACCCGGGCTGGTTCCCGGAGCTCGCGCAATCGTTTGGGAAGCAAATGTTCTCCGTGCGGATCGAGGACAACGTGATCTGCGCCGCGCCCGAGAAGGTCGTTTACGCGGCGGACTGGTCCTCGCTCGCGCCGGCTGGCGAGGCGCGGGCGGGCGCGGTCTTCGAGGTCGACGTCGCGGATCTCGTGGACGAACGCGCGCACGGATACACGTTCCCGCGTCCGCAAGCCGGGTGGGTGATCGGCGCGACGCTGCGCGACGAGGCCGGGCGCCCGCGCTTCGACGCGGGGCGCATCCTCCCGCAGGGGCAAAGCGAGTCGTTCGTCGTCACCCCGCACGTCGAGCGAGCCCCCGCGACGCTCGTGCTGCGGACCGACGGAGGCGGACCGGTCACGCTCGTGATCGAGCACGTCATGCACGGCGAGCCCGTCGGGGGAGGCACACAAACCGTGGAGATCCCGGCGCGGGACGAGGGAGCATGGTTCGAGGCGCGTGTGCCGCTTCGCTCGATCGGCGGGCGTGATCGGGTGAGCGTCACGGCGAAGCAAAACGCGTGGCGGAGCTTCCACGCGTGGCTCGTGCGACCTTGAAGATCACGGGCGCCATCCGTGGCATCCTCGCGGCATGGCGGATCGTCCCTCCTGGACCCGCGCGCTCGTGAACGCGGGCCGCGAGGCCCTCGCGTTCGGGCGGCAGGCGTGGCTCCTGCGGCACGATCTCGAGGGCGCGGCACCTGCCGAGGTGCATGACGGCGACGACGTCGTGGTGCTCCTCCACGGCCTTTTCGCGTCGGCAGGCGGGCTGCGTCCCATGCGTCGGGCGATCACGCGGCACAAGGGCGTTCACGCCGCGGCGATGACCTACCCGCCGGGGCCTGGCATCGAGGAGCTCGCCGAGCGGCTCGCGGCGCTGACCTCGGAGCTGCCCGGCGCTGCGCGTCTCCACCTCGTGGGGCACAGCCTCGGCGGCGTCGTGGCGCGGTTTTATGCGCAGGAGGCGGGGGATACGCGGGTCGTGCAGACCATCTCGATGGCGAGCCCGTTCGCGGGCGTCGTCGGGGCGAGCGCGCTCGGGTTCGGGGCTGCGCGGGATCTCGCGCCGGACAGCGCGGTCCTGCGCAGGATCCGCCTCGCTGCTTCGGCCACGGCGAACGTCCCGCACCTCTCGATCATCGCGAGGGCGGACGCCGTGCTGCGTTCGCCCGTGTCACACGCCCTGCCTGGTGGCGAGGTGGTCGTGATGGAAGGCCAAGGGCACAACACGGTGCTCTTCGACGAGGAGGTCGCGCGGATCGTCGAGCGGCGGATCCTCACCCGCCGCAGGAAAACGTGCTAGGTGCGGGGACCGTGCGTCGCAACGTGAAAGCTTCGTGGATCGGAGTCGCGCTCGCCTTCGGGGTCGCGCTCGCGCCGGACGTGGCGCGGGCTGACGCGTCGGCGTGGGCCTTCGCGGGGGCGGGGGCGCTCGCGTGGAAAGAGGGGACGGCGGCGCTCGCGCCGCGCGCGCATTTGAACTTCGATTACGGCGTGGGCACGTCGCCGGACGGCTCGTTCATCGTCGGCGGGCTCGCGCGGCTCACGCCCGTGATCGACGAGGGCCTGGACCTCTCCTTGCTCGCGCGGTTCGCCACGCACGGCTTTCAGGCGGGAAAGGTCGGCGTCGCGCTCGACGTGGGCGGCTACCAGAGGCTCTGGGGGACGTACTCGCGCGGCGTGGCCGGGGGCCTCACGCTCGGCTTGCCGCTCGGCTTCTCGATCGGCGTGCAGGGCCTTTACGGCACGGGCGACGCGCTCGCCTTCGGCGCGTTCGCCGGCATCGATTTCCTCCGCCTGACGGTCTACCGGCAGTCGATGCTCGACGCGTGGCCGAACCCGTACCCGGCGCAGCAAACGCCGGCGGCGACGGCCTCGTTTGGACCGTCGCGCTTCTTCTGACGCTTGCATCGACCGCATCGCGGTCGATGCACCGGAGGTCCACGAAGGCGTTTCGCTGGGGCTTTGCCCCAGGCCCCACCGGGGCTATCCGCCCCTGGACCTGGACCAGCGCAAGCGCTGGACTCGGGACGATGAACTGCGCGGTGCGCAGTTCATCGCACAGGCCGAATCAAGACCCGTAGCGACCCTGCCGGCCAAGACAGCAGCGCTGACCTATCGTTCGGCAACGCGCTACCACCGGCGGCCTGTGGGAAGAACTGCGCATCGCGCAGTTCTTCCCCAAATGGTCCAGGGCTGGCCCTCCAAAGGGGGGGCGGACAGCTCTTGAAAATTTCCCCGCATCGACTGCGCTTCGCGCAGTCGATGCCCAGAGGTCCAGGGCTGGCCCTGGTCCGGGTCGAGGGGCGGAGAGCCCCTCGTCGGGTCCGGGGTGAAACCCCGGCGCTACGGCTCCGTCAGATCGACGCGAGCGCCTCGACCAGGCGGTCGAGGTCTGCGCGCGTGTGACGCTCGGTCACGGCGATGAGCAGCTCGCCTTTGCGATCGGGGCTGATGCGGCCGAGGTCGAAGCCGGGGATGATTTCCCGCGTGGCGAGCGTGTCGCAGACCTTCTTTGCGTCGCCGCCGCGCACGCGTACGACGAACTCGTTGAAGGTTGGGGCGCTGTACGGCAGCGCGTAGCCTTCGAGCCCTGCGATTGCTTTCTTCAGGTATTCGGCCTTGGCGAGGCACTGACGCGCGGCTTCGACGAAACCCTTCTTGCCGAGCATGCACATCTTGATCGTCATCGCGGTCGCGCAGAGGCCGCTGTTCGTGCAGATGTTGCTCGTGGCTCGCTCGCGGCGGATGTGCTGCTCGCGTGTGGCCAGCGTGAGCACGTAGCCGCGGTTGCCTTCCTTGTCGACGGTCTCGCCGACGATGCGACCGGGGATTTGCTGGAGGTATTTGCGGTCGTCGCGGCATGCGAAGAGACCCACGCCGGGGCCGCCGAATTGCGGCGGGAGACCGAGCGGCTGGCCTTCGCCCACGGCGATGTCGGCGCCGAGTGCGCCGGGCGACTCGAGCAGCGCGAGTGCGTACGGGTCCTCGGTCGCCGTGATCACGAGTGCGCCTTTTGCGTGCGCGGCCTCGGCCACCTTCCGGAGATCGCAGATCGATCCGTAGAAGTTTGGGTATCCGACGACGACGCACGCGGTCTCGTTCGTGATGGCGGCTGCGAGTGCGTCGACGTCTGCGGCGCCGTCGGCGGCGAGGGGCACGGTCGTGAGCGAGGCCTTGCCGGTCCCGAGGCTTCGTACGTGCGTCTCGATCGTCTCGAGATACTCGGGGTGGATGCCTGCGGAGATGACCGTGTGCTCGCGTCCGACGAGCCTGCGCGCCATCAGCACCGCCTCGGCGGCGGCGCTCGCGCCGTCGTACATCGACGCGTTTGCCAGCGGCAGACCGAAAATCTCGCTGACGATCGTCTGGAACTCGTAGATGACCTGCAGCGTGCCCTGCGCGACCTCGGGCTGGTACGGCGTGTAGGCCGTGTAGAACTCGCTGCGCAGGATGAGCTGGTCGGCGGCGGGCGGGAAATGATGCTCGTAGGCGCCGGCGCCGAGGAACGAGAGCATCCCGGCCGCGCGGTTCTTGCGGGCGAGCTCTTCGAGGTGGCGCATGAGCGACGGCTCGTCGACCGGCGCGGGCAGGTCGAGCGGGCGATCGTAGCGGGCGCGTGCGGGGATCGATTCGTAGAGCGCCTCGAGCGACGGCAGGCCGACGGCCTCCAGCATCGAAGCGATCTCCTCGGGCGTATGAGGGAGGTATCGCATGGGTGTGGAGAGGGATGAGGAGGCCGCGGCCCGTCTCAGTGGCCGGCGGTCTTCAGCAGCTCAGTATAGGCGGCAGCGTCGAGCAGGCCATTGAGCTCGCTCCGATCGGAGGGCTCCACGGCGATCATCCACGCGAGGCCGTAGCAGTCCTCGTTCACCTTCTCCGGCTCACTCTCCAGGTCTTTGTTGATCGCGACGATCTTGCCGCTCAAGGGGGCGAAGAGGTCGCTCAGCGTCTTGACGCTCTCGATGGTCCCGAAGGCCTTCCCGGCGGTGATCGTCTCGCCGACCTTCACGTCGAGGTTCACGAGCGTGATGTCACCGAGCTGATCCACGGCGTACGCCGTGATGCCCACGAGCACCCGGCCGTCCTCTTCCTTCGTCCACTCATGATCCTTGGTGTACCGACGATCCGATCGAACATCATCACTGCTCATACGAAGCCCTCTCTCCTGTCCCCTGCTACGACGACACGCTTTCGTTACGAACGCTTGTAAAACGGAGTCTTCGCCACGACGGCGCTCACCGAGCGGCCGCGGCAGTCGACCTCGATCGAGGTGCCCACCTCGGCCATCGACGTGGGCAGATACCCGAGGCCGATGTTCTTGCCGACCGTGGGGCCGGGGCTGCCGCTCGTGCACACGCCGACCTTGATTCCCACCTTGTCGAGGAGCGGATAGCCGTGCCGCGCGATGCCGCGGCCGGTCATCTCGAAGCCGACGAGCTTGCGCGTCAGGCCCGCGGCCTTGATGCGCTCGAGCGCCGTGCGGCCCACGAAGTCGCCCTTGCCGAGCTTCACGACCCAGCTGAGGCCGGCTTCGAGCGGGTTCGTCGTCTCGTCGATCTCGTTGCCGTACAGCGACAGGCGCGCTTCGAGGCGCAGCGTGTCGCGTGCGCCGAGGCCGGCCGGCTCGAGGCCGAGCGGGCCGCCGAGCTTGACGAGCGCGCGCCAGAGCTGCGCCGCGCCGTCCGTGGGACAGAAGATCTCGACGCCGTCCTCGCCCGTGTAACCCGTGCGCGCGACCGTGCACGGGACGTTCGCCAGCGTGGCGTCGCGGAAGTGGAAGCTCGGGAGCTCGGCGAGCGCGGGGCCGTCCCCGCCCGCCTGCGCGAGCAGCGCGAGCGCCTTCGGGCCCTGCAGCGCGATCAGCGCGGTGCGATCGGAGGCGTCGTCGAAGTCGCAGTGGTTCACCGCGGCGGCCCGGAAATGCGCAGCCATCTTGTCGCGGTTCGAGGCATTGCAGACGATGAGCCACTTGGTCTGCGAGATCCGGTAGACGATGAGGTCGTCGAGGATCGTGCCCGATTCGTTGCACGCGACGGTGTAGAGCGCCTGCCCGTCCATGAGGCGCTTCGCGTCGTTCGTGATGAGGTAGTTGACCACGTCTGCCGCGTAGTCGCCGTTGAGGACGAGCTCGCCCATGTGGCAGACGTCGAAGATCCCCACGGCCGTCCGCACGGCGCGGTGCTCGTCCGTGACGCCCTTGTACTGCACGGGCATCTCCCAGCCCGCGAACGGCACGAGGCGGCCGCCGAGCGCGACGTGCTCGTCGTAAAGAGGGGTCCTGCGAAGCGCTGCCGGGGACTGATCCATGGTCGACACCCCGCGCGATGTAGTCCGATTCGGGGTCGAAGTCGATGGGCGTCCGGTACGGTCCAGCGCGGACGCACGATCGCAGCGTGCACGCTCCATGACGCGCCGCGCATCCTGCTGGAAGGCTCATTCGAGCTTCGTTGGATCGAGGGGTTGTCCCTGCGGCGTGAGGCCGAGCTCGCGCCACCGCTCCTCTTCGGTGAGGCCGTCCTTTGCCGGGGGGCGGGTCACGTCACGCACGACGATCTCGGTGTGGTCGTCGCGCATGAAGATTTCGATGTCGAGGACGCGCGCGGGCGCGGGCGCGGACTTCGCCGTCGCGCCTTGGAGCACCGTCTTCGGCGGCTCGGACGCGACGCGCGCGGAGACGACGCGCTCCTTCACGTACGTCGTGACGTCCTCGGCGCGCACGCTGCCCCGCGCGAAGACGGCGTCGGGGAACTGCGCGGTCACCGTCATCGCGCGGGGTAGTTTGAGCCCAAACGCATCGACCGTGCCCTCGGCGAGCTCGCCGGGCGCGAGTTGATCGGGGCGCGGGGCCGGGGCCGCCGAGGAGGCGGGGGCGGGCGCGCGACGCTCGCTCTCCCCGCGGCAGCCCGAGAGGAGCACGAGCGCCGCGGCGGCGCAGAGGAGCGCGTGTTTCACTCGAGGACGAGGCCCCACGAGTCGATCCTCACCGACGTGCGCGGCGGCGGCAGGCGCTTCGTCACGGTGTTCGTCTTCGAGTTCTCGGTCGACGTGCCGCCCTGACCGGTCTGGAAGACGAGCTGGAACTCGCCCGCGGTCGAGTTGTTCACGCTCGACATCGGGCCGAACGCGGGGTCGGCGAAGTCGAGCTGCTCGTAGCAGCTCGGCGTCTGCGTGACGGCCACGCCGAACACGACGGTGCCGGGCTGCTGGTTCTCGAAGAAGCTCACGACCTGCGGCGCGTTCACGGGATCCTGCACGTACCGCGGGCACGGCCAGTCGGTCGGCGGCGTGGGGCCGTTCGCGCTGCAGGCCGTCTTCCGGTAGTAGTCGACGCCCCACACGGCGCCGTAGCCGTCGGCGCACGCGTTGCCTTGCGGGCCGGTCGGCGTGAACGTCGAGAAGTACGCGACGCCGTTGAAGAGCGAGATCGGGCCGGTCACGCGCACGCCGTTCTCGAAGGGGATCACCCAGTTGCTCTTCGTGACGAACGCGCCCGCGCCGCTCGGCTCCTCGCGGATCGACCACGCGCGCGTCTGCACGCCCGCGCTCGACGTGAACGTCTCCTGATCGCCGGTCGACAGGAGGACGACGGGGTTGCCGATCGGATCGACCGTGACGATCGGCGGTGTCTCGATGGGCTGGCGCGCCGCGGCCGTGTCGTTGCCGAACGAGTACGCGTCCCACGCGAGATCGACGGTCCACTTGTCGGGCTTCGGCGAGGTGAGGTTGATGCGGTAGAGCGTCCCGTCCGCGTCGCCGACGTAGACGCGATCGGAGACCTGGCCCGGGAGCGCGGGGTACGGAACGGGGACGCCGGTGACGGGCGAATCGAAGGAGTTTTCCTTCACCTTCGTCGAGGGGAGCGTGGGGCCGTCGTCCGCCTTGCCGCGGAAGTTCATGAGCAGCTCGCCCGTGTCGAGGCGGACGATCGAGAGCGAGCGCGCCGCGCCGACCTTGCCGTTCGCGTCGTGCCAGCAGCGCACCACGTCGCCGCTGACCTTGGGCTGGTAGGCGTCGGACGACGAGACGGTCGTCGTCGACTTGAGGCGCGGGCAGCTGCCGGTCGCGAGCGTCGTCGTGCCGCCGGGGAGGATCGCGACGGCGACCTCCTTCACGTCGTTGTTGCCGTCGTCGACGGCGATCGTCGTGATCGCGGGCTTGATCGTGGCGGCCCCGAAGAGCGCCTCGCCGTTCGTGTTCGTCGAGAGCTGCCAGAGGAACTTCGGCTCCGAAGGCTTCGTCACGTCGAGCGCGTAGTAGAAACTGCCGCCGAGGCCGCCGGCTGCGACGAGCACGCTCCTCCACGTCGAGCCCACCGCGCCGGCCTGCGCCTGCGCGCGCGTGCGCTGGAAGATCACGTCCTTCACGACGGGGCTTCCATCGAGGAGGAACGCCTGCCGACCGTACGTGGGCAAAATACCGGGCAGCACGTGCGGCGGGAGGAACGACCAGAGCTCGTTGTTCTCCAGCGTGTCGACGCGCTGCGTGTCGGCCGGATCGTTCGACGCGACCTTGAACGCGTGGAGCTGGCCGTCGGTCGTGGCCGCGAAGAGCACGAGCGGGCGCTTCTTGACCACCGGATCGGCGGCGAACGCCGCGTACGACTCGTCGCGGAGGAACTCCTTCGGCGCGCCCATCGTGACGGGCGAGGCGTGGTAGATGCTGCCGAAGCCGTTGCCGTAGCGCGACTGCGGCACGCCGGACATGCCGACTTCCCAGCGGATCACCGTGTCGGCGCAGGTGCTTGCGCTCGCGTTCGAGCCGGCGATCGCCTTGCACGCGTCGGGCACGGGGCTCGACGGGATGTCGAGCGCGAGCGGCGTCTGGGCGAGCGTCGACGCGAACACCGCGCTGTCGACCAGGCCCGTGCTCGTGCCGCCGTAGAGGCCGAGGCCGTCGTCCGTGGAGAGGTTCGGCCGGAGCGACCGACGCGAGTAGATCTGCCCGTTCGCCTGCGGTCCGACGAGCGTGAAGAACTTCCGGGACGGGGCGTTCGTGTTGAGGTTCGCCTCGAAGTCGTCGCCCTTGGCCTGCTCGATCGGCGCGAGCACCGGCTTGAGCACGCCGGCCTGGTTCTCGCAGACGTAGCGCTTGCGCTCGAGGTTGCCGGTCCAGAGCGAGCCGACGGGCGCGTCGAACGACGTGACGAACTGGTAGCCGGCGGCCGAGGCGTTGCCCTGGCTCGTCGTCGCGCCTGCCGTGGAGAAGACGGGGATCGTGCGGCTCGTCGAGCCGGCCGAGACGACGGCGAGGACCTGATCGAGCGCGCTCTTCAGCGAAGGCAGGTCGTTCGCGAAGAACGCGCGCTTCGTGCCGCCCTCGTACGCGATGCGCGAGAGCGTGCAGCAAGCCTTGAGCGTGCCCGTCGCGTTCGAGCAGAGGCCGCCGGGGCTCACGATGTCGGCCTGCGTGAGCGCGCTGCAGTCGGTGCCCCCCGCCTGCGACAAACCGAAGCCGATGGCGAAGGTCTTGATCGGCTCCGACTGCGTCGCGAGCTCGTGCGCGATCTCGTGCGGTCGCGCGTAGGGGCACTTGCCGTTGCCGGTCGCGCACGACTCGCGCAGGTCGAGGTTCGGCTCGCCGTCCGAGAGGAGGATGACGAACTGGTCGCGGCACTTGCCCGCGTAGTACGGATCGTTCTTCGGGCCGAAGGGTTTGCCCGTGGCCGGATCGTTCGAGCCGTCGTTCAGGAGGTAGTCGCGCGCGTCGGCGAGGATGCCCGCGATCGGCGTCGCGCCGTAGGGCCGCATCGCGAGGAGCGAGGCCTGGATGCGATCGTTCGCCTGCTGCACCTGCGCGATGGGCGCGTCGTGCGGGCCGAAGCCGACGAGACGACCTTCCCACGGCGGCGCGGCGGGGTTTCGCGCGCCGACCTCGAACTCGTGGTTCGCGCAGTTCGGCGGGTTGCCGTTCGCGGGCGAGCCGCCGGAGCTCCAGTTCGGGTAGTAGCTCCACATGCCCTCCGTGCCGTCGTTCGGCGCGGGCACGGAGCCGCTCGCGCCGGTGCCGGCATCGGGCAGCGTGTCGAACGTCATCAGGCCGAAGCGAACGCGATCGCGGTACGTGTCGAGCAGGCCGTCGTTCGCCTGCTGAAAGCCCGGCGCCGCGCAGGCCTGGCTCGTGTTGTTCCACGCGTGCGTCTTCAGCGCGTTCGCGGGCCAGTCCCACCAGGCCGCGCCCATCGATCCCGGGCCGTACGCGCAGCCGTTCGAGAGGATGCGGTGAAACGGCAGGTAGTACTTGTAGTCGTAAGGATCGGGGCCGCTCGGCAGGGTGAACTCGTTGAGGAACGAGCTCGACGATCGATCCTGCGCGAAGCAGGAGAAGTTCTGGATCGTCCCCGTCAGCACGGTGACCAGCGTGGCCCAGCGGTTGAGCGGCGTGGCCGTCCCGGGGACACACGCCGCACCCGCGTTCTCCGGCCGCTTGCCGTCGGCCATGTTCTCCATCGACCCCGAGGTGTCGATGACGAGCAGCACGTTCGGCAGCGGCGGGTTGATGTCGAGCTGCGCCTCGGCGACCGAAGAAAAGGACGCGATCGAGAGCAGCGTTGCGGCGACGATGGGAGGGCTGAGGACGCGGGTCAACGTTCGCATGAGGTCCTCCGTCAAGGTCCGGAGATCGGTCCGACGACGAGCTCGGCGCGGAAGGTGGTGCTCGAAAGGGTGCTCGCGACTCCGCCGGGTGGTTCGAGCCGGATGCGGCCCGTTCCATGGAGCATGACGCTCATGAAGTGGACGTTGGCCGCGCCCGCGGAGGTGTAGTCGAAGCCCGCGATGGGGCGATCGATGCGGTAGAGGTCGTTCATCTCGACGAGCAGATCGGCCGAAGCGTTCTCGATGCGGCCGAGCGTGCCGTGATGGCCGGTCTGCGCGTCGTAGGGCTGGAAGAGCGCGAAGCCGAGCTCCTTCTCGAGGTACGCCCGGCCAAACCGCGTGCAGTTCTGGTAGTACGGATCGCCCGACATGCCGAGGCACTCCGTGGAGTTCTGTCGCGCGAGGAAGTCGACCTGCGCGCCGAGATCACGCGAGAGCTTCGCGGTGACGGCGTTCATCGCGCTCTCGCCGAAGTAGCGGCTCTGCGTGGTGACGCGCGAGGTGCCGCTCGTGCTGGTCGCGATGCTGCTCGCCTGCGCGGCGAAGAGGCCGATGCTCGTGAGCATCGCGATGACGAGCACGACCACGAAGACCGTGGCCCCACGCTCGCCGCGGCGCGCGAGGCGGCGCGCGATCGCGCTCGGGTTTCTTCGGACGACCCGGCTCACGAGCCACCTCCCCGCGTGTTCACGAGCGCGAACTCGCGCTCGAGCGTGCGGACGCGCGCGAAGCGATCCGCGCCCTTCGCGCTCCCCACGAGGAAGCGGAACGGGCGACCCGCGGGCGCCGTGATCTGCGTGGGGCGATCGGGCGCGCGCGATCGCGTGGAGAGACGAACCTGCACCGAGCGCACGGCTTCGGGCCGGCTGCCTTGCACGTCGGGCGGGCCCGCGATCGCGTAGACCTGCGGGTTCGGCACGGGATCGGTGATCGGGAAGCGCTCGAGGACGGGCGCGTCCGGCTGCGAGGTCACGGTGAGCGCGCTGATGCCGAAGCGCAGCGCGATCGCGTACTCGGTGACGAGCTCGAGCGTGCCGGGGATCTCGCTGTCGTCCGGCGCGAGCTCGACGCGCACGAGCTCGGTGCGATCGACGTCGCCCGTGACGGGGTTCAGCGGCTGCACGTAATCGGCGAAGCTCGCGTCCGACACGACGGAGCGGAGCTCGTACCGGACGCGCGAGATCACGTGCACGGGCCATCCGCTGCCGAACCCCTTGATCGCGCACGAAGGGCCCGTGCCCGCGGACGATTGGATCGGCACGACGGGCGTGTTCTCGATCGTGACCTGGACCGAGTCGATCGGCGTGCCCGTCGCGGCAAACCCCTGGATGCGGCCGTAGTAGTCGCTCGTCGGGCCCTCGATGTGCAGGATGCGGCCGACGCGGAAGAGCTCGGCGAGCCTCGCGGCGACGTTGCCGTTCTGCGTGAGCGCCGTGAGGCGGCGGATCGCGCGGCTCTGCGGCTGGAGCACGATCGTCGTCGTGCTCGCGCCGGGCAGCGTCGTGCTCATCACGAAGTTCTCGCCGGAGTCGAGGTCGCCCGCGATCGTGATGCGCTCGTTGCGCAGATCGTTGCCCGCGTTCTGCGGCAGATCGGGGCGCGTCTCGATGACGACGGGCGCGAGCCTGCGCATGCCGGCCGGCCAGTCGACGAGGTTCGTCTGGGCGCAGATGCGCCGATCGGTGAAGGGGTTTCGCGTGGTGTTGCGGCCAGCGTGCTCGAGGTCCGTGCCCATGCGGCCGAGGCCCATCGACACGGCGACCTGCGCGTACGAGATGCGCGCCTCTTCCTGGAAGAGACGCACGGCGTTCTTCGAGAGGAGCACGGCCGCGGCGGCGACGAGCGCGCCCGCGGTGATGGCGACGAGCAGCTCGACGAGCGTGAAGCCGCGCCGATCGCCCGTCCGGAGGATGCGGTTGTTCGCGCGCATCAGTTCGAGGCCTCCTCCTGGCCGACCACGGTGGAGAGGTAGTAGAAGCCGTATCGCGCGTCGTCGTTCTCGATGCTCGCAGGCGCGGTCGAGCGGCACTCGGTGATCGGCGCGAGGTCGCGGCGCCAGATCACGCGCACGAGGGCACGGACGGCGATCGGGTGCGTCGCGCCGGCCAGCGAGAGCGGCTTCTGAACGGTGCGCGACATCTGCAGGTGCGTGCAGAACATGCCGTTCGTCGTGGTGTCGCCGATGGCGACGTCGGTGCCGTGGACGTCGGCCACGGGCGAGCTCCAGCCGGGGACCTCGGGCGCGAGGACCCATTGCCCCGGACCGGGCGGATTCACGGTGTCGTACACGCCGGCCGTGGCGAGCCATCGCGTCTCGCCGATGTCCGGGATGCCGAGCGGATCGTTCCACTGGAGCGCGTCGGTCTTGAGGCGATCGGCCCACGTCGAGGCCACTTGCCGCGCGCTGTCGCCGATCCGCGCGTTCGAGTTGCCGATCAACGCGACCTTCTGCAACGCGATCACGCCCGTCGCGCCGACCGCGAGGATCGCGAGGGCCATCATGACCTCGATGATCGTGTAGCCACGCGCCTTCCGCCTCATTGGATCACCCTCGGCAGGCCGAACGACGGCACGAGCACGCGGCGGACGCGGCCGTTCCCGAGGTTCGTCACGGAGAGCTTCGTCGCGCCGACCATCTGCACGAACGCGCCGTCGTTGTACCGGACGAACGCGGTGCGGCGCGCGAAGCAGACGTCGGCGATCTCCTGGCTCGAATTGTCGGCGCCGAGGAAGCCGACGTCGACGAGGGTCTTCTTGTCGGTCTTCGCGTAGCGAAAGGTTTGTCGCTCGAGGGCGGGGTCGTCCCAGTTGATCGTGTTGCAGCCGCGCGGCGAGATCAGCGTCGGCGTGGGCGTGTCGAGCGCGGCGCGGACCGTCTCGATCTGCAAGTTGCCGCTCGGCTTGCGGAAGCGCACGAGGTACGTGGCGCGCTCGGACGACTCGACGTAGCCGCGGCGGTAGATCTCCGCGAGCTGCATCGTGAGCCGGCTCAGGCCGATGTCGCGCATGATGCGGATGAACGCGGGCGACGCGACCGCGGCGAGCAGCGCGATCATGAAGATGACCACGAGGATCTCGGTCAGCGTGAAGCCACGCCCGAGCGTCGCCGCGCCTGCGGTCCGCGCCCTGCGAAGTCGGCGAGAAAGGAAACGAGCCACCATCATGAGTGGTAGCAAGCCTCGTGCCTTCCTAGAGAAGTTTTCGGGGAAGCCGAACGGGCCAGGAGCAAGGCCAGACGCGATGCGCCGCGCGAAGCGAGCCGCTACGGATTGCGACGCTCTGCAAAAGTTGCGGGATCCGGGCGGCCGGGGGCCTCGTGCCTTGCACCGGTCCTCTGATCGTTGCATGTGCGGTCGACCATGATGCAACGGCACGCGGCACTCGGTCCCCTCCTTGCCCTCGCCCTCGTCAGCGCTTGCAAGAGCGACGAGCCTCGTGGCGCGCCGCCTCCCCCGCCTCCCGCGGCGAAACCCGCGGCCTGCGCGGGCGGCGGTGGGACCCTGTCCGACGCGCAATCCGCGGCGTTTTTCCCGCGCACCACCGCCGGCTTTTGCCTCGACCCGAACGGCGGCGACAAGACGTACGGCGAAGGCGGCAGCCTCCCGCTCGATCAGATCTGCGACATGTTCGACGGCGAGTGCGAGATCTACAAAGGCTTCGGCGTTCGCCGCGTGGTCGAGCTCAGGTACGTCGACGGCAGCGGCAGCGCGGCGACCATCGACGTGCACCTCTCCAAGTTCGGCACGACCGAGGGCGCCTACGCGATGTTCACGAAGCGCGTCGTCGGCGACGGGGATCCCGCGGGCGAGGACACGCCGCGGGCCATCGAGGGCGGAGGCGCGGCAGCGCTCGGCCTCGGGACGGCGTACCTCTGGCGCGGCGCGCACCTCGCAGAGATCACGTACAACGACGAGGCCGCGGCGGAGCACGCGATCAAGGCGCTCGGGGACAAACTGCTCGCGCCGCTCGTGAAGGAGATCGGGGCGAAGCTCCCGGGCGAAACGGCGCTCCCGCCAGCCGCGGCGGCGCTGCCCGAGGCGAACCGGTTGCCGCTCGGCGTGCGCGTGTTGACGAAGGATCTCCTGGGGATCCCGAGCACGGGCGGCGGGGCGTTCGGCTACTACAAGGACGGGGACAAACGATATCGGTTTGCCGTCCTCGTGCGCGCCGACGAGGAGCAGGCGAAGGACGTGCTCGCGACGCTCGGCAAGGGCCCCGGAGCGCAGAAGGAAAAGGGGATCGGCGACGGCGCCGTGCGCTTCATGAGCAAGGAAGGCGATGCGCCCGCGGTCGAGTGGATCGTGGCGCGCACGGGCAGCCGGCTCGTGGGGATCGGCGACGAGGTGCGCGTGCTGCGCAGCGGGATGACGGCCGACGATGTCGCGAAGGTCTCGCTCGGCAAGGACGAGAAGATCACGCGGCTGAAGGACGCGATCGCGAAGAAGTGAGGGAGGCGCGGGGACGCGGCAAAGGTCCGCGTCCCCTCCCTCGTTCGCGAATTACTTCGTCCTCAAAATGACGTGGTAGCCGAAGGGCGTCTCGACGAGGCCGCTGACCTCGTTGACCTTCAGCTTCTCGACCGCATCCTGGAAGGGACCGACCATCGCGCCCTTCGGGAAGAGGCCGAGGTCGCCGCCGCGGGCGCCGGCGTTCGGCTCGTCGCTGTACTCGCCGACGATCGTCTCGAACTTCGCGCCGTCCTTGACCTTCTTCAGGCCCTCCTCGGCGCGCGCCTTCGCCTCTTCCTTCGTGCGCGTGATGTTCGCGGGCGCGCGCATGCTGCCCTTGTACATCACGAGGAAGTGCTTCGCGCCGAACATCTCGCGCGGCGGCTGCTGCTGCGCAGGGGCCGTCGGGCGAGGCGGCGTGGCAGGCGTCGCAGGCGTGGCAGGCTGCGTCGCGGCCGTCTCCGTGTGCGCGCCGCCGCCCTGAGGCTTCGCGGCGAGGAAGCCGAGCGGCTTGTTGAACATCCCGAAGAAGCCAAGGATGCCGACGAGCACGAGCACGGCGAGGACGACGTGCGGCGTCCACCAGTAGGGATCCTCGTCGTCGCCGTGCGCGGCGGCGTCGTGGCCCTGGTGTTTCTCGTCCGCGTGGCCCTCTTCCTCGTCCTCTTCTTCGTCTTCCTCTTCGTCTTCTTCTTCGTCCTCGGACTCGTCTTCCGCTTCGTCCTCGGACTCGTCCGCGCCCTCTTCCTCCTCGTCCTCTTCCTCCGCCCGCTTCTTGTCGAGCTCGGGATCCTCTTCGGCCTTGCGCTGCTTCTTGGTCTCTTTGCTCATGATGACTTCTTCAGAGAGAGGGCTTCGCCCCACCGTTCTGCCGCGCGGGCGGCTTTGACCCTACGATCGGTCCGGTCGAGTTAGCACGCGCCTCGGCGGCTCGTCAGGCGATCTCCGCGTATCCGCCCGTGAGCACCGCCTCTGGTCGTCCCTTCACGCTCGCCTGGAGCGCCACCTTTCCACCTTCGAGCAAGTATCCCTGCGTGATGATGGTCTCCCCAGGCCAGACCGGCTTGCGGAACTGCGCGGACAAAACCCGCAAGCGCGAAGCATCTCCCCCGAGCACGCCCTTCGCCACGGCCCGCGCCGCGAACCCATACGTCGCAAGCCCATGCAGGATCGGGCCCTGCGGAAAGCCCACCGAGGCGGCGAACGCCGGATCGGCGTGCAGCGGATTGAAGTCGCCGCACAGGCGGTAGAGCAAGGCTTGCTCGGGGGACGTGGTCTCCTCGACGGTGAACGTCGGCTCGCGATCCTTCGGAATCGAAGGTTCGTCCGGATCCGACGGAGGACGCGGGCCACTGAAGCCACCCTCGCCGCGGTAGAGGATCGACCACGTGGTCTCGTAGACGCGCTCGCCACTCTCGAGCGTGGTCGTCGTGTCGATGACGACCTGCGCGAGCCGCTTCATGTCGTAGATGCCGCGAATCGTGGCCGTCGTGAGCAGCGTGCCGGACGGAGGGATCGGCGCGAGGGCGCGAATCTTCTGGCCGCCATGGACGACCATGGCGAAGTTGCCACCCGTGCGCGCGAGCGATTTGAACACCGGCTCCGTCGCAGGAATCACGGCGAACGTCGGGTACACCCGAAGCCCACCTTCGCTTCCCTCGTAGAGGTAGGCGAGCTCGTCGCGCTTCGCGCCGATGCCGAGCGCGTAAAGCGCGAGCGTCTTCCAGTCGTAGGTGAACGAGCACGGCTCCGTGATGAAGCCCAGACTCGAGAGATCGAGGGCCATTGCGCCTTCCTAAGGATCGAGACCGGGACACGTACCGATCTCGCGCGGACGCGTCAATTGTCTGTCGTCGGCGGCGCCTCGCCGGGGCGCCGCCCCGGGCCCCGCGGGGGCTGTCCGCCCCTCGACCCGGACCAGGGCCAGCCCTGGACCTCCGGGCATCGACTGCGCTTCGCGCAGTCGATGCGGGGAAAGATTTTCAAGCTGTCCGCCCCCTCTTTGCAGGGCCAGCCCTGGACCTTGCGTGGAAGAACTGCGCTCCGCGCAGTTCTTCCAACAGGCCGTTGGTACCGCGTTGCCAGCTGAACCGTCCGCGCTGCCGTCTTGGCTGGCAGGATCGCTCGTGGTCTTGCATCGGCCCGTTCGATGAACTGCGCGGAGCGCAGTTCATCGACCACGAGTCCAGCGCTTGCGCTGGTCCGGGTCCAGGGGCGGACAGCCCCTGGTGGGGCCTGGGGCAAAGCCCCAGCGAAGCGCCTTCAAAGCGCGATTCGATAAGCCACGAGCAAGCCGAACTCCAGCATGTCGACGCGGCCCGAGAGCGACGCGCTGTCGCCTGTGGGCGCTTGCAGCGGCTCGGTCGGCAAGAACCAGCTCGCGTACCGCAGCGTCGTGCCGAGGGACCAGTTTGGGGCCACGGTCCACTCGCCGCCGATGGCCAGGCCTGCTGCGAGGCCCTCGGTCGAGATCGTTGCGGCGCGTGGGCCGACGAAGGCTGTGTCTGCTGCGGGCTTGCGATCTGTGGCTACGGTCCAGGCGTCGCGGATGATCACCGCGCCGAGCGTCGCTCCGCCCCACCATACCCACTTGTCGCTTTGGATGCCGTAGTAGCGGAGCTGCCCCTCGACGAGGAAGTAGCTGCGGTCGTGCTCGCGATTGAGCTCGGCGGCGCCTGGGGCTGTGCCGCTGAGGAGTGATCGCGCCCAGGAGATGCTCGCGCCGAGGCCGAAGCGGCCGATGCGGTACTGGTTGTAGACGCCGAGGGAGACGCTCGTTTCGCCCTTCTCGCAGCTCGTGCGCGAGCGCGGGCAGACGTTCGCTGCGGGCAGGCTGAGCAGCCCTGCGTTCACCGAGACGAGCGTGTGCGTGTAGTCCTGTTCGAGCGCTGCGGATGCGCGGCGCGCGGCGGCCGACTCTTGGACCTGCGCGTGGGCGCTCGAAGGGCAGGCCACGAGGGCGACGGACGTGACCGCGAGGGCGACGAGCAGGGGGCGAGTCGCGCGCTTCAGAGCCATGGTCCACCGGTGGGTGTGGGCGGCGGATCGGTCGTCGGCAAGGGCGGTGGTGTGGGCGGAAGGACGGCGTCGGTGGGGCCCGTCGGTTTGCCTGTGGGCTCCTTCGTCGTGGACGTGGGCGTGGGCGTTGCCGTCGGTCCGGCTGCGGCTGCGGCGGAGGCGCTCGGGAGTGGTTTGCCGTCCTTGCCCGTGGGGCGCGGCACCGGGAAGCGGCCGTTCGGTCGATGATCCGTCGGGACGGCGCGAGGCGTGTTGGTCGCCTGGGGGGCGAGGTCCGTGGGCGCCTTTGCTTCGAGCTCGGCGACGAGGTGTTGTGCGGTCGTGAGTGAGGGGTTCAGCGAGACTGCGATGCGAGCGAGGTGCAGGGCCTCGGCGGGATCTCCGGCGTACTTGCGCCCGAGGGCGCTCGTGACGAGGCGCTCGGCGGCCTCGCGGCGCAGCTCCTTCACGCGCGCATCGCCGGGCCAGTTTGCGTTCGCGGCGTCGAGGATCTCTTTCACGTTCTCGCTGGGCGGCGCATCCCAGGCTTGACGTTTCATCGCTTCGCGCGCGGCTTCGAGGCGACCGTCGAGTGAGTCGGGCGAGGTCGCGCCCATGAGGCCGAGGCGCTTGCCACCCATGACGATCACGAGCGGCGCGGCGGCGAGGCAGAGGACGAGCGTGACGATCCGTGTGAGGCGTGCGCGGCGCTTCGTGTCGGCCGGCGGGGGCAACGAGAGCGGCGTCTCCGTGCCTTGCATCGTCGACTCGCGCGCGAGTGGGGCCGCGGGGGAGGCGTCATCTTCGGGGTCGTAGGGGTCGTGTTCGTCGTCGTCGTCGACGATGCGCGTATGGCTCCGGATCGAAGGCGGCGCGGCGGTCGCCTCGTCGTCGTCCTCGATCGCGGGGGACGACACGGCGCGGCCCGCGGAGGACGTCGGAGCCGGCGGGATGAAGGGCGCGGGGGAGCTCTCTGGATCGTCGAGGATGCGCGAGGAGCTCGGCAGCGGGGTCGCGTCGGGGCGCGCGGCGACGCCGCCGATCTTCGCGGCGAGATCCGTGGAGAGCTCCAGGGATTTCGTGCGCTCCTTCGAGGGGAGCTTCACCGCGCCTTGCCGCGCGAAGAGCAGGTTCGAACGGGTGAGCTCGTCCGGATCGAGCCCGCTCTGTCGCGCCGCCGCGTAGAGATCCTTGCCGAGCGCGCGTGCGTCGGCGGCGCGCGCCTCCGGCTTCTTCGCGAGGTTTTGCATGATCACCGCGGCGAGCGGCGCGGGGACGTAGCTCGCGCGCGGGATGCTCCGGAGGTCGGGCGGCGGATCGTGCGTGTGCTGGATCAGGAGCTGCACCGGCGACTCGCCTTCGAATGGCGTTCGGCCGGCGAGACACTGGTAGAGGATCGTGGCGATCGAGTAGACGTCGGCCGCGGGGCTCACGGGTTTGCCCTCGGCGCCTTCGGGCGAGATGTACTTCGCCGTGCCGAAGATCAGGCCTGCTTGCGTGGCCATCGAGCCGCGATCGGCCCAGTCGAGCCGCGCGATGCCGAAGTCGAGCACCTTCACGAAGTCGGGGTCGTCGCTGCGGCGCACGAGCATCACGTTCTCGGGCTTCAGATCGCGGTGCACGATGCCCTGCGCGTGCGCCTCGCCGACGGCGTCGCAGATCTGCAGCGCGATGTGCATCGCGCGCGGCAACGGCAGCGCCGAGGGCTCGCCGCCCGTGCCCGCCGCCGCGAGCGCGGAGAGCAGCGACATGCCGTCGAGGTACTCCATCACGAGGTACATCTCGCCGCCCGTGCGTGGATCGCCGCGCTGCGGGATCGTGCCGGTCATGAGGACCGAGACCACGCCGGGGTGCGCGAGCCGGCTCGCGATCTTGGCTTCGCGGTGGAAACGCCCGACGAGCTCGGCGTTGCCGCTGAGCTCGCGGTGGAGGATCTTCACGGCCACGTCGCGATCGATGCCGGCCTGGAAGGCGCGGTAGACGCGGCCCATCGAGCCGATGCCGATGAGGTGCTTGATGCGGATTTGCCCGCCGAGCTCGAGGCCCGCGTACGGGTCCACCTCGGGGCTCGAGAGCGAGGGCCCCTTCACGTTCGCGAGGGGCGTGCCGTCCTGTGGGCAGAAGAGGACATCCGCGTCGTAGCGCTCGCCGCACGACGGGCAACTCTTCGTGGGGGACGGGGTCATCGGCGGGACGAGTGTAGCAGGAACGCGTGGATCCCACGCGGCCTCCGGATTACCGTCCGGGCCCAGGTGAGCAAGGCGAGGGCGAGCGCGGCGGGGAAGACCCAGGAGAAGGCGAAGGCCGGCCCTTCGCCCTCGCCCGCGCGAGCACGCGAGGCGCGCGGCAAGCAGCCCGAGCCGCCGACGCCGATCCGCGAGGCGATGCCCGCGGCGGCCGAGACGGGCGACAACGACAACGCCTACCGCATCGAGCTGCCGCAGTTCGAGGGCCCGCTCGACCTCCTGCTGCACCTGATCCAGCAGCACGAGCTCGATATCCTCGACATCCCCGTGAGCTTCATCACGCAGAAGTACCTCGCGTACCTGTCGATGATGCGGGCTTTGTCGATTGATCTTGCGAGCGAGTACCTCGTGATGGCGGCGACGCTGACGCACATCAAGTCGAAGATGCTCTTGCCGGCGGTGCCCAAGGATCAGGACGGGGATGGGCTGCCGGAGGAGGAGGTCGATCCGCGGGAGGAGCTCGTTCGGCGGCTGCTCGAGTACCAGAAGTACAAGGCCGCGGGGGCGGACCTCGCGGAGCGCGGGACGCTCGGCAAGGACATCTTTCCGCGTGGCATCCCGGAGCCCGTGCCGGAGGGGCCGGCGCCGTTCGCGGCGGTGGGGGTGTTCTCGCTGTTCGAGGCGCTGGACAAGCTGCTCAAGCGCACGAACGTCAAGATCGAGCACCAGGTCAACTTCGATCGGATCACGATCACGGACCGGATCGTGCAGCTCACGGAGCGGCTTTCGGGGCGGCGTCGCGCGACGTTCGAGGAGCTCGTGCTCGACGATCCGGCGCGGAAGGGCGCGCCGCTCACGCGCTTCGACATCGTGATCACGTTCCTCGCGATCCTGGAGATGGCGAGGATGAAGCTGCTCCGGATCTACCAGTCGGATCCGCTCGCGACGATCCACCTGGAGCTGTCGGTGCGGGCAGAGACGAGCGGCGAGGAGGACGAGGGCGACGTATTCCGTGAAGAGCACGGAGAGACCCGTGAAGAGCACGGAGAGACCCGTGAAGAGCGCGGAGAGACCCGTGAAGAGCGCGGAGAGACCCGTGAAGAGCGCGGAGAGACCCGTGAAGAGCACGGAGAGACCCGTGAAGAGCGCGGCGAGACCCGTGAAGAGCACGGCGAGACCCGTGAAGAGCACGGAGAGACCCGTGAAGAGCACGGAGAGACCCGTGAAGAGCGCGGAGAGACCCGTGAAGAGCACGGAGAGATCCGTGAAGAGCACGACGAGATCCGTGAAGAGCACGACGAGACTCGGGAAGAGCGCGACGAGGTCCGGGAAGACCACGACGACGCTCACGCGCAAGACGGAGAGCCCGAGGTGAACGATGGCGACTGAGGGCGGATCGAAGCGGCGCGGGAAGTTGCGGCTCGTGCCGCAGCCGCAAGAAGAGGCCCCGCCGGACAGTGATTCGCCCGAGCGGTTGCGTCGCGCGGCGTGGGCATGGTTCCAGCCGAAGAAGGCAGAGGCGGAGCCGGTCACGCAGGCGGAAGCGGAAGCGGCGCCGGAAGCGCAAGCGGAAGCGGCGCCGGTCACGCAGGCGGAAGCGCAAGCGGCGCCGGTCAAGCAGGCGAAGGGGAAGGCGAAGGCGAAGGCTGCGCCGGTCGCGGAGGTGCCTGCGGAAGCGGTCGCGGCACCGGAAGCGCAAGCGGAAGCGGCACCGGAAGCGCAAGCGGTCGCGGCACCGGAAGCGCAAGCGGAAGCGGCACCGGAAGCGCAAGCGGAAGCGGTCGCAGCGCCGGGGGAAGCGGACGCCGAAGGCGCGCCTGGCGCGGAGGCATCGACCGAGACGGCCGAGCCCAAGCGGAAGCGCGCGCCTCGCAAGCCGAAGCCCGCGCCGCTCTCGCCCGTCGAGCGCTTTCGTTCGCTCGCGGCCGCGTTCTTCCGCGCGCAGCGCCTCGTCAGCAACGTGTCCGCGTCCGCGACGAGCGGCGCCCCGGACGGCGCCCGGGCCACGCAAGAAGACAACGCCGAACAGGCGAGCGGCGCGGTTGCCCGTGCGCATCTCAAGGGTGTGCTGGAGGCCCTGGTCTTCGCGTCCGAGCACCCGATGACGTCGCGTGACCTCGCTCGCGTGGCGAAGGCGGAGCACCGCCTCGTCGTGTCGCTGCTCGGCGAGCTCGGGGCCGAGTATCGCAACCGTGGGATCCGGCTCGACGAGGTCGCGGGCGGGTACGTGTTCCGGACGAGCCCGGCGTTCGCGCCGTTCGTGCGCGAGCAGGTCGCGAAGAAGCCGGTGAAGATGACGCGCGCGCAGGTCGAGACGCTGGCGATCGTCGCGTACCGGCAGCCGATCACGCGGCCCGAGATCGACGATGTGCGCGGCGTGGACTCGGGCGCGGTGCTCAAGTCGCTGCTCGAGCGCGACCTCGTGCGCATCCTCGGCAAGAAGGAAGAGCCGGGGCGGCCGATGCTCTACGGCACGACGGCGCAGTTCCTCGAGTTCTTCGGCCTGCGCACGCTCTCGGATCTGCCGACGCTCCGCGAGTTCACCGAGCTATCGGACGAGTCGCGGCGCGCCTACGAGCGCGAGATGGGCGAGGAGCCGCCGGAGGCGGCGGTCGCCTTCGCGGACACGGGCTCGCCCGCGGCGGGTGGTGGTTTGATGGGAGGCGAGGGGAGCTTTCAGACCCACGTCGCCCCGCCGGAGGCAGCCGGCGATACGGAGAGCGCAGCGCGTGACGAGTTTGCATTCACAGACGAGGATCGGACCCAGACGGAGAGCGGCGGAGAGGAAGCGATGAACGACGTGCAAGCAGCGAGCGACGAGTGGTCTGAGAAGGAAGAGGTCGAGGAGCGTTCGGCCGCAGAGGAAGAGGAAGAAGAGGAGGAAGAGGAGGAAGACGAGGACGAGGACGAAGACGAGGACGAAGACGAGGACGAGGACGAGGACGAGGACGAAGACGAGGACGAAGACGAGGACGAAGACGAGGACGAGGACGAGGACGAGGACGAGGACGAGGACGAAGACGAGGACGAAGACGAAGACGAAGACGAGGACGAAGACGAGGACGACGAGGACGAGGACGACGAGGACGAGGACGAGGACGAGGACGAGGACGAGGACGAGGACGAGGACGAGGACGAGGACGAGTAGGCCTCGGCCAGGTCAGGTCACGTCGAGCCGGACTCCTCGGCGGGGTCCGGGTAGGCCTCGGCGAGCTTGCCGACTTCGCGGCGCAGCTCGGCGTGCGCCACGAGCTTGCGCACGAGCTTCCACGTCTCGGGATCCGCGAGCACGGCCATCGGCGACGCCGCCACCGCCCCGCGCCGTGGCTTGCGCACGATCGCCCCTTTCCCCTTGCTCCGGAGCTCCTCCATTTTCGTGACGAACCGCTTCGTCGGGAACAGGTCGCCTCGCTCCCACGCGAGCACCGTCTCCTGCTCGAGCCCGAGCGCCGCCGCGAGCTCCTTGGCCGTGCAATCGAGCTCCTTGCGGAGCGCCTTGATGTCATCGGGCGTCATGGGCGCGTAAACCTATCAATTTCACGCAACCCGCGGGGGCCCCGGTCGATGTACCGGCATGCAAAACCTCGCACGCCCGTCGCCCTTCCGGCTCGCCCCCGCGCTCCTCGCCCTCGTCGCCGTCGCCTGTCGGACCGATCTGCCGATCCCCGAAGCCGGTCCAGCGCTGGCAATGCCACAGGCCGGGATCACGGTCGCCTTCGAGCCGGACGCGCCCGTCACCGCGGCGCCTCGCGTGCTCCGGGTGCACGTCGCCGCGGAGCCGTCGCTCGACGAGGCGCGGCTCTACCTCGTGCGCGGCGAGGTGCGCGACAGCCACCTCCGGCAGATCGAGCGAGACGACGTCTCGAAAGCGCTCGCCGAGCGGTTCGTGCCGACCGTCCGGTGGCGCGACGACGACGGATCGATCGTGCTCGCGCCGGCGGTGCCGCTCGATCCGGGCGAGACGTACGCCGTGGCGAGCGGGGAGCCGCGGGCGAGCGTCTCCTTCGTCGTGGAGCCGGCCGAGGCGGCGCCGCTGCTCGCCCGCGCGTGGCCGCCGGTCGAGGCGGGCGGCGGCGCGGGTCTGTTCGGGCTCTATTGTGGCGACGTGACGCTGCCCGACGTGTCGTTCGAGGCCACGCTCGCGCCGGAAGGGCCCCTCGGCGCGTTCGGCCGGGGCGTCTCGCCGGCGGGCGCGGGAGGCGCTTGCCTGCGCTTCGTGGGCCGAGGATTCGCGCCGGACGGGGGGCCGTGGGTGCCGCCGCCCGTCGTGGGGCTACCCGGCCTGCCGTGGCCTCTGCGGATCGATCCGCGGCCGTTCGGGGGCGCGGAAAGAGAGGCCGGGGAGGCGATCGAGGGGCCGCTCGACGAGGCAACGCTTGCGTGCGCGGCGTTCGAGGTTCCGTTCGGGCCGGGGTGCGTCGAGATCGAGGACGATCGGCTGCTCGGGCGAGCGCCCGAGGCGGCGCTGCTCTGGGGGATCGCCGGCGAGGGGCTCGACGTGGTGATGACGACGGGCAAAAACGAGCGATTCGTCCTCAAAGGCTTGCCTGCGGCGAAGGACATCACGCTCGACGTCACGACGATCGACGTGCACGGCCGGCAGCGACGCCTGACCTTTTCCGCGACCACCCTGACCCCGATGCCACACGTCGTGCTGAACGAGGTGCTGGCGAATCCGCTCGGGCCGGAGCCGGATCAGGAGTGGATCGAGCTCTACAACGACGGCGACGTGGAGGCGGCGCTCGGCGAGCTCGTGATCAGCGATATCGGGGGCGAAACGGCGCTGCCGGCGGTGACGCTCCCGCCGGGTCGATTCGCGGTGGTCGTGAACGACTCGTTCGCTCCGGACGACGAGATCGACGTGCCGCCGGCCGAGGACGCAATCGTCGTGCGTGTCCCCGCGCTCGGGAAAAACGGGCTTGGCAATGGGGGCGAGATCGTGCGGCTGCTCGATATGCGCGGACGCATCGTTTCCAGGTTTCCTGCCATTCCAAAGCCGAAGGCTGGTCAAAGCGTGGTACGTCGGTCACCCGACGCACCAGATGGAGTGAGCGATTCTTTCCAGCTGGCCCCTCCGACGCCGGGGGCCGCGAACACAGCGTCATTCCCTTGACTACGGAAAAACCGTGCTCCGAGGTGGCCGTGATGGAGAAGGCGTCTTACTTGCCTACGAGAGCGAACGTTCCTTGCCTGTACAGACGGGCGGGGACGTCCGCGGGAGCGAGCAGGCGGTGTCGTTCCTACATCGGAGCCAGCGGCCTCAACCTTGCTGAACCAGCGAGTCAGGAGGCCCGAGCGAAGTGGAGCTGGAGTCAGGGCCTCGGGTGGGCTAGTTAACAAAGCCCGCACCTTCGCAAAAAAGTGCTAGGTTTGGATACAAAGAGCAACAGGGTGGGGGGCCACCCGCTGGTGTGGTCTGCTGGTCCGGAGGGCTGGACGGGTTGGCACACCTTTCGCGTGGAGTTCGGACGATGGCCGGAGTACGGGGAGAGAAACTGCTGACCGCGTCCGACCTCGCAGCGCTGTGCGAGGTCGATCTGAAGACCATCCATAACTGGGTGGATCGTGGCCGGATCGCACATTTTCGCACGCCAGGTCGTCACTTGCGCTTCCGCGCGGCCGACGTGGCGGAGTTCCTGCGAGCTTGGGGCTACAGCGTGCCCCGTGAGCTCGCGCGGGCGAGCGCGAAGAGCGGGCTCGTGGTGGGCTCGAAGGACACGCTCGCCCATGTCACCCGCGCGCTCGGGGACATGATGCCGCTCCGGGACGTGAAGCATCCCTACGATGCCCTCGTCCTGGCGGGATCGGACCCTCCGGACGTGTTCATCGTGGACGCGAAAGCGGCCTCGGCGGACGTGGACGTGGCGCACTGGATGGAAGCGCTCGAGCGGGCGTGTCGGGATGCGCGTTTCGTCGTGCTGAGCGACGAGGCGGCGGGGCTACCCGCCTTCGCGACGCGCGTCGGCCGGACGGACGCGCAGGGCCTTCGGACCCTGCTCGTGCCCGAGCCGGTGGCACCCGTGGCCGCTCCGCCCGGAGCCGTGGCCGCGGCCGCGAATGCAAACGAGCCGGCAGGGGCGGCGCAGCCCGTGGAAGAGCTGCCGCCGCGCGCCGCAGGCGGTTCGTCGCGGTAAAACGAGATTCGCTCCGCTCGGCTGTCCGACGGAGGGACGCGATTGCCGTGACTCGTGGGCCATGCTCGGGCGAGCCGGGCATGGTCCACGAATCTCGCGTGTTCGTCGAGCGAGGGTCGATTAGAGGCGCGAGCCGCGATCGCGGCATTGGCCGAGGTCGTTCACGTCGCTGACGCAGGCGAGGAGATCGGCCGGATCGGGGCCGTACACGCCACCCGTGCACCGATACTCATCGATCACGCAGATGGTGAGATCCTCGTATTCGAGGTCGCAGCCGTAAATGGAGGCGGTCTCCTCGGCGGCGTCGGCCTCGACGATGCACTCGTCATACTCGCGATCGTTGCAGTTGGTGCAATCGCAGTATTTTTCGCAGGCGTCCGCGGAGAGGCTGCCGCAGCCGGCGGCGAGGGGCGTGAGCGCGAGGCAAGCAAGAAGAATCCAGGGCGTTCGCATGGTCATCGCGCTCCTAATCTCCGACGCAATCGTTGTAGCTGTTTCGTTCGTCGTCGCAGTCGCCCCGGTGCGTCCAGTTATTGCCACCGTCGCAGCGGAGCTCCAGCTCCAGGCACGTGAGGTAGGCGTCCCAGCGGTCCTCACAGCCGTAAATCGAAGCGACGTCCTCCCTCGTCTCGTAACCGACGATGCAGGCGTCGACGTCCGCGTCGTTGCCGTCGCGGCAAAGCATCTCGTCCTCGCAGAGCGCGCCATACGGGGCGCACCCGAGGCCAGTGGCGGCCATCACCACGAGGGCGGCCAGACCCAAAGTTCGAGAAAGCGTTCTCATTGTTCGAATCTCCAACCTCCGCGCTGGAGACTACGAGAAATCGGACGTCCGTGCGCGTCAAATTTACGCACACAAACGTGCTTTGTAGCGATTTCGGGGGCTCTCGCGACGACTCAGGACGAGCCGGCGATCGTCATAGAAGAAATTCGCAGCGTGGGCGAAGCCGTGGAGCTGCGTAGATCGAGGTCGTCGCCGACGGCGTCGATGCGCTGCCAGAGCTGATCGAGGTTCAGCGAGATGGTCACTTCACTGACCGGGAACGCGAGCTCACCATTTTCGATCCAGAATCCCGCCGCGCCGCGCGAGAAGTCGCCCGTGACGGGGTTGTAGCCGAAGCCCATCATCTCCGTGACGTAGAGGCCACGCTGCGTGCTCTTCACGATGTCCGCGGCCTTCGTCTGCGTGGGCAGGAGCATGAAGTTCGAGGTGGAAGGCCCGACCCCGCCGCCGCCGCCGCGCGAGGCGCTGCCCGTGGGCGTGCGCCCGAGCTTGCGGCCGCTGTAGCTGTCGCAGAGGTAGGTCTTCAGGATGCCCTGCTCGACCACGAGGTTCTTGCGCGCCGCGAGGCCCTCGCCGTCGAAAGGACGCGAGCCAGGGGCGCGGAGGACGAGCGGGTCGTCGACGATGGTGACGAGGTCACTCGCGACGCGGCTGCCCTCGCGGCCGACCAGGTAGCTCGACTTGCGCCAGACGGAGCTGCCCATGATGGCGCCCGCGAGCAGGCCCAGGATGGCGCGCGCCGCGTCGGGGTCGAAGACGACCGGCGCCTCGCAGGTGGGGACCTTGCGAGCGCCGAGCTTGCGCAAGGTGCGGCGCGTGGCCTCGCGGCCGACCGCCTCGGGCGCGTCGAGGGCGTCGAGGTGGCGCTTGGCCGTCCAGTGGAAGCCGCGGCGCTTCTTGCCGCCCTCGTCGTCGGCGACGGGCGAGACGACGAGCGAGGCATACGAGCCGGCATAACCGCCCGTGAAGCCGCCCGAGAGGACGAGCGCGAAGACGCCGGCCGTGCGGCTGAAGGTGGCGCCGTCGCTGTTCGTGATGCGAGGGTCGGCGTCGCGGGCCGCCTGCTCGGCGCGGCGCGCGATGTCGATGGCCTCGGCCGCCGTGACGTCCCCACCCTTGGGGTCGTAGAGCTCGAGATCCGGGAAGGGGCCGGTCGCGATGAGCGACGGGTCCGCCGGGCCGGCGAACGGGTCTTCCTGCGAGATGTCGACGAGCTCGAGGGCGTCGCGGACGAAGCGGTCGATGCCCCGCGCCGTGAGGTCCGAGGTCGAGGTGAGGGCGACGCGGCCCTGCTTGATGACGCGCATGCCGAGGCTCTTGTGCGAGGCCTCCTCGACGAGCTCGGGTTCGCCGAGGCGGACCTTCGTGCTGAGCTCGGAGCCGGAGCGCGCAATCGCCTCGGCGACGTCGGCGCCGCCCGCACGGGCGCGACGGACGACGTCCGCGGCGAGGTTCTTCAACTCATCGATCTCGGTCTCGAGCCGGTTCGGCGCGGTCATCGTGGGGGCAGAGCGTGGTGGACAACCGGACGCTCGTCAATCAGCGAGGCCTGCGGGTTCGACCGAGAAAGCGCGGCGGCTCCTCCGACGGGGGCTCGGACGGCGGCTCCGGCGGCGCAGGCCGTCCAGGGCGTGCGGGCAGGACGCCGGCGACGTCGAACGTTGACAACGCCCGCGCGGTGAAGACAGCCCCGGCGACGAGGATCGCGTCCATCCAGAGGATGGCGTAGCCGAGCGGGCTGCCCGGGAGCGGGCGGGTGCCGAAGTCGCTCTGGACCTGGTCGTAGGTGGCGTCGATGCCGAAGCGCGCGTGGAGCGCGACGAGGGGGATCGTGGCGGCGACGAGGGGGAGCGCGGCGAGCCACGCGAGGGCGGCGAGGGAGCGGTGGGCGAGGGCGCGGCGGCCGGCGAGGAAGCCGAGGACGGGCGCGGCGGCGTCGAGGAAGACGAGCAGGAGCTGGAGCGCCGAAGGGATGGCGCGGCCGTCGACGAGGTAGGCGAACGACCAGTCCGCGGCGAAGACCGTGAAGTAGGCCGAGACGGGGGCGTAGACGAGCAGGGCGTACAGGGCGACGGCGAGGGTCGGGCGATCCCAGGAGGAGGCGCCGGGGCGTTCGTCGGGGCCATCCTCGGGGCGCGCGATCCACGCGAGGAGGACGCCGAGCGTGAAGCCGAGGAGCGGGGCGAAGGGAGCAGGCATGACGGACGCGAGGAGTCGGGCTAGCGCGGGGGGGCTGGGATGTCCACGCGTCGTTCGTTTATGCTGCGCCGCATGGAAAAACTGAACCTCGAAACCGAGCCGACGCAACCGTACGAGTTCGACCGCGAGCATGAGCGCCTCGCGAAGCTCGTGGGCCCGTGGCGCGGGACGGCGCAGACGATCATGGGGCCGCCGGGCACGACGCCGATCGAGGCGGCCTGGGAGGGCCGGATCGCGGCGGTCCTCGGCGGGCGGTTCGTCCGGTTCGAGTACCGATCGAGCGTCGAGGGGAAGCCGATCGCCGGGGAGATGCTGATCGCCTTCGAGTCGGGCGAGAAGCTCTGGCGGATCTCGTGGGTGGATAGCTTCCACACGGGCACGATGATCCTCGTGTCCGTGAGCGAGGGCGGCGGGACGGACATCAACGTCCGCGGCAGTTATTTCGCGGCCCCGGGGCATCCGCACTGGGGGTGGCGCACCGTCGTCGACGATTCGCAGGCCGATCGGCTCGAGATCCGCATGTACAACATCAAGCCCGACGGGCAGGAGGCTCCCGGCGTTTTGATCTCCCTCACGCGCGGCTGAGCGAGCGGGCGTGAGGACGGCGGCAGGCTCGGCCGCGCGTTGCGCGCGGCCTGCCACCGGGCTAAGGGCTCCCGCGATGGATCCCAGGCGCGTGGAAGAGCTGCTCGATCAGGTTCGGCGTGGGGACGTGACGGTCGAGCAGGCGGTCGAGGCGCTCCGGAATTTGCCTTTCCGCGACCTCGGATACGCGACGGTCGATCACCACCGCGCGCTCCGGCAAGGGGTGCCGGAGGTGATCTTCGGCGAGGGGAAGAGCGGCGAGCAGATCGCCGGGATCGCCGAGGAGATGGTGCGCGCCGGGACGAACGTGCTCGTGACGCGGATCGACGCGCACAAGGCGGCGATCGTGGGGCATCGGGTGCCGAGCTTCCGGTTCGCGCCGCTCGCGCGAACGGGGAGCGTGGAGGTCGCGCCGCCACCGAAGCGGCCGTGCGCGCCGGTGGCGGTGGTGACGGCGGGGACGAGCGACAACGAGGTGGCCGAGGAGGCGGCGGAGACGCTCTCCGCGCTGGGGCTCGAGCCGCTGCGGATCTACGACATCGGGGTCGCGGGCATCCATCGGCTCCTGCATCGCGTGGAGGATCTGCGGCGCGCATCGGCGGCGATCGTTTGCGCCGGCATGGAAGGGGCGCTGCCGAGCGTGGTGGGCGGGATGGTCTCGACGCCGGTCGTGGCCGTGCCGACGGCGGTGGGGTACGGGACGGCGCTCGGGGGGTTCACGGCGCTGTTCGCGATGCTGACCTCGTGCGCGTCGGGGGTGTCGGTCGTGAACATCGGCAACGGGTTTGGCGCGGCGATGGTCGTGCACCGCATGATGCCGAAGGCCTCGCAAGCAGCGACCGAGCAGCCGACGACCGCAGGCTGAACAAGGAGCACGGCACGTGCACGGACACGGACACGATCACGGGCATGGGCATGGGCACGACCATGACCACGGGCACGATCACGATCACCACCACGATCACGCGCATGGCCACGGCCACGTGCATCACGCGCACGATCACGGGCACGCGCACGCGCACGATCGCCCGCATACGCACGCGCATGCGCCCGCGACGGCGCACGATCACGGGCACGTGCACGGGCACGATCAGGGCCGCGGGCACGAGCATCCCGTGAGGACGCCGCTCCTCGAGCAGGGATCAGGGGTCGGGAAGATCCTGTTCTTCGACGCGTTCAGCGGCGTCGCGGGGGACATGACGATCGCGGCCTTGCTCGACCTCGGCGTGCCGCTGCTCGTGATCGAGCACGCGGTGGCGGCGCTCCCGCTCGAAGGGGTGTTCCTGGAGCGCGGGCACGTGCATCGGAGCGGCATCGTGGCGACGTCGTTCGAGGTGCACGTGGAGACGCCGCAGCCGGAGCGGACGTACGCGTCGATCGACGAGATGCTCACGTCGAGCCCGCTCGAGCCCGAGGTGCGGGCGCTCGCGCGCCGGATCTTCCGGCGGCTCGGCGAGGCGGAGTGCGCGGTGCATCGGATGCCGCTCGACGAGGTGCATTTCCACGAGGTCGGGGCGGTCGACGCGATCGTGGACATCGTGGGCGCGGCCGCGGCGCTCGTGTACCTCGGGGCCGAGGTGCGGGGCGCGCCGCTGCCGATGGGGCGAGGGTTCGTCAAGGCACGTCACGGGATCCTGCCGCTGCCGCCGCCGGCGACGGTGGAGTGCCTGCGCGGGGTGCCGACGTACGGCGTGGATCTCGACGCGGAGCTCGTGACGCCGACGGGCGCGGCGATCGTCGCGACGGCGGCAGGTCGCTTCGAGCGGTGGCCCTCGTTCGCGCCGGAGCGCGTAGGCTGGGGCGCGGGGTCGCGGGAGCTGCCGGATCGGCCGAACCTCTTGCGGGTCGTGCTCGGGACGCGCGGGGGCGCGTCGGACGAGCCGCAGGTGGGCGCGTCGCACGTGGTGCTCGAAGCGAACGTGGACGACATGACGGGCGAGATGGCGGCGCACGCGATCGAGGCGCTGTTCACGGCGGGCGCGCTCGATGCGTGGGCCGTGCCGATCACGATGAAGAAAGGGCGGCCGGCGCTGACGATCGCGGCGCTCGCGCCCGCGCCGCAGGCGGACGCGGTGGGGGCGACGCTCCTGCGCGAGACGACGTCGATCGGGCTGCGGAAGATCCCGGTGACGCGGACCGAGCGGCCGCGGCGCACGGTCTCGGTGGACACGGCCTACGGGCGCGTGCGCGTGAAGATCAGCGAGGGGCCGTTTGGTCCGCCGCAGATCAAGCCGGAGTTCGAGGACTGCGCGGCCGCGGCGAAGACGCACGGCGTGGCGCTGCGCGAGGTGGTCCAGGCGGCGCTCGCCGCGCTGGCGATCTGAGAGACGGCTTTACCCCGAAGCGCTTCGCTGGGGCTTTGCCCCAGGCCCCACCGGGGCTGTCCGCCCCTGGACCCGGACCAGCGCAAGCGCTGGACTCGTGTTCGATGAGCTGCGCTCCGCGCAGCTCATCGAACAGGCCAGGTCAAGGCTGCAACCGACCCTGCCAACCAGGACAGCAGCGCTGACGTCTCGACGGGCACGGCGGTCCCAACGGCCTGTTGGAAGAACTGCGCGGAGCGCAGTTCTTCCGCGCAAGGTCCAGGGCTTGCCCTGCAAAGAGGGGGCGGACAGCTTAAAAATCTTTCCCCGCATCGACTGCGCTTCGCGCAGTCGATGCCCAGAGGTCCAGGGCTGGCCCTGGTTCGGGTCGAG
>NZ_JARZHH010000140.1 GCF_029946515.1 Polyangium sp. 6x1
CCGCGCCGCCCATGCCGCCGGCGCCGCCCTCGCCGCCCATGCCACCGACGCCGCCCATGCCGCCGACGCCGCCCTCGCCGCCCACGCCTCCGGTGCCGCCGGTGCCCCCGGCGCCGCCCTGGCCGCCCTGGCCGCCCTGGCCGCCGCCCGTGCTCGACGAGCTCGTCGTGGTGTTCTGCGACGGTTCGTCGCTACACCCGACGGCGCCCACGGCGAGCGCCGCGAGGACCCCCGCCACCGAAAGAGATCGAAGCTTCATGGAAAAACTCCTCATCGAGGTCGCACGTCCGGGATGGGCACTACCAGGCGCGCGGACCGGATGAAAGAGGCTTTTCGGGAGAGGAGAAGTGTTTTGAAGAAACGCGGAGGGCGATCGTCGGGACGATCACGGGCAGTTGATCTTCGTGCAACCCACGAGCCCGTCGGCGCTACACGTGCACGTGTTGCAACCGTCACTCGCCTGCCACGAATCGCCGGGTTGGTAGGTTTGTCCGTCGTAGGTGCACGCGAGGCAGGCCTTCTCGGTGCAAGCGACCGAGCCGTCGGCCATGCAGGAGCATGTATTGCAGCCGTCCGTCGAGGGGAACGTGTCGCCGAGATGGTAGGTTTGTCCGTCGTACAGACAAGAACAGTCGTTCTCGGAGCAACTGATCGAGCCGTCTTCCCCGCAGGCGCACGTATTGCAGCCGTCCACCGAGGAGAACATGTCGCCGGGCGCGTAGCCGACCCCCTGGTAGATGCACGCGGGCTCGACGCAGGCCTTCTCGGTGCATGCGATCGAGCCGTCGGCCGTGCACGTGCACGTATTGCAGCCGTCGTCCGCGGGGAAGGTATCGCCCTCGTTGAAGACCTTGCCGTTGTGGGTGCAGCTCGTGACGCACGCCAATCGCGTGCAGAGCGTCGACCCATCGGCCTGGCAGGTGCAGGTGTTGCAGCCGCCGGCAGCGGTGAATTGTTCACCGACGGAGAATTGCTTGCCGTCCACCTCGCAGCCGCCGCCGCCGGCGACGTCGAAGAAGATGCAACCGGCGGTCGTGACCGAGAGCGCCGCGAACGTGAAGGCCGAAAAGCAGTAAGAAAGGGTTCGTCGGATCATGTCGACTCCTGTGCCAGCATGAGCCAACCCAGCGGGCTGGCCGAGCGGAATGAGGAGCCTAGGAAGAACCGTGCCAGGCCGGCGCCGGACTTCGTGGGAGGTCCAACGGCCGGAAGCCCAAAGGCTTCCGCTCAAAAGAGGGGCGGGGAGAGCTCCCAGCCGACGAGGCCCGGGGTGCGGGCGCGGTGCCTACCGAGGTTGTCACCGAGGAAGGCCGGGCCGTCCGCAGCCCAGCGCGCGGTGAAGGCGTCGCGGAGGGCGAGCTCGGCGAGCTTGCCGCGCGGCGAGAAGCCCCACTCGGCCTCCTGCGAGACGTCGTCCGGGTCGGCGTAATACCGCCACACGAAGAAGCCCGCGCACGACCGGCTGTCGAGCAGCGGCGCGAGGAGCGCCTCGTACGCGAGGGCCTGCGCCTCCTCGTCGATCGTCACGTCCTTCATGCCGTCGGGCCACTCCCAGGGACGGATCGCCGGATCCTTGCGGGTCGTGTACCCGATCTCCGTGAGCACCACCGGCCGCCCCCACATCGCCGCGAGCCGCTCGATCCCCTCGGCGACCTTCCGCCCGCCCGCGAAGAGCGCCTCACGCCCCGCGCCGTCCTTGTCGGCGAGCGGATAGAACGCGTTGATGCCGACGAGGTCGAGCTCGCCGAAGATGAGCGTGTCCTCGGCGTCGTCCCAGTTCGCCGAGTAGGTGAGCAGGCCCGGGTAGACGCGGCGCACCTCCTGGATGATCGGGTAAAACAGGGCGGCGCGGCCCGTCGTGACGAAGCTGCGGAGCTCGACGCCGACGCTGAGCATCTCGGCGCCGCCCTCGGCCGCGACCTCGGCCCAGGTGAGCAGGAAGCGCTTGTACGCCGCGGCCCAGCGCTCCCACGCCGCGTCGTCGCCCGGATCGATGAGCGCGCGCCAGCCGCCGGTCTCGACCCAGAGGTGCGGCACGAGGAAGACCTTGAGGCCACGCGCGTGCGCCTGCGCCATCGCGTGAAGGACGTTCGCGCGGTTCTCCTCGAACGGCGCCTCGAAGGTGAGGTCGATCCCGTTCGGCTTCAGGTCCCAGACGCGGCCGAAGGGCGTGAGGCTGATCCACGTGGAGCCGAGCGCCTTGGCCTCGTCCATCGCGCGTCCGCTCGCCGGGCTGCCGTAGCCCTTGCCGGCGTGGCGGAGGCTCTCGATCGGGCCGATGGTGAGCCCGCGGATGCCTCCGCGCGACGTGTCGGCCCAGGCCGTGGGGCCATGGAGAGCGGCGCCGTGGTGCGCGGCGACGGAAGCCTGCGCGGGGGCGGCAGCGGCCAGGACGAACAGGCTTGCTGCGGCGACGGGGGTCCTCACGTTGGGCGACGGGATATAGCGCGAGAAACCCGACGTGTGGTTTGCTTTTCGCGGTCGCTGTCTGGCGCGAGCAGGCGAGCGGAGAGGAAGAACATGGACAACGAAACGATCGGGAGCACGCTGGATCAGGTCGCCGATCTCCTGGAGATCGAGGGCGCGAGCGTGTTCCGCGTACGCGCGTACCGGGGCGCCGCGCGCACGGTCTCCGCGCTCGCCTCGCCCGTGAGCACGCTCCCGGAGAAGGGCCCGGGCTCGCTGGAGGAGCTGCCGGGCATCGGCAAGGACCTGGCCGGCAAGATCCGCGAGCTCGCGGAGTCGGGCGAGCTCGCGCTTCTGCACGAGCTGAAGTCACGCACGCCGGAGAGCCTGATTCACCTCCTGGAGCTGCCGGGGCTCGGGCCGAAGCGGGCGAAGGCGATCCACGAGGGGCTCGGGATCGACACGATCGAGGAGCTCGAGAAGGCCGCGCGGGAAGGGCGCCTGCGCGCGCTGAAGGGCGTCGGGCCGAAGCTCGAAGCGCAGATCCTGGAAGGGATCGCGGCGCGCGCCGCGCGCGGCAAGCGGATCTCGCTCGCCGAGGCCGAGGCGCAGATCGAGCCAATCGTGGCGCGGCTACGCGAGGTCCCGGGCGTCCTGCAGATCGAGGTCGCCGGGAGCTACCGCAGGCGCAGGGACAACGTGGGCGACGTGGACATCCTCGTCGCGGCGGACACGAGCGTCGCGATCGGGAAGAAGCTCATCGCGGATCCGCAGACGGACAAGGTGCTCGCGGACGGCGACACGAAGACGAGCGTGCTCTTGAAGAGCGGCTTGCAGGTCGATCTGCGCGTGGTGCCGCAAGAGACGTTCGGCGCGGCGATGCACTACTTCACGGGGTCGAAGGCGCACAACATCGCGATCCGAACGCTCGGCGTGCGCAAGAAGCTCAAGATCAGCGAGTGGGGCGTGTTCCAGGAGGACAAACGCATCTCCGGCGAGCGCGAAGAGGACGTGTTCGCGTCGGTGGGGCTCGCGTGGGTGCCGCCGGAGATCCGCGAGGATCGCGGCGAGATCGACGCGGCGCGGGAAGGGAAGCTGCCGAAGCTCGTCGAGCGCGCGGACCTCTGCGGCGACTTCGTGCAAGGGAACCTCGACGCAGACGGGATCGCGGCGATCGCGTCGGCGTGCTGCGCGAAGGGCGCTTCGTGGCTGGTCGTGATCGGCGCGCCGCGACGCGAGATCGAGCGCGCGCAGAAGCACGCAGGGAAGGTGACGCTCTTCGCCGGCGCGGTGGTGCCGATCGGCGCGGAGGGTTCGGTCGGGACGAGCGAGGACGTCGACGTCGTGGTCGGGGAGATCCACGCGGCCGAGCTCGATGAAAAATCGCTCACGCAAGCGCTCGTCGCGGCGGCGAAGTCGGGGCGCATCCACGTGCTCGCGCGGCCGGTGAACGGCGGCAAACCCAAGCCGTTCGACGTGGAGGCGGTGGCGAAGGTTTGTCGCGAGCACGGCGTGCTCCTCGGGCTCGACGCGCGCCCCGCGTTCCTCGCGGGCGCCGACGGTTACGCGCGAGCGGTGAAGGACACGGGCGCGCGGATCGCCCTCACGAGCCGCGCGGCGAACGCGGACGAGGCCGCGCACATTCGCTTCGGCCTCGATCAAGCCCGGCGCGGCTGGTGCGAGGCGAAGGACATCGCGAACACGCTCTCGGCCGAGGAGCTGCAAACCCTCCTCGCGCGCCGCTGATCAAGCCCCGAGCATCACATCGTCGCGTCCGGCGGCCAGCCGGCGGCCCAGAAGAACGCCTCGCCCACGCCGTGGACCACGAGCACGATCTGAAACGTCGCGGCGGCGCCGAGCACGAGGCCGACGAGCCCGTGCAGGCGCCCTTTTCCGCGCCGCGTCACATAACCCCAGGCCGGCATCGAGAGCGGCCCGAACCACAGGAGCGCCGCCCCCCAGGTCGCCGCATTCCAGGCGCGTTCCCGCTGCTCTTCGGAGAAGCGGCTCTTGTCCCAGCGCTGAAGCGCGTAGGTCAGAGCGATCTGGAGGGCGAACTGAAGGGCAAAACGAGCGACCTGCATACGAACGCGAGCGGGACCGAGATGCTAGCCGAGGGCGCTCCCGTCTGGGGCGGTCTGCGAGGAGTCGCCTGCGCCTCCGTCCTCGCGCGGGCTCGGTGTGGAAACCGCAGAGCTTCGTACCCAAACCCCCTGGCAAGGGCGACCGAACAGGCGTAGAGGGGAGATCCGCCCTGCGACAAGGGGAGCGCGAGGGCGTGGACAGGAACCGACCATGACGACGACCGCGCCCAGCGACATTCGCAACGTTGCTCTGATCGGACACAAAGGAGCCGGCAAGACGTCGCTCGCCGAGGCCATGCTCTTCGTGGCGAAGGCGACGCCCAAGCTCGGCAAAGTGGACGACAAGTCGAGCGTTCTCGACGACTCGGCCGAGGAGAAGGACCACGCCTGCTCGCTCGAAGCGAGCGTCGCCTACCTGCACTGGAACGGCAAGAAGGTGAACGTCGTGGACACGCCCGGCGAGGGCAGCTTCCTCGCCGAGACGCGCCTCGCGCTCGGCGCGGTGGACGCGGCGGTCCTCGTCGTGAGCGGCAAGGACGGCGTGCAGCCGATCACCGAGCGCGTCTTCGCCTGGGCGCGCGCGCAACGCCTGCCGATCCTCGTGGTCGTCACGAAGGTCGACGCGGAGAACGCGCAACCCGACGACGTCGTGAGCGAGATCAAGGCGCGCCTCAAGGCGCCGCTCGCCGTGATGGAGCACCACGTCGGCGAGGGCCTCGACTTCCAGGGCATCATCACGCTGCGCACGAAGAAGGCGTGGATCGGCAAGCCCGAGGCGCCGAACGCGATCGCGGCGGGCACGGTGCCTGCCGACCTCGCGGGCGCGCTCGATACGGGCCGCGCCCGGCTCGTCGACGACGTGGCCGGGACGAACGACGAGCTCACCGAGAAGTACCTGACCGAAGGTGATCTCACGCAGGACGAGCTCGATCAGGGCCTGCGCGACGCCGTGCGCGAGGGCAAGGTCGTCCCCGTGTACTTCGCCTCGGGCACGCGCCCGAGCGGCATCGCGGCGCTGCTCGACGGCATCGTGGAGCTCATCCCGCCGCCCACGGCGCACCCGACGTGGAAGGGCACGGTGCCCGGCGGCAAGGTCGGCGCGACGCCGGCCGCGGCCGAGCGGCCGAGCTCGACCGACGCGCCGACCGCGGTGTTCGTCTTCAAGACCTCGATCGACCCGCACGCGGGCCGCACCTCGTTCGCGCGTGTCCTCTCGGGCACGCTGAAGCCCGACAGCGCGATGCTCAACGCGTCGACGGGCAACGCCGAGCGCGTCGGCAAGATCTTCAACATCGTCGGCAAGGACGCGAAGCCCGTCGACGAGGCGAAGGCCGGCGACATCGTGGCGCTCGCGAAGCTCAAGTCGACGCTGAGCGGGCAGACGCTTTCCGACGAGAAGCACGCGTTCCAGTTCACGGCGCCGGAGCTTCCGCCGGCCCTGTTCTCGCGCGGCGTGAAGTTCGAGGGCAAGGGCGCCGAGGACAAGGTGAGCACCGCGCTCTACAAGCTCACCGAGGAGGATCCGGGCCTCAGCGTGTCGATCGAGGAGACGACGCGCGAGCTCGTGGTGAGCGGCCTCGGCTCGTTGCACCTCGAGATCACGGTCGAGCGCATCCGTCGCCGCGTGGGCATCGATGCGCGCCTCGGCGCGCCGCACATCGCCTACAAGGAGACGATCACGAAGCGTGTCGCGGGCGTCGAGGGCAAACACAAGAAGCAGACGGGCGGCCACGGCCAGTTCGGTGTTTGTTACATCGACATGGAGCCCTTGCCGCGCGGCGGCGGGTTCGAATTCGAGGACGCGGTCGTCGGCGGCGCGATCCCGCGCCAGTTCATCCCGTCGGTCGAGAAGGGCGTCGTGAAGTCGATGGCGAAGGGCTTCCTCGCCGGCTTCCCGCTCGTCGACCTGAAGGTGCGCCTCTACGACGGCAAGTACCACGACGTCGACTCGTCCGACGCGGCCTTCCAGATGGCCGGCAGCAAGGCCTTCAAGGCCGCCGCCGCGCAGGCCGGCGCGGTGCTGCTCGAGCCTGTCGTGAAGATGCAGGTCGTCGCGCCGAGCGTGGCGACGGGCGACGTGATCGGCGACATCAACAGCCGGCGCGGCCGCATCCTCGGCACGGACACGGTCGAGGATCAGACGATCGTGAACGCGTACGTCCCGCTCTCCGAGGTGCTCGAGTACGAGTCGAAGCTGAAGAGCATGACGCAGGGCAAGGGCACGTTCTCGATGAGCGTCGACCACCTCGCGATCTGTCCGCCGATGGTCCAGGACAAGGTCATCAAGGACAGCGGCTTCAAGGTCACGGAAGAGGAAGACTGATCTCGAAGCGCCGTCGCTTCCGATCGATACGGCTCCGCATCGCCGCCGCAGGCTACGTCCTGCGGCGGATGGGGCCGCCCCTCCTCTACGCCTCCCTCTATCTCCTCGTCGCGACGTTCGTCTTGCGCTGGGATCTCCGGCGCGGCGGCGAGCGTTTGCCCGACTTCACCGAGACCGTCTGGTCGCTCTGGACGCTGCTCGTCTTCGAGCCGACCGAGCCGTTCCCTCACACGCCCGTCGCGCGCGCCGTCTTCTGGTTGACGCCGCTCGCGGGCCTCTTCCTGCTCGCGCAGGGCGTCTTCAAGATCGGCGCGTCGCTCTTCGACCTCGCGACGCGGCGGGAGGTGTGGACCTCGATCATGACCGACATGATGAGCGGGCACGTCGTGGTGTGCGGCGTCGGGCACGTGGGCTACCGCGTGATCGAGGAGCTTTGCAGCCTCGGTGAGGACGTCGTGGCGATCGAGCAGAACGACGCGAAGGGCTTCCTCGAAGCGGTGCGCGAGAAGGGCGTGCCCGTGCACATCGGCGACGCGCGTCGCGACGAGCTGCTCGAAAAGGTCGGCGCTGGGCGCGCGAAGGCCGTCGTCTGCGCGACCAGCGACGACCTCGCGAACCTGGAGATCGCGCTCGACGCGAAGCGCATGAACCCGAGCGTGCGCGTGGTGATGCGCATGTTCGATCAGAGGCTTGCGGGCAAGGTCGGCGGAGCGCTCGGGCTCGATCAGTCGTTCTCGACGAGCGCGCTGTCCGCGCCGCTCATCGCGATCCAGGCGACGTACGAGGGCGTGCGTGCCGCGTACCGGATCGACGACGTCGTGCGCGTGACGGCCGAGGTCACGGTGGGCGCGTCGCAGGCCGAGGCGACGGTGATGGACCTCGAAGAGCGGCTGCCGTGCCGCATCGTGAGCCGCCGGAAGAAGCCCGACGAAAGTTTTGCGTCCGTACGACCGCGCGACGTCATCCGCAGCGGCGACACGCTCGTCGTCGACACGGCCGCCGTGGATCTGCCGGCCGTTCGTTTTCAGCTCGGTTGAAGGAAGGGCTCAGCGGGCCCGCTCGGTCGCTGCCCGAGCACGTTCGTTCGATCCTTCGGGCACAAACAAAACCCGGAGCGCCATCGCCGCGATCGCGCCGCCGACGATCGGGCCGAGGACGAAGACCCAGAGCTGATCGAGCGCGACCCCGCCCGCACAAAACGCCGCGCCGAGCGCGCGCGCCGGGTGCGCCGGCAGCCCCGTGACGGGCATGCCCACGAGGTGCACGAGCGTGACGGCGACGCCACCCGCCGCGGCCGAGAGCTCGTGCTGCAAGCCCGGGCGCGCGTGGTGCGTCGCGCCGAGCAGCACGAACGCGAGGAGCGCCGAGAGGCCGATCTCCGCGGCGATCGCTGCATCCGCGCCGTAGAACCCGGGCGAGTGCCGACCGAACCCGCCGGAGAGCGCGTCGAGCACGCCCGGCGCCCCGCCCGGCCTGCCCCGCGCGATCGTCACGGCGAGCCCGACGCCCGCCGTCGCGCCTGCGATCTGCGCCGCCACGTACGGCACCACCTCGCGCGCCCGCAGCCGCCCGGCGAGCGCGGCGGCCACCGTGACGGCCGGGTTCAGGTGCGCCCCGCTCACCGGCCCGAGCGCGAGCGCGGCGCCGGCGAACGCGAGCCCGAACGCGAGCGCGATCCCGATCGTCCCGAGCGCCGCCCCACCCACGGCCGCCGCCCCGCACCCCGCGAAGACCACGATGAAGGTCCCGATGCCTTCGGCCCAAGCTCGTCGCACGCCGCGCCTCCTTCGTCCCCAAGCGTAACCCAGGGCCGGCTCGGAGTTCCCCGCGCGCCGTGATTTCAGCTCGGTCGGCCTCCGCTCCACCACGACTCGGCGAGCGAAGCATCCTCGACGGTATCGATCTCCATGTAGCCGCCGAACGTGTCCACGCGGTGCATCGGCTCGCCCCGCTCCAGCATGTGCTGCAGGAGGTCGATCAGGTACGCCTTCTCGAACGTGCGTCCCTCCCGGAACACGCCCTCCGGATGCGCCGCCTTCGCCTCGTCGTAGGCATGCACGAACCGCCGCGCTCCTTCGGCCGACAGCTTCATCACGCCGATGAACTCGCCCGCCGCCTGCTCCGACACGATCCGCCGGGACAGCTCCACGACGCGCCGATCGTCCGCGCGCATCTTCTCCGCGTCGGTCTCCGGGTGCTGCGAGCGGCCGTGGTAGCGCCTCCGCCAGTCCGTGTCGCAGGCGAGCGTGATGTCCCAGTCGCTCGGCGCGCGCACGAGGTCGGCGACGATCTCGGGGCGGTAGACGATGTCCGCGTACGTGGACACGAACCCCTCGGCGAGGTGCTCGCGGGCGCAGAGCAGCGAGGCGAGGATGTTGTTGTGCTCCCAGCGCTCGTTCACGACGTACGTCAGGTCGGGGTAACGCGCCTGGATGACCTCGGCCTTGTAGCCGCAGATGAAGATGATGTCCTTGCGGGAGAAGCCGCCGGCGGCGAGCGCCTCGAGGATGCCGTCGAGCATCGGGCGTCCGAGGACGGGGACCAGGGTCTTCGGGATCTCTTCGGTGAGGTGGCGGAGCCGGCTGCCGCGGCCCGCGCCGATGATGATGGCCTTCACGGGGCGGCTCGTTAGCATGGCTCGGGCCCGGCGTCGTGGACGCACAAAAAGCCGCGAGCGGCCCCGGAGTACCGGGAGCCGCTCGTGGGGGACCACGCGGGGGTCTGGATCAGTCCGCGTCGGCGGCGCAAGCGCCGTACGAGCCGGAGCAACCCATGGGCTCCGCCGTGTTCGCCACGCAGTTCACGCAGTCGGCCGACGGCATCGTGCCGGCGCAGAGCGAGTCCGTGCAGACGGCCGCGCAGGCGCCGCCGTTGCCGCAGGTGCAGGCGAAGACCGTGTTGTAGAGCTGCTCGGCCTCCTTGCCACCGGCCGTATCGCAGAACGCGAGGTCCGGATCGTCCGTCGCCACCGCGCAGGACTCGGTGCACATCCCGCCGCCGCCCGCGCCACCGGCGCCACCGGCGCCGCCCGCGCCACCCGCGCCACCGGCGCCGCCGGCACCGCCGACGCCCG
>NZ_JARZHH010000141.1 GCF_029946515.1 Polyangium sp. 6x1
CGCTGTCGGCCCGCAAGGTCCCATCGGTCCGACCGGCGCCGCCGGCGCGACGGGCGCCCAAGGCCCCCAGGGCACGCAGGGCCCGATCGGCGCGACCGGCGCGCAAGGCCCGCAAGGTCCGGCGGGCCCCGTCGGCGCGACCGGCGCGCAGGGCACACAAGGCCCCGCAGGCCCCGCGGGTGCGACGGGCGCGCAAGGCCCCGCAGGTCCGGCCGGCGCGACGGGCGCCCAAGGCCCGCAGGGTGCGATCGGCCCGACCGGGCCTGTCGGCCCTGCCGGCTCGGCCAACATCAATGGCACGGTCAATACCGTCATCAAATTCACCGGCGCGACGACCGGCGGCAATTCGAGCATCACCGACGACGCCACCACGGTGACCACCACCGGCCAGTTCGACGTCACCGGCGGCGTGGGCACGGTCTACAACACGGCCCCCATCGAGGTCCGCACGACCGCGACGCCGCGCATTGCCTTCCATTGGCCCGGCGTCGTCGCCTCGCAGCTCGGCATGGGCAGCGACGGCATCGTTCGTACGTACAACAACCCCGGCACCGGCTACGAGCAATTCGCCGCGTCGAACATCCACGCGAACGGCTATCTGCGCATCGCCTCCGCCGCCGACGGCGCCGGCAACATCCGGTTCACCGCGGCGAACCCGTACATCGTGGCGAGCTCGTACGTCATCGTCCCCGGCGGCGCCTATTTCAATGCGGGCACCGTCTATTTCACGGCGCAAGCGCAGTTCCGCGGCGGCATCCACAACGACACGGCTGCGTATCTACAGTACGACGGCGGCACCTCGGGCATCAACTACTTCCCCGGCACCATCGGCGTCGGCACGGCGGGCCCGGCCGAGCAGGTTCACGCGACCGGCAACATCCGGGCCGACGGGAGCGTGTTCTGGGGCAATGGCCTCACGCGGACGGAGACGAAGGACAACGCCGACGCGACGGGCTCGCGGAGCGGCTTCTTCGAGACGAGCGCGCCGACGAATTACTATCCGAACGCGTCTTCGTGGCAACACCTCATCGACGTGCGGCACTCGAACAACGGCAACAACTACGCATTGCAGATCGCCGGCGGCTTCTTCGACCAGGACCTCTGGTATCGCAAGACGAACAACGCCGGCAACACCACGTGGCTCCAGCTCATCGGCGCCGGCCCGAGAAACTGCACGGCTCCGTTCAACGGCTACGCCGTCACCGTCACGTCGAACCTCGGCGGCATCTCGCGCTCCAATACGATCTGCGTGACGCCCTATTTCTCCCCGCAGACCTACAACAACGCGCAAAACGTCTGCGCCGCGCTCGGCGGCCACATCGAGACCTACAACGAGCATTACCGCGTCCTGCAGACGTACGGCACCGGCGGACAGCTCAACGGCGACTGGCTCGGAAACCGCTCCGGCGACGATACCGCGTACTGCATCAACAACACGGGCAACGTCAACAACTTCGAAGGCAACTGCGACAAGAACGAAAGCCACTGGTTCCGGTGCGTCCAGAGCTCGGATTACAATGAATGAACGTGCCGGGCGCGCGAGGATCCTGACGATCGTCGCGCTCGCTGGCCTCGTCGGCGCGACGGCCCTGCTCGTCCGCTCGCGCTTGGCGGAAGGTACGGACGTGCCCGCCACGGCCGCGAGGCCTGCGGGCATGGAGCACGCTGTCGGCGCGTCGACGGCGGCGACAGAGACCACGGCGAAGACAGCCCCAGAGGCCCCGACGATCCCGGCAGCGGCCCCTGCCGCCGAGCCGCCGCAGAGGCCCGCGATCGACCCGGAGGAGTACGTTCGGAATGGCTCGAAAGAGCCCCTCGTGCCCCGTGAGCTCCGCGCCGACGCCGAGGTCGACTCCTCCCGCGGCACTCTGACGGCCGAACCACTCGTCCCGCGGGTCCTCGAGGTCAACGTGGAGGTCTCTCCGCGCGGCGCGCTGACGATGGAGCCCCTCCAACCTCGCGTCCATGAAGTCCAGGTCGAGACCGGCCATCGTTGACATGTCCCGGCCGCGCGGGCTTTTCTCCCGGCCGACGTCGGCGTAGAACGGCCTCCGATGATCCCGAGGCCCCTCGCCCGCGCCGCTCGCCTGCCTGCGCTCGTCCTCTGCATCGCGCTGGCCTCGGCCTGCAACCGCACCCCCGAGCTCGCGCGCGAGCACCTCGCGAAGGGGGACGCGGCCCTCGACGCCGGCCGTTACGCGCAGGCGCTCGCGGCGTACGGCCACGCGCGCGAGCTCTCGCCCACGGACCCGGACGTGCAACGCGCCCTCATGCGCGCGCGGGTCCACCTCATCGCCGAGAGCCCCGCGCGGATCGCGCCCGAGGCCCTCGACGACGCTCGTTATGAGGCCCAGCTTTTGCTCGACACCGACAAACCACGCGCGGCCGCGTATCTGACCGCGCTCGGCAACATCCTGGCCCGGCAGGGCGAGGCCGAGGGGGCGAAAGGGAAGTTCGCCGAGGCGCTCGCGATCGACCCGAGCTCGGCGCTCGCGCACACCGCGCTCGGGCTCGCGCTGATGAGCCGCAAGGAAGACGCGGCGCGCGCGAAATCCGAATTCCAGCTCGCGCTGAAGGTGAATCCTGCCCATGCCGGCGCGCTCGTGGGGCTCGGCCAGATCGAGCTCGCCGAGGGAGACGCCGCGGGCGCCGCCGAGCATCTCGAAGCGGCATTGCGGATATCGGACGGCTTCGATGTGCGAATGGCCCTCGGGAGCGCGCGGGCCAGGCAGCAGAAGAACGCCGACGCGATCCTGCATTTTCAGCGCGCGACGGAGCTCGATCCGAAAAACGCCGAGGCCGTCGCTGCGCTCGGCCAGGCGCTGCTCGGCGCGGGCAAGCTCGAGGAAGCGGAGCGCGTGCTCCGGGCCGCGGCGCAGATGCGCCCGCATCCCGAGACGAGAAATGCGCTCGGTTATGCGCTCGTGCGACAGAAAAAAGCGGCGGCCGCGCTCGACGTCTTTCGTGGCGTGCTCCTCGACGACGCGGCCTCGGCGCCCGCGCTCTTCGGGGCCGGCGTCGCGAGCGAGGAGCTCGGGCAAAAGGAGCAGGCCCTCGCTTTCCATCAGAAGCTCCTCGCGCTCGCGCCGAACGGCCCCGAAGGACGAATGATCGCGGATCTACAACGACAAGCGCAAAGCCGGGTCACGGCGCTCTCGGCGGCGCCGCCGCCCGCGTCCGCGTCGGCCTCCGCGGGCCCGTCTCCGGGCCGTCCAAGCGAAAAACCGCGGAGCCCATCGAATCCTTTTTAGACCTCGCGTCCGACAAACCAGCCCCGGTACCCGAAGCGTTAGCTCGTGACCCTTCCCACCTCTTTGCAGACGTGATACGCAAAGAGGCCATGACGCGGACGAAAAAAGCTCTGGTCGCGGTCGCCGCGATCCTCGTGGCGGGGGGTGCGGCGTTCGTGGGGTGGATGGGGCCTCGCAACGTGATCGGCATGTTGCGGTACGACCAGCGAGAGGAAGGTCGGCTCGAGGTCGGCGACGCGGCGCCCGACGTGGAGCTCGTCACGCACGCGGAGGGGCGGCGGGAGAAGCTCGCGACGCACATCGGGGAAAAGCCGCTCGTCTTGATTTTCGGCAGCTTCACATGACCGCCATTCCGGCGCTCGGTCGAGCGTCTGAAGGCGATGGCCGGGCGGTATGGCAAGAGCGCCCGATTCCTCACGGTGTACATCAAGGAGGCCCACCCGACCGACGAATGGCAGATGGACGTGAACGAGGAGCACAACGTCTGCTACCCGCAGCCGCGGAGCACGGAGGCGCGCGTCGCCATCGCCGCCGATTTCGTGAAGCGATTCCAGTACGACATCCCGCTCCTCGTGGATCCGATCGAGAACCCCGCGAACGCGGCCTACGCGGCCTGGCCGGAGCGGCTTTACGTGATCGACGAGAAGGGGCAGGTCGTCTACAAGGGCGGCATGGGCCCGTTCGAGTTCCACCCGGAGGAGGTGGAGGCCTGGCTCGCGCGTAGGTTTCCGGGGGATTGAAGCGCCTCGGGATCGTCGTCGACGACGAGGGCGCTGCTGCCGCTCAAGAAAACGGTCCTGTCGTGCTGCCCGCCTCCTTCGTCGGACAGGCAACGTACGGCGGCCCGGCGCAGGGTAACTCCACGACGAAGGTGGACCCGCTGCCGAGCACGCTCTCTGCCCGGACGGTGCCTCCCAGCGCATCGACGATGCTACGGACGATGTAGAGCCCGAGCCCCAGCCCGCCGTACGCCTGCGCGGGCACGGCGCGCTCGAACCGCTCGAAGATGTGCGGGAGGCGCTCGGGAAGAATGCCAATGCCATGGTCGGTGACGACGAGCCGGCCCGTACCGGTCGGCGCCTCCTCGACGAGGATCTCGAGGGGCTTGCCCGCGCCGAACTTCAGCGCGTTGGAGAGGATGTTCGTCACGATCTGCTCGAGCTTGCTCCGATCCCAGCAGCCGATGACGGGCCGAGGAGCGGTGAACGACAGGGGGCAGTGGGCCCGGGCGAGGTCGACTTCGAAGCGCTGCACCACCTCACGGACCACGGCCACGAGATCGAGTCGCTCGAATTGAAACGAAAGGCGCCCCGCCTGGATCCGCGAGACTTCGAGCAGCTCCTCGATGAGCCGGGTCAGCCTGGTGATTTGCCGCTCGGCCACGCCAAACGCTCGCAGCGTGGCCTCGGGCGTGGGCGACACGACACCTCGGGTCAGCGCCTGCACCATGAGCTGGAGTGAGGCAATGGGCGTGCGGAGCTCGTGCGATGCAATGGAGAGGAACTCGTCCCGCAGGCGGACGGCCTCCTGAAGCTGCTGCTGGCTGGCTTGCAGCCCCTCCTGTGCTCGCTTCAGGTCCTCCAGCGTGCGCAGCGCTGCGCGATGGGCCCTCTCCGACTCCTCCAACCTCGCGCGGGCTTCTCGGGCGAGCTGGGCGTCGAAATCGCACAAGATCCGCAGGTCCGCCTCGACCACGTCGCGGAACTGCAAGAGGAGCCGCTGGTAGAGCTCGCTATAGGCATTTTCCTTGCTGTCCAGGACGCAGATCGTGCCGAAGATGTCCCCGCTGGGCCAGGCAATGGGAAAACCAAGATACGAGACCATCCCCAGCTTGATGTCGGGATTGCACTTCCACTTCTCGTCGACCCTAGCATCGGGGACGAGCAGCCGCTGGCGGGTCGACATCACGGTCTCACAGTAGAGCCCGGTGCCGAGGGCAGCTTTTTCGCCACGCTCGTAGGGATTTCCCTTGGACTCGCTCGCCACCAGGACGGCGACGTCCGGCAGCTCGACCTTCATGATCAGGGAGGCAGGGACCTGCACGATGCCGGCCACGATATCGACGACACCTTGCCACTTTTGCATGAGCTCTGGAGGGATTCGGGGGGGGCTGGCGCAGCCGGGCGAACTCGTTCCCTCCTCGGGCGGTCCGATGGATCTTTCCAACATCCGTTCTCCTGAAGGACATGTCTGCTCCAAGCCGGTGGGTGTCAACCCGAGAACTCGGAGATCAGCAGACGCCCAAACCAGCCACAGCCGCAGCCCTTGCCCGCCCCGAAGAGCGGATCATACGGCCCGCTCTTGGGATGGGCCACGCAGCGACATCAGAGCACGCGGAGCGCCGGATGTTCGTCGCCCACGGCGGGCACCGGCACGAGCCCGTTTTCGACCGCGCCGTCGTCGCTCTCGGGCTCGCAGAGATACACGGCGATCGCGCCGAGCGGCTGGTTCGTATCGACGCGCGACCATCCCGCGGGCGCGGTCCGGCGATCCTTTTGCCATTCCACGGCCACCTCGCCGACTGCCGCGGCTTCCAGGATCCCGCGCCCTCCTTCCTTGCCGAGCGAGGTCACGCGCGCGACCTCGACGTCGTGCGCGCCCTCGGCCGCCTCGACGCGCAATCCGTGGCGACGCAGGTGCTCGGCGATCGCCGGCGGGACGAGGTATGCGCGGGGCCGATCGACGACGACGGTGCCCACGAATCGACTGAAATGAGGGATTTGCACCGCGACGGGCGCGCCTTCCAGGGTGCGGGGCGAACGCGTGAGGACCTCGACGGGCGTTTCCATGCGGTCGAGGCGATACCGCACGGCGACCCGATCCGGCGGCGCAGCGCTCGACGCGACGACCTGGCGAATGTCGTCGGCGTGCTTCGCGGCCCAGGACAACGTCTCGATCTGCCACGCGGTCGCGGTGCGCACGCGCTCTTCGAACGGCAGGTAGCTATAACACTCGAGCAGCAGATCGAGCCGGTTCGTGAGGCCGCGGTAATTCGAGCCGAACCGCGGGTGGTGCGGGTAGGTCATCCAGCCGAGGCCCACGGCCGTCTCCGCGTCGACCTCGCCGCCCGCGTCGACCACGCGCTCGTCCTCGACGAAATTGCCATACCAGCCGCTCTCGAAGCCGCGCGCGCGGACGGCGGCGATGACCTCCGGCACGAGGCGCTGGCGCATGAAATCGATCGGCTCGCGCCGCCCGGATTCGACCGTGTGGGGCACGTCGACGGTCATGTGGAAGCGGTGCACCGAGCCGTTCGTCGCGTGGTTGTCGATCGTGAGGTCGGGCGCCCACGGAAGGCAGACCCCGTCTTGCAAGGCCCGCATCTCCGGCGCGGCCTGGCGCATGTAATCGCGATTCAGGTTGATGCCCTGGCTCTGCGTGCGTGTCCCGACCACGGGGCCGATCTGGCCGGCGAGCTTTTTCAGATCGAGCCTTCGATTCGCGGAATCGAGCGCGTCGTTGCCGTCCGGATTGAAGAGCGGGGCGACGAGCAGCGTGAGCGTGTCGAGCCAATCCGGGTGGCGGCCGTCGAGCAGGTCGCGCACGAGCGCGAGGCTCGCCTCCTTGCCTTCGACCTCGCCGGGATGGATGCCGTCGAGCATGAGAACGACGGGGCGCCCGCTGCGCCGGGCCTCCTCGGGCGTGCGGACGCGGTCCTTCGAGAGGATGAGGAGCGGCAAATCGCGACCGCCGGGCGAGGTGCCGAAGGTCGTGACGTGGAGGCGCGGGTCGTTCCGATCCTCGAGCGCGCGCACGAAACGCATGACGTCGGCGTGGAGGGAGGTCTCGCGGAAGGAGGTGGACTCGGCGCGGGTGAGCAGCATGCGGCGTGAAATAGCACGGAACGAACGCCGCGTGGACGGCCCTCGTTATGCCGCCGTGAGGCTAAAGCTCGGCGAGCTTTTTCCCGCCCGACGCTTGCTCCTCGATCGGCGGAGGCGGAGGCGGGGGCGGGGGCGGCATCCCGGGGAACATGGCCGAGCCGAGCACGAGTCCAATCCGGCCCATCGAACGAATGGAATGAAGCAGGCGACGGACGAACCGCCGCCAGGCCCTCCTCCGAGGGCTTTCCGCTGAAGACGACATCGCTCTCTCCTTGCTGTGAAATCGAAGGCCGAGGAAAAGGCCGTCGAATTCAGCAGAGGAGCGCGCAATGAAGGAGCCAGCGCTCCGCGGGGACGAACGTAGCGCCGGGATCGATCCGCCGAGGCGCCGTCGCCCGGACGAACGAGGCCGCCTTCGCAGGTCGCGCCTCGATCTCGACGGTTCGCAGTGCCTCGGCGTTTCGCGGCGCGACCTCGCGCGCCGCCGCGGCGAGCTGCGCCGCCCCCGCGTACGCGATGAGGACGACCGTGTCCGGAACGACCTGCGCAGAGCGCGCCGGTGCGGCCGGCAGCATCAGCATGAGGCAGGCGATCAGCACGCGGAGCCCGCGCACGATTCGCCAGGGGTGCCGATGCATGGCCGCAGCGTAAGGCACGATTCTCCCCGGCGCAACACCTGCCGCGTACGACGGCTCGATACGCAGGCACCTCGCCGCGGAGCCGTGGACAGCCGGCCCCGGGAGGGCTACGAGATTCGAGCCATGCCCCGGCCCATCGCCCCCTCCGAGCGCCGCGACGCCTTCGAGCGCGACGGTTACCTCGTCTTGCCTGGATTCGTCTCGGTCGAAGCGTGCCAAGCGCTGAAACGCCGCGCCTTGGAGCACATCGCCGCCTTCGACCCGGAGGCGCACCGCTCGGTCTTCAGCACGCACGAGCAGACGCGCACCTCCGACGCGTATTTCCTCGAATCGGGCGACAAGGTCCGTTTTTTCTTCGAGGAGGGCGCGCTCGGCCCGGACGGCCGCCTGCGCGTGCCGAAGGAGCGCGCGCTCAACAAGATCGGCCACGCGATGCACGACCTCGATCCGGTCTTCGATCGATTCTCGCGTACGCCCGCGCTCGCGGCGCTGACGGCCGAGCTCGGCCTGACCCGGCCGCTCTTGATGCAATCGATGTACATCTTCAAGCAGCCCCACATCGGCGGCGAGGTCGTTTGCCACCAGGACGCGACGTTCCTCTACACCGAGCCCGTGACGGTCACGGGCCTGTGGTTCGCGCTGGAGGACGCCACGATCGAGAATGGCTGCATGTGGGCGGTGCCCGGCGGCCATCGGCAGGGGCTCAAGAAGCGCTTCTTGCGGGACGGGCGCGGCGGCACGCGGTTCGAGGTGCTGGATCCGGTCCCCCTCGTCGAGGACGACGCCATTCCCCTCGAAGTCCCGGCCGGCACGCTCGTCGTGCTGCACGGGCTCTTGCCGCATCGAAGCGCGGAGAACCGCTCGCCGCGCTCCCGGCACGCGTATACGGTGCACGTCGTCGAGGCGGACGCACATTACCCCGCTGAGAACTGGCTCCAGCGGCCGGACCTGCCCTTGCGCGGTTTTTCCTGACGGAACCTCAGGGGACGAATGCGGACGCGGGGAGCATGGGCGCCTCCTACGGATCCGGCCACAACTTCATCTGCGGATCCGGCCAGCGGAAGGGGTTTTGCGTTGCGCTCGCGTTCGCGAAATCCGTCTGGCACGAGGCGATGTTGCCGGGCTGGTTCAGCACGGTCCAGAACGAGGCGCAGACGTTCTGCGAGATGAAGGTCCGGCATTCCTCCATCGTGTGCTCCCCCGGCGCCGGCTGGCTGTAGTAAGCGCGCACGAAGTCCCAGGCGATCTTCTGCATGTCGGCCGCCGGCTCGGTATTGATCCCCGCCGGGACGGCCGCGCCGACCGGCGAGGCGCGGAAGATCGACGCGTACGTGACCAGCGCCAGGTAATACGCGCCGAGCGGCGTCATGTGCACGTTGTCGCTGAAGATCATGTCGAGCTTCTGCGACGTCGTGCCCGTGATGCCATCCACCTCGTCGTTCACGATCCGCTCCACGAGATCGACGAGCGCCGCGCCCGCGGGGAGCGTCTCCATTCGGTCGGTCCGCCCTTCGGCCGCGAGCGAGAGGTTCACCTTGGTCGCCACGCATTCCCACGCGTACAGCGCGTTCTTCTCGTGGCCGATCCACGTCGCCGGGGCATTCTTGTCGACGTCGAGCCAGCTATGGTAAAACAGCGTATGCCCGGCCGGGTTTCCGTCGATCAACCGGTCGTGGAAATGGCGCAGGAAGCCGAACGTATCCTCCCACCAGATCGTGCCGAGGATGTCGTGCCGCTCCGTGATCACGAGCGTATCGTAGAGCTCGCCGGGCCCGAGCGTCTTCGGGGCCAAGAGCTCTTCGATCACGTTCATGTCGCTGCCGTCGCGGTTCTTCCCGGTGCTGTATCCGGGCCAGTCCGGCGCGTCGAAGCTCCCGCCTTTGGTCCTCACCCGGATGGGCGAGCCGATGCCGATCTGCTCGTTGAAATTGAAATCCTTCCCGAGGCTCTGCGCGATGGTCAGGACATGATCCGGCAAGGGATTGTCGGTGAGGCTGTGCCCGGACAGGAACATGCGCGCCGACGCGCGCTCCACGAGCCCGCCGCCGGCCCCTCCCATCCCGCCGCCCGCGCCGCCCGTCCCGCCGGCGCCGCCCGCGCCGCCATTCCCGCCCGCGCCGGTCCCGCCGGCGCCGCCCGTATTCGACGCCGCCGGGGC
>NZ_JARZHH010000142.1 GCF_029946515.1 Polyangium sp. 6x1
CAGGCGGCGCGGGCGGCGTCGGCGGCGCGGGCGGCGCGGGCGGCGGCGGCGGCGCGGGCGGCGATCCGCTGGCGGTCGATCAGGACGGGGATGGCTGGACCGTCGGCGACGGCGACTGCTGCGACAACGACAACAAGTGTGACATCCCGAAGAGCGTGAACCCGGGCGCGTTCGAGTACCTCGGCAACACCATCGACGATGACTGCGATCCTTCGACGAAGGACGACGTCCCCGCGGCCGACTGCACCGATCCGCCGCTCGCCACGCCGACGAGCACGCTCGAGCTCGTGAAGGCGATGGACCTCTGCCAGTTCACGATCGAGAACCCGCCGCTCAAGCAGAAGAAGTGGGGCGTGATCTCGAGCCAGCTCCTGCTCGCCGACGGGACGAACGCGGTCGTGCCCAAGGACGTGCAGGTCGGCGTGCTCGCGAACTACGGGCCCAACGTGCTGCCGAAGCGGGGCGCGACGATGGCCGTGCTCTCGACGGGCACGGCGCGCGACGAGACCGACCTCGGCTTCATCCACCCGCAGAACGGGCCGAACCCGGACCTCCAGAAGGGCAACTACAAGGCGAACACGGTTTGCCCGATCCCGGCCGCCTACCTCGCGGCGAACGGCGGCAAGCTCCCGTCGCCGCCGGAGTGCCCCGAGTGCACGGGCGAGAACTGCGGGAAGGCGTTCGACTCGGTCAACTTCAAGATGCGCATCCGCGTGCCGACGAACGCGCGGTCGTTCTCGTATCGCCTGAAGAGCTACACCTCGGAGTACCCCGAGTACAGCTGCGGCCAGTTCAACGACTTCTTCCTCGCGCTCCTGAAGAGCGCCTGGACGCCCGGTCCGATGCAGGATCCGCTCCCCGCCGATCGCAACATCGCGAAGGACGCGACGGGCAAGACGATCACGGTCAACAACGCGTTCTACGAGGTCTGCTTCCCCTCGCCGGTCTCGCCGGCGGGCGCGTGCCCCGCGGGCGTGCTCGAGCTCATGGGCACGGGCATGGGCGGCTGGGACGGCGACTACAAGGACGGCGGCGGCACCGTGTGGCTCGTGAACGAGGCGCCCGTCGTGCCCGGCGAGACGATGGAGATCGAGTTCATCATCGCCGACGCCGGCGACTCGAACGTCGATTCGACGGTGCTGCTCGACTACTTCCGTTGGGACATCAAGGCGGCGGCCGCCGGCGTCCACAAGTGACTCGCTGCGCGCGGCGCTCTTCGAGAGCGCGGCGCGCGGCCTCGGGCTTCGGATGGTGCGGGCTCGGCCCGCTCGTGGTTTTACGGTGAGGTACTTGAAATGATGAAGCGTACGAGGCGGAACGACTTGCGCTCTTCGCTTTCGACCCTGCTCGTCCCGGCGCTCGTCGCGTACGCGGCTGCGTCTGGTTGCAGCGCGCAGGGCGGAGGAGCCGGCGGCTCGGCAGGCACGTCGAACGTGAGCGACGGCGGCAACGGCGGCATGGGCGCTGCACCCGGGTCCGGTGGCAATGGCGGCACGGGCGGCGCGGGCGGCGCGGGCGGTGGCATGGGCGGCGCAGGCGCCGGGCCGATGGCCTGCGTGGTCGACGCAGATTGCGCGGGCGATCCCGGCGGCCCGATCTGCAACGCGAACACGGGCAAGTGCGTCGAGTGCATCCCGAGCGGCGACCCGCTCGTCGACGACTGCGGCATCGGCCAGTACTGCAACATCGAGGGCAAGTGCGCGGTCGGCTGCACGCACAAGGCGGACTGCCTCGGGTCGCAGGTCTGCGACACGATGAAGAACCTGTGCATCAACGGCTGCATCATCGACACCGACTGCAATCCGGGCTCGATCTGCATCTCGAAGACGTGCATCCCCGGCTGCTCCGCGACCCAGCCTTGCCAGGCGGGCTTCAGCTGCTGCGGGTCGAGCTGCTACGACTTCTCGAACGACGAGAACAACTGCGGCTTCTGCAACAACGCGTGCTCGTTCGCGTGGACCCTCGACGACACGCAGAACCCGCCGCTCATGGGCGGCCCGCCGAACGGCGTCGCGCTCTGCGACAACGGCCTCTGCACGCTCGGCTCGTGCAAGCCCGGCTTCTCGGACTGCAACAAGAACCCGGACGACGGCTGCGAGTGGAACGTGCTGCAGGACGGACAGTGCTCTTGCGTGCCCGGCCAGACGCAGTCGTGTTACCAGGGCTTGCCCGGCACGCTCGGCGTCGGCCCGTGCAAGTCCGGCACGCAGACGTGCAAGGAAGACGGCTCGGGCTGGGGTGATTGCGTCGGCCAGGTCCTGCCGAAGTACGAGATCTGCGCGAACGCGATCGACGACGACTGCAACGGCGCGGCCGACGACTCCTCCGGTGACTACGACGGCGACGGCTACAGCTCCTGCGGCGGCGGCGACTGCTGCGACTTCCTGAGCCCCGGCTGCCCGAACCCGAAGGCCGTCAACCCCGGCGCCTTCGAGTTCACCAACGACGGCATCGACAACGACTGCGACCCGACGACGCCCGACAACGTCGAGGCGCCGCCCTGCAGCTCGTTGGCGAAGTTCGCCGGGGTCACGGCCGAGGACGTGGCGAAGGCCATGGAGCTCTGCCAGTTCGTGCAGGAGATCCCGCCGGCGGGTCAGTTCAAGAAGTGGGGCGTGCTCAGCGCCAAGCTCGTCTTCGCCGACGGCTCCACGCCGACCGCGGCCCAGCAGCTCACCCTGTCGGACAAGGCGAGCGCCATCCTGACCGGGTACGGCACGGTCGTGAAGCCGCAGAAAGGCCTCACGATGGCGGGCCTCTCCAGTGGTGTCATGCGTGACCAGGACGATGCGGGATACGCCGGGACGAGCACGGCCCACGACTACGACGGCAACCCGCCCGCGACGTACCTGCTCGCGAACGGCGGCAAGCTGCCCGCGTCGCAGGGCTGCAGCGGCGCCTGCTCGTCGGGCTCGGGCGCGAACGACTCGGTGAACGTGCGGCTCGACATCCGCGTGCCCACGAACGCGAAGTCGTTCGAGTATCAGTTCCGGTTCTTCTCCTCGGAGTACTGGTCGTTCCAGTGCTCGAACTACAACGACTTCTTCCTCGCCCTGCTGCAGTCGGGCGCGATGGGCCTGCCGCTCGACAAGAACATCGCGAAGGACGGCTCGAGCAACCCCGTCAGCGTCAACAACGGCTTCTTCCAGGTGTGCACGCCGAAGGGCTGCAACACGTGCCCCTCGGGCGCCGGCGAGCTAGCGGGCACGGGCATGCAGATCAGCAACACCGGCGGCGGCACGGACTGGCTCTACAACACGGCCTCCGTCGTGCCCGGCGAGAAGATCACGCTCGAGCTCACGATCTTCGACGTGAGCGACAACATCCTCGACTCGCTCGTCCTGCTCGACAACTTCCGCTGGAACGCCGCCGACCTCGGCACCGGCATCCACGAGTGAGCCCCTGAGCTGGCCTCCGCGAGGGCGCCTCCCCGGAGCGCGCCCTCGCGGACAAACGGTCCGCGGTCCAACCATTGGACCTCAAAGGACCGACTTTTCGATGAGCGTCGCTCCCGCTGTCAAGCGCCGAACGCGTTGGAAGACGATCCCACGCGCGGGCGTTGGCATTTTCTCCATTGCGTCTCGCCGCATCCGTAGGCATCGTTCGAAGCTCGTGGCGACGAAGGCGGACGACGCAGATTGGCTCCTGTCTGGCCCTTTCGGGCAAGCCCTGCGATCCAGCCGTAGCGAGCATCGCGCCGTACGGCACGTTTCCAGCCTCGTCGTGGCGGCGATCCTGGCCTCCGCGGCCGCGGGGTGTGCTGCCCCGGGAGGGCTGTCGCAAATCCACGCCGTGAAGGAGGCGAGCGCGAACGCCCGCGTCGCGCCGCCTTTCGCATCCCGCCCGGCCGAGCCCCTCGCGCCGGCCGAGCGGCCCATCGCGGTCCGATCCACCGAGGCGCGCGTCGTCACGGTCGAGACGCGCCTCGCCGCGGCCGCGTGGCGCTCCGTCGCCGAGGACGTCGACAGCGAGATCCTCGCGAACACCTCGCGCTGCCCGGCGGAGATGGCGCTCGTCGACGGCCGCGTCTGCGTCGATCGCTGGGAGGGGTCGCTCGTCGAGCGTCTCTCGAGCGGCGACGTGCGCGCGTGGTCGCCGTTTCAATCCGTCGACGGGCACGAGACGTCCGTGCGCGCCGTGTCCCGGCCGGGCGTGATCCCGCAAGGCTACATCAGCGGCGAACAAGCGCAGCGCGCGTGCCAGGCCTCGGGCAAACGGCTCTGCGCCGCCGACGAGTGGGAGCGCGCCTGCCGCGGCCCGAAGCGCACCCGCTTCCCGTACGGTGACGACCGCAAGCGCCGCGTCTGCAACGACGACATCCGCAGCGCGCACCCCGTCGTCGAGGTCGCCTTGCGCCTCGGCATCCCCGACGATCGCCGCTGGAGCGAGGGGATGAACCAGCCGCTCATCAACCAGCTCCCGGACTCCTTGTTCGAGACCGGCATGCGCGCCGAGTGCACGAACGAGTACGGCGTCTTCGACATGGTCGGCAACCTGCACGAGTGGATCGAGGATCGCGACGGCACGTTCCGCGGCGGCTACTACATGGACACGTCGTTGAACGGCGAGGGCTGCTCCTACCAGACCACCGCGCACGACTTCCGCTACCACGATTACTCCACGGGTTTCCGCTGCTGCATGGATCCCGATCGAGTCGAGTGAGATGCTTCGAACGACGAAGGGCCCCTGGTCCCCGACGGCCTACGCGCTGACGCTCGCGCTGTCGCTCCTTCCGAGCTGCTCGAAGAAAAAAGAAGACGCCCCGATCGCGCCGCCTCCGCCTCCGCGCGGGGCCGCCTCGCTCGATCAGCTCTCCACCGGCCTCGGCACCGCCAAGGGCCTCGACGCGAGCCTCGCGCCGCCGTCGATGAAGTTCGATCACGTGTACGTGCTCGACGACAAGCGGGCCATCCTGGCCGGCGGTGTCCCCGGCAGCGTCGCGATCGCGCTCATGACCGTGGACGCGGGCAAGACGTGGAAGGCCTTCCGCACGGACCGCGAGACCTGGTCGAGCTACGCGTTCGGCACCGACGGTATGTTCGCGCTCGCCCTCGGCCCGAAGGAGACGGCCGCGGAGGCGCCCCCGGCGGTTGGAAAGAAGGCGCCGCCGCCGCCGCCGTTCCAGTTCTTCTTCGCGGGCCTCGATGCGCCCTCGTTCGGCACGGCGACGATGGTCGACCAGCCGCCGCTCGCGCGAAAGCCCGACCCGAAGCAGCCGATCCCCAAGCCGCGGCTCGCGCTGCTCGACAAGGAGACGGCGTCGCTCGTCGTCGAGCCCACCCCCAAGAAGTTCGTCGCGCGGTATGTCACGCCGCCCGGCACAGACGCGCCGGCCGAGGTCGCGCTCCCCAAGCTGGAGACGTTCGCCACGGGGCCCGTCGGCAGGCCGCCGCGGCTCTTCTCGGTGAAGGGGCGCGAGGTCGTGTCGCGGAAATGGCCCGCGCCCGGGCAGACCGTCGCGGCGCCTGCGGAGTCCGAGTACATCGACCTGAAGCTCCTGAAGCCGACGCCTACGCTCGTCGCCGAGCTCTCCGCGTCCTCGGCTTGCGACGTCGGTTCGATTTCGTACCAGGCGGTCACGCAACCGCCGACGAAGCAGAATCCGAACAAGAACTTCTACCTCGTGGTGACGCCCGACAAGCTCACGCTGGTCCCGCGTCCGGCCGAGGCGCTCGCTGGCGCGCCCATTGGGTGCAACGACACGAAGTTCGTCGTCGAGGCGCCGGACGCCGACAAGCAGAGCATAACGCTCTTGCTTTGTGACCTCGAAGGCAAGTGCACGACCCCGTCGCGCCCCGTATTCAAGCCTTGGATCGAGAAACACGAGCGGGAGATCGTCGCGGTGCCGACGTCCACGGGCGCGGCCGCCGTGATGAGCGCGCAGGCCGGTGAGCGCTGGGGCCTCTACTACGCGCAGTCGACCGACGGCGGGACGTTTTACGAGCGTGCGCGCATCATCGGCGAAGGGACGGGCGCGCGTGGGCGCGTCGACTTCGGCGCGCTCGTTTCGTTTGGAAAACGCACGCTGCTCATCGTGTCCGCCGATGTCACGGGTACCTCGCGGCGCGGTTTCTACGTGCTCGTATCCGACGACGACGGCGCGACGTGGAACCCGCCGTAAAACGATTCCCACGCCCGCGTCCTCTGAAGATGAAACGCGCGCAGGGTCGAGTCGTTCAAAATTGAAAGGCCCGGACCGTTAACGGTCTGCAAAAACGCGTCGAAAGCATGACGCCTGCATCGCTTTGGCGACGCGCATAACGACGAACGCATGTTCGCGGCGCTGCATGACGCGCATCCCGCGAGCTCGGCGGCCGGGTTCGTCCGAGCAAGCGGCGTGGAAGCAGGCTCGGTCCGCCCGGACATACCATCCGTGCGTGCTCCGTTTGTTTCGCCGCGACACACGCCTGCGCCGCGCTAGGTTTGGCCGCCGACCACCAATCGAACGGGCGACGCGATCCAGCGCAAAAAAACGTTTTGGACGTCGTGGCCGCTAGGGGGACGACGCTCCATTCGGGCGCCGCCGCGGGCTGGCCATAACGATCGATCGCGGACAGCCGCTCCGGTCGAGCCGAGCTGGCGCGTGTGGTGTCGGCGTCGTCGTTTTGACTTCGTCCGGACGACCGATCCGACCTTCGAAACGACCGCGCGGCCCGAATCGAGGGCGGGGAGCCATCTCCACCGCCACCGCGTCGGGCCGCCACGTTGCTAGCAGGACGTCGATAAAGTTGCTTCGCGTCCTGCTGGCAGGTTGTTGATCAGTCGCGACTCACTTCGCCGCGGGCGCCGCAGGGGCCGCCGCGCGCTTGCGCGTGACCTTCGCCGCGGGGGCCGCCTTCTTCGCGGGGGCGCCGGCCGTCGAGGGGCCGCTCGCCGTCTTGCGCGCGTTCAGGCTCGCCTGCTCCGCCGTCTTGAGGTCGGCCGCATAGCGGGCGAAACGACGATCACCACCCTGGAAGATGCGCTTCGCGAGCTTGAGCTCCTTGAGAGCCGCCGCCGCGCGCGTCTGCGGAATGCCGGCCTGGCGGGCCACATCGCTCGCGCTCACGCCGTTCGACGCCTTCACGATGCGCTCCACCGAATTGAGGACCTCTTGCCGCTCCGCGGAGAGGGCCGCCGTCTTCTTCGGACGGCCGGGCTTGCGCTTCGCAGGCGCAGCAGGGGCCGCCGCGCGACCACGCTTTGCGGGCGCCGGGGCTTCCACCGCCGGAGCCGCCACGAGCGCCTGCGGCACGCGCGCCGGACGACCGCGACCCCGGGTCGCAGCCGCAGCCACGAGCGGAGCCGCCGCCGGAGCGGAGGCCACAGCCGAGCCGAGTTTATCCTTGACCAGTGCGAGAATCGCCGAGTCGGGCATCTTCCGCACAAGTTCCACAATCTGCTGCTCGAAAGCGTCGGTTGCCATGTCTTCTCCCTCGCCGAATCCCGCTCGGCGGATGGTTACGACTATGCCTTTGGAGACGTGCGGGTCAAGCGAATAAAGTGGCAGGACGGTCCTTTCGTTCATTTTTTGGTTCGGCCCGCGCGACGCTGGCAGGTTTTGCCTCCACCGCCGCCCGGTAGCGCCGGACGTTTACCGGACCGACCGACCGCTCGAAATCCCCGCGAGACCGCGCGTTGCTCGCATTGTCCAGCCAGGCCCTCTCGTTTGCCGCGCGGGCTGCCAGTCGATCCAGGCTTTGCGACCCGGGCTTTGCCGTGCACGCTACCGTGTCCTCCCGGATTGGGGGCGGGGCTCTCCCTAAAGACCGGCCCGACGTCCCTTCATTGCTGCACCTGCACTGCGCAGCTCATGCCCATCGGTGGTACCGGGATAGCCACGAGGACGACCTCGAGCCCTGCATGGTTCGACGAGGCATGCCTCGCGACGCGTCCGCGACGATTTGTGTCCGCCGCGCGCGCGCCCGAGGCCCGCGGCCCGCGGCGATAGCGGCGCCCGGCGCCGACGCGATGTGCACCGCAAAGCCGCGTCGGGATGCGCCACGAAACCGACGAGGAGCAGGCGCCCGGGACTTCGGGCCTCCGACGCGTCGCGTACTCGCACTCATATAATAAGGAGAGGAGGCAGCCTTCCGGCCGTGCGGCGACGGCCCTCACGAAGCAAGCCCGACGCGCGGCCCGCGTCGTCCTCTTTTCGAGGAGGCTGCCTCCGCCGAAGTCGTGATGACGCGGGGATCGAGATGAAGAGGAGTTGAAGACGAGATGTAGAGAGATGAAGAGGCGCGCGTTTCGACGCGGGAGCGCCCCCCGAGGGAGGGCGCGTCGATGTCACTCGGGGTCGATGCGGTACAGCTTGCCGGGTGTCCCGCCCTGGCTGTTGTCCACGATCACGTAGAGCTCGCCCGCGGTGTCCTCGCCGAACGAAGTGATGCCCGCGCTCAGCGCCGTGCTTTCGAGATCGGCCGAGATCTCCCCCTCGGCGATGACGTCGCCCTTCGACCACGCGAGCGTGTAGAAGCGCTTCGAGCAATAGTCGGCGTAGAGGTACGTCCCGACGAGCCCCGCGATCTTCGACCCGCGGTAGACGTATCCGCCCGTCACCGAGCAGTCGCCCAAGCCGCTCGCATGCTCGTACTCCGTGACCGGCAACGTGAGGCCCGTCTGGTCACAGTTGGCGGCCGGGTCGTAGCACAACGAGCCTTCCATGGTGTTCCAGCCATAGTTCTTGTTGCCTTCACCAGCCGGCTCGACGTTGATTTCTTCGACCACGTTCTGGCCGACGTCGGCGATGTAGAGATCGCCGGTGCATCGATCGAAGCTGAAGCGCCAGGGGTTGCGCAGGCCCCAGTCCCAGATGTCCTTGTCGCCGTTCTGGAGGTTTCCCGGCGGAGGCGTCGGGTACTTATCGACATCGATGCGGAGGAGCTTGCCGAGCTTGGCGTTGACGTCCTGCCCGTTCTCGTCCGGATCGCCGCCGCCGCCGCCGTCGCCCGTGCCCACGTAGAGGTAACCGTCGGGCCCGAACGCGAGCATGCCGCCGTTGTGGTTGCTGGCGCCCGGGTGCGGGATGGTGAGAATCACCTTGCCGGAACCCTGGACCGCCTGGTCGGGCGAGGCGCCGCGAGCGTACTCGGCGATCGCGATGGCGCCGGTCGGGTTCGCCTTCTGCGTGTAGTAGACGAAGAATCGGCCATTTTGGGCGTAGTCCGGGTGGAACGCGAGCCCGAGCAAGCCGCGCTCATTGGCCGCCGCCTCGACGATCGCGCTGATGTCGAGGAAGGGCTCGGGCGAGAGATTGCCGCCGTTCACGATGCGGATGCGGCCCGGCTTCTCGAGCAAGAAGAGGCGGTTCGTATCGCCGGGTGCGCCCGTCACGAAGGTGGGGCGGTCGAGGCCCGTCACGACCTCGGTGAGCTGCAGCTTGGGCAAGGGCTCGGACGTGCCGGGCGCGCATACCTGCATGCCGCCGCCGCTGCCGCCCGCGCCGCCTGCGCCCCCCATGCCGCCGCCTGCGCCGCCCATTCCGCCGGCCGCGCCCGCGCCGCCGGTGCCGCCGGTGCCGCCGGTGCCGCCGGT
>NZ_JARZHH010000143.1 GCF_029946515.1 Polyangium sp. 6x1
GGCATGGGCGGCGCTGGCGGCAGCGGTGGCGTGGGCGGCAGCGGCGGCGTAGGCGGCAGCGGTGGCGGCGGCGGCAGCGGTAGCGTCGGCGGCAGCGGCAGCGGTGGCGTTGGCGGCACCGGCGGCGCCGGCGGCGAAGGGGGCGCTCTGCCCGACACGACGCCGCCCGTCGTGACGCTCGCAGGCCCGAGCAACGGCGCCCAGCTCCGCACGGCTCGCCTCCGCGTCGCCGTGCACGCCGAGGACCCCGGCAGCCTGGCCAAAGTCGAATTCCGCTGGAACGGCGCCCCCGCGGTGACGCTCGACATGAGCAGCGGCGTGCCGGTGTTCGATGGAGCCGTGGACCAGCGGCCGACGCGCGGAAAAAACACGCTGCTCGTGGCCGCCGAGGATCTCTCGGGCAACCGAACGGAGGTGCCGCTCGAGGTAATGTTCGAGCGAAGGCTCGGCGCAGGCGGCTCCCACACCGGCACGGTCACGGCGGGGAAGGTCGCTCTGTGGGGCCGCAACAACCTCGGTCAGCTCGGCCTCGGCGTCGGCGACGCCACGTCGCGCTTCGAGCCCGTGCTCGTGCCCGGACTCGACGAGATCACCGCGATCGATCTCCGCCAGAACCAATCGCTGGCGCTCCGCCAGGACGGCATCCTGTTCGTCTGGGGAAACAACGCCGACGGCCGGCTCGGCCTGGGCTCCCCGGGCATGCCCGACGCCGACAAGCGCGAGGTCCCCACGCAGAACCCGAACCTGACCGGCGTCCTCGCGGCGACGTTCGGCTACGATCACACGCTCGTGCTGCTCGACGACGGGACGGTGCGCGCCTTCGGCGACAACGCCTCCGGGCAGCTCGGCGACGGTACGACGGAGGACCGCCATTATCCGGTCGTGGTCGCGGGGCTCGACGACATCATTCAGGTCGTCGCCGGTTCGAAGCACTCGCTCGCGCTCGGGCGCGACGGCACGGTCTGGGCCTGGGGGAGGAACCAGTACGGCAGCCTCGGCCAGGGGACCGCAGATACCGATCCGCACCCGACGCCGGCCCAGGTGCCCGGATTGACCGACGTCGTGCACCTCGCTTCCGGGCGGGATCACGTGCTCGCGGTGCGCGCCGACGGGACGGTCGTGGGCTGGGGGCTCAATCAAAATGGCCAGGTCGGCAATGGAATGAGCGGCGCGGACGCGGACGTCCTTTCGCCGACGGCCGTCGTGGGATTGCAGGATGCGGCGACGGTCTTGGCCGATGGAAACTACAGCTTCGCGGTCCGGACGAACGCGAGCGCGGTCGGCTGGGGGCAAAACTTCAATGGGCAGCTCGGCATCGGCGGCGACGATACCGTCGATCGGAGCGCGCCGGACGCGCCCCTCGCGCTGCCGTCGACGCTCGACATCGATCCGGGCGCGACCCACGCGATCGGGCTCTCGCCGGACGGCGCGGTCTACACGTGGGGTTGGAGCACGAACGGCAGCCTCGGACGGCCAAACCTGCTCAACAACTGGGCTTATCCGACGCCGGGGCTCGTGACACAGCCATGAGGCTCCGCGCGCTCGCCCTGGGCACGCTCGCCGCCAGCCTGGCCGTCGCGTGTTCCAGCGACCCGCCGGCGGACACGACGACATCCGCGAGCTCGACCGGCGCGGCGGGCGCAGGCGGGAGCGGCGGGGGCTCGACCGGAGAGGGCGGAAGCGCGATTCCGGACGAGGACGTCGTTCTCACGCTCGTGAGCCCCCTGCCCGGGATGGCGTTCGAGCGTCGTCACGTGGACGTGGACGTCGGCTTCGCCGTGCCGGAAGGCGGCGCGACGCTGCGGCTCGTGCTCGGCGAGGCGATCACCGACGAGCAGACGATCGACGCCAAGGTGACCACGGGAACGGCGCGGCTGCGGCTGCCACGCGCGCGCGGCGCGAACGGGTTTGTCGTGACGCTCGTGCTGCCGTCGGGGAAAACGGCTTCCGTGGAGGGGCATCTCCACGGCGGGCGCCTCGTGGCCGCATCCATCGACACGATGTTCGCTCTCCGGGACGGGACCCTCTTGCAATGGGGCGGAGGCGACCCGACGCCCAAGAAGCGGGACGCGCCGGCCGCGCTCGGGGCCATCGCCGAAGGCGGAGGCACGCTCTTCGCGCTCGACGCCCAAGGGCACGTATTCCGAGCCCCCGCGGGCCAGCCGCCCTTCGAGCCCGTGCCAGGGCTCGACGACATCGCAGCGATCGCGCCCGGCGGAGGACATGCCCTGTTCCTGCGCGCCGACGGTCGTGTCTTCGCCGCCGGGCAAAACGACCGAGGCCAGCTCGGCGCGGGCGACACGGAAAGCCACCCCGGCGTCGTCGAGGTCCTCCCGCTCGATGGAATCGTCGCCGTCGCCGCCTCCGACGACGCCTCGTTCGCGGTCGACGCGAGCGGCCTCGTGCACGCGTGGGGCTCGAACGACGAGGGTCAGCTCGGCCTCGGCGACGAGGACAGCTCGCCCCACCCCGATCCGCTCATCGTCCCGAACCTCGGGGACATCGTGGACGTGGCTGCCGGGCGGGACCATGTCCTCGCCTTGACCACGGCCGGCGGGCTCCACGCATGGGGGCTCGGCTCGAGCGGCCAGCTCGGCGACGGATCGGCCGGCATCCTGGCCTCGAAGCCACAGCCCGTTCCGCTCGTGCTCCCCGGCCGCGCCATCGCGCTCGGCGCCCGGGGAAACACGAGTCATGCCGTGCTGGCGAGCGGCGAGCTCCTCGTCTGGGGGCAAAACAGCCTCGCGCAGCTCGGCGTGGGCGACACGAACATGCGGACCAAACCCACCCCCAGCCTGGCCTCGGGCGTACGCGCGGTCGCCGCTGGCCTCACCGGCGGCACGGCCGTGAACGACGGCGGCAACCTCCAGGCGTGGGGGTCGAACACGAGCGGGCAGCTCGGGCTCCCGCTGCCCCCCGAAGGCCCGGAGCGATCGAGCATCCCGATCGAGGTGCCCTGGCCGTGAGCCGCCATGCAGCGCGATGGATCGCTCTCCTGGCCGCGATCCCCCTCCTGGGCCTGTCGTGCTCCGACGAGGCGCCCACGGGCCCCGGCGGCTCGGCTTCGGGCACCGGCGGGGCGGGGGCGTCGGGCGGAGGACCAGGCGGCGGCGGTTCTGGCGGCGGCGCGGGCGGAGCCAAGCCGGCCACCTTCGAGCCGGGCGAGGAGCGGCCCGGCGGCGACACGACGATCGATTCGCGCGACGAAAAGAGCTTCCTGCGCCCCGCGGCAAACCTCTCCCTGGAGCGCCTCGGGACCTTCGAGGCCGGACTCGCGCTCTTCGACGTCGCCTGGACAGTCGGAGGCGAAGTCGACCGTGACGGCCTCGGCCCGACCTACGTCGGCACCTCCTGCCGAAGCTGCCATTTCCGAGGCGGCCGGGGCGCGCCCCCGCCCCCCGGTCAGCCCATGACGTCGATGCTCGTGCGGCTCTCGATCCCCTCGGAGGACGGCGCCGCCTTCGTCCCCGATCCCCGCTACGGCGACCAGATCCAGAACAAAGCCATCCCCGGCGTCCTGCCCGAAGGATGGTTCTCCGTCGCCTACGAAGCCCAAGCCGGCGCCTACGCAGACGGCGCCTCCTACGAGCTGCTCGCGCCGGCCTACACGGCGCACGATCTGGCATTCGGCCCGCTCGCAGAGAACACGAGGCTCTCGCCGCGGGTTGCACAGCCCATGATCGGTCTCGGCCTGCTCGCCGCAATCCGCGACGAGGACATCGAAGCACTCGCCGACCCCAGTGACGCAAACGGCGACGGAATCCGCGGCCGGAGGAACCACGTCTCCATCGAAGGAGCGCTCTCCGCCGGCCGATTCGGCTGGAAAGCCAACGAGGTGGATCTCGCACGACAAACAGCAGGAGCCTTCCTCGGCGACATCGGAATCACCTCCCCACTGCACCCGACCGACAACTGTCCCCCCCTCCAAGCGCAATGCGCCGCAGCCGCAGGCACGACGCAGGACATCGACCCAGCGCGCTTCGACGCAATCGTCCTCCTCTCGCACCTCGTCGCCGTGCCCCATCGCCCCGACGCCGCCAACCCCGACGTGCTCCTCGGAAAAGCACTCTTCTCGCAAGCCGGCTGCAGCGGATGCCACACCCCATCCTTCATCACCGGCCCCCTCGCAGGTTTCCCCGAGCTCGAAGGCCAACACATCTACCCGTACACGGACCTCCTGATCCACGACATGGGCCCCGGCCTCGCCGACGAACGCCCCGACCAAGAGGCCGGAGGGCGCGACTTCCGGACCGCCCCCCTCTGGGGCATCGGCATGACAAACCTCATCTCCGGGCACACACGTCTCCTGCACGACGGACGCGCCCGAAGCATCGAAGAAGCCATCCTCTGGCACGGCGGCGAAGCCGAAGCCGCACGCGAAGGTTTTCGCGCACTCGACGCCGCAGGCAGGGCCGCGCTGCTTCGCTTCGTCAGCTCGCTCTGAGGCGTCGCGCCGGGGTTTCACCCCGGACCCGACCAGGGGTTGTCCACCCCTGGACCCGGACCAGGCGCGGCCTGGACCGAGGGTGCATCGACCGCGATGCGGTCGATGCAAAAGGTGCAGCGACGCGCAGAGCTGCGCGAGGATCGTTTGTGTTCCAATGAAGGGGAGGCGGGCGCGCTGCCGTTTGTTTGGGTTCAAACGAACGGCAGCGGCACGGGAGGGCGTGGGGGGCAGCGCCCCCCACCCAGGATCAGGACGCGCGAAGGGCGTCGAGCAGATCGACGTCCGGAATCGCGATCGGCAGCCGCGCCCGAATCACCGCCACGTCGTTGTCCTCGCAGAGGCGAGCCACGGCGAGGCCGTCGTAAAGCGCGATCGGCGCCGTCCCCGGAACAGACGCCTCTTCCCGCGCCCCAGACAACGTCTGCCCAGCCGTGAAGATCCACCCGACCGTGGCCGGCCCGTAGTGGTGCAGCGAGCCACGCAGCTCCGTCACCCGCTCGCGACCCACCTCACGGCCGTCGCGACGAATCACGATCGCCACCCGGATCTCGTCGTTGCCCACACGCAGGACGCCCGAGAAGTGCGACTCGCCACCCGGCGCACCCGCGCGGCGCACCGCGCGAAGCTGGCCAACCCCCATGCGCTCGAGCGCAAGGACGCAAACCTCGATGAACGCATGCCCAGGCAACTCGCCAAGCTTGCGAGCAAAGGCACGACGAGCCGCGTCGCGATAACGCTCCACCGCAGCAAGGGCCTCCTGCTCCAGGCGCGCCAGGTCGCCACCGAGCAGCCAGTCCGTCAGAGCCACGCGCCCGCCAGCAAAGCGGAAGCGCGGCCGCTGACCGGCAGCAATCCGGCGAGCATTGTCCGACCGCACGGCAGCGGCCACCTGCGACTGCACGAGCTGCGCATCCCCCGAGAGGCGACCGCGGCGCTGCGCCGTCTCCGCGATCTGCCGCAGAGACACCGCACCGGCGTTGCGATCGAACGTCGACAGGATCGCAGCCACCGCATCGGAGAGCTCACGGCCCGCGAGATCGTCGAGCGCCGGATGACCTTCACCCGGGGTCAGCTCGATGACCTGCGGCCCGCGATAGACAGCCTCGGTCGGCGCCACATCGCGCACGATCTCGCGGTCACGGTCGCGGCCTGCGTCGCGGTCGCGGTCACGGCCCGCGTCACGGCCCGCGTCACGGTCGCGGTCGCGGCCGCCCATGTCACGGTCGCGCGTGTCGCGACGAACCTCGAACGCGGGCGTCGCCGTGTACGAAGGCAGCCCGCCTCCGCTCGTGGGCACAGCCTGGGCCTCCCCGTTCGTGCTGCGACCACGGCGACGGCGGCGACGACGACGGCGGCCTTCTCCCCCGGGCTCGCCCGCCCCACCACCGGCGCGCTCATCGCCCCCGCCGAGGATCGGCTGGTCGTCGTCTTCTTCCTCGTCGAACATCTCCGCCGCGCCAGCAGCGGCCTCCGCGCGCATCACGTCGTCGGGGCCGGCAGGGCCTGCGTCGATCTCTTCCTCGTCCGCGGCACGCGCGTACGACGGCGCCGACGGGCGAGGCATGGGCGGGGCGATCTTGGCTGCCGGAGCCGGGGACACGAGCGTCTCGTCGTCCTCGTCGGCCTCTTCCTCGGCGGCGACGACCTCTTCAGGGGCGGCGGGGGCGGCCTCGAGCTCCTCGGGCGCCTCGTCCGACTCGACCTCCGCGGCCTCGCTCTCAGCTTCTTCCTCGACGGTCTCCGGCGCGCTGACCTCTTCCTCGACCTCGTGCCGAGCGGCCTTCGCGGGCTCTTGCTTGCCGCCGCGCTTGCCCTTCTTGCCGTCGAGACCCGCGCGCAGCGTCTTCTCGTCCCACTCCCGCAGCGCGAAGACGCCGGGCTTCACCCGGATGAGCGGCGTGTCGGACGAGTCCTTCTTGAGCATCGCGGCGAGCCGAGCGCCCATCGTGACCTCGGGGCTCTTCCCGACATGGCTGAGCAAGTTCTTCTCTATCGCGATATCGGTGATCTCTTTGTAGTGGAGCGGCCTGCCGACGAGGCGAAGCACCTCGGCCGCTGCATCGGTAAACGTCATCTTTTGTCCAGCCCTTCGGGCGCTCCCATCACTTGGGCGCTCCTCTTGGTGCGCGTCGCACGTGCCGTCCTTGTTTCGACGCCACGCGCTGGGCCTCTGCCCGCCACGACCGGGAAGCGCACATTCGCTCCCACTCGGCCGGACACGCTACTGAACAGCCGCATAACACGGGACGATCACCGAGTCAACCGCGGGAGCCCGCCCGAACGTCCACGATCGCACGATCTCCACGCCCCCGATCACCCTGGACGGACTTTTTCCAGACGAACGCCGCCAGCCCGCTACGGCCGGTACGTCTTCGGGGTCGGGAGCTTGCCCGGCAACCAGCGGAAAAAGTCGAGGATCGCGGACGAATCGAAGATGCCGTCGGACGAGTCCCACACGATGAACTCCACCGTGGCGATCTCACCGGGCACGATGGGCGCCTCCGTGGTCAGCCACCCCGTGCTGCCGCCGATCGAGCTCGGTGTGTTGTTGCAAGGCGAGTCAAAGTCGTCGTAGCCCGTGCCCGCGAGCTCGGATTTGCCGCCGGAGCAGAAATTGAAACCTGGCGTGCCGAAGCAACCCGTCGGTCCAGCCACACAACGATCGAAGAAGTTCAGGTTCACCGAACCGGGCGTCCCCTGGTTGTCGAACACCACGTTGTGGTTGTTCGCGATCCCCGGCGCGTTCGTCTTCAAGAGCACCACCCAGAGGTCGTTGAACGGCGAGCAGGCGTACTCCGGGTACTCGGACGACCAGTACGCATGATCGAACGCGAAGCTGTTCGCGTTCGTGGGGGTGCGCACCTGGATCTTGAGGTTGACCGGGTCGAATGCCGTGGGCGAGGCGGGGACCGGACATCCTGATTTGTTGGTCGGGAAGCCGGGAGGCGAGGCCGACTGCGTGCCGGTGTCCGTGCCGCCCTGCGGCGTGCCGAACTGGAAGTACGGCTGGCTCGGCGTCGCCGCGAAGCCCGTCGAGAAGAAGGCGAAGTTCTGGTTCGCCCGCGGGCCGAGCACGTTGCCCATCGACGTGATGATCGCGTGCGACTGCGCGGCCGGCGTGCCCGTGCCATCCGCGAGGCGCAGCTCCGCCGCGATCACGCCCCAGCGCTTGTTCGCGCCCGTCGCGTTCAGCGTCGTCGTCTGGCAAAGCTCGATCGACTTCGCGTAGTCGAGCGGATCCTGCGACGTGTACTGGAGCCCCGTGCCACACGCCGTGTTCGGGTTGTCGATCACGCCGTCGCAGTCGTCGTCCTTGCCGTTCGGGAAGTCGAACGCGCCCGGGTTCACCAGCGGATCGGCGTCGTTGCAGTCCCCGTCGCAGACCGAGTAGCCATCCCCGTCGGCGTCCGGACACGGGCCGTCGGGCGTCACGTCGACGGGCACGTCCTGCGGCACGTCCTCTGGGACGTCGACCGGGACATCGACCGGCACGTCTTCCGGTACGTCGACCGGCACGTCCTCCGGCACGTCTTCCGGCACATCCGCGGGGACGTCTTCCGGCACGTCGACCGGAACGTCCGCGGGAACGTCGACCGGCACGTCCTCGATCACGTCGAACGGCGCATCCTCCACCACGTCGAACGGCGCGTCCTCGACGAGCTCCTCCACCACGTCGAAGAACAAGCCATCCGGCGTCACGTCCGGCTGCGCGTCGTCGCCGGGCGCGTCGGGGCCGGCGTCCTCTTCTTCCTCCTCGTCGAGGGTGTCGTCCTCGATGTCGGTGCGCGCGCCGCAGCCCGGTCCGAGCCAGACCGCCGGCGTGGCGAGCGCAACCAGAACGAGCCCCCAGCGAAACGAAAAGCGCACGACGTAAGCCTCCCGAGCACACCCCCGGACGGCGGCCCGCGCCGTCGCCCGCCCGGAGAGTATCAGGAAATGAAGGAAACGTACGCGGTCCGCCTCGAACGGGAGTACGCTCCGGGGATGGAGCTCGGGCGGCTCCTCCAGGAGCTCATCCAGGCCGCGCGCAAGGCGGGCATCACCGTGCGCTCCGAGTCCTTCGACCCCTCGCTCTCCGACGGTGGCAAGAAGTGGCGCGGGGGGCTCTGTGTCATCCGCGGCAAACGCGTCATCCTCGTGGACGAACGCGCGCCGCTCGTCGACCGCATCGCCACCGTCGCCGCCTCGCTCGCCAGCGTCGACCTCGAGCACGTGTTCCTGCCCCCCATCGTCCGCGCGACGATCGGCGCCTACCAGCGCGAGTCCTCCGACCGGCCCGTCCCGAACGCGACCGTCCCGCTCCCCCCCGTGCGCGCGCGGCTCCGCCGGACCGACGACGACGACCCCTGAATCCGCGTTCGTCCGCGCGTGGGCCGAGTCCCGCGCACCTCAATCGCAGGCGCGTGCAGGACGGGCCGATCACGCTCTGGACCGCCGCCGCGCGGCCGCGCGCCTCCAGGTCGCCACGATTGCGCGAAAAAGGATCGATTCCAGGATGGCACACGCGTTGCTCCGTAATGGCGCGCGCCTTCGGGCGCGTCGAGGGAGCTCCGGGCCCGCCTCCCATCGCACCCTTTTCGGGCTCAATGACGCACTTCGCGCTTTCTTGCCATGACACAATCCCCTCCACGGGTCCCACCCCCGCGGGCCGCGCAGGCCCCCGAGAGGTCCCATCGGCCCGATTCCACACCGGGCCCCACCCCGAACGCGAACCGCCGCTCGCCAAGCGTGCCGCCGAGCGCCGAACCTCTGCGCCCGAAGCGCCCCGGGCCGAGCGTGCCGCCGCCCCCCGGGCCCGGCCTCTCCGACGCCGCCGCCGCGCTCTCCGGCGCCGCCGCCGCGCTCCATGACGCCGCCACCGCCCTCGAAGGCGCGGCCGCCCGG
>NZ_JARZHH010000144.1 GCF_029946515.1 Polyangium sp. 6x1
CCCCCGGCTGTTCGATGAACTGCGCATCGCGCAGTTCATCGACCCCCAGTCCAGCGCGGGCGCTGGTCCGGGTCCCGGGGCGGACAGCCCCGGGTGGGGCCTGGGGCAACGCCCCAGCGAGGCGCCCCAAGAAGACACCATGCTCAGGCCCCCGGGATGCTTCGGCCCGCGATTCGGAGTAGGAACTCCCCATGGCGTACGTCCTCGTGATCGATGTCGGCAGCTCGTCGGTGCGCGCCGCCATTTGTGACGGGAGCGCGGGGATCGTCGCGGAGACGGCCGAAGTCCATGCCTTCACGGTGGCCGCGGACGGCACCTCGGAGGTGGACGCGCGCAGGTTGCGCGGCGCTGTCGAAGGGTGCGTCGATCGGCTCGTGGCGAGTGCGCCGCCGATCGACGCGGTCGCGCTGGCGACGTTCGTGGGCAATCTGCTCGGCGTGGATGCCGAGAATCAGCCTGTGACGGCTGTGTTCACGTATGCCGATACCCGCCCGGCTGCGGACGTCGAAGCATTACGAACCGAGGTCGACGTCGCCCGTCTGTACCAGGCGACGGGATGTCCGCTGCATCCCGCGTATCACCCCGCGCGCTTGCGCTGGTATGCGCGGAGCGGGCGGCTCGAGCCCGCGACGTGGCTCGATTTCGGCACGTACCTCTATCGCGCCTGGTTCGGCCGGGAGGTGCCGTGCAGCCATTCCGTGGCGGCCTGGAGTGGCCTCTTCGACCGCGCGTCCCGGCGCTGGTCGACCGAATGGCTGCGCATCCTCGGGCTCGCGCTGGAAGAGCTCCCGCCGCTCGCCGGAGCACGGCATGCCGAAAGGGGCCTTGCGCCTGCGTATGCCACGCGCTGGCCCGCGCTCCGCGACGCGCCGTTTTTCCTGGCCATCGGGGACGGCGCGGCGGCGCACGTCGGCAGCGGGGCGATTGCGCCGCGGAGCACTTCGTTGACCGTCGGGACGACCGCGGCCCTGCGGCAGATGCGTGTCGCCGAGGCCCCGCCGTGTCACGTGCCGCAAGGACTCTGGGCCTATGCCATCGACGAGACACGCGAGCTCCTCGGGGGCGCCACGAGCGAAGGGGGAAATGCCCACGCCTGGGCGCGCGCGAATCTGAAGCTCGAAGGCGAGCCGCTCGTGTTCGGCGCGCCGTTTGCGCATGGGCTCACCGTCTTGCCCATGTTCGCGGGAGAACGCAGCCCCGGGTATCGGCCGGACGCGACGGCCACCTTGCACGGGCTGCGCCTGTCGACGACGCCGCGCGATATCGTCCAGGCCTTGTACGAAGCCATTGCTTTGCGCCTGGCGCAGATCCTCGACGCGCTCGGCGGCAGCGACGCCCTCTTCGCGGGAGGCGGCGCGCTCTCCGCTTCTCCTGCCTGGGCCCAGATGTTCGCCGACGCCATGCAGACGCCCGTTCATCTCATGGGCGAGGAGGCGACGGTGCGCGGCGCCGCCATGCTGGCGCTCGCGGCGCGGGGCCTCGGAACCCTCGACGCGCTCTCGCCGTCTCCGTCCCGGATCTTCGAGCCACGGCCGGAGGTCGAAGGCGTCTACCGGGCCGCGAAGGAGCGGCAGATCGAGCTTTATCGGAAGCTGTATTCGTGAGCCGGGCGAACGGGCCGTCCTTTCGGGCGGCCCCTGCCCTCCGTTGAGGATTACCAGCGGAGCTCGGCCGGAAAATACTTCGCGATGAGGTCCTGGTAATAAGGGCGCAGCCGCGCCACGTCCGGCGGCGCGTCGGCTTTCGAGTAGAGATCGTACGGGTTGAACCGCCGCACCCACTCCATCATCCGCCGATCCTGCTCGTTCATCAGGTGCCCGTAGGCCCCCTCGCGGTGCGCGGCGTAGAACGAGTGATAACGGATCATGTACTGGGCCTCCATCGGGAGGTGATCCTTGACCACGTGGTAAAGGTATTCGTCATGCCCCCACGACATGTGGACCTTCGAGAGCCCCCCGCCCTCCTCGTACATGCCGCAGGGCGTCTGGTAGCGCGGGTTTTGCAGGTCCGGGTTTTTCGCGAAGAGCTCGGGGAAGACGATCCGATCCGAGAATGCGCAGCCCACGGGGAACGTGTCGCCCACGACGGCCCATTGCGGCTCGCCCCACAGGCAAAGCACCTTGCCCGCGTCGTGGATGAGCGCCGTCAGGACGAACCACGGCGGCTGATCGTCGCGCCGCGCCGCCTCCGCGGACTGGAGCGCGTGCGCGATCTGCGACTGCTCCGTGTCCGGATCGCTGTCGTCGACCAGCCGATCGAGCAGCTCGAGCACCTCCCACATGCCCGCCCGATGCCGATCCAGGCTCAGGTATTGCCGCTCCTTCTCCTCGACGAACGAGAGCGTCTGCTTCTCGTGGTTCAGCCGGTAGAGCTCCTTGACGCTGGGCCGCGCCTCGGCACGATAATCGCGGAACTCCGACGTTTCCTTCTTTCCCGCCGCGCCGGCCGCTCGTCTCCCATCCTGGATCTGCCCAAGGTGCTCGGTCACGCTCATTGTCCAGGGCAATAGCGCGAGGGTCCAGGCGGCGCTAGGATTCTCGAGAGGTCGCGGCGCAGGGGTCTCCGCGAGGAAATGGGGAACATGAAAAGAGAGCTCTCCGCCCGCCGCCGCGCGTCGTGGATGGTCCTCGCCTGCTTCATTGCCCTCTTCGCCGTCGCGTGCGGCAGGGGCGAGCGCGCGAGCGCGACCACACGCGATTCGAGCGCCGCGTCGCGCTTCGCGGTCGTCACGCACGGCCAGGCCTCCGATCCATTCTGGTCCGTGGTGAAGAACGGAATCGACCAGGCGGCGAAGGACATGGGCGTCAAGGTCACCTACCAGGCGCCCCAGACCTTCGACATGGTCGCGATGAGCCGCCTCATCGACGCCGAGGTCGCCCGTAAGCCGAACGGCCTCATCGTATCGGTCCCGGATCCCAGCGCCCTCGCGCGTTCGCTCGAGGCGGCCCGGGACGCCGGCATTCCCGTCATCACGATCAACGCCGGCGGCGACGAGGCGCGCAAGATGGGCGCCCTCCTGCATGTCGGCCAGAGCGAATACGACGCCGGCAAGGCAGGCGGCGAGCGCATGGCAAACGAGGGCGTGCGCCATGCGATCTGCGTCAATCACGAGGTCGGCAACGTCTCCCAGGACGAGCGTTGCCGCGGCTTCCTCGACGCGCTCGAAAAAGCGGGGGGCAAGGGCCGCGTGCTCGCGGTGAACGCCACGAGCCCCACCGACACGCAGCAAAAAATCATGGCCGCTCTGGCGCCCGACGTGGACGGGATCTTCACGCTGGGCCCGCCGGGCGTGCATGCGGCCCTCGCGGGCCTCCGGCAAGCGAATCGCCTCGGCACGATCAAGGTCGCGACGTTCGACCTCTCGCCCGACGTCCTCGCGGCGGTGCGGGACGGGCAGATTTCGTTCGCCATCGATCAGCAGCAATATTTGCAAGGGTATCTCTCCGTCGTCCTGCTCGAGCAATATACGCGGCACGGCATGCTCCCCGCGGCGGAGTCCATCCCCACGGGGCCCTCGTTCGTCACGCGGGAAAACGCGGCGGCGGTGATCGACGCGAGCAAGAAAGGGATTCGTTAGCCGTGTCCGCGCGCAAATGGCTCTACCGCCCCGAGCTCGGCGTCGTGGCCGCCGTGGTGGCCGCCTGGCTCTTCTTCGCCATCACGGCCGGTGATTCCGGGTTCTTGACGCTCTCCGGCACGGCGAGTTACCTCGCCATCGCCGCGGAGCTCGGCATCCTGGCCGCGCCCGTCGCGCTCTTGATGATCGCGGGCGAATTCGACCTCTCGATCGGCTCGACCCTGGCCGCGAGCGGGATGACCATGGCGCTCTGCACGACCGAGCTCGGCTGGCCCTTATGGGCGGGCATCGCGGCCGCCGCGGCGCTCTCGGCCTGCGTGGGCCTCGTCAATGGCCTCATCGTGACCCGCACGCGCTTGCCTTCGTTCATCGTCACGCTCGGCACGCTCTTCATCCTGGCCGGCGGCACGATTGGCACGACGCGCCTCATCACCGGACGAACCCAGGTCGGCGGCCTCGAGGACGCGGGCGGGTTCGGCGCGGCGCAGAAGCTCTTCGCCGGGCAGATCGGGCCGTTTTCGATCACCCTTCTCTGGTGGGTGGGCCTCACGGCGCTCGCCACGTGGGTCCTCGTGCGCACGCGGCCGGGCAACTGGATCTTTGCGGTCGGCGGCGCGCCGGACGCCGCGCGCCGATTGGGGATCCCGGTCGACCGCGTAAAAATCCTTCTTTTCATGACGACCGCGCTCGCGGCTTGCCTGGTCGCCACGTTTCAAACCGTGCAGTTTCGCGGCACGGACGTCCTGCGCGGCACGGGCAAGGAGCTCGAGGCCATTCTCGCCGCGGTCCTCGGCGGCACGTTGCTCACGGGCGGGCGTGGCTCCGTCTTCGGCGCGGCTTGCGGCGCATTGCTCTTCGGCATGGTGCAGCAGGGGATCGTATTTTCGGGCGTGGATTCGGACTGGTACAAGGTTTTTCTCGGCGCGGTGCTGATCCTGGCGGTGCTGCTCAACAGCTCCGTACAGATGCGGGCGGCGGAGGCGCGGCGATGAGCCACGAGACGAACGGAAAAGCACCGATCCTCGAAGCGGATCACGTCACCAAGCGGTTCGGCCGCATCACCGCGCTCGAGGACGTCTCGATGCGGGTGTACGCGAGCGAGATCCTGTGCGTCCTCGGCGACAACGGCGCGGGCAAATCGACGCTCATCAAGACGCTCTCGGGCGTCCATCCGCCGGACGAAGGGCGCTTGCTCGTGGACGGCGAGCCCGTCCGATTCTCCTCGCCGCGCGACGCGCTCGCCCGGGGCATTGCCACCGTCTATCAGGACCTCGCGATGGTCCCGATGCTCTCGGTCGTGCGCAATTTTTTCCTCGGCGCCGAGCCTACCCGGGGGGTTTGGCCTCTCCGGCGCCTCGATTTGCGCGAGGCGGAGGCCGTGGTGCGCGCCGAGCTAAAGCGGATGGGGGTCGAGCTCCGCGACATGTCGGTGCCGGTCTCGGCGCTCTCGGGCGGGCAACGCCAGGCGCTCGCGATCGCGCGGGCGATCCATTTCGGCGCGCGCGTGCTCGTGCTCGACGAGCCCACGTCCGCGCTCGGCGTGAAGCAGGCGGGCATCGTCCTGCGTTATGTGATGGAGGCGCGCACGCGCGGCTGCGGCGTCATTCTGATCACGCACAACCCGCACCACGCGCACATGGTCGGTGATCGATTCACCATTTTGAACCGGGGCCGCTGCGAGGGAACCTTTGCGAAGGCGGAGATCAGCCGCGACGAGCTGGTCCGGCGCATGGCGGGCGGCGAGGAGCTGGAGCAGCTCCAGCACGAGCTCCGCGCTTCATGACCGGTAGAGCACCTCGCCCGCGTTTCGCACGACCAGGATCCCCTCCTCTTCCCGCCCCTCCCACGCCGCGGGATCGATGTGCCTTGGATCGAAAAACCCCAGGTTGATCCGCCGGCAGCGCTCCTCCGGGATCGCCGTCGCGAGCGTCACCTGGATGCGCGGCCGTTCTCCCTGCGCGGCGTCGTAGCTGCCCGCGCCTTTCACGTGGGTGCTGTGCGCGAGGATGGACAGGGGGACGGTGCGGAAGCGGTCCCATTGCGCGAGGAAATAATCCCGCACGTGGTAGCCCACCCGATCGATGAGCGCGCCGTGGGTGAACGAGACTTCTCCGAGGTGCGGCGCGTAAATGACGACCTCGCCGCCGTCCTCGATCACGGGCTCGGTCTTGTACATCGCCTTGGCCGCGGTCCAGAGGTCGGCGTATTTCGTCGAAGGGAGCGAGAGCACGCGCTTGTAACGCCGTTTCGTGTGGACGATGTTGAGCTCGTTCGAGAGATCGGCCGCCGCGCTCCACGCCTCCTCGTGCGGGCCGACGTAGAGCCCGTGGAGATGCGCGCCGCGGAGCACGAGGGCCGCGCTGTGCACCGGCATCGGCACGAATTGCGCCGCACGGTGGATCACGCGCCGGACGAGCGTATCCTTGACGCCGATGGTCGACATGCTCGTCGAGAGCGCGCCGAGCCAGTGGGTCGTATCGATGATCTCGCGCCCCGCAATGCCAGGGAACAGATACTTGGCGCCCCCGGAGAAACCCACGACCTCGTGCGGGAACACCGGGCCGCAGATCAGGATCTGATCGTACTCGAAGATCCGGCGATTGATCCGCACCTCGGTCGCGACCGCGAGCAGCCCGCCGGTCAAGCGCGCCATCTCGTCCTCGCCGATCACGCCCAGCGTCGAGAGCGCGCCCGGGTCGTCCCACGCGTGATTGAAGATCGAGGTCCGCCCGTCGTCGCGACCCGGCGCATCCTTGCCGACGAGTTTTTCGATCGCGGCCGCATCCATGGGCGGATGCGTGCCGAGGGCGATCAGGTAATCGAGGCGCGCCACGCGTCCGGCGAGGAGCGCGTGGAGGAGCCGAAACAGGAGCGGGATCGGCGCCGTGCGGGTCGCGTCCGGGATGATGACGAGGAGCCGCTTGCCCGTGAGCGGGAGCGCGGCGAGCGCCTCGTCGAGGATGCAGTGGACGGCCTCGTCCGCGAGGGTTTGCCCAGAAGAACCCTGGCCGATCAGCATTTCATACCCCACTCTGGGCGGAGAACCCGCCGTCCACCGGCAAGACCACGCCCGTGACGAAGGCAGACGCCGGGCTCACCAGGAAGAGCAGCGCGCCCGCGAGATCCTCCGGCGCGCCCATCCGCGCCATGGGCGTGTGCGTGACGATCGCCCTGCCCCGCTCGGTGAGCGTGTTCGTGGCGGGATCGGTGAGCAAAAATCGGTTTTGTTCGGTCAAGAAAAACCCGGGCGCGAGCGCGTTGACGCGGATGTGAGGGCCGTAGATCTGGGCCATGTGCACCGCGAGCCAGCGCGTCAGGTTGACGACGGCGGCCTTCGCCGCGCCGTACGCGGCCACGCGCGTGAGCGGGCGCTCGGCGCTCATCGACGTGATGTTCACGATGCTGCCCCGTCCCCGCGCCGCCATGCCGCGCCCGAAGACCTGGCAGGGCCGGAGCGTGCCTTGCACGTTGAGATCGAAGACCGCGCCGAACCCCGCCGGATCCAGCTCGAACAGGCTGCGGTCCGGGCCGGTCGTGGCCTTCGGGTGATTGCCCCCCGCACCATTGACGAGGATGGTGACCGGCCCGAGCGTGGCCTCGATGTGCCGGGCCGCAGCGTCGAGCGCCGCGCCATCGAGCACGTCAGCCGGCACCGCGAGGGCCTCGCCGCCTTCCGCGCGGATCTGCGCCACCACGGCCTCGCACGGCTCGCGCCGCCGCCCCATCACGGCCACGAATGCGCCGGCCGCGGCGAGCGTGCGGCAAAACGTGGCGCCGAGAACGCCGCTGCCGCCCGTGACGACCGCCACCTCGCCGCGAATGTCGAACAGCGCCGCCGGATTCATGGCGAAACATCCTCCGCGCCGAGCCGATACGCGCGCTCGGCCAGACCCACCGCGCATTCGGTCGCGAGCTCCGCGGCCTCCTCCGCGTCGAGCCGCCCCGTCACCACGAGCCCGGCGAGCCAGTTGCAGCTCACCCTGCGCCAGACGTCGTGCCGCGCCGGGATCGAGCAAAATGCCCGCGTATCGTCGGTGAAACCCGCCGTGTTGTAGAGGCCTGCGGTCTCCGTGACCTGATCGAGGAAACGGACCATTCCATTCGGGCTATCGAAGAACCACCAGGGCGGGCCCAGGAGGACGGCCGGATAGTACCCGGCGAGCGGGGCGAGCTCGCGGCCATAGGTGCTCTCGTCGAGCGTGAAGACGAGGAGCCGGAAGCGCGGATCGTCGCCGTACGTTTCGAGCAGCGGCCGCAGGTTTCGCGTCCACTCCGTGGCCACGGGGATATCGGCGCCGCGATCGGGCCCGAAGCGCGCGAGGAGCGCGCCGTGGTGGCTCCGCAGGCTGCCGGCGTGGAGCTGCATGACGAGGCCATCCTCGACGCTCATGCGGGCCATTTCCATGAGCATGTGGGCGGAGAACCGAGCCGCGTCGTTTTCGTCCGCCTCGCCGCGGAGCGCGCGCGAAAAGACTCGCTCGGCCTCGGCGAGGCCGAGCCGCTCGGCGCGCGGCGTGACGGCGCCGTGGTCGGTGGCAGTGGCGCCGAGCGCCTTGAACGTGGCGCGGCGCTCTTCGAGAGCGTGGATGTAATCGGCGTAGGTCGTGATGTCGATGCCGGCGGCCGTGCCGAGCCTTTCAATGTGACCACGGAAGCCGGGCGTGCCGAGGTGGACGACGGCGTCGGGCCGGAAGGTCGGCCGAACGTCGAATCGGCCCTCGGACCGGAGGCGGCGGTGATGTTCGAGCGAATCGGCGGCGCCATCCGTGGTGCAAAGAATGCGAATCCTGAATTTTTCGTAGAGCGCGCGTGGCGAAAACTCCGGCCGTTCGAGGCGCTCGGCGAGGTGATCGTAGATGCGCTGGGCGCTTGTTCCGTCGAGGCGCTCGGTCACATCGAACACGGAAATGAGGACGTCGGACAACCAGAGCCCGCTCGGCGTGCCACGAAAGACGTGAAAGAGATCGGCGAAGCGCTGCCAGATGCGGCGGTGATCGCGCTCGTAGGGGCTTCCGTCGCGCGTCGGGATGCCGAGGTCTTCCATGGAAATGCCGCGGCTGTGGAGCAGGCGGCAGACGTAATGGTCGGGCAGGACGAACAGGTCGGCGGGCGAGCCGAAGCGAGCGGCAGGATCCGCGAGGAGCGAGGGATCCACGTGGCCGTGCGGGCTCACGATGGGCAGAGCACGCACGAGGTCGTAAAGCTCCCGGGCGGACGCTCGCTGCGAGGGCTCCGCAGAAAAGAGGCGGTCAGGATCGAGCGACCATCGGGTCGGCATCCCTCGCAGTATAAGGAATGGCAGGGCGAAGCCCAGCGACGGTCCCCGGCGATCGTCCAGGCGAGCACGGCGGGGGTTTGGCGGCTGAGCATTGGGAGGCGCCGCGCCGGGGCGCCGCCCCGGGCCCCGCGGGGGCTGTTCGCCCCTCGACCCGAACCAGGGCCAGCCCTGGACCTTTCGTGGAAGAACTGCGCTGCGCGCAGTTCTTCCAACAGGCCGGTGGTAGCGCGTTGCCCGTTGAACCAGCAGCGCTGCCGTCTTGCTTGGCAGGGTCGCTCGTGGTCTTGACCCCGGCTGTTCGATGAACTGCGCGGAGCGCAGTTCATCGACCCACAGTCCAGCGCGGG
>NZ_JARZHH010000145.1 GCF_029946515.1 Polyangium sp. 6x1
CAGCCGGGGTTTTCGCGCCTCCGGCCGCGCCGCCCGCTGGCGCGAAAGCCCCGGCTGCGCCCCCCGCTGCGCCGCCCGCTGGCGCGAAAGCCCCGGCTGCGCCCCCCGCTGCGCCTCCGGCTGGCGCGAAAGCCCCGGCTGCGCCTCCGGCTGGCGCGAAAGCTCCGGCCGCGCCGGCGGACGCAAAAGCGCAAGCAGCGACCCCGGACACGAAAAAGGACGCGGCGCCCGCGGACGCGAAAGCGCAGGCCGGGGCCGATGCAAAGGCACCCGCCGCACCGCCTCCCGATCCGCAGAAAGAAGCGGCGAAGAAATTCGAAGAAGGGGTGCGCGCGCAGAAAGCCGGCCAGCACGACAAGGCCCGCGAAGCGCTCGACGCCGCGTTCCAGCTCAAGCCGAACGCGGAGATTGCGCTCGCCCTCGCGCGCTCCGAAATGCAGCTCGGAAAGCCGCGCGACGCGGCGGAGCACCTCGCGTATTTCCTGCGCGAGGGCGGTCAGGCGGCGAAGCCCGAGGAGCGTCAGGCGGCCGAGAAGATGTTCGCCGAGGCGAAGTCCAAGGTCGGCACGCTGCTCGTGAGCGTCGACGTGGACGGGGCCGAGGTGCAGGTCGACGGCAAACCGGTCGGGACGTCGCCGCTGGGCGGCGCGGTCTTCGTGGAGCCGGGCGCGCGCATTCTCACGGCGCGCAAGGAAGGGATGCCGGAGACCAAGAAAGAGCTGACGGTCGCGGCGGGCGCCGAGAGCGCGGTGCCGCTCGTGGTCACGCCGCCGCCGCCGCCTCCGGCGAAGCCGCCGCCGCCCCCGCCGCCGCCTCCGCCGCCGGCGCGGAACAAGACGTTGATCCTGGCGGGCGCTGGCATTGCGGGCGGGCTCGCGCTCGTGAGCCTCGGGACGTTCATTGGGTACTCGGTCGTCGATTCGAACAGTTACGACACCTGGGAGACGAACAAGTGCGCCCGGGCGAACCAGCAATGCGTGAATGATTTCCGGGACTCGCAGAGCACGAGCGCAGCGCTCGGAACGACGGCGCTCGTGACGCTGATCGGCGCGGGGGTCATCGGCGCCGGTACGGCCGTCTACGCATTGACGGGCCCGAAGTCGCAGCCTTCCGCGTCCTTCCATGTGACGCCTGGCGGTGTCGTGGTGAAGGGGAGCTTTTGATCGAGGGCCGGACGCCCCGACAAACGAGAGGTTGGAATCTCCAAATGAATCGGTACGGATCATCGATGACCTTGGCTTTGACCCTTGGCGCGCTCATGGTCGCGCTCGGGGGTTGTCCCGACGACGCCCCGCTGCCGCCGGACACGACGGGCGGCGCGGGCAACGGCGGCTCGGGTGGAATGGCGTCGAGCTGCGGCGACGGCGCTCTCGACATGGGCGAGACGTGCGACGACGGGAACAACACGGACGGCGACGGCTGCTCCGCCTGCGCGGTGGATGCTTGCTGGACGTGCGATACGAGCGCGCCGAGCGCCTGCACGGCGAAAGCGGCGGGCGAGGCGTGTGAGGGGACGAACGTCTGCAATGCCGCGGGCCAGTGCGTCGAGTGCATCGACAACGCCCAGTGTGGCACGGGGTATTGCTTCAATGACGCGTGCGCGTCGTGCGACGATACCGTGAAGAACGGCGACGAGACGGACGTCGATTGCGGTGGCACGCACTGCGGGCTGTGCGAGCAGGGGAAGACGTGCGTCGCGGGGGCGGATTGCACGTCGACGTTCTGCGCGGATGGCGTTTGCTGCAGCGCTGCGTGCGACGGCGCATGTTCTGCGTGCGACATCGCCGGGCTCGTTGGCGAGTGCAGCTTCATCGACAAGTATGGCGATGATCCGAGCTACGGCATGGGTGAGTCGTGCCTCGCTGCGGACGGCAAGACGTGCTCGGGGCTGGGAAATTGCCTCTTGGCCGAGGGCACGGCCTGCGCAAATGGCAACGAGTGTATCACCGGGCGGTGCGGCGATCCCGACATGGACGGGACCAAGACGTGCGTGAAGCAAAACGGCGAGCCCTGCACGGCGAACGGCGAATGCTTCAGCAACAACTGCATGGATGGCGTCTGCGCCATGTGAAGTAGCCGCGGGGGCTCGACGAGCCCCCGCGCACCCCTCTTCCAAACCAGCCCCCTTCCCGTCCTTCGTCTCTCTTCACGTCCGCCTGAAGCTCGGGTAGCGTCCGTCCGGAGACCTCGAGGTACCGGTGAACGGAGCGTACGCGCGGATTTGCGGATGGTTGGCGGCCTTTGCGCTGCTCGCGGCTGGCTGTGGCCAGATCCTCGGCCTGGACGAGTACGTGCTCGTCGGCGGAGCCGGCGGTTCGGGTGGGTCCACGCCGGGTTGCGGGGACGGCGTCCTCGCCCCGGGCGAGAGCTGCGACGACGGGAACGACGTAACGGGCGACGGTTGCACGTCGTGCTCGGTGGACGCTTGCTACACGTGCACCGGCACGGTCGGCACGCAGAGCATCTGCATGGCGAAGAAAGCCGGCGAGCTGTGCGCGGCGGGCCTCTGCGATGACGCGGGGAAGTGTGTCGAGTGCCTTGTCAACCAGCATTGCGGCGCGGATGGCTACTGCTTCGAGAATGCCTGCAAGAGCTGCGATGACGGGCTCATGAACGGCGACGAGACAGACGTGGATTGCGGCGGTACCCATTGCAATCCATGCGCCGAGGGAAAGATTTGCCTTACGAACGATGATTGCGCGACAACGTTCTGCACAGACGGTGTCTGCTGCGGCAGCGCGTGCGATGAACCGTGCGTAACGTGCATCTACCCAGGGTTTCTCGGCAACTGCACAGCCATAGACAAATATGATGAGGATCCGAGTTATGGAATGGGCGAGGCATGCCTCGCCGCCGAGGGCGAGGCATGCACGGGCGTCACCGCCTGCCGAAAGGCCTTGGACCAAGCATGTACAAGCAACATTGAGTGCGCATCCTTGCATTGCGCCGATCCCGACATGAACGGCTCCAAAACCTGCGTGAAAAACATCGGCGACCCCTGCACCCTGCCCGCCGACTGTTACACCAACATCTGCACGAACGGCCTCTGCGCAATGTGACGGCCCTCGCGCGCGTGTTCGCCTGGACCGAACACCCGTTGCGCCCCCTCCCCGACCCGTGGTAGTCCCCCGCGCCATGACGGGCACGCTCCACGACGAAATCCCCATTCTCGATCTCCAGGACGTCGGCTCCGGCGACGCCGAGCGCGAACAACGGGCCGCCGCTGCGATCGAGCGTGGGCTCGGCCGGTACGGGCTCGTGTACGTGAAAAACCACGGCATCGACCCCGCCGCGCTCGACGCGTTCTACACCGAGTTCCTCGCGCTCACCGCCCTCCCCGAGGCCGACAAACGCCGCTGGGCCCGCGCCGACCTCTGGTTCCAGCGCGGATACACACCGCCCAACACCGAAAAGGCCGTCGTCGCCGGGGGTCAGCCGGATTTCAAGGAGTGCTGGTTCGCCGCGCCCATCGACGTCGATCCCGTCGCCGCCGAGCTCTACCCCGAGATCCACCCGCCGAACGTCTGGCCCGAGGACCGGCCCCGCTTCCGCACGTTTTACGAGGCGATCGGACGAGCCCTGCACGAGGCCGGCCTCGCGCTCCTCCGCGCGTGCGCCGACGCGCTCGCCCTGCCCCGCGAGACGTTCGTCGACGTGACCCGCGGCGCCCCGCACGTCACGCGCGGCCTCTTGTACTTGCCGCTCGACGCGCAGCAATGCGAGAGCGGCGTCCTCTGGGGCGAGGAACATACCGATTTCAATTTGCTCACGCTCCTGCCGGGCGGCTGGTTTCTCGACCGCGATCGGAATCGCTGCGCGCGGCCCGACAATCGGAGCGGCCTCTTTTTGCGCACGCGGGGCACGGACGGTCGCCCCGGCGGGGAGCTCGTGCCGGGGACCGCGCCGCCGGGCTGCATCGTGGCCCAGGTGGGCCAGCAGCTCGAGATCCTGACCGGAGGGCGCCTGCTCGCCACGCCCCACGTGATCACCGCGCCGAAGACCCCGGGCTTTGCGCGCACCTCGATGGCCCATTTCGTCCACGTGCACACCGATACGCGCCTCTTCCCGCTGCCCCCCTTCCAGACCCGCGAGACGATGATGGCCTATCGGCCGCCGGTCCTGGCGGGCACGTACGACATCAAGACCCTGGTCGATATCGGCCTCGCGCCCCCCGAGGTCCTCTCGAAGCTCGGCTATCGCCATTACGACAGGCTCGCCAGCGTGCGCGCGGGCGAGAGTCGCTGAAAAACCCCCCTCTCGATCCAGGCGGCTGGCCGCTGTTCTCCCGCGTGAATGCAGGAGGCGCGAAAGGGCCGCGCGTTGAGTCCAAAGGTCCGGCGTGGTAAGAAAGGCCGCCCATGCGCCTCCCGTCCACGCGCTCGTCGCTCGTCGCGCTCGCGCTCCTCGCCGCCCCCGCGCCCGCGCTCGCCGCTCCCCCGAAGGCCGATCCGCCCCCGGCGCTGCGCCTCGCGATCCAGCGCGCCACGCTCGACAACGGCCTGCGGGTCGTGATGAACGTGGATCACGCCTCGAACGCAGTCGCCATCGCCGTCACGTACGACGTCGGCTCGCGCGACGAGGCGGCGGGGCAAGGCGGGTTCGTCCGGCTCTTCGAGCACCTCCTGTTCGGCGCCACGAAAAACCTCGCCGCGGGCGAATTCGAATCGCTCGTGGCCAGCCGCGGCGGGTTCGTCACGGCGAGGAGCGCGGTCGATCGGACGGCGTATTCGATGATCGTCCCCGAAAACGAGCTCGCGCTCGGCCTCTGGCTCGAAGCCGAGCGCATGCGAAGCATCGACCTCCGGCAGGCGGCGATCGACGGAGGCGAAAAAGCCCTCGCCATCGCCGATCACGTGCCCTACGGAAAAGCCGAGGCCCGGCTCGGCGCGCTCGCATTCGAGGGATGCCCGGCGTACGCGCACGGGACGTCGGGCGCGGATCTCCAGCGCGCGGATCTCGCCGCGGTCCGCGCCTTCCACGCGGCGCATTTCGCCCCGAACACCGCCGTGCTCGTGCTCTCGGGGGATTTCGATCCCGACATGGCCATGACGCTCGTGCACCGTCATTTCGACGGCATGGCCCGTAACCAGGCCAAACCGTTCGTCGAGCCCACGGTACCCGAGCAAGCGGCGGAGCGGCGCGAGGTCGTCGAGGACGCGCTCGCCCACGCGCCGGCGCTCTCGTATGGATTCGTGATGCCGAGCCTCGGGACACGCGAGCACGACGCGCTTCGCATGGCGCAGGTGATCCTCGGCGACGGCGAGGGCTCGCGGCTCGCTTCGCGCCTCGTGCGGGCGGACGCGCTCGCGACCGAGGCGCGGGCCGAGGTCGACGCGCGTTTCGGCCGCGGGCCGGGGCTCTTCCGTATCGAGGTGCGGCTCGCGAAGGACGCGGCCCCGGCCGAGGTGGAAAAGCGGATCGACGCGGCGCTGAAGGAGCTCGCCGACGCGCCCCCCACCGCGGCGGAGATGATCCGGGCGCGGAAGAGGCTCGAAGCGGGGTTCGTCCTCGGGCTCGCGGGGATCCGGAATCGCGCGCTGGAGCTCGGCAAATACGAGCTCTGGAATGGCGACGCGCGGGCCATTGGGCGCGAGCTCGAGCGGCTCGCGAGCGTGACGCCGGCGGACGTGCAAAAGGTTGCGGCGCAGGTTCTCGTGGCGAAGCGCGGAACCGTGATCGAGACGCGGCCGAAGCCGGTGGTCGTGGGTAACGTGGCGAGCGCGGCGGAGGTGACGCGATGAAGCAGGGCACGCGTGTCCTCGGGCTCCTCGCCCTCCTCGTCGCCGGTTGTCCCGGCCAAACCGTCGCGCCCCCGCCGCTGCATACGCCTCCGCCCGCGAAGACGGCCGATGCGAAGCCGAAGGAGCCGGAAGCGGCCCCGGAGCCGAAGGAGCCTCCGCCCGACGCGGCCCCGCCGAGGCCCTTTTCCGCGCCGAAGACGACCTCGGTCGAACTGAAGAATGGCCTGCGCGTCGTGAGCCTGCTCGATCGCGCGGTGCCCGTGGTGCACCTCCGGGTCGCGGTGCTCGCGGGCACGGCGGTGGACGGAGAACGGACGGGCCTCTCCGCGATCTGCGCGCGGGCCGTCGCGTCGTCAGGGGCGGGGGCGCTCGACGCGATCGAGCTGCGAAAGCGATTGGAAGGGCTCGGGGCGAGTTTGTCGGTGGACCTGAATCCGGATCGGGTCGTGTATGGCATTTCGGTGCACGCGCCCCGGTTCGCCGAGGCGGCCGAGCTCGTCGCGTCCGTCCTCGGCCGCCCGCGGCTCGATCCGAAGGAGATCGAGCGCGTGCAGGCCGCGCTCGCCGAACGCGCCGCGGAGAAAGCCCGGAGCGACGGCGCCTGGGGCGCTCTGATGGCGCTGCATCGCGACCTCTTCGCACTCCCGAGCGAGCACCACCCGTACGCCTCGTTCGACGCTACGGCCGAGGAGATCGCGCAGATCAAGCCCGCCGATTGCAAGGAGTATCATCGGCGCCATTTCGTCCCGAAGAACATGATCGCGGCGATCACCGGCGACGTGCCCGCGGACGAGGTGCGCAAGGTCGCGGAAAAACACCTCGGCCCGCTCTCCGGCAGGGTTGCTCCCGCCCTCTCCTTCACCGACCCGATGCCCCCGGAGTCGACGAAGATCACGCTCGTCGACCGGCCCGGCAGCACGCAAAGCGAGATCGTCGTGGGGTCGCTCGGACCAAAGGAGTCGGAGCCGACCTACGCGGCGTTCGCCGCCGCGGCCGAGGTCCTCGGCGGCGCGGTCACGGGGAGGCTCGCGGCCGATCTACGCGACCAAAAGGGGCTCGCCTCGCGCGTCTTCGCGGAGACCGTGCCTTTCGCGAACGGGCCGTCGGCGTTTTACGTGTACACGAAGACGAACGACGAGCGCACTGGCGAGGCCCTCACGGCGGTGCTCGAAAAGCTGCGCGCCCTCACCCAGGAGGCGCCGAGCCCACGCGAAATGGACGTTGCCGCGCGTTTCCTCGGCAGCGCGCGCGCCGTGAGCACGAGCCGCCCCGGCGCGCGCGCCGACGAGCTCTGCGATCTCGGCGCCCGCGAGCTGCCCGACGAGGCCCTCGACGAGCGCGTCGCCGCGATCCGCGCCCTTTCCCCCGAGGCCGCGGCGAAGGCGTTCGCCGAGCATGTGCGCCCTGGCCACGCCGTCGTCGTGGTCGCGGGTGACGCTGCGAGCGTGGGCCCCCTCTTGCAGAGGTTCGGCGAGGTGAAGGTCGTGGACCCGACGCGCCACTTCGCCCGGATCCGCACCCTGCCCGCCGCCGCGGCCCCCGCCCGGCCCTGAGATCCCGCGCCCGGGATCGCGAAGACGAAAACCGGAAACGGGTCCCGGATTTCACGGGTGAAACGCACCCGCTCGCATCCTGCCCCTGGTCAATCCAGCGACCCCCGCGAAATGCCCGGGATCCGTCCCTCCCGCCCTGACCGAGGGCCTTGGCCCGGCCCTTGCTAGTACGTCCCGCGTTCCTTTTTCGAGCCCGACGGGAGGGAGGTGCGGCATGCCTAGCGTGCTCATCGTGGACAGCGAAAGTACCCAGCGTCGATCTTTGTCGCTGGCTCTACGCCTCGAAGGTTATCGGGTCGCCCTCGCCACGTCCGCCGACGAGGTGAAACGCCATCTGGACGACACGCAGGGATATGACGTGGTGATGGTCGATCTCATGATCCCCGAGCTCAACGGCCTGGATCTGGCCCGGGAGATTCGCCACGGCTTCCCGCGGGCTCGCATCATCCTGACGAGCGCGTATCCGCTCTCGCAACGCCAGCTCGAGCGGACCGAGTGCGGCGCGATCGGGTTCGTCCCGAAGCCGTACGAGCTCGACGAGGTCTCCCGCTACCTGCGCTCGAAGCTCACGGTCGCGGCCTGAAGGCTCACGGAACAAGGGAAACCTCGGTGGAGCGCCTCCATTCGCTCCTCCGAGGTTTCCCTTGCTCCTTTTCGAATCAGGGCATTCCGAGGCCGTTGGGATCGGCGCAGCAGCGGAAGCCGAGGTTCTTGTTGAAGGCGTCGCGCCTGCGATCGATCGACGGGGAGGTGCACGACATGAAGCCCCCCTGGTCCCAGAACGAGCCGCCCCGATCACGGCACTGATCGTCCTTGGGATCGCTGCCGTTTCCGGCGGGCTTGCAGGCGTCCTCCCACTCCCACACGTTGCCGGACATGTCGAAGAGGTTCGAGAAGCCGGGACCGCCCTTGCAGTTCGTGGCGGCTTTGACCGGCTCGGCATTGCCGTTGCCGGCGTTCTGCATGCCGTCGTAGGGATCGTCGACGCACCTGGCGGATTGGTAGTCGTCGCCGTACGGATAATTCCGCTCCCCTTTGTTGGAGCAGGCGTACGTCCACTCGCTCTTCGTGGGATCGTTGAATTCGTCGTAGCCGAGCGGTTGGTCCCCGAACCGGCCGCACAAACGCTTGCCCACGCCCTCGCAGAAGGCCCGCGCGTCACACCAATCGACGCAAGCCACGGGGTGATTCGGTTTGCCGATCGGATCGTAATGGCTGGAATTGCACTGCTGGCCACTCGAACGCGGGAGGAATGAGGTTTTCCAGCCGCACACGGGGTCTTGCGAATCCGGGAGCGGGATCGTCAGGAGCCACGCCGCGTATTGCCCGCTCGTCACCTCGGTCGCGTCGATGCAATAAGGCCCCTCGGGCCCCTCGACGAGCACCATCGGCGTGCTGTTGGTGGGGCACGTCGGCCCGCCGCCACCCGCGCCACCCTGGCCGCCCGCGCCGCCCATCCCGCCGGCTCCGCCGACGCCGCCCGCGCCGCCCGCGCCCCCGACGCCGCCCATCCCGCCGGCGCCGCCCGCGCCGCCCATCCCGCCGACGCCGCCCGCGCCCGCGCTCCCACTGCTGGAGCTCGC
>NZ_JARZHH010000146.1 GCF_029946515.1 Polyangium sp. 6x1
CAACCGCGGGGGTCGCGGTGGACGAGGCGCGCGGCGGCGGCGGCGGCGCCTTGGGAGGCACGGGCGCGGCGGACGAAGTCGGCGCCGCGGCGAGCGCGGTGCCGCCGGGGAGCGGCGGCGGGACGGCGCGTTTTTTCCCGAGGGTCTGCTCGAGCGGCGCGGCCGAGGTGAGGACGTCGTCGTCTTCGATCAGGGCCGGGACGCGCGGTCGCGCGAGGGAGGCGCTCGACTCGCCCGTCGCCGTCTTGCGTCGCTGCGCGGGCTCTTCCCCGCGAGGCACGTTCGCGTTCTGCGGATCCCCCTCCGACCAGGGATCGAGGATCGGCGAGCGGAGCGGGACCTTTCGTTGCTGCGCGGCGGCCTTGCCCGGCCCGGGTGGAGGCGTGGAGGTCGATCGCGCGGCCGTCGCGGCCATCGGCGGCGGCGTGACCGAGCGAGGCGGAGGCCGCACCGAAGGCGGGCGCGACGGCGGCGCGAGGGGGTCCCCCTCCGGAAGCGGCGGCGGGACAGGCGAGACGGGCGGCGGGAGCGGCGCCGCGACGCTCGGCGCGGGAGACGCCACGAAGGGCGCGGCCGGCGGAAGCACGGAGGGCGGAGGCGGCGGCCGCAAGGAGCCAGGAGACGGCGCGGTCTGCGCGGAGAGCGGAGGGAGCGGCGGCGGCGCCATCGTGGGCGGCCGCATGGTGTTGGGTACGGCGGAAGGAGGCTGCGGCGTCGTGGCTTGTGGTGGCGGCACGGGCGGCGGCGCCATCGGCGGGAGCGGCGCCGCGGCTTGCGCGGGCGGCGCTGGGGGAGGCGCCGGCGGCGCGATCGCGGGCCTCACGTGCGCGGGCGGAGGCGTGCCGGTGTTGGGATCGAACTCGATGTCGAACGAGGGCAGCGGCGCGCGGGGCGCGGGCGGCACGTCGGGCGCAGCGGCGAGCGCGTCTTCGAGCTCCTGGGCGTACATCCCGAGCTCCGAGGCGCGGAAGACGTTGCCCGAGGACTCGGCGGCTTCCGCGGCGCGGCGGAGCCACACGACGGCGTCTTTCCGCTCACCACGCGCCCACAACGTTTTCGCAGTCGACAACCCCCAGACGACATCCTCCGCGTCGTCGGGGCGCGGATCGGGAAGCGTCACCGAAAGCTCGGCCATGACCAGACCACCCCTATCACAGGCCGTTTCTGGTCGGTGCGGGAAGTGCCGAACCTTGGATCGCGTAGAGGCGGCCGTCCTCTGCGCCGGCATACAGGACCCCGCCCGGGCCGAGGACGAGCGGGGCGTCGACGTCGCCGGTCAAGGGGACCGTGAAGAGGCGCGATCCGCGGGAATCCAGCGCGTAGACCTGGTCGTCGGCCGCGCCGAAATAGAGGCGGCCTTGGGCGTCGACGAGGGGTCCGCCGTGGACGCCGAGCTCACGGGGGCCACCCTCCCGGATTCGAAAGGCAAACCGCTCGGCGCCGCTCGTCGGATCCAGGGCGACAATGCCCGGCCTCGGGCCGTACACTCCCGCGATCACGCTCCCGTCGAGGCCGAGCGAGAGCCCTCCGCGGACGAACCCGCCGACGTCCGCGCGAAACCGGAGCGCGCCGCCCTTCTCGAACGCGAAGACGTGTCCGCCGTCGGTGCCGACGAAGATCGCGCCGTCGTCACCGACGAGCGGGGCGCAGTCGACATCGGCGCCGAGATCACGGCGGAAGACTCGCGCGCCGGCGAGCGTGAACGCGTGGAGGTGATCGTCCTGCGCGCCGACGTAGATCGTGCCGTCGTCGTCGATCGCGGGCGAGCCGTAGATCTTGCGCTGCAAGCGGATGCGCGTGCGCAGCGATCCGCTCGGGCGGATCACGTAGAGCGAGGTGCCGGCGGCGATCACGATCGATCCGTCGGGCGCTTCGGCCGGCGCGGTGTCCGCGTCCCCGTCGACGAGGAGCTGCCAGAGGATGCGGCCATCCGAGAGGCGCACGGCGACGATGCGATCGGCGTCCGAGCCGAGGACGGCGTGATCACCGGTGACGAGCGGGCTCGCGTAGATGCGATCGCCGAGGTGGATCTTCCAGCGGAGATCGCCGGCGGGCGAGAGGCGCGCGAGCGCTCCGCCGAGCGACGCGACGAGGAGGTCGCCGCCTTCGAGGAGGGCAGGCATCGCGGCGATGGAGGCGGCGGCTTCGTGGAGGATGGTGGCGGTGGGGAGAGCGCGCGGGCCGTGGAAGGGGCTTCGATGCCGGCGCTTGGCGTCACCGCGGAAGGTGCGGCTCGGCGGGCCTTTCACCACGACCTCGGGCGGCGGAGGCGGAGGAGGCGGCGGGAAGGCCTCGGCGAGGCGGAGCGCTGGATCGAGGATCGCGTGTTCGGTCGAGCGCGCGGTGAGGAGCGTGTCGGGCGCGCGTCCTGCGAAGAGCGCAGAGCCGATCGTCGCTGCGGCCGCGGACGCGAGGAGCGGCCCCGGCTTGATCTTCACCGCGCGCGACGACCGCTACCCCGCGACGAACCGTTGCGCTTCTCGACGACGCGGCTCTTCGCCGGGCTCGCGCCGTTCAGACCCGACGCACCATGCGCGCCGTTCGTGGCCGCGGCGTGCACGCCGTTCACGCCGTTCGTGACCGCGCCGTTCACGCCGTTCGTGTAGCCGTGCTCCACGCAGCGACGCAGCATCTCTTCTTTGCCGGCGAGCGACACCGACTCACCGGGCATGCGCCGCGCGAGCCATGCGATCAGCGTGAGCCCCGCTTCCCGAGCGACGGGCGGCAACGAGTTTTCCCGCAGGAGGCTCGTGATCTGGCCGATGAGCCGTGTGCGCTCTTCTTCGCACGCCATCTCGAACGGTTTCTCTAGCACGCGGGGACGGAAAACAAATACCGATCAGAGGGGCGCGATCAGCACCTCACGGTCCTTCGCTCCGTTCGCAGGACCGACGATCCCACGCTTTTCCATGGCCTCGACGATTTTTGCGGCACGGTTGTATCCGACCCCGAGCTTGCGCTGGATCCACGAGGTCGAGCAGCGCCGCGTCTCGGCCACGATCCGTACGGCAGCGTCGTACATGGGATCGTTCTCCGCGTCGTTCGTGTCCGCCTCCTGGCCCTCTTCGTCGCGCGGCTTGAGGATCGCTTCGTCGTAGACGGGCTCTCCCTGGAGGCGCAGGAAGTCCGTGATGCGCTGCACCTCTTCCTCGCTCGCGAAGGGGCACTGCACGCGGCGCGTGTCCGTGGCGCCGTTCATCTTCACGAGCATGTCGCCGCGGCCGAGCAGGTGCTCGGCGCCCTGCTCGTCGAGGATCGTGCGGCTGTCGACCTTCTGCGCCACGCGGAACGCGATGCGCGTCGGGAAGTTCGCCTTGATCATGCCCGTGATCACGTCGACGCTCGGGCGCTGCGTCGCGAGGATGACGTGCATGCCCGCCGCGCGCGCCTTCTGCGCGAGACGCGCGACGCTGGCCTCCACGTCCTTGCCCTGCTGCATCATGAGGTCGGCGAACTCGTCGACGACGATCACGATGAACGGGATCTTCTCCGGCAAGGCCACGTCGGTTCCGTCCTTCGCGGCGTCGACCTCGACCTCGAGCCCGTCGACCGAGATCGCGGCGACCTTCTTCGGCCGCGGGGGCTTGGCCTCGCCGCGCTGCACCTTCTCGACCCACGCGTTGTACGTGCCGATGTTCTTCGTGCCCGCGTTCGCGAAGAGCTGGTAGCGCCGCTCCATCTCGTCGACGGCCCACTTGAGCGCGTTCGCCGCCTGCTTCATGTCCGTCACGACCGGAAGCAGCATGTGCGGGATGCGATCGAAGGGCGCGAGCTCGACGACCTTCGGATCGATCATGAGCATGCGCAGCTCGTCCGGCGTCTTGCGGAAGAGCAAGCTCACGAGCATGACGTTGAGCCCGACGCTCTTGCCCGCGCCGGTCGCGCCCGCGACGATCACGTGCGGCATGGACGCGAGGTCGGCGAAGTAGGGCGCGCCGATGATGTCGCGGCCGAGCACGCAAGGCAGCGGCGCCTTCATCTCCTGGAAGCGGCGATCCTCGACGAGCTCGCGCAGCGAGACGGGCATGCGTCGCTCGTTCGGCAGCTCGAAGCCGATGCGGTTCTTGCCCGGGATCGGCGCGATGATGCGCACCTTGCGCGAGAGGCCGAGCGCGAGGTCGTCGGCGAGGCTCGCGACCTTCGAGACCTTCGTGCCCGCGGCCGGCGCGACCTCGAACGTGGTGACGGTCGGGCCCGGGTGGATCTCCTCGACCTTGCCGCTCACGCCGTAGTCCGCGAGCGTCTTTTCGAGGAGCGCGGCGCTCTCGCGGAGCTGGTCTTCGTCGATGTCGAAGCGATCGCCGGGCGAAGGCGGCTCGAGCATGTCCGTCGTGGGCAAGCGGAAGCCCTTGCCCACGGCAGGCACGACCTTGACGACCTCGGGCGCGCGCGCGGCCGGCTGCGGCGCGGGCGCGACAGGCGCGGCGACCGCGACGGGCGCGATGGGCTTGGCCGGCGCGACGGCGCTCGGGGGCGTCACAGGCTTGGCGGCGAGCTTCGGCGCCTCGACCCTTGCAGGCGCGATCGGGCTCTCGTCGATCGCCTCTTCCGGCTCGTCCTCGCTCACGGGCGCTTCGCGTTCGAAGTAGCGCTCGTCCTCGTCGACCGTTTCGTCCGTTTCCTCCTCGTCGTCGTCGACCTCGTCCACGACCGCAGGCTCGGGCGTGGGCGTGGGCGGCGGAGGCGGAGGCGCGGGCGGCGTCTTCGGCTCGATCGTGCGCGCCTTCGTGATCGCCTTGGGCGCTTGTGCCTTCGGCGGAGCGACGGGCGGCGTCGGCGTGGCGGCAGCGTCGAAGAACGACTCGCCCGCGGCCATGTCGGAGACGGCCACGATCGCCACGGGATCCGCGGGCGGCGCGAAGATCGCGGGGCCCGACGATTCCTTGACGGTCGAAACGATCGGCGCGGGCAGAGGCGCAGCGGGCGCGACAGGCGCAGCAGGCGCGATGGGGGCAGGCGCGATCGCAGCGGGCGCAGCAGGCGCAACAGGCGCAATCGCCGAAGGTGCAGGCGCAGCCGTCGCCGCAGGCGTGATCGTTCGCGCCGCCTCGATCGGAGCCGCCGCCGTGTTCGTCACGATCACCGCCGCCGGCGCCGCGTTCTCCTTCGCCTCCTCGTCCCCCGACGCAGCCGCGGCCTTTCCGGCCTGCGCGCGCCGCTTGCGCTGCTGCGGCTTCGGCGCATCCGCCTCCACGAGCGCGCTCGCGATCACGCCGCCGTCGTTCCACGCGCCCGAAAGCGCCGGCTCGGACGCGCCCTTCGCGATCACCACGTTCATCGCGTCGGGCGTCGCTTCCTTCTTGATCTCGTCGCCGTCGTCGCCGGCCGTCAGCGCCGCGATGATCGCGTCCGCCGCGGGCGTCGCCACGATCTTCGCGTCCGCCGCGCGCTCGGCCTTCTCGTCCTTCGTGCTCGCGCGCTCGATCTCGCGCGCCTTCTGCCATGCCGACGCGAGCGCGCGCAGGCCGAACGCGCCCTTCTCGCCGGCCGTCTCGAGCGATCGCCGCATGCGCGCCACGAGCTCGATGAACGAGAACGTCGCGCGCTGGACCAGGATCAACGACACGACCGTGAGGCCGATGATGTACGAGCCGATCGCCGAGAACAGCGATCGCATCACCTCGCCGAAGAGCTCGCCCACGGCGCCGCCGAGCGGCATCGCGCCGAACGACGTGGCGATCGGGAACGCCACGTGCGCGAGCGCCGCCAGGATCACCACGACCACGATGTCGCCGCCGAACCGCTGCACGCTCGCGCGCGACGGCCTGCCCCCGAGCAGCGGCGCCGACAGCGCCACGAGCTCGATCGGAAGCGCCCACGCGACGACGCCCACCGTGCTCGCGAAGAACTCCGCGAACGCCGCGCCCACGGGCCCGACCCAGTCCGGCCCCACGACCTCCGGACGCAGCGGATCTCCTCGGAACGAAGCCAGCGCGAGCGACGTGTAAAGCGCGGACGCGAGCAGCACGAGCGCCGCCGCCTCCCGCGCATACGTGTGGCGCGCCGACGCGGCCGTCGCCGCGGACGCACCCTCGCCCTCGCCCCCCCGGCCTCCGCCCCCACGTGGCTTTTTCGTGGGCGACGAAACAGTTTCACCGGGACCGGGGGCGGTCTGCACACGACGCGGAGCGAAGAGGGGAACGGTCATGGCCTACCTGAACCTACCTTGCCTACATATTCCCACTCTTCCTTCTATGCAAGTCCCTGGAGGCGAAGCCGGCGAGACGCGCCGAATTCGTGTTCGGGAGCACGGAGGTTCCTTTTCATCGGCGCGGCGCGGCGAAGGCGCGCCTTTGTTAAGGACCCGAAATTCTTTGAGCCTGGGACGCCCCGAGCGGTACCATCGCCGCCATTCCCAAGGACAGCATGCGAAGCGTTGATGGAGCAGGGCCGCGACCCAAGACCGCGAGGGTTCTCGCGACGTGCCTCGTGGCCTTGGGCATGGGGCTCGTGTCGAGCGGTTGCCGCGTCGACGACAACGACATCCACCGCTGGGAAAACACGGCCCACGGCCCCAAAAAGCTCTGCGCCGTGCTGCTGTACGACAAGTACGACACCTCGCTCCGCGTCGAGAGCGCGCTCGCGCTGATCCGCATGAAGCCGCGATCCGGCAGGCGCCTCGCCTTCACCCAGATCGACGGCGAGGATCCGCCGGAGAACGAGGCCTGCAAAGGCAGCCTCGTCGACGTGCTCTCGGGCCTGCGCGTCGAGGCGCAAGCGCCGATCGTGTCGCAGCTCGTCTCCTCGATCATCGTGGAGCTGAAGCGCCCGCCGCCCGTCGCCCAGCCGGGACAGCCGGCGCCCGCGGACGGATCGTTTCCGTACAAGGACGCAGCTTACGCGATGCTCGTCGCGGACAAGCCGCCGCTCCTCACGGACGAAGGCCTGAAGCAGACGCTGCGCGGCGCGCTCGTCGAGTGGGCGATGGCGGACTTCGAACGTCGCCTCGAAGCGCGCGGCCAGGCCTACGGGATGGAGCAGCTCCTGCGCGTGATCGGGGCGGAAGCCGTCGTCGGGCTGCCGAAGCTCATGACGAAGGACGCGCGCAAGCTCGACTCCATGGCCTCGCTCGTGGCGGAGCTCGGCGACGCGAAGACGAAGGAAGGCGCGTCGGCGGCGCTCGTCGAGGTCGCGAAGTGGATCCTCTCGGACGACTGGACGAAGGTGCGCACGCTCGAGCTCAAGGACTCGAACGCGGCGCAGAAGCTCACGCCGACCGAGGAGCAGTTCAAGAAGCAGACGGAGTCGCTCCAGGACGACGAGCTCATCAAGGTCTTCGCCTCGATGCGCAGGGTCGGCCAGAGGCCCGTGGTCGAGCACCTGCTTGGCTTCGCGGCGCGCAAGGATCAGAGCGAGAAACGAAGGCAAACCGCGCTCGCCGCGCTCGAAGGGCACCTCAAGAAGGACAACCCCGACGACGTCAAGCGGATCCTCGAGATCGCGGGCAGCGACGCGCCCGACGTGGTGCTGGATCAAGCCTTCCGCCGCATCGGCGAGCTGCCGCGCGACGCCGTCGTCGAGAAGCTCTACGCCCTGTTCAAGACCGACAAGTGGAAGGTGCGCCGCGCCGCCGCGACGACGGTGCTGAAAATGTCGACGGTGAAGGACGTGGGCGAGTTCCTCGGGAAGCTGCCGGACGACAAAAACTTCGCCCTCGGCGAGGCGCTCACGTATGGCGCTTATATGGGCGAGCTCAAGGAGGGCACGCCCCTCGACGCGCTGAAGAAATACTTCGGCGCTGGATCACCCGCAGCGCGGACGACTGCGATCGCGTATTATTTCACGTACGGCACGTCGGCGGACGTATCCGCCCTGTCCTCGCTGGAGACGGACGAAGGCAGGGCCCCGAAGTGCGACAGCGACCCCGATTGCAAATGGGTCTGCGATGTCCCGAAAGAGGGCAGCCCGGAGCGCGAGCAGAAAGAGATCAAGACGATCGGCGAGTTCGTCCGCCACTGCGTCGTGCCGGCCATGAAAGAGCGCAAGCCCGAAGCTGCCAAGGAGCAAAAGAAATGAGCGGCACCGCACGCATCGACGAGCAGCCTTCGTAGAGCGTGCAGGTCGACATCTCGGAGGATCGGCATTCCGGATCCTCAGGACGGCCCCGGAACCATCGACGACGATCAGGGAACAATGTCGGACCCGAACAAGAAGAGCGCAAGGTCATTCCAGTGCCGCGACGTCCTCTGGGAGACGTTCGAACAGATGGCACGCGAGCTGGAGTGCTCGATCGACTACCTCATCAATGAGTCGATGAAGCAGTACGCGCGGCAGCGTAGCTACAGCCCGCGTACACCGTTCCCCGGCGCGGTCCGCAGCGAGTCGGCCCCGGGGAGCGGCAGCCCGATGTCGACGCCCGGGATCCCCGCGCCGCCGCCGTCGCCGCCGCCGGGCTACCCGCCGGCCCCGGGCCCCACCACCGGCGTCTCGATGCCCGCGGCGTACAGCTCGGCCCCGATCGGCGCCGGCATGCCACCCGCACCGCCCCCGATGGTCGGCGCCCCGGCACAGCCGCCCGCGCCGCCGCCGATGCTTGGCGCGCCGCCCGCGCCGCCCCCGTCCATGATGGGTGGCCCCGGCGCGCCGCCCGCGCCCCCGCC
>NZ_JARZHH010000147.1 GCF_029946515.1 Polyangium sp. 6x1
CTGCACCCGCGCCTGCGTCCGTCGCCGCGCCCGCATCGGCGCCCGCATCCGCGCCCGCCGCGGCGCCCGCGCCTGCGCCGGTGGCCACGCCTGCGCCCGCGCCCGCCGCACCCGACAACGCGCGCCTCATCCGCGTGCTGCTCGCGTTCTGCGCGGTCGGCCTGCTCGGCATCGCCGTGCTCATGGTCATGCTCCTGCGCAAGCAAGGCGAGCCGACCGCCACGACGACGACGCAGTCCCAGGAGAACGGGCCCATCGCCGTCGCCACGCCTCCGCCCGTCGCCACGCCCGCTCCGTCCGCCGTCGCCGCGCCTCCGCCCGTCGCCACGCCCGCTCCCTCGGCTGCGCCCCCGCCCGCCGAGAGCGCCTCCGCGGCCGCGTCCGCCGAGCCGCCCGCGGCCTCCGCGTCCGCCGTCGCGGCCGCCACGCCGCCGCCCTCGGGTGGGGACGAAGCGCCGAAGGGTGGCAGCGCCGGCGCGTCCGAGGGCGCGAGCAAGGCCCCGACGCCCGCGCCGGCTCCGGCCGCGGCGAACGGGACGCTCGTGGCCGTGGCCGTCGGTGGTCCGTGCTCGTTCACCGTGAACGGGGCCTCGAAGGGCAAGTCGTCGTCGCTGCGTTTGTCGCTGAAGGCCGGCACCTACTCCGTGACGTGCAAGCCCTCGAGCGGCGCCGCGAAGTCGAAGAGCGTGACCGTTCGTCCGGGCGAAACGGCCATGGCCATGTTCAAGCTCTGAGTCGGTCCGACCATCCGCCCATTCCCGTTCGTACGGGACGGTCCGGCTGCGGGATGGGCGCGCGGATTGCTTTCGTGGGTGGCGGACCGTGCGGCATCAGGCCCGCACCTCCGGGGCAAGACGGTGAACCATCAAGAAGCGTTGCGGATCGAACCCGACCGTAGCAGCAGCCCACACCTTCCGGATCTGCGCGGGCCGCGGCGCGTGGACGGAGCCGAGAGCCGAGTTGGACAGCTCCTCGAGGCGCTGCGAAAGCACGAAGGCAGGCACGTCGTCGTCATCCGGGGATACCCGGACCCCGACAGCCTGGCGAGCGCGTGGGCCCATCAAAGGCTCGCCGCGAGCGTGGGCATCGAGTGCGACATCGCCCATTTGCCGCTCGTGAGCCGAGCGGAAAATCGGGCGATGGTGAACTTGCTCGATCTCCCGCTCGTCCGCGTGACCGCGCCGGAAGACCTCGATCGGTACAGCGCGTTGAGCCTCGTCGACGCGAACTCGATCGAGCTGCCGAGGAGCGCAGGGCTGCCCTGCGTCTCCATCGTGGATCATCACGCCATTGTGGGAAAACCGACCGCGGATTTCGTGGACATCCGGCTCGGCGTGGGCGCGGCGAGCACGATCTACACAGAGTACGTGATCGAGGCGCCGACGCGGGTCCTGGAAAATGGCTCGATCGCGACGAGGCTCGCGACCGCGCTGGCCTACGGGATCCGGAGCGACACGGATGATCTGCTCCACGCGGCCGCCGACGATCTGCGGGCGCTCGCGAGCATCATCGAGCTCGTCGACACGGACGTGCTGAGCGCGCTGTCGCGGTACGCGATCCCGTCGAGCTCGATGCGGATCATGCGGCGGGCGCTCGAGGGGATGCAGGTCGAGGGGACGTGGGTCTTCGCGGGCGTGGGGCAGGTGCGCTCGCAGGACCGGGACGCGATCGGGCAAGCCGCCGACTTCCTCCTCCGGCGCGAGGGGATCAAGACGGCGATCACGTTCGGCCTGGTGGAGGGGTGGATCGACGGCTCGCTCCGCACGACGGACGCGTCGCTGGATCCGGCGACGTGGCTGCGCGACGCGTTCGGCATCGGCCCGCTCGGGATGCCCTACGGCGGCGGGCGGCGCGGCAAAGGCGGATTCCAGATCCCGCTCGGGCCGCTCGCGGCCTGCCCGAACCAGGAAGCGCTGTGGCAGGTTGTCCGGGAAATGATCGAGGACACGATCCGGAAACGGATCGGCACCTCGGACGAAGGAGGCTGAGGCATCGATCGTTATCGAAGAACGTCGGGAAAATCGGGGGGCGTCCGGGTCAACTCGGGCGCCCTTCGTGTCCGCGGGGGACGGCGACGAGGGTCGGCTCGGACGGTTTGTCCCTCGTCGATTCGGCGCTGAACGCGGACGAGAGCTCGTTCACGAGGGCGAGCGCGTCGAAGGGCTTGGGGAAGACGCGGCGGACGTCGAGGCCCATGATGCGCCGGCGGAGCTCGACGTGCGCCGAGACGACGATGACCACGCCGGGCCGCTCCTCCGCAGGTTTTCCGAGCAGCGCCCGGAGGACGCCCACGCCGTCGAGGCGCGGCATCATCAAATCGATGACGAGCGCGTCGACGTGATGGCGCTCGAGCAGCTTGAGGGCCTCCACGCCGTCAGCGGCGAGCAAGACGTCGAAGTCCGATACGACCAGGAGGTTGCGCATCGAATAACGAATCTCGTCGTCGTCGTCGACGATCAGAACGGTCGGTCGTGAGCGCTTTCCCAATTTCGTGCCCCCCACTGGCAATGGCCCCCTCCGTCCCTAATGAAGCCCCCGTCGACGAACGCAAGGTGGCACCGTGCAGGAGACGACGATCGATTGGACCGAGGTGATCGCGCGGGCGCCCGACGGGGTCGTCTGCGCGGACGAACGTGGGCGGATCGTGTACGCCAATCCCGCGGCGGAGCGCCTCCTCGGGCGCTCGCCCGGGGAGCTCGTCGGAGCGTCGTTCCCCGAGCTCGTGGCGCTCCCGGGAGGGGGAGATCATCACTGGGCGACGATGGCGCCGGAGCGAGCCATCGGACATCGAAAGGACGGGACGGACGTGCCGCTCGAGGTCTCGCTCGTGCCGTCCGGGATCTCGACGTTCGCGACGGCCTTCGTGCGGGACCTGTCGGCGAGTGATCGTTCGGTCACGACGAAGCTGCTCGCCGCCGAGCGCGAGTCGTTCCTGTCGATGGCCGCGCACCAGCTCCGCGCGCCGATCCAGCCGGTGCTGAACTCGCTCCGGACGATCGAGCGCGCGCTCGCCGTCGGAAAAACGCCGCCCGACGGGACGATGGCGCGCGCGCTGCGGCAAACGCTGCGGCTCGGGCGGCTCGTGGACGCGATCCTGAGCGACGCCGCGGCGATCGAGCGAGGGATGCTGGAGGTGCACGTGTCGGCCTTCGACCTCGCGGTCTTCACGCGCGACGTGGTGGAGGATTTCCGCGCGGCCGCGCCGACGCAGCGGCTCGAGTACCACGGGCCCGGCGACGGGGTGCTCGTGACGTCCGATCCGGATCGGGTGCACCAGATCCTGATCAGCCTGATCGACAACGCGATGAAGTACTCGGGGCGGCAGCGCCTCGTGACGGTGGAGGTCGAGGGGACGGAGTCGCGCGTGCGGGTGCGCGTGATCGATCAGGGGATCGGGATCCCGGCGGCGGAGCAGGCCAGTGTGTTCGGCAAGTTCTACCGCGGCTCGAACGTGCCGAACACGGCGAGCGGGCTCGGCGTCGGGCTCTACCTCGCGCAAGGCATCGCGACGCAGCTGCACGGGACCTTGACGGTCGCGAGCGAGGTGGGGCGAGGGAGCGCCTTCTCGCTGGTGCTCCCGAGGCACTGGCCGGAGGGCAAGAGCGTGGCGGCCCCGGCCCATCGAGGGAACCACGATGAAAGCCGTCCGCCGCATTGAGCCGAGCTACGAGGCGCTCGCAGCGAGGCTCGCCGAGGCCCAGGAGGAGAACACGCGTCTCCGCCGGGAAAACGAGCGCCTCGCGCAGGAGCGAGCGAGCCACGAGGCCGCCGAAGAGGACGCGCGGCTCGAGCTCCGGACGTTCTTCGCGCTGATCGCGCATCAACTGAAAAGCCCGCTCTTACCGCTGGAGGTCTCGCTCATGACGCTCGCGCGGGCGCTCGAACGAGGGACGAGCGTGCCGCCCGACACGTTCCCGCGGACGATGCGGCAGGCGCGCAGGCTGGGCCGCTTGATCGACGCGCTGCTCGTGGACATGCCCCGTATCGAGGACGGATCGCTCCACGTGGCCGCGCTGTCGTTCGACCTTCGAGACCCGGTGCGGCGGGCGGTCGGCGAGGCGCGGCTGATGCTGGAGTCGCGGACGTTCACGCTTCACGAGCCCGCCTCGCCGGTGCGCGTGCGGTGCGATCCGGAGCGGGTGGAGCAGATCGTGGCGTCGCTCGTGGAGAACGCGGTGAAGTACTCGCCGCCCGAGGCGCCGATTTGCGTGCGGGTGATCTCCGAGGACCGGGCGAACGCGACGGTGGTCGTGGAGGACCGGGGGATCGGCATCCCGGCGCGCGAGCTGAACCAGGTGTTCACGAAGTTCTATCGGGGTTCCAACGCGCCGAGCTACCTGTATCGCGGGCTGGGTGTAGGTCTGTACCTGGCACACCACCTCGCGACGCTCTGCCGAGGCCGTTTGTCGGTCGAGAGCGTGGAGGGCGAGGGGACGATCTGTCGGCTTTGCATCCCGCTCGACGCGTGATCTCGCGCCTCGACCGTGCGGGCCTTGCTCAGGCCGCGTGGCGCGCCCGTTGCTGGGGAGCGCGAGGCGATGCACGAAGATCCTCACAAGTCGGAAATGGGCGGCGCGCACCTCAACGGTCACGCGAGCGGGACAGCGCGGATGGTTCGTCAGGTAAAACGTGCCGACGACAAGCTGGTCGCCTTCGTCGAGGAGCGGCCGCTCGTCGCGCTCGGCGTGGCGCTCGCGTTCGGGTACGTGCTCGGCCGCGTGATGACGCGTCAGGGATAGAAGGGAGGGGCTCATGGTTGGCGAGAGACAAGCGGGGCAAAGCGGCGCGACGGAACAAGGGGCGGACCGTGGTCCCCTCACAGCGCTCGGGGGGGTCGATCCGAACGAGGTGCTCACGATGGTGAGCAACGTGGCGCGGGCAAACCCGCACGCGGCGCTCGCAGGCGCCGTCGCCGTGGGCTTCCTGCTCGGCGGCGGGCTGACGCCGCGGCTGCTCGGCGCAGGGGCGCTCTTCGTGGCGCGGCGGTACTTCCGCGCGACGGTGGAGGAGACGCTGGCCGGGTTCGAGCACGGGCTCGCCGAGCGGATCGGCAACGCCGGGGCGCGCTGACCGCCCGAACGCGAGGGGGACGCGAGCCGTCCCCCTCGGGACCCAACATGCTTTAAGGCACGGTCTCCTGCCGTCGCACGAAGCTCGCGCCGCGCGCCGCGAAGAGGCGCTCGACGGCGCCCGCCGCCGCAGGCGAGGCGCGGACCGCGACGAGCGAACCGCCCATGCCGACGGCGTCGTCGAGCAAGCGCGCCTCGAACGCCGGGAAGCGCGCCCCCAGGATCCCACCAAGAGCCACGCCGAGCGCGCCGATGACGCCGGCGCCCGCCGCCGCAGCGACGACGGGGCCCGCGAAGACGGAGCCCGTCGCAGGCACGACGAGCGAGCCCGCGGCGCCGAGCGCGCCCACGATCGCGCCGAGCAGGCCGCCCATCGCGGCGCCGATCGCGGCGCCCTCGGAGGCCTTGCTGCCGAGGTGGAGGCCGAGGTCGCCTCGATGGCCGACGTGCTTGGGGATGACGCTGACGTCGCCGGGCAGGACGCCGAGCCCGGCGAGCTCGGCGAGCGCGCCGTCCGCGTGCGCGCGTTCGAAGAAGAAAGCGATGAGGATCTCGTGTTTCATGGTGGATCTTCCGCCGCGCGAGGGCGCAGGTTCGCCTGGACTTTCGCGCGGACGAACCGCGCAGGAGCCGTCAGGCCCCAAAGCGTGCAAACCGTGCACGCAGCGCGTACACGGTTCGCACGGAGGTGTGAGGAACGCGCCGCGAGCGCCGGCGCGCGCCTCGGCGCTAGCGGCTCTGGCCCACCTCGTTCGACGTGGCGAACGAGCGCTCGCGGATCTGGCTCGCGGCCGACTCGAGCTCGCCCCGGACGCGTCCGGCGGCGAAGCGCGCGCGGTCCTTGACCCGATCGGCGCCCTGGCGGAGCCGCTCCCGGGTCTCTTCGCCCGTGCGCGGCGCGTAGAGCAGGCCGATGCCCACGCCGAGGGCCACGCCGATGCCGACCCCGATCGACGCTGGCACGAGCCAGCTCGCCGCGGTCCTGCGCTCGTAAGGGAACGATTCCGACAAACGCTGGAGGAAACCGTAGTTCTTCATCGTGTAGGCTCTCCGTCGGGGATGGATCGGAGCCTCACGTGGGGCCCAAAGCCCGTGTCGCCGCGGGCGACCTGGGAGCCCCGAGCGGGGCGAGGGACCACGTGAGCGCTCGATCGAATCCGCGCGGGAGGGCCAGGCAGCGCGCATGCCACGGCGGGAGCGGGCAGGGGGAGCGCACACGGCGCCGCGAGGATGTCCGCGGCGCCGTGCGCGGGGAGGATGCGAGAACGCGAGGAGCTATTTGCAGAAGCCGTCGATGCAGATCTTGCCCGAGGCGCAGGCGAGCCCGGCCGTGGGATCGCACTCGTTGCCGAGGTTATCGTTCGAGCCGCAGACCTGGTGGTCGCCGGACATCGTCGAGACGGTCTTGCAGACGTCGAACGACGGCAAGTTGTTGCAGGCGGTGTCGTTCGGCGGAGCGCACGAGATGTAGCAGGCGTGGTGCAGGCAGACGGAGCCCACGGCGCAGGCGTCCTGCACGCCATCCTGGTTGCAGTAGAACGCGGCCGTCTGGTTCGGGATGCAGCCGTTCTCCACCCAGACGTCGCCCGGCGGGCACATGCCCATGTCGCTGCGCGGGACGCACGCGCCGTCGACGCAGACCTGATCGGACGAGCCGCAGTCGTTCGTGATGGTGCACGGCTCGGCCGGCACGGTGCAGACGCCGAGGACCGGGTCGCAGGTGTAGCCGCCGTCGCAGTCGGCGTTGTCGTTGCACGACGGGGTGCATTTGCCGTCGACGCACTTGTTGTTCGAGGGGCACTGGGTCTGGTCCGTGCACTGATCCGCGGGCGCGGTGCAGACGCCGCTCACGCACGCGTAGCCCGCGCCGAGCCCGCTGCAGTCGGCGTCCGTGCCGCACGCCGCGGGGTTCTGCGGGACGCACTGCGAGGCCTCGCATGCGTAGCCGTAGATGCAGCCGACGACGTCGCAGGTGCCCGGCTGGCACGTGCCGTCGGGCCCGCACGTCTCGCCCATGGCGCAGTCGTCCGGGTTACCGCACCAGGTGACCGAGCCGCCGCCGCCGCCCGCGCCACCCGCGCCCGAGCCGCCCGCGCCGCCTTGGCCGCCCGTGCCGCCCGTCCCGCCGCTGCCTTGCTGGCAGCTCGCCGTCATGCCCTCGACGACGCACTCGAAGCCCTCGGAGCATCCCCAGACCGTGCAGTCGCCCGGGTGGCACTCGTTGTCGGTGCCGCACGTCTCGTTCAGGCCGCAGTCACGCGCGTCCCTGCAGCCCGGATTCGAGCAATCCCCGGACGTGCAGGGGCCTTCGTTCCACTCGCCGTCGTCTTCGTAGATGGGACAGCCTGCGAGGAGCGCCGCCGTCATCATGCCGATGAAGCCCAGCAGAGAAAGTCGCTTCATACCGTCTCCCGAAAAGCACCGACCATGCTGCGAAGAGAGTCCTCCCGGGCCTTGACGACGGCCAGGGCAACGGGCGGAGCGTAGCAAGGGACATGCCTCGTACAAGGCCGCGGGATCGCGTGGGGTTTTGTCGGCGGATCCGCCTCGGAGGCAGGAGGGCAGGCGTGGCGCGTGGGGTCGGACCGTGAAAGGGCGTTCACGATCGGCTGTGGCGTCCCGGATCCGAAAGTCAGGGGGCGGAGGATCCACGGGCCGAGCGCGTCGAAGAGTGGAGCCGGACGGGGCAAGCGCGGTAGAAGTAGGGAGCCTGATGCGCCGCGGCGCCGGCCCGCGCGGCCATTGCGTCCCGGTACACAAAGAGGAAAGCTGCCAAGTTCCCCATGGAAGTCACCTGCGAGCGCTGCGGCACGGTGTACGACTTCGACGACGCCCTCGTCTCCGAGCGCGGCACGTCGGTCAAGTGCACGACCTGCGGGCATCAGTTCAAGGTGCGTCGCGCATCCGTGGGGACGGTCCCCGACACGTGGGTCGTACGCACCGTCGACGGGCGCGAGATCGAGTTCACCGCGCTGCGCGAGCTCCAGGGCGCGATCCACGACGGGAAGGTGACGCGCGACGACGTGCTCGCCCGCGGCAACAGCCGGCCGCGCAGGCTCGGCTCGATCGCCGAGCTCGATCCGTTCTTCAACCGCATCGGCATGACGGTGCCCGGCACCGGGACGACGCCGCCGCCGCCCGCCGCCCGGACCCGAACGAGGACGCCCCCAGGCCTCGGCGGCGGGACGGCGCAGCCCCCGCGGCAAGAGGGATCGGTCGTGTTCGCGTTGCCCGGGCGCCAGCAGCCCCAGGCGTCCGCGCCCGCGCCGCAGCCCGCGGCGGCCCCGCGGCGCGGATCGGTGCCGCCGCCTCCGCCCGTGGCGATGGGCGGCGCGCTGCTCGGCAGGCGGCCC
>NZ_JARZHH010000148.1 GCF_029946515.1 Polyangium sp. 6x1
GGCCAGGCGGCGCCGCCCGCGCCCGAGGGGCAACCCGCCGCGCCTGAGGCGGCCCCTGCGCCGGCCGCGCCGGCAGCGCCCGCGCCGGCCAAGCCCGAGCCCAAGGAAGAAGACACCAAGGACAAACCCGCGCCGAACTCGGTCTTCGCGGAGGGCCTCGGGGCCGGGCTCTGGTACTCGCTCAATTACGAGCGCCGCGTCATCGACGACCTCGGCGTGCGCGTCGGCGTCAGCTACATCTCGATCGGGGCGACGGTCTCTCAGGGCAGCGCCTCGTCGAGCGCGAGCGCGAGCCTTTTGACCTTCCCCATCACGGCGAGCTACCTCGGCGTTCGCAGCGGCAAACACGCGCTCGAGGTCGGCGGCGGCGTCTCGGTCACGTATGCAACGGCGGCGGCGTCGAACAGCTTTGGCTCGAGCGCCTCGGGCTCGGGCATCGGCGCGTATGGCAATGTGATGGTCGGGTATCGCTTGCACCCCGTCGACGGCGCTGGCTTTCAGTTCCGCGTCGGCGCGATGGCGCTCATGGGCCCGGGGTTCAACGTCTTCGGCGACGACCCCACGTCCTTCGGCGTCCTGCCGTTCGGATACATCAGCTTCGGCGCGGGTTTCTAGCAGGCTGTCGATAAACTTGCTGCGCGCCCTGGATCGTCGGTCGTCGTCCTCGGAATACGCCTGTATTCCTGCGTCCTCCTCCCTAGCTCCAGGGCGCTCGCGGCGTCTCTCGACAGCCTGCTAGGCCGAATCCCGCGGCAAGAGCAGCGGATTGAACGGCGCTTCCCCCATCCTCACGCGCGCCGCGTAATCGTAGGCGTCGTCCGTCGCGGCGATGTGTTGCGCGGCCGCGTGAACGTCCCGGAAGCACCGTTCGAGCACGGTCCCCGTGTAAATCGCGCTCGACCCGCCCGCGCGGAACGCAAAGCTCGTCACGTCCGCGGCGACCTCCGTCGTATACGTCGTCGCGGCCCGCACGGCGGCCCAATCCTCGGGTGACAGCGCCTCGCCTGCCTCGGCTCTTTGCATGGACAGCTCGATCACCTCACGCGCGAGCGCCCGCGCCGCGTCGAGGGCCGCGCGCTTTCGGCCGAGCTCCACCCGGAAGCTCGATTGCGCGGCCAGCGTCTCGCCGTTCCAGGCCTTGAACCGGCGCGGCGCGACGATCGCGATCTCTTCGAGCGCCCGCCGCGCGACGCCGAGCGCGAAGCCGATGTGCCCGGGCGCCACGAGCGCGATGAACGGCAGCTCGAAATACGCCTGACCGCGCCTCCGCGCCGCCCCTGGGTAGGAGCACGTGAACGCCTCCTCCACGAACAGCGCCTCCATGCGGTAATGGTTGCTCCCGCTCCCGCGCAGGAACGCCGTGTTCCACGTATCCTCGATCGTCACGCGCGCGGCGGGCACCGCGATTTGCACGAACGACGGCGGCCCGGCCTGCCCGGGCGCCTCGATTGCCGCGGCCGTGTACACCCAGTCCGCGTGCCGGATCCCGCTCCCGAACCCCCACCGTCCCGTCACCTCGAACCCACCGCGCACCCGCCGCGCCTTGCCCATCGGCACCTGCAGCCCGGCCGACGTCGTCATTCCCCTCGCGAAGATCTCCCGCGTCGCGGCCTCGGGCAGATACGCGCCCATCATTCCGTTCATGATCGCCCCGATCATCAGCGACCACCCTGCGGACGGATCCGCGTGCGCCATCGCCTCGTACACCACGAACTGCGTCCGCCCGTCTGCGCCTTGCCCGCCCACCTCCTTCGGCGCGGCCAGCGCGAACAGCCCCTCCTCCTTCATCGCGGCGACCACGGTCGGATGCAGCGTCGTGCCCTCGTTCGACGCGTCCGCGTGGGCCTCCGCGATGGGGCGCACGCGAGCGACGGACGCGAGCAGGCGGGTCTCGAGCACGTTCTCGTTTCCTCTCGTCATGATGGTTCCCTCCGGAGACCGGGGTTCCTGGCCGGTCACGCTCATGTAGACAACGACAACATCCCAAAGTTTCCACCGTCAACATGGAATGTTGCGATCGTCAACATCCGCCTCGGACGTGGTAGACTCCGGACCGTGCCTCGACGCCCGCCTCGCCCGTACCACCATGGGGATCTGCCTCGCGCGCTCCGGGAGGGCGCTCTCGCGCTCATCGAGGAGCGTGGGCCGATGGGGTTCACGCTCCGCGAGCTCGCGCGCCGGGTCGGCGTCTCGCATGCCGCGCCGTACCGGCATTTCGCCGACAAGCGGGCGCTGCTCACGGCGCTCGCGGCCGAGGGGGCGCATCGCCTCGCGGATGCGGTCGACGCGGCGCTCACGGCGGCGGGCCCGGACCTCCGCGCGCGTTTCCTCGCGGCCGCGCACGCGTACGTGCGCTTCGCGATGGACCATCCTGGTTATTTCCAGGCGATGTTCTCCACCGACGCCGACCCGAACGACCCGGCGCACGTGAACGGCCGCGAGCGCAGCCTGGGCCTGCTCTATCGTTACATCGCGGAGGCGCAAGCCGCGGGGTATTTCGGCGAAGGCGAGGCGCTCTCCTACGTGATCCCCGTCTTTGCAATGCACCAGGGCCTCGCGGTGCTCGCCATGTCGGGCGCATTCGCCACGCTCGGCATGCCCGACATACGCGCCGCGTCGGACCTCGCGCATGGGCGCCTGCTCGACGGCCTCACGCGCGCGCCCGAGGCGAAGGGCAAGCCGCGCACGAAAGCGTGACACGACGGCCCTTCCCGATCTTCGCGATCGCGCCTCGCCGTGCCATCCTAGCCGGGCATGGTGCGCACGAGGATCCTTCTGTCTTCGATGGTGGTCGGCCTCATCTCGGCGACGAGCGCGTGCTGGCTCGGCGACTACCAGCCGCCCACGGGCCACGCGGGCGGCGGCCCTGCACAAGGCTACGAAGTCCGCTGCGGCAGCGACACCTGCGGACCCTCCGAGGTCTGCTGCGTCGAGCAGGGGGATTCCCCCACGCCCGCATGCACGGCCGCGGATGCCTGCCTCTTGCTCCCGATCCCGTGCGACGGCCCGGACGACTGCGCGCACCTCGGCGGCGTCTGCTGCGGCTTGTGGGACGAGGTCGCCTCCCGGTACACGGCGGTCGAGTGCTCGGACGCGTGTAGCAGCAGCGATCGCGTCCCCATCTGCCGCCTCGAGCGCGACGACGCCGATTGCCCCACGGGCCTCGATTGCAAGGAAGAGCGCCTTTTCGGCCCGGGATTCGGCTACTGCGCCCCGTAGCACTTGCCTGGTATCCCCGCCCCCTGACGTTCTGGCCACGCCCGCCTGGAAACGGCCGTTCTCAGCGTCCCCGCTTCCCGCGGCAAACGCCGCGGCCCGGAGCCCTTTTCCGCGGTGGCCTCCGGCTTGCACAGGGCGGGGTCACACACAAGCGACCCTCTTTCCAACGCCTTCGCCTCGGGATATCCCGCCATGATGCGCACTTCTACGCAGCTCCTCGCTGTGGCCACCGTCCTTCTCTCGACCCTCCACGCGAGCCTGGCCCAAGCGCAGTATTATCCGCCTCCGCAGCCTTACCCCTATCAACAGCCTTACCCGTACGGGCAGCCCGCTCCTTACCAGCAACCGTACCCGTACCAGCAGCCCTATCCTTATCAACAGCCCTACCCGTACCAGCAGCCGAACCCGTACGCGCAGCCTGCTCCGGCGTACGGCTCGCCGAACTACCTCGACAGCGGCACGAATTCCCGCAAGCCGAAGCACCAGCTCACCCTGCGCGTCTCCCCCGGCGCGAGCTTTCATTTCATCCCGGGAAGCTCGGCCAAACCGGCCTTCGCCCTCGACGCGGGCCTCGGCTTCCGGGCCGGCGTCGCCTCGTATACGTCCATCTGGACCGAGGCGGGTTACTCCTACGACACCCTGGGCCCCGGCCATTTCGTCACCGTCGGCGTCGGCCCCCTCTTCGGCACGAACCAGACCTCGGTCGGCGTCCTCGAAAAGCTCGTCATTGGCGACGTCGCCGGCGGCCTCGCGGTCGGCCCCCGCACGAGCCTCGTCCTCATGCTTTACAATGGCGGGCTCGCGGCCGAGATCGGCCATCAATGGATCTACAGCAACGTCGCGGGCTCGGGCCACAACGAGCTCCGCCTCCAGGTCTCCGTCGACCCCATCACCTTCCTGATGCGCTTCCTGGGCCGGTAGCCCGACGCATCACGCCGCCACCGCGTCCTCCCTCCGCCCGGGCCGCTCCATCGACCCGAGGCCCACGCCGCCCCGGCAAAACACCTGACGCGCACCTTCGTGCGCTCCCCCCTTGCTCTCCGCCCTTTTTCCTGAGAAGCCTTCCGCCGCGCGGCGCGGCCTCCGGATCCCTTGTCACTCTCTGTGCCGCTCCCCAAGGTGACGACCATGGCAGACAGCTTCGGTGCAAAAAGCGCCCTCTCGGTTTCCGGCAAGTCCTACACGATCTACCGCCTCAGGGCCCTCGCGAGTGACGCCGACCTCGCGCGCCTCCCGGTCTCCCTGCGCATCCTCCTCGAGAACCTCCTCCGTCACGAGGACGGTCGCGTCGTCCGCAAGGAGCATGTCGAGGCTGTCCTCCGCTGGGATCCCAAGGCCGCGCCTTCCCAGGAGATCTCCTTCCACCCCGCGCGTGTCCTCCTCCAGGACTTCACGGGCGTCCCTGCCGTCGTCGACCTCGCTGCCATGCGCGAAGCCTTCGCCGGCATGGGCGGCGATCCCAACCGCATCAACCCGCTCTCCCCGGCGGATCTCGTCATCGACCATTCGGTCGAGGTCAACTACTTCGGCACCCGCGACTCGCTCGTCCGCAACGCCGACCTCGAGTACCAGCGCAACGAAGAGCGGTACGTCTTCCTCCGCTGGGGCCAGCAGGCCTTCGAGAACTTCCGCGTCGTCCCGCCGGACACGGGCATCTGCCATCAGGTCAACCTCGAGTACCTCGCCCGCGCCGTCATGACCGACGCCGAAGGCCGCGCCTTCCCCGACACCCTCGTCGGCACCGACTCGCACACCACCATGATCAACGGCCTCGGCGTCGTCGGCTGGGGCGTCGGCGGCATCGAGGCCGAGGCCGCGCTCCTCGGCCAGCCCGTCACCATGCTCGTCCCCGAGGTCGTCGGCTTCAAGCTCACGGGCAGCCTCCGCGAGGGCGCCACGGCGACCGACCTCGTCCTCACCGTCACCGAGATGCTTCGCAAGAAGAAGGTCGTCGGCAAGTTCGTCGAGTTCTACGGCCCGGGCATCGCGTCCCTCTCGCTCCCCGATCGCGCCACCATCGCGAACATGGCGCCCGAGTACGGCGCCACGATCGGCTTCTTCCCGATCGACGGCGAGACCATCTCGTTCCTGCGCTTCACGGGCCGCTCCGAGGAGCAGGTCGCGCTCGTCGAGGCCTACTGCAAGGAGCAAGGCATCTTCCGCACCGAGGGCATGCCCGACCCCGTCTTCAGCGACACGCTCGAGCTCGACCTCGGCGCCGTCGAGCCCTCGATCGCCGGCCCCAAGCGCCCGCAGGATCGCATTCGCCTCGCCGCGTCGCGCACCGGGTATCGCAAGAGCTTGCAGTCGATGCTCGAGAAGAGCTTCGCCGACATCGACGCGGCCACCGTCGCGAAGTGGTGTGACGAGCCGAGCGCGGACAAACCCGCGGACGACGCCGTCGCGGCGCGCATGCTCATTCGCGACAAGATCCTGAAGCCCGTCGCCGTCGAAGAGGGCGACACCTCGTACAACCTCCGCCATGGCTCGGTCGTCATCGCGGCGATCACCTCCTGCACGAACACCTCGAACCCGGCCGTCATGCTCGCGGCGGGGCTCCTCGCGAAGAAGGCCGTCGAGCGGGGCCTCTCGGTCAAACCCTGGGTGAAGACCTCGTGCGCGCCGGGCTCGCAGGTCGTCGCGGACTACTACCAGGAGTCCGGCTTGCTCCCGTACCTCGAGGCGCTCGGCTTCCACCTCGTCGGGTACGGCTGCACCACATGCATCGGTAACTCCGGCGCGCTTCCCGACACGATCGTCGATGCCATCAAGAAGGGCGACCTCGTCGCGGCGAGCGTCCTCAGCGGCAACCGCAACTTCGAGGGCCGCATCAACCCGAGCGTGCGCATGAACTTCCTCATGTCGCCGCCCCTCGTCGTCGCGTACGCGCTCCGCGGCGACATGGACTGGGACCCGTACTCCGAGCCGATCGGCAAGGATCGCAACGGCACGCCCGTCTACCTCCGCGACATCTGGCCGACCTCGGAGGAAGTCCGCGACACCATCCGCTCGGCCGTGAAGAGCGAGCACTTCAAGACCCGGTACGACAATGCCCTCGTCGGCGACGTCGCGTGGCGCAAGCTCAACGTCCCTGCGGGCAAGACCTTCGCGTGGGACGACAAGTCCACGTACGTCCGCAAGCCGCCGTTCTTCGAGAACCTCGGCAAGCAGCCGCAGCCGATCACGGACATCGTCTCGGCGCGCGTCCTCGCGCTCCTCGGCGACAGCGTCACGACGGACCACATCTCGCCGGCGGGCAACATCTCGAAGACGAGCCCTGCGGCGCGTTACCTCATGGAGCACGGCGTCCAGCCGGCCGACTTCAACTCGTACGGCGCGCGGCGTGGCAACCACGAGGTCATGATGCGGGGCACCTTCGCCAACATCCGCATCAAGAATGCGCTGCTCGGCGGGGAAGAGGGCCCGAACACGCTCCACCTGCCCGCGGGCACCAAGCTCAGCATCTACGACGCGGCGATGAAGTATGCCGACGAGAAGGTGCCGCTCGTGATCCTCGCGGGCGCCGAGTATGGCACGGGCTCCTCGCGCGACTGGGCGGCGAAGGGCACGAAGCTGCTCGGCGTGCGCGCGGTCATCGCGAAGAGCTTCGAGCGCATCCACCGCTCGAACCTCGTCGGCATGGGCGTGCTCCCGCTCGAGTTTGCCGCGGGCGAGGACGCGCAGACGCTCGGCCTCGACGGCCGCGAGACCTTCGACATCAAGGGCATCGCCGAGGGCGTCACGCCCTTCAAGAAGCTCGAGGTCGTGGCGACGAAGGCGGACGGCACCAAGAAGACCTTCACGGTCACGGCCCGCATCGATACGCCGAACGAGGCCGATTACTACCTGAACGGCGGCATTCTCCAGTACGTGCTCCGGCAGATGGCGAAGTGACATGGCCGCATGACGAGCCGGTCCTCGCGCCGCTGGCTCCTGCTCGTCGCCGCGCTCTTCGCGAGCGCGTGTGGCGAGGAGGAGCTCAGCATCCGTGACGAGCTTCAAGCCGTGACGTAGGGCGAGGACCGGTTCGTGGCGGTCGGTTGGAACGAAACGCCACGCCCGCTCCGCTGCATCGCGCGGTCTATTTGAACTGCGCGGTCCCCTTGTAGGTCTCGCCGTCCTTCCATTTCGCCACCGTCTCCTCGACGGTTTGTCCGTCCGCCCCGGTGATCCGCAGCGTCACGGATTGCGAGCCGACGCCTTTGGCCGCGGTGAAATAGTTATCGTCCGAGCGCGTCATCTCGACCCATTCGTCGCCGCGCTTGAAGGCAACGCTCTTCACGGGCACGCGGTGATTGCGCACCTGGATCGAGGTCCAGTGGATCGAGCTCGTCTTCTTGAAGCGCAGCTCCAGGTTGCCTTGCACCGCGCAGGGCACGGGTTTCCACGTGACCTCGGCCTTGCCGACCTTCGTGCCGGCGATCTTCAAGAATGCGGGTTTGTTGATGACCAGCCGATCCGGCGGGCAATCGTTGCAGCGGTCGGCGACCATCACGACGTCGGTGCCCTCGGGGCCCGTGATTTCGAGGCACTGACCGCAGGCCTGAATCTGGTTGTAGACCGCATTCGGCGCCGAGAGCACCGCGGCGTCGCGGCCGAACGTGAGCGAACAGCTCCCGCGGGCGTTGGCGTCGTAATACACGGCCTCGCCCTTCGAGGTCTTCACCTCGGGCTTGGGCGGCTCGGCGGGCTTCGCCTCGGCCGCGGGCGCGGGCGGGGGCGCCGCGGGCTCGGCGGGGGCGGGAGCGGGCTCGGGGGCGGCCGGGGCTGCGGGCGCCGCTG
>NZ_JARZHH010000149.1 GCF_029946515.1 Polyangium sp. 6x1
CGGCGGCAGCGGCGGCGGCGGCGGCGGCGGCGGCGGCGGCGGCAGCGGCGGAAGCGGCGGCGGCGGCGGAAGCGGAAGCGGCGGCGTGGAGATTCCTCCCGGTGGCGGTGGAGGGCAATGCGCGGTCGACATGCGCTCCTCAGGGAATGCCGGATGGCTCGCGCTTGTCGGCATCGGTCTCCTTCTTCGCCGCCGTCGACGTTGATATCTAAGCGACGTACCTGAGCGACCGCTGCCGCTTCCGTCTCCCTTTTTCCGGGCAATTCGACTACGTTGCCCCCATTCATGCCCTCGCACGCCCGCTCCTTCTCCGCCGCGGCCATCCTTTACGCGACCGTCCTCCCCGCGTGCTCGGCGCCGCCTGCGCCGGCGCCTCCGCCCCACATCGTCGCGAAGACGCCTCCGCCGCCGGCGCCTCCGCTTTCTCCTTGGCGCTGGCTCGTCTCCGGGGAGCGGAACCAAGCTGTGTCCGTTGCGGGTGGCACGCTCCGGCTCGTCGGGGGACGGCGCCTCTTGCTCGCCGCGAATGGCGCGTCCCACTGGCAGACGGACGATTTGCCGCGGCCGCTCGATCAACTCCTCGTCGTCCCGACCGCGCAGGGGCCGCGCCTCGTCGGACGCGCAGGGGACGCCGTTTATCGCTTCGACGAGCCCCTCGGCCCCGGCAGACCGCTCCTGCCCCCTGGGACGCCCGTGTCGAGCATTCAGGGGATGCCGGGGCTCGTCGTCGTCGCCACGAGCGACATGCCCTTCGCCCCCACCCGGTTCTTCTCCGTCGAGGATGGCAAAGAGACGCCGCAGCCCCCGGCGTTGCCCGACTTTCCCCTGTCGAGCGTCGCCTTCGAGGACGAGCTCCACGGCGCGGCCCTCCTCGTGCTCTCCGGCGCCTGGGTGACCCGGGACGGAGGCGCGACCTGGCAGCGGCCGTGGAGCAAGCGTCCGTCGGGCGTCGTGCTCGATATCAGCAGTTTGGACGAAGTCGACATCAAGGCCGGCAAGCTCGATGGGATTGAAGAGGGAACCGAAACGCCCAGCGCGGCGGCGCCGATCGAGGCGCCCAAGGCTTTGCCGGCGCCCGGCGCTTCGATCCCGCTCGGCGAGCTCGTCGACCTCGACCGCGATCCCATGGCGACCGCGGCGCTCGCGGGTGTCGCGGCGCCCGACGGCGGCGCGTGGATCGCGTGGAACGGGCTCGTCTTGCATTTCGATCTGGCGACAGCGGCCGCGACGGTGGTCGCCGCCATTCCCGGCGTGGATCCCAAGAACACCCCTTGGTGCGACCTCCGATCCGCGGGGCGTGATGTCTGGGTCGGCTGCAGACCACGCGACCAGCTTCATAGCGCGCTCACTTCCGTCTTCCGGGGGAAGGTCGAGGGCGGCAAGCTCTCGCTCGGGCCCCGAGAGGCTGTCCCTCCCTCCGCGACCGAGCTGCGCGTCTCGCCGAGCGGCGGCGTGCTGGCCTTCGTTCCCGGCTCCCAAACGGTCGACGTCGCCGCGCGGCATGCGAGCGGGCAATGGCGCAGCGTCTCGCTCGGCGCCTCGCACGTGCCCGAGAGCGCAGGCCCTCTCGCGGACGGGCGTGTCGCCTTGCTGAAAAAAACCAAACCCGGGCAGGAGCCGCCGCACGTGGTCGTGGTGACCCCGGGATCCGAGAAAGAAGAAGCGCTCCCGCCGCTCGATCATCCCGTGCTCTCGGCCTTCGGCCCCATCGAGGAGGACGCCGCGCACGTGCTCCATTTCTTCGCTCGGGACAACGAGGGGGTTTTCGCCGTCGCCCAGCCCATCGACGGCGGAGCGGCCCGTGCCGTGCGCATCCCGGGCGCGTTCGCGGCGCGCCTTCATGGCGGCAAGGGCATTGCGTTGACGGAGCAAGGCGTGCTCGTGTCGACCGACAGCGGGATGACCTGGAGCCCGATCCCGGCGCCCCCAGGCGTGCTCGCGATGCTCGTGGAGCCCAAGGCGCGGAGCTTCGTCCCCGGCGACGCGGGCGCGGTGCGCCTATCGATGGCGTGGGAGCACGGCTTTGAAAAAGCGTTTGCCGTGGGTGAGATCGGCGCGATCCTCGGCGATCACCTTCGCCTCGGGTGGGGCGCCGAAGCGGCGTCCCCCGTGGACCCGCCCGAGGTGCCGATCACGCCCGAGGCGCCGCCTCCGCCGCTAGGCAAGCGATATGCGCTCTCCTGCCGGGCCGCGGGCGCAGCGGCGAGCAGTTTGTCCCCGCGCGACGAGACGTGGACCGACTTGACCCACGTAAAACTCCCTGCGGGCTTGTCACCGGAGGGCGGCATGATCGACCAGGAGGATACCGTCGCCATCTCGGGCGAGGACGACAGCCCTCCCGAGGTCGCGAATTCGCTGGGCGCAATGGCGCTGTTCGTGCAGGGCGCTCCCGAGCCGAAATCGCTGGGGGACCAGCCGCCACGCCGCTGGCTGCTTCGCTGGCTGGATCCCGGCGAGATCGGGAGCCGGCCCCGCACCTGGCAAGGCGCCGCGCCCACCTTCGAGGACCACGTGACGCGTGTCCGGCGCATCCACAAGCCGGGGCAGGACGTGCCGATGCGGGTGGAGCTCCGCGACGCACACGTCGCGGGCATTGCCTCGCGCGACGGCCGGGCCATCGCCTACGTGAGCGGCCTCTTCAGCGAGCCGAGCGACGAGGGCGACGTCCCCAGCGGCGCGGGCGGCGTCTCCCGCGGCGCGCGCGACGCCTACGGGGACGCGGGCGACGGCTTCCATGGCGCGCATGTCGACTACGGGGACACGCGCAACCTCCACAGCTACGCGGGCGCTCTCGTGCGCCTGAGCGCGACGGGCAAGGGCGAAGTGTTCCGCGTCATCGTGGGAGACGCGTCCTTGCCGTCGGGCACGTTTGGGGAGGACCACCTGCGCATGCGCGCGCTCGAGCCGGGGCTCGTGCACAACACGAGGATCCTCGACGATCGGCTCATGCACGGGGGCTCCTCCCTGCGCGGGGTGGCCTTCGGCGGCGGGCCCGGTGCGCCCATTGCCGGGATCCTGGCCCATCAGCTCTTCGTCTGGTTCGAGGGCAAGCCCATGGTGCCGATCGCGCAATTGCCCAATTTCGAGTTGTATTACCGCGCCCAGATGATCGTCGGGGAGCCGAGCACCGAGGGGGTCCCCTTGCTCGTGCTCGCAGGGAAATTTCAGCGTTTCGGGCTCGTGCCAATCCCCCGGACGAGCCCCGCGGTTCCGCCGCTGCTCGACGGTGTCGCGTGGAAGCGCCTCCCCACGCCGCTCGTGCTCGAACGGCTGCCGTCGTGCAATGCGGGGGCCCCGGGGATGAGGTTCACGCTGCACGCAAACCAGCCGTCCTTGCGCGTGCTGATCGATGGCAAGGAGCGCGCCACCACGTCGGCGACGTTCGATGTCCGGGCGACCGAACGAGGCGCCTGCGTCAGCCGCGCAAGCGTCCATTTCGAAGGAAAAGACGAGTCCGACGAGTCCGACGAGTCCAACGTTCGATTCGTGCGCGCCGATCTCGCCAGCCGGCGCGCCGAGGGCGGGGCGGTCGACGCGCCAAAAGGCAAGGTGAAGAAGCTCGCGTGCGCGTGGATTGCGACCCCTGAGCCCTGACCTCACGACGTGATCATATCGTCGCGACGAAGTGCCCCTCGGCGGTCGCGAATCCATCGAGGTACACCGTGTGCGGGGGCGCGGGGTCGACGAGCAGCGCGCAGAAGCCACCAGGCTGCACGAAGAACATCTGCGCGTCGCACACGAACCAGTGCACCTTCACCCGCGAGGCCAGGAGCGATCCCGGCGGCGGAACGGCGACGCCCGGTGCGCCCGACGCGCCCGGCGCCACGAACGCGTCCACTTCGAGGTGAACCTCGAGCCAGCGCTGGAAGCCCACTTTTCGCGCGACGCGGCCGAGGCGGCTGGTCACCACACGCCCCCAGCAAGGAACGCCGACGCGCTGCAACCGGAGCGCGTCCTGCTTGTTCTTCTGCTGGACGCGGATGGACTGCACACCGCCCCAGACGAGGCTGATCCCCAGCAACGCGAAGAGTCCGAGCGGCACCAGATTCTTGGCGCGCACGGGCTCGATGGGAGAGAACGGTAAAAAGAGCACGCACATCCCGAGGGTGAACAGCCCAGCCAGCAAGAGGCCGACGCCCATGGTCTCGTCGAATCGGCCGACGATGCGTGGCGGGAGCTGCGGATACATCCAAGGCGCGCTGGCGGAAGCGGCGAGCACGGCACCACAGCCGGCGCAGGACGGCACCCCCGGGGAGACCGGGGCGCGGCAGCGAGGGCAGGAGAGGGAGGGCAGGGGGATCAAGGTGACGCGCAGCCTAGCAACGGAGGGTGGGGCGCGGGACCCGTTTCAGCGCGATTCCAACTTCCCTGTCGGCCACGTCGCACGTGCCAGCGGCAGCGGTCAGCTCACTGCGCGCTCAACCGCGTCGAGCCCGAGCCCCCGTGCTCATATGCGAAGCCCAAAGAATCGTAAGACCGCCTCCGCCGTCGTCTGCAACTCCGAGGGCGCCGCGCCCGTGGCTATCCAATCAGCAACCAGTGCGCTCACCCTGCGTACACGGTCGCGCTCTTCCTCACCGACAACCATCGATGTCATCACCTCTTTCGCCATGACACCATCAAGAGCGCGCTCCATCTCCTGCAGGGTCGTTAGCCATTCAGGAACCGGGGTCGGCGACGCGCCCGCCCGCAACGCGGTCACGAACGCATAGATGCAGTTGATGCCATCGGAAATCGCTCCCGCTATTTCTCGATCGCGTGTCACGTGTCGCTCCCCTCGTTGCGTTGAGCCTGTCCGACCTTCTTGAATCCGCTTCGAAGCTACGTCGCTATGCGAACGCTGGAATGATCTTCCCTCGGAGGAAGAGAATGCGCTTCTCCAGCAGGTCCGCATTTGCGGAACTGGGGTTTGCCTGCACAGGAAATACGTCGCGAAGGTTGCCGCCCCGCCGGACAGCGCGAATCCAGTCCTCCATCAGCTCGCAATAGACCTCGAGTGCTTGTGTCGGCGATGCAGCTCTATCGGTGACCAGATAGGCCGACGGCAAGTCACCTGCGATGACCCACAGCCACTCATCCGTCGCACCTACCCGTCGAATCCGGAAGAGGAACACCGCGACAATCCCGCCGATACCCAAGCCGAAGAACTCTTCCTCGATGCCGGCGCACCACGTGAAGCTGGCGAGGTACGTGCGAGCTTCCTGAAGTGTTGCTTGCAGCTCTCTCGTTTCGTCGTCGTCCTCGCCGCGCATCTGCGTTGTCGGCTGTAGCTTCGAGCGGTCGGCGTGATTGTTCATTTCGTTGATTTTCCTTCGGCCCCGCGGGCACCCCATCTCTTGAAATCGCCGGCCCGGCTGTGTTGACGAGCGTGCTCACTGTGCGGCATTGGCTCTATGTTGTCGGTGCCGTTGGAGCCGCCATCGGCCAGCGGCTTCTTGTGAGCGACGTCCTGGTTTCGGCCGGTCTTTGGGTCTTTGGGCCACCGCTGCCCGTTTTCCGACTCCCATTGCTTGCGCAGCGTTTTGCTCGATACTCGTGGCGTACCCTTGGTGGTCGGCGCAGGCCCCGCAGTCGGGGGCTCGCCGCCGCGTGGCTTCGGGGCCGTTCATTCGGCGTTTCCGGGACCTAGCAAATGCCGCGCGACGTTTGTGGCGTCGGCTACGAGTTCGCGATTTTCGTGCTTGCTAAACCATTTGAGCATGCGACCGAACGCGCCTCGCATCCACTGTACTTTCGACAGGGTCGAGAGCTGCTTCTTCAGAGAATCGATCTCCTTTTTTAGGAGATCGATGTCTTCCTTGACCTTCTCCTTTGACGCTGCACTGTTGCTTATCTCGTCGGCCAATTTCTGTTCGAGTTCGTCGAGGCGCTGTGAGTAACGTCGCACTTCCTCGCGGGTAAAGAATACCTCTGAGCCCTCAGCCTTCGCGGCTACCTCTGCAACAAGGTTCTCGATTACTTCGCGCTGCTTAGCCAACTCACGAGCCAATGCTCCGTCCTTCAGATCGATTTCGGCGCGGCGCAGCCACAGTGCAAAATTTGCAATAAGTCCATCCCACCCGTCCACGGTATCCGTCTGAGTTGGACCTAATTCGCCTGGTGATGATACGGTATGAACGACCAGCTTAGAGGAGTAGCCATCCTTGGAGGTCGTGTATGCCGTGGGTAACGAAAAGGTAAACCATAGATTCGGCGAGGCCAGGTATTTGACCATTATCCCCGCTAGGCTGTTATTGAACTTGGTCTCCTCGTACGAGAAATCGTTAGGCAGGAAGAAGTTTGTTGCCTCGATCTTGGAGCACAGGTCCCTGAAGAGCGCCGGCCGCAGAGATTTGGGAATCATTCTGGCGAGCAACCTAGCGCAAGCCTGGCTGTGTGGGAAGAGTCTGCCCAGGAAAACGCCGTACGCAGTCCTCGTTTGCCGAGGAGACCTCCTCATGGGAGCTGCACGGGCCCCCACGCATACCTCGCCGTCATCCTCACGGCCGCCGACACGCGGTGGAGAGGGAGGGAGTTTCCGGCTCGGTTCCGCGCCTTTCGCCCCTCTCCGCCGCGCGGCTGACCATCTATCGCATTTTCGAAAGGCTCGAAACTGTTGAGCCCGACTCTGGTGATCGAGCTAAAGATTTCGCATACTTAGCGAGATGAGACCACTGCTCAGGCCGCGCGGAGAGGGGGGCGGGGGTGAGGCTCCGGAGCCGACGTCGTCTATGGAACACCCTTTCAGAGGACGAAAGCCTTGTGGGGGAGGGACAGCGCGCCTTCGCTCTCGGCCCTCGCGTCCGAGCGAAGCCGCCATCGCGTCCTGGCCCTCAGCGTTCGCGTGGGAGCGGGCCCCTCTCGCTTCCTAGCCCTCGTCGTTCGCTCGGACGCGAACCCCCTCTCGCGTCCTAGCCCTCGTCGTTCGCTCGGACGCGAGCCCCCTCTCGCGTCCTAGCCCTCGTCGTTCGCTCGGACGCGAGCCCCCTCTCGCGTCCTAGCCCTCGTCGTTCGCTCGAACGCGAGCCCCCTCTCGCGACCTCGCCCTTCGCGCGGCCGTTCACAGAGCAAGATTCTGCCGATGACAGCATCCGGCTCCTGCTTATCGTGTGGCCCTCACCCCAAAGACTCCCGCTCCTTCCCTGAGGGTGCGGGCATGGAGGTTTTCGTGAACGACATCATCGCTCCTTACATGGGCCCCAGCATCATCGACGTGACCAGCGTTCGCCCGAAGCTCGTGGACCTCGACAATGGCACGCTCATGGGCGCGCAGCGCGAGAAGCCCGGGTTTCCAGAGGTCTTCGACGAGCTTTCGAAGGCCATCCCGCAGTACGGCGAGACCCTCGGGATTCACCCCGGCATCTGGCAGAAGATCCTCGACAAGACCGCCACGCTCGATGAGATCCGAGCGCTCAAAAAGGATGTCCTCAAGCTCGCGGAGGTCCTCGAGGAGAGCGAGCTTTACTACGAGGACGCGCGTGAGGCCGACATCAGCCGTATCGGCGGATTCGTCGACGCCACCGCGCAGCACGGCGACCCGTCCGTGCAGGCCGCCTTCCACAAGACCCGCGCATACCGCTCCCAGTACGCGAAAAAGGCCGCCGACCAGCGCCGCAAGAACAAGCAAGCGCGCGCGGAAACCGACGCCGAGCCCGGCACGGAAACCAAAGCCCCGAGCCCCGCCTGAGCGAAGCGCTGAAGCCGCCGCGCCGGGGCGCCGCCCCGGACCCCGCGGGGGCTCTTCGCCCCTCGACCCGAACCAGGGCCAGCCCTGGACCTTTTGGGGACGAACTGCGCGATGCGCAGTTCGTCCCACAGGCCGCGTTGCCCGTTGAACCGTCAGCGCTGCCGTCTTGGTGGGCAGCGCCGCTCGTGGTCTTGACCCCGGCTGTTCGATGAACTGCGCATCGCGCAGTTCATC
>NZ_JARZHH010000014.1 GCF_029946515.1 Polyangium sp. 6x1
ACGAATGCAGGCGCGGGTGCAGGCGGGGCGGCGGGCGCGGGTGCCGCGACGGGTGCGGCGGCGACCGGGTTTGGCGGAGCCACCCATTGCGTGGGCGGCGCGGGCGGCGCGGGCGGCGCGGGTGGCGCAGCATTCGGTGGAGCTCCCCATTGCGCGGGTGGCGCAGGTGGAGCCGCATTCGGTGGAGCTCCCCATTGCGCAGGCGGTGCAGTCGGCGACGGCGGCGCCGCATTCGGCGGAGCCCCCCATTGCGTCGTCGGCGTCGTGCTCGGCTGCGCGTTCCACTGCGCGGGCGCGGGCGGCGCCGCGTTGGGCGGAGCCCCCCATTGCGCCGTCGGCGTCGTGCTCGGCTGCGCGTTCCACTGCGCGGGCGCAGGCGGCGCCGCGTTCGGCGGAGCCCCCCATTGCGCCGTCGGCGCCGCGTTCGGTTGCGTGTTCCATTGCGCGGGCGGCTGCGCCGGTTGCGCCGGCGGAGGCCCACCCCAGCCCGCTTGCGGCGGCCCCGCGTTGGGCGGCGCTCCCCATGGCTGCGCCGGCTGCGCCGGGCCGCCCTGCGGGCTCCCCCAGGGCGCGTGTCCCTGCGGCGCCGCGGACGCGCTCGTCCCCCACGTCGACGGATCGTTGTGGTAAACCGGCACCCCGAAATTCGTCGCGCCGCCCCCCTGCTGCGCCCCCGGCGGAATCGGCCCGGACGTCGACCCCATCAATTGATTGAAAAACCCTTGCTGCTGCGCAGGCGCCCCCGGCATGGCCGGCATCCCCGGCGCTCCCGGCATCCCGTGCATCCCCGGCGCCCCCGGCATGGCCGGCATCCCCGGCGCCCCCGGCATCCCCGGCGCCGCCGGCTGCTTGAAGTGCTGATACGCCATGTACGCGAGCCCGCCCGCCGCAGCGACGCCGGCCGCCCCCGCGAGCAACGTGCCCGCGCCGATCCCGCTGTCGTCCTCGCGGCGCTCGTACTCCTCGTCGCGATCACGCCGACGACGACGGGAATCGCGGAAGTTCCCGTCTTCGATTCCATCCGAGACCAGCGCGCCCAGGATCCTCTGCGCATCGAACATGGACCGCATGTTCGCCAGAATGCGCGCAGCTTTCAAGGCCGGCGGGGTTGGGGGCGCCTCGCTGGGGCTTTGCCCCAGGCCCCACCAGGAGCTGTCCGCTCCTGGACCTGGACCAGCGCCCGCGCTGGACCGAAGGTCGATGAACTGCGCGATGCGCAGTTCATCGAACGGGCCGCGTCAAGACCACGAACGATCCTGCCCATCAAAACAGCCGCGCTGACGGTTCGATCGACAACGCCCCCCATGGTCTTGCCACCGGCCTGTGGGAAGAACTGCGCACCGCGCAGTTCTTCCCCCAAAGGTCCAGGGCTGGCCCTGGTTCGGGTCGAGGGGCGAACAGCCCCCGCGGGGCCCGGGGCAGCGCCCCGGCGCGGCGCTTCCCGATGATTCCGTCAGATCGACAGGTTCGCGATGTAGTCCGCGAGCTCGTCACGCGCGACCCGCACCGACGCCTCTGCTGCGTCGATCGTCCGATCGAGCTCGCCGATCCGATCCTCGGTCGACGCGAGTGCCGTCAGGTACCGCGTGTGCAGCTCGCTCCCTTGGGGCGCCGATGCCAGGTTCCTCCGCAGCCGGTCCTGGTCCGACACCAGCGTTTGCCGCTCGGTTCGCAGGAGCGCGAGTGCTTGCTCCCGCGATGCGAGTGTCCTCTGGAGCTCCGCCACGTGCGTCAGCGCTGCCCGCACCGCCGGCGACATCTCCGTTGAAGAGAGCAGCACCCCGAGCTCCTGCGCCGTGATCGACCCGATCACGATGCTCTGCTCGATCGGCCGCTCCAGCACGGCCTCCACGACCACGGTTTGTCCGGCTGGAACCTCACGCCGGATTCGCACGTGCGTGTCCGTCGTGCCGATCACGCCCTCTGTTGGCGCTGCCAGCGTAAAACCCTGGATGCGCGGGTGCTCCACGACGAGGACACGATCCTCGTCTGCTGCGCCCTTGATCGTGTAGTCCGTCGTGCGCCGCTCCACGCGACGCACCTCCAGCACGCCTCGCGCGATCTTTGCGCCGGTCACGACCTGCGCGAACTTTTCCTCGCGGTCCACGCGCACGTCGAGATCGACGGCGTAGCTCACGAGCCGATCTTCCCCGGCGGGCAGCGCGCCGAGCCGCGCGTCTCCGACGAATGCGGTCGGCTCGTTTGCCTTCGCGTTCTCGTAGATCGACAGGATCCCGGGCGGCAGCCCTGTCTCCGTGTCGTTCTTGAGCCGCACCGAGGCGAGCGGATTCTTCGGGTCGACGTCGTAGCGATACCAGGACACCCGCTCGATCGGGATCGACTCGCTCACGATCGGCACGAGCAGCGATTGCCCTCGCGGCAGATCCACGGGTTCCGGGAAGTGGAAGACGACCTGCGTCGCGCCCTCGGTGGGCTCGGCGATCGGCGACGGCGCGGGCGCCGGCGCCCCTTCGGCCGACTCCGACTCGAGCATCAACGCGTCGGCGGCCGAGGGCGCGGGCATGAAGCCGTGCATGAAGCGCCCTGCTCTGCCCGCTCCGTCGGCCTCCTCGGCCTTCGGCACGGCCCCCACGTCGACCGGCGGGAGCCTTCGCCCGAGCACCTCCACCGGCACCTCCGGTCGATTCACGAAATATGCTTCGTACACCGCTTGTCGCAGCGTCACGGGGTTGCCCGACGCCACCGACAGATCGACGTGGTTCCAGTCCTGCCCGCTCATGTTCTCGAGCAAGGCCCAGCCTTCGAGCTTCGCCTTGCCCTCGCCCTCGGGCAGCACGAGCCGATACGTCGACTTCCACAGCGGCGCGGCGACCACGTACCCCACGCGCACCGCCCGCTCTCCCTGCCCGTGCACGTCGATCGTGATCGTGCGCCGATCTGCGGCGGCGTGCTCTGCGATCGCGGCCAGCGCTTGCTCCACCTGGCTGCGCAGCCGCGCGTCCACGATGTCGATCTGGTCCGCCTCTTCGAGCACGAACTGCCGCATGCCCGTCGCCGTCATCAACGACACGCGGTTGCGCACGATCGTGCCTTGCCCCTCGCCGAGCGAGACTTTTTCCTCGGTCACCGAGACGAGCCGCCCCTCCATCGTCGAGCCGTGCGCCGACACGCGCAGCATTTGTCCTCGCAGCGCGCGGAGCAGCGACGCCGTGGAGGACAGGTCCTCCTGGGAGAACGGTAGATCCCGGAAGATCTCGGACAGCGGCGCGCGCCCTGGCAGGCTCGCTTGCCCGAGCCGACCTTGCGGATCCATCGCGAGCAGGCTCTTCAGCACGTCGCTCACCTGATCGAGCCGCACGTCGAACGTGAGCTCGGCGTCGCCCGACACCTGCGCTTCGTGCTCGAAGTACCCGACGCCGCCCGTCGACAGCATCACGCGCCGGAGCGCGAGTTCCTCGGCCGACGCGGTGCTTGCGACGAACGACGTGGTCATCAGCCCGAGAGCCCACGCGGCCCCGATCCTCGATTTTCTCATGTGCCCTCCCCTTCCGCGCCCCTCGGGCTCCGCCCGGCTCGCCCGCGCTCCCCCGGAGGCCTGCGCCCTTTGGCATGCCGCCCGAGCGCGCTGCCATGTTCGTCGAGCACGGGGCGAAGCTCGTCAATGCGCCCGAGCCCGCCTCCCCGCTTTTCGCTCTCTCCCGGGGGGCGCCCGAACATCGTGCCCCCTTTCGCTCGGCCTCCCGCGGCATACAATCTGAGCCTCGTGGAGCCGCGGTTCTTTTGTGACGCGATGCTGGGAGGGCTCGCGCGGTGGCTGCGCGCCGCGGGCTACGACGCCGCGTTCGAGCAAGGCATCGACGACGCTGTCCTCGTCGCGCGGGCCGGCGAGAGCGGGCGCATCCTTTTGAGCTCCGACGGTGGCATCTTCGAGCGCACGCCCGTCCGGGAGGGCCGCGTCCGCTCGCTCTACGTGCCGCGCGCGCTGGGTTTGTCGGGGGAGCTCCGGTTCGTCCTCGGCGCGTTCTCGCTCCCGCTCTTGCCGCCACGCTGCATGACCTGCGGCGGCGCGCTCCTCGAGCTCACGAAGGACGAGGCGCGCGCCGAGGCGCCGGCGAAGACGCTCTCGAGGATCGATACGTTTTACCGCTGCGAGGGCTGCGGCAAGCTGCTCTGGAGGGGCTCGCACTGGGAGCGCATCTCGCGCGTGCTCGCCGAGGCGGAGGACGCCGCGCGTGGGCGCCCGAGCGACGCGATCACGGCGTGCCCGGACGAACCTCGACGTTCGTGACCTTCGCGCTCCACGGACAGTATTGCTTCACCTCTTGGATCCACTCGGCCGTGTGCGCCTCGACGTACTCGGGCGTGCCGTCGCAGAGCTCGATCGTGAAGTCCGCGAAGGACACCTTCTCGGGGTCGACGTGGAAGGTCCACTTCGGATCGCAGTCCTGCCCGTCGACGACCACCTCGAAGTTCGGGATGCGCGCCGTGCCTTGTTCCTTCAGCAGAATCGCCTCGTCGATGAAGGCCTGGTTCGTGATCCAGACCGTGAACGACTGCCCGGCGACGTCGAACGTCACGAGCGCGCCGCCCGTCCGATCCTCGCAGAGCGCAGCCCCGCCGCCGCCCGCGCCGCCTTGTCCCCCTGCGCCGCCCTGCCCTCCGGCGCCGCCTTCCCCGCCCGCGCCACCCTGCCCGCCCGTGCCGCTCGGGGGCGGCCGTTCCGTGCCGATGCAGGCGCAATCCTCCTCGGGTGTGCAGCCTCCGAGGAACGCGGCGGTCGTGGTGAATGAAAGAGCCATTGCAAGAACGTGAATCCGTTGCATGCCCCGCCATCCAGCACGCTCCATGCCAGCGGAAAAATTGATTCTCGACACACCGGCGCCGCGCCGCGTCTGGCCCTGGCGCCGCGCGTGGCACAACCTGGGCCGGTCGAACGGCGTCTCGACGTCTTGCGGGGTGGGCGGGTGTTTCGTTTAGAATGCGCTCATGCACCCCACGCTTCGGCTCTCGGCAGGTTATCCTGACAAATCCCCGCACCTGCGGGACGAGGTGAAGATCCTCCAGCGCGCGCTCATGGGCTGGGGGTTCGATGTGCAGCCCGACGGGAAGTTCGGCCCCGGCACGGAGCTCGCCGTGCGCAGCTTTCAGCGGCGCCAGGGGCTCGTCCCCGACGACGGCGTCGTGGGGCCGAGGACGTGGGAAGCGCTCCTGCAGAAGAAGGCCACGCCCGTCGGCACCTCCGTGCGCGACACGCCGATCATCACGGGCAGCGAGTGCTTCCCGCTCAGCAAGCTCCCGTCGGTGAACTGGACGAGCTCGCCGCGCTCGTTCGGCTCACGCCGCAGCGGCGGCACGCGCGCGCACGCGGGCTGCGACCTCTACGCCTCGCTCGGGACGTGGATCCACGCCATCGCCGACGGCGAGGTGATCCAAGGGCCGTATCCGTTCTACTGCGAGACGTACGCGCTCGAGGTGCACCACGGCTCGTTCGTCATCCGGTACGGCGAGATCCAGAAGTTCACCACGGTGAAGACCGGTGAGAAGGTCAAGGCCGGGCAGCGGATCGCCAAGGTCGGGCACCTCGTGGGCATCAAGGTCCCGAGCGACATGCTCCACCTCGAGATGTACAAGGGCAACCTCTCCGGGCCCCTCACGCAACGCTCGGGCGGGGCGAAGACCGAGAGCGGCGCGTCGTTCCAGCGCCGCGCGGACCTCATGGATCCCACCCAGCACCTGCATCGCTGGTCGGGCAATTTGCCGCACGATTGACGCGGCTCCGCGGGCCGGGCCGCGCCGCTTGCCAAGCGCCGCGGATTCGCTGTACCAAGTTTCCATGCGCCCGCGTCGCCCGCCCTTCGCCCTCCTCCTCGCCTCGCTCCTCGCCCCCACGCTCGCCGGATGCGGCGGAGAAGAATCGCCTCCGGCCGCCACGCCCCCTGCGCCCACGCCGATCACCGACGATCAAGGCAAAGCGACGAACCTCTCGTGCCCGGGGGCGGTCGGGTGCGAAAAGGCCGAAGGCGACCTCCTGGTCGGCGCCTCGACGCAGAAGATCACGCCCACGATCGAGCCCTGGACCGATACGAACCAGAATGGCCTGTGGGACGAGGGCGAGGCATTCGAGGACAAGAATGGGAACGGGGCGTGGGACGGCGTCTGGCTCGCGGGTTTCGGCAATGGCCGCGCCGCGACGAGCGTGCACGACGACGTCTGGGCGCGCGCGGTCGTCCTCGAGAAGGGCGACGTCTCCGTGGGCATGGTCGCGCTCGACCTCGTGGGGTATTTCCAGCAATACGTGCTCGACATCCGCAGGGCCGCCGCGGCCGAGGGGCTCGATTTCGATCACATCCTCGTCGCCTCGACGCACGTGCACGAGGGGCGCGACACGATGGGCATGTGGGGCAAGAGCCCGAGCAGCACGGGCATCGATCCGGCCTACATGGACTACATCGTCAAGCAAGCCGTCCTCGCGCTGAAGGAGGCGAAGGCGGGCCAGAAAAAGGCCAACCTCGTGGTCGCGCAAGCCCAGTCGCCGGAGCTCGTGAACGACACGCGCAGGCCCTTCGTGATCGATCAGAACATCACCACGCTCCAGTTCCGGGACGAGAGCGACGCGGTCCTCACGAACGTGGTCTTCTGGGGCAACCACCCCGAGTCGCTCGGCTCGGACAACACCGAGCTCACCTCCGATTACCCGCATTTCCTCCGCGAGACGATGGAGGCGAAATGGCCGGGCGCCCCGGCGGTCTTCTTCAATGGCCCGCTCGGCGGCCTCACGACGACGATCGGGATCGTCGGTTGCCCGGATTTCAGCGGGATGGAGACGTGCAAGCAGGGGACGTGGGAGCGCGCGGAGTACGTCGGCAAGGGCGCTGCGGAGGCGGCGATCGCGGCGCTCGAAGGGGCGAATGCGACGAAGGACGAGGCGCCCTCCCTCGAGGTGCACCGCCGGGCGTTCCTCTTGCCCGCGACGAACACCTCGCTCGGGATCGCGGTCCTCTCCGGGCTCATGCCGCGCGACGTCTACTGGTCCGACGGACGACGCGTGACGGCGGAGGAGCAGCCGAGCCTCGGCGTCGGCCTCTTGCTGAACGGCGACGTCGTCATCGCGACCGAGGTGAACGGCATTCACATCGGCCCGGTGGCGATCGCGACCGTGCCCGGCGAGCTTTACACGGAGCTCTGGCTCCAGAAGCCGGACGGCAGCTCGTACATCGAAAAACCCGAGGGCGCCGATTACCCGGACGCCGTCCCCGAGACGCCGATCCAGGCCGTCTTGCCGAAGGACGCGATCAAGGTGATGGTGAACAACGCGAACGACGCGATCGGCTACATCATCCCGCTTCCGCAATGGGACGCCGTGCCGCCGTACGATTACGGCGACGACGACAACGAGTACGGCGAGGAGAACTCGTCGGGGTTTCAGGCGGGGCCGACGATCACGAGCGAGTTCGGCAAGATGTACTCGGAGTGAGGGCTCAGCGGTCCTTTCCCAGGATCCCGTCCACGGTCGCGACGTCGATTTCGGGGTTGAAGCTCGCTCGTTTCACGGGATCTGGACGCAACACCACGAAATCCGGGTGATCCGCGCGCGAATTCCCGGTCCACGCGCCTCCGCGCACGACGAAGCGCCGCCCCTCCCACACGCCGCTGAGGTCGTAGGTATATTCGCGGGTCGTCACGTCCGAGCCCACGTAATCGTACGTCTTCACGTCGGGGGTCGCGACGAACAGGACGGTCCGGACGTGCACGGTGTCGCGCGCCCTCGCGTCTCGCGTGATCTTCGTGATGGCCTTGTACACCGGCAGGTTCCAGACCTCGTGCCCGGCGTCCCTGTCGATGATGAATGGACGCTTCTTCTGGAAAAGCTCGGCGACGAGAACCCGATGGAACCTGTGCGGCAAGATGTCCGCGTACGCATCGTCCCACTCGCCGTCATTGCGATCGCCGATGGTGGGCGCGTCGGTCACGGCCTCGTACGTCTTGAGAAGGAGCGCCTTGAGGTCACCGACCTTGAAGCGCAGCGAGCCGTAGACCATCGGCTTCGTCGGCTCGGGCTCCATGATCGAGGCGAGCGCCCACGCGAAGCAGAGACCCGACCATGAATCGGCCCGCGCATCGTAAATCTTCTCGCGCTCGTAGGCCGCCGCCCTCGTCGTCTTGTGCAGGAGCGTGCTGTTGTAGAGATCGTATTTCTGGAGGGGCGACAGCTCTCCGTTCTTCTCCGCGAAGAGGAAATCGTCCACCGTCGGGAACCACCACGAGGACCAGGGCTTGATCGTCGCTTCTGCGGAGAACTCCCCTTCCGATATCACGAGGTTTTTCCGGGTGCTCCCACGTCTCTCCGTGACTTCCTCCACGGAAATCGCCATATCGCCGTCTTCATCCGGCGCGTCATCGCCGCACCCAACGAGCGTACCGAACAACATCAGCAAGAGGGCAGCATGATGGATACGAGACGCCATGGTGGAACACCTCCGTGCAAACGAGCGATTTGTCGCGTTCTGGACTCCAAGGGCTACAGACGGAAAGAGCCGGAGAGGCCGACCGCAAAGCGGCCTGCCTCCCCGGCGTGAGACGGATCCTTCTACCGCTGCGGCGTCTGCGTACCCTGCGCACCCTCGCCGCAGGTGTCGAAGTTGCGTATCTCCCTCGATCCCACGAAGGCCCACGCTCCCGGGGCCCCCTTCAGCTTGGCATCGCACAGATCGGCGACGCTGCTGAACGACAAGAGCTCATTGCAGTCGGAGACGGTCACATCACGGCTGAACGTGGTCTCCAATTCGGTGAACTCCCGACAAGGCGCGTTGACCACGATGGTCTTCGAGTGATCTTTATCGCCCATGTCGCTGACGCAGGCCTTCTCGCAGCTCAGCGTGGCATGCGTCGAGCTCGTCACCTCGAGCTCGATCGGCACGAAGAGATCCTTCTGCTTCCACGTGCGCTCCGTGCGCTCACACGAAATGCTGAACCACTTCGGTCCCCTCTGCCAGCCCATGGCTTGCGGGTTTCCGCACTTGTCCTGGAGGTCCGCGAAACTGAATTGCCTGGCGCAGGTGGCTTCGGACTCGATGGATCGCTGGTCTTCCTGCCCCGTGGCGGCCTCCGAGGTGGACACGTCCACGAATGCGAGAGAACCGAACGCGACGGCAGTCAGACCGATGGCGAAAATACGCTTCAACATGGCTTCCTCCGGTTTGCGTGGAAAGGGCGCCCGCTCGTCGAGAGCCACCCACGCTCGGCGTCCCCAATGCAATCGTTCTGCCGTGGGCAAACCCGGACGAACGGCACGCCATGGCCCGCGCTCTTCCGGACAGGCCAGGGTTGCCTGGCCTCGGACGCGATCGTCAGGGGCGCAAATTGCTCCGTGGGTAGGCCCCGCGCAGACGCGCGGGGCGTCGGGATCTCGCCGACGGCATGAACCGGGAGGGGAAGACCCGGGAGGTTGCGTATCGACGGCCGTGGAGGGGCGCAGCCGGGACGTCGTGGGGCCCTACGAGGGCTGCCTCGGCCTCAATGCGAATGCGCCTCGACGGGCGTGCCGACCTGGACATCGGCCATCATTCCGTTCTCGCTGTGCTCCGAGATGTGGCAGTGGACCATCCAGCGCCCGTGATTCTCGAAGTACGTGAGAATCGTGGCGGTCTCGTTGCCGCGCACCTCGACGGTGTCGCGCAGCCCGGGCTCGACGACCGGTTTTCCGCCGCGCTCGAGGATCTGAAAGAACTGGCCGTGGATGTGGAAGGGGTGCCGCGGGCTCACGTTGCTCGAGAGCGTGATCTTCACGGGCACGTTCGGTTCGAACGTGTCGAGCAGCACGTGCTCGTGCCCCTCGCCTACGTAGGACGGCACGCCGTTGATGGTGAATTGCACCTGGCCGTCCACGACCCCGCCCGAGAGCTTCCATTCGTGCGAGGCCGCCTCCACGTTCGTCGCGGGCAACGTGACCTTCGGATAGTTGGGCTCCGGCGTCTCGATTTCGCCCTCGATGGTGCCGCGCGCGAGCTCGAACGGCGCCTCGACGACGTTGTCGTTCTCGTCGACCACGAGGACGAGCGCCTCCAGCACGACCTCGGTGGCGTCCGGCTTCGGGCGCACCTCGAAATCGTAACGTTGTCCCGGCGCGATCTCGACGCGCTCCAGCGTGAAGGGTTCCGGCAAGAGCCCGCCGTCCGTGGAGATCACGCGGGCGTCGGCGCCGCGGATCCGCAGCCCGTACGACAGCGCGTTCGTCGCGAGCACGAACCGCCACCGCTCGATGGCCCCGCGCGGGATCGTGAACGTCACGGGCCCGTCACCGTCCTCGCCGTTGACGATCCGGCCATTCGAGAGGAGCCGGTTGCCCACGCGCCCCGCGCCGATGTCGGGCCCGCTCGTGAGAAAGCCCGAGACCTGGTTGTTCGTGGTCCGCAGCCGGATGTCGTCGCCCATGAAGATCCGCTCGGCCGAAAATGCGGGGAAATCGCGCTCGTGGACCACGATGGCGCCGTAGAGCCCGTATTCGAGCTGCTTGATCTGGTGCAGGTGCGTGTGAAACCAGAACGTGCCGGCGTCGGGGACGACGAAATCGTACGTGAACGACGCGCCCGCCTGCACCGGATTCTGGATCACGGGGGAGCCGTCCATTTGATCCGAGATGCGGAGCCCGTGCCAGTGCACGACCGTCTCCTCGGCGAGCTCGTTCTTGAAATGGACGATGACCCGATCGCCGGCGCGCGCGTGGAGCAACGGCCCCGGAAACTGATCATTGTAATTGAAGAGCTGTGTCGGTTCGCCGGGGAGGAGCTGCACGGCGTGAGGCCGCGCGACGAGGTCGACCTCCACGATGTTCGGGTCCGGGTTCAGGTCCGGCAGCGGCGTGAGCCCCGATACCTCGGGAAGAGGCGGCAACGCGGGGTGAACGACCTCCCCGCTGAACGGACCCGGCGCGGGCGCATCGTTCCCGCAGCCCACGAGGATCCCAACCAGGGCAAACACGCCCAAGATGTAACGATTCATGGAAGTTGAAGCTACCAGCCCCTGACCATGATGAAAATGAAAATCGTTCTCATCTTTGCGCGAGGGGGCGCCGGTGTTGCTAGCCACATCACACGAACATCGCGGCCTCGACTGCACGTTTTTGAACGAACCGCGCGAGCCTCGGCTCCCACTTGACGTCCTGCGCGTGCTCGTGTCCCGTCGGGGCCATGCGCACGTCGCTCGTCCTTCCGCTCTGTTTTGGTGTGGTGGTCCTCGGCTGTGGTGACTCCGGCGAGATCGGAGAAACCGCATCGGGATCGAGCTCGGTCGGGTCCGGAGGCCGCGGAGGAATGGGCGGCGGCGGCGGCGTGGGCGGCGAGGCCGGCAGCGGTGGCAATGGCGGAACCGGAGCCGGAGGCACTGGCGGCACTGGCGGCACGGGCGGCAATGGCGGCACGGGCGGCAATGGCGGCACCGGCGGCGCGGGCGGCAATGGCGGCATGGGCAGCGGCGGCATGGGTGGCAGCGGCGGCATGGGTGGCAGCGGCGGCATGGGCAGCGGTGGCATGGGCAATGGCGGCATGGGCAATGGCGGCAATGGCGGCGCCCCTCCGTTTTGCATCCCCGGCTCGGTCGAGCCCTGCTACACGGGCCCGCGCGGGACCCAGAACGTCGGCGTTTGCAAGGCCGGCACGATGACCTGCAATCCGGATGGAATGGCCTATGGCCCCTGCACCGGCGAAGTGACCCCGGCCGCCGAGGTCTGTGCGACGATCGAAGACGACGATTGCGACGGACAAACCAACGAGGAGGGCGCCGACTGTGTCTGCGCCCCCGGCACGTCCGTGCCCTGTTACAACGGACCCATGGGCACCGACGGCGTCGGGCTCTGCATGGCGGGCACCCAGCTCTGCAACGATCTCGGCACGGCCTACGGCCCCTGCATCGGTGAAATCACGCCCGCGGCCGAGACCTGCGCCACGCCCGGCGACGACGATTGCGACGGACAAACCAACGAGGAGGGCGCCGGTTGCGTCTGCCCGCCGAACGCCGTCCTCCCCTGTTATACCGGCCCGATGGGCACGCTCGGCGTGGGCATCTGCAAGGCCGGGACCGCCATGTGCGACGCGCTCGGCACCTCGCTCGGGCCCTGCATGGGAGAAACCCTCCCCGCGGCCGAGACCTGCGCCACGCCCGGCGATGACGATTGCGACGGACAAATTAACGAGGAAGGCGCCGGTTGCGTCTGTCTGCCGAATGCCGCCGTCTCCTGTTACACCGGGCCGACAGGCACACTCGGCGTGGGCCTTTGCAAGGCCGGGACCGCGATGTGCGACGCGCTCGGCACCTCGCTCGGGCCCTGCATGGGAGAAACTCTCCCGGCGACCGAGACCTGCGCCACGGCCGGCGACGACGATTGCGACGGACAAACCAACGAGGGCTGCGTCTGCTCCCCGGGCACGACGCAGAGCTGCTACACCGGGCCCGCGGGCACGGCGGGCGTCGGCGCCTGCAAGGCCGGCACGCGGACCTGCAATGCGCAGGGCACCGGCTACGGCGCCTGCACCGGCGAGGTCCAGCCGCAGCCCGAGACGTGCATGACGTCCGCCGACGACGATTGCGACGGACAAACCAACGAGGGCTGCGCCAACCAGACCTGCGCGGTCTACCAGGAGAACTTCGACGACGGCAACGCGAGCCCGCTCACCGCGGGCGTGTACAAGATCGACTGGTGCGACGATTACATCCCGATCGCCTCGAACACGCCTCCCTGCATGACGGGCCGCACCCTGCGGACGAACGACTCCACCATCGATCCCACGATCTGGGTCTACAAGGGCGACGCGAGCTGCACGTCCGTGCGATTGAATTACACCTATTATCAGTTCGCGCTCGCGAACCTGAACGTCTCCTACCAGCAGAGCAACGACACCGTCGAGTCTTGCGAAAAATCAGGCAGCTTCACGACCCTCGCGGGCCATACCCCGCTCCAGGCGTGCACGGCGCAGACGCAGCTCACGATCCCGTTCGGCAGCTCGAAGGGCGTTTACATCCGCTTCGACCACGGCACGGGCGGGAACGCGATCTGGATCGACAACCTCTCCCTGGAGCTCGTCGGCTGCGGCTGTTGAGCCTCGACGCGAGTCGCGTTATCGTCGGGCATGGCCTCCCGCGCCCGCCGCTCGCCCTCCCCTGCCCTCGCCGCGCTGCTCGCCGCTCTCCCCCTCGGATGCGGCGCGCCGCAAAGCCCGGCGAAGGTCGACGCGCCCCCCTCGAAGCCCACAGGCGCCGAGGTTCCACGCGCGAGCACGGCGCCGCCGCCCGCCGACGCGTCCTCCACGCAAGAAACGTCGGGCCCCGCCGCCGCATCTGAAAAACTCGCGCGCCCGCCGAGCCCCTTCCACCCCCTGGTCGTGCACGGGCAGTCGAGCTTTCGGATGATTGCGCTCCCCTCGTTCGTCGCGGCGATCAGCGGCGATTACCTCTCGACGCCCATTCGCATCGACGGAAGCGGCGCGCGGGTCGACGGGAGCCTCTACGCCGGGCTCAAAGGCCTCGGCGAGCCAAATGCATTTTACGTCATGTGGATCACGGGGGATCCGCCGAACCACGGCAAGCTCGGGCTCAACCTGCCCGGCGAGCGCGGCGGCGAGGACGTGTTTTATTCCTGGAAAGGCTCGGCCTGGGCGCGCGACCCCGACAAACCCATGCCGCCCGCCGTCTCGTCCGCGTATTACGCAGGCGCGATCTATTCGGCCGCGCCCTGGGGAGATCGGACGCTCTACGAGATCAACGATCCCAAGCTCGACGAAGCGAAGCCGATCTTCGTGCTCGGCGCCGGCGGGAGCAGCCCGCCCGCGCCCGAGATCGCGAAAGGCACGGGGCGCTGCAAGACGAAGCTGCTCGGGCACGCCGACCTCGAACGGCTCTCATCGGGAGATCTGATCGGGTTTGGAAAGGTATGCCGCGAGGGAGACGTACCCTCGTTTTTCGGGCAATCGGGCGCGGGGCCCCTCGCCGTGGAGCGGTGGGCCAAAGGCTCGCGCACGTCGGTGATCGACGTGCTCCCGGGCTCCGAGGCCGTGACCTCGCTCCTGCCCGGCTCGCGACTCCACGTCCTCGGCCCGAAGGATGTCCTCGTCGTGGCCCAGCCGGCCGACCATGGAGCCTACGTGGCGCACTGGAATGGCACGGCCTGGAGCGACATCTCGCCCGGAGGAAAGGAGAGCGTGAACGACGCCTTCCGCACGAAGGACGGCGCGCTCTGGCTCGTGCGCGAAAAAGGGCTCGATCGATATACGTCCGAGAAATGGACGACCTTCACGCCCGACGGCATCCACCACCCGCTCGAATGGGCGAAACTCGACCCGAACGGCACGATCTGGGCCGGGCGCACCGAGGAGCTTTTGACCCTCGAAAAGGAGACCTTCCGCGTCGTCCCGCTGCCGGAGCTCGATCCCAAGGAAGAAGGCACGCCGATTGACATCGTCTTCCGCGGCGACGAGACGCTCGTCGCGGCGCGCGCCGGCGGCCAGGTGACGGTGCTCTCCACGAAAAAGCCCACGAAGGTGCTGGATCTCGACGCCCCGGAGGAGCCCCGGGAGGGCGGGCCGCCTCCGCCGCGCCCTGCGGCAAAGAGCGAGCTCCACGCGTTCGCCCGCATCACGCCCGGCACGCCGGGCTGCAAGGAGCTCTTCGTCGTGCTCTACAAGCTCGCGAAGGTGGCCCCACCCGATTTCGACTTTCCCCTCACCCGCGCCGCGCTCAAGGGCCACACGGAGCTCTCGGGCGTGCGGTTCGCCGAGACCGAGGAGGCGGGCCGCCGCTATTTCGTGGCCTTCGTGCCGAGCTTTTCCATGGGCCAGAAGCTCGTGAAGACCGTGCAGGAAGGCGTGAAAAACGCGACGCCGCAGCTCCTGTGCGGAAAACCCGCCCGGACGAACCGGGACATCCGCATCGACCTGCGCACCGGGGAGATTGTCAAGGCGAACCCATGACCTCCGGAAGGCTCGTCCTCCTCGCCACGCTCGCCGCGGGGCTCCTCGGGCTCGCCGCCGCGCAATCGGCCGAGCCCACGAGAATGCCCGGGCCCGCGCCCGTGCCGCGCACGGCCCACGCGGTCGAGGAGAATGCCCGTTGCGAGGGTTGCCACGCGGACATCGCCGCGGAATGGCGCTCGTCGCTGCACAAGAAGGCGCACGACGATCCGGCCTATCGAAGGGCCCTCGCCATCGAGCCCCTGCCCTTCTGCCGCGGCTGCCACGCGCCGGAGGCCGATCCGATGCAGGATCCGCCGCCCGAGCTCGGCGCCCTCGGCGTCGCCTGCACCTCGTGCCACGGTGACGCTTCGCATGTCCTCGCCGCCCCGCGGAAAATCGAGCGATCGGCGCCGCACCCGGTCGTACGCGCGGCCGACTTCGCCTCGGCCTCCGCCTGCGCCCATTGCCACGAGTTCTCCTTCCCCGACCCCGAACGCCGCTTCACGCCGCTCTTCATGCAATCGACGGTGAGCGAGCACCGGGCCTCGCCGTTCGCCGGCGCGAGCTGCGCCGAATGCCACATGCCCCTCGTGGGCGAGGGCGCTTCGAAGCACCGCAGCCACGTATTTTCGGCCTCGCGGGATCCCGCGCTCCTGCGCGCCTCCGTCCGCATCACGGCCACCCGCCGAGGCGCGGGGACGGTCGCGATCCATCTCGAACCGCTCGCCGTGGGACACGCATTCCCGACGGGAGATCTCTTCCGGCGCCTCGCGGTCCATGCCGAGGCCGTGGGCCCGGATCAAAACGTCCTCGCCGAGGACGTCCGTTACCTCTCGCGGCGCTTCGGCCGCGGCAAGGGGCGTGACGGCCACTCCATCAAGGTGCTCACGGGCGACGATCGCGTGATGCCCGGCGCGCCGTCCGTCATCACGCTCTCGCTCGGCGAAAAGGCGGAAGGCGCGCCGATCCTCTGGCAAGTCGCCTACGAGCGGGTGGAGCACCCAATTGAAGAGAGCTCGGATCAGGCCGTGGTGGAGGGCGAAGTCGTCCTCGCGAAAGGCACGCTCGCCCCGCCCTGAACATTACGCGGGAATCTCCGATCCCGGCACCCACCACGCGTGATACCCGGTTGGCACGCGCTGCGGGAGTTTTACCCGCGCGAGGGGCGCTCGGGTGACGTCCTTCGCGTCGAGCACGTACGCCTCGCTCTCGCCGCTCGCCTCGTCGACGACGAACGTCACGAGGTACCCGTCGTCCTCGCCCGCCGAGCCCACGCGCGGGGCGAACACGGCCTCGCTGCCGAAGCGGCCCGCCGGATACGAATGCACGGCGCTCGTCCCGGCCTCGTAATCGTACTTGACCACGCCGTCGAAGAGCAGCGTCGGCGCGGACGCGTGGAGCCGCGGATTGTAGCTGTACCGCGTCTTCCGGCCGAGCGCGCGGTTATCCATGCGCGGGAACTCCGTGAGCACGTCGTCGAGCCGCGACTCCTTCACGGCGCCCGTCTTCAAGTCGAGCTCCCACCGATACAGGTTCGGTTCGAGCCGCAAGAACCCGATCGCCGGCACCTCTCGCGCCGGATTCCGCGGATCGCCGACGACGGGCGCGTCGATCTTGCAGCCGACGAGCACGATCCGATCCCCCTCCTCCCACGCATTGATCGTGTGGTACATGTAAAATGGCTCGGTCTCGAACCAGCGCACCTCGGACCCCGGCGCGTGGCGCGGGAGCACGCCGATGCGAGCAGGTTTGTCCCGAAAATATTTTACCTTCGTCTTGCCGACGGCGAGCAGCTCCGGGTCCCATTGCATCGACATGTCGAAGAACAACGTAAAATGCTCGGTGATCGCGAGATCGTGCTGGAGGCGCGGGCCAGGGAGGTCGATCTCGGTCCTGTGCACGAGCTCGCCCGAGGGCGAGACGACGGCGTACGTGAGGTACGGCGGGAAGGGCTTGTAATCGAAGAGCATCATCTCGCCCGTGATCGCGTCGACCTTCGGGTGCGCCGAGATCGTGGGCATCTTGCCGCCCCACGTCTCCGTGCCGCACGTGTCGAGCGACCTCGGATGCACGACGTACGCGGCGCCGCCGAGCCACCAGAGCGAATACAGCCGGCCCCCGTGAAAGACGAGGTCGGTGTTCGAGGTGTCCTTGAAAGGCCCGCGCGGATTCGTGAAATCGGGCCGCTCGGTGACGCCCGTCCAGAGCGACGCGCCCGCCTTCTCCTCCTCGAGGAACGCCCACGTGCGCACCCAGCGGTTCGCATACCGCGCGCGCCCGTCCTCGAAGCCGAGCGCGTGGATCATCCCGTCGCCGTCGAACCAGTGGTAACGCCCCTTCTGCCGGAATCGCGGGTTCGACCCGTTGCGCACGAACACGCCCGCGAGGTCCCTCGGGATCTCACCGATCACCGGCAGATCGTGCGCCGTGATCTCACGATCGACGGGCGCATAGTTACCCGAAAGATAAGGCGGCGCGGGGCTCTCGGCGCTCGAAGTCATGGACGTCGTCATGGCTCTCTCCGGCGTGGACGGGGCGGCTCGCGCGCCCTTCGTGTGCGAGTCGGGGAGGATAAGGAAGCCGGTTTCCGTGCGCAAGGGCCCACGCCCCCGCGAAACGATGCTCTCCGAAGGGGCGTGGCGGCGGCCCGCGCACGTGCTAGCCGAAAGCATCCCGTGGCAAAGCCTTCCACCGCTCCCGTCCTCGAAAGCCGCCCCGCGCACATCCCCGTCGGCCCACGGCTCGAAGCCGTGCTCGAGCTCGCCTATCGAGCGCGCCGCCCCGTGCTGCTCGAAGGGCCGACCGGCATCGGCAAGAGCGACATCGTCAAGAAGCTCGCCGATCGCCTCGGGATCGCCCACGTGGTGCTCGACCTGTCGCTGCTCGAGCCGCCGGATCTCGTGGGCCTGCCCGTCATTCAGGACGGCCGCACGCGCTACGCCGTGCCCGAGATCCTGCCGCAGGACGGAGCAGGCATCCTGATGCTCGAAGAGCTGAACCGCGCCGAGCGATACATCCAGCAGCCCGCCCTGCAGCTCCTCAGCGCGCGACGCCTGCACGGATACGAGCTGCCGCCGGGCTGGGCCTGCTTCGCCGCCGTCAACCCCGAAACCGAGGGGTATCACGTCACGCCGCTCGACAGAGCGCTCCGGGCGCGTTTTTTGAGCCTGCCCGTGCGCGCCGACCGCCCGAGCTGGCTCGCGTGGGCGCAGGTGAACGACGTGCACCCGGGCGTCATCGCGATCGCGCAGGCGCACGAGCGCGTGCTCGACGACGTCCCGCCGCGGACGTGGACCTATGTCTCGCACCTCTTGAAGACGCTGCGGCCCGACGAAATCGAGAACGTGGGCCTCTTGCGCGACGCGCTCTCGGGGTATTTGCCGGCGTCGTGGATCGAGCTCGTCGTTTCGAGCCGCGGCGTGTGGTCGAGCCGCCTGCCCTTCGACGTGCGCGCGCTGCTCGCCGACTACGATCGCCGCGTCGATCTCTCGCGCGCCGTGCGGGGCTTCGCCGAGGCGGGGCAGACCGATCGTCTCGACGAGATCACGACGCGCCTCGTGCGCCTGCTCGAAGGCCCGGAGGCCGGCGTGCTCGCGGGCGAGCGGCAAATCACGCTCGCCTCGTTCGAGGCGCTGCTCGGGGATCTTCCCGGCGATCAGCGCGACAAACTCGTGGAGGCGCTCGGGCGAAACCCCACGGCGACCTCGCTCATCGACGTCCGCCCCGAGGAGCTTTGCGAACGCTACGCGAATAGCCCCGCGCAACGAAAACTGCAAACCTGGGCCGCCGAGCCCTTGAAGCAGCACCGCGTGGGGCTCGCCGTGACGGCCCTCTCGTCGCACCTCGAACGACAAACCAAGCTCGCGGAGGTCAAGCGCAGCAACGTCGTGCGCGCGAGCCTCGGCGTGCTGCTCGCCGAGCTGCCCGAGCGATGGGCGCTCGATCTCGTGGCGACGTGCAAGCGCCTCGGCATCACCCCGATCCGCCCGGGTTGACGGTACATCATGGTCGATCCCGTCCGCGCCTTCCTCGACGATTTCGTGCAGACGAGCGATTTCGCGCGGCGCTACCCGTATTACACGGCCGTCCTCGCGAACATGGTGCCGGTGGCGGATCCATCGGTGAAACGGATGGCCGTCTCGCTCCACGAAGGGCGTTTTTTCCTGCACGTGAACGTCGACTCGTTCCTGCGCGAGCCGCAATGGCTGCGCGGCGTGCTCCTGCACGAGGTGCACCACGTGGTCCTCGGGCACCTCTCGCACCCCAAATTCGCCGATCCGGCCGAGCCGGAGCTGCTCGAGCTGGCGCTCGAAATGAGCGCAAACGAGTTCATCGAGGAGCCCCTGCCCGACCCGATCACGTGGCAAAAATACACGGCATTCGGCATTCGCGCGGGGCAGAGCAGCCTGGAGCGTTACGAAAAACTGCTCGAAGCGGCGCGGGCCGGCAAATTCACGGCCAAGCACGCGCCGGGCGGCGAGACCGTCGACGAGCACAGGCTGCTCCGGCGCGCGGCGGGTGCGCCCGGATCGGCGGAGCAAGCCCGGATGCTCGTGGCGCGGGCGATGGACGCCGCGGGGGACGTCGGGCCGGAGGGGCCGCCCGAACGCAGGTTGCTCGCAGGAAAGGAGCCGGGGCGGCTGCTCGCGGAGCTCGACGGCGTGCTCGGGCCGCCCGAATGTTTCGTCGACTGGAAGACGGCGCTGCGCATGTTCGCGTCGCGGCGGCGCACGCCCGTGGGCACGTTCGCGCGGCCGAGCCGGCGTTTTCCCTCGCGGATCGGCGAAGTCCCGGGGCGCGCGTGGTCGCCGCGCGCGATGGCGCGACCGCGCGTGCTCGTGACGATCGACACGTCGATGAGCATGACGGACGCCGAGCTCGCCGAGATCGCAAAGCAGCTCGCGCTGATTGCGGAGGAGGCGCGGATCACCGTCGTCGAATGCGATAGCGAGATCCAGCGCGTCTACCCGTTCACCGGCGCGATCACCGATGTGCAGGGGCGCGGCGGCACCGATCTTCGCAAGGTCTTCGCCGAGGGTTTTTGGCGCCCCCACGCGCCCGACGGAATCGTGTATTTCACGGACGGCGAGGGCCCGTTCCCCGAGGAGCCGCCGCCCGTGCCGACGCTCTGGATCCTCACGAAGCCGCAGAGTTTTGCGTGCCCGTGGGGCGAACGAGCGATCCTCGAGCGGCGCCCGCGTGCGGTGACGCATAGGTAAAACGATGGGAGCCTTCGACGACGTCCTCGGAATGGTGTCTTGCCCCGCGTGCGGCGCACGGCACGATCGTGGCCTGCAAACGACGCTTTTCGAGCCCGACTACCACGACCGCCCCGGGGGGACGTTCGAGATCGGAGGGGCGCCGATCCGGGTGCACCTCTCGGTCGAGCACTTCGAGAAGCGCGCGGGCCGCGAGGGCTGGGATGACGATTGGATCGCGCTCGCGCCGTGGCAGCGGGGTACGCCGCTCGTGGTCATCGCCGAAGATCAGGCGTTTTACTGCTCATGTGCCGCGTTTGTCGTGCCGGAGCTCCGCTTCGACCTCTGCGCGGACGGCGACCACACCGACGTCCGCCTCGTCGCCGTCGAATCGGAGCTCCTCTCGCGCGAGGACACGCTCGCCGGCGTTCATTTCTCCGAGCTGATTCCACCGGTGCTCGTCCCGATCGCGGAGCGTTCGCCATGGGCGAAGGCTCTGAAGGACGCGACGCCCGAGGAGCGCCGGCGGATCCTCGCGGCAAAGTATCGAGAGCATGCGTTCCTGCCGCTGGTTTCCGAGCCCCGGCGGCCGGCGAGCTTGGGGTCGGATTTCCTCTCGGGTCCGATGCGTTGCAGGGCGTGCGGCGATCGTCGGACGCGCTTTTGCCATACGTCTCTCTTTCAAGATCCGGAAGCGCCGACCTACGCGCAATGGATCGCGAGCGAAGTGATCCCCGTCCCGATTCCGCCCGGCAGCACACGCCTTTACCACGCAAAACGCCCCGTCGTCCTCGGCGAGCGATTCGGCGTCCTCGAAGCCTCTCATCGCTGGTGGTGCGCCTGCGGCGCCGGGCCGGTGATCCCGCTCCTCTGGTTCGCCGCCGGCCCGGAATCCGTGACGCTCATCGAGATGGAGGCGCTCGATCACGTGGACGACGAGACGCTCTCGCGCGTAAGCTTCGTCCACGTGGAGCATCTCTCGTCTCCGCGCCGAAGCTCCCCATGACGAAGCAATGCGCATGCGTCGGTTGCCGGTTGAACACGTTCAGCGAACAGGCCGGCATGTGCATGCAATGCGACGACGCCCTCTTTTGCCGCCATTGCATCGAGTGCGGGCGTAGGGAGTTCGAGATGCCCGATCGGGATCATCCACGCTGCCACGCGTGCGCCTCCGTGCGCGCCACCGAAACGTGCACCGTGGTCGTCTTCGGACGCGACAACTCGGAAAGGTTCGCCTTGGAATGCATGAGCGCGGCGCAGGTCGACGGGGTGTCCGTCATGACGGGCGGCAACACCAGCTACGTGCGCGGGCTGCGGCGTGACGCCTTCTCGCTCTCCCTTTATTTGTTCCCGGCGGGCGTGATGAAAGACGAACAGGAGGCACTCAGCTGGCACGGACGTGCGGACGTCGTGCTCCTCGTCCGAGGCACGATCGTGCCGCTCGACCTTCCGCGCGCGCCGCAGGCGCATATCGACAAGGACACGACGGCCACGGACCTCGTACGCGCGATCGAGCGCGAAGCGGTGAGGAGCGGCTGCTTTCGCCGCCCGTGGATCTCGGGGTGACCCTCTCCGCCTTCAGGGAATCGGTCGAGGCGTCGCTCCGCTGTCGGACGCGGCGGAACGCTTGTGCGCGCGGTTCTTGTCGATCACCGCGAAAATGATGAGGGCGTTCGCGACGAGTCGCACGAGGTACACATAGGGAAAATCGTTCTCGGGCAGCTTCACGATGGCGAGGAGGAGGCGGTTCACGGCCATGAGCGTGAACGAGAGCGCGAAAATGGCGAAGAGGCGATCCCGCGTGCTGCGCCAGAAACGCAGGAAAAACAGCGCGATCACCACGAATCCGAGGATCAGGGCCCCGCTGAATAGATCGTTCATCTCGGCATCCCCTCCCCTGCCCGCGCCTCAATCGCGCAAGTCGTACACCAGCCCATAAAGGAGACACGTGACCCCGATCAGGGCGGGGACCTGCCGCACCGTCGATAGGTCGTGCTCCGGAACGACGATGATATCCACGAAAAGGAGCACGTTGTTGAGCGCGAGCCCGGCGAAGCAGAGGCCGCTCCACAACAAGAGGCGCACCCTGCGCGCGGCATACGCACGCAAGAGCAGCGTCATCGCGATGAGGCTCGTGAGCGTGCATAAGATGTACACGACGGCCGGTATCATGCTCCCCCTCATTTTTTCTTCAGCATGAATGCATCCGCGAACGCACGGAGATCGCTCTCGGGACGCCCGTAGACGAGGTCGATCACGGCGAGCCGCCTCTCCTTGTAAAGCTTCGCCGTGGCGTCGATCAGCGCCGCGAGCTCCTCGGATGCAGGGCCGTGCTGGTACGCAGGTCCGCGCTCGGTGTGGCGGACACCGATGAAACGCTGCTCCGCGAGGTGCTCGAGGCGGCGGCCGATCGACATCAAGCTCGATCCGATCTCGCGGCTCACCTCGTCGGCGCGCCATTCCCGTGGCGCGGTGTCACGCAAGAGGCAGATCACCTCGAGCTGCTCGAGGGAGTGGACGTGCTCCTGGATGAAGCGCGCGAGCTCTGCCGGAATGGGCCCCGCGGGCATCCTGATCCCGCTCTCCGTCTTCGAGCCTCGATCGTGCGAATCCGCCATCGCCACTCATCCGCGCTCGCCGTCAGGGGACCTCGCGGAGGGCCACCGCCTCCACGGTCTCCACACGCGCGCAGGGCGCGCCCACGAGCCCCGCGATGGCGCGGACGAGCTCGGCAGGATCGATCGGCTTGGCGGCGTGGCGCTGGAAGCCAGCCGCGAGCGCGCGCGCCTGATCCTCCGCGCGCGCGTGCGCCGTGAGCGCGAGCGCGGGCACCGCGCCCCCGCGCTCGGGCGTGCGGCGACGGACGAAATCGATGAAGTCGTAGCCGTCCTCGCCCGGCATCGCGATGTCACTGACGAGCACGTGCGGTCGCGCGGCGTCGAGCTCCGCGATCGCCTCGCGCACCGTGGCCGCGATCCGGACGTCGGCGCGGTGCGCGGCGAGGACCTGGCGCAGGATCTCGCGCGTGTCCTGATCGTCGTCGACCACGAGGATGCGCAGGCCGCTGAGATCGGGCAGCGCGGGCCGCGATTTGCCGTAAGGCGGCGGCGTCGGGCCGTCGCCTTCCCGGGGCAGGAACGCCGAGGGCAGGCGCACGGTGAACGTCGAGCCCAAGCGCGGCCCCTCGCTGTGCGCGGAGACCGTGCCGCCGTGCGAGACCACGATGTGCCGCACGACCGCGAGGCCGATGCCGAGGCCGCCGTGCATGCGGCGGCTGGAGCTGTCGCCCTGGCGAAATCGATCGAAGACGTACGGGAGAAAGTCCGGGCGGATGCCCTCGCCGTTGTCGGCGACGGCGAGCTCGAGCTCGTCCCCCACGCGGCGCAGGCGCACCTCGACGCGGCCGCCGCGCGGGGTGAACTTGATGGCGTTCGAGAGCAGGTTCGTCGCGACCTGCCGCAGCCGCTCCGGATCGCCCTCGACCGAGTCCTTGCCCGCCGAGCACACGACCACGAGCGTGATGTCCTTGGCCTGCGCGGCAGGGCGGAGCGCGTCGACGGAGGCCTCGACGAGCGACGCGAGGCGCACCTGCCGCTGCTCCATGCTCATCTTGCCCGTGACGATCCGCGAGACGTCGAGCAGGTCCTCGATGAGCTTGTTTTGCGCCCCGGCGTTGCGATCGATCACCTCGAGCCCGCGCGCGAGCTTGGCCGCGTCGGGCTGGGTTTCGCGCAGGATCCGCGTCCAGCCGATGATCGCCGTGAGCGGCGTGCGCAGCTCGTGCGAGAGCGTCGCGAGGAACTCGTCCTTGAGCCGGCTCACCTCACGCTCCTCGGCGTGGAGGAGGTTCTGCAGCGCGACCGAGGCGAGCTGCGCGGAGAGCAGGAGCAGCGACTCGTCGTCCTCGCTGAAGCCGTCGGCCTCGCCGTTCGTGACCTCGATCCACCCGACGCACGTGCCGTCCGCTCCGACGAGCGGCACGGCCATGAGCGGCCCGGGTTCGTCCGCGTGCTCGGGATCCCTCTGCGCGCGCTCCGACGCGGACAACGTGACGACGCTCCCTGCGGTCGCGACGCGGGTGAAGATCCAGTCACTCGCGGGATCTGGAGGGACCGTCCGCGGCGCGGCGAGGCCGCCCGCCGAGGACGCGGCGGTCCCGTGCTTCGATCCGAGGACGAGCGCGACAAACGACGACCTCGCCCCGAGCGCGGCGCGCGTGCCCGAGGCGATGGCGTCGAGCATCGCGTCGAGCGATCGCGCCCCGTTGATCGAGAGCGACGCCCGCGCCAGCGCCGCGAGCTGACCGGCCTTCCTGGCGACCGCCTGCGCCGCGAGGTTCGCCTCCTCCGTCTTGCGGTAGAGCTCGACGAAGACGGAGACCTTCGCGCGCAGGATGTCCGGATCGACCGGCACGAGCATGTAGTCGACGGCGCCGAGCGCGTAGCCCTTCTCCGCCTGGATCGCGTCGCCGAACGCGGTGAGGAAGATGATCGGCGTCTGCCGGGAGCGCTTGCGCTGTCGGATGAGGCGCGCCGTCTCGAAACCGTCCATGATCGGCATGTCGACGTCGAGCAGGATGACCGCGAAGTCCTCCTGCAGGAGGAACCGCAGCGCGTCCCGCCCGCTCTGCGCGAGGACGACCCGCTCGTCGAGCTCGGCGAGCATGGTCTCGACCGCGAGGAGCCTGTCCCTGCGATCGTCCACGACGAGAATCCCGACCTTGTCGCGAGCGTGCTTCATGCCGCTCTCTCCTCTTGGTGGATGCTCCGCGCTCATCGATGCAGCCAGAACCGCAGCCGCGCGAAGAGCTGCTCGGGATCCACGGGCTTCGCGATGTAGTCGGTCGCCCCCGCCTCGAAGCACTTCTCGCGATCGCCCTTCATGGCCTTCGCCGTCACCGCGACGATCGGCAGCGCTCTCCACTCCTCACGCCCGCGGATCGTCCGGATCGTATCGTATCCGTCCATCTCGGGCATCATGATGTCCATCAGGACGACGTCGATCTCGGCGCTCTCTTCCAGCACCTTGATCGCGTCGCGCCCCGTCTCCGCCGCCTGCGTGATCATCCCCTGCTCTTCAAGGATGGTCGTCATGGCGAAGATGTTGCGGATGTCGTCGTCCACGATGAGCACGCGCTTGCCGGCGAGCACCTGCTGCGAGCTGTGAAGCCGCTCGAGCGCATGCCGTTGCGGCGGCGTGAGCTTGTCGAGCGGCAGATGCAAGAAGAGCGCGACCTCGTCGATCAAGCGTTCGTCCGAGCGGCTGTGCTTGAGGACCCCGATGTGACCGAGCCGCTCGATGCGCTCCTCGTCCGCCAGCGCCGTACTCCCGGGCGCGTGCACGATGAACGGCACGGTCGCGACCATCCCGATCGCGGAGGCGCGACGCACGAGGTCGAGCCCGTGCCCGTCGGGCAGATCGACGGCCGTGACGACGGCGTCGGGGCGCTCGATCGAGAGCATCTCCATCGCCTCGTCGAGCGTGCCGGCGACGCGGACGTCGACCATGTCGTGCTGGAGCAGGCGCACCTTGTCCGCGCGCTCCGGCCCGTCGGGCTCGACGACGAGGAGCGAGCGCCGCGGCGCGTCGATGAACTCGATGAGCCGCCCGATCGCGTGGGCGAGCGCGTCGCGCGTACGGACGGGCTTCGACAGCACGTCCCGCGCGCCCATCCGCAGCGCGCGCTCGCGCTCGTCGACGTCCGTCGTGATCACCTGCACCGGCACGTGCCGCATGCCGAGGTCGTGCTTGAGCCGATCGAGGACCCGCAGGCCGTCGATGTCGGGCAGATGCAGATCGAGCGAAACCGCGGCGGGCCTGAGCTCGCGCGCCATGGCGAGCGCGTCGGCCCCGCGATGCGCGACCACGGCCTTGAGCCCGCGCTCGCGCGCGACCTCCACGATGAGCCGCGCGAACGCGAGATCGTTCTCCACGACGAGGAGCGAGCGCTCCCCCGGCCGGAGGACCGTGCGATCGTCCTCGATCGACACCGGCAGGAGCGGCGGGGTGTCGATGAGCAGAGGCTCGGGCACCTCGTAGGCGGCGATCACGTTCGCGGACTCGAGCATCGCGGCCGGGCGCACGCGGGCCACGCGCTGCGGCGCCGCGTACACGTGCGGCACGTAGAGCGTGAACGTGCTGCCGCGCCCCGGATGGCTCGACAGGCGCAGCTCGCCGCCGAGCAGGTTCGCGATGCCGCGGCTGATGGCGAGGCCGAGGCCCGTGCCGCCGTACTTGCGGCTCGTCGAGCCGTCCGCCTGCTGGAAGGCCTCGAAGATGATCTGCTGCTTGTCGGCGGAGATGCCGATGCCGGTGTCGTGCACGCTGAACGCGATCGCCCAGCCCGCGCGGCCGATGTGCTCGTTCTCGGGGCTGTAGCCGTCCGAAACGGTGCGGACCTCGAGGCGCACCTTGCCGCGCTCGGTGAACTTGAAGGCGTTCGAGAGCAGGTTCTTCAAGACCTGCTGCAGGCGCTTGGCGTCGGTGTGGATCGAGCGCGGCAGCATGGGCGCGAGGTCGAGCTCGAACTCGAGCTTCTTCGCGTCCGCGACGTGCCGGAACGTGCGCTCCACGTAGTCGGCGAGGTCGCGGAACCAGACCTCGCCGACGTCGACGACGACGGTGCCCGACTCGATCTTCGATAGATCGAGGATGTCGTTGATGAGGCCGAGCAATTCGTTGCCGGACGAGTGGATCGTCTTGGCGAAATCGACCTGCTTGGCGAAGAGGTTGCCTTCCGTGTTCTTCGAGAGCTGCTCGGACAGGATGAGCAGGCTGTTCAGCGGCGTCCGGAGCTCGTGCGACATGTTCGCGAGGAACTCGGACTTGTACTTCGAGGTCAAAGCGAGCTGCTTGGCCTTCTCTTCGAGGGCCTGGCGGGCCTGCTCGACCTCGCGGTTCTTGCGCTCGACCTCCACGTTTTGCTGGGCGAGCAGGCGCGCCTTCTCGCCGAGCTCCGCGTTCGTCTGGCGCAGCTCCTCCTGCTGGCTCTGCAGCTCGCGGGCGAGGGACTGCGACTGCTTGAGCAGATCCTCGGTGCGCATGTTCGCCTCGATCGTGTTGAGCACGATGCCGATCGACTCCGTGAGCTGATCGAGGAAGGCGAGGTGCGTGGGGCTGTACCGCTCGAACGAGGCGAGCTCCAGGATGGCCTTCACCTGGCCCTCGAAGAGCACGGGCAGGACCACGATGTTCACGGGCGCGGCCTCGCCGAGGCCGCTCGTGATCGTGATGTAGTCGGGCGGCGCGTTGACGAGCAGGATGCGCTCCTTCTCGAGCGCGCACTGGCCGACGAGCCCCTCGCCGAGGCGGAACTGGTTGTCCGAGTGCTTGCGCTGCTTGTACGCGTAGCTCGCGAGCAGCTTCAGGATCGGCTCCTCCCGCGAGACGTCCATCGTGTAGAAGACGCCTTGCTGCGCGGAGACGACGGGCGCGAGCTCCGAGAGGATCAGCCGGCCGACCGTGAGCAGGTCCTTCTGGCCCTGGAGCATGCGCGAGAACTTGGCGAGGTTCGTCTTCAGCCAGTCCTGCTCGCTGTTCTTCAGCGTGGTGTCGCGCAGGTTCCGGATCATCTCGTTGATCGTGTCCTTGAGCGCCGCGAGCTCGCCCTGGGCCTCGACCTTGATGCTCCGCGTGAGGTCACCCTTCGTGACGGCCGTCGCGACCTCGGCGATCGCGCGGACCTGCGTCGTCAGGTTCGCGGCGAGCTGGTTGACGTTGACCGTCAGATCGCGCCACGTGCCCGCGGCGCCCGGGACGCTCGCCTGGCCGCCGAGCTTGCCCTCGACGCCGACCTCGCGGGCGACGGTCGTCACCTGATCGGCGAACGTCGCGAGCGTGTCGATCATGCCGTTGATCGTGTCCGCGAGCTCGGCGATCTCGCCCTTCGCGTCGACGGAGAGCTTCCGCTTGAGGTCGCCGTTCGCGACCGCGGTCACGACCTTCGCGATGCCGCGGACCTGGTTCGTCAGGTTGCCGGCCATCGAGTTGACGTTGTCGGTGAGGTCCTTCCACGTGCCGGCGACGCCCTTCACCTCGGCCTGACCGCCGAGCTTGCCCTCCGTGCCGACCTCGCGCGCCACGCGCGTCACTTCGGACGCAAACGAGTTGAGCTGATCGACCATCGTGTTGATGGTGTTCTTCAGCTCCAGGATCTCGCCCTTCACGTCGACCGTGATCTTCTTGGAGAGATCGCCGTTCGCGACCGCCGTCGTCACGGCCGCGATGTTGCGGACCTGCGCCGTGAGGTTCCCGGCCATCGAATTGACGGAGTCCGTCAGGTCCTTCCACGTGCCCGCGACGCCCTTCACGTCCGCCTGACCGCCGAGCTTGCCCTCCGTGCCGACCTCGCGCGCCACGCGCGTCACTTCGGATGCAAACGATCGGAGCTGATCCACCATCGTGTTGATGGTGTTCTTCAGCTCCAAGATCTCGCCCCGGACGTCGACGGTGATCTTCTTGGAGAGATCGCCGTTCGCGACCGCCGTCGTCACGGCCGCGATGTTGCGGACCTGCGCCGTGAGGTTACCGGCCATCGAGTTCACGGAGTCCGTGAGGTCCTTCCACGTGCCCGCGACGCCCTTCACCTCGGCCTGACCACCGAGCTTGCCCTCCGTGCCGACCTCGCGCGCCACGCGCGTCACTTCGGAGGCGAACCCCGAGAGCTGATCGACCATCGTGTTGATGGTGTTCTTCAGCTCCAGGATCTCGCCCTTCACGTCGACGGTGATCTTCTTGGAAAGATCACCGTTCGCGACCGCCGTCGTCACGGCCGCGATGTTGCGCACCTGCGCCGTGAGATTACCGGCCATCGAATTGACGGAGTCCGTCAAATCCTTCCACGTACCCGCGACGCCCTTCACGTCCGCCTGACCGCCGAGCTTGCCCTCCGTGCCGACTTCGCGCGCCACGCGCGTCACCTCGGACGCGAACGAGTTGAGCTGATCCACCATCGTATTGATGGTGTTCTTCAGCTCGAGGATCTCGCCCTTCACGTCGACGGTGATCTTCTTGGAGAGATCACCGTTCGCGACCGCCGTCGTCACCGCCGCGATGTTGCGGACCTGCGCCGTGAGGTTCCCGGCCATCGAATTGACGGAGTCCGTCAAATCCTTCCACGTCCCGGCGACGCCCTTCACGTCCGCCTGACCGCCGAGCTTGCCCTCCGTACCGACCTCGCGCGCCACGCGCGTCACTTCGGCCGCGAACGAGCTCAGCTGATCCACCATCGTATTCGTGACGTTCTTGATCTGGAGGATCTCGCCGCGCGCATCGACGGTGATCTTCTGGGTCAAGTCGCCGTTCGCAATGGCCGTCGCGACCTTCGACACGTCGCGAAGCTGCACCGTGAGGTTACCGGCCATCGAATTGACGGAGTCCGTCAAATCCTTCCACGTGCCCGCGACGCCCTTCACGTCCGCCTGACCGCCGAGCTTGCCCTCCGTGCCGACCTCGCGCGCCACGCGCGTCACTTCGGCCGCGAACGAGCTCAGCTGATCCACCATCGTGTTGATGACGTTCTTGATCTGGAGGATCTCGCCGCGCGCATCGACGGTGATCTTCTGGGTCAGATCGCCGTTCGCAATGGCCGTCGCGACCTTCGACACGTCGCGAAGCTGCACGGTGAGATTACCGGCCATCGAATTGACGTTGTCGGTGAGGTCTTTCCACGTGCCGGCGACGCCCTTCACCTCGGCCTGGCCGCCGAGCTTGCCCTCCGTGCCGACCTCGCGCGCCACGCGCGTCACTTCGGACGCAAACGAGTTGAGCTGATCGACCATCGTATTGATGGTGTTCTTCAGCTCCAGGATTTCGCCCTTCACGTCGACGGTGATCTTCTTCGAGAGATCCCCATTGGCGACGGCCGTCGTCACGGCCGCGATGTTACGCACCTGGCTCGTCAGGTTGCCGGCCATCGAATTGACGGAGTCCGTCAGATCCTTCCACGTGCCGGCCACGCCCTTCACTTCGGCCTGACCGCCGAGCTTGCCTTCCGTGCCGACCTCGCGCGCCACGCGCGTCACCTCGGACGCGAACGAGTTCAGCTGATCGACCATCGTGTTGATGGTGTTCTTCAGCTCCAGGATCTCGCCGCGCACGTCGACCGTGATCTTTTTCGAAAGATCGCCATTGGCGACGGCCGTCGTCACGGCCGCGATGTTTCGCACCTGGCTCGTCAGGTTGCCGGCCATCGAATTGACGGAGTCGGTCAGATCCTTCCACGTGCCGGCCACGCCCTTCACGTCCGCCTGACCGCCGAGCTTGCCTTCCGTGCCGACTTCGCGCGCCACGCGCGTCACTTCGGACGCAAACGATCGGAGCTGATCGACCATCGTGTTGATGGTGTTCTTCAGCTCCAGGATCTCGCCGCGCACGTCGACGGTGATCTTCTTCGAAAGATCGCCGTTCGCGACCGCCGTCGTCACGGCCGCGATGTTGCGGACCTGGGCCGTCAGATTGCCGGCCATGAAATTGACGGAATCGGTCAGGTCCTTCCAGGTGCCGGCGACGCCTTGCACCTCGGCCTGACCGCCGAGCTTGCCTTCCGTGCCGACTTCGCGCGCCACGCGCGTCACTTCGGACGCGAACGAGCCGAGCTGATCGACCATCGTGTTCACCGTCTTCGCGGTGCGGAGGAACTCGCCTTCGAGGGGGCGGCCGTCGACTTCGAGCGCCATGGCCTGCGAGAGATCGCCCTTGGCCACGGCGCCGATGACGCGCGCCATCTCGCTCGTCGGGTGCACGAGATCGCTGATCAACGCATTGACGCTGCCGACCTTCTGCGCCCACGCGCCGGAGAGCCCCTCGACCGCCGCGCGATCGCCGATGCGCCCCTCTTTGCCGACGACGCGGCTCACGCGTTCGAGCTCGCTCGTCACCCGGCTGTTCAGCTCGACGACGTCGTTGAAGGTATCGGCGATTTTCCCATCGAGGCCCTCCCAGTCGATGGGCAGCCGGACCGAAAAATTGCCCTTCTTGAGCGCCGTCAGCGCTTCGAGCATCAGGCGGCGATCGAGGAAGCCGCCCGTCACCGCGTCGTGCGTCGCCTGGGGTGCGGCGCTCGGCTGGCCCCGCGTCTTCTTCACATCCGCCGGAGCATTCTTGGACTTGGACCCGACGGGTTTGGTGCCGGCGACCCTTTTCTCACGAGCGCTCGATGCCCGCGCAGCGCGGGTCGATCCATCCAGAGCACGTTTGGGCATGGTACCCCCTGGGACGACGACGCGCCGCCCGCAACAAAGGGCATCCTACCGAGGGCTCCCCTTTGCGGAATCCGGCCGCACACCGGTTCCGGCGTAGGGCACACCCTTATGCCCCTGTGGAATTCGTGCTCGCCGATTGTGCGCGGCACAACGGCTCGGAAAAACCCGTTCGAGCACCAATCGTCGCCCGGGACAACCAGACTGTTTTTTGCTGCTACGACGCGAATCGGCGAATGTCGTCGAAGGTACGGACACGGACGCCGGCCGTGCCATCGGATACCAAGCTCGCCACCATTGCGGCCGCGACGTCGTCTGCCTCTATCGGACGATAAACACGGAGCGGCCCCATCATGGCCCCGCTCACGGCGCGCAGGATGGGGGCGGCGAGCGCCTCGCCCGTCCTGTGCTCGTGGCGATCACCCAGGAGCATGCTCGGGCGCAGGATATCGACGCATTCGTAGCCGAGATCGCTGATATCGCGCTCGGCCTCCCCTTTGACACGCAGATAAAAATTCATGGCCGTCGAATCCGCCCCGACGCTCGATACGAGCGAGAGCCGGCGGGCTCCCGCACGTTTCCCGAGCTTCGCGACCGAGACCACATAATCGTGGTCGACCTTGTAGAATGCCGGTCGGGATCCCGCCGCCTTGATGGTCGTGCCGAGGGCGATGAATACGTCATCGACGGGGGGCAAGGGCGTGAGGCCCTCGAGCGCGTCGAAATCGGCGCGGATTTCCTGCAGTTTGTCGTGGCTCGTGCCCGTCGGCCTGCGCGCGAGCACGACGACACGCGCGTACGCCGGGTGTTCGAGCAGGCGCGCGAGGCAGCTCTGGCCGACGAGGCCCGTCGCGCCCGCGAGGAGCGCGGTTCGCCCTTGCAAACTCATTTCGATGTTCCTTTCCCTCGACGAAGAAAAAACAAGCCGTAACACGCGAGGACCACGGCGACGATCCCGAGGACGATGCCCTTCAGGCCGAGCCCCGCGCCCGACGGCGACCTCGACTGGCTCGTCCCGGCAGACGCAGGCGGAGGCGCGGAGGCGCGGGCATCGAGGAGGTTTTGCTCGGTCGTGGCCACGCGGCGGGTCTCGGGATCGGGGTGCGACTTCGCCACGCGGGCGAGGATCTCCCGCGCGGCCGGCGAGCCGACGCGGCGCAGGCTGCCGAGCGCGGCGAAGCGCAGCTCGTCCGGCTCCCGATCCACGGCGCGCCCGAGCGGCTCGACGGCGGCCGCGTTCCCCTCGGAGCCGAGCGCCCGCGCCGCCGCGATGGCCGCGTCGCGCTCGCCCTTCTCCAGGATCACGCCGAGCTCGGCCGTCACGGCCGGAACGAAGGCGCGCGCCGCAGCCGCGCGGATGACCTGCACGCGATCGTTCGGCGGCGCCGCGCGGAGGAGCGGGATCCAGCGCGGTCCCACGGGCACGAGCTTGCGGCGTTCGAGCTCCATGAGCAGGCCGACGCGCAAGGTCGCGGGCCGCGCGGCGTCGTCGAGCAGCGCGGTGAGCGCAGGGACGTCGGCCTCGCCGATCAAGGGCGCGGCGCCGGCGAGCGTGAGATCCCGGAGCGCGAACGTGGCGATCCGCGCTTCCGCGGAGCCGAGCATGGAGAGGGTGACGCGCCCGAGCGCGGCCGCATCGCCGCCCGTCCGCTCGCCCTTGCCGAGCGCGGCATAGGCGCGCGTGGCGTCGATCCACGTCGCCCGCGTGGCGGGCACGAGCACGATGCGATCGGCGATGGCCTCGACCGATTCGTACGGCACGGCCGCGGCGTCCTTCGCGTCGGGGCGCCTGCGTTCGAGGAAGAGAAGGATCTCCTCGCCGACGACATAGCTCTCGCCGGCGTGGCGGTGCGGCACGAAGCGGATCGGCCCCACCTTCGCGTCGCCCTCTCGAAAAAGCTCGAGGATCCGGGCCTCGACGGGCGGCAGGGGGCCGGCGCCGCGGGGCTCGTCGCCGGCGCGCTCGATCCGCGCGGCGGCGATGACGTCGGCGGCGCGCGCCATCTGGTGCAACGTGAGCCCGCCCGGGATGATGTGGGCTTCTGCGATCGCCGGCACGAGCGCTGCGAACACGAGGCTCGCGGCGGAGACGAAGAGCGACGCGCGGGCACGAAACACGGCGCGGATGCTACTCGAAATCGGCCCGGAATGGCGGCGGCGCGCCGTAGCAGGATCGAGGTCCACCGCAAGCCGCGGATCCTTGCTCGCCGCGAGGAAACACGTCAGGATCGGTCCCCAACATCGGGGGCGAATGACCTGGGGCGGGGAATTCGGGAGAAAAACCATGACGGATCGCGAAGACCCGCAGGAGATCGTCGATCAGCTCGAGGAGCGGCTCGATCTCCCGATCCACCCCACCTACCCGCTCAGGGACCGGGAGATCGTGGGCATCTGGCGCAAGCGGAGCGTCGAGGCGGTCCGGGAGCTCGCGACCCGGGGGTTTTTCGCGCGCAAGGACGCGCTCGGGAAGCGGCTGCACGAGAGCCTGCTCGCCGTGGCCGACGCGCCGATGGTGCCCTCGTTCGAGGAGGCGCCGGGACGAACCCTCCTGCTCGGCGAGCTCATCCGCAACATCGTGCAGCCGGGCCGCATCACGCAGGGCCTCAAGGGCACGTGCGCCGCGACGTGCGTGGAGATCTACGTGGCCGAGCGGGATCCGGCCGAGTACGCGCGGATCATCGCGGGCCTCGTGAGCCCCGCGGGTCGGGTCGCGCTCCGCAGCGGCGGGGAGCTCGTGCGCGACGAGGACGTGCTCGAGCCGGACGAACACGAGTACCGCAGGAGCCCGGTGAGCCGGTTGTTCCAGGTCGCCTGCATGGAGTACGCCTACCCCGAGCTCGACTACCACAACGCGGAGGACGGGCAGTTCGAGGGCGTGAAGAACACCGGCACGGGCCTGAGCCTCGGCGCGTTCGATCGGCTTCTCGTGGGGATCACGGGGCACCGCTGGGAGACGCTCTCCGACGGGCACGCGCGTTTCGCGGCGCTCTTCAAGCGGTTCGGCCTGGACACGAGCGGCGTCGCCGACCTGCACCGCGACGCGCTCTCGATCATCGAGCGCGTGACGAGCGCGGGCGAGACGGTCTTCGCCACGCTGGAGCTGCCGAGGGTGCGGAGCCCCGTGCGGAGGGCCGCGGGCGGCGCCGATCACGCGGCGCACAAGATCCGGGTGCTCGAGCTCGATCGTCCGAACGGAACGGTCGTCTACGACGATCCGATGGACCCGCAACAGAGCTGGTTCGAGGGGATTCGCACGCGCATCGTCGACCGGTATGGCCGCTGTACGATGCCCATCGCGGATTTCGAGAAGCTGCTCGTGGAGCTGAGCTATCCGCCCGAGCTCTGGCCCGGGCCGGAGAAGGCGCGGCCTGCTCCGACCGAGACCCAGCCCGAATCACGTTAACGAGGCGGCGCAGGAGGAGGCGGGGGCGGGGGCGCGTCCGCCCTTCGCGCGGCGTCCACGCAGATCTGCGCGACGTGGTTCTCGAAGTGCTGCCTTCGCTGCCCGCCATGACAACGCAAGCTCGCGAAGCCGGCGGCATATCCGCCGATGGTCCCCAGGGTCAAAAGCACGATCGCAACTCTTCGCTTCATGGTCTCACCTCTCGTTCGCTCGACGTCTCGTTGACGTCGGGGGCTCCGCGCGGGCGAGCCGCGCTCTGCCCCCGAACCCCCGCACGCCGCCCCGCGTTTCAAATCTCCACGCCTCGCCCGCCGAAACCGCCCCAGAACCCCGGGGATTGCTCGATCAAGTCCGCAAGGCGCGCCCGCTGCCGCTCGTCGAGCACCTCGTGCACCTTCGCCAGCGAGCCCACCATCGCCTTGCGCATCGCCTCGAGCGCCGCGTCATGCCGCGCGAAGAGCTCGCCCATCACGGTCTCGTCGAAGCTCGGCGTGCGCATCGCTTTCGCCACGTCCTCGCGGCTCTTGCGGAGCTCGCCGCGGTGCCTCGTCGCGACCTCGCGCATCTCCTCGAACGCCGCCGCGATGGCCTTCTCCTGGCCCGGCGTCGTGTCGAGCGCCTCGAACAGCCGCCGCAGCACGAAGTGCGTCATGCCGTAGCCGCCGGGCCGGAAGCCCGCCCGCCCGTGCGTGCGGAAGGGCCCGCCGTGCTCGCGGTCGTATCCACCCTCCCAGCCGCCGTGGCCGTAGCCGCGCCCGCCCCAGCCGCCGCCTCCGTACGAGCCACAACCGCCGCCGTACCCGAAGCTCCGGTACCCGTAGCCGCGGTTGCACCCCCCGTGGCGCAGCACCTTGACGAGGCCGATGAGGCAAGCGGTTCCGATCAGAAATCCGAGCATGTTCCGTTCTCCTCCGCGGCTTGTCGCGCGCCGCGTCGTTCACGCAGAGGAACATCACTCGCTCGTGTGAAGGGCGCGCCCCGCTCGGTGTGAAGAAGCGCAAAGACGCGCACGCAAGAGAGTGGCCAGGTCCGGCCGGCCGCGGGTATAGTCCTGTCGATGCGGCGGTGGTTCTTCGGGCTGGTTTTCCTGGTCTTCCCCGGCTGCGCGGCCACCGCGCCCGCAGAAGCAGGCCCGAAGACGAGCGCACGCGCGCCCATCCTGGTGCAGCCGGTGCAAGCCGCAGCACCAAGGCCCGCGCCGAGCCCGACGCCGGTCGCGAACGAGGCCGCCGCCGATCCGGACGCCGATGACGAGGAAGGGCCGGACGACGACGAGGCCGAGGCCGCCGAAGCGGAAGGCCCGGAGGCCGAAGCCCAGGCCCCTGCCCCGCCGCCGCCGAAGCCTCCGTCGCCGTTGCTGGCGCTCAGCGTGACCCAGCTCGAAGCGCGCTACCGCAGCGATCCGGCCTCCGTCGGGCCGCTCTCGCTCGGCGCGACGAATGCGGGCGCGCTCGTGAACGGCGTGCAGATGCCGAGGAGCGACAAGTGGATCGTGCAGGATCCCTCGTGCGCCTGGGGCACGCAGGAGACGGTGGACGCGATCGCGCGCAGCATCGAGAAGGTCGCGGCCGAGCACCCCGGCGCCCCGGCCCTCGCCATCGGGCACATCAGCAGCAAGAAGGGCGGCCACCTCTCGCCCCACAGGAGCCACCAGTCGGGCCGCGACGTGGACATCGGCTACTACCACAGCCCCCCGAAGACCACGTTCGTCCGGGCGACCGAGGCGAACCTCGACCTCGAACGCACCTACGCGCTCGTGAAGACGATCGTGAGCGACGCCGACGTGGAGCTCGTGCTCATCGACACGTCCGTGCAGCGCCTCCTCGTGGCCCACGCGCTCCGCAAAGGCGAGGACGAGGCGTTTCTGGATCAGGTCTTCCAGGTCCGCGGCAAACACCCGAGGCCCCTCGTGCGGCACGCGCGCGGGCACGGCAACCACCTGCACGTGCGCTTCGTGAGCCCCGTCGCGCAGGAGCTCGGGCGCCGCGCGGGGGCGTTCCTCAAGCGGGAAAAGGTCGCTCCGCCGCACGTCGCGGACGCGGTCGTGATGCACAAGGCCCGGAGCGGCGACACGCTGCAAATCCTCGCCCGGCGCTACGGGACGACGGTCGAGGCGATCCAGGGGGCGAACGGGCTCAGGACCATCGACATCAAGATGGGCCGGACGTACCGGATCCCGGTCCCCAAGCCGCCGACACCACCAAAGTCCGCCGTCCCCAAGCGGCCGACGGCCGCGCCTCCGCGGACCGCGGGCGCGACGCGCGGCCCCACGCAGGGGCGGTAGCGCCATGGAGTACCGGAACAACCTCGACGCGGCGCGGATGCGCATCGAGACGCTCGAAGCGAAGCTCGCCGAGCGTGAGGCCTCGCTAAGGGCGCGCGAAGCGGAGATCGCCGAGCAGAACGCCGTGCTCACGCGGCTCCGGCAGACCGGCGGCAAACCCGCGAATTCGCGCGGCGTTTGGATCGCGCTCCTCGCGTTCACCCACGCCATCGTCGCGGGCCTCGGCGGCCTGATCTTCCTCGGCGCCTTCGGACGGTCGTCGCCCTCGTACATCAACTGCCCCACGTGCCCTTCCCCGCTGGCCCTCGTCGACGACCCCGCCGCCCACCCCCCGGCCCCGATCGTCGAGGGCAAGGCCACGGACAGCGGCGCGGAAGAGAGCGCGGTCACGCAGTCGAACGACCGCATGCGCCCCGAGATGCGGGCCTGCCAGCTCGAGCAGCTCAAGAAGCACCCCGACGCGCACGGGTTTCTCGCGGTCGTCTTCGAGGTCGAGCCCGCGGGCAAGGTCGGCGGCGTCGTCCTCCAGGGCATGTCGTCCACGGACCGCTGGTGGAGCGCGGACTTCGAGGCCTGCGTGGCCAAGGCGTACCAGGGCCTCGCGTTCCGGCCCTTCAACGGGGCGAAGACCACCGCGAGGCACACCTACTTCCTCTCGACGAACCCGAACCTCGGCTTCTGAAACCCGTGCACGCGCGCGCGCGCTGGCAGTATCCTCGCGCGCATCGTGCGTCTCCCCCGCCCCTCCTCTCCGGCAAACGCGAGCCTCGCGCTCGTCCTCGGCTCGTGCCTCGCGGCTTGCGCGTCCGAGCCGCTGCTCCTCGAAAGCCCCTGTCCGCCGCCCGCGAAGAGCACGGCGCCCGTCGTCACGACGCCGCCGAAGACCGAGAGCACGACACGCACGCTCGAAGTGCGCCTCACGCCGACGCGTGACGGAGGGAGCGAGGTCGTCGCGCTCGACGTGTCGATGCGCTTCTCCGTGCCGCCCGTGGACTTCGGCGAGGCGCGGCCGCTCGTGTTCCGGCTGGACGACGCGCGCGTCGAGGACCTCGACGAGCTCACGGCGCGCGACGCCGAAGGATCGCTCCCGCTCGTGCGGAACGAGGGCGAGGGCAAGGACGCGGCAGGAGCGCCCGCCGCGTGGCGCGCCGAGCGTCGCGCGCGTGGTCCGGTGACCGTGAGCTACACGCGAAAGCTCGCGGCGGGCAGCGCCGCGCAGGCCGCCGCTCCGCTCTCGGCGTCGGCGGGAGGGTTCCTCGGCGTCGGGCGCGCGTTCTTGCTCGTGCCGGAGACGACCGAGCCGCACGAGATGCGCGTGCGCTGGGACGTCTCGGGACTCGGGGAAGGCGCGAGCGGCGCGTCGTCGCTCGGCGCGGGCGACGTCGAGGTGAGCGGCTCGCCGACGGCGCTCGCGGCCGCGACGTGGGCCGCGGGGTCGCTCCACCGGGTGACGATCGAGCGGCCGGCGACGCGCGAAGGCGAAGGCGCCTCGTTCGCGGTGACCTCGCTCGGCCGCGGCGTCTTCGACGTGCTCGACGCGGGCGCCTGGGCGAGCCGGGCCTGGGCCTCGGTGCGCCCGCTCGCGGACGCGCCGCTCGGCCATTTCGATATTTTCCTGCGCTCGAGCGGGGCTTCGGGGCGCCGCTTCGACGCGTCCGTCGCGGGCCGGAGCGCGATCGCGGTCGGCGACGAGGGACTCACGTTCGGTTGGCCGGAAAAACGCATCTTGGCAAAAGCCATGGCGCGGGCGAGCCTCGGGTATTCGGTGGCTGGCTGGTTCGACGAGGGGTTCGTCTCGTATTTCGCGGTCGACGCCCTGCGCCGGGCGAATCTCGTGGCGGCGCGGGACGTGCTCGCCGAGGTCGACGCCCGCGCGACGCAGTATTTTTCGTCGGCCGAGGCTCGAGCCGAGGATCGAGGAATGCTCTTCGCGGCCGAGCTCGACGCGCGCATCCGAGCGAAGAGCGGCGGCAAGCGCTCGCTCGCCGACGTGGCGCGCGAGATCGCGCCGAAGGCAGGAGACGGCGAGGCCCAGGCGACCGGCCCGCGCCGCGTGCCCGAGGCCGCGCTGCGCGAGGCGATCGTGAAGGAGCTCGGGGCCGAGGGGGAGGCAAGGTTTGGCGCGGTGATCGGCAAGGGAGGCGTCGCCGAGGTGCCGGACGACGCATTCGGGCCGTGCTTCGTGAAGGTGAAGAAAAAGGTGCCGCGCTACGAGCTCGGCTTCGATCCCGCGTCCGCGACCGAAAAGAAGGTGCGCGGGCTGTCGAAGAAATCGGCGGCGGCGAAGGCAGGGCTCGCCGAAGGGGATCGCATCACGGCGGCGGATCTCGGGGACGGGACGATCGATCGTCCCGTGGAGATCGAGGTCGACCGCGGCGGGAAGCTGACGAAGGTGCGGTGGCTGCCGCGAGGCGAAAACGTGGATGGGTTTTCGTTCGCGTTTGGCCCGAAGGCGCCCGCGAGCTGCGACGCGCCGAAGGGGCGCTGAGCGCCCGTCACCTCGCCGTCGAACGGCAGCCGAAGGCAGCTCAGGCGAGGCGCCGGAGGCAGAGCCTGAGCCCGTCGCGCAGGTTGGCGCGCGTCTCGAGCCCGCGCAGATCGACGCAGGAGGAGACCAGCGTGCGGGCGGCGCTCGCGTGCAGCCCGGTGATGAGCGTCCGCGCGCCGAGCAGCTCCACGGCGTGCCCGATGCGCACCAGCAATTCGGCCGCCTGCCCGTCCAGCGTGTCCACGCCGGTCACGTCGATGATCGCGAAATGCGTCGCCGAGCTCGCCACGCGCGAAAGCAGCCGCTCGGTGATCTCCGCGGCCCGCGAGCCGTCGAGCGCGCCGATGAGGGGCAATGCCAGGACCCCGTCCCAGACCTGGAGGATGGGCGTCGAGAGTGCCCGGATGAGCTCGTTCTGGCGCTCGATGAGGGCATGGCTGTGCGCGAGCATCTCCGCCTGGCTGCGCTCGCGCTCGCCGCTCAAGGTCACGATCTCCGCGTGCGCCTCCTCGAGCGCCCGGGTCCGGTCCTCCACCTTGCGCTCCAGGCTCGCGTAGAGCAGCGCATTCTCGATGGATATCGCCATCTGCGTGGAGAGCATCCGCAAGAGCTCCACGCGATCGGGCGTGAATGCGAAGGCGGCGAGCTCGTTCTCGAGATAAAGCACCCCCACGATCCGCCCGCGCTTGCCCACCGGCGCCGCCAGGAGCGACCGCGCCTTGCCCTGCGCGAGCCAGCGATCGCCGGGGAACTGCTCCGCGCTCGCCGCGTCCCCGAGGACCACGCTCTCGCCCGTCCGCGCCACGTAATGCACGATTCCCGTGGGCAGATCCTCGCGCGTCTCCAGGGGCACGCCCGCGAGGAGGGTGACCTTTCCGCGCTGAAGCTCCTCCTCGGCCTGGATCAAGAGATCGTCATTCTCTTTGAGGATCAAAATGCCCCGCGTCGCCCCGGCGCTCTCGAGGGCGATCCGCAAGAGCCTCTCGAGCAGGCGCGAGAGCACCACCTCGCCGGAGATGGCTTGCATGGCCTTGATGGCCGCGTGCACGTCGAGCGCCCGCGCGCTTTCGTCCGGTGCCCCTGCCCGAGCGCCCACGTGCGGCCCGTGGGCGGCGCGCGGCAGGAGCGCGAAGAAGCTTTTTTCGAGGCGCTCCGTCGCCGCCACCGCCCCCCATTGACCGTAGAGCGCGTGCGCCTCGTGCAGGTACGTGCGCGCGACCTTCGTCTTTCCGAGGCGCAGGTGATAACGCGCGCACAGCTCGTTGCCGAGCGCCTCGTCCTGCACGAACCCTCCCGCGGCCGCCGCCGCGATGCCCTCATCGTAGAGATCGACGGCCAAAAGGCGCTCGCCGCGGGCCCGGGCAATCTCGGCGCGCAAGAGGAGCGCGCGGTGTCGGTGGTTGTCCGGGCATAGATCGGCCCAGCAAGAGAGCTTGGCGGCGGAGGCCTCGGCGCGGGCCAGGTTTCTCGCGCGCACCTCGGGTGCGGCCTCTTCCGCGGCCAAGAGCAGCGCCAGGGAGGCATAGAAGTGATAGACGACGCTCACGTGCCAGCTCACGACCGAGGGGATGTCGGGCTCGGCCCTGAGGGCCACCTCCGCCGCCTCGGCGTAACGGCCCTGGAAGACGTCGTGCATGATGGTGAAGTTGTCCGCGAAGAACAACACGGCGCCGTTGCCCATCGCGGTCGCCGTGCTCCGGACGGCGTCGATGTCGAGCCAATCCCCCAAAAGCCTGTCGCTCTGCGCGGACGGGTTGGAAAGGTTCTGCGCGATCTGGGCGGCGGCGTTCACGATCCAGGTGAAGCCGCCGGAGACGTCGAGCTTGCACACCGGCGCGAGCGCCGCCGCCTCCTCGAGGACCTCGGCGAGGCGCGCGCCCGCGAGCAGGCTGTTCGTGGGGATGTTCGTCGCATTGTAAAAGGCCCAGACGTACTGGCCCGTCTCGAGGCCCACGTGCACGCCCCGCGGGAAGTTCTCCTTGTACTTCGAATAGGGCTCCTTCCAGTGCTGCACGAACGCGCCCCACATGTTGCAGAGCATCGATTCGGATTTTTTCTCCGGATGACGCTCGCTCACCCGCACCGCGAGCTTTCCGAACTGGTAGCCGAGCTCGATGTCCCCCCGCACGCAGAGGAACATCCCGAAATTCACGAACGCATAGATCGTGTGCTTCGACAACCCGTGCGCGAGCGCCTGCTGCACCATCTTCGCCACCGTGATCGCGTGGTTGTTCGGCGAGACGAAGTAGCAGGGCGAGAGCATGTCCTCGAGCACGTCCTGGAGGGCCATGATCTCGGGATCCGCGAGGAGCGGCAGATCGACCAGCGAGTCGATGGGGCGGCCCTCGAGCGCGGCGAGGGTCGCGTCGAGCTCGGCGCTGCTCGCCTCGTCGCTCGGAAAGCGCGGCAGATGGATGCCGAAGGGCTCGAGCGCGGCGAGGCCCTCATCGAGCGCGGCGAGGAGATCGTTCGTCAAAATGTGAGCATTCATCACGAGCCGCCGGACCTGGGTGCGCTCGAGGCGGCTCCGGGCGTGCGTGAAGGCCTGGCCGAGCGTCTCCCGCGCCTGCGCGTGACGCTCGCACAGGGCCTCCATCTCGCCCTTCTTCATGAAATAGCGGAGCGCGAGATCGTAATGGGCATCCCAGGCGTCCGCGGGGAGCAGGACGATGCCGTGCTCGAGGTAGCGGAGAGCGGCCGGGAATGCGGCTGCCCCCTCGGCGCGCTCGGCGGCGGCGAGGTTCATTTTGCAGAGCGCGAGGAGCTCCTCGGCCCCGAGCACCAGCCCGCGCGCGCTGTTCAGGTGGCCCGTGGCGTCGAACAGGCTCTGCGCGTCGCTCTTCTTCGATAAGAGGCGCCCGATGTGCAGGTGGAGCGCGGCCCGCTCGTCCTCGGCGAGCATTGCATAGGCGGCCTCCTGGATCTTGTCGTGGGTGAAACGGTAGAATTCGCCGGCGCGCGCCACGAGCCCTGCCTCGAGGGCCGGGGCGAGGCGGCCGTACGCCTCCTCCGGCGCGCATGCGGTGACGATGCTGAGCGTGCCGAGCTCGAACGGGCTGCCAATGGCGGCGCCGATCTCCAGCGCCTCCTGCGTGAGCCGCGGCAGGTGCCGGATCGCGTCGAGCATCAAGTCCACCACGTTGGCCATGTGTGGCATCGCGGCGATCGCCTCGAGCGAGCTCCAGCCGAGCGATCCGTCCGGTCCGGGCTCGAGGGCCCCCTTTTCGTGGAGCGACCGCAAGAGCTGCCGCACGAAGAATGGATTGCCTCCCGTCTTTTGCAGCACGAGCTCGGCCGCGCCCTCGGGGCTCGGCGCGCGCAGGCTGTCCGCGAAGAGCTCTTTCACGTGCTCGAGCCGGAGCGGGCCGAGCACGATCTCCCGCAGGCCGAGGCCGCCCTTTCGCAGCTCCGCGAGTGTCGTGCGGAGCGGATGCGCGCCATTCACCTCGTTGTCGCGGTACGCGCCCGTGAAGAAGAGAGCCTCGATGCTGTCGTCGAGCAGGAGCGTGGTGAGCAGGCGCAGACTCGCCGCGTCGGCCCATTGCAGGTCGTCGAGGAAGAGCACCAGCGGATGGGCGCGCCGGGCGAAGACCGAGACGAACCTCCGCATCGCGAGGGTGAATCGATTCTGGGCCTCGACGGCCCCGAGGGCCGGCGCGGGCGGCAGATCGCCGAGAACGTGCGCGAGCGACGGGAGCACCTCGCAGACGACGGACGCGTTCGTGCCGAGCGCGGCGAGGAGCGCCTCTTTCCACGCGCGCACGCGTCCCTCGCTCTCGCAGAGGAGGGTCCGGACGAGCCCGTCGAAGGCCTGGAGGATGGCGCTATAGGGCGCCTCGCGGTTCAACTGGTCGTACTTGCCCGTGATGTAATAGCCCCTGGCCCGCGCGAGCGGCTTCAAGATCTCCGCGACCAGCGAGGACTTCCCGACGCCCGAATAGCCCGAGACGAGCGTGATCTCGCGCGCCCGGTCGAGCACCCGCTCGAAGGACGCGACGAGCTCCGCGACGTCGTTCTCGCGCCCGTAGAGCTTGTTCCGGACGAGCAGGCGGGCGTTTTCGTGCAGCACGCCGAGGGGGAATTCGTCGATGCCGCCATCGGGGCGGAGCCGCTGCCGGCACGCCTCGAGGTCGGCGAGGAGGCTCTTCGTGCTCTGGTAGCGATCCTCGGGGTTCTTTTCGAGCAGCCGGAGCACGATCGCCTCGAGCGGCGGCGGCACGTCGACAGCGATCTTGGAAGGCCGCTCGGGCGCGAGGGCGAGGTGCGCGTGGATGAGCTCCAGCGGGTCCCGGGATCGAAATGGCAATTGCCCGGTGAGGAGCGCGTAAAAGATGACGCCCAGCGAATAGAGGTCGGAGCGCTCGTCGACGCCGCGGTTCATGCGCCCGGTCTGCTCGGGGGCGAAGAAGGGCAGGGTCTCGGCGACGAAATGCGGTTCGTAGAGGGCGTCGTTTTCGCGGGTCAGCGCCGCATCCGTGCCGAAGCTCGTGATGGTGGGGCGGCCGCTCGCGTCGACGACGATGCTCGCCGCCGAAAGCCCCCGGTGCACGACGCCGGCCGCGTGGATCGCGCCGAGCGCCGTGGTGAGCGGGATGGCGAGGTCCAGCATCCCGCGCGTGCCAGCAGGCGACGTCAGGCGGGCCGAGAGGGGCTCGCCAAGGACCTCGGCGAGGACCATGGCCATGCCCTCGCCGGTCGGCTCGAAGCCGTGCACGCGCACCACGCCAGGGGCGCGCAGGCGCGACAGACGTTGATAGTCGTGCTTGAAGCTGGCGACGTCAGCGACGCGATTGGACTCGGCGCGAAGCACCTTCACGCGCACCTGAAGGCCGTCGCTCTTCCTGCGACCACGAAACAGCCGTGACATCGCGGTCGTTGCGAGCTCTTCCGTGATCGTTACTTCTTCCAGCCGGGTCATGTCGATGCCTCACACGCGCCCCCCCGTTTGTCGCCGACCCCCCAGGCTATACGCCGCGCGGGATCCGCGTCAATTGTCGCGGCGAACGTGCAGGCGCGAGAAGGCACGCAGGATGCGTCGGCGCGTTGACACGTGCTCGCCGCGCTCGGAAAAGGGGCGTGCACGAATATCAAGAGATACGGGCGCTCTGGTGTGGGCCCGACATTTCGAGCATTGAGATGCACGCGAGCGGGGGATTGTCGTCACTTCCGCGAACGACGATTGCGGTCAGGCGATGCCACTGTTTGGCGATGCACGGGTGATGGACCGAATGGACCACGTCATCGCCCCCCTGACCCGCCTCGTCTACCGCCGCGCTGCGTAGAAACAAGCCGCCTGGCCCCTCTCGCGGGACGGGCGAGGGGTCGGGGGTGAGGGAATCCCCCGGTCAAACCAATTCAACTTTTATTGTTGAGTTCGCCCGCGATTCGTGAGACAAAACAAGCGACGCCAGCCGGTGCTACCAACACCGACCGGCGTCTGACCCACGACACCACTACCCGGAGCCATGAGCTAATGGTCACGCTACTCGTCCATCCTCCGCCGGCAAACTTTTCGGCGTCGCACGCCTTGCTCGGCCGCCTCTACCTCGAACATCGCGATTTCCTGCGTCGCCTTCTTCTCGGTCAGGCCGTACCTCCCCGCGACGTGGAGGATGTCCTGCAAGAGGTCTTCTTCACGGTATGGCGTCGCCTCTCGTGCCTGGTCACGCCGGAGCAGGCCCGGCCGTGGCTCCTGGTGATTGGGCTCAACCATGCGCGCAATTATCGAACGCGCCTACGGTACGAGCGCGAGGTTCTCGTCGGTTTCTCGGAGGATTTTCCCGAGCAGGAGGACGCGACGTCGCCGGACACGCTGCTGCATGCGATCTACGGCGTGTTCCGGCTCAAGCGTTTCCTGGCGAAGATCAGCCCGCGCATCCGGGACGCGGTGATTCCGTACCTGGAGGGATCGTCGATCGCGGAAATCGCCGCGTCGCTCGGGATCAAGGCGAAAGCTGTCTACAGCCGCCTGCGTCTCGCGCGGAAGCGGTTGGAGATGCTCTCGCTCGCGTAAGACCCGCGTCCACTCCCGCTCCCGCTACGGGGTCCGGCACCCCTGACCCGGCGCAACCCGCTGGCTCCGCGTCCTGCCAAGGGGAGATCATGGCGGCGGCGACAGGCGACATCGACGCCGCGCTGGTGGCGCATGACGCTGCCGACCGGATCCTGGGGATGATCGCGGACACCGTATTGCGGAGCTCGCTCGTAAGCTTTGGCCGAAGGGCGAACGCCGAAAGCTCCGGAAAGAACTCGAAGCGCGCACGTCGCGCGAACCCCCGACGTAAGACGTAGTATTCGGCAGGACCGCGTGCCGACGCGGACGCGGGCCCGACGAACCCGACGCCGTGCAATGCGCGCTCGGGTCCGCGGGCCCCTCTCAGAGCTGATCAGCGAGCGCCCGTGAAGATCGCGGTGCACTCCGGAACGCGCGCCCAAGCGCGCTCGCGGATCTGGGCCACGAGCGCTGGACCGAAAAATTCGCCGCAAATGCGCGCCGCGGTCTCGACGTCGGGGAACACGTAGTCGGTGCGCACCCAGCGGCGCGAAAGCCCATGCGCGTGCTCCAGATGCGCGAAGTACTCGTCCATGCCCGGATGGACTCGCGGCGTCTCGTGGCCGGTGCCAAGCGTCTCGATGACCATGAGCGCACCGCCGGGACGCACCACACGGAGCATCTCCGACAGCGCCGCGTCCACTTCTTCGCGCCAGCCCTCCGGCATCCAGTGACGAAAATGCCCGAACACCCATCCGGCCATCGCGACATCGACGCTCGCGTCGGGCAACGGCAACGAGCGCGCATCCGCGTTGTGGATGGTGAACGGCACGCCGGCCTGCGATAGATGCCGCCGCGCGATCTCCAACATAGGCGCCGCGCGATCGACCAAGTGCAAGCGAGACGCGCGCGCAGAGGCGATGCGCGAGAGCCGCCCGGTGCCCGCGCCGACGTCGAGCGCCACTGCCCCCTCCGGCAGCCATTCGCGCACCACGCGTGCGAGCGCCTCGTCCGCATCCTCCGCGTTGATCAGCGCGTCGTACGCGTCCGCCTTCTCTTGGTACACGCGCGCCTGCGCATCGCTCACTCGGTCGCTCATCGGCGCGACCTTATCGCACTCCCGCGCGACGTGACAGCGACTCGACAGGAACCCGTTTCGATGCCCGGAGCGTGCGAGCGCGATCAGCCGGGCGGAAGCAAAGCGAGGAGCGCGTCGCAATCTCGTTCGTGACCCTTGCACTCGCGAACAACAGGACAGAAACGTGGGTCCAGGATCGGACGGGGCATCAGTCCAGCGACATGATCAACCGCTATCGTCGTGCTGCGCGCACGGCGGCGGAGTTGGGTCTCGGGGAGTGCTTGCCGCTCGACCGGTCGATCCCCGAACTTGAAGCGGCGACGGTGGAAAAGGCGGCGGAAAGGGCACCGCGTCGGCGGCAAGGGGGCCCCCAGCCCGTGGAGATCCAGCCAAGATCCGCGGGGTTGGCGACCCCGAGTCCGAAGGACCGGAACCCTAACCCGCCCCCGCCTCCGCCTCCGCCTCCGCCTCCGCCTCCGCCTCCGCTCCCGCCGCTGCCCTGTGCCAGCGGCCACAAAACGGCCTTGACCTTCCCGCCTCCCTCCGGTTTTCCTTCGAGCCGCACCTTTCTGGAAAGGATCCTCTCGATGGCAACCACCCCCGCATGGAAGCTCCGTCGCCTCGCGACCCGCGCCAAGCGCGTGCAGGAGCGTAGGGCCTCCGAGTCGCCCGTCCTCGCCGCGTATTCGACCACCTTGCCCCCGAAGGTCGACGCATTCGTCGCCGCATACGACGCAGCCGCGAAATACGAAAACACCTGGCGACGTGAAATGCGCGAGGGCAAAGGCGCGGTCGCCGCCCTGCTCCGGCACATTCAGAGCTGGCTGCCCCTCCTCACGCGTGACCTCCCGGGATTCGACCCGTCGACCTTCGGCGACAAGCCCGACGTTCCCGATGACGTGATCGAGGACGGGAACCGGCTCGCCGAGGTGCTGGAGGAGGCGACCACGGCAGACGGCAAACCGCTCGCCTACAAGCTCGCCGCGCTCGACGCGCTGAGCCCCTCCCTCGTGGCGGCAAACAAGGAATGGTCCGAGGCAGAGGCCGCGGATGCGACGTACCAGAAGCTGCTCAAGGAGAGCCGCGCCACGGCCGTCGTGCTCGACAAGGAGATCCAGACGTTCCGCCGGAGCCTCGCGCATGCGGTGGGTCGAAACGACAAGGATTTCCAGAAGTTGCGCGTCGAGCGGGCCTCCCAGAAGGACGACGAGGACGACGCGGCGGCGCCCTCGCCGCCGGCGCCCATCACGCCCGCGGCCGAAGGCGCGGCGCTTCCGACGGGCAGGTAGGGCGCGGGATCCTCGGGGGGACGTCCGGAAACCGGTGCGCGGGGTCCGGCGACCGGTGCGCGGGGTCCTTCCATCGGTCGGCGGCCTCCTTCGCTCGGGGGGCGGGGGCCCTGCGCCGGGGTGGCCTTTCCGGAGGAAGGTCGGCGGGGATGGTTCGCGGGGGAGGCGCGCCGCAGGTCGAGGGGCGCGGGGCGCTCGTGACCGGGAGGTGGCGCGCGTCGCGACGAGCCCGGGGCGCTTCGCGAGGGCGGGAATGTCGGGCCGCATCGCGTAGGGCTCCGGTGGGGGATCCTATCCGACGCGGCAGCGGAAGCGAAAGCCGTCGTGCCCAAGCACCCTTTGCCCCCACAGGCCGAGCATTCGTCTCAGCGTAGGCCGTCGCGCCGGGGCGCTGCCCCGGGCCCCGCGGGGGCTGTTCGCCCCTCGACCCGAACCAGGCGCGGCCTGGACCGGGGGTGGAAGAACTGCGCTCCGCGCAGTTCTTCCAACGGGCCGGTGGCAAGACCAGGTAGGTGCGTTTCAAGCTGACGACGGGCACGTTGCCGGTTGAACCTGCAGCGCTGCCGTCGTCGCCCGTCTTGATCTGGCTGTTCGATGAACTGCGCATCGCGCAGTTCATCGACCCCGCGTCCAGCGCTTGCGCTGGTCCGGGTGCAGGGGTGGACAACCCCTGCTGGGGCCTGGGGCAAAGCCCCAGCGCCGCGCCTCAAGCCGGCGGCTTGCAGAACACGCCGACGATCGTGCCCAGGTTGTTCCCGGGTTTGCATTCGGCATACGCGCCGTCGTCGTTCGGAATGACGGTCACGTCCACCTTGTCGGCTTCAATCGTCGGCACCATGCTCCAGTTGCAGGAGACGAGCCGGCATTCGCCGGGCGGCAGGACCTCGGTGGTCTTCGCCTCGCAGACCTTCATCTGCCCGACATAGAAGCCGACCGAGAGCCCCGCGCCCACGGGATCGGCGCCGCGGTTGCAGATCGGAGCGCCGATCTCCGCGCCGTCTCCACTGCAAGCGAATTGCGTGCTCGCGCCCGCCGTGGGATCACCCGTGGCCGCGCCGTTCGCATTGCCGGGGACGTTCTGGCGGAAGTTGTTGAGGTCCGGGTTGTCCCAGTTGTTCGTCCACGCGCTCGTCTTGGGAATGGTCCCGTCCTCGTTGACGTGCGTCACCGCATACGGGTGCTGATTCCAGATGGTCCGCGAGCGGACCCATTTGTCGTTCGCGTCCGAGTACACGCGGATCCCGGACACGCCGTGCGGGTGGCCGGCGCGGCACGTATTGCCGGTCCCGGGCGTGCCCGCGGGCGGCGGCGCGCAAAGGAGCCCCTCCTCGGTGCAGGCCGCGTCGTCCTGGGCCGCGCAGCATTGCTTCGTCTCGGTGCAGCGGCAGAACCCCGCGTCGCACACGCCGGAGATGCAATCGCCGGCCTTCTGGCAACGAACGCCGGGGAACTGCGCGTCGACGCCGTTCGCGTCGAGGGTCTGGCACGGAATGCCCGTGCCGTCGGGCGAGCAAGCCTTGTTCGACGGCGTGACGAGATCCGCGCGGAAATTGCCGTCGACGTCGGCGATGATGGGGTTTTCGTACCAGGTGCACGACGAGCGATACTGGCTGAAGAGGACGTCGCCCGTGTCGCCGTCGTACACGCGGACGAAGCACTCGTCGCCGTAGACGACCTCGCTCGAACCGTCGGCCTCGAAATCGAAGACGCTGGAGCCCGTGACGTTCGACGAGAGGTCCTGCGTCGATTTCGACCAGAGGATGTAGCCGCCCGCGGGGCAGGTGCCGCCCGCAAAATCACATGTGGCGAGGTTGCACGTCCCGCCCGGCCGCGGGGCCGGGCCGCAATCGAGGTCGTAGATCGTGTAGAACGCCTGCCCGGCGACCGCGACCTCGGGCAGACCATCTCCGTCGAAATCGCTGACCGTGGGCGGACCGCCGCCCCCTGCCCCGGGCACGGCCACGGGCGGCTGCACGAGCGTGCCGTCGATCGCGTAGATCATGACGAGGCTCGATCGCACGACCACGATCTCGGGGTTCGTCGCGGGCACGCCGGCGCCGTACGCGCCGAAATCGGCGATGGCCACGTGCCCCGGCGCCGACGCCGACGCGCCGGGGAAGCCCGGCTCCTGCACCCACGCGCCGCCCGCCCACTCCCAGATGAACTGCCCGTTCGTGAACTCGACGTTCGGATCCTGATCGAGGTTCGCCACCACGGAGAAGAGGCCCGCGGAATAACTCGAATAAAGCGGCGGAGCGCCCGACGCGAGCGTTCCGTCGGCGCGGAGGACGGCGCCTTCGCGCAGGATCTCGGGCTTGCCGTCGTCGTCGATGTCGTGAATGGAAGGCCCGGCCCAGCCCACGGGGCAGCGGTGCTGGATGAAATCGCAGGGGCCGCCCGGGATGCCGGCCTGATACGGAGATTTCCACAGCAATCCCCAGGCGCCGGACTTTTTCGTGAACGCGAGGGTCGAGCCGTCCGCCCCGTACGCGACGATCTCGGCCACGCCGTCACCGTCGAGATCACCCGACGCGAGCGTGGACGAGGAGACGATCCAATCCGCCGCGCCGTCGCCGTCCACGTCGGTGCCGCCGAGGTTCGCCTCGAGCGAGCAATCCTTGCCGCTGAGCACGCGGATGACGCCCTGATCCTCGGTGTAATTGGCGATCACGGTCGGCGTGAACGCCGCGGCGATGCTCGGCGGGCCCGCGGCCGCGGGCTTGTTGAAGTTCGTCACGATCGGCGTGCCCTGCACGTCGACGTGGCCGGGGAACGGATCGCCGGCGGGCGCCTGGCTGAACTCGCATTTGACGCGCGGCGAGAATTGCCCGGCGGCGATGACGTTGATGCACGTCGGGTCGTTCGGCGGCGACGCGCTCTCCCACGGCACGCATTGCTTGAGCGTGGGCTCGCAATACGTGTCGTTCTCGCAATCCGCGTCGTTCGCGCAGCCGGTCACGGGCACGCAGACGCCGTGCGAGCAGACCTGCGTCGCGGGCTCGCACGTGGGATCACACGTGCCCGGAAACCCGCCGCCCTGCGCCACGCCGACGGTGAACGTCCCGCCGTCGCCCCCCTGCCCGCCCGAGCCCGGGCCGCTCCCCCCCGAGCCCCCGCCGCCCGTGGCCGTGCCGTCGCCGCAGCCCTCGGCCAGCGCAGTCAGGGCGAGCGCGAAAACGCCCGCCGCGGCGAGCCAGCCACCTTGAATCGATCTCCTCGTCATTCTTTCCCTCCTCGGGAGGATTCGTGGGAGGGAGAGATTAGCGGAGTCGGCTCAGTAATAATACACTTGCACCACGTGCAGCGCGACGAGCACGGGCAGCGGCCAGAACACGATGAGGTGCGCGCGCGACGAGAGGAGCCGTCGATCACGCGCCTTCAGCGCGCCCCATCGATTCGACACGGCCGTCACCACGCCCGCGATCGCGCCGAGCACGCACACGGCGAGGAAATCAATCGATAGCGCGAGATTCAGGTGATGGCCGAGCCGGAGGCCCGTGTGCACCACGAGCGCGAAGAGCGTCGAGGCGCCGATGACGCCGTGGATCGCGCGGAACATGGGCACGTCGAGCCACGTGAATCGCTTCCACCGCTTGCGCAGCGAAAGCACGAGGCTCAGCACGCAGAGCCCGAGCAGCACGTAGCCGGAGATTTGCTTGAGCGTGTCGTCCGTGAAGATGCGCGCAGGGCCGAGCCGGCCCGCGATCGTCGTCGGCACCGGCATCGGTCGCGACGCGACCGCGACGGCCGACAGGAGGAACGCGCCGATCGACGCCACGAGCAGCGGCCGGACCCCCGACTCGGGCGGTATCGACTCCTTGCCCCGCGGCGAGGCGAGCGTCGTGGCCGAGGTTTTCTGCTGCTCGGGCGGGAGCATGCCGACCCGCTTCGGCGGCACCCAGCTGCGCCGGCCCTGCACGTAGCCGTAGTCGTAGCCGCGATCGTCGAGCGCCTCGAACGCCGCCTCCGCCTCCTCGGCGTACTCGTCCTCCGCGTCGTCGTCGACCTCGTCGTGGAGCGAAGGATCCTCGAAGAACGCCGGCAAGGGCGGCAGCGGCGTGATCTGCAGGTCATCCACCGCGCGCGCGGGCTCCTCGGAGAGCAGCGCGGGCGAGCGATCCGACGAGAGGCCGACCTCCGCCTCGTCCTCGGGCAGCGCAGGCGGCGCGAGCGCGCGGATCGCCGCTTCGAGGCCCTCGACGTGCGAGGGCGTGGGCGGGCGCGAGGACGGGCGCGGCTTGAGCCCGGGCGGGCGCGAGGAGGGCGCGCGCCTGCTGCTCGGCGCGCCGCCGATCTCGGTGTCGCGCGAGGAAGGCTCGGGCGCGAACCCCGCCGACTCGGCGCCGAGATCCGCGAGCCCGGGCGGGATCTCCATGAGCGGGAGCGTCTTGCGCCGCACGCGCCCGCCGCTCGACGACGGCGGGCTGCCCGGCATGACGATGTTCATCAGGGTCGACGACCGCGGCACCGCGCCCGGGAACGTGGGCCTGCGCTGCGAGACCGGCGCGGGCGTCATCGTGCGGCGCGACGTGGGCGCCCGATCCTTGCGCAGCGCCGGGCGCTCGCCCATCCGCACGGAGGTGACGGGCACCGCGACAGGGACCGAGCCGTGCTCGTCCACGCCGAGCAGCTCCGCGATGAGCGGCTTGCACGAGCCGCAGACCGTGCCCGCGCCCGTCTTGCTGCAGAGCGCCTCGACCGACCCGCAGCCCTCGACGATCGCGAGGCTGAGCGCGCCGCGCGTGACGCGCATGCAGCCGCAGACGACGGCCTCGTCGGCCCACTCGGTGACCTTCTTCGACTCCTCCTTCGCGAAGAGGTTGCCCGTCGAGCGGAAGCGCCGCATGTCGAAGAACGACATCGGCACGGGCGAGGTGAGCGCGTCGCGGATGCGATCGAGGTTCTCCCAGTCGCCCACGGTGACCGCGCCGATGAGCTTGCCCTGGCGCGTCACGAGCTTGCGGTAGACGCCGCCGGTCGTGTAGCGCAGCGCCGACGAGAGCGGCTTCGTGTCGCCGTCGTACTCGCCGAGCGCGGCGACCGTGACCCCGAGCAGCTTGAGCTTCGCCGACTGATCGGCGCCCTTGAACTCCGCGTTCTCGCCGAGCAGGTTCGCCACCAGGACGTTGACCATCTGGTAGCCCGGCGCGACGAGGCCGTACGTGATGCCGCCGTGGCTCGCGCACTCGCCGATCGCGAAGATCTGCTCGTCCGACGTCTGCAGCCGATCGTCGACGAGGATCCCGCCGTTCGGGGCGCACGTGATGCCCGCGGCCTTCGCGAGCTCGCCGCGCGGGCGAATGCCGGTGGACACGATGATCATGTCGACGGCGAGGATCTTGCCGTCGTCGAACTCCAGGACGAGCCGCTCGGTCTCGTCCTCGAGCGTCTCCTCTTCGGGCTCCTCGACGTCGACGGCCTCGTCCTTCGGCTCGTCGGTGAACTCCGCCGGATCCTCGTCGGCGTCGCTGCGCGGCTGCGTGAACCGATACGGGCCGGCGTTGCCGGGGGCGAGCTCGCCGGGCGAGAGCCCCTCGAGCGCCTTGCGCGCCTGCCGCTTCGCCTCCTGCTCCCGCCGCTTCGCCTGCTTCTCGGCCTCTTGCTCGGCCTTCTTCTTCGCCGCGAGGTGCTCCTTCATCGAGAGCACGCACTTGATCTTCTTGCCGACCTGGACCTTGACGCCGAGCTCCTCGATCTTCTCCTTGAGCACCACGGCGCCCTGCGCGTCGAGCTGCCGCGGCATGAGGCCCGGCGCGACCTCGATGACCTGGACCTCGATCGGGTGCAGCCTGCGCCCGAGGTCGTAGATCGCCTTCGCCGCCTCGAGGCCGAGCAAGCCGCCGCCAATCACGGCGACGCGGAGCGAGCCCTCGACGTGCGACTCGATGTTGTAGACGTCGTCGAAGGTCCGGTAGGTGTAGACGCCCCGGCGCAGCCGCTTCGTGTCGTCCTCGCCCTTGACGTGCATGCCCTCGATGGGCGGCACGAACGGCTCGGAGCCCGTCGCGAAGACGAGGCGGTTGTAGGGGACGCGGCGGCCCGAGTACGACTCGACGAAGCTGTGCTCGCGATCGATGTAGATGATCGGATCGTCGAGGCAGAGGTCGATGTCGTGCGACTCGTACCAGTCCTCTTCCGCGAGGATCAGGCTCTCGCCGTCGCGACCGCCGAAGATGTCGGTCAGGTGGACGCGGTCGTAGGCGGGGAAGCGCTCCTCGCCGAAGACCACGATGCGGATGGAGCGGTTGACACCGTTCTCGACGAGCTTCTGGCAGAGCCGATAGCTCATCATCCCATTGCCGATGACGACCAGCGTTTGCCGGTCGTCATCGACAAGAGGCTCGTCGGCGTCGGGGAACCCCCCTGCCTTGCCGTCGTATGTGCCCCCCAATCCGGACGTCACCGGCCTCGGTTCTACACCAGCAGGGGGGCGGCGGGCATCTTCTCGACGGCCCTCTCAGGACGGCCCGCAAAATTCACACGCTCGGCGTTACGCATCCCACGTGTCCGACGAACCGCCACCGACCCTTCGCGCCTGGCGTGGCCGCGCGCTCAGGCGCGCCAGCGTGTCACGCGCTTGACGAGATCGGGCATGCCGAGCGCCTCGCAGAACGCCCGGAGCTCGGGCCTCGCGCCCTGGTACGCGAGATCCTCGAACCGCTCCGTCAACGGGACGTCGGTCCGGAGCGTGGCGAGCTGCTTGAAGAGGCGCGCGTCGTCGGAGCGCGCGGCGAGGGTCGCGGCGAGCTTGTCGGCGCCCCGCACCTTGATGCCCCACGCGGAGGCCTCGCGCGGGATGCGCTCGATCGTGCCGAACACGGAGAGCACGGCGGAGGCCGACTTCTCCCCCCACCCCGGCAATCCGGGATATCCATCCGCCGAGTCCCCCACGAGCGCGAGGAAATCCGCGATGGAGGCGGGTTTGACCCCGAACTTCTTCGCCACCCCGTCCTCGTCGAGGACGGCGTTGTCGTTTTTCCGGTCGAGCATGACGACGCGGGTGCCGTCGACGCACTGCGCGAGATCCTTGTCCACCGAGGCAATCAGGACCTGCCCTGCCTCGTCCGAGAAGCGCGCGGCGGCTGCGGCGATCGCGTCGTCGGCCTCGAATTCGACCATGGGCCAGACCACGAGCCCGAGCGCGCGCATCGCGTCCTCGGCCAGGACGAACTGCGAGGTGAGCTCCTCGGGTAGGCCCTCGCCGGTCTTGTATCCGGCGTACAGGTCGTTGCGGAACGAGCGAACGACGTGGTCCGTGGCGCAGGCGACGTGCGTCGCGTCGCGGCTGAGGACCATGAGCGTCGAGAGCAACCCGCGAACGGCGCCGACCTCGCGGCCGTCGGGGGACTTTCGGGACGGCTGCGCGAAGTAGGCGCGGAAGAGCTCGTACGTCGCGTCGACGAGGTGCAGGCGCGGGCGGTCGGGATCGGCTTGGCGCATGGATTTGCAGCGGAGAACACGGTTCGGGGGAGGTCGATAGGGGGCGTATCCTACGGCGCCGTACGCGGCCTGGGAAGACGTCGGTTCGCCCACTCGGGCGCGCCCTGAATCGCGGATACGAGCTTTCCGCAGCGCGCGGGCGCGCGCAGGAATCTTCAGCGTTTTCCGCGGGCTCGGTGGGCCCTTGGGCCGGTTTGTCGCCTGTGCGTCGGCCTTTCCTTGCGCCTTTCGCTCGTGCGTAAGATGACTTGACGGGCGAGGCTCACCTCGCGGGCGGGGGACGAATGGGTTCGATCGACGCACGGCACCCGGCCCAGAGCCGGGGACGGAAGCTCGCCGCGCTCGGCGTGGGCCTCGCCTCCGTGGCCGTCGTCGTCGGCGCGTGGCTCGGCTTCGCGGAGCTCCTCGGAGGCCGCGCGCTCGTCGTCGTGCTCGTCGCGGCCTTCGTGCTCGTCAGCGCGATCGGCGGCTGGCTCTGGCGCGCCCTCGCGCGCGCCGAGGCCCGCGAAGCGGAGCTCGAGCGGCGCGTCGAGGAGCGGTCGCGCGCGCTCGAGCAGATCGCCGGCGCGCGCACGGCCGAGCTCGCGTCGCTCCTCGCCCACGTGCCCTTCGGCTTCGCGTTCCTCGACCACGCGTGCCGGTACGAGCTCGTGAACACGACGCTCGCGCGGATGAATGGTTTGCCCGCAAAGGATCACCGCGGTCGCACGCTCCACGAGGTCGTCCCGACCTTCGCCCCCATGGTGGAGCCGCTCGTCCGCAAGGTCCTCGCGACGGGCGAGAGCATCGAGGGCATCGAGATGACGGTTGCGCCCATGGATCGCGCCGACGAGGAGCGCGCCTATCGGCTCGATCTGTTCCCCGTGCTCGCGCCGGACGGCGCCGTCGCCTCGGTCGGCGTGCTGCTCGTCGACATCACCGAGCGCAAGCGCGCCGATCGGATGGAGGGGGAGATACGCGAGGCCCGCGCGCGCGCCGAGCAGAGCCTGTCGAAGCTCGAAGCGATCCTCGGGAGCATGGCCGAGGCGGTCCTCGTGAGCGACGCGCAGGGCAACTTCGTCTCTCTCGACCCCTCCACGCGAAACCCCTCCGGCAGCGGGATCCGCGCGGACGGGCGGCCCCTGTCCCCGGCCATCGGCATGAACCTGCGCGACTTCGCAGGCGAGACCGCGCTCTCGACGCTCGACGGGCGCGAGCTGCCCCTCGCCGAGTGGCCCATCTCCAGGGCGATCCGCGGCGAGGTGTTCAACGATCTGGATCTGCGCCTGCATCGCACGACGGGCGAGATGCTCGTCGTCCGCTACGCCGGTCGGGCCGTACGCGATGCGCACGGCCACGTCGAGCTCGGCGTCGTGACGATGCGCGACGTGACACGCGAGCTGCGCGCCGCGGAGGAGCGCGAGGCGCTGCTCGCGAGCGAGCGCGCCGCCCGCGCCGAGGCCCAGCGCGCGAGCCGGCTCAAGGACGAGTTCCTGGCGACCGTCTCGCACGAGCTGCGCACGCCGCTCACGGCCATCGCGGGCTGGTCGCAGATCCTGCGCAAGCCCGGCCTCGCGCAGGCGACGGTCTCGCGTGGGCTCGAGGTCATCGACCGCAACGCGCGCCTGCTCACGCAGCTCATTTCGGATCTGCTCGACGTCGGCCGCATCGTGAGCGGCAAGCTCAAGCTCGACGTGTCGTCCGTGGATCTCGAGGTCGTGATCGACGCGGCGCTCGAATCGGTGCGCCACGCGGCGGACGCGAAGAGCATCGAGCTCTCGCGGTGCGAAGGCGAGCGCGGCAGGACGATCCTCGGCGATCCGGCGCGCATCCAGCAGATCGCCTGGAACCTCCTGTCGAACGCCATCAAGTTCACGTCGCGCGGCGGGCTCGTCGAGGTCTCGTGCACGAGCCACGACACGCGCGTGGAGATCGCGGTGAAGGACACGGGGCAAGGGATCACGCCGGAGTTCTTGCCGCACGTCTTCGAGCGCTTCCGCCAGGCCGACGCGTCGGCGGCGCGCCAGCACGGAGGGCTCGGCCTCGGGCTCGCCATCGTCCGGCACCTCGCAGAGCTCCACGGCGGGCGCGTGCGCGCCGAAAGCGAAGGTCCGGGCAAAGGGGCGCGGTTCGTGGTGGAGCTGCCCGTCGCGCCCATCTCGGACGACACCGAGCCGAAGGCGCCCTCCGCGCGGGCCCCGAGCCCCGAGCGCGCGCAGGCTTCCCTCGCGAACGTGCACGACCTCTCGGGCGCGCGTGTGCTCGTGGTCGACGACGAGCCGGACACGCGCGACGTCGTGCAACGCCTGCTCGAGGAGCACGGCGCGGACGTCGTGGCCGCGGCGAGCGCGGAGGAGGCGCTCGCGCTCGTCGAGGCGCGCTCCATCGACGTGCTCGTGAGCGACCTCGGCATGCCGGGCATGGATGGGTTCGCGTTGATCCGCGAGATTCGCAGCGGCAAGAGGCTCGAACCTTCGCGCCTGCCCGCGATTGCGCTCACCGCGTTCGTGCGCGCCGAGGACAGGCGACGCGCGCTCGCCTCGGGCTACCAGGCGCACATCGAGAAGCCGATCGAGCCGATGGAGCTCATCGCCGCCGTGGGAGCCCTTTCCCTCGGCCGCAGAGGCACGCCCAGCGAGAGAAAGGGCGCCTGACGAGGCCTACCTCTCGAGGAGGCTCTGGAGACGCGCGAGGGCCGCGGGTTCGGCGCGGAGCACGAGGTGCGCCCCGGCTTCGTCGTACGTCTCGGACAGGACCTTCGCGTGCTCGTAGACCTCGCTCACGAGGGCCTGCTTCGCGTACGGCACGACGAGCTCGCCGGACACCATGAGCGCGTCGAAGAAGTCGATGAGGATCTGCCGCAGGCGCGCGACGTCCTCCGCATCCTTGGCCGACAGGAGGATCGCCTCGGGGAACTCGCGCTGGAGGATCGTCCGATCCTCCTCGGCGATCCGATCGACCTTGTTCAGCACGAGCCTGTAGGGCACGCCTTCCGCCCCGATCTCGGAGAGCGTCGAGCGCGTCACGTCGAGCTGGCTGCGGAAGGTGGGGTCCGAGGCGTCGGCCACGTAGAGCAGGAGCGAGGCTTCGAGCGCCTCGTCGAGCGTCGAGCGGAACGAGGCCACGAGGTCGTGCGGCAGCTTCTTGATGAAGCCGACCGTGTCGGAGACGAGGATCCGGGGTTTGATCTCGGGGTAGAGCGCGCGCACCGTGGTGTCGAGCGTCGCGAAGAGCTTGTCCATCACGTACACGTCGCTGCCCGTGAGCGCGCGCATGAGCGACGACTTGCCCGCGTTCGTGTAGCCCACGAGCGCGACGCGGCGCGCGTTCTGGCGCAGCGCGCGGCGCGTGGCCTGCTCGCGCTGGATGCCGTCGATCTCCTTGCGCAGCTCGGCGATGCGATCGCGGATCTTGCGCCGATCGAGCTCGAGCTGGCTCTCGCCCGCGCCGCGACCGCGCTGCCGATCGCCGCCGCCGCTCGACTCGCGCATCCGCGGCGCCACGTAGTTGAGGCGCGCGATCTCCACTTCGAGCCGCGCCTCGCGGCTCCGCGCGTGGCGGTGGAAGATCTCGATGATGACGCCGCTCCGGTCGAGCACCTCGATGCCCGTGCACTTCTCCAGGTTGCGGAGCTGGCTCGGCGAGAGGTCGTGATCGACGACGACGAGCGTCGGCGCCTTCGCCGCGGGCACGACGCCCGCGCCCTCGTCCATGTCCTCGTCGTCGCCCGGGGCGCTCTCCGGCGCCTCGTCGTGCTCGTCCTCGTCGTCGCGCTTCTGCCCGGGCTTCTTGAAGCGCATGCCGGCGGGGCCCGGCCCGCCCGTCAGCTCGGCGAGCACGCGCAGCTTCCCTTCCCCGAGCACCGCGCCCTTCGAGACGTGCGAGCGGCGCTGCGACACCGTCGCGACGACGTCGTAGCCGAGCGTGTTCACGAGCCGCCCGAGCTCGGCCATGTCGGCTTCGTGGTCCACGTCGGCGACGGTTGCGAGCTGGACCGCGACGAGCACGGCGGCGGGACGATCGGTTCCGGTTTTGGACATAGAGGATGCGATTTCGATCGAGGGAGCGGGCTCCCGCGCCCCTCCTAGCACGGCGAGGGCATGCGCGTGGAGCTTTGCCGGGGACGTTTCAACGGGAAGGATGGCCGAGCTCGGCGGGATCCTGCTGATAAAAGGCGCGCATCTGCTCGTAGAGCGCGGGGTGCTTGGCCCGGAGGGCGCGCGGCCGCTCGAAAAAAACCTCCGTCACGACGGCGAAAAATTCGGCCGGGTTCGTCGCGCCGTACGAATCGATGACCGTCCGGTCCCCCGACGCGACATCCCGCAAGAGCCCGTCGTACGCCGCGCCGAGCACCCGCGCCCATGGCCCGTAGGCCGCGCGCCGCGGCAGCACGGGCGCGCCGTCGGCGGAGCCGTCCTCGGTGTCGAGCTGGTGCGCGAACTCGTGCAGGACCACGTTGTGACCGTCGCGGACGTCGGCCGCGCCGCGCAGCACCGCGTCCCACGCGAGCACGACGATCCCCCTGCCCCACGACTCGCCGAGCCTCGTCTCTCCGTCCTCGACGACGATGCCGCCCTCGACCGTCCGCGGGCGGTTGTCGACGTACGTGCTCGGATAGACCAGGACGATCTCGAGATCCGGGTAGACGTCGCTTTCGCGGTTGAGGAGCAGGACGCAGGCCTGGGCTGCGATCGTGACCCGGATCTCGTCGTCGATGTCGAGCCCGCCCGCGCCCTCGAAGCGCTTCTCGTCGAGGAAAATCTGCACGAGGCCGCGGATCTCGTCCTGGTCGTCCGGCGAGAGCTTTCCGAAGTAAGGCACGTTCTCCGCGAGGATGGCCTCCCACGCGGGCGGAAAGGGTCTTCCCCGGACGGCAGAGCGCCTTCGTTCCTTGAAGAAGCCGAGCATCGGTGTCGAGGATGCCATGATTCCGGGATCGGGAAGAACTTGAAATCAAACATCTCGCGATATCGATGCTATGCTGAAGGGTCGAGACGCCCGGCGCTCGCCGGCCAGCGTGGAGGAATCCAATGGCTTATCGCCTCGTGCAGCGTGGAGAGGGAGAGCAGCGGCCGCTCCTCGTTCTTTATCTGGTGGGCGCGCACGTCGACGCCGATCTGCGGGCCGCGCTGGGGCCCGAGGCGAGCATCGCGGCCTACGACGATCCCACGGGCGAGCCATTGCCGCAGACCGTGGCGCGCGTCGCGGCGGCCACGGGCGCGCCCGTCGGCGACGTCATCCTCGCGGGCTTCTCCGCGGGCTGCCAGGCCGTGCGCCGCGAGCTCATCGCGGGCCGTGATCCCGCGGGCGTGCTCGCGATCGACGGCACGCACGGGGATTTGCCCCCGGCCGACTGGCAGCTCACGCCGTGGCGCGCGCTCGCCGAGCGTGCGCGGCGCTGCGAGCGTCTCTTCGTGGCGACGTGCACGCAAAACACGTACGTCGAGACGGACCTTCCGAAGCCGAAGCGATACAGCGCGACGGTCACCGTGCTGCGGCTCGCGACGGGCTTTGCGCTCGCGCCCTCGGCGGCGCCGGAGGGCGAGCACGACGGCGAGCTGCACGGCTACAGCTACGCGAGCGCGCGGACGGACGCCGAGGCGCACATCCGGCAGCAACGCTTGGTCCTGCCCGACGTCCTGCGCCGCCACGTGCGGCCTTGGCTCGCCGCGCGGACGACGCTGGGGCCCGCGGATCGCGCGATGGCGCAGGCCGCGGTCGCGCTCTCGCTCGACCGCATGGCGCGGGCCGAGCTCTCGAGCCAGCACGAATCCGTGCCCCCGCCGAGCGCCTGAGGCGCTATCGCGCGGCGCAGGCGTCCCTCGCCCGCGTGCAGCAGCAAGGATTGCGGCTCGTGCTCCTTGAAGTCGGCCGAAATGACGCAGGCGGCGGTCAGGGCTTTTTGGCGTCGACCATGATTCGATCCTTCGGATCGAATTTCGGCGAGAACGTCGAGACGACCACGGTCACGCCGGGTCCTTCGTGCACGTAGGAATGCACCGCGCCGCGGGGAATGACCTGCACGTCGCCCGCCTTCACCACGCGCGTCTGCCCCTCGACAGAGAATGTCCCGCTGCCCTCCAGGATCACGACGAGCTCGTCGTGTTCGGCGTGATAATGCAGCGGCACGGTCCCCCGGGTCTGGATCACGTTGACCGTGTGATCGGCATTCTCGACGAGCGGGACGAGCTTCGTCTTCTCGTCCGGCCCGATCGGGTTTTTCTCGACGACCTCGCGGGCATTGCCCATGAAAAACTCGTTCCGGGCCGCGCGCGGCGACGCGGCGGGTGGCGCGGGCGCGGCGGCGGGCGTTTCCGCGGGCGCCACGGTGGCTGGATCCGCGCACCGCTCCTGCGTGGGGGCGCAGGCGGACAGGACGAGCAAGGACGCGGCGAGCAGGGCGATCGGGGTCGTAGAGGGAAGCGGCGCGGGCATGGCGCGCCGAGCGTACCAAAAGGTCCCGGGCAGGGTCGAGCGAATGGCAGGCGTCAGCGCCGCAGGCGTTCGAGCTCCGCACGCATCCGGGCGAGCTCGAGCTCGAGGTTCCGGCGGGCCACGCGCTCCGCGTCGAGCGTTTCCCGCGCCGCGAGCTCCGCCTTTCGGGCCTCCTCGGCCTCGCGCTCCGCCTCCTCCGCCTTGCGCGCTGCGATCTCGGCCTTGCGGTTCGCCCCCTCTGCGGCCTCTGCCTCCGTCGGGAACAGCTCCTCGCCCTCGGCATCCACGGCCAGCCGAAGCCGCATCGCGTCACCGCCGCCGACCGCGCGGAGGACGCAGCCGAGCACCTCGCTTCGAATCCTGTCCGCGTTCGTCGCTTCGACGAGCACGAGCTTCTTTTCCTCGTCGCGCCGATGGACCCGGAAGCGCGTGCGGCCCGAGCGGACGTCGACGTAGGGGTCGAATACGACGAGCTCCCGCGTGCCGAGCTCATCGTGCCGCTGCGGGGACTGGGAGACGTCCTTGTTCTCGTCTTCCTCGGCCACGATTTCGAGCGCGAAGCTCGGCGCGACGCCCGTTTGCCAGACCTTCCAGCACCGGGGAGCCACGTCCGGCGGGAAGCCCGGCATCACGTACACGTCGGGCGCCACCACGGCCTTCGCGTTGCCCTTGATCCAGTAGATGAACTGGTCGGCACCCACGAAGGCCTGGACGCCTCGTTCGGCGAGGAACCGCGCAATCAAGGGGCGAAGCAGCTCCGTCATGAGGCGCTGGAGAGCGCTTTCACCCATGTCGTCGAAGACGGGATAGAACGTGGGATCGTCCGGATCCTCCGCCCCGAGTCGCCACGCCGCGCTGCCCATGGTGGAGAGACGTTAGCACGGTCGCAGACCCAGGGGAAGAGGAAGGGAACGGGGAAAGGGCACGGGACGCCCCTACCACGCGCGGGCTGGCAGACCAAGAAAAACGTTTTTCCGGGGAGGGTTTGTCTTGCTTTCAGGGCAGCTTCGGCTGTGGGTTCTTGTGGCCCCGATCCTTCACGTCGACCTCGACCACCGCGAAATGGTCGAGCACCCCGCTGCCGATCGCCTGGTTCGTCACGTAAAGCCCGCCCTTGCCGTCGAACGCCACGTGCGCAGGCCCATCGAGCGGGACCTCTTCGTTCGTGGCCGCCGAGAATCGGCCAAGCTCGCCGCCCGTCGGCTTCACGACCGCGATCTCATTGGTGATCGAGAGCGCCACGAAGAGCGCTCCGTCCTCGCCGAGGCCCAGGCCCGCAGGCGCCTCGAAATTCGAAAACACGTGCACGAGCGTGATATCGTCTTCGCTCGGGGCCACGACGCGCCGGATCTTGTAAATGCGGCCCTCCCACGCCGCGCCGGCCGAGAAGGCCACGGTCACGTAGAGGCTCTTGCCGTCGGCGCTGACGAGGATCCCCCGCGCGCCCTGGAGATCGTAATACCCGGCGAGCTTCGCGCTCCGGAGCCAGATCTCGGGCGTGCCGCCGCCCGGCGGGATTCGATAGATCGTGGCCTGCGCGGCGTCGGTCACGTAAGCGTAGCCGTCCTTCGCGAGCGCGATGTCGCTCGGCATCGGCGGCAATTCGTAGGGATTCGGCGAGCAGAGGTCCACGGGATTGACCGGATCGCAGGAGGGCAAGTCGGGGAAAGGCCCGGCGTAGACCGATTGTTGCCACATGCCGTGCTTCTTCTCCGAGAGCCGAAGGACCCCGAGCTGCGAGCTCACGGCATACAGGCGCCCATTGCCGTCGACCGTGAGGCCGGTGAGCGCGTGAGGCGCGGCGACGTCTTCCCCCTGGATGGGGATCGTTTCGAGAGGCTTCCCAGTTTTCTCGTGGAACACCGCGATCTCGGAGGGAGCCCCGCCCGCGTCGACGCCGAGCGCGGGGCCGGCGACGTACACGCGGTTCTTGCGCAGGACGATCCCATCCGGATACCCCGGCAGATCCGAGACACGCGCGAGGAAGTCTTTCTCATGATCATGACAAGGCGCGGCCGAAGGCGACTGCGCTTGGAGGACCAGAGCGATCGCCACGGCCGCGCCGAAAAAAGACCCGATGCGATTCCCACCCAGCCGAACCCTGGATCGCGTCATACACGCCCTCCCTTGAAAGCTCGATCGGCGCCCCGTGCGCCGTCCTCGGACCCTCGAAATGAGTCCAGCATGGACCTCGAATGCTGATGAATTCGATGGCATCTCGCCATCAGGGAATTCCGGGAATACCCGACGTCCCTACGCCCGACGATATACATCCAACGACGGGAAATGGATAAGCACGTCCCATACCGAAGAACGCGTGGATCCAGGACGGAGCACGAAGAGGCCCCGGGCAGAAAATGTTTGCCGCCGAGGAAACCAGCAGGGACGTACGCGCCAAACCAAGCGGCAGCCCAAGGGCCACGCGCGCGGCGTCCGTACGCGCGCGCACGGCAATGTCAAGGACGGACCGGCGAGCCAGTGGAACGTCGCCTTGCATTCTCCGGTGACCAGGCGCCGGCGGCGAGGCCGTCGTGGACAAACCCATCAGGGTTTGGTAGGAAGCACCATTATGGACGGATTGGGGTTCGAGCCCTTCGACACGCCCCTCGGTCGCGTGGTCGTAGCCTGGAGTCCGAGAGGCATCTTCGCGCTCGCGCTACCAAGCGAGCGAGAGGAAGAGACGATCGCATGGATCAAGGCAAGCGCGCCCGGAGCCCTACGCCAAGAGCCCCCCGCGTGGGTCCAGGACGTGATGCGCCTCGTCGCCACACACCTCGGCGGCGCGCCACAAGACCTTTCGAAGGTGCCCGTCGACCTCGAACGCGTGTCGCCGTTCTACCAAGCCGTCTACCACGCCGCGCGGGACATCCCGTCCGGCCAAACCGTCACGTACGGCGAGCTCGCAGCACGCCTCGGCAAATCCCGAGCCGCCGCCCGCGCCGTAGGACAAGCGCTGGCAAAGAACCCCATCCCGATCGTGGTCCCCTGCCACCGCATCCTGGGCGCAGCCGGCGCCGCCGTGGGCTTCTCCGCACCAGGCGGCGTGCAAACGAAAGCGCGCCTGCTCGCCCTGGAAGGAGCCCGCATCCCACGCGTTCGGTAGACGCCGGGGCGCTTCGCTGGGGCTTTGCCCCAGGCCCCACCAGGAGCTGTCCGCTCCTGGACCTGGACCAGCGCCCGCGCTGGACTGAAAGTCGATGAACTGCGCGATGCGCAGTTCATCGAACAGCCAGGTCAAGACCACGGGCGATCCTGCCCATCAAGACAGCCGCGCTGACGGTTCGACCGGCGACGCGGTCCCACCGGCCTGTGGGAAGAACTGCGCATCGCGCAGTTCTTCCCCCTGAGGTCCAGGGCTTGCCCTGCAAAGAGGGGGCGGACAGCTTAAAAAACTCTCCCCGCATCGACTGCGCGAAGCGCAGTCGATGCCCAGAGGTCCAGGGCTGGCCCTGGTTCGGGTCGAGGGGCGAACAGCCCCCGCGGGGTCCGGGGCAGAGCCCCGGCGCGGCGCCTCCTCGACGCGATCAGGCCTGAAGCGCCGTGCCGTTGAGCTCGGACGGGTCGTGGGTCTCGTCGAGGGTCATCGTCGAGGGCCCGAGCTCCATGACGGGCGGGGCTGCCGGGGTCGCGTCCGTCGGCTCGGCTGCCGGCTCGGCTGCCGGCTCGGCTGCCGGTTCGGCTGCCGGCTCGGCTGCCGGTTCGGCTGCCGGTTCCGCGCTTGCCGCCTTTGCCTTCGGTGGGCGGCCGCGACGCTTCGGCGAGTCTCCGCTGGCTTCCCGGGACGAGGGTCCGGGTGGGGAGGACGTCGTGCCTGCGATGCGCGCGACCGAGTCGACCTTCGACCGGATGTCGGGGTGGTCCTCGGCGTAGACGCGTGCGTAGGCGAGTGCTTTTTGGGTCTTGCTCGACAGCGTCTCTTCGCTGTCGCGCAGGGCCGCGCGCGCCGCTTCGAGGGCTGCTTCTGCCTTGGCCACGGCCTCGGTGTGGGTCCGGACCTCTGTGACCACCTGCTCGAGGGTCGCCCGGTCGACGCCGGGGAAGCTCACATGCGAGAGCTCGCTCGCGAACAGGTCCATGAGGGCCTGGACCGAGGGAGGAATGGGATCTGCCACGTCCATGGTCGTCTCCGTATTGCCGTTGCAGGGGCCGGGGCGCGCGCCCGGTGCCTGCGCGATCCGCTCGGGCGGGTCGCTACCCCAGGTCGTGGCCGCTGTCTAGATGTACAGTGGCGGATCGATGGCGAGGGGGGTTCAGGCCGTGGGGATGGGCCCGATGTAGCGCGATGCGGGGCGGATGAGACGGCCCGCTCGCCGCTGCTCCTCGACGTGCGCGCACCAGCCTGCGGCCCGCCCGACGGCGAACGTCGGCGTGAAGAGCTCGCGCGGCAGGCCCACGGCGTCGAGCAGGACCGCTGTGTAGAACTCGACGTTCGCCTTGAGCGGCCGGTCCGGGTGACGCTCGGCGAGCTGGGCCTCGGCTGCGCGCTCCGTCGCCCGTGCGAGTGCGAGGCGCGCCCCTGCCCCGGCGCTCCCGTCCCGCTCCAGCTCGCTGATGGCTCGCTCGAGCACGGCTGCCCGCGGATCTCGCACCCGGTAGATCCGATGCCCCATGCCCATGATGCGCCGCCCTGCCGCGAGCTCGGCTGCGATCCATGCTGCGGCTCGCGACGGATCGCCGATGGCGTCGAGCATGTCGAGCACGGGCCCGGGCGCGCCTCCGTGCAGCGGACCCTTGAGCGCGCCGATCGCGGCTGCGATCGCCGAGACCAGATCCGAGCCTGTCGAGGCCACGACCCGCGCGGTGAACGTCGAGGCGTTCATCCCGTGATCCGCCACGGTCACGAGGTAGGCGTCGAGCGCTCGCGCTGCCGCCTCCGTCTCTGCTGCGCCGCGCACCATGCGCAGGAAGTCCGCCGCGTGCCCGAGCGCCGCGTCCGGGGCGATCGGCGTGCTTCCCGAGCGCCGCCGCGCCCAGGCTGCCGCGAACGTCGCGACCGCGCCCGTCACGTGCGCGAGTTCGACCCACCCGCGCTGCCCCTCGGACCGCCACGCCGCGCGCGCGCCGAAGTGCGCCACGCACGACAGGAGCGCCGCGCTTCCATCCTCCGCCGTGAGCGTCTCCTCGAGCGACGGGATCTGCTCGAAGGCGAGGGCCCTCCCCTCGGCGAGCGCGGCCGCGATGGCGCCTCGGGTCGCCGCGTCCGGCAGTGCGCCCGTCCAGAGCAGCCCGCAGAGATCCTCGAAGCCGACCTTTCCCGCGAGCGCTTCGATGTCGTGCCCGCCCACGATGAGCCGCCCGCGCTCGCCGTCGACCTCGCTCAATGCCGTATCTGCCACGACGACGCCATCGAGCCCGCTCGCCTTCGCCGCGTGCTTTGCCCCATTCTGCTTCGCAAGGTCCATCGTTTCCTCCTTCGTTGATGGTATCCTTGATGTCGTGAGCAACGTTGATCAACGTGGATTGATCAATCAATCCACTGGATTCGACAATCAACCATCGAACCTCCTGTCCGGGCCCGAAGCCGCCGCGCTGCTCGGCGTGAAGCGCGAGACGCTGTATGCGTACGCGAGCCGCGGCCTCCTCCGCAGCGTGCCCAGCGAGGGCGGGCGGAGCCGCCTCTACGTCCGCGAGGACCTCGAACGGCTGAAAGCCCGGAGCGACGCGCGCCGCGGTCACGGCCCGGTCGCCGCCTCCGCCTTGCGCTGGGGCGAGCCCGTCCTCTCCTCGACCATCACCACGATCGGCCCCGAGGGCCCGCGCTACCGCGGCCACGCCGCCACGGATCTCGCCGCCTCCGGCGTGCCGTTCGAATCCGTCGCCGAGCTGCTCTGGACTGGCTCGCTCCCCGACGAGCGCCCCGTCTGGACCCTCCCCCAGGACCCCGCCCTCCCCGCCGCCCGCCTCGCCGACCTCGTCCCCGAAGGCGCCTCGCCCCTCGCCATGCTCGCCCTCGCCGCCCCGGCCCTCGGCGCGCGGGATCCCCTCCGCTTCGCCGCGACCGAGGAGGCCGAGCTGCCCCGCGCGCGCGCCTTGATCCGCCGTCTCGCCGCGCTCTCCGCCCTGCCCTCGGGTGCCCGCCGCGCCAAGGCCGCCCTCGCCGAGCCCACGATCGCGCGCGCGCTGCTCGTCGCCCTCGGCGGCAAGAAATCCGAGCGCGCCGAGGCCGCCCTCGAACAGGCGCTCGTCCTGCTCGCCGATCACGAGCTCGCCACCTCGACCTTCGCCGTCCGCGTCACGGCCTCGACCGGGGCCGATCTCTACGCCTGCGTGAGCGCCGGGCTCGCCGCGGTCTCCGGCCCCAAGCACGGCGGCGCCTGCGACCGCATCGAGGCCGTGGTCGCCGAGGTCGGGCGCCCCGAAAAAGCCCGCGCCGTCGTCGCCGCCCGCGCGCGACGCGGCGATACGATCCTCGAGCTCGGACACCCGTTCTACCCCGACGGCGATCCCCGCACCCCACCCCTCCTCGGGGCCGCGCGCGCGGAAACGCCACGAAAGACCAGCGTCGCCGCCCTCTTCGCATTGCTCGACGCGACGAAGGAGGCCGGCCATCCGCCTCCTTCCGTCGACGTCGGCCTCGTCGCGCTTTGCCTCGCCCTCGGGCTGCCACCGGGCGCGGCGACCACGATCTTCGCGATCGGCCGGCTCGCCGGCTGGATCGCGCACGCCCTCGAACAACGCAAAGATCCTACGCTCTTGCGCCCGCGCTCCCTCGCATCATGACGCCCGCGCCATCGGCCGACCGTGCGGCGTGACGTGCGCCTCGAACCAGTGACCCGCGAGATCCGCGACCTGGTCGAGCGCCCCCGGCTCCTCGAAGAGGTGCGTCGCGCGCGGGATGATGACGATCTCCCGCTCGCACCGGAGATCCTCGAACGCCTGCTGGTTCAGGTCGATCACCAGCGTATCCGCCCCGCCCACGATGAGCAGCGTCGGCGCGAGGACCCGCGAGAGCGAAGGGCCCGCGAGATCGGGACGCCCGCCGCGCGAGACCACCGCGGCCACCGACTCCGGCCGCTCCGCTGCGGCCACGAGCGCCGCCGCCGCGCCCGTGCTCGCCCCGAACAGACCGACGCCGAGCCCCGCTGTCGACGACGCCCGGCCGAGCCAATCGACCACGCCCGCGACACGCCGCGCGAGCAGGTCGATGTCGAACCGGATCTCGGCCGTCCGCAGATCCATGGCCTCCTCCTCGACCGTCAAGAGGTCCACGAGCAGCGTCGCGAACCCACGCGCCTGCAAGCTCGCCGCGACGTGACGATTGCGCTGGCTGAACCGGCTCGACCCGCTCCCGTGGGCGAAGAGCACCACGCCTCGCGGCGCCGCCGGCATTCCGAGATCCCCGTTCAGCAACACGCCGCCCGCCGGCATGCATACCGGCGAGGCCTCTGCTCGCTCGTTCACCATGATGCGCGTCCTCCCCGTGCTCCCTCGGGCATCGGGCAGAGACCCCGCTTTCGGTAGCGGCTTGTCAGAGGTCGATCTGCATGCCGAGCTCCACGACGCGCCCCGGCGGCAGGCCGAAGTACGCGGTGGCGGGGCGCGCGTTGCGGGAAATGAAGGCGAAGAGGTCCTTGCGCCATTTCCACATCTTCGAGCGGCCCGTCGGCAGCAGCGTCTCGCGGCCGAGATAATAACTCGTCCGCTGGAGCTCGATCGAGAGCCCGTGCTCCTTGCACGCGTCGAGCAGGCTCGGCACGTTCGGCGTCTGCATGAAGCCGTACCGGGCATTGACCCGGTAAAACCCGTGGCCCTTGTGCTCGACGATCACGCGCTGATCGGGCGGGATCTCGGGGACGCGCTCGTTCGTGATGGAGAGCAAGACGACCTGCTCGTGCAGGACCTGGTTGTGCTTGAAATGGTGAAGCATGACGGGCGGGGTGCCGTTCGGGTTCGAGGCCATGAAGACGGCCGTGCCCCGGACGCGGTGGGGCTTCGTGCGCTCGACGTCCTCGAGGAACAGCTCGAGCGGCAGGATGCCGTCCGTGAAGGATTCGGCCAGGATCCGGCGGCCCGCCTTCCAGGTCGTCATGACCGTGAAGATCACGAGCGCCATGGCCACGGGGAACCAGCCTCCCTGGAGGAATTTGGCCGCGTTCGCCGCGAAAAACGAGAGGTCGACGGCCAAAAAGACGGCGACGGGCGGCAGCGCCTTCCAGAGCGGCCAGCCCCAGCGCTTCGTGACGACCACGAAATACACCGTCGTGGTGATGGTCATCGTGGCCGTGACCGCGATGCCGTAGGCCGCCGCGAGCGAGGTCGAGGTGCGGAACGTGAAGACGAGCAGGATACACGCCACGAGGAGCGCGCGGTTGATCTCGGGGATGTAGATCTGCCCCTCGGTGTCCTTCGAGGTGTGGACGATCGTGACGCGCGGGAAATAGCCGAGCTGCACGGCCTGCTGGGTCAGCGAGAACGCGCCCGAGATGAGCGCCTGCGAGGCGACGATCGTGGCCCCCGTGGCGATGGCGACCGTCGGATAGAGGGCCCAGGACGGGACGATGGCATAAAAGGGATTCGTCTTCCCTTCCGGGTGCTGGAGCAGATACGCGCCCTGGCCGAAGTAATTGAGCAGGAGCGCGGGCCAGACGATCGCGTACCAGACACGCCGGATCGGACCGCGCCCGAAATGGCCCATGTCCGCATAAAGCGCCTCGCAGCCCGTGATGCAGAGGACGACGGCGCCGAGCAACAAGAAGCCGTGGCCCCGGTGTTCCAGGAAAAACCTCACGCCGTACCGGGGATCGACGGCGGCGAGCACGCTCGGATGGGCCAGGATGCACCGGGCGCCGAGGACGGCAATCGTGACGAACCAGACGAGCGTGACGCTCCCGAAGACATTTCCGATGCCCCCGGTGCCGCGCTTTTGCACGAGGAAGAGCCCGAGCAGAATGGCCACCGTGAGCGGGACGACGACGTGCTTGAGCGGCTCGTACGCGACCTCGAGGCCCTCCACGGCCGAGAGCACCGAAATCGCGGGCGTGATGACGCCCTCGCCATAAAGGAGCGACGCCCCGAGGAGGACGAGCAGGACGAGCGGTCCTGTCCCCCGGCCCTTGCGCGTCGGGACGAGCGCGAGCAAGGCCATGATCCCGCCCGAGCCCTGGTTGTCGGCCCGGAGGACGAACGTGAGGTACTTGACCGTCACGACCATCAGGAGCGACCAGAAGACGAGCGAGAGGATGCCGAGGATGTTCGCCGGCGTGGGGCTGACGTGATGCGGGCTCTCGGGGCTGAAGCACTCCTTGATCGCGTAGAGCGGGCTCGTGCCGATGTCGCCGAAGACGACGCCGAGGGCGCCGAGGAGCAAGGCCCAGCGCGCGCCCCGGGTCGTCGCGCCGTGCGCCCCGGCGCCGTGCGTCGCGGCGGCCTCTGGCAGCGCGCTTGGGTTTGGCGCGTCTCCGGCCGCGCTCGCGTCTGGGACCGCGCTGCCCCCCCCGTCCGCCGCGGATGCTTCGGTGGAGGGGAGCGTTCCCGCTTGGTCTTCCGTCATGGCGCGCGGATGGTACCCCATCCGAGGAGAGAGGCGAGGCGGGCCCCGCGCACCGGGAGGCTTGACCACGCCGGCGGTGTGCACTTCTGTAGGGCGATGCCGGTTTGGAGGCGCGCACGCCGATGGGGATGAAGCTCCTGTGGGTCTGCATCGGCGGCGCGATCGGCTCGGGGGCGCGGTTCCTCGTGACGACCTGGTCCCTCGCGCGGTACGGCGCCGCGTTTCCCTACGGGACCCTCGCCGTCAACGTCGTCGGATCGTTTCTGCTCGCGCTCCTGTTCCAGCTCTCCCGGAGCGCGACCTGGCTCGGCCCCACGCTCCAGGTCGCGCTCGGCGCGGGCTTCCTGGGCGGCTTCACCACGTACTCCACGTTCAACCTGGAGCTCGTCCAGTACGTCCACAATGGCCAGCCCCGCCTCGCCGCGCTGTATGGGGCCGCGACGCTCGTCGGTTGCCTCGGCGCCGGGTTCGTCGGGATGTACCTCGGGCGGCTGCCCGGTTCGCGCTGACGAACACGCGGCCACGATCGGCCGATCCCGCGGCGTCACCCGACCGGTCGAGAAAAACTTCGAATCCGCGGTGCCTGAAGACATTCCTCGTCGTGAACACGACGACGAGGCAACACGGGCAAGGCTCCGTCGGTGAGCCAATTCTCGATCATGGCCGAGATTCCAGCGACCGCCGGGCGCGCGACAGGGCCGCAGCGGCACGGTTTTTGGGCACGCACCGGCACCGCCGCAGGTTCAACGTGGTCGGGCCCTGCCATGACGAACTGCATTACATGCTGGCCGCGAGCGCGCGGCGCGCGGAGGTGCCGGATCTGGTGGCGCGTGGAGCGTACGTGGTGGTGCACGCGCCGCGGCTGCATGGGCGCACGACGTGGCTGCGGGGGCTTGCGGCCGGGCTCGCGGAGGCGGGCGCATGGGCCGTGGTGCGTGCCTCGTGCCGGCCGAGGCGCGGCGCGGAGGGGGTGAACGGCGAACGGGCGCTGCTCGAAGCGATCGCGCATGCGGCCGGGGAGCAGCTCCCGGCGCCGCTGCGGCCCCCGCCCTGGCCCCCTTCGTACGACGTGCGGTTCGCGGGCGTCGTTTTGTCGGCGTGGGCGCGAGCCTGCCCGCGACCGCTCGTCCTCTTGCTCGACGACGTGGAGCTCCTCCCGCGCGAGACCCGCGCGAGCCTGCTCGCGCAGCTCCGGGCGACCTACGAGGCACGGCCCCGCGCGGCGCCGTGGTCGGTCGTGCTCTCGGGCTCGGACGAGGTGCAAGCCTCGGCCGTGGAGCTCTTCGGCCCCGCGGCGGCGGCGCTCCGGCTGCCCGATTTCACGGCGACGCAGGTGGCCCTCCTCTGCGCGGAGCACACGGAGGAGACGGGGCAGCCGTTCCGGGACGAGGCCGTGGCGCAGATCGCCGCGATCTCGGGCGGGCATCCGTGGGTCGTGAACGTCCTCGCGCGCGAGATCGTGGAGAAGCTACGCCCTCCGCTCCGGCAGCCGATCACCGCCGCGCACGTGCTCGCCGCCGCCGAGCGGCTCCGCGGCGCGTGGATCTGAGCGTCGCATGTCGGCTTCCCGTGGCGGTTCCGCTCGGGCACAATCCGACGCGCGTTCATGTCGATCGGCCAGGACGATCCAGGCGAGACGGCTCCGCTCGACGCCGAGACCACGGAGCTTTCGACGGAGCTTTCCCCGGAGGTCGACACGGCCGCCGCCGCGGAGACGCCGCAACCGACGTCGCGCATCGCGGCCCTCGCGCTCGCGCTCCCCCTCGATGACGAGGCCAGCGCGCACCTCGCCGATCCGCTCATCGGCCTCGTCGTCGCCGGCCGCTACCGCATCCTCACGCCGATCGGCCGAGGCGGCATGGGCGTCGTCTACAAGGTCGAGCACGTCCACCTCGGCAAGCTGCTCGCGATGAAGCTGCTCGCGGGCGAGCTCAGCATGAGCCCGGAGGTCGTGCGCCGCTTCAAGCGCGAGGCGCTCACCGTCTCGCGCCTGTCGAGCCCGAGCACCGTGCACGTCTTCGACTACGGCGTGGACGCGGGCCTCACGTACATCGTGATGGAGCTCGTGACGGGCCGCGATCTCGCCGCGGTGCTGGCCGACGGCGGCCCGATGCCGTTCGCGCGGCTCGGCAAGATCGTCCTGCAGATCCTGAGCTCGCTCGGCGAGGCCCACGGCAAGGGCATCGTGCACCGCGACGTCAAGCCGCAGAACGTGATGATCACGACGACGGAAGGCGGCACCGACATCGCCAAGGTGCTCGACTTCGGCATCGCGAAGCTGCGCGAAGAGGCCGACGCAAACGCGGGCGGCGAGGTGACGCGCCGCGATCAGCTCATCGGCACGCCGTACTTCCTCGCGCCCGAGCTCATCCGCGGCGACGCCGTCGATCACCGCGCCGATCTCTACGCCGTCGGCGTGCTCCTCTACCACGCGCTCACCGGCCATTACCCCTTCCACGCGAAGACCTCGGCGAGCATCCTCGTCAAGCACGTCACGGAGAAGGCGGTCGCGCCGTCGATCCGCGCGCCCTCGCGCGGCGTCCCGCCCGGAGTCGACGCCATCGTCTTGCGCGCGCTCGAAAAGGAGCCCGCGGCGCGATGGCAGAGCGCCGAGGAGCTGCAAGCGGCCATCGCGACCGAGCTCCGCAGGCTCGGAACGGAGGACGTCGAGGCGCTGCTCGACGCGAACGCGCTCCAGAGCCTCACGCGCGCGGCGCTGGCGGAGGCGGCGCAGAGCCCCGGCGAGATCGCGAGCCGCGACGAGGTCGAGGCATACGAGCGCAAGCTCCGGAGCCGGCGACACCTCGCCTGGTTCGCGTCGATCCTCGTGCTCGTCCTCGGCGCGGGCGCGGGGCTGTTTCTGCTCTGGCGACGGCAGACGCCGCGCTTCGTGGGCGCGGAGATCGAGCCAAACGACACAGCGGCGAACGCGACGCCGCTGCCGCTCGGCGCCACGGCGTCGGGGCTGCTCGGCAAGCGCATCGACGCGCAGCGCAGCGATCGGGACTTCTACGCGTTCGAGATCCCGAAGGGCTCGGACGACGCGCCGCGGCTCGCGCGCCTCGTGGTCACGGCGCTGCCGAACATGGAGACCTGCACGCTGCTCTACCGGCAAGGCTTCCACGCGCCGATCGCGCAGTACTGCGTGGGTCGACCCGGACGCGATCTCTCGATCCCGCGCCTCAGCATCGAGCCCGGCCGCTACTACGCCTCGGTGCTGCAAGACCTGGATCCGCGCGGCGATCGAAGAATCCCCTTCGTGCACGAGAACGTGTCCGACGCCTATGCCATCACGGTCGCGCTCGCCGAGGAGAGCTCCGCGCACGAGATCGAGCCGAACGACGAGCTCTCCTCGGCCACGTCGATCGAGCCCGGCGAGACACGGACAGGCGCGCTCGGCTGGATCGACGATGTGGACACGTACTGCGTGGGCGCGGCCGCGCATGGCAAGGCGATCCGCTGGACGGCGCGCGACGTCGTGCGGGACGCGGGCTCGGTGCTGGAGGTCACGACGATGCGAGGCCGGGATCTCGGGGCGCGAGTCCGCGTGCACACGGCGGACGAGGGTGCGCTCTCCCTGGAAGATACACGCTCTCCCTGGACCGGCCCCGCGATCGCCGACGAGGAGGGCACGCCGCGCTGCGTGCGCCTCCGGCTCGCGCGTGATCCGTGGGCGACCGAGGCGCCGCGGGCGCAGCCTGGTGGGCTCGAGGCCTACGTCCTCGCGGTCGACGTCGTCCCCTGAGCTGTGAGGGACAAAAACATCACTTCCTCGTGACGAGCGGGTACACTCTTCGAGGCGCGGGGGGCACGAGGAACCATCGATGTCGGAGAACCAGCGTTACCGGGTCATCAAGCGGCTCGCCTCGGGCGGTATGGCCGAGGTGTTCGTTGCGGAGAGCGCAGGAATCGAGGGCTTCCGCAAGCAGGTCGCAATCAAGCGCGTCCTCCCGCATCTCAGCAAGAACGAGCAGTTCATCGACATGTTCCTCGACGAGGCGCGTCTCTCCGGCCGCCTCGCGCACTCCAACGTCGTGAGCGTCTTCGACATCGGCGTCGGCGACAGCACCTACTTCATCGTCATGGAGTACGTCGACGGCGCCGACTTGAAGCAGGTCATCGAGCACCAGAAGAAGGTCGGCCGGACGATGCCGGTCGAGAGCGCGTGCTTCATCGCCGCGAAGATCTGCCAGGGCCTCGCCTACGCCCATGATCTCCACACGCCCGACGGCGAGCACCTCAACATCGTCCACCGCGACGTCACGCCGGCAAACGTGCTCATCACGCGCCACGGCGAGTGCAAGATCGTGGACTTCGGCCTCGCCAAGGCGTCGAGCCAGCTCGCCAGCAGCGACGCCGGCATGATCAAAGGCAAGTTCGGCTATCTCGCGCCCGAGACGGTCATGGAGCTCGGCGTGGACAAACGCGTCGACGTCTTCGCCGCCGGCATCATCCTCTGGGAGATGCTCGCGGGCCGCCGCCTCTTCCTCGGCGAGACCGACCTCGGCACGGTCAAGCTCGTGCGCGACGCGAACATCCCGTCGCTCCGGCCCATCAACCCGGACGTCCCCCCGGAGCTCGAGGAGATTCTCCGCACCGCGCTCGCGCGCGATCGCGACGTCCGTTACCAGACCGCGCGTGATTTCGGCCGCGATCTCACGCGGTTCCTCTATCGCTTCGGCCGTCCGGTCAGCGAGTACGAAGTCGCCGAGCTCGTCCTCGGCGCCGCGGGCGCGCCGGCGAAGAAGGTCGATGGCCTCGCGATGATCGGCGAGATGCTCGACCTGATGCTGCTCGAGTTCAAATCCCTCACGCAGCAGGACAACGCGGGCGGGCCGAACAGCCTGCAGCCCGACCTCTTCAAGCTCACGGGCGCGAACCCCGCCGCCCCTGCCTCGCTCGACTCGTCGGACATCGACGAGACCTTCTCCGGCCTCAGCGACGAGCTCGAGGGCCCCGATCTCACGGACAGCCCGCAGGACAAGGGCCGCGCCCCCACCGCCTGGTGGCGAGGCCTCATTTCCCGCTGAGCAGGCGTTCCGCAGCGCCTCGCCGGGGTTTCACCCCAGGCCCGTCTGGTCGACGATGGGGCTACGCTCGGCAAGCCGAGCGTAGCCCCAAACCCCGGGGCTCTTCGCCCCTGGACCCGAACCAGGGCACAGCCCTGGACCTCAGGCGCATCGACCGCGATGCGGTCGATGCGTCACGGACAAAGGAAAAAATTGATTTCCAGCCCGCTACGCTCGTAGCTTTCCTTATCCGGGCTCCCGCCTTCGGACCATTGCGATGACCCAGACAGACAAGCCGAACCACGTGCATGTCCCCCGCGACGGCCGCGGCGCTTCGCGGAGCGCGCGCCTTGGCCTCTTCCTTTCGGCCCTCGTCACGGCGAGCCTCGCGCCTCTCGCGATGGCCGACGCCGCCGACGCCGAGGCGCTGCTCAAGGAGGGCAAGAAGCTCGTCACGGAGAAGAAGTACGACGAGGCATGCCCCAAGATCGCCGAGTCGTACAAGCTCTCGCCGAGCCCCGCGACGCTGCTCGATCTCGCGCTCTGCCACGAGAAACAAGGCAAGCTCGCGACCGCGTGGGGCGAGATGCTCGACGCCGAGGCCGACGCACGCAAGGCCGGCCGCGCGGACGTCGAGGCGCGCGCGCGCGGGAACAGCAAAGCAATCGAGCCGAAGCTGCCGCGCGTGACCGTGTCCGTCGCGACGAACACGCCCGGCATCGAGATCGCGATCGACGGACAGAAGATCGATCTCGGCGCGCTCGGCAAGGGTCGCCCCGTGGATCCCGGCGAGCACAAGATCGTGGCCAGCGCGCCTGGCCACAAGCCCTGGGAGACCACGCTCAGCCTGAAGCAAGCCGAGCGCAAGAGCGTCGTCGTCCCGGCCCTCGTCGAGGACGGGAGCGCCGCGGCCACGCCCGACAAGGCCCCGGACAAACCCGCCGGCGGGGACACCGGCGCGGCGGCGCAAACGGGCGGGACGACCACGCCGAGCGACACGAAGACGAACGGCGGGGGCGCGGTTGATACGAACCCGAAGGAAAAACCCGAGGAGCCCGACGACGGCAAGGGTCCGATCCATCGCGCGAAGCGCCTCGTCGTGGACGTCGGCGCGTTCGGCGGCGGGCAGCTCTTCCTCGGCGGCGGCAGCGTGGACGCGCTCTCGGCCCTCACCTACGAGTATCGCATCACCTACCCGCTCGGCGGCGAGGCGGCCGAGTACAAAGCTTGTGATTCGAGCGCTTGTTACGCCACGGTCGATCCTGCGATCGGCGTGCCCGTCGGCGGCCAGGTGTTCGTCGGGTACGCGGTCAGCGAGAAGATGCACGTCGGCGGCCGCTTCTTCGGCAGCTACCTCGTCACGGGCGGCTACTCGCTCCTCGTCGGCCCCGCGCTCTCCGTGCGCGTGAACGATCGCCTCTGGGTCGGCGGCACGCTCGTCGTCGGGTTCGGCGGACAGAACGCGACCATCAACGGCGCGCGCGGCGAGGTCCCGAGCGAGTGGTCCGACCTCAACGGCACCGACGAGGTGGAGCTGCAGCTCAGCCGCACGATCCCCGCGGAAAACGAGACCGGCTTCGGCTTCTCGTTCGGCGCCGCGGCCGAGGTCTCCTACACGCTCGCCGAGTTCGGCAAGGGCAAGAGCCTCACGACGGGATCGCTCGTCGTGAGCGCGTGGCCCACGTTCCTCAAGACGTGGGACGGCTTCGCCATCGCCCTGCCCATCGGCGTCGGCTACCGCTTCCACTGAGCCAAACCTCCGCGCGCTTGCGCGTCCCCGCGTCCCGGACAACCGCGCCGTGATCCTGCGCGTCGAGCTCGCGCCCGCCGCGTGCGCGTCGCGCATCCATGTGCGAGGCTCGGCCCGTGCGCAGCCACCGTGCACAGGCCGAGTGCCTGGGCCGCCGCGCGCTCGCGGGCCCTCGCTGGGCGACCCTCCTGCTCCTGCTTGTGTCCTGCACGGCGGCGCCTCCGCGCCACGGCGGCGAGGTGCTCAGCGAGAATCGCGACGCGCTGCTCGACGAGGCGAGGCGCGCCGCGTACGGCGGGGATCGACCCGCGGCGCGGCGGCGCTACGAGGCGCTCCTCGCGCGCGATCCGAAGGACGACGAGGCGCGGACCGGGCTCGCGCGTCTGGACGCCTGGGAGGGGCACCACGCGCGCGCAGCGGCCGCGTATCGGGACGTCCTCTCGCGCCACCCGAGCGACGACGACGTCCGCACGGGCCTCTTCGACGTGCTCACCTGGCAGGGCCTCTGGGACGAGGCCGAGGCGACGCTCGACGCCGCACCGCGCAAGGACACCCCTGCCCTGCTCGCTTGTCGCGCGCGGCTCGAATACGCGCGGGGCGACCTCACGACGGCACATGCGCTCGCGAACCGAGCGTACGTCGCGTCCGGAGGCAACACTGAGCTCCGGGCGCTCGCGCGAAGGCTCTCCACGGGATATGCGCGCGTCACCACGCGCGTGCTCGTCTTCCCCGCGCCCATGCCGACGCTCGGGCAGGTCGAGGTCGAGGCCTCGCAGGCGTGGCGCAGGCTCCTCCTCGGCGTCGAGACCGAGCAAGGAGGGCGCCCGTCCTCGGCGTCGGGCGGGTGGGCCTATGGCGCGACCTGGGGCGCCCGGGCCACGTGGCTCTTCGGGCACGGGTTTTCCCTGGGCGGCGAAGCCGCATTCGGCGCGCCGGCGGAGAGCGTCCCAATCCTCCGCCTCCGCGCGCACGGCACAGCGCCGATCCGCCCCTGGCTCACGAGCGGTCTTTCATACACGTATCGTCGGTATACAGGCGGCATAGAGACACACGGGGCGAGCCCCGCGCTCGGCGTCGTAATCGGCGACGAGCTGCGGCTCGACGCGACATACTGGCTCACGCACGTCCGCGTCGAGGATCCGCGGGGCGCAAGCGAAGGCCGTCTCGTGCACGCATTCTCGCTCTCGGCGGGCCGCACGCTCCTGCCCTGGCTCGCGCTCCGGGCCGGATATGCGCACGGCGCCGAGGCCGAACGATTCCCAGCCGCCTTCCAGATCCTCGACCTCGTCACGGACGCCGCCTACGTCGGTGCAGATCTCTGGCCGTACGATTTTTTGCGCGTGATGCCGCTCTACAACCTCACGTTCCGCGGCCCTCCGGGCGAAAAGCGCGCGGCACTGCACACGTTCGAGCTCGGCGCGCTCGTGCGCTGGTGAATGCGGGCGGGGTTTCATCTGGGGAGCGCTTCGCTGGGGCGTTGCCCCAGGCCCCACCAGGAGCTATCCGCTCCTGGACCTGGACCAGCGCAAGCGCTGGACTCGGGGTCGATGAACTGCGCGATGCGCAGTTCATCGAACGGGTCAGGTCGAGACCGGCGGCGATCCTGCCAGCCAAGACAGCAGCGCTGCCGGTTCAGCTGGCGAGGCGGTACCACCGGCCTGTGGGAAGAACTGCGCGTTGCGCAGTTCTTCCCCAAAGGGTCCAGGGCTGGCCCTGGTTCGGGTCGAGGGGCGAATAGCCCCCGCGGGGCCCGGGGCAGCGCCCCGGCGCGGCGCTCCTCGATGAGATTCAGGCTCGGCGAGAAGCCGCGCGCAGGCGCTTGGGCCTCAAGGCGTGCTCGTGGGATCTGCGGGGCTGCTGCCCGCGGCGATCTCGTCGCCGTCGAGGTATCCGTCGAGATCCCGATCGATGCCGATACGCGCCCCGGAGCCCGGTGGCACGCAGGTGTAGGTGAGCGAGCTGTTGTTCGCGAGGAAGATCGTGCGCAATACGGCGTCGGGGATCGGCGAAATGCCCTGCTGATCGACCACGAAGCGATTGAGCTCCGGGATGTAGAGGTAACCGACCTCCACCTCCGAATAGGAGCCTGACACCCCCTTCGCCACGAGATCACATTCGAGGGCGTTTGCGCGTTGCAAGAGTAGATCGATGCGCGCAGCGGCCGACGCCTGGTTCGCTACGGTGAGCGTCACCTGTTGCCCGACGATGGGCGCGAGGTTCGTGTCGAAGGCGAGCTGGTACGCTTCCATGTCGCGCTTCGCCTGCACGCCCGCGGCGTTGGTGGGGATTCCGGGAGCGACATTGACGACAATGGGAAGGGTCTCGGGGAGGACTTGCGTGCCTGCGTCGAAGATGCCGCTGCGCTGGAAGAGCGTCGGCGTGGAGCCGTCGTGGGTGAAGCCGAAGCCACGGATCTGATCGCCCAGGAAGGGATCGGGCGGCTGCGAGCCGAAGGCGGCGGCCGAGCCGAACATGCCGACCTTCTGGTACTGGCCACGCAGGTGCACGTTCTTGAAGATCTGCGGCTGGCCGCCGAATCCCAAGGTTCCATCGGCCCCGAAGAACCCGGGGGCGGAATCGAATGGGTTGCCGTTGGGATTGACCGTATGGCACGTCCCGCACGTGAAATTCCCGGGAAGGATCACCGTATTGAGGAAGAAGTTGCGGCCTGCCTGCTGCGAGGGCGTCAGAGAATTGTCGAGGTTCCGGATCGGGTTCGGCGGATAGGCGACCTGGAGGATGAACTCCGTGAAGGCCTGCATCTCGTCATCGCCGAGCTGCGCCGTCCGGCCGAGCAAGCTCACGAACGCAGGGTTGAAATTCCTGAATGCGGCTTCCTCGTCGAACGACCCATCGTCCGGCTGCGCGCTCGGCTCGTCATTGCCGCCCGTGCGGTCGGCGCGCCAGTGCATCGGGCCGTGGTTTGCCATGCCGCGCAGGCTCTGGGTCACCATCGGGCCCTTCAGCGGGTGGAACTCTTGCGGCAGGTTGAACAGGGGTCCCTTGAACGGCCCTGGGTTTTTCAGGACCAAGCCGTCGGGATTGCCGAGATCCCAGGCGAGATCGTCCTGCTCGCCGAAGATGTGACAGCTCCCGCACGCCGCCTCGCCATTGCTGGAGGACCGCTGCGCGTCGTAAAGCAAAGGCCGCCCCGCCACGACGCTCTTCGGCTCGGGGTTGTACATCCTGATGTGGGCGATCTCCTTTTGCGTCGACAGGCTCACGACGGAGATCGCATTGTCGAAGCGCGTGAGGACGTACATGCGGCTCCGCCCCTCGTCGAGGACCATGCCCGTCGGTCCGCCGCCGCTCAAGGGAATGTGGCTCGACGCGCTGGGGACGAAGCTGTTGTTCTCCAGCTCCGCCGTATTGAACACGCCGATCTTCGACGACCCGAACGCGGCCACGTACAGCTTGGTGCCGGTGCTCGAGACGGCCATGCCGAGCGGCTGCGCGAGGCTCCGCTGGCTCACGGACGGGGGCGCTGGCCGGACGTCGTAATCGATGTGCTTGTTGAGGTGCCGCGGGGTGACGGTCCCGGTCCCGAGCACCGTGATGCGGCTCTCGTGCAGGTGGCCCTGGAGGGTCTCGCCGGCGAAGAGCCCGTCCCCCTCGAAGCGCAGATCATTGCGTGCCTCGGTGTTGCTGACGTAGACCTTTCCGCTGGCGGGATTGACGGCCATGTTGAAGAGGACCGTCCCCACGCCCTTGAAAACCCCCGCGGAGCCCGTGAACTGCTTGGGCGGGCTCGCATTGGCGTCGATGACGAAGACGTCCTTGTCGGGCAGCGAGAAATTCACCGCGTCGTCCCAGGGGCGACCGAGCACGTCCCTCCAGGCCGTACCGTCGTGCTTGACGAGGACGCCGACCTCGGGCGCGGGTTTCCCCTCGAAATTGGTGTTCGGTCCGGGCACGCCGCCCACGTCCTCGCCGCCGTTCGGCACCAGGGATTCGTCGACGATGGTCGTGCGGTTGCCCGAATGGAACACGGCCGCATAGACGCGCGATCCGTCGGGCGTGGCCGCGAGGGCGCGGGGCGTGTCGCCGAACAGATTGAGGATCTTGAGCGGCGTGCCGCCCATCGTGTTCCCGAGGTTGTAGGCGTCGAAGACCCAGACGTCCGCGCGGCCCACGCCGGGCGTCGTGAGCTGGGGGTCGAACGGCGCATTCTGGCCGCGGTGGGCCGCGGTGATGAACGCGCGGCTCTTGCTCGGCCCGGCGAAAACGATGTCGCGCGGCTCGTCGCCAACGTGCAGCGTGCGCACCACCGAGCCCCTCCCGGCCCCGTGCACATTGACGATGCTCACGCTGTCGGACAGGTGGTTGACGACCCATACCTCGCTATTGCTGCGCGCGGCGACCGCGACGGGCTCGAGTCCGACGGGCACGGAGCCGGTATGCTCCAAGAGACCGCTATACGTGAGCCGGAAGATCTCGAGGCGATTGTCGGGTGTATTGGCCACGAAGAGCAGGTGTCCGCTCGGTGACATCGCCATCGGACGGACCTGGCCGCTCTCGAACAATGTATAGGGCGACGCAGCGGACACCTCCGAGGTCTGCGAGAGCGTCGCGCCGAGCGCGGCGCCAAAGAAGGCCAAGCACTTCAGTCGCATGAGCGGCGTGGCCGCGTGGAGAACAGATCGCATGGCACCTCCCAGGGCAGTGGCGACGGCCATACACACGCCGCCATGGGTCAGGAAGAAAAAACCCAGCGAGAGGATTGCCCGCAAATTGTGATCTGTAAAGGTAGGATGTTCCCGATTACGACGGGGAATGCCGCAGCAAGGAACTTTCAGATGGCATGGACGACGCCGCGCGGAAGAGCGTCCAGGGCTCGCCTGCGCCCGCTCTGGCCGGATGGCGCGCGGGCGGGCTTAGGCACGGCCCCGCCGCGGCCCCGTCAGGCGGCGGTCTCACCGGCCTCCTCCAGGTAGGGTTTCCCCGTCGTTCGTCGAGACGCACCATTTCGATCCGACGGCGCGCCGCCCTCCGAGGAGCGCCTCCCCTTCTTGTCCTCGCCCGCGGCCCCGTGCCCGAGCGCCTGCGACGCCTCGAAGACCACCTCCGGCGACGGATCCGACAGCGCCCGCACGAGCGCGGGTACCGCGAGCCACCGCTCCTCCGCCTTCGCGAGGCTCCGCGCCGCGAGCGCGCGCGCCTCCGCGGAAGGATCACTCACCACGACCTCCGCGAGCGCCGCCGTCGCCTCGGGCCCAGGCCGATCGGAGAGCTCCAGAATGGCCCGCACCCGATCTTCGAGCCGCGCCGCGCGCCGCGCCGCAATGGCGAACCGCGAGAGCGTCACCATCCTGCGGCCGCTCTCGGCCGGGCGCACCGGGCCCACCTTCGCCTCGAACGCCCGCGCCACGGCCTCGCCCTCCCCCTCGCAGACCGCCCGCGCCTCGGCGGCGGAGGCCGGATCCAGGACGAACGCCCGCGCCTCGGCGACCCACGTCTCCACGCCCGTGAGCGCGCGCGCCACGATCCACGCCGCCGGCGCCACGCCCTCGGGTTTGTCCCTCCCGAGCATTGCGACCGCCTGCTCGCCGCCGATCCGCCCGAGCGCGAGCGCCGCGCTCTCCCGCGCCTCCACGGCCGCGTCGTCGAGCGCCCGCCCGAGCGTCGCCGCGTGCCGGGACGAACCAATCTCCCCGAGGATCCGGAACACCCCCGCGCGCACCGCGCCCGCCTCGTGGCGCGCCGCCGCGACGATCGCCTCGGACAAACCCGCGCGCCCCACCGCGACGAGCGCCGCGCGCGCCGCCGCGCGCCCCTCGCCCGTCGCGTCGCCGAGCGCCGCGGCCCAGGCCGAGACCATTCCGATCCGATCCATCGCGAGCGCCGCGCTCCGCCGCACGTCGGCGCATGGATCGAAGAGCGCGCGCTCGATCGCCGATCGATCCTTCGGCGATAGCGCCGCGAGCGCGTCCACCGCGCGCGATCGCACCTCCGGATCGGGGTCGCCGAGCGTGGCCACGAGCGTCCCCACGACCTCCTCGTCACCGACGCGCGCGAGCGCCGCCGCGGCCCGCGCGCGCACGGCGCTCGCCGGATCCCCGAGGACGGCGGTCACGAGCGGCCGCGTCGCCCGCGGGTCGCCAATGAAACCGAGCGCCTCCGCGGCCGCCGTCCGCGCGGATGCATTGCCGTCGCCGAGCTGCGCCACGAGCGGCAGCGTCGCCCCCGGATCCCCGATCTTCCCGAGCACCCGCGCGGCCCACGTCCGCGCCTGCGCGCGCTCGTCGTCGAGCATCCCCACGAGGGGCCGCACCGCGTCCGATCCGAAAGAAATGAGCGCCTCGGCCACGACCTTCGCGCCCCCCTCGCCCTGCGACGCGAGCGCCGCGCAGAGGTGCGGCAAGACGGCGATGTCCGGAATCGATCCAATGGCCTCGGCCGCCGCCAGCCGCACCGTCGTGTCCTCGTGCGGATCGGCGAGCGCCGACGCGAGCGCGGGGCTCGCCGAGGCGGATCCGAGCTTGCCGAGCATCCGCGCCGCGTGGGCCCGCTCGTTCCACGATTTCGATTCGCGCAGCGTGCGCTCCCAGGCCGCGCGCAGCCCGAGCTCCTCGCATACCATCGCGCACCGCGCCTCCTCGTCGAGCGCCTGCTCCAGCGCCGCCAGGATCGTGCCCCGATCGAAGCCTTGCGCGAGCGATCGCGCCACGCGCGCGGCCGGCTCCGCGCGCAGCCTCGAAAGGACTTTTCGCGCGTCCGCGAGCCTCTCGACCACGCGCCGCTCGCGCCGTCGCCGGAGCGCCTCGCGCCCGATCACCGAGATTCCGGGCACGAGCGCGAGGACCGCGATCCCGAGCCCCACGTACAGGACCAAGACAAGGACGCTCACCGTCTCCCCCGATCCCCTTCGAATGCCGGCGTCAGGCCCGTTGCGGGGCGGGGGCCGCGGGAGCAAACCCTTTGCGCCCGAACTTGTCCCAGCCCTTCTTCCCCTTCAAGAAATCGTAGAGCCCGCGGAGCTGCCAGAACACGAGGTACTGGCGATACCCGAGGTTCGACAAGACCCCCACGAGCACGAGCACCACCGCGTCCCAGGCCCGCGGATACGGCACGAGCGACGCGGCTCCGTGGAGCCCCCGCCCGGGCCGCGCCGAGAACGTGCAGAGCACGACCGACAGCGTCGACAGGCAGAAATTCATCGCCATCGCGAGCCCCAGGAACGCGAGCAATGCCTTGCCGGAGAGCGCGCCGAAGATCGCGGTCAGGACGAGCAGCAGGTATCCGACGCACTCGATCGGCGGCGCGAGCGCCTCGAAGACGAGCTGATACGGCATCGCGAAGAGGCCGATCTGCCGGAACTGCGGCCGGAACAGCATCGCCCGGTGATAACTCATGACCTCCCAGAGCCCCCGGTACCACCTTGCTCGTTGCTTTCCCAGATCCCGATAATTCTCGGGCGCCTCCGTCCACGTGACCGCGAAGGGCAAACAGACGATCCGCCCCGGCCTGCCCTTGTCGAGCAGATACCGGTGGAGCCGCACCACGATCTCCATGTCCTCGCAGACCGTGTGGGCCCCTTCCGTGCAGTATTCGATGCAGATCCTGGAGCGAACGTGGCGCGTGAGAAAGCCGCCGACCTCGAAAAGCACGTCGCGCCGGATCAGCGCGAAAACGCCGGAGAGAATGAGCACGGCGTTGTCCTCGGACAGGGCCGTCCGCCCCTTCGCGAAGGACCGCATGTATTCCACGATTTGCAGCTTTCCGATGAGGCTCGTCGGCAGCGCGAGCTCCTTCACCTCGCCCTCGCGGATGATCGATCCATTCGAGAGCCCGACCTGCACGCCCACGGCAACCGTATCGTCCGGCGACTCCATCACCTTGCGCACGGCGAGCAGGAGCGCGTCCGGGACGAGCAGGCTATCGGCGTCCATGCTGGTCACGAACTCGCCGGCGGCGACGCTCGTGCTCGCATTCAGGGCGTCCGCCTTGCCGCCGTTCTCCTTGTCGATCAGCACCATTCGCTTGACGTTCTCGGGCAGGCCCGTCCTGCACTCCCACATTCCGCGCACCTCGGCCGTATCGAGCCCGCTCGCCCGCTCGAGCACCGCCGGGACGAACGGGAACGACGAAAGCAGGACCTCGACCGTCCGGTCCTTCGATCCGTCGTTGCAGATGACGATCTCGTACGCCGGATATCGCAGGCGGAGCTGCGACTTCAGGCTCTCCACAATCGTGACCTCCTCGTTGTAGGCGGGCACGAGCAGCGAGACGACGGGCAAGAATGCGTCGCGCTCGGAGAGCGCCGCGGGCCGGACGAGCTCGGCCGTGAGCTCGCGCCGAATGCGACGATGACTCACCAGGACGAACCGCAGGTTGAGCAGGAAAAACACGGTTACGTACCCGACGATCACGAGATCGAGGATACGCACGAGCCAGACGAGCGCGCCCAATGTCACCCCTCCCCTTCGGCGCCTGGGGGCTCGCTCGAACGAGCCGAGCTTTGCCTCCCAAACCCCCGCACTTCCAGAACCCAGGACAGGACGCACCGCGCTTCCCGGTCCCCCGAGTCTCCGGGGTGGTCACGAAAACACCATTCTACCGTGTTCCTCGTAACGCGGTATACATGGACGCGTATTCGAATGCGAACGGACATGGCGTTTCGGGAAGACAGGGACGGACGAACGTGCTATCGCCGAGGCGCGCGCGATTCACCGAGGACAAACCACCGCCCATGCGCAAGACCAGGACGAAGAACGAGATCCCCGCCGCCCGCGAGCCCGATTTCATCGTCGTGAAAGGCGCCCGCGAGCACAACCTCTGCATCGAGCACCTCGAGGTCCCCAAGCGCAAGCTCGTGGTGTTCACCGGGCCGAGCGGCTCGGGCAAGTCGAGCCTCGCGTTCGACACGCTCTATGCCGAGGGCCAGCGCCGCTACGTCGAGACGCTCTCGGCCTACGCCCGTCAATTCCTCGGCCAGCTCGATCGCCCCTCGGTCGAGCACGTCTCCGGCCTCTCGCCCACGATCGCCATCGAGCAAAAGAGCGCCTCCTCGAATCCGCGCTCCACCGTCGGAACGATCACCGAGATCTACGATTACCTGCGCGTGCTCTACGCCCGCGCCGGCGAGCAGCGCTGCACCACGTGCGGCAAGGCCGTGGCCTCGCAGAGCGTCGACGAGATCGTCGAGACGCTGCTCGAGCTGCCCGAGGGCACCCGCGCCACCCTGCTCGCGCCGCTCGTCGTGCACCGAAAAGGCGAGCACAAGGAGATCTTCGAGGATCTCGCGACGCGCGGCTTCAACCGGGTGATCGTCGACGGCAAAATGGAGAAGCTCGATCCGCTCCCCCGCCTCGACAAGAAGCTCTGGCACGACATCTCGCTCGTCGCCGATCGAATCACGGTGCGCGCCGAGGACCGGCCGCGCATCGCCGAGAGCATCGAGCTCGCGCTGCGCGAGGGCAAAGGCGAGATGCTCGTCGAGGTCGAGGGAGAAAAACCCCGACCCTTCAGCCAGGCGCGCATGTGCTGCGGCAAAAGTTATCCCGAGCTCAGCCCGCAGAGCTTCTCGTTCAATAGCCCGCTCGGCATGTGCCCGAAATGCAGCGGCCTCGGCACGCGCCTCGAAGCGGACCCGGACCTCATCGTGCCGAACCCTGCGCTCTCGCTGCGGGAAGGCGCAATCGCGCCCTGGGCCTCGGCGATGTCGCGTGGCGAGGGCTGGACGTTCCGCATCGCGGACGCCGTGGCCAAGGCGACGGGCGTGGATCTCGACGCGCCGTTCGGAAAGCTGCCCGCGAAGAAGCGCGAGCTCATCCTGTACGGGCTCGAAGGCAAGAAGATCGCGGTGCAATGGGGCAAGGAGGGCTCGGAGAGCCACGGGACCTTCGGGATGAAGTTCGAGGGCGTGATCCCGAACCTCGAGCGGCGCTTCCGTGACACCACGAGCGACATGGCGCGGGATCTCTACCGGAAGTTTTTCCGGGAAATGCCCTGCGACGCCTGCGAAGGAAAGCGCCTCCGCCCGGAGACGCTCGCCGTCATCGTGGCCGCGAAGAACATCGCCGACATCACGTCGATGACGGTGGGCGCCGCGATCGATTTCGTGGACAAACTCACCCTGTCCGGCGGAAAGGCCCGGATCACGGAGGGCGTGAAGCGCGAGATCGAGGCGCGGCTCGGGTTCTTGATGAACGTGGGGCTCGATTACCTGACGCTCGATCGCTCGGCGACGACGCTCTCCGGCGGCGAGGCGCAGCGCATCCGGCTCGCCAGCCAGCTCGGCAGCGAGCTGTCGGGCGTGATGTACGTGCTCGACGAGCCGAGCATCGGCCTGCACCAACGCGACAACGAAAGGCTGATCGCGACGCTGCGGCGCCTCCGCGACCTCGGCAATACGGTGGTCGTGGTCGAGCACGACGAGGAGACGATCCGCGCGGCCGATCACGTCGTGGATTTCGGCCCGGGCGCCGGCCACGAGGGCGGGCGCGTGCTCTTCGCCGGCACGCCGGAGGCGCTCGAAGAAACGAAAGGCAACGTGACGGGCGATTACCTCGCCGGCCGCCGCCGCATCGAGATCCCCGACGAGCGCCGCAAGCCGAGCGGCTGGATCAAGGTCAAGGGCGCGCGCGAGCACAACCTGAAGAACGTGGACGCGCGGATCCCGCTCGGCGTCTTTTCAGCCGTGACGGGCGTCTCCGGCGCGGGCAAGAGCTCGCTCGTCAATGGCATTCTCCTGCCGGCGCTGAGCCGCGCGCTGCACGACGCGACGGGGCCCGTGGGCGCGCACGATTCGATCGAGGGGCTCGACGCGCTCGACAAGGTGATCGCGATCGATCAACAGCCCATCGGCCGGACGCCGCGCTCGAACCCGGGCACGTACACGAAGGCGTTCGACCACATCCGCGAGGTCTTCGCGCTCCTGCCCGAGGCGCGGGCGCGCGGCTGGGATTCGGGGCGATTCAGCTTCAACGTGAAGGGCGGGCGCTGCGAGAGCTGCCACGGCGACGGCGTCGTGAAGGTCGAGATGCATTTCCTCGCCGACGTCTACGTGCCCTGCGAGGTCTGCGGCGGAAAACGCTACAACGCGCAGACGCTCTCGGTGCGCTTCAAAGGGAAGAACATCAACGAGGTGCTCGAATCGAGCGTGGAGGAATGCCTCGGGATGTTCGAGCACCACGTGGCGCTGAAGCGGATCCTGACGACGCTCGTGGACGTGGGCCTCGGCTACATGAAGATCGGCCAGCGCGCGACGACGCTCTCGGGCGGCGAGGCGCAAAGGGTCAAGCTCAGCCGCGAGCTCGGAAAAACCCAGACCGGACGCACGCTCTACGTGCTCGACGAACCCACGACGGGCCTGCATTTCGAGGACATCCGGCGCCTGCTCGTCGTGCTCTCCCGGCTCGTCGAAGCGGGGAACACCGTCGTGGTGATCGAGCACAACCTCGACGTCGTCAAATTCGCCGACTGGGTGCTCGATCTCGGCCCCGAAGGCGGCGCGCGCGGCGGGCGCGTCATTGCGGAGGGCGCGCCGGAAGCGGTGGCGCGCGTGCCGGAGTCCCACACCGGGCGGTTCTTGGCGGATATCTTCGGCCGCGAGCAGGTCAAGGCGAAAGCGCGGAACGGCAAGTCCACGCGGGCGCACGTCTGATCGTCAGGACGATTTTTTCAATTTCCGCTGGAGCGTCCGGCGATCGATCCCCAGAAGCTTCGCCGCCACCGCAATCACCCCACCCGAATCTTTGAGCGCGGCGTTGATCGCGTCGCGCTCGAGCTCGTCGAGCTTGTACGTCGTCCGGCTCGACGGCGGCGCCCCCGAAAACGGCGCGCGCGGGCGCTCGAAGAGGGTCGTCCCCTCGCGCAACAAACGATCGGCGTCGATCGGCTTCGTCAAAAGCGTGTCCGCGCCCTCGCGCACCGCCGCCACGGCGAGCGGGATGTCTCCGAATCCCGTGAGCATCACGATCGCCGCCTCCGGGCAAAGCCTTCGCAATCGCGGCAGCGCCGTGAGGCCGTCGACGCGCGGCATGCGGTAATCGACGACCACGAGATCCACCGGCGCGTCCTCCAGCGAGACGAGCCCCTCCTCCACCGTCGCCGCCGTCCGCGCCTGCACCCCGCGCCGCCGCAACGCGCCCTGGAGCGTCGTGCGAAATGCGTCGTCGTCGTCGATGAGCAGCGCCGTCTCGATTTTGCGAGGCATCCTCATACCTCCGAGTCACGCGACGCCACACGGCGCGCGAGCCGGATCGTCACCCTTGCCCCGCCCTCGGACCCATTGTCCACGCTGAGCGTGCCGTTCATCCGATCGAGCAGCACCGAGCTCACATAAAGCCCAAGCCCCATCCCGCCCTCGCGCTCCTTCGTCGTCTGAAACGGCTCGCCGAGCCGCGCGAGGATCTCCGGCGCAAACCCCGGCCCGCTGTCGTCGACCACGATCTCGGCGTGATCGCCGCCGTCCCGCACCGCAATCGCGATCCGCGGATTCGGCGTCCGCACCATCGCCTCGGTCGCGTTCGTCAAGACGTTCACCAGCACCTGCAAGAGGCCCGCAGGCATGACCGTCACGTGCACCGGCTCGGGGGCGTCGATCGAGATCTCGCCACGATATGCGAGCCGCTTGAGCTCGCGCCCCGCCATCTCCATGACCAGCGTTCCGAGCTCGACCTCCTCGCGCCGCTGATCCGGCCGGATGTACCCACGCACGAGGCCGATGATGTCGCTCGCCCGCTGCGCCTCGCCTGCGATCGTACGCGCGAGCTCGGCGGCGTCGGGCGAGGCGTCCTTCGTGAGCTCCGAGAGCTCGCGCCCCGCGAGCAGGATCGTGGCGAGCGGCGTCGAGAGCTCATGCGACATGCCGCCGACCACACGGCCCAGCATCGCGAGTTTGTCGTTCCGAAGCGCGCGTTGCCGGAGCTCGTCGAGCCTCCGCGCATACACGGACAAGAACACGCCGAGGAAACCCGCCACGGATGCGAGCGAGACGAACGCGCCGAGATGATGGACGCGCTCCTTGCCGAGCGGCGCCGAGGCGAGCGGCAGCGGATCGGCGAACGAGACGAGCGCGCCGACGGCCACGGTCAGACCCGCGATCGCGAGGACGGCGCGCCCGCCGCTGAGGAGCCCCGCCAGGGCGATCTGAAACACGAGGAACGCGGCAAACGGGTTTCCCGTGCCTCCCGTGACCCAGAGCACGGCGCCGAGGGCGAGCACGTCGAACGCGATCTGCGCCGCGACGATGCGCTGCTCATGCCGCAGGATGCGGCCGAGCACGAGCGCGAACGACCCGTTCAGGATCACGAGCAAGCCGAGGATCAGGAAGACCGGCACGACCGCGAGCTCCGGGACGAACCATTTTCCGGTCGCCGTCGTCGCGCCCATGCCGAGGATCGCGAGCCAGCGGAGCTGGATCAGCCACCGCGCCGCGGTCCCCTCGGGGATCGGATCCGCGCTGGAAAGGACGGCCCGGACGGACGATTGTCCCCCGGAGGGCGCACCACCCGCCGCACGCGCCGTCGCAGGCTCGACGACGGCGATGGGGGGAACGGAGACACGGGCCGACATTGGTCGCCAGACTATGGCGAGTCCGAACCCGGTGTCGAGCAGTTCGCGGTGGAGGGGAGGATGGCAGAAGCCGGGGGCTGAGCTCGCCTGGAGCGTCGAGCCCCCGAGAGGGGGAAGGAAAAACTCAGTGCTTGGCGGGGACCGCGGCCGGCGCGGCCGAACCGGCGGCCGGAGCGGCCGATCCACCGGCAGCGGGCGCGATCTCCTTGGGGATCGCGATGTCGCCGGTGCGCTGGGCCTTGAACGGGTCCTTCAGATCGACCGGGTTCTTCGCCTCGATCGCCTCGGCTTCGCCGCGGAACTCCGTGTCGCTCATCGTGATGCCGATGAAGACCGCGAGGAAGAGGAGCGCGGAGACGAAGATGATCCCGTGGAACTTATGGTCCCACTTGAGGTGCATGAAGATGAGCGCGACGACCGACGCCTTGATCGTGGCGATCAAGAGGGCGACGATCAGGTTGCCCGTGTGGCCGATGTTCACGTAGCTCGCCGCCACGGTGACGACCGTGAGGAAGAGCAGCGTGGCGAACGTGCCGATGTAGACCTTGAACGGCAGCACGTGCGGAACGTGATCGCCGTTCGTGCTTCCGTGTCCGTGCTCGTGGTCGTGCTCTGCGTGCGAAGTGCTCATGGTGCGCTCTGCTCCGGGGATCAGCCGACCAGGTAAAGGAGCGGGAAGAGGAAGATCCAGACGAGGTCGACGAGGTGCCAGTAAAGGCCCACGTTCTCGACGGGCGCGTAGTAACGGCTGGAGAACTCGCTCTTCTGGTTCCGGAGGAGGATCCAGAGGATGAGGCCCATGCCGATGACCACGTGAACGCCGTGGATCCCGGTCATCATGAAGTAGATGGCGAAGAAGATGCCCGGGTGACCCGAGGCGAAGTCCGCCGCCGTGAAGTTACCGCCGGGCAGGAGCCCGTCGTGGATCTTGTGGCTGTACTCGAAGTACTTGACCACGAGGAACATCGCCGCGCACGCGAGGGTGATCGCGAGCAGGAGCGTCGTCTTCTTGGTCTCGTTCTTCTGCGCGGAGCGGACCGCGAGCGCCATCGTGAAGCTCGAGGTGATCAGCACGATGGTGTTGATGCCGCCCATCACGCGGTCGAGGTGGTGGTGCGCCTCGACGAACGACGGGAAGTACTTGCTACGGAAGATGGCGAAGGCGCAGAACAAGCCGCCGAACAGCAGGATCTCCGTCACCAAGAAGAGCCACACGCCCATTCGACCTGCGTCGAACTGGGTGTCTGCCTTGTCGAAGTGGTGGGCGACGTGGAACTGGGGGGAGAGCTTGCTCTCCCCAGCGCCGCCCAAAGCCTCGGCTTTCGCGCTCATCAAGCAGTCTCCTCAGCGGGACGCTCGTACGCGTCCAGCGTCACGATGGGGGCCTTCTCGAAGTTCTCCGTGATCGGCGGCGACTGCGTCTGCCACTCGAGCGTCGTGCTGTCCCACGGGTTCGCCGGCGCGGGCGCGCCGCTCTTGAGCGAGCGCGCGAGGCAGATGAACGTGATGAGGAAGCCCGTGCCCAGGACCCACGAGCCGTACGTCGAGAACGCGTGCAGCGGCTGGAACTGGTCGAGGTAGTTGTAGTAGCGGCGCGGCATGCCACGCGTGCCGAGGATGAACTGGGTGAAGAACGTCCAGTTGAAGCCGATGAACGTGAGGGCGAAGCCCACGCGCGCCAGCTTCTCGTCGTACATCTTGCCCGTCATCTTGGGCCACCAGTGGTGGAGGCCGCCGAAGAACGCGATCGCCGTGCTGCCCATCATCACGTAGTGGAAGTGGGCGACGACGAAGTACGTGTCGTGCAGGTGCAGGTCGACGCTCAGCGTGCCGAGGAAGAGGCCCGTCAGGCCGCCGATCCCGAAGAGGAAGAGGAACGCGATGCCGTAGAGCATCGGAACCGTGAACTTGATCGACCCGCCCCAGAGCGTGCCGAGCCAGTTGAACATCTTCACCCCGCTCGGGATGGCCACGAAGAACGTGAGGAAGGAGAAGATCGCCGAGGAGAGCTCGCTCTGCCCCGAGACGAACATGTGGTGGCCCCACACGAGGAACGACACGAGGGCGATGGCCACGCTGGAGAACGCGATCGCCTTGTACCCGAAGACCCGGCGCTTCGAGTGCGTCGTGAGGATCTCCGTCGCCACGCCCATGCCCGGCAGGATCATGATGTAGACGGCCGGGTGGCTGTAGAACCAGAAGAAGTGCTGGAAGAGGACGGGGTCACCGCCGAGCGTCGGATCGAAGATCCCGATGTGGAACGCGCGCTCGAAGATGAGCAGGAGCAGCGTGATGCCGAGGACCGGCGTCGCGAGCACCTGGATGATGCTGGTCGCGTAGAGCGACCAGAGGAAGAGCGGCATGCGGTACCAGCTCATCCCCGGGGCCCGGAGCTTGTGCAGCGTCACGATGAAGTTGAGCCCCGTCAGGATGCTCGAGAACCCCATCACGAACACGCCGAACGTCGCCGAGATGACCGACGTCGTCGACACGCCGGAGGCGTAGGGCACGTAGAAGGTCCAGCCCGTATCCACGCCACCCGTCACGATCGCCGCGAGCATGAAGACCGCGCCGATCCAGAACAGGTACAAGCTCAACAAGTTGAGCTTGGGGAAGGCCACGTCCTTCGCGCCGATCATCAGCGGCAGGAAGAAGTTGCCGAGCGACGCCGGGATCGACGGGATGATGAAGAGGAACACCATCGCTGCGCCGTGCAGCGTGAACGCCTGGTTGTACTGCGTGGCGTCCATGATGGTCTTCTTCGCCGTCAGGAGCTCGAGACGGACCAGAAGGGCGAAGATGCCGCCGAGGCCGAAGCCGACGAGCACCGTCACCAGGTACATGATGCCGATGCGCTTGTGGTCGACCGTCGTCAGCCAGGACCAGACGCCAGCAGTTTGGTTCAGGTAGTTTTTGCCTTGAACCTCGGGCGAGTGCCCGAGTTCGTCGACCGTAGCCGTGTTTGCCATGATCGAGCCTCCGATTCCTACTGGACCGTCTTCAGGTACGCGATGATCGCGTCGATGTCCGTTTCTTTGAGCAGGCCCTTGTAGGTCGGCATGACTGCCGGATACCCCTGGACCACCTTCTTGTTCGGCTCGAGCAAGCTCTCGCGGATGTAGTTCTCGTCGACCTTGATCGACGATCCGTCCGCGATCTGCTCCGTCCGGCCGAAGACGCCCTTGAACGTGGGGCCCTGGATGCGGGACCCATCGAGCGAATGGCACGTGTTGCAGCTACGCGTCGCGTAGAGCTTCTTGCCGAGCTCCGCGGGCGGGAGCGGCTTCTCGCCGGGCTTGAGGCCCGTCTCCTGCCACTGGTCGTACTCGGGTTTATCGAGCACCAGGACCTTGGCCATCATGTCCGAGTGGCCGACGCCGCAATACTCCGTGCAGAACAGGATGGTATCGCGGTTCTCCGTGGCCTCGAACCAGACCGTCGTGTACGTGCCCGGGACGACGTCCTGCTTCACGCGGAACTCGGGCACGAAGAAGCTGTGGAGGACGTCCTTGGAGCTCATGATGAGCTTCACGGGCTGACCCTTGGGCACCACGAGCTCGTTCACGCTCACGTTCCCGTTCGGGTACGTGAACGTCCACATGTACATCTCCGCCGTCGTGCGGATCTCGAGCGCATTGCCCGGCGCGACCATCGCCTTCATCCAGCCCTTGAGGCCCACGAAGAAGAGGGCGATCACGAGGATCGACGGGATGATGGTCCAGGAAATCTCGAGCGTCGTGCTGTGGGTGACGTCGCTGAGCTTGTCCTTCGGGCCGCGTCGCTTGTACTTGTACATGAAGTACGCGAGCGCACCCATCAGGAGCACGAACATCACGACATCCAGCCAGTAGACGATGTAGTACGCAGTATCGATTTCCTCTGCGATCGTCGAAGACTGTTTCGGCATCCAGAACGAGCCGAGTTCGATCGGATCCAACCTCATGCCAGAGCTCCATCCGCCGACTTCGACGCGCGACGACGCTCACGCCGCCAGAACCCGAAGAGCATGCCTCCGAGGCCCAGCACGGTGAACGCGCCGCCCGCCTTCATCAGACGCCTCGTCGCGAGGACGTACTTGTTTTCTGCGGGATCGTAATGAAAGCAGAACAGGAGCACGCGACCCCACGCGGACGCGAGCTTGCCCTGCGACGCCTCGAGCAACGATAGCTCGAGGTCCTTCGCGCTGTAATTGAGCCCGTACAGCGTCCGCGAGAGCTTGCCATCGGGCGTGAACACGAAGACACCCGCCGCGTGGGCGTACTGCTGCGTCGCCTCTTCCCAGCGGTACCGGAAGCCCACCGCGTCGGCCACCCGACGCGCCTGGGCCTCCTCTCCCACGAGGAAATCCCATCCCCGATCCGCCACGGGCCGGCCATACACGCCGACGTACGAGTCGCGCTTCTTGCGGGCCGTCTCGGGGGTATCGCGCGGATCGATGCTGACGACGACGACGCGGTACTCCTTGCCCGCCGTCCAGACGAGGCCCTTCATGCCCTGCAGCAGGCCGTTCACGACCAGCGAGCAGAGCATCGGGCACTCGTAATACGCGAGCACCAGGATCACCGGGTGCTCGCCGTCGAGGTAGTTGCCCAGCGTGACGTCGCGCCCCTGCTGATCGCGGAGCTTCGCGTCCGCCGGAAGGACGGCGCCGGGTCGCTCCTCGATGTCCACGCCCTCGAGCTCCTTCGGCAGCGCCGGATCCCCCGCGAACGCCGATGAAACAGGCGCAAGCGTGACCACGGCCGCCGTGAGCGCGGCAGCGACGAACATAAGGAAGCGGCCCGGACGAACCATCACTTCTTGGGCTCCTTGGGCTTGTCCTCGGGCTTCTTGTCCGTGGATTCGCCCTTCTTGTCGCCCTTCTCCTCGAGCTTGGCGCCGTCCTTCTTCTCCTCGCCCTTGTCCTCGCCCTTCTTCTCCTCGGGCTTGTCCTGCTGGGGCGCGGGGGCCGGCTCCTCCTTCAGAGGCGGGGCCATGGGCGGCTGCCGATACGCCGCGATCGTCAATTCGACCGCGCGATCCGTCGGGATCCGCACGACGCCGTCCTTCTTGCTCACCCACTGGTAGTGCGTGAGCTTCTGCTGCTCGGACGTGCGAAGAGCCCGGAGGTCGCTCGCTTGCAACGAGAGGACCTTGTCGTGGAGCTCGCGATCCACGTAGTAGTTGAAGATCTCGCGCACCGCGACGCAGAGGACCACCACGACCACGCAGGTGATGACCGTGATGAGCGCGATGAGGCCGTTGCGCGGCCTGTCGTCCTCGACCGGGTCATGCCCGCCGTGCCCGTGACCACCCTCGTGCGCGTCGCCGTGAGCGTCGTGCTCCTCGTCGTGCGCGCTGGCCTCGGCGCCGTCCTCGCGCTCCTCGGAGGTGGACTCATCGTCGCCCGAGGTCACCTTCGAGGTCTCCTCGGTAGCGGCCTCCGCGCGGCCCTGGTTCTTCTTCTTCTTCTTGCTCATGGATTGTCCACCTTCACGGTCTCGGCGAGCCGAGGATCACGGAGCGGGTAGAGCGGTCCCTGCGCAGCTTTCCGCGCGACCAGGAACGCCGCGATGCCGAGCGGTCCGAGCAAGCCGCAGATGTCCACCACGCTGAAGTGGAAGTGGTGGTCGAACGTCGGCATGACGAGCCAGTAGAGGTCGACGTAGTGCATGACCAGCATGATCACGGCGCCGACCGAGAGCCCCAGCGCATTCCGCTTCGCGTGCCGCGAGAGCAGGAGCAAGAAGGGGATCAGGAAGTGGCCGAAGAAGATCGCGAGGCTCACCTTCGCCCAGCCCGCGTCGTCCCAGCGGTGGTGGTACCACACCGTCTCCTCGGGGATGTCGGCGTACCAGATCAGCAGGAACTGCGAGAAGCCGATGTACGCGAAGAAGACGATGAACCCGAAGAGCAGCTTGCCGATGTCGTGCCGGTGCTCGATCGTGCTGACCTTCTTGAAGTAGCCGCGCTGCTGGAGCTGCACCGTGATCAGCGCGAGCACCGAGAGCGAGCTCGTCGCACAGCCCGCGAACACGTACACGCCGAAGATGGTCGAGTACCAGTGCGGGTCGAGGCTCATCACCCAGTCGAACGCCGCGAACGTCGTCGTCAGGGCGAAGAGGATCATCGCCGGCGCGCTCGCCGCCTGCATCTTCTCGGTGAGCTTGGCGTCCCCGCTCTCGTCCTGCGCGCTGCTCTTGCGCGTGAAGTAGAGCCCGAGGGCCACCCACACGATGACGTAGAACGCCGACCGGCCGTAGAAGAACGAGGGGTTCAGGTACCCCGCCTTCTTCTGGAGGAGCGGATCCGTCGCCGCCTGCGGCCCCATCCAGTGGTGGTAGAGGTCGTGCGCCCAGACGAAGATCGGAATCGAGAGGACCGCGACCGCAGGCAGAAGGCTCGCGAGCCACTCCATCTGCCGCCGCGCCGCCACCGACCAGCCCGCGCGCGCGAGGTGCTGCACCAGCACGAAGAACAGACCGCCGAGGGCGATCGTCGCGACGAACAGGAAGCCGATCAGATACGAAGCCGCGAATCGCTTCGCGTCCATCGCATACCCGGCGCCCGCCGCCAGCACACCCACGACCGCGAGCCCCATGCCCGCCTTCGTGAGCGTGTCGCCCACGTCTTTCGGGAGCTTCCGGGCGTCTTCGGCCTTCGCCTTGCCGCCCGTGGCCCGACCTGCGGTCATCGCCGCCGCCTGGCTCATTGCGCGTCTCCTTCCGGCTCGATCGCGCTGCGCTTGTCGGCAGGCACGTCGTCGACCGAGGCATGCTGGCTCTTGCCGAGCACCCTCACCCACGTGACGATGGCCCACCGGTCGGCCACCGGGATCTGCTTGCGATACGACGGCATGTTGCGGACGCCGTGCGTGATGGTGTCGAAGACCTGCCCGTCCGGCATGGCGCGGACACGATCCGACGAGAGCTCGACCGGCGGGGGGAACCCGCGCTGCACCACCATCCCGCGGCCGCTGCCCGTCATGTCGTGGCAGGGCGCGCAGTAGATGTTGAAGCGCTCCTGGCCACGACGAACGAGCTTCTCGTCCACCTCGGTCGGGACGCGGGCGATGAACTCGCCCTTCGCGTCCTTGCCGCGGTAATACGCGTCGTCCTCGTCCAGGTGGCCAACCGGCACCGTCCCGTCGACGATCGGCCGCATCGCGCGGCCGTCCTCGAAGAACGGGCTCGCCTCACCCCACTGGTACTTGGGCTGCCAGTCCATGTCTCCGAAGACATGGACCGGCGGTTCCTCGCCTTTGCCGCCGCGGCAGCCCGCGAGGGCCAGCGCGAACAGCAGGAATGCGGCGGGCCTCATTCCGTGACCTCCACGATCTCGCGCGCGCCGAGCTCCTCGAGGAGCTTCCTCGTCTTCGACGCGTCGTATTTGGGGTCCTTCGCCTCGACGGTGACGAAGAACGCGTCGTCCGTCGCCCGCGGGAAGGACGGGTGCTTCATCGACGGGTGGTAGAACATCGGCAGGCGGTTCATGCCCCACAAGCCGAAGAACGCACCGAACGCCGAGAAGAGCACGGTGAGCTCGAACATGATCGGGATGTACGCCTGGTACGAGAACGACGGCTTGCCGCTGATGACGAGCGGGTAGTCGACGGAGACGAACCACGTCAGCGCGATCGCGCTGGCAAGGCCCGTCGCGCCGGCCATCAGCACGATCCAGGGCATCTTCGACGGGGGCAGCCCCATCGCCTTCTCCAGGCCGTGCACGGGGAACGGCGTCTGCGCGTCGAAGTCCTTGTACCCCGCGTTCTTCAGCTTCTCACAGGCGTGCATCAGCTCGCCGGGCGTGAGGAAGTAGCCCATGAGGCCGAACGGCTTGGCCGCCTCTTCCTCGAGCTCTTCGTGACGATGAGCCTTATCCACGGGACTCCTCCTCGTCCTTCTCCGCGTCGTCCGACGCCTCCTCGCCCTCGTCGCCCTCGTCCTCCTCGGCCTTCGCGCTCGCCTCCTCGTGGTGGTCGTCGTGCGCGTCGTGGCCGTGGTCGTCGCCGTGACCCGCGTGCGGATCCGCCTGCGGCATCACGCCCTTGACCTCGCTGATGGCCACCGCCGGCATGAACCGGAGGAAGAGGAGGAACAGCGTGAAGAACAGACCGAACGACCCGAGGAACGTCGAGATGTCGAAGAGGCTCGGCCGGAAGTACGTCCAGCTCGAGGGGATGTAGTCGCGGTGGAGGCTCGTCACGATGATGACGAAGCGCTCGAACCACATACCGATGTTCACGAAGATCGAGATCACGAACATCGCCGGGATGCTGGTCCGGATGCGCTTGAACCAGAAGAGCTGCGGCGAGAAGACGTTGCAGCTCCACATGGTCCAGTACGCCCACTTGTACGGACCGAACGCGCGGTTGATGAACGCGAAGCGCTCGTACTCGTTGCCGCCGTACCAGGCGATGAAGTACTCGATCGCGTAGGCGTAACCGACCATCGTCCCCGTGAGGAGGATGATCTTGTTCATGTTCTCGAGGTGCTTGATGGTGATCAGGCCCTCGAGACCGTACGCCTTGCGCGCGAGCACCATCAGCGACACGACCATCGCGAAGCCGCTGAAGATGGCGCCGGCGACGAAGTACGGCGGGAAGATCGTCGTGTGCCAGCCCGGCATGATCGAGACGGCGAAGTCGAACGAAACGATCGTGTGCACCGAGAGAACGAGCGGCGTCGAGAGACCGGCCAGGATGAGGTAGGTCTTCTCGTAGTTCAGCCAGTTCCGGTGCGAGCCGCGCCAGCCGAGCGAAAAGATGCCGAGCACGATCGAGCGGACCTTCGTCTTCGCGCGATCACGCAGCGTCGCGAGGTCCGGCACGAGGCCGACGTACCAGAACAGGATCGAGACCGTCGCGTACGTCGAGATCGCGAACACGTCCCAGAGCAGCGGGCTCTTGAAGTTCGGCCACATGCTCATCTGGTTCGGTATCGGGAAGAGCCAATACGCGAACCACACGCGACCGACGTGGAACACCGGGTAGATCGCCGCCGACATGACGGCGAAGATCGTCATCGCCTCCGCCGCGCGGTTGATGCTGGTGCGCCACTTCTGCCGGAACAGGAAGAGGATGGCGCTGATCAGCGTGCCGGCGTGGCCGATACCGATCCAGAAGACGAAGCCGGTGATGTCCCAGGCCCAGAAGACCGTGTTGTTCAGACCCCAGATACCGAGGCCTTCCGCGACGAGCTTACCGAGCGAGCCGAGCAGGATGAGCAGGACGCTCAACGCGAGGCCCAAGAGAACCAGCCACGACGGGGTCGTCTTTTTCTCGACGATCCCCGCGACCGTCTCGGTCACCGCGTTGAAATCGCGGTGGCCGAGGACGAGTGGAGCACGCTTGCCGGGCGTGTCTTCTTGCAGGGCGGCGGTGGTCATGCCCCCTCCAGCTCAGGGTTGGGGTTCTTGATCTTGGCGAGGTACGACGTGCGCGGGCGGATGTTGAGCTCCTCGAGGAGCTTGTATCCGCGCGGCCCGGCGGCGCGCTTGGCCACCTCGCTCTGCTTGTCGTTGAGATCGCCGAAGTGGATGGCCTGCGCCGGGCAAGCTGCCTGGCACGCCGTCACGACCTCGCCGTCGTGGAGACGATCGCGCCCTTCCGCCTTCGCGGAGATCTTCGCGCGATTGATGCGCTGCACGCAGTACGTGCACTTCTCCATGACGCCTCGGCTTCGCACCGTGACGTCGGGGTTCATCTGCATCTTGTGCTGCTCGATCGTGTCCTTCGTGTAGTCGTGGTAGTTGAACCGACGCACCTTGAAGGGGCAGTTGTTCGCGCAGTACTTGGTGCCGATGCACCGGTTGTACGTCATCTCGTTCAGCCCCTCGGGGCTGTGCGTCGTCGCCGCGACCGGGCAGACCTCTTCGCACGGCGCGTTTTCGCAGTGCACGCACATCATCGGCTGCGAGACGCTGGTCGGGTTCTCGAGGTCGCCCTCGAAGTACCGATCCATGCGCATCCAGTGCATCTCGCGCGACCTCTGCACGCCCTCGGCGCCGACGATCGGGATGTTGTTCTCCGCCTGGCAGGCGATGCTGCAAGCGTTGCAGCCGACGCACGCCGCGAGGTCGATCGTCATGCCCCAGGCGTGACCCTTGTCGTACTTCCGCTCCTCGAAGAGGCTCAGGTACTTCTTCGGCGGCGGGACGACCTGCGGGTTCTCCTGGTACTTGGCGAACGACGCCTCGAGCACGAGCGGCCGGCCTTCCGTGAGGAAGTGCTCCTGCGTCCGCGAGAGCTTCGTCGAGCCGCCCGCCTTCGTGATCGACGCGCCGTCGGCGATGTGGAAGGCCGCGCTCGCGCGCAGCGCCCCCGTATCGACGCCGATGTTCTTGCCGACCCGACCCACGACGCTCCGGCCTTGGCCGACGGTGACGAGGATCGTCCCGTCCGCGAGGCCCGGCGCCACGAGCGCGGGCAACGTCACCGTCGTCCCGTTCGCGCCCACCGTGACCAGATCCCCGTCGACCACGCCGAGCCCCTTCGCCGTCTTGGGCGAGAGGGACGCGACGTTGCCCCAGGTGAGCTTTGCCATCGGATCCGGCATCTCCTGGAGCCAGCCGTTGTTCGCGTAGCGGCCGTCCCACGTGTGCGGATCCGGGTCGAAGACGATCTCGAGGTCGCCCTTCGGCGCCACGGCCTTCTGCGCCTTGATCGCCGCGCCGACCTTCGCCGCGTCGAGATCCGCCGTCTCGGCCGGGAACGCGCTGTCCTTCCAGACGCCGTCGTGCAGCGCGCGCCGGAAGTCACGCTCGAAGTCGACGACGAGCGACTGCGCGCCGAGCCAGCTCGCACGAACGAGGTCGTAGCCCTTGCGCGTGCCGCCGAGGAAGATCTCGAGGATCTCCGCGTCCGTCTTGCCGCCGTACATCGGCGCGATGAGCGGCTGGATGATCGAGCCCGTGCCGTCTTCGGACCGGACGTCGCTCCAGCTCTCCAGCGTGTGCGCGCGGTTCAGGTGCCACGTCGCGGCCGCGCCCGTCTCGTCGACGTGCGTGCCCACGTGGATCAGCGTCTTCGCCTTGGCGATGGCGCCGCGCACGTCCGCCGGCGCGTTGAAGACGGGGTTGCCGCCGAGCACGAGGAGCGTGTCGACCGTGCCCGCCTGGAGGTCCTTCGCGAGCGCCGCGATCTCCGCCGGGCCGCCCTTCACCTCGTCGAGCGGCTTGACCAGCTTCACGGTCTTGCCGACCGCGCCGATCGCGCGGTGCACCGCGTGAACGAGCGCGTGCACGGCCGCGGGCTGCTTGCGACCCACGACGATCGCGACCGCGCCGTTGCGCTTGGCGATGTCGCCCGCGATCGCCTTCACGAGCTTCGCGGCCTGCGGATCGAGCGCAGGCGCGCCGCCGAGCGCGGACGTGATGTCCGCCGGCAGCTCCACCTTCGCGGCCGTGGCGATCTCCTGCGCGAGCGCGTAGGCGAGCGCCGGGATCTTGTGGCTCGAAAGGCGCAGCCGATGATCCGCGCTCGTCCCCGTGACCGAGAAGGTGCTCTCGATCGCGTAGAACCGGTTCATCGGTTTGTCCTTGCGGTCCGGGTCTCGCCGCGCCGCGAAGGCGCGCACGTTCTTCACGACGCTGCCTTCGTTCAGCAGGAAATCCCCATCGAGCGAGACGACGACGTCGGCCTCGCCGATGTCGTAGACGGGCACGAGCGCCTTGCCGAAGGCGATGCGCGCGCCCTCCTCCTGGACGTCACGGCCGAACGCGTCGTAACGCACGACGCGCGCGTCGGGCATCAGCTTGAGGAGCGCGTCGAGCTGCGCCGCAAGCGTGGGCGAGCGATGATCCTCGACGAGGACCGCGAGGCCCTTGCCGTTCTTCTTCTTCGCATCGTCGCCGAGCTTGCGCAGGAACGAGCTCGCGTCGTCCCACGTCCGCGCCTGGCCCTTCTCTTGCGGGCTCTGGCTGCGGTCGGGGTCGTAGAGGTCGAGCACCGTCGCCTGCACGAACGAGTTCGTCGCGCCGAGGCTCTCGGGGTGCCGCGGGTTGCCCTCGATCTTCGTCGGCCGGCCCTCGTGCGTCTCGACGACGAGGCCGATCGCGGTGCCGAGGATCGGCATCGCGGTCGAGAAGAAGAGGGGCTTGCCGGGGATCACTTCCTCGGGCGCGCGCGTGTAGGGGACGATGACCTCTTCGGGCCTGCGGCACGCCGCGAGTCCGCCGAGGGCCATCGAAGCGCCCATGATCGTGAGGAAGTCCCGGCGGCTCGTCCCTTGCGGAGGCTCTGCGGCGCCCTCCGGGAACTCGCGCTTGAGGTCCTCTGCGAACGACGGCGACTTCTCGAGCTCGTCGACGCTCCGCCAGTAGTTCTTTCCGGACGTATCCGGCTCGATGGGATACGGAGCTCGCTTCATCGGTGGCACCCCGAGCAATGAACGGGAGGCGAGACCTTGCGCTGCGAGGGCGGGGCCGCGAGGTTCGCGACGCTCGCCGGCACGGTCTCGTCGACCATCTTGGTGATGTCCTTCGGATCTCGGAGGTTCGGCTCCGGGTTCCGATGGCAGTCGAGGCACCAGCCCATGGAGAGGGGCTGCGCTTGACTCACCTTGATCATCTGGTCGACGCGGCCGTGGCAGCTCTGACAAGCCACTCCTGCGGTCGCGTGGGCCTGGTGGTTGAAGTACGCGTAGTCGGCCAGGTTGTGGACGCGCACCCAGGGGATGGGGTTCCCCGTGGCGAAGCTCTCCCTCACGGGAAGGAGCTTTTGACTATCCGTCTTCACCTTCGAGTGGCAGTTCATGCACGTCTCGGTGGGAGGGACGGACGCTTGGGCGCTCTTGTCGACGGCCGTGTGACAGTAACGGCAGTCGATGCCGAGATCGCCGGCATGCAGCTTGTGGCTGTAATCCACGGGTTGCGTGGGCGTGTAGCCGACTTCGACGTGCTTGTTGGTACCGTAGTACCAAAGGCCGCCGGCAGCCGCGGTGCCAAGCGGAGCAAGTACGAAGGCGGCCACCATCGGCAGCACCCGGTTGGACCACTTTGGGAATAGGTATCTCGCCATGTGGACGCTCGATCATCGGGAATTCCCGACGACGCGGGCGGGTTTTGCCGTCCCCAGCCGACGAGGGCAAGATGGCAAAGCGCCGCACGGCTGCGGCAACTTGCCGCGCCCCCTCCCTTACGGTCCGACGAACGGTTCGTCAGGCCACAACTAGGGGCATTTCGGCCACAGAAGAAGGTTCCGTAGGGACACGTTTCGGGTTCGTCGAGCCCGGGTTCGGCGGGGCGCGAGGTACGCGGGCCCCCCTCCCCTGCCCCCACGACGGCTACTGCTGCGCGAGTCGCCAGAGCAGATACGCGTCCGACTGCATCGCCTCGGGGATCGACTCCATCGGATCCCGCGACAAACGCGCGATCGCCTCGGGATCTTTCGCGCCTTCTTCAGGCGTGCCCGCGGCGACGAGGGCCTCGACGTGCGGCACAGGCGGCAGATCCACCATGAGGTGAATGCGCGGCGGGCCGAGGTTTTCCGCGCCGTGCGGCACGCTGTTGTTGAAGGCCCACACAGAGCCCGCGGGCAGATGCAGGAAGCGGCCCGCGACGCAGAGACGCGCGGCGGGCGTCGTGATCAGCGGGACGTGGAAGCGGTGGTGCTCGTCCCAGTGAGGCGTGTTGTCGACGTGCAGATGGATGCGCGAATCGGGCGGGCTCAAGCCGAGCCACGCGGAGACGGGGCGCGCAGGAAAGGCCGTGTCGAGGAGCTCGCGCAGGCGCGGGAGGCCGGCGAGCGCCGGGGCGTCGATGCCGCCGCCGCTCGTGAGTCGACTGCCGGGCCAGCCGCGCTCCTCGCCGCCGCGCAGGATGCAGAACGACGTGCCGAGGTGCCACTTCCACTGGCTCGGCAGCCACGTGATGTCCGCCGCCTCGATCTCGGCGACGATCGGCGCGACGTCGATCGCGAGCGGAAGCCGCAGGAAACGATAGGTCTTCGGAAGCGCGCGCGGGCTCGGGACGTGACGCCTCTGGTACATCCGCTCTCTCTCCTGTCGAGAGGCCGAGCATCGCAGCCGACGCGGGCCTCCCGTGTCAAGTTCCGAGCGTGACGCGAAACGGCTCGAACATCACGGAGAGATCGTCGTCGCTGCGCGATGCGTTCCCGCGCGCAACTCTCCCGATCCGGGTGGTCTCGTAAGCCGCCCTCGCGATCGCCTCGCGTTCGTCGTGCGAGAGGCCGGAGGCGAGCGTGACGATGTCGTCGACGTGATCGGCGTCGGTGCCGGCCGCGCTGTGCACGCGCAGGCATCGCGTGGCGTCGACGCCGCTCGGCAGCACAGCCGAAACGGCGCGCACCTCGGCCGCGCTCCGTGTCGCGGCGAGGCGCTCGAGCGCGAACGCGTACCCCACGCACCGCGCGGGATCTCCGGGGCCGCGCACGAGCGACGTGAAGAAATCGACGAGCGCCGCCGCGGTTTCCGGCACGTGCGCGGCGACGAGCGCGCGGGCGTCGTAGCCGAGCGACGCGAGATCTCGCAGCGCGAGCGCATCGTGCCCCTGCTCGTCGCGCGACTTCTCGTGCGCCCACGCCGCGAGCGCCGCGCGCCCCTCCGCTTCGAAGCGCGCCGCGGCCTCGATCATGAGCCGCGGCGTCGCGTGGGTCGTGTGAAAGTACCCCGCGAGACGGTGGATCCAGCCCGTGAGCGTGAGCTCTCGCCGCGGCGGCGCGGCCCCTTCGCGTTGCGCGACGCCCACCGCGCCGTCGAGCAGGTTCCGCGTCGCCGCGAGGGTCACCGGGCCCTCCGGCGGCACCGAGAACGGGCCTCCGAACGCCGACGTTTCCTCGTGCAGGAAAGCCCGCGCGCTCGTCGCGACCACGATCTTCCCCTCCGCGATCCGCGCCCACGTGATGTCGGAACCCTGCACGACTGGCGACTCCTCCCCGGCCCTCGGGGCCCACGGATACCGCATCGGGCGCGAAGCTTCCAGGCGCGCGCGCCGCATGATAATCGAGGCCGAATCATGGGCATCGAGCGTCGCGACGTGGTCGTCCTCGGCGGAGGTCCTGCAGGCAGCACCTTCGCCGCCACCCTCAAAAAGTACGAGCCGAACCTCTCGGTCACGGTCCTCGAGAAGGCGCGCTTCCCGCGCTACCACATCGGCGAGTCCCTCATCCCCGCGCTGAACCCTGTGCTCCGCGATCTCGGGATCTACGACGATCTCGGCCGCGCCGGGTTCATCCGCAAGATGGGCATCACGTTCGTGTGGGGCCGCGATCGAAAGCCCTGGGACGCCGACTACCTGAAGCTCGGCGACGTACGGGTCCACGACGGCGCCGAGGTGCTGAACGTGCTCGGCCAGGATTTTTCGAAGCTGCTGCGCCGCCCCGAGGAGCGCGACGAGACGTTCAACGCCTTCAACGTGCGGCGCGCCGAGTTCGACCACATGATCATGAACCGCGCGCGTGATTTCGGCGCCGACGTGCGCGAAGGGACGCGCGGACGAACCATCCACAAGGACGGAAGCGGCCGCGTCACGGGCGTCGACTGGGAGGACGATCAGGGCCGCGAGGGCACGATCGAGACCTCGTTCGTGCTCGACGCGAGCGGACAAGGCACGCGCTTCACGCCGGGGGGCCGCATCTTCGATCCGCACATGAACAACTACGCGGTCTACGGCTACTGGTCCGGCGCCGAGTGGAAGATCCTCTACCGGGGCACGCGCGATCGGACGAACGTGTTCATCTGCTCGGTCGACAAGGGCTGGATCTGGTACATCCCCGTCGCGCAGGACCTCATCAGCGTCGGCGTCGTGACGAACACGACGCACTTCAAGGACGCGCTGCAAAACCAGGATCCCGAGTCGTTTTACCACGAGACGATCCAGGGCTGCGACGAGGTGCGGGGCCTGCTCTCCAAGGCGACGCTCCGCGACGATTTCATCGGCGGAGGCAAGCGGATCTCGGTGACCCGCGACTGGTCGTCATGGGCGAAGAGCCCGGTCGGCCCGGGCTGGGCCACGGCCGGAGACGCGGCGATCTTCGTGGATCCGATCCTCTCGTCGGGCGTGACGCTCGCGATGCAGAGCGGCCATCGCGCGGCGTACACGTACCGCACGGCGCGTGCGCGCAAGGATCTGCCCGAGGACGCGCTCTGGCGCGCGTACGCCGACTACATCCGCGGCGAGGCAGGATCGTTCCTGCGGCTCGCGCGCTACTTCTACGGCAACAACAAGGCCGCGCCCTCGTGGTGGTGGGAGGCGCAGCGGCTCGTGAACGCCTCGGGCAAGCTCGCGGTCGACGATCGGCAGGCCTTCACGATGGCGAGCGCCGGCTTCTTCCCGACGCTCCGCGCCGTCACGGACGACACGGTGATCCCGCTCGTCGCAGGCATCACGGGCCTCGAGGGCGACGTGTACAACGTCTTCTACGAGGACGGTTTGCCGCCGCCCGATGCGCTGCCGAAGCACGCGATCGAGCACCTCGCGCCCTTCCGGCTGGCGCTGCGCACCGAGCCCATGGCGAGCGAAGGCAAGCCGACGGGCCAGCTCGACGTCTTCTACGATCTCGTGAGCGACGACGCGGACTTCACGCATCGCACGCACGCAGCGCCGAGCAAGATCGCGCCCGCACTCGGCCCGGTCGTCGAGGCGATGAGGCGCCACCACGAGGTCGCGTCCCTGCTCGCCGAGGCGCCGCAGCTCCTGCCCGAAGGATACGCCTCGCCCGAGGCGATCCGCGCCGCGACGCTCTCCGTCGTGCGCGCAGCCGCGAAAAAAGGTTTTGTAAAGCTCGCGCCGGGAGCCACGGCTTGAACGCTTACGCGAGCGACGAGCTGACCCTCGTCTTCGTCCTGCACGAGCACGATCGCGAGTCGATCCGGCGCGCAGCAGAGGCGGCGAGCCACCCGGACGATCACAAACGCGCGCGGCACCTCGAACGCGAGGAGCTGCGCAAGTTCGTGGCGCTCCCCTCGGACGAGCGCCGCGCCGTGCTCGAATGGCTCGAAGAGCACGGCATGCCGCACATGGACGTGCGCAGCGTGTCGGGACAAACGATCTTCGTGAAGACCACGAAGGAGGCCGTGGGGCGCACGTTCGGCGCGGAGTGCCGGCGCTGGCTCGACGACAAGGAGAAGGACGAGCGCGCGCTCACGCCGATGGAATGGCCGATCCCGCGGCAGATCGCGCGGTACGTGCAGTCCGTGAAGGTCCGGCAGAGCGGCAACCGCGCGCGCAGCACGATGGTCGCCGACGCAGGCTCCGAGCACCCGATGCAGTTCCCCACGCTCGAAGGCGCGCGCGAGAGCCGCCCCGAGCCAGGCTTCGGCCTGACCCCCGCAGACGTGCGCGAGATCTACCGCTTCCCGCCCATGAGCGAGCTCGACGGGTCGGGCGAGACGATCGCGCTGCTCATGCTCGGCGGCGCCCTCGAAGAGAGCGATCTCCACGCCTTCTGGGACGCCCACGGGATCCCGCACCCAGCAGAGATCAAGACGTACCACGTGGGATCACGGCCCTCGAAGGTGACGAGCGCAAACAAGCTCTACACGCTCGAAGTCGCGATGACGGTGGAGTGGGTAGGCGCGATGGCGCCAGGCGCGCGGATCCTCGTGTACTTCGTCGACCCGATGGTGATCGCAGACCCATGGGTGACGTTTCTGCTCAAAGTGATCGGCGACCGCGAGAACACACCGACGATCGTCTCGACGAGCTGGATCACACCCGAGCGCAGCTACTACCGCGTGCACGGCAGGCGCGTCGTGAGCGGCCTACTCGACCAAGCCGCGGCCATCGGCGTCACCGTGATCAGCGCAGCCGGCGACTGGGGCGCCTTCGACGGCGTGCCACGCACGATCAAAGACGGGAGGTACGTCGGAGACGCCCCCTGGCCCCACGGCGTCTTCCCCGCCGTGGAAGAGCGCGTTCTCTCCGTCGGCGGAACCATGATCACAGGCCGCGCGCCCCTCACAGAGATCGCCTGGAGCGGCCCACCCCCGCCCGGGCTCGGCCGGGTGCTCCACTTCGTAAGGCTCGCATCGAGCGGCGGCTTCAGCCGCGAGGTGCCCGTCCCGAAATGGCAAACCGACGCAATGAAAGGCTGGTACGCACGCGGCGAAGGCGAGCCCGCCGTCGTGCCCTACGGCCGAGGCTTCCCCGACGTCGCACTCATGGCCTCAGGCTCCGCCGTCCAACGCGCACCCAACCAGCCCCTCACGATGCAAGGCTACCAAGCCGTCGCATGCGGCCAATGGGTCGACTACGCAGGCGGCACAAGCGTGGCCGCCCCGATCTGGGCCGCGATCGTAGCCCTCATGAACCAAGCCCGCCGCGCAGCCGGTCTCGGCCGGGTCGGCTTCATCAACCCGATGCTCTACGCCCTCCGCAAGGAGACCCCCGCCCCCTTCCGCGAAATCTCCGAAGGCAGCACCGACGTCGCCATGAACGTCCTCAACGCCCACGGCAAAGCCGTGATCCACAGACTCTCGGGGTACTCCGCCGCGCCTGGGTGGGACCCAGCCACAGGGCTCGGTGTGCCCAACGTGACGCGTCTCATCGAGCTCGTCACGCGGCGAGGCAGGAAGCCGTAGCGCTGGGGTTTCACCCCAGACCCGACCAGGGGTTGTCCACCCCTGGACCCGGACCAGGGCCAGCCCTGGACCTTTGGTGCAAAAACCGCGCGATGCGCGGTTTTTGCACCGGGCCCGTGGCAAGACCAGGAGCGACCTTGCCGGTCAAACCGCAGCGCTGACGTGTCTGCTGGAGGGTGGGGCGGCGCCGCTGTCTCAGCTGGCGAGCCCGCTTGTGGTCTTGCCACAGGCCGTCGTAGAAACCGCGCGGAGCGCGGTTTCTACGCCCCCGGTCCAGGCCGCGCTTGGTCCGGGGTGCAGGGGGCGGACAGCCCCCTGCTGGGGTCCGGGGTGAAACCCCGGCGCTACGCCGCTCGCAGCCTAGAACCCGGGGTCGTAGTCGTGCAGCGGCGACGTATCGAGCGGCAGCACGGACACATCGCCTGCAGGAGCAGACGGCAAGACGATGTGGCGGCGGTCGTGGGTGTTTTCTGCGACGACGAAGCGGACGCCGGGGGGGATTTTGAAGCCGAGCTCGGTGAGGACGGCGTTCGGGTCGTCGATGAGTTTTTGGCGGAACTCGGGGTCCTGCCAAGCGCGGAGGACGGCGCGATCCCAGACGGCGAGGTTTGCCATCTCGTCGGCCGACATCTCGATGTGCTTTGTGTAGGTGGTCTTGTTCGTCATCGGAAATCTTCCCCGTTCACGGCGGACGACGCAATGCGCCGAGGATAGCCACCGACGGGTGGCTCGTCACGTGGTTCCGACGACTTTCAGTCTGTGAGCAAAGTTTCGAGCTTGGCGCGACCTTGGGTGGGATCGGGGTTTTGGGACTCGATCAGGGCGCGGAGTTGGGCGATCGCGCGGCCTTCTTGGATGGCTTTTCGTGCTTGATCGACGCCTGTGGGGAGGGAGTCGACTTTGCCCATCAGCTTCAGGCTCGCGGCGGCGTTCAGGAGCAGCACGTCGACGATGGGGCCTTCGAGTTTGCCGGCGAGGGCTTGGGCGAGGACGCGGGCGTTTTCTTCGGCGGTCCCGCGGGAGGCGATGGCTTCGAAGGGGGCTTCGCGGAGGCCTGCGTCTTCGGGGCGGATCGTGTACTCGCGGATTTCGCCGGTGGGGAGCAGCTCGGCGATGTGGGTGGGGCCGACGTTTCCGAGCTCGTCGAGGTAGCGGCCGGGGTGTGCGGTGGATTCGGCGCAGGGGACGAGGGCGCGTTCGTAGCCGAGGTCTCGCATCACTTCGCAGACGATGCGGACGAGACGGGGCTCGGGGACGCCGGCGATCTTGTGGCGTTCGCCGACGTGCCTCACGAGGGGGCCTCCGATGTGGAAGGAGGTACCGATGCGGATTTGGCTGATCACGCGGGCGAAGCCGCTCGTCATGAAGGCGCGGCCGACGACGGAGGTGAAGCCGAGGCGGCAGGATTCGGTGCTCTTGACTTGGGCTTCGCCTGGGGCGTCGAGGTCGACGCCCCAGTGGGCGAACATGTCGGCGGCGCCGCTGACGCCGGTGAGGGCGGGGGCGCCGGGTTTGTGGACGTAGAGGCCGCAGGCGGCGGCGAGGACGGCGGCGCCGCTGGAGACGTTGATGGTCTTCAGGGTGTCCATGCCGACGCCGGCGATGCTGAGGGGGGGTTCGGGGGAGCGGACGACGTGGGGGAACCAGAGACGCCACTCGTCTTGGAAGGCTTCGACGACGCCTGTGAGCTCGGCTTGGGACTCGCCTTTTGCGCGGAGGGCGGCGATGAAGGCGCCTTGGTGGAGCTCGGGCTGCTCGTTGCGCCAGATCTGGCGGTAGGCTTCGCGCACTTCGTCGCGGGTGAGGTCCTCGCGCTGCTGGAGCTTGACCACGAGGCGGCCGAAGGCGCGCAGCTTGTCTTCGTCGAACATTGCGCGGCGGAGCCTAGCCGGATCGCGACAAACCGAGAAGGGGGCGCGGGTGGGGTCGTGGTCCCCTGCCCTGGACGGGTTTTGGATGCGCGGGGGTGTTCGAACGGCCGAACGGTCGTGGGAGAGGGTTGCGCGCGGGGGATCGAACGTTTGGGGAACTGCGGGAGACGGTGACGCGCGGGGGATCGAACGTTCTGAGGTTCACAAGCAACGGTGACGCGCGGCGGATCGAACGGTTGGAGACGCGCGCGAGACGGTGACGCGCGACGGATCGAACGTTCCGAGGGTCACAAGCAACGATGACGCGCGGCGGATCGAACGGTTGGAGACGCGCGCGAGACGGTGACGCGCCGGGGATCGAACGGTTGGAGCCGCGAATGCGGGCCTGCGCCCCCGCTTTGCGTTCGAAAAAGGCTCCCGGCGCCCTCCGCGTCGGGCCCCTCCGCCTTAGATTCCCCCCGAAAGGGAGGGACCACAATGAAAACGACGAAACTCTTCGCCTTGCTCGCGACCTGCATGATGTCCGTCGTCTCCGCGAATGCGTTCGCGGACGCGTCCGCGGCTCAGGCGAATGCGGAGGAGGACACCGAGGACCAGGCCGTGACCGTGACCGTCGCCGCGGCCCAGACCGTGACCGTCGTGGGGCTCGGGGAGGTGATGGTGATGCCCGATTCGCTGCGCACGAGCATTTCCATCCGGGCTCGGGCCGAGACGCTGGCCGAGGCGCGCGCGGAGGCCGCGAGGAAGACTCGCGCCGTGATGCAGGCGCTGGAGGAACTGCGGATTCAGGATTTGCAGGTCCGGACCGCGGAAATCACGGTGACGCCGATTCCGGAGCGCCAGCCGGAGGTCGGGGAGAGCACGGAGCCGCGGATCATCGGCTATCAGGCGGATAGCACGCTCTCGGTCGCGCTGCGGGGCGTCGGGCGCGAGGTGCTGCGTGTCCAGGGTCCGCGGATCCTCGATAGCGCGCTCGGCGCGGGCGCCAATGTCGTCGGCGGGATCGACTTCTTCCTGAGCAAGCCGCGGGAGGCGCACCGGCTCGCGCTCGCGGCAGCGGTGCGCGACGCGGAGGAGAATGCAAAGGTGATGGCCGGCGCGGCGAGCATCGAGCTGCGCGCGCACCGGACGCTCTCGACGGAGGTCGCGACATCCATCGATTATGCCCAGCAAGCCTTGTACAGCGGCGCGATGGAGGCGGGCACGGTCGAATTCCCGGTCGAGCCCGGGGAGATCCGGGTGACCGCGCAGGTGACGGTGAGCTTCGAGTTCACGGAGTAGGCCAAGGACCTGAGCATGGGTCTCCTCTGGGAGGCGCTTCGCTGGGGCGTTGCCCCAGGCCCCAGCAGGGGCTGTCCGCCCCTGCACCCGGACCAGCGCCCGCGCTGGACCGAGGGTCGATGAAATGCGCAATGCGCAGTTCATCGAACGGCCGATTCAAGACTGGCGACGACCCTGCCCACCAAAACAGCAGCGCTGACGGTTCAACTGGCGATGCAGTACCACCGACCTGGGGAAGAACTGCGCATCGCGCAGTTCTTCCCCAAAGGGCCCAGGGCTGGCCCTGCAAAGAGGGGACGGACAGCTTAAAAACTTTCCCCGCATCGACTGCGCGGAGCGCAGTCGATGCCCAGAGGTCCAGGGCTGGCCCTGGTTCGGGTCGAGGGGCGAACAGCCCCCGCGGGGTCCGGGGCGGCGCCCCGGCGCGACGGCTCCTCGATGAGACCAACGACCTCTCGCGTTCGCGAGAAGGCTTGGTACGCTCACCCCATGCCCTCCACGCGAGCCGTCCTTGGCGCGAAGGTCCTGTCGATAGGAGCCGCGCTCATGAGCTTGACCGTGACGACCTCTCTATACGCCGCCGAGACGAGCTTTCCGGCTCCGAAGACGGAGTCGTCGGGGTTCGCCTTCGGCACGAACATGTCCCTCGCCCTCGTCGACGAGCAGGACGACCACCTTCGCGAGGAGCTTTGGGTCGGGTACAAGTTCGCGAACGTTTTGCTCGGCGTCTCGGGGTATTTCTCCACCAGATACTACGATGCCAAATACGACACCGGCAACGAAACACATGTCAAGGAGGAGACGTTCCTGATCGGCCCCGAGGCCCAGTTCGTCCTCCATCGCTCCGCGAAGGCGCGCGTCGAGGTCCTCGGACTCCTGGGAGCCGCTGCAGGGACGTGGCGGCGGTGGAGATCGCATGTGGACCGCGGCTGGCCCGTCGATATCGGCGATCCGGTGACCACAGTGACGTCGGACCAAGGGATACGCGTGCGCTGGCATCTCGGCCCCGGCGTGCGGTTCTGGCCTTCCCCCGCTTTCGGCATCCACCTCGCCGGTGGGGCCCTCGGGGATTACCGGCTGATTGGCTCCAACAGCATTACCGAATCTCCGATCAATGCATTCTTCCAGGCTGGCTTCGTGGGTGTCACCGGGGTGCCCACCAAGGCAGATACGGAAAAACAAGCGCGCGCCGGATCGCCGACCTACGGAGTCGCGCTCCAAGCCGGAATCTCGACCTCGCCGCGCGCCAACGTCGACGGAAACCTCGGGCTCGGGTTCTCTGCAGGCCGTTTCTTGATCGCGCTCGGCGTCGATGTCCCCCGGATCTTCGATTTCGAAGAGACCATCGCGAACGCCGAGCTCCAGTTCACCACCTTCCGCTCCGACGATCGGCGCCTGGAGCTCTTCCTGTCCGGCGCCGTCGGGCACTCCGTCGTCGATAGCACGATGCTCTCCACGTTCCGCTGGAGGGCAGCGCCGGGGGTTCGATTCTGGGCGGCGCCGGGCGTCGCGCTCACGGGCGCCGTGGGGGTGCTGGGAGACCATGACGAGATAAATACCGGCGACGAGGAATCGGAACGCCAGTACATCACAATGTTCTGGCGGGCCGGGCTCCTCTCGGTCTTCGGGCTCTGACGTCCCGCGTTTCTATTTACACGCGGCTTCGAGATCCTTGGCTGCCTTGCTCCAGGCTTCCTTGTCCGCCTCCGACCACGCGCTCGGATCCTTCTGCGTGAGCGCCGTCCGCGCTGCCGCTCGTTTCTGCTCGATGGAGGCGAAAGACGCGGATGCGCCGTGCATTTTCGATTCGCCGGGCGAGATGACGAGCGTCACGACCGAGCCCACGGCGCCGAGGCCCGCCGTCACGATGCCCGTGATTCCTGTCACCTTCTTGATGGTCTCGGGGGAATCGATCACATACGCCCCCACGCCGCCGACGGCGCCGCCCACCGTGCCGACGCCGCCCGTGATCGAGCCCATGATCGTCTTGAACTTCTGCTGGTCCTGCTTGGCTTCTTCGTAATCGTAGAGGAGCTCGGCCTGGCGCTGGCCACAGAGGCGATCGGCGCGCTCGGCCTGCCGCACCACGTCCTCCGGCCATTGCGGCTCCCCGGTCACGAGCGGCGCGCTCGGGCGCTTGAGCGGCGTCGTCGCGTTGCTGCTGCTGCACCCGATCGACATCGCCGCGAGCGCCATTCCAAGGACGCTCACCCACCCGAAGCTCCGACCCCCCACGCAATCCCCTCGACGGTACCCCATCCATTTCCCCATGATGCGACCGTACCACCGGCGGCGCGCGCCAAACAAGAAGGCCCGCGGAGGGCCCGGCCGGCGAGCACCTTTTCGTCTCCGCTCGTCAGGCGTTCGTCTCGCGCCGCAATCCGAGCCGCTTCATCCGGCTCTGGAGCGTGGTGGGGGGCAGGCCGAGGATGGCGGCCGCGCCCCCTTCCCCATAGATGCGTCCGCCCGTCGCGCGGAGAACCCGCTGGATGTGGCGCCGCTCGTTCTCGGCGAGCGAGACGAGCGCATCCGTGGGCCCGCTCTCGCCGGCGCCGGACCGCTTCCGGGCCTTCGCCCCGAACAGCGCGAGGTCCGCCCGCTCGATCGTGCCCGACGCCGCCCGGATCGCCCCGCGCTCGAGGATATTCGAGAGCTCACGGATGTTGCCCGGATAATCGTGCTGTCGCAGCGCATCGAGCGCGCCCGCGGAGAGCCAAAGCGATTGCTTGCCGACCCGCGCGGAAAGCTCCTTTAGAACGACCCGGCAAATCGAGGGGAGGTCTTCCATGCGCTCACGCAGCGGCACGAGGCGCAGCGGATAGACCGAGAGCCGATAATAAAGATCCCCCCGGAACCGGCCCGCGGCGACGGCTTGCTCGAGGTCCACGTGCGTCGCCGCGATGACCCGCACCGAGACGCGGATCGGCTGCTCCGCGCCCACGGGCAAGACTTCCCCCTCCTGCAATGCGCGGAGGAGCTTGCCCTGGAGGTCGAGCGGCAGCTCGCCGATCTCGTCGAGAAACAAAGTTCCGCCGTCCGCGGCCCGAAAGAGGCCGGGGCGGGCCCGCAATGCGCCCGAAAAGGCCCCACGCTCGTGCCCGAAGAGCTCGCTCTCCAGCGTGCCCGAGGGCAAGGCCGCGCAGTTCACCGGGACAAACGGGCGCTCGCGGCGAGGGCTTTTTTCGTGAATGAACCGCGCGAGCCGCTCCTTTCCCGTGCCCGTCTCCCCGATGAGCAGGACGGTCGAGCTCGTCCCCGCGACGAGCGCCGCCTGTCGCGCGAGATCACGCACCTGTGCATTGTCGCTGTCACCGAGCACGGAGGCGTCCTCGGTGATCTCGCCGATGCGGCGCTCGAGCGCGGCGGCCCGCTCTTCGCTTTCGAGGCCCGCGCGGGCGAGCTTCTGGTTCTGCCGCAAGCAATGGATCGAGAGTGCGAGGAGGCGCCCGAAGACCTCGGCGAGATCGACGACGGCGCGCGGATAAGGGCCGCAGCGCGCACGGTCGATCGACATGAGGCCGAAGACCTCCGAGCCCGTCACGAGGGGCACGACCATGCACGCGTGACCGTGCGGGAAGTCCAGCAATCCATCGAAGAGATCGCCGTCGCCGTGGGCGTGATCGTCCTCCGTGAAGACGCGGCTCCTGCGCTCCTCGATGGCGAGCCGAATGGAGGGGAAATCGTCGAGGTGGATGCGAGCCTCGCGGACCTCGGGCCGGAAGAGCGAGCCACGCCCGGCCCTCGCGCGGAGCAAGGCGCCCTCGAGCTCGAAGACGACCGCGAGATCGTACGGCGCGATGCGGCCGAGCCATTCGAGGCCCCGCTGCAAGAGCTCGTCGAGCGCCGCCGGCGTCCCGTCCGCGAGCAGCGCCAGGTCCGCGAGCTCGTGCGTGCTCGCGGCGACCCAATCGTCGAGGTTCATGCCTCGACGATAACCGCCCCGCGAAGGCACACGCAACGACCCCTCGTTGGGTTGAGCACCGACGGGTCGTTGGCAGCGCAACGATATTTCGATGCGCACCGACCCGTCGGTGCCGTTGCGCACGGCGTCATCGTGAAATGTCGCGGAGTTACCGCGCTCGGGTGGCTGGTACGTGGCGTGCTCTTCGCGCCGCGCGCGGGGGGTGGGCAGCGAGGAGGACGAGCATGGAGCGATCGAGTCGAAAGAACGGGCGACGGCGCGTGGGTGCGGGAGGGGGGTTGGCCTTCGTATTGGCGTCAATGGCGATCCTCGGCGCTTGCAGCGGAGAAAACGAGACGGGCAACGCGCCGATCGCGCCGAGCCTCGACCAGGAGCTCACGGAGCTCTTCGCGGCCGAGGGCGTGAAACCCGTGGAGCGGCCGAAGGCGCAGGATCCGGCGCTCGTGAAGCTCGGGCAATCGCTCTTCTTCGAGAAGGAGCTGAGCGGACGGCGGAACATCGCCTGCAGCACGTGCCATCACCCCTTGCTCGGCTCCGCCGACGGGCAGAGCCAATCACGCGGCCAGGGCGCGACGGGGCTCGGGCCGCAGCGGGTGCACGGGCCCAAGAGCCTGTTTCTGGCCCGCAACACGCTCTCGCTCTGGAACCGGGGCGTCGCCGGCTGGGACACGATGTTCTGGGACGGCCGGCTCGGCGGCAATCCGACGGACGGGTATATCTCGCCGGCGGGCGACGCGACGCCGCAGGATTTTTCCAATGCGCTCGCGGCCTTCTTCATCATTCCAATCACGCCGGACGAGGAGATGCGCGGCTTCCCGGGCGAGACCGACGTGAACGGGAACCCGAACGAAATGGCCGACCTGACGAACGACGACTTCGCCCAGATCTGGCCGCTCGTCGTGGCGCGCGCGATGGCGATCCCGGAGTACCGGGACGCGCTGCTCGCGGCGTTCCCGGGGAAGACCGAGGCCGATATCAACGTGGTGCACCTGGCCGAGGCGGTCGGCGCATTCATGACCGACGCGTTCACGGCGCTCGATGCGCCGTTCGATCGGTACCTCGCCGGCGATCACGCTGCGATGTCGGACGCGCAGAAGCGGGGCGCGCTGCTCTTCTACGGGCGCGCGAGCTGCGGATCGTGCCACACCGGCGGGCTGCAGACCGATCTCGGCTTCCACAACATCGCGGCGCCGCAGGTCGGCACGGGCAAGGGTGACGAGGCGCCGCTCGATTACGGTCGCGGGCGGATCACGCTCAAGGAAGAGGATCGGTTCAAGTTCCGGACGCCCTCGCTGCGAAACATCGAGCTCGAAGGGCCCTGGATGCACAATGGCGCCTACGCCAACCTGGAGGACACGGTCCGGCATCACCTCGATCCCGAGGCGTCGCTGAAGGCGTACGACGACAAGCAGGTGGAGCCCGAGCTCTGGGGCACCTACCAGAGCAGCGAGGAGACGCGGAAGACGCTGCTCGCGTCGCTGGATCCGCTGCTGAAGGTGGAAGGCGCGAAGCTCACGGACGCCGAGGTGTCGGACCTGATGGCCTTCCTGTCGGCGCTGACCGATCCCTCGACGTTGAACCAGCTCCATCTGATCCCGGACAGCCTGCCGAGCGGGCTGCCCGTGGACGACTGACCCTCACGCCCGCGCGAAAATCGCTGCCACCCTCTGCCGGAGAGAAGCGTCCGCCGACGAGCCGAGGCACGCCTCGGTGTCGGCCGCGAGCGCCGCGATCCGATCCGACCGCCCCCGCTCCCGGAGCAAGCTCGCGAGCCGCTCGACCACGTCGATCCACGGATCGCCGCCCATCGGACGCGCGAGCCGCTCGGCCTCGTCCGCGTGCTCCAGCGCCTCGCCCCTTCGGCCCGTCTTCTCCGCGAGGTCCGCGAGCAGGAGCCGACACTTCACGGCGCGCCCCGAGAGCCCGAGCTCGGTGCACAACGTGAGCGCGCGGAGCGCTTGCACCTCGGCCTCGAGCAGCTCGCCTTTCTCGCGCAGGTGGTGCGCCAGGTGAAACCCCGAGTGCGCCTGCGCGAGCACGTTGCCCTCGCGCACCGCGAGCGCGTGCACCGCCTTCTGATCCTCGATCGCCTCGTCGAGCCGACCCATCGCGGCGAACGTCATCGCCCGGCCGCTGCGCGCCGCGACCTGGCCCCACACGGCCGCGAGCGGATCGCCCTCCAAGGCGAGCTCTTCGCCGGCGCGGATCGCCGCCTCGAACACCTCGATCGCCGCGTCGTACCGCCGCACGTCGCGCAGCAAGTTGCCGAGGTCGTGGCCCGCACGCACGACCGCGGGCAGGTTGTCCGAGCCGCGCAAGGTCTCCCAGCCCTTCTCGGCGAGCGCGAGGCCCTCCTCGATCTTGCCCTGGCTGCGGAGCTGAAACCCTCGCGTGCAGAGCGCCTGCGCCGCATCGAAGGGCCTCCCCGCGCGGCGGAAGAGCCCCTCGGCACGTTCGAGCTGCGAGACGGCCTCGGGCCAGCGGGCGCGCTGGTGCGCCGTCTCGGCGCAGAGGAGGTGACAGCGTGCGCGCACCGTGAGCGCCTCCTCGCGCGTGTCCTCGTCGAGGAGCGCGAGGCTCTGCTCGACACGCTCGCCCACCTCGTCGAAGCGGCCGAGCCAGAAGAGGGCGATGCCGAGATCGAAGAGCGCGCGGGCCGCCGCGAGCGGGTCGTCGTCACGCAGGCGGCTGCGCAAGGTCTCCGCGGTCATGAGCGCCTCGACCGCGTCGACGAACGCGCCGAGGGCCACGGCGCGGTGGCCCGTGAGGCGCGCGTACTGCACGATGCGCTCGACCTCGTCGGTCTGGCTGTAGTGATGGAACAGCGCGGGCAGATGCGGCGCGAGCTTGCCGGCGTGCAGGCGCTCGATCGACGCGGCGGCCAGGTGGTGCAGTACGCGCTTGTTGTCCATGAGCACCGTGCCGTAGATGGCGTCCCGCGCGAGCACCTGCCGGAAGGCGAACGTCTCCTCGCCGCGCTCCCTGCGATGCGAGAGGATACCGCGACGGACGAGCTCGTGGAGATGTCGTTGCGAGGTCCGCTCGTCGCCGAGCGCAGATGCAACGGCGTCGAAAAGATCGGCGCTGAACTCCACGCCGAGAATGCTCGCGTACTGGAGGGTGGTGCGGAGCTCGGGCTCCAGTCGATCGAGGCGCGCGAGGAGCATGCCGACGAGCGACGAGGGGACCGTGAAGCGCCGGAGGGACGCGGCGTCGGCCGTGACCATGCCTTGCTCGCGTAACGAGAGCGAGAGCTCCTCGGCGAAGAGGGGGTTACCCGCGGCGCGCTCGACGAGCAGGCGCACGACGTCCGCCGAGGGCTCCTCCCCCGCGAGGAGCACGGCGATCGTGCGGATCTCGTCGTCCGTCAGCGGCGCGAGCGGGGCGCGCGTCACGGCGACGTGCTCGGGGAGCGTCGCGATCTCGCCGTCGCGGCTCGTGACGAGGAAGACGACGGGGAGCGCGGAGCGGTAGCCGCCAAGGACGCGGCCGAGCAGCTCGAGGCTCGTCGCGTCGGCGCGGTGCATGTCGTCGAGGACGCAGAGGACGGGCCTGCCAGGTCGCAAGGCGCTCGCCCGCCGCGCGAGGGCTTCGAGCAGGAGCGTGAGCGTCTGCTGGACGCGGCTCTGGAAGCCGTCGGGCCCGTACTGCTCGACGAGATCGTGCCCGCCGAGGCCCAGCAGAAAATCGACGACGGGCGCCTTGGCGATGAGCTCGCTCCGGCGCGCATCCTCGAGCGCGGCGGCGAGGGCGCCGATCTCGGTCGTCGTCTGCAGCGCGTCGATCATGGTCGCGCCGGGCGGGAAGAAGACGCGGCGCAGGAAGGCGACCCAGGCGCCGTACGGCGCAGCCGAGGCCGGGTGCGCGCGCACGACGAGGGTACAGCGCGCGTCGTCGGCCTCGACGCGGCGCAAGAGCTCGTGCACGAGGCGCGATTTGCCGACGCCGGGGCCGCCGGTGACGAGCCCGAGGTGCAGCCCGCCGCGCGCGCGCGCCTCGGCGAGCAGGCCTTCGAGCGTGGCGAGCTCGGCGTCGCGACCGACGAAGGGCCGCTCTTCCTGGGCGCCGGCGCGGCTCTTGCGCGGGCCCTCGACCTCGGAGGGGCCGAGGATCTCGTAGGCCTCGCTCGGGCGCGCGCGGCCCTTCATCGAGATCGGCCCGAAGTGCCGCTCCGTGAACCTGCCGCCGAGCAGATCGACCGTCTCGCGGCTGACCACGACGGCGTTGAGCGGCGCCGAGCGCTGGAGCATCTCGGCGAGGTTGATGCTCTCGCCCGTGAGCATGGCGTCGCCGCCGCGCGTGACGAAGCCCGTGTGGATGCCGATGCGCATGGAGAGCGCGCAGCCGATCTCGGTGAGGGTCGCGTTGATCTCGTGGCGCTGATCCAGCGCGGCGAACGCGGCCGCGACGGCGCGCTCGGCGTCGTCCTCGCTCGATGCGTGGTAGCCGAAGACGGCCATCAAGGACTCGCCCGGCGGCCTGTCGACGCGCGCGCCGACCGTCTCGAAGGCGCGGCCCACGACCTCGGAGATCTGCGTCGCGATCTGCTCGATGTCCTCGGCGCCGAGCGTGCTCTCGCGCGGCTCGTCGAGCACGAGGCCGACCATCGCGATCGTCAAATGCCTGCGCTCGCCCTTGCGCAGGCTCGGGCGCGGCACGTCGGCGGCGACGCCTCCTCCGCCTGGCCGCACACGGCCGAGACCCGCGAGCTTCGACTGGATGCCCGCGAGCTTGGGCACGGGCGGCGGCGGCGGAATCGTGACCGTCTTGCTGCGCGTGATCGCGACGGTCGCCTCGTTCTCGAGGGTCGTCCGACGCGTGGGCACGCTCGATCGTTGCCCGCCGCGGCGCAGATCGTAGAGCACGGCGCGATCGGCGGCGAAGGGCTCGAGGGCGCGGGCGAAGGCCGCGGCGTCGGGGAACCGCTCGATCGGCTCGACGCGGATGGCGCGCATGACGGCCTCGGCGAGGCCGGGCGGGACGTTCGGCGCGGCGGCCGCGAGGGGGCGCGGAGGCTGCCGCTCGGCGAGCGCCGTGAGGTAGCCGATGAGGCTCGACCCGTGCCAGGGACGCACGCCGGCGACGAGCTCGTAGAGCACGACGCCCGCGGCGAAGACGTCGGTCCACGGCCCGATCGCGCCGTGATCGCGGACCTGCTCGATCGCCATGTAAAACGGCGACCCCACGAGCTCACCGGGCCGCGTGTTCGGATCGTCGACGAAGTGGGCGACGCCGAAATCGAGCAGCTTCGGGATCTCGCCGAGCACCTCGCTCCGGGCGAGAAAAATGTTTCGCGGCGTGATGTCGCGGTGGATGACGCCGAGCTTGTGGACCTTGTGCAGGACGTCGAGGACCTCGAAGACGATGCGCGTCGCGTACGCCGGCGCGAGCGGCCCGTCGGTGAGCCGCTGCTGGAGATCCTCGCCTTCGAGGTACTCCATCACCATGTACTGCGTGTTGTCGTCGAGCCGATCGATGTCGAAGATCTGCGGCAGGCGATCGTCGCGGATGCGGCTCGCGGCGAGCGCCTCGTTGCGGAAGCGCTCGGCCATCGCGGCCTTGCCGGCCATCTCGGGCCGCACGGTCTTGATGACGACGCGCGAGCCGAGCACGGGGTGCACGGCCTCGTAGATGATCCCCATCCCGCCCGTGCTCATGACGCGGACGATGGGGAACTTGCCGATGCGCGTCCCCTTCTCCATGGCGCGCAGCGCGGGGCCGAGCGGTTCGGTGGCGTAGCTCGGCTCGTCCGAGCGCAGGCCCCGCGCGTTGGACATCCCCTCGATCATGGGGCCTGGCAGCGTCGAGCCTGCGCGCGGCGCGCCTGAAAAGCCGCCGGCCAGCGTGTCGTGATCACGTATGGGGAAGCGCCCCGAAGGGTCCGCCACGCCGTCCTCCGCCAAGACCCGGATCGCGGCGCCGGGCGACTGCCCGGGCCGTGCGTCCGCAGCCGGCGTTCGTACCCAGTTCTCCCGGGCTCCGCAAGAGGCGGCGGACCCGAGGGGCCTCAGGCGGCGCGGTGTCCGTGTCCGCCCTTGCCCACGATCGCCACCGTGCTCGCCTGCGGACCCTTCTCGCCGAGCTCCTCCTCGTAGCGGACCTCGGTGCCCACGGCGAGCCGCGCGAAGCCGTTGTTGAGGACGCTGTTCTTGTGGAAGTACACGTCGTAGCCTTCCTCGGCCTCCAGGAAGCCGTAGCCGCTCTCCGGGAAGATCCGCGCGATCCTCCCGTGCGGCGGCCCGACGCGGGACTTCACCTCGCCCCGCTGCCTCGCCACGTACGCCTGCAGGAGCCGGCGCGCGCCGTCGAACGCCTCGTGCACGGCGACGTAGACGTCCTCGTGCGCGCGCTGGTGTAGCTCCTCGGCCGACTCACCGCCGACCACGAGCTCCTCGCCGGGCACGGTCATGTCGATCCGCACCCGGTAGACGTTGCCCTGATGACGCCGGCGGGACGCGGGCTCGATCGCCACGCGGCACCCCATGATCCCTTCGTAGACCTCGTCGAGCTTCTCGGCCTTCTCGCGCACCTCGCGCGCCACGGACTCCGACGATGGCATGTCGCGGAACGTGATCTGAAGCGGTAACTTCATGCGCACCTCGCTTGGCGCTCGGGGGTACTCCCGAGCCCCCGGCAGAGCCGTCGGGACCCCGCCATCTGACCTTCTCCCCTCCTCCATTCGGCTACGTCCTGGCTGCGGCAAGACCCGGCGCGCCCGGCCGGGTGTGGTACGGCATGCTTGTTCGCTCCACGGTCGACCAAGCCGCCGAATCGAAGTATGGTGCCGCCGGGACGAACGAGCTCTGATGCGACGACCGCTCATGATTGGAGTTGCTGGCGGCAGCGGCTCCGGCAAGACGACCGTGGCCCGCCGTATCGCCGAGGCGCTGCCTCCCGCCGGCGTGACCATCCTCGAACACGACGCGTATTACCGCGACCGTGACGACATCTCCTACGAGGAGCGCTGCGGGCTCAACTTCGATCACCCGGAGTCCTTGGAGACCGAGCTCCTCGTGGAGCACCTCGCCGCCCTCCGGCGGGGCGACTCCATCGACGTCCCTCGGTACGACTTCAAGACGCACCGGCGCGCGCCCGACTCGCGCCGCGTCGCGCCGACGCCGGTCGTCATCGTCGAGGGCATCCTGGTCTTCGTCGAGGCGAAGCTCCGCGAGCACCTCGACATCAAGATCTACGTCGACACCGACGCCGACATCCGGGCCTTCCGGCGCATCCGCCGCGACATCGAGCACCGCGGCCGGACGTTCGAGTCCATCCGGGAGCAGTACTACCGGACCGTGCGGCCGATGCACCTCATGTTCGTCGAACCCTCGAAACGCTGGGCCGACGTGATCATCCCCGAGGGGGGTGACAACAAGATTGGCATCGATCTCGTGATCGCCCTCATCCGCCAGATGCGCGGCGCCGAGATGGCTGGCTGAGTTTGGCGAGGCGCCGGGGTGACATCCCGCCCCGAGTTGGGGTAATGGAGGCCCCGTGATCAACACCGACCACGAGCCGACGAGGCCCGCCTCCCTGCCCCCGCCGCCGACCACGATCCTCTGCGTGTCGAGCTACTTCAAGGGCAACGACTTCCTGCAGCAGGCGCGGCGCGAGGGTTGCCGGGTCATCCTGTTGACACTCGAGTCCTTGCTCGGCAAACCGTGGGCGCGCGAGGAGATCGACGAGATCTTCGGCATGCCGACGTTGAGCGATCGGCGCGCCGTCGTGAACGCGGTCAGTTACCTCGCCCGGACGCGCGAGATCGAGCGCGTCGCGCCGCTCGACGACTACGACGTGGAGCTCGCCGCGCACCTGCGCGAGCACCTGCGCATCCCGGGCATGGGCGAGACGACGGCGCGGTATTTCCGCGACAAGCTGGCGATGCGCGCGCGCGCCAAGGATCGCAGCATCCCGGTGCCCGACTTCGTGCACGTGCTGAACGATGAGCGCGTGCGCCGCTTCCTGCGCACGGTGCCGGCGCCGTGGCTGCTCAAGCCGCGCTCCGAGGCCGCGTCGCTCGGCATCAAGAAGCTCGATCGCGAGGAGGAGGCGCTGCGCGTGATCGAGGAGCTCGGCGACGATCGCTCGCGCTACCTGCTCGAGCGGATGATCCCGGGCCAGTTCTTCCACGTGGACTCGATCGTCTCGGAGAAGCGCATCGTGTTCGCGGAGGCGCACCAGTACAGGACGTCGCTCTTCGAGGTGGTCAACCAGGGCGGCCCGTCGGCGACGCAGACGATCGATCGAGCGAGCGATCTGTGGCGCGAGATCATCGACCTGAACGAGCGGGTGATCGAGCACATGGGCCTCGTGCGCGGCGTGACGCACATCGAGTACGTCCGCTCGGCCGAGGACGGCCGGATCTACTTCATCGAGGCGGCGGCGCGCGTGGGCGGCAGCCACACTTCGGACGTGGTGGAAGCGGCGACGGGGATCAACCTGTGGCGCGAGTGGGCGAAGATTGAAATCGCGCAAGGCGAACGCCCGTACGCGCTGCCGTCGCGGCGATACGACTACGGCGGCCTCGTGCTGTCGCTGTCGCGGCAGGAGCACCCGGACATGTCGGCGTATACGGACCCCGAGATCGTCTGGCGCACGCCGGAGAAGCCGCACCACGCGGGGCTCATCGTGCGCGCGGACAACCCGGGCCGCGTGCGCGAGCTCGTCGAGAATTACGCAGTGCGGTTCGTCCAGGATTTCACGGCCGTGCTGCCGCCGCCCACCGCGCCGACGGCTTGAGCTCGGGGCGCCCGCCCCCTTGCCGTTCCCCCTCCCCTCCCCTAGGTTCTAGGCGCCGGCAGACTGCCGGCCCGGACGAGACGCGCCGTACCCGGTCAGGAGAAGACGACGCACCCCGAAGGAAGGAGTGCACGTCATGGCGTGGGTATCCCTCATCGTCGCAGGGCTCTTCGAGGTCTGCTGGGCGATCGGATTGAAGTACACGAACGGCTTCACGCGCCCGCTGCCGAGCGTGCTGACGATCGGTGCGATCGTGGCGAGCATGTATTTGCTCGCGTTCGCGACGAAGTCTTTGCCGATCGGGACGGCCTACGCGGTGTGGGTGGGCATCGGCGCGCTCGGCACGGCCATCGCGGGCATCGCGCTGTTCGGAGAGTCGGCGGCGCCGGCGCGGGTCGTGTTTCTCGCGCTGCTGCTCGCGTCGATCGTCGGGTTGAAAGCGAGCGCGTGAGCGCCCACCGATCCGTGGAGACGCGGGCGGCGACGCGGGCGGCGGAGAGGACGCCTGCGTCCTCGCAGCGCTCTGCTCACGCGCCCGCGTCGACGTCCCCGGTATCGCGGGAAAGCAACACAGGCTCCTGAGGAAGTCATCTCCGCTTCCCAAAGGACACGGCTTGCGGGTCCGGCCGGGAAGGATGCGGCCCGTGGATTTCGACGGTCGTGGATTTCGGCGCGAGCTCTCCCTCGAGCATTTGCCGGGCCGGCACGAGAATGTACGAGCCACCGCGCGCCGGATGCGGGCCGTTACGGAACGTTGGCAAACGAGACCGGACCTTCGGCAAAGTGTGCGATTCGCTTACACTTCCGTCCAAGACGATGTATGATGTCTGCTGGAGACTTCATAAATGATCGAGCGCGCAATCCTGGGCGGCTTGGAATTCGAATACGATACCGAGCGGAAGACGATACGCATGGGGGGAAACCCCGCTATCTTCATCTGGACCGAGAGCACGCTGGCGGGGCTGCTCTCGGGGCTGCAGCGCATGGTGGGCACCGAGCGCATCCGGCTCTCGCTCCACGGCGGCGGGCGCGACGGCGTCGATGAGGATTGGGCGTACATCCGCCAGTATCCGACCTTCGAACAGGGCTTCGCCGAGCTCACCAAAGTGGCCGCGGCCGCCGGCTGGGGCATCTGGGACATCGTCTCGCTCGATCCGAAGGCCAAGGAGGCGCGCGTGCGCGCCCGGAACCACTGGGAAGCCGACTGCCAGAAGGCGCTCGGGGTGAACTGGGGCTCGAGTTACCTCGGCGGCAAGTTCGCGGGGATCTTCCAGCGGTTTTTCGGGGTCTCACAATGCTGGGCCGAGCAGGTCGCATTCGCGGCGAAGGGGGACGGATACGACGAATTCGTCATCCGGCCCTCGGACGCGAGCCTGGAAGACCGCGTCGAGCGCCTCCTCGGCACCGACGAGGCGACCAAGGCCGATCTGGCGGTGGCCCTCGAGCGCGTCCGCAAGGAGGTCGAGGAGCGCGCCGCGACGGAAAAGGAGCTGCGGGACAAGCTCGATCTCATCGCGCGTCAGGAGGAGGCCATTCGCGCCCTGTCGACCCCGATCATCGAGGTCTGGGACGGTGTGATCACCCTGCCGCTGATGGGCGTCGTCGATAGCCAGCGCGCTGCCGAGACGATGGAGCGCTTGCTCGAGGCGGTCGTGAAAAAGAACGCGCGTCACGCGATCATCGATTTGACGGGCGTGGACGTGATCGACACCTCCACCGCCGATCACATCCTTCGGCTCGTCCGCGCCGCCGAGCTGCTCGGCGCGCGCTGCGTGATCACGGGCATCCGCCCCGCCGTCGCCCAGACGATGGTATCGATTGGCATCGATCTGTCGAAGCTCGTGACGCTCGCCAGCCTGCGCGACGGCCTCCTGCGCTGCATGGGCGCCACGCGCACGGGCGGTCCAAAGACTCTCCCGTAGCGATCGGCGCTTTGCCCCCTCGCCCACGAAACCTCGTCAGCGTTCGCCTTCGTTTTCGGAGGCGCGTGGGGGCCCCGCGCGAGGCAGCTCCACGGTGAACATCGTTCCGCTGCCGAGCGTGCTCTCGACGCGAATCGAACCGCCGAGGGCCTCGACGATGGATCGCACGATATAGAGCCCGAGACCGAGACCCTTGTACGCGCGCGACGAGACCGCCCGCTCGAAGCGTTCGAAGATGTGCGGCAGGCGATCGGGAGGAATGCCGATGCCATGATCGCGCACCGTGAGCTGCGCGATTCCATCCGCCTCGCCAACCCGGATCTCGATCGGATGACCGGATCCGAATTTGATCGCATTCGTGATCAGATTGGTGACGACCTGCTCCAAACGAATATGATCCCAGCTGCCGACCATGGATGGCTCGGCGTGCAGCGTCAGGGGGCAGGCGGCCCGGGACAGGTCTTCCGCGAGGCGCTCGACGACGTCACGGACGACGGCAGGGAGATCGACGTCCTCGATTTGCAAATGCAGGCGCCCGGTCGTGACCCGCGTGACGTCGAGCAGCTCCTCGATCAGACGCGCGAGCTTCTTTACCTGCCGCTCGACCCGCAAAAGGGGCGGCGGGCATGGAGCGCCCGATTGCGCAGCGCCTCTCTTCAGCGTCTGCACGTCGAGCGCGAGGCACGTCATTGGCGTATTCAGCTCGTGTGACGCGATCGACAAGATCTCGTCGCGCAGGCGAATGGCGGCCTGGGCGTCGCGATAGAGGCGCGCGTTGTCGATGGCGATGGCCGCGCGGCGGGCGAGCTCGGTCGCGAGGTCGAGGTCGGCGGTGCTGTAGTGCCGACCGGGCGTCGCGCAGCCGAGGGTGATCACGCCGATCGTCTGTCCTCGGAGCACGAGCGGTACGGCGATCGTCGAATGCGTGCCGAGTGCCTGGATCAGGCGTAGATTCTCCTCATCGACGGCGTGCGCCCGGATGAGCTCCTCGGTGACGAGAGGCAGCAGCAAGGGCTTGCCCGTGCGGAGGACGCGAGCCGCCGGCTGCGGCGAGCTCGCGTCGGGCGCGTAGCGCTCCTCGAGCTGTCGGAGAAGCGGCTCTTTGGAGGCATCACGGTGTGCGCCGATGCGCCGGAACACGCCCCCCTCGTCGACGTCGATCAAGCACCAGTCCGCCATCGACTTCACGCAAAGCCGCGCCAGCGCGGCGAACCGGGTCGAAAACTCCAGGGACCCCGTCAGGATCTCGGAGGCCATGGCGAGGAACTTGATGCGCTGCTCCGCCCGTTCGGCGGCGGCTCGCGCCCTCTGTTCTTCGACGACGACCATGGCGAGGAGCAGGACGAGCAACGTGAGGAACGCGACGTACGTTTGCACGGTCAGGATGCGCGCCGCCACGGACGCGTTCCCCATTGCGAAGGGACCGCGGCCCTGACTCGTGTGCAAGGCCGCCATGAAATCGACGATGACCGTGGCGGCCGTCGCGCCTCTGGGTCCGAAACGGACAGCCGTCCATGCCGTCAAGGGGAACAGGAGCGCGGGGAGTGCCCCTTCGATCTCGCGCGACTGCTCGCCCCCGAACACCCACCACGCCCCGCCCGAAACGATCACGAGCATGGCCAGTGCTTCGGCGGCGCGGCCGGAGCGCGACGGCTCCGGATTTGGCTCGGTCCAGGTCAGAAACAGCGGACACAGCAGGATGACCCCGAGCGCGTCGCTGCTCCACCAGGAGACCGCTACCTTCCAGAACGAGGGTGCGCCCAGCCAAACGACCGCTGCGACCGCCGCGACGAGGGTGCCGGGGATCGCGCCGACCGCAGCACCGAGCAACACCAGACGCGCGAGGTCCCATGGGCGCCGGAACACGAAAACCCTGTATGCCTGCCGGCGCAAGAGCAAGCCGCCCGAGAATGGCAGGAGACCGGCCGCGGCGCCCCAGGCCAGGGCCACGGCGGGTGGTTGCCCGTGCACCAAGACGATCAGCACCTCTGCCAGAAAAATGGCGAGGAGCCACGCGGGCCAGCGGGCCGGCGCGGTGCGAAGAAACCAGGCCAGGGTCAGGCCGCTAGGCAGCCAGAAAATGGCATTGCTGGCGGGCGGGAAGACGAAAAGGTAGCTCGCTTCCGACAGACCGACGTGGGCCAAAAAAAGCACGGCGCAGCCGAGGAGCGTCCGCGCCGACGGGACGCTCATGTGCCTGCGGCGCAGCCCGCCCGCGGCCACGCCGCGTTTGCAATCGACGCGAAAGGTCCCCATGCCGACGAAGAACCCTTCTTGCACATACGACGATCGTAGGGTCGCTCGACCACGCGTCACCTTCCTTTCCGCCGCCGCCCCGCTCTCGCCTGCGCGGCGGCTCTTTCGTGCGCGTTCGGGCCGCTCGTCCGCGCCTGTGCCCATGGCCGGCCGAGCTGGCGGAGCACCTCTCGCAAGCTACGGTCCTGCCCGTCCGGTCGTCCTCTGGCAGCCCCGTTCGCTCGGACGCAATCGCGCCCCCTCCGCCGCTAGAATCCGTCGCGATCGGTCAACTTCAGCAAGATCGAGAGCCCGTGACGCGCCCTGCCGTTGATGTCTTCCGGCATTTGCCGCAAGAGATCGACCGTCGCCGCCCACAGGCCGCGCTCCATCGTGGCGGACAAGATCGGCCCATTGCGATGCGAGCGCATCCCTTTGCTGATCGACATGAAGGCCCGGTGCGCCCCCGCGAGATCGCCGGCCGCGACCATCACCGCCGAGACGTCCTGGAGCGCGATGTCCGGATACCCCTCGCCGCGGGCCATTTCGATCGCCTGATCGAGGAAAGCGACGCTCTCGTCCGCGAGCCCGCCGCGGAAGGCGAGCGTCGCCATGCGCTGAGCCAGCTTGCGGTGGTCCGGCTCGAGCTCGCGGGCGCGTGTGAACCACGCCTTCCATTCCGGATGCGAGGGGTCGAGCGCGCCGAGCACGCCGGCGCGCACCTCGAACGCGTCGAGCACGTTCGGCGCGCTCTTTTCGAGCTTCGCCGCGATGTCGAGCCGCCCGAGCGTCGCAGCTGCGGCGGCGAGGTGGCGCGGGAAGTCGCGGCTCTCGTCGCGCAGCTTCGGCGCCTTCTTGAGAATCGCTTCCAGATGCTTGTTGGCGCGCTCCGGGGCCACACGCGCGAGGCCTAGCAAGTACTCCGCCGAGCTCTCGTACTTCGGCACGAGCTCCTTGGCCATCGCGGCCTCGGCGCGGGCCGGCTCGCCGGCGGCCGCCATCGCGGCCGCGAGCTCGATGCGCGATACGCGGGTCGACAGTCCGTCGAATTCGGAGAGCCACGCGACCGCGGCGTCCCATTCCTTCAGCGCGATGAGCCGGGAGAGCCCGCGCTCGAGCAGCTCGAATTCGTTGTGCGCTTCGCGCTCCTTCATCCGCGAAACGAGGTATTTCAGCTCCGCCGCCGACGCGCGCGGGCAGATCACCGAGAACACGGGCCGCGTCTCGGTCCACGACGGTTTTTCCTCTCCGCTGGCGATCATGTCGATCGCCTCGCGGATCCGTCCGACCGCGGTCAGGGCCTCGGCGACCACGCGGCGATTCTCGCCTGCGTTGACCTCGGGGTCGACCGTGGCGATCGCCGACGCGAGCAGCTCGTCGCCGCGGGCCGATTCGCCGAGCAGCACCCAGCCCGCGCCGATCATCGCCCGCGGCGGCGACGCGCTGCGCTCCTTCGCTTCTTTCTTCGTGAGCAGCTTCTCGGCCTCGCCGAGCCAGCGGCGCAGGGTCTTCGTCTGCGCGCCCGTCAGCGGCGCCTCGCTCTTGCGCCACGCGAGCGCGCCCACGACCGTCTCGGCGCGTGCGCAAGCCGAATGCCACGGATGGTGCCACCGCGGCCAGCCGTCCGTGCCGTCGAGCACAGCCGCGGCGCGATCGAAGAAGCCGAGCACCATCACCCGCTCGGCGAATCTCTGCTGATAATCGTCGCGGATATGACCGTTGTCGATCGCCTTGACGCTCTCCCCGACCAGCGCCGCGACGTCCTCGATCGAGCCCCCCGGCGGCGGCCAATTCACCTTCTTCGTCCGCGCCGGCGGTTTGCCCTTCTTGCCGAACTTGCGCTTGAATGCCGCCGGCGCCGCGGGATCGGCCGCTGCCGCCGCCACGTCCGGCCACACCTTCGCTTCGCCCCAGCGCCACGGCCACGCCCACTTGCGATCGAGGACCCACGCGATCTTTCCGTCGATCTCGGCCACGCTGGCGCTCGCGTCCACCGGCCCGATCACCACGCCTTCGGGCAAGGCCGCGGCCACCCGCTCGCGGTCGAGCGGGAATGCCGGGGGAAAGGTGAAATCGCATCCGTAATCGTCTTCGCCCTGCGCAAGAGGATTGTCGCCGCTCGACTCGACTGCGGGGCGGAACCGACCGATCTCCGCCCCGTCGTGATCCCGCAAAAACAAAAGGCCCTTCGACGTGAAGCTGACGAGCACGCCGTCGCCATACGCCACGCCGCCTTTCGGCCCGGCAATATCGAGCACACGTGTCGGCGCGTCGCCGAGCTCCCACACTTGCAGCCGCCCGCGCACCGTGATCACCGCCGCGCGACCGTCGGGGCGCCACGCAAAACCGTACGTCTCGTCGGTCCTCGGCGCCGGCACATCGAGGCTGTATCGGTACGTGCCGCGATCGTAAATGAAGATCCCCGGCTCCGCGCCCCACCTGTTCTCGGGTTGCACGATCGCCGCGAGCCGCGAGCCGTCCCGCGAATAGAGGAGCGATTCGGCGCCGACGTGCATGGGCACCTTGCCATTGGGCAGGCCGGTCGCCGCGTCGTAATAGACGAGGCCGGCCGGGTGCATCGCAAATTCGCTCCCGTCCGGGGAAAACGCGACGGGCGCGTGCGCCTTCTGCTCCCACAGGACCTTCCCCGTCTTCGCGTCGAGCGCGACGACCTGGCCCTCGCTTTCGCCGACGAAGCGATCGGGGTGCGACCCATCGATGTTCCCCAGCGGTCGCAGGCGCGGCTCGGAGCTCGGATCGTTCGGATCCGAGCGGCCCGCCGATTGGCACCAGCGTGGCGCGGGCCGCCGACCGATCAGCGGAACGATCGCCCCGAGCGCGAGGTTCGGGCCCCAGCAAGCGACATAGACGTCTCGGTTGTTCGCGGACCACCCCCACGACGGCGGCCGGTTCCACCCGTCGGTCACGTAGGCACACGACTCGGGCTCGCCGGACTTGCCGAACGGATCGAAGCTGCCGACGCCGTTGGTATCGAACGCGAGGCCGACGCGCTTGCCGTCGGGCCGCCACTGAATGCAATCGCCGTGATCGGGCCAGCCGACCCCGCCGCGCACGCGCATCATGTTCACGCAGCGCGCGGCCCGGACGTCCCAGATTTGCAGCACGCCGCCGAGATCGTAATCGTCGCCGGTCCACGAGCCGGTGGCGAGGAAACGCCCGTCGGGCGAGAGCTCACTCCAGCTGACCTCGACGTCATGCCCGTGCGCGTGCTGAAGCGTCGCGCGAGGTCGCAATCGCGCCGTCGCGGCCTGATGAGCCGCCGTGATCCCGTGCGCGGCCTCGTGGGCGCAGAGCACCTCGCGCAGGGCCGGCAGGTCGCGATCGGCGTCGAAGTCGTCCCACGGCAGCGCCTCGATCGCAGCCGCGAGCGCCGCGCCGGGCGCCTTTGGATCGAGCGCCGCGAACGCAGAAGCCACCTGTTTTGAAGGCGCCTGTTTCGAAGCTGCCCCCTTCTTGCTCGGACCGGCGAGCAGGGCCATCAGCTCGTCCTCGCCGAGCACCGTGATCCCGAGGCGCCCCGCCGCGTCGATCTTGCTGCCGGCCTTCTCGCCGGCGAACAGGATGTGCGTCGATTTGCCGACGCTGCTGCCGATCTTGGCTCCGAGCGCCGCGAGCTGCTTCTCCGCCTCGGCGCGCTTCAGCTTCGAAAAGGTGCCGGTGAGGACGACGGTTTTCCCGCGGACATCGAGGGCCATGGCTCACGGTTCTACACGTCTTCCCGCGCACGATCCATCCTCGACGCGCGCTCGATTGACTTCGCTCGCATGTAACGCTCAACTCTGCCGATGGAGATCGGGCGATGAGCGAAGCCACACTCGAGACGAAGCCCGCGGAACCCACCGCGCCCGAAGCCCCGGTTGCGCCCGAAGCCCCGGCCCAGCTCGATTTCGAGCGCGCCGAGTTCGCCGAGCCCGCCGCCGCGCACGTGCAGTGCTCGGTCTGCCAGTCGGCCATCACTACCGCGTACTATCAGCTCCTCGACAAGATCCTGTGCGGCTCGTGTCGCGACGGCGTGCAGCGCTCCGTGAACGATGCCCGCGGCGGCACGGCCTTCGGAAAAGCCTTCCTCCAGGCCGGCGCCGTCGCCGTCGGCCTGGGCCTCGTCTACGCGCTCTTCGTCCACCTCACCCAGATCCAGCTCGCGCTCGCGACGATCGGCATCGGCGTGCTCGTCGGACGCACCGTCCAGCGCGTCACGCGCGGATTCGGCAGCACGAGGCATCAGGTGCTCGCGGTCGTGCTCACGTACATCGCGTCCGCGATGGGATATCTCCCCGTGATCGTCGCTGCGATGAAGCAAGACGACGGGGAACCGGGCGCGGGGGCCCTCTTGTCCGTCCTCCGCTTCGTGTTCATCTCGGCCCTGACCCTCGCCGCGCCGATCCTCGACGTCACGAGCGGCCTCAGCGGCGTGCTCGGCGCGCTGATCATCTTCTTCGGCCTGCGCACCGCGTGGCAGTCGTCGCGCGGCGTGGGCGGTCCCGTCGCCATCAGCGGCCCTTACCAGGTCCACACGAGCCCCACCACGTGAACGACGCCGTCTCGCGCTGCGCGGCCTGCGGGGTCGAGCTCGCCCCGGGCATGCTCGCTTGCCCCGCCTGCCGCAAGCTCGTGCACGGCGCCCGCCTCGCGGCCCTCGCGGCGCACGGCGAGGCCGCCGAGCGCGAAGGCCGCTTCACCGACGCCCTCACGCACTGGCGCGAGGCGCTCGGCCTCTTGCCCCCGGGCAGCACGCAGCACCGCGTCGTCGGCGAGACGATCCGCCGCTTGAGCCTCGCCCTCGAAAAAGCCGAGAGCACGCCGAAGCCCCAAGGCGGACGCGCGAAGGCCGTGGCGGGCCTCGGCGCGGTCGCGCTCGTCGCGTGGAACCTCAAATACTTCCTGCTCTCGCTGCTCGGAAAAGCAAAACTGCTCGTCTCGGGCCTCGCCTCGCTGCCGACGCTCCTCTCGATGTTCGCGTGGCTCGCGCTCGATCGATCCCGCGGCATCTCGTTCGCGCTCGGGCTCGTCGCCTCCATCTACGTGCACGAGATGGGGCACGTCTCCGCGCTTCGGCTCTACGGAATCCAGGCGACCGCGCCGATGTTCGTGCCGGGCCTCGGCGCGCTCGTGCGGATGCGGCAGTATCCGATCGACGCCCGCGAGGACGCGCGGGTCGGGCTCGCGGGGCCCGTGTGGGGATGTGCTGCGGCGGCGCTCGCGCTCGCGGCGGGGTTTTTCCTGAAGGAGCGGACGCTGCTCGCGGTGGCGAGCATCGGCGCGACGATCAACGTCTTCAACCTGGTCCCGGTCTGGCAGCTCGACGGCGCGCGCGGGTTTCGCGCGCTCGATACGCGTCAGCGGGGGATCGTGCTGACGCTCGCCGCGGTGGCGGCGCTCGCCTCGGGCGAGGCGATCGGCTGGGTCGTGTGCGCGGCGGGAAGCTTGCGGCTCAAACGAGATCTACCGGCGGAGGGGGATTCGCGTGCATTTCGCACGTTCGCGGGGCTCATCGTCGCCTTGTCGGCGATCGCGTGGGCGGCCGGGAAAGCCGCCCCGCCGGGCTGAGGATCAGAAGCAGAAGACCTTGCAGAGGACCTCGCCCACGTCCTCCGCGACGTCGGTGACGTCGTCGCCCACGTCGTCCGCGAGGTCCTCGAGATCCGACACGCCGCCCTCGAACCAGCCCAGGGTCGAATCGAGCGTCGAATTCACGACCGACCCGGCCGTCGAGGTCCAGTCCGTCACCGCGGCGGCTGCATTCTCGTTCGTGTACATCAGCGCGTTGCTGGCCGTCGCGGCGACGCTGGAGAGCTTCGACCCGACCTCCTCGGTGGTTCCATGCAACCAAACCGTCGACTCCCGCGCGGCCTCCCGCGTCCACACCACCGCGACGCCCGCGTGATGGCTGATCACGATACGACCGTCGTTCACGGCATCGACGAGACCAACGCGGACGTCGTTGCTCCAATCGATCTGCCACGCGTGGAGATTGTAGGCCATGGTCAGGAGCGACTGGTTCCAACCAACGCACCAGCCCTTCAAGGAATTGAATGAGGTGACCGCGTCGCTACCCTTCACGTACACCGTGACGCCGACCGGGACGACCACGAGCGGCACGCTGAACCCGTATTGCCCGTCCTTGCCATACTTGAGCTCGCCATACATGCCCACGCCGCCCGACAGGCTGAGCGCCGCGGTCGTGCCGGAGGGATCGCCCACGCCCGTCGTGAGGACGAAGAGGTTCGATTCGAAGCCCATCGCGACGCCCTCATCCGTGAACATCGCGCCGGCCTGGCCGGAGCCGAGCTCTACCGAGCTGTACCCGAGCGCGTTCTGCGAGGAGCTCGACAGGAGCGAGCCCGAATAGGTCATGCCGTACCGCGACGACTCGAAATCACCCGAGAACGTGCCCACCGCATACGTGCGCCCCTCGGGCAGATCGGCGCGGGCCGCGTCGAGCTCGGCCGCCTCGACGGTCGTGCCCACGTTCGCCACGAGATCGGAGACCGTCGCGAGCAAGCCCGCCTGCTGCGTGACGCTCAGCGTCTCCCAGAAATCCGTGCCGACGCCGAAGTTGTATCCCGACGTGCGCAGTGCCTCGGCGATCACGAAGGGGTCGGCCACGACAAACCCATTGCCGCCCGGCAGCTCGACGACGAGCAGGAGATCCTTGGCGCCGTCGGCGTCGACGTCCTGATACACGAACTTCATCGTCGGGGCGGGCGTCTCGTCGAGGGCGTGCGTGAGGGCGAGGCGCGGGCCGTGCAGGGTCGTGTTCTCTTTCGCGGCGAACGCGAAATTGAGGTACGGCGTGTACTGGGCGCGGATGAGGACGAGCGTGATCTTGCCGTTCGTGTCCGCGTTGATGAAATCGACGAGGGCGTCGTTCGTGAACGAGACGGTCTTGCCGACGTCGGTGCGCTTCACGGTGAACTGCCCGAGCGCGTCGACCTCCGAATTGCGGACGCCGTCGGACGAGCTGTCGAGCTCGTTGGAGAACGTCGCATAATTCGCCGTCGCCTCGTTGAAGCTCTCGGACGAAGCTCCGTCGCGGATACCGAAGACCGCGAAATTCAAGCTCTCCGGGACCGTGCCGACGTCCTGGAAGTAGTTGGCGACGTCGAGGCGCACCGTGGCCCTCTCGACCTTGGTGCCCGGCGTCATCTCGAAACGAACGACGCCTTTGCGGGTATTGGCGTGCGTGCCGCCGTTGTTCTTGACGAGGACGTTGCTCTGCCCTCCATAGGCCGTGGAATCCCCGTACCGGGCAAACGTATCGGCGGCGGCGCCGAGCGTCTCCTCGGCCTGGAGGAAGAGGCGCGGCCCGCTCAGGGTCGGGTGCTCCTTCGAGGCGAACGCCGTGTCGAAGCTGTTGCTACGCAGGACACGCGTGACGATCAGCGTGATCACGCCGTCGTTATCGTTGTTGATGAAGTTGACGAGCGCCGCGCTGGAGAATCGCACGGTCTTGTTGAGGTCGGCCTGCGTCAGCGTGATGGTCCCGAGCGGGTCCCTGTCGGGGGTGGCGGGGTTTGCGTCGAAGATGAGGGGCCAGAACTGGCTCGTGTTCACGCCGACGGCCGTATCGTTGATGATGGCGTTGAACGTCGACCATTTAGCCGACTCCTCCTCGAACGTCTCCGCGAGGACCGTCGTCTCCCCGAGGCCCCAGATCCGAAAATCGCAAGAAAGCGCCTCGTCGAACCTGGCGAGGTCGAGGTAAAGCGCCGCGTCCGTGGCCTTGTCCGTCGGGTTGATCTGAAACCGCATGACGGACGCCACCGCATTGTACGACTGGTCCGTGCTGGTGTTCCGCTTCAGCTTGACGACGAGCTCGGTCGAGCTGCCGTGCGGCCCCGATCCGTCGAGGTCCACGTGGGTATCGTCGGTCGGCGTGACGACGGTGGCCCGCGCGATCGTCGCGTGTCCGAGGAACGCGAGCGCGAATCCCATCAATCGCAAGAGGAAGGTCTTGAAGTGGTCGTGGCGGTGGTTCACGGTACCTCCGAATGTCGACGAGGCGGGCTCATCGGCGCCTCACGAATCGAAGGTAGCTCCGTTCGATGTCCCCACAATGGCCACGGTTCGCCATGCGATGTCCACGCGTGGACATCCTCGAAACGGCCGAGATCAGGGCAGTTCGCGCAGCTCTTCGTGGAGCCGCGGCAGGAACGAGGCGAGGTGTGTCATTTCCTGGGAGCAATGCACGAGGAGCGCGCGTGCTTCTTCCAGGCTCGGCGCAGCGACACGCCGTGCGATCCGAGAAGCCACGGCGCCGACGAACCCCGGCGCCCGCACGCCGCCGTGCGGCCCGCCGAGCCAGAAGCGGGATCGCATTTCGGCGCCGCCCGGGACGCGGCGGACGTGGTGCACGAGCCATCCGGCGTCCACGGGCAGCCCGACGAGACCCACGCGTGCGCAGACCACAGTCGACTCCGCGGGATCAGCAAGTGCCGCCTCGTCGAAGCCGAGCTCGGCGGGCCGGACGAACCGGATCGTCACCTGCTGCAATCGGCTCCCGATGTACTCGTCGACGAATGACACGCGCCCGACGTACCGCGCGCGCCCCTGTGCGCCCGGTGGATCGGCGTCTCCCCAGCACGCATGGACATGCGCTCGTGGATGCCAAAGCTTGTACCGCTCTGGCTCTTTGCCATGCCACCCGAACCACCAATCGACCATCGCGGGGGAGACGTCCGGCATCGTGGTGCGAACCGCGACGAAAAGCGCGCCGTCGTCCCGGCAACCGAGGCCATTCTCGACCTCGTGATCCCCGGCCTCCAGGAGCCGGGGCGCATCGGCGAGATCGGGCAGCAGAGGCGCGGCGAGCGGGCCGCAAAGGAGCGCCTCCCGCGCGTGCTCCGCGAGCGGCGCGAGACGCGGATTCCAGAACGCTGCATAGGGTTTGCCCGTGAGCTCGCCCTCCCGGATACCGAGGTGGAGCGAGCGTGAAGGAATCGGGTGGTTCATGGTCGTCCCATCCAGGCGTGAAAGATGTGCTTCGGATCGCGGTCGCCTCGAATCTGATCGAGCCGCGCGAGGTTGTCCGACGTGACGAACCGCGCCGGCCGTTTTCCGAGATTCTCGTCGGCGAGCTGGCAACCGCTGGCGAGCGGCTGCATCTCGCGCATGCGCTCCGTGGGCCACGACGCGTGGAGGATATCGTCGCCGGCGTCTTTCCACCCCGCATACAGGGCGATGTAGATGTCGTCCTCCACCGAAAACGCCATGTCGGGTCGATCCGGCGGCGGCGCCCAGTTCAGCCAGAGGACGTGCGCGGGGGGCGGCGGCAGCGTCGCGGCGATCTTGAAGAGGCCGGGGAGCAGATCGTCGATGGGGGCGTGAGTCCACATGTTGTCGACCGCGTACCGGTGATCGTCCGGGTAATGGTGCATGACCGCGCTGTAGAGGAGCGGCAGCGTCGCGGGGATGAACGCGGCCTTGAGCGCGGCGCTCCGGCCGAGAACGCTCTCGTTCATGAAGGCGAGCGCATCGAACGTCTCGCGCGCGGTATCGGCGAAAACAGGCGCAAAGACCTCGATGCCCGGCCCGCCCACGCCCATGGCATTTCGCGTCATCACGAGCTGCAGCTCGACCGCGGCCGACACGGACGGCCCCACGGCGCGCGCCCAGCGAAAGACGTCCTCCAGACGGGACATGGGAAAGCTCTGGAACGCGAAGCCCGTGACCTCCGGTTTTTCGTAGACGCGCAGGTAAAACCTCGTCACGACACAAAAAAAACCGGGGCCCGCGCCGCGCGCGGCCCAGTAGAGATCGGCGTTCTCCTCGGCGCTCGCGTGGACCCGCTCGCCGTCGGCGGTCACGAGATCGAGCCCGATCACGCTCATGCACGCCGGGCCGAGCGCGCGGCCATGCCAGCCGAAGCCGCCCTGGAGCAGGTAGCCCCCGACGCACACACCTTTGCAATGTCCGGTCGGGAAAAACAGGTCTTGCCGCCCGAGCATCTCGGCGAGCTCGTTGCCGGCGCGGCCCGGCCCCGTCGTCGCGCGCCTCGCCTTCCGATCGATCGTGACCTCGTCGAGCCCGGAGACGTCGAGCAAAAGCCCGCCGTCGCGCAGGTGGTTGCCCGCCCAGCTATGCCCCCCCGAGCGCACGCCGATCCGCAAGCCCTCGCGCCGCGCGAGCTTCACCGCGTCGATCACGTCGCGCTCGGTCTTCGCCTGCACGATCACGTCCGGGTATCGATCGGGCACGCGCGCATTCCACATCGTCGCGCGGCGCCGCTCTTCATAACGGGGAGATCCGCGCCGAAAGGTTCGTCCCTCGTACGGCACATCGGGATGGATGGTCGTCATGGTTCGATGGTACGCTCGGCCGAGCGGCGGGCGCATGGCCAATCTCGGCCACCCGGTGCTCCAGAAACGAACACCCCCATGGACCTCGAAGAGCTCCGAGCCTTTCTCGCGGTGGCCGAGGCAGGATCGTTCCTCGCCGCGGCGACGTCCCTCCACATGCCGCGCGCGACGTTGCGCCGCAGGATCGATCAGCTCGAAGCGCGCGCCGGGGTGCTGCTCGTGGATCGGACGCGGGACGGCGTCGCGCTCACCGAGGCCGGAAAACTCCTGGCGGCGCGCGGGCGGTTGATGGTGCAGGAGTCGAACGCGCTCTTGCAATCGGTACGGGAAGCGGGATCCGAGCCGGCCGGCGTGCTTCGTATCGTCTTGCCCGTGGGTTTGCCCCCGCACCTGTTCATTCACGTGCTCGGCATCGCGCGCAAGTACCCGCGCCTCGCCTTCCAGCTGCATTTCAGCAATGATCCGGTCGGCGGGCTCATGGAGAACGTGGACCTCGCCTTTCATTTCGGTGAAACGAGCCCCGCGGGGCCGTGGGTCTCGCGCGAGCTCATGCGCGTCCCCGTGCGGCTCGTCGCGTCACGTGAATACCTCGAGCGGCGCGGGACGCCGCGATCCGTCGCGGAGCTCTCGGGGCACGATTTGCTCGCCTGGGAGGCCCCCGGCGAGGACGGGCGATCGTGGCCCCTGCTCCGCGGCGGCACGTTTTTGGTCTCGCCCATGGTCACGGCGCAAGACATTCACGTGATCCGGCTGCTCGCGGTCGCGGGGCACGGAATCGCGCTCCTCCCCGACCCTGGGATCCCCGACCCCGAGCCCCCCGAGCGCCAACCTGTCCCGGTGCTGCCCGACGTCGTGGGCCGGGAAATCGGCTTCCGCGTGGTCGTGCCGGCCGTGCTCTCCGAGATTCCGCGCATCAAGGCCATGCTCGATCTGCTCGAACCAATTCTCGGAAAAATGGGTCTGTAAATCATGCGCCATCATCGACGTTTCTTCACCCGCGCCCTCGTCGCTCTGCCTGCGGCCGCGCTCGCGCTCGCCGTCACGACGGAGGCGCGCGCCGGCAACTCCGACGACGTCGGAGCCGCGATCGGGGGGATCCTCATCACGGGTGGAACCATCCTCGTCACCAGCACGGTCTTCACGATTCACGACGTCGGGACCGTGGCGCAACGCGAGCCCCCGGCGGTCGGCTGGTCGATCGCGGAGAGCGTGCTCGTGACGCCGTCGGCGCTCCTTCTCAATACGCTGCTCGCGATCGAGCACGGCGGCGAGGGCACGGCGTCGAACTTCCTATCCGCTCTTCTCGTCGTCCCCGCCGCGTGGACCGGGGCCATGAGCGTGCACGGAATCTGGTCGCTCGCCGCGCCGAATACGGATCGGGGGACGGTGTATGGCGTCTCCTGGGCGCTCGGCGCGAACCTCGCGTTCACCACGGGCGCGGTGAGCGCGCTCTTCGACGACGATCGGACGCCGCCCGTGGCGTTCGGGATCCTCGAAATGCTGGGCACGGCGCCGACGATCCTCGTGGGCGCATCGCAGCTCCTCGGAAACGACGATCGATATCGCGCGCCCTGGGCGGCGCTCACGGCGTGGTCGGGCGCGCTGTTCGTGCACGGCGGGATCACCCTCGCCACGGCGATCGCGCGGGAGCGGCGGGAGGAGCCAATGACCCCGGAGCAGCCTCAGGCCGCGTCTGCGGCGCGATGGTTCGTCGCGCCGACGATGGTCAGCGACGGCGTTTCACGGGCTCCGGGGATCGGCGTGAGTGGCGTGTTTTGACGGCTCGCTCCCGTTCCGGCGGGCGAACACCGCGTGCAAAAGAATGCCGGTCACGCTGCCTGCCGTGATGCCACTTTGCAGGATCACCTGGAGCCACGGGGGCAAGCTCCGCCAGAAATTCGAAGCGCCGAGCGGAATGAGGCCCACGGCCAGCGTCGCGGCGACGATGAGCCCATTCATGCGCCCCTGCTCGCTGTCGAAATCGACCCGCGACAGCGTACGCAGCCCGCTCGCGGCCACCTGCCCGAACATGAGCAGCCCCGCCCCGCCGAGCACGGGCGCCGGAATCGCGGCGACGAGCGCCGAAAGCTTCGGCAAGAGGCCGAGCACGACCAGGATCGCCCCTGCCGCCGCCACCACCCACCGGCTCCGCACGCGCGAGAGCGCCACGAGGCCCACGTTCTGCGCATACGCGGTGTATGGAAACGCATTCAGAACACCGCCGAGCATCGTGGACAAACCGTCGGCGCGCAGGCCCCGCGCGAGCGCCTCGGGCGTCAAGGGTCTGCCCGTGAGCTCGCCGAGCGCCACGAAATCGCCCGTCGATTCCACCATGACGACCAGCATCACGAGGGCCATCGAGGCCACCGCGCCCGGATCGAAATGCGGGAGCCCGAACGCGAACGGTGTGGTCACCGCGATCCACCGCGCCTCGCGCACGCCCGCGAGGTCGAACATGCCGAGCGCCGCCGAGATAACCGTGCCCGACACGAGCCCGAGCAGCACGGCCACGCTCTGCCAGAAGCCCGTGAGCACGCGTTTGTAAAGAAGAACCAGCGCGAACGTGGTGAACGCGAGCCCGAGCGCGGCCGGCGCGCCGAATTCGGGGGACGACGGGTCCCCGCCTCCCGCCCAGCGCACGGCGACGGGGAGCAAAGAAATGCCGATGAGCGTGATGATGCTGCCCGTCACGACGGGCGGAAAAAAACGGAGCAATCGAGCGAAATACGGCGCGACGAGCAAGGTCAACGCCCCGGCCGCGATGACGGCGCCGTACACGGAGGGCAGGCCGCCCGTCTTGCCAATGAGAATCATCGGGCCGACGGCTGCGAACGTGCACCCCTGAATGACGGGCAGGCGCACGCCGAACCCGGGGAACCCGACGGTCTGCACGAGCGTCGCGAGGCCGCAGGTGAAGAGGTCGGCCGAGATCAGGTAGACGAGCTGATCGTGGGAAAGGCCAAGGGCGCCGGCGACGATGAGCGGCACCGCGACGGCGCCGGCGTACATGGCGAGCACGTGCTGGAGGCCGTACGCGAGGAGGCGCGGCAAGGGCAGCCACGCGTCGACGGGATCGGGGGCGCTTTGCGAGGCCATGGCCGAGGATCGCCCCGCGCGGGCGCGAAGGCAACCCCCGGGCGAGCGTGCGCGCGCCTCGAGGGCGCGACAAACGTCCTCAGCGCGGCGGCAAGCGGAAGCGGAGCCCCGGACCCTCGTCTTCCTCGACCTCCGGCGCGAGCAGCGGCGCGGCCGTTCGGGCAGCCGACGGGTCGAAGGGCACGTCGGCCCAATCGAAGATGCGGCTCGTCGCGTGCAATCGATCGTCCTCGGGGAGATCTTCGATGTGCACGCCGTGGTGCCCGTCAGGCACGAAGTACCGGAAGGTGTCGTTCTTCGCCCGGGCGTCGAACGGGTTGGTGCTCCAAGGATCGTTCTCTCCATAGATGAAGAGCATCCGCTCGCCGTGCGACCTCGTCCGCGCTTCGATCCGCGCCATGAGCCCGTGGGAGAACGGGATCGTCACGGGCACGGGCGTGAGGTTTTCCGCCTTGTCCTGCCCCGGATATCGCAGCAAGTCCATCAAGGGAGCCTCATCGAAACGCGGGTGGCCGAGCTGGGTGGCCGACTGGTAGAAATAGGGCCCGTAGTAGACGTTGATGGTCTCGTCGTCGTAGTTGAACGGGGCGCCGAGGTAGTCGATGTAGAAATGAAGCAGCTCCTCGTCGCTCGCGTTCGGCGCCGGAAGATGAGGTTCGCAGAAGTCCACGGGGCAGAACTGCCAGTAGAAGAACGAGGCCTCGAGGACGCCGAATTCGAAGGCCCGGTCGGCCCCCACGATGTCGTACGTGAGGCCCCACTCGGCCATTTCCGCCACCATCATCGGCACGATCTGCTCACGCCGGGTCAAAAGCGCGCGCTGGTATGCGGTCAACCTCGCCCGCATCGTCGGGTCCCCCACCTGACGGAGGAAGGTGACGTACCGCGGATCGCTGGCCGAATAGGTGGACGGCGACACGTAGGCGACCGTGCCGTCCACGTCGTCCGGGTGGTAGTAGCGATGATAGATCGAGGTCATGCCGCCCTTGCTGCTGGCGCCGGAGATCCAGCGGCCGGTATAGACGGGCCGGAACGCCTGCACGATCCGGTGGTGATCGCCCGCGGCCTGCTCGATATCGAGGTGCTCGTACGGCGGGCCCGGGGGCACGGATTCGCCATAGTAGCGGTGCTCGACGTAGAGCTGATTGCCCTGGAGCATCCTCGTGACCTCCCATTCGGTCGCCTTCCGCGTGTTGACGGCATACCCGCTGGGCATGAACGACGTGGGCCCGTCGAAGGAGCGGTGCAGGAGGGCGATTTTCTGGGTGAAGCGCGGGCCGTTCGGATTGTGATGATCCACGGGCTGATCAAATCGAAGCACGAAGAAACGCGTGCCCGGGATGTTCGAGGGTTTCTCGCTGTCCACCGTGAGCCCGGGGATCGTCGCGAGCGCGGCGAGGACCTCGTCGTTCACGGCTGCCTGCGCCTCGGCGACGGGCTCGTCCAGAGCAGCGCCACCTCCGTTGCCACACGCGGCAACTCCGAAGGCAAGGAGGATCGAGGCCAGAGGAAAGTTACGAAATGGGCGGATGTTCATGCTTTTTCACTTTGGCAATCGGCGTGCCTGGGGGCCCGCACATCGCCACGCGTCACGGAGCGGCAGGCGCACGGGAGGGTCCCGGGCCATGCGCACAGGTCGAGCAACCGGCTTGCGCGAATTGCGCAATCCGCCCGTCGACATTGCGCGATTCGTGCAATCGCAGGGCGCGCGCGCCGGCTCTGACGCAGCGCATGCGCCGACGAGCAAGCGGGGCGCCACCTGTGGTACGCTCCCGGCACGATGTCCGCGCCCTCCCCTGCCCTCACGTTCCCGCGCGCCTACAACGCAGCCGAGCATTTCGTCGACAGGCACCTCAGCGAGGGGCGCGGCGACAAGGCCGCGATCATCGACCCCCAGGGCACCGTGACCTACGGGGAGCTCGCCGAGCGCGTGAACCGCGCGGGAAACGCGCTCCGGGGCCTCGGCGTCCGCATGGAGGAGCGGGTCCTCCTTTGCTTGCTCGACGGCCGCGATTTTCCGAGCGTGTTCTTCGGAGCGATGAAGATCGGCGCCGTCCCGGTGCCCGTGAACACGCTCCTCCAGCCCGACGATTACGCCTACCTCCTCGACGACAGCCGCGCCCGCGTGCTCGTCGTCTCGTCCCTGCTCTACCCGAAATTCGCGTCGATCCTCGAAAAGGCGCGCTTCGTCGAGCACGTCGTGCTCGTGGGCGCGGAAGACGAGGGCCCCGGAAGGCACGCGCGCCTCGAGAGCCTCCTCCGCGCCGCCGAGCCCACGCTCGCGGCGGCGCCAACGTCGCCGGACGACGTGGCCTTCTGGCTCTACTCGTCCGGATCGACCGGACGACCGAAAGGCGCGGTGCACCTGCATTCCCACCTCCAGCAGACCGCCGTGCTGTATGGCGAGCGCGTCCTCGGGATCGAGCCCTCCGACGTGGTCTTCTCGGCGGCGAAATCGTTTTTCGCGTACGGACTCGGCAATGGGCTCACGTTCCCCTTCCACGTCGGCGCGACGGCCGTCTACCAGCCCGACCGGGCGACGCCCGACACCGTGATGCGCGTGCTCCGCGAAAAACGGCCGACCCTCTTCTACGGCGTCCCCACGCTCTACGCCTCGATCCTCGCCGATCCCAGGAACAACCGCGAGACCGGCTCCGATCGCCTCCGCGTCTGCGTCTCTGCGGGCGAGGCATTGCCCAGGGAGATCGGCGAGAAATGGTTTCTGCGCTTCGGGGCGCACATCCTCGACGGGATCGGCTCCACCGAGATGCTGCACATCTTCATGAGCAATCGCCCCGGCGACGTGCGTTACGGCACCTCGGGCCGACCCGTCCCCGGTTATGACGTGAAGCTCGTCGACGACGCCGGCGAGCCCGTGCCCGACGGCGAGGACGGCTCGCTCTGGGTGCGCGGGCCGTCGAGCTGCGTGGCCTACTGGAACCAGCGACAGAAGAGCCTCGACACGTTCCACGGCGCCTGGACGCGGACGGGCGACCGGTACGTGCGCGACGCGGACGGCTATTTCACGTACGCGGGGCGCAGCGACGACATGCTCAAGGTCTCGGGGATCTGGGTCTCGCCCTTCGAGGTCGAGAGCGCCCTCGCCGCCCACGAGGCCGTGCTCGAAGCCGCCGTCGTGGGCCACGCCGACGAGGCGAAGCTCGTCAAGCCGAAGGCCTTCGTCGTGCTCAAGCGGCCGGACGAAGCCTCGCCGGCGCTCGCGGATGCGCTGAAGGATTTCGTGAAGGGGCGGCTCGCCCCCTACAAATACCCGCGCTGGATCGAGTTCGTGCGCGAGCTGCCGAAGACGGCGACGGGGAAGATCCAGCGGTTCAAGCTGCGGGAAGGGTGAGAACGTTGCATCAATGGGCCGCGCCGCGCCCGCCATTGCAAGGCCGCGCGCGGACCCCGTCGAGCAGCACGGCCTTGCAATGGGCGAACGCCTCGGGGAAGCTCAGCCCGAGCGCGGCGAGGACGTCGGGTCGGAGGATGTTCTGCGCATTGCCGATCACGAGGCGGACGACGAGGTCCTCGGGGACGTCGGGCCGGAAGACGCCCGCGCGTTTGCCCGCGGCGAAGAGCGCGCGCGTGCGCGTGTGGACGACCTTGCTCCGCCACGCGTCGACGCGGGCCCAGAGCGAAGGCGCGTCGCGATGCAGATCGGTGAGCAGCGGCCCGCGCGCCTCTTCGTAGCCCGCCGCGACGATGCGCATGAAGCGATCGAGCTTGTCCTCGAAGCCCAGTCTCACGTCGTCGAGCGCGGCCGCGAGCTCGGCGTCGATCGCGGTGAACGCCGCGTCGATGACGGCCTCGCAGAGATCCTCCTTGCTCGCGAAATGGCGATAGAGCGTCTTTTTGCTCATGGCGAGCTCGGAGGCGATCTCGTCCATGGTGACGCGGCCGAACCCGTGCGCGAAAAAGAGCCGTCGCGCGACGGCGAGGATCCGGCCACGCGCCTCCGCCTCGGCCGTCACGAGACGGCCCGCTGCACGGGCCCGAGGTACCGGAGCGGCGCGCCCTCGGACGGACCGAGCGTCACGTTGCGCCGCACGACGCGCGGCGGCTCGGCGGAGAGCACCTGGAAGCGGTGCGACGCGAGGAGCGTGCCGAGCACGATCTTCATCTCGTAGAGCGCGAACGCCGCCCCGAGGCAACGCCGCGCGCCTCCGCCGAACGGCAAATACTCGAACGGCGTGAATTTGCGCTCCAGGAATCGCTCGGGCCGGAACACGTCGGCGTCGGGGTAGACGGCGGGGTTATGGTGCACGAGAATGATCGCCGCCATCACGGCCGCGCCGGCCGGGAGCTCGCGGCCGCGGAACGTGAACGGCGCAAGGAGCCTGCGCGAGACCATGCCGACCACCGGATGCACCCGGAGCGCCTCGTCGCAAACGGCCGAGAGATAAGGCAATTTCACGAGCGCCTCGGGCGACGGCGCCGGGCCGAGCTCGCGGATCTCGGCGAGGAGACGATCGCGAATGCGCGAGCTCCGGTGGATCCAGTCGAGCGCCCAGGCCATGCCAATGGCGGTGGTCTCGTGGCCGGCGATGAGCATGGTGCGCAATTCGTCGTCGATCTCCTCGTCGGACATGGGGTTGCCCTCCTCGTCGCGCACGGAGAGCAGGAGGCTCAAGATGTCGTCGTGGCTCTCGCCGCTCTTGCGCCGGGCCGCGATTTCCTCGGCGATGAGGGCGTGGAAGCGCTCGGTGAAACGCTGAAAGCGCGCCCAGGGACCGAGGCCGCCGAAGGAGTGGCGCAGGGGCTCGATCGTCATGAGCGACGGCGTGTACGCCTCGATATAACCGACGATCACCTCGCGGAACTGCGCCACGCGCGCCGGATCGCGCACGCCGAAGACGGCCTCGATGATGACTTCGAGCGAGATTTCCTGGGTGAGATCCTGCGCCTTGAACCTCGCGCCCGCCGGGAGCTCAGAAGCCTTGCGGAGCGTGATGGCGGCCATGAGGTCGCCATAGGCGCGCATGCGATCGCCGTGAAAGGGCGGCGTGAGCAGCTTGCGCTCGCGGCGGTGGCGCATGCCGTCGAGCAGGAGCATCGAATGCCGGCCGACCACTGGCTCGAGCGGGATCTTCGCGAACGGGGTGAAGAGGGAGGGATCCGCGGTGAAAATCTCCCGGATCCCCTCGGGATCCCCCGTGACGACGACTTCCCCCATGGGGAGCCGGAGCGTGAACGGGTCGCCGTAACGACCGACGGTGTCGAGGAAAAAACCCTTCGTGTCCCGGGCGAGCTTGAACGCCTGGAGCGCGGGGAAGCGAGGACCGGCAGGCAGGGTGTGCATCGTGGCCTCCGTGGGAACTCAGGAAACTTTATCGGTTTCCTCGGTTTCCTGCAAGGGTCAAAAACGTGCTGCTACACACAACAACGGCCGAGAGCGCGCGGCGTGGAGCGAGCTTTCGCTCCGACAGGGCTGTTCGTGTCATAGGATATGCCTCGTCCCCCAGCCGCCGCCCATGTCCCCGAATCCCTCGTCGCAAAGCCCCACCGACCTCGTGCGAGACCTGGAACGGCTCGGCGTCCGCGCGGGCGACACGTTGATGATCCACGCTTCGCTTCGCGCGCTCGGGCCGGTCGAAGGCGGCGCGGGCGGCGTCCTCGACGCCCTCGATCGAGCCGTCGGCGCGAGCGGGACGTGGATGATGGTTCTCGGCGCGCGCGACGACTGGGCCTGGGTGAACGACCTCCCCGAGGACGAGCGCGCCCAGCACCTCGCCAGCGCCGAGCCCTTCGACAGCCTGCGCACGCCCGCGGATCCGGACGTCGGTTACCTCGCCGAAGCGCTCCGCCAGCGACCCGGCACGCTCGTGACGAACCATCCGGAGGGCCGATTCGGCGCCCGCGGCGCGCGCGCCGCCGAGCTCGTTCGTGATCCCCCGTGGCACGATTATTTTGGTCCCGGATCGCCGCTCGAAAAGCTCTGCCAGCTCGGCGGTCGCGTGCTCCGCCTCGGCGCCGACCTCAATACCACCACCGTGCTGCACTGGGCCGAGTATCTCGTGGATCTGCCGGAGAAACGCCGCGTACGTCGATACCGCCGGATCGCCGGGAGCCCGGCACCAGCCATCCGTCATGTCGATAGTCTCGACGACAGCGACGGCATCGTCGAATGGCCCGGCGAGGATTATTTCGCGCTCATCCTGCGGGACTACCTGGACACCGGCCGCGCGAGCCAGGGGACCGTGGGCCGCGCGCGGAGCGAGCTCGTCGAAGCCGCGGACCTCGTGGCGTTCGGCGTGACCTGGATGAAAAGCCGGTTCGCGTCGCTCGCGCGGTGATTCTCCGGCCGTCACGCGAGCGTGAGGCGCATGTGAACCCGGAAATTCCAGTCGATGCCCATTGCGCCTTGCGCCTCGGCCACGGCGCGCATCTCCGCGGACCATCGCTCCTCGGGGACCACGACGAAGCCGTGGCGCGCATACCACGGCATGTTCCACGCGACATCCGATTGCGTGTTCAGCACGAGGGTCCGCTCGCCCGCCGCGCGAGCATGCTCGATCAGATCCCGCAAGAGCGCAGTGCCAATGCCGCGCCGCCCGTGCGAGGGCAACACGCTCACCTGCCCGAGGCAAAGCTCCGCGCCCACACGCGCGACGAGGAGCCAGCCGACGACCTCGCCGTCGACCTCGGCGACGGTGATACGCCCCGCCGCGACGGCTCGCTGCGCGGCCTCGAGCGGGATGGTCTCTCCGTCGAGGAACGCGGCGTGGCGGGTCTGCCGATAACGCTCGTCCGCGGCGCGCTCGATGATCCCGAGCACGGGAATGTCCTCGGCGCGCGCCGGACGCAAGACGAAGGAGGTCACCCCCGGGACGTTATCACGCCTCCCGCGCCTCGCGTGTCTTGCAAGCACACGCGGGAACTCCGCGCCCCCCGCGGCCTCCCTTCCCCCATGCTTCGTGTCCTCGCCCGCGCCGCTTCGATGATGCTCCCGGCCCTGGGGCTCGCCTGCACGCCAGCACGCCCGCCCGCGGCCGAGCCGCCCGCAGCCTCCTCGGCGCCCTCCCCGACCGAAGCCCCCTCCCCGCCCGTCACGCCGCGCGCGCCTGTCTCGACGGCCGGCTGCCCCTTCCAATGGACGCCGCGCGAGATCGGCGCGAGCGTGCTCCGGCTGCCCGCCGCATACGCCGGTCGGTTCATGAACCCGCTCTACGGCGCTGCTTGCGCCTGCGTGCGCCCGGGGGAACACGTGTACATGGTCGCCCGCATCGTCCCCGAGCGCGGGACGATCGAGGTCGTGACAGCCGATCGCGACGACCTCCCGACGCGCGCCGATCCAAGCATCGACGCATGTTTCACCACCGTGCTCGGAGCGACGACGTTCGAGCCGTTCGAGGTCGGCAGCGACGTCGTCTGCCCCGAAGAGCCGCCGCCGCCGCCTCGAAAAGGCCCGCCGTTTTTCCGCCCCCCGCGCCTGGCGAATTGCCCCGCGCGCGGCGAGCAGACCTCGAAAATCATCTACCCGCTCCGCGTGGACCGCCGGAGCGAGGCGCCCGCGTCCGCCTCCGCCGAGGGCCCGTAAAGAAAATCTTTTTGTCCTCGGCCGCGCAAGTGTGGACTGCTAAAAGTCGCGCGTGCTCTCGGCTGCTCGAATCGTGACTCTGGTGAAGATCGCCGTGTGGTCGATCTTCCTCCTCGTCTTCCCGCCCCTCGCGTTCGCGAACGGGATGTACGCGGCGACCATCCTCTTGTCGGTGCTGGGCCTCCTCCTCGATCTGGCGGCGCTCCGAGAGCTCCTGCCCGCATCGACGCCTCCGAACGTGCGACGCGGCGTCGTCGCGAGCTTTGCGCTCCTCCACGTCTCGCTGCTCGTCCTGTCCGTCGTTCGCCTCGTGTCGCCGCGGTATGGCGCGTGGCAACGGATCGCGGGGACCGACGAATGGAACAATCCCGCGCTGGTCCGCCCCGAGCACGGGCCCGTGCTCGGCGTGGGCCGCGGAGACGTCCATTCGCTCGGGAAAGAGGGCGCGTTCGTCCCGGTGAGCGGCATCCAGGGCCCGGTCCACGTGATCGGCGCGGGGGCGCATCGCGCGTGGTTCGTCGACGTCGAGGGGCAATTCGCGTGGGGCTACGACGGGACGTCGCTCGAAAAAATCCCGCTCGGATGGAGCCCGAGCGCGCGGGGACTCGACGGCGCCGCGCTCGATGATGCGTTTTTCGTCGTTCATTCCAAGGCGCTCGTGCGCGTGGAGCTCGGCGGCCACCAGAGCAAGGTGATCGACGGCGTATCCATCACCGGCGTCGCCACGGATGGAATGCGCGTCGTGGCGGTCGGCGCGCACGTCTTCGTGAGCGAGGACGGGGGACGGCGGTTTCAGGATCGCGGGCCCCTCGGGCTCCCGGCTCCGTCGGTCTACGCGGGCGGCGGCTCCTATTACGTGGTGCAAGGTGGATTCATGTCGTCGCGGCTCTTCGTGAGCGAGGCGGGCCGACGCATGGAAGAGCGCAAGGTGCCGATACGCGACATCCGTGTCCTCGCGGTGGATCCGCACGACGGCCGGCGGGTATGGATCGGGACGTGGGGCGAAGGAATCTTTCGCTCCGAGGACGCGGGGCGGACCGTCCAGAGCCTCGAGCTCGAAGGGCTGGAAGTGCAATCGCTGGTCGTCGATTTCGCGAAAAAGGACGGCGGCGGCGAGGCGTGGGTCGCGGCGACCAACTTGGCGACCCCGAGCGGCGTATTCCATTACAAGACCCCCTGAGCCCTCGGGCTTGCGGTCGCGGCACCGTGAGCCCATGCATCCGCTTGGCGGAGCGTCTTTCGGCGCGGCCTTTTCGCGGGGGGATGGGCATGAGGCGGGGTTCTTCCATCATCGCGGCGATGGCCCTCTTTTGCGGCGCCCAGGGCTCGGCGACGGCGGCGGAAGGCCCGACCGTGATCCGCATCGACAGCGGCGAGATCCGCGGCAAAACGGAGGGCGATGTCCAATTCTGGAAAGGCATCCCGTTCGCCGCACCGCCGGTCGGCGCCCTCCGCTGGCGGACGCCCGAGCGCGTAAAACCCTGGAAAGACGTGCTCGATGCATCGGCCTTCCGCTCCAATTGCATGCAGGCCGACGGCGTGCCGAACGTCTCGGAGGATTGCCTTTATCTCAATGTCTTCCGTCCGGCCGCGCGCGCCGAAAAAGCCTTGCCCGTCATGGTCTGGATTCACGGCGGCGCCCTCGTCCGGGGAGGCGCTTCGCTGTATCCAGGCGAGGGGCTGGCGCGGCAGGGCGTCGTGCTCGTGACCTTGAACTACCGCCTCGGCCGGCTGGGATTTTTCGCGCACCCGGCGCTCGCGCGCGAGGCGCCGAACGAGCCGCGTGGCAACTACGGCTACATGGATCAGATCGCGGCGCTCCGCTGGGTGCAGCGGAACATCGCTGCCTTCGGCGGAGATCCGAACAAGGTGACGATTTTCGGTGACTCCGCCGGCGGCGGCTCCGTCCTCGTGCAGATGACCTCGCCGATGTCGCGTGGCCTTTTTCACCAGGCCATCCTGCACTCGGCCGGCCTCCCGACCGCGCGCGCCGCGGCGATGCCGCTCCGGGAGCTCCCGGCCGCCGAGACGATCGCCGTCGATTACGCGAAGACCCTGGGGATCCGCGGCGCGGACGCCGAGGCGCTCGCGGCGCTTCGCTCGATCCCTGCAGAAACATTCGCGATGGCCAGCGATGGCAATGGCGTCATCTGGGAATTGTCGGGCGGTCCCCAGGTGCCCGGCGTCGCGGGCGCGATCCGCGACGGTCGCCTCGTCGTCGAATCCCCCGAAACAGCCATGCTCGCCGGTCGACAGGCGAAAATCCCGATCCTCTCCGGCGCCACCGACCACGACCTCGCCACCGGATCGGCGCAGACGAAGGACGAGCTGTTCCGCATCTTCGGGCCGCTCGCCGCGCGGGCGCGCACGCTCTACGATCCGCGCGGCAATGCCGAGCTCGCCGCACTCGTCCAGGAGGTGCATGCCGACCGGGGGATGGTCGAGCCTTCGCGCCATGCGGCCGAAGCCATGGTCCGGGCTGGACAACCTGCCTATTTTTATCGTTTTTCCTACGTCGCAGCGTCGCGCCGCGGCCAGGTCCCGGGCGCCACACATGCAACCGATGTCGCCTTTGCGCTCGATGTCCCCTCCGTGGTCACGGGGGACAAGACGACCGACGCGGATCGCGCCATGGCGCGCACGATGAGCGGCTACTGGGTCGCCTTCGCGAAGACCGGCAATCCGAACGGCGAAGGTCGCCCCGTGTGGCGAACGTATGAGCCCAAACGAAGAGACGTGCTGAATTTCACGAATCAGGGCGTGATCTTCGGGCCCGATCCGCTGAAGGACCGCCTCGATCTCTGGAAGGCGGTGTTCGAGGGCGCGCCGTGCCCTGCGCGCCTCCGGTGAGCCGAAGCGGCTCACCCAGGCAAAACGTGGCCCTTCATTCGGTCGGCTGCCCCAAAAGCGCCGTGAGCATCGCCACCGGGCTCCCCGTGGGCCGACCGAATTGCCAATCCGGCGGATCCACCACGACGCCCCCGATATCGAGGTGCACGAATGGAATCCGCTCGCCCCGCAGGCCCGACGCGATATCGAGGAACGCGAAGGGGAACTGATGCCCGCGCGGCGTGTTCACCGACGCCAATCGGTTCGAGCTCACGACGTCCTCCGCGCTCGATCGCGGCGCCACAAACGAATAATCCTCCCGCCGGGGCCGCGATCGCTCCACCGGCTCGCCCCACGCCTCGCCCAGCCGATCCAGAAGCTCGAGCGTCCCGGCCCGCTGCGCCGGGCCATTGCCGATCGCGCCGACGTACGGCCCGAACGCCCGGTACACGTGGCCCGTGAGCGTCGCGACCGAGAACAACGTCGGCGACGGCGCGCGCTCCGCGATCGTCTTCGCCTCGGCCAGGAGATCGGCCAGCACGAGCCGCCCCTCCGCGTCCGTGTTCCCGATGCGCACCCGCACCCCCGAACGAGCGCGGATGATCTCGTCGCTCACGAACGACTCGTCGCCCACGCTGTTCCGCACGAGCCCGAGCAGCCCGACCACGCGCACCGGAACCTTGAGCAGCGACGCCGCCAGCACGAGCCCCGCGACCGCGCCCGCGCCGCCCTTGTCGCGCGACATGCCGGCCATGTGCCCGTCCGTCTTCAGATCCGCGCCCCCCGTGTCGTACGTGACGCCCTTGCCCACGAGCACGAGCGTCCGCGACGCCGGCGCCTCGGGCGTGTACGAGAGCCGCACGACGCACGGCCGGTGACGCTCGACGCCCATCGACGCCCGCGCCACCGCCGCGAGCAGCGGATACCCCGACACGTCGTGCTCCACCTCGACCTCCACGCCCGTGCCGCGGAACGCGATCTCGCAGAGCTCGGCGATCCGGCGCGGCGCCATGCGCTCCGGCTCCGTCCCCGCGATGTCGCGGCAAAGCGCGCGCCCGTGATCGATCGCCGAGAGCGACCGGGCCCGCGCCTCGTCGAGGCCCACCATGCCCACGGCCTCGGCCGTGCGCGGCGCCTTGCCCGCCTCGCGCGCCTCCACCGGCGCCCACTGGCTGCCGAGCGCCGCGAGCGCCGCCACCTCGCGCGCGCGGGCGAACCGCGGCCCGGAAGGCGCTTGCACCCACACGAGAGGCCGCGTCGCGCCCGCGTCCACCGCGCGGCTCGTCCCTGCGGCCACGGCCTCCGCCACGCTGCGCACGTCGTCCGTGTCCTCGCCGAGCGGGCCCATCGGCACCACCACGAGCCGCCCGCCCGGCAGCGCCGGCGCCGCGATCACCGCGGGGGGCCGCGGGCCTCGATCGAGCCCCGCGTCGGCCTTGAGCGCGCACGCGAGCGCCGCGGCCACGGGGCCCGTGAGCGTCGCGCGCGTGCTGATCGGCGAGGGCGCGACGAGGACGAGGGCATCAAAAGGCAGACCTTCGAGGGAGCTCTGGGCGAGCGCCTCCTCGGGTTGACCGAGGAGCAACGGCGGATCGTAGGAGGACATCGGGGCGCATCCTAGAGGAAGCGCGGCAGCCGCCGCAACCGAGGGCATCATGCCCGGGGCCGCTCGGTCACGCTGGCCAGCGGCGCCGAGCTGCTTTAGGACTGTCGTTTGCCGACGGGAGGCCACGCTCGGACGATCCGAGCGCCACTCCCGACCCCTCGTGCTCATGCCGATCACCCCTCGCTACCGCCCCGCGCCTCGTTTCTCCTCGCTCGGCGACGGCTTCGCCGACGTCGTCGCGCCGGCGCGATTCCACACCCGCACGCTCCGCTTCCGCAACCAGCGCTGGGCCAGCCGCCTCGGCCTCGGCGAGCTCGACGCGGAGGAGTGGGACCGACATTTCGCGCGCCTCGAACCCCTGCCCTCGAACCTGCCCGCGCCGCTCGCCTTGCGATACCACGGGCATCAGTTCGACGTGTACAACCCGTACCTCGGCGACGGCCGCGGGTTTGTCCTGGCCCAGATCGAGGATCCCGAGGACGGAAAACTCCTCGATTTCGGCACGAAGGGCAGCGGCACGACGCCGTATTCGCGCGGCGGCGACGGGCGGCTCACGCTGAAGGGCGGCGTGCGCGAGGTGCTCGCGGCGGAGATGCTCGAAGCGCTCTCCGTGCCCACGTCGAAGGCGTTTTCCCTGTTCGAGACGCACGAGGCCTTGTTCCGGGGCGACGAACCCTCGCCCACCCGCTCCTCCATCCTCGTCCGCCTCTCGCACGGCCATATCCGCTTCGGCACGTTCCAGCGGCACGCCTACCACCGCGACGCCGACCGTTTGTCCAAATTGCTCGATTTCTGCATCGCCCATTACGTGCCCGAGGCGGCCGGCGGTCCGGATCCTGCGGTCCGCTTCGTCGAGGCCGTGGCGCGGCGCTCGGCCCGGCTCGTCGCGGCGTGGACCGCCGCCGGGTTCGTCCACGGCGTGCTGAACAGCGACAACATGAACATCACGGGCGAGAGCTTCGATTATGGCCCGTACCGGTTCCTGCCCACGCTCGATCCCTCGTTCATCGCGGCCTATTTCGATCACACCGGCCTGTATGCCTTCGGGCAGCAGCCGCGCGCGGTGGCGCTCAACCTGACGCGCCTCGCCGATGCCTTGCGGCTCGTCTCGCCCGCGGCCGCCTTCGCCCCCGCCGTGCGCGCGTTCGAGCCTGCGCTGCGCGAGGCGCGCGCGGCCGCGTTCCTCGCGCGGCTCGGCCTCGCGCCCTCGGATCCGGACGTCGACGCGAGCCTCACCGAGGCCATCGAGCTCTTCCTGGAGGAGAGCCAGGTCCCCTTCGATCGATTCTTCTTCGACTGGTACGGCGGCGCCCAGAGCGAGGCGCGCGCCCGGGCGAGCGAGGCGAAAACGTTTTACCAAGGCGAACGATTCGACGCGCTCCGGAGCTTGCTCGAGCTCTACGCGCCCGCCCGTCCCGACGCGCTCTCGCACCCGTATTTCCAGGGCGACGCCCCGTGCTCGCTGCTCATCGACGAGATCGAGTCGATCTGGCACGCGATCGACGCGCACGAGGACTGGGAGCCGTTCGAGGAGAAGGTGGCGAAGATCCGTCGCATGGGCGAGGCGCTCGGCGCAAAGGCGCCGGCGGGGTGAGGCCGGCGCTCGTCGGGATCGTCAGAAGAGCTTGTGGCAGCAGATCGTGGTGGGTCCGCTCGTATGCACCTCGCCTTGGGGCTGGGCCGGCGGGCAGAACCCCTCACCGGTCGTCACCTTCGGAGGCACGATGTTCGCCGCTTCGAGCGAGTTGAATGAAGTGCAAGCGGAGATGGGGTTTCCCGCCCCGCCGCAACCGAGCCCCACCTTCTTGAACGCATTCGAGGCATCACAATGCAGTTCGCTTCCGACGCAGCTGCAACCCGGGCAAACGCGCTGATCGTCGAATTGATCGTACGCCACCTTCGACAGGTCATTCCAGCCCGCGGGACAGTCGGCCTCCGCGCCCACCTTCTTGATGCACGCGAACTCGCTGTAGGCGCCCGACGGCGCGGTCACGCACGCGCCCCCGTCGGCGCAAGCGGAGGCGGCCTCGATCGGGCAGAGGTGCACGTTCGTCTCCCAGTCGTTTTCGTTCACGAGGGCGCCCCCGGACGCCGAGCAGGCCTTCTCGCCATTGACCGTCGTGATCTGATAGGTCCCGGTTACCTGGCAATTCGATGTCCCGACCAGCGTGACGCCCGGCATGCTCTCGCCCGAAATGCACCCTTTATCGAAGTTCGTCGGGTTTCCCGACCCGCACGTATCGGCCCAGCACGACAGCACCGCGCCGACGCACACGGCTCCGGGATTGACCGCGCACTGGCACGGTAAGCAGTCGGCCTTGGCAGGATCCGCGTATGCAATCTCGGGGAGTTTGCCGTTGGGGCATGCCCCCGCGTTTTGTTGCCAGCTCGTCGGCCTGCCCCAGTAAGGCCCCATCCAGCCATCCTTGAAGGGTACCCCAGGGAGGCATTTGTTGCTTTCGCCGCAGGCCTCGCCGCCGCCCGCGCCTCCGGGCCCCGCCATTCCGCCCGCGGCGCCCGCTCCGCCGCTCCCGCCGGCTCCTCCCTCGCCGCCGGTTCCGCCCGCGCCGCCAATCGACGAGGTGGTATTCGCGGTGGGGGGCTGGTAATCCGTGAGTGCACACGACGCGATACCGATCGCCACGAACGCCCCCATCGTCGCTCCTGCGAGCGCGCCGCGCTTCGTCCAACCGCTCATCGTTCGTCCTCCTGGAGAATAAGAAAGCCGGCTCGCTTCCGGCTCCGACGGCGTCCCAGCCGCCACGCGCAGGCAGTCCGCCTTCCCGGAAACACGATATCCGAACGGCGGACGTCCGTCATCTGCCCTCGCCCCGCGCAGACGACGATTCAATGCTGTTCAAACACACGATCTCTTGGTTTGATGCGCCGAGCCATCATGCACGACGCACCGCCGGCCGAGGTCCTCGTCGTCGCTGCCCCGAGCCAGGACGGCCGCGCCACACGCCTCTCTGAGCGCCTCGAAGAGCGCGGCCTCCGCGCGAAGCGCTGGCCCGACGAGGAGGACACCGCCGATCCCGCCCGCTCGTTCGGCCGGGCCGCAAAGACCGCCGCCGCGATCGTGCTGCTCGTCGATCGCAGCTTCGCCGCCGGCAAGATCGGCGCCCCCGAGGAGCTCCTCCCCGCGCTCACCAAGGTGATCGACAAGCTCCTGATCGTCGCCGTCGATCGCGCCGCGCTCGCCGGGTTCGTCGATCTGCGCGCCGACATCCTGCCCGCGCGCGGGGGCCTCGCCGAGCTCGACGAGGGTTCGGCCGAGGACGCCTTGCGCCACGTCGTGCACGAGATCCTCGCCGAGGTCGACGCGTCGCACGCGCCCGTGCGCACGGACGCCTTCGACGAGTACCGCCTGCTCTTCGACAGCACCGAGCGCCTCGTCGAGCGCAGGCGCGGCACCACGCAGACGTTCCTCACGGTGAACGCAGGTCTCTCGGCGGTCGTCGCGTTCCTGATCAAGGACCTCGCGCTCACGGGCAGCCGCCTCGCGTTCGTGACGATCCCGCTCTTCCTGATCGGCATGCTCGCGTGCCGCCTCTGGAAGCGTACGATCCTCCAGTACGAAGCCCTCGTCGACTGGCGCTACCGCCAGCTCCGGCGCATGGAGCGACGGCGCTTCGTCGGCAGCTATCGCGTCTTCACGCGCGAGTGGGAGGGGCTCTACGCGCCGCACGGCAAGAAGCGCTTCGGCTTCTCGGGGCTCGAAGCAACGGTGCCGGCCACGTTCCTCGCGCTCTACGCCCTCGGCCTCGTGTTCGCGCTCGCCTCCCTCGCCGGCTTGCTCGATCGCCTGATGCCCTGAGCGGCGAGGCCCGCCGTCCCGGGGCGCGGCTGGCGCCTTCTTGCGCGAATTTCCGCGCCTTCACGGGCGCTTGGGAGAACCCGTAGAGCCGGATCTCGGCGAGGGTTGTGGAGAGTCCGGCGGGAGCGGTATAGTTCGGCTGGATCCGCGTGCCCGGCTCGGGCGTACCCTTCGCTTCCTCATGCCGCCCTCGTCCCAACACCCGCCCGCGTCCGCTCGCTCGCCGAGCGAAGCCGCGATCACGGGCGCAGAGGAGAACCCCGAGCGCTCGCAGGCGCGCTCGATGGCCGACACGCAGGACGCGCCACGCTCCGAAGCGCCACGCTCCGAAGCGCCACGTTCCGAAGCGCCACGTTCCGAAGCGCCACGCTCCGAAGCGCCGCGATCGATGCCGCCGCGATCGACGCCGATCGAAGCATCGCCCGCCACGAGTTACCTCGCCGGCGACGTCATCGCCGGGAAGTACCGGCTGTCGAAGGTGCTCGGCGAAGGCGGCATGGGCGCGGTGTGGCTCGCGAAAAACCTCACGCTCGACATCGACGTCGCCGTCAAGCTCATCCGCCGCGACTTCGCCACGGCCGAGGCGTCGCAGCGCCTCCTGCAGGAAGCGCGGGCCGCGGCGCGCATCGGGCACCCGTCGATCGTGCGCGTGTTCGACTTCGGCACGACGGAGCAGAAGGACCCCTTCATCGTGATGGAGGTCCTGCACGGCGAGTCGCTCGGGCAGACCATCTCGCGCAGGCGCAGGCTCTCGCCCGTGGCCGCCGTGCGCACGCTCCTGCCCGTCGCGAGCGCGCTCGCGGCCGCGCACGGCAAGGGCATCGTCCATCGTGATCTCAAGCCCGACAACGTCCTGCTCGTGACCGACGATCGCGGCGCCGTGGTGCCCAAGATCGTCGACTTCGGCATCGCGAAGCTGCACCACGAGGAGGTCGTGCGCACGACGACGCAGGCCGGCGTGATCCTCGGCAGCCCGCACTACATGTCGCCCGAGCAAGCGTGTGGCCGCAGCGACGTCGATCATCGCACCGACATCTGGGCGTTCTGCGTGATGCTCTACGAGGTCACGACGGGCCTGAAGCCCTTCGACGGCGGGAACTACAACGCGCTGATCAGCGCGATCTTGCTCCGCGATCCAGAGCCCTGGGCCGCGCACGAGATCGAGGACGAGGAGCTCTGGTCGATCGTGCAACGAGGCCTCCTGAAGGAGGCCGACGATCGCTGGCAGACGATGCGCGAGCTCGGCGCCGCGCTCGCGGCGTGGGCGCAGAGCCACGGCGTGGAGACCGACGCCGCGGGCAACTCGCTCCGCGCCCACTGGCTCGAACCCGAGGAGCATCGGCCGCTCTCCGACAGGCCGCCGATGTCCGCCGTGCAGCCCTCGTCGCCGCGGCCGCGCATGATCTCCGAGCGCGACCTCGTCCCGCCGCGCTTGCCGTCGATCCCCGACGGCGACGCGGCCGATCCCGCGACGCAAAACGCGGAGGGTGATCCCGACACGAGCGGCGCCATCTACCCGACGACGGCCACGCGTCCGCCCGAGCGACGCTCGGCCGCGCTGTGGATCGGTCCGCTCGCGCTCGCGATCGGCGCGGCCTCGGCAGGCGCATGGATCTACATGCAGGACGAGGCGTCCACGCAGACGACGGGGAGCGCGCGCGCGCCCGCGGCCCTGACCGCGCCGCTCCCGAACGAGGGCGCGACGCAGCCCATCTTCCCGGCGGCGTCCTCGCCGGGCGCGCAGCCCTCGGCCGCGCCGCTTTCGAGCGCCGCGCCCGCATCGAGCGCGAGCAGCGACGGGCCATCGCGATTGACCGCGCCCGGCACCAATGCACCGAACGTCTCGAAGCACCCCGGCGGCAACAAAGGCCCGAACATGCCCGTCCCCACCGAACCCAACTTCTGAGCACATGAACGTTCGCGGCACGCCGCTCACGCTGATCCTTCCCCTGCTGATCGCGCCCGTCGCGTGCTCGCTGCTCGCGGAGTCGGAGCTCGCGGAAAAACCCCTCGCGAACGCCGGCGGGGCCGCGGCGACGGGCACGGGCGGAAACGGAAACGACGGGGGCGGCGGCGGCGGCGCCCCGCCGTGCAGCGGCACGTGCAGCGCGAGCGAGGCGTGTTGCGACGGCACGTGTGCCGATCTCGCGACGAGCGTCGAGCACTGCGGGACCTGCGGGCTGGCTTGCGGGGCCGGCGAGCGCTGCTGCGGCGCCATGGGCTGCGCGGCGTGCTGCGAGACGCCGGACTGCCCCACGGATCACGAGTGCATCGGGAACACGTGTGTCCTCCAGTGCAGCGGGCAGACGGAGCCGTGCGGCGACGTCTGCGCGACCCTCGACACGAACCCGCAGCACTGCGGCGCGTGCTTCAAGGACTGCCTCGCGGGGCACATGTGCGCGAGCGGCGTCTGCCAGCCCGGCTGGGTGCCGATGAGCATGACGAACGCGCTCTCGCCGCGGCAACGCGCGGCGGCCGCGTGGGCGGGCACGAAGCTCTTCGTCTGGGGTGGCCAGAACGCGCAAGGCGCGCTCGGCGACGGCGCACTCTACGATCCGAAGACCGACACGTGGACGACCCTCAGCGTCACGGACGCGCCCGAGCCGCGCGTCGACGCGGTCGCGGTGTGGACCGGCGAGCGTGTCCTCGTCTGGGGCGGCGGCCCCGCGAACGGCTCCACCGCGCTGAACACTGGCAAGCTCTACGATCCCGCGACCGACACGTGGAGCTCGGTCGCCATCGCGCCCATCGGCCGTCGCGCGCCGGTCGCGTTCTTTGCAGGCAACCGCGTGCTCATCTGGGCCGGCAGCAGCGGCGGCTCCCCCATCGCGGGCGGCGCGCTCTACGACCCCGCCATGAACAAGTGGAGCTCGATGAGCACCGCCAACGCGCCGAACGCCCGGACGAACACCGCCTGGGTCTGGACGAGCACGGAGATGCTCCTCTTCGGCGGCCGCCCCCTCGGCTCCGGCGTGACGAGCGAGGGTTTTGGCTACGATCCCGCGATGAACAAGTGGCGCAGCCTTTCCACCCAGAACGCGCCAGCCGCACGGTATGATGCCTTCACCGTGTGGATGAACGGCACGATGCTCGTCTACGGCGGGCGCGACCTCGGAGGCGCCGCCTTCGACGACGCCGCGATCTACGACCCGATGAACGACGTGTGGAGCGCGAAGACCTCGAACGGAAGGCGCTCCGCGCCGCTCGGCCGGACGGGGGTCGCGGGCTACGTCGGCACCCACGCCGTGCTCGCCGGCGGTCTCGACAACGCGCAGAAGCTCACGAACGACGGCACCACGTACGACGTCATGAACGCGTCGTGGACCGCGATCGATCCCTGGCCCTCGATGACCGATCACGAGTACGGCGTCGCCGTCTGGACGGGCGAGGAGATCATCCTCTGGAGCGGGCTCGACAACGGCACCTTGATCTCCGCGGGGGAGCGCTACCGTCCTTGACCGTGATCCCGAGGCGCTTCGTCTCCTCCCTCGTCCTCGCCGCGATGCTCCTCTGCCAGGGGTTCGCGCACGCGCAGAGCCCGGCGGACGTGGCCCTCGCGCGTGACCTCTTCCGCGACGGCGCGAAGCTCGCGCAGGAGGGACGCTGGGCCGAGGCGCGCGAGCGATACACGCGCTCGCTCGCCCTGAAGCGCGCGCCGCTCACGCTCTACAGCCTCGGCGTCGCGAACCGCGAGATCGGCCGCCTCGTCGACGCCCTCGAGAGCTTCCGCGCGTTCCTCGTCGAAGCAGACCTGCAGAACGCGGCCAACAAGCCCTACGAGCAGCCGGCGCGCGACGCCATCGCCGCCCTCGAGCGGCGCGTCGGTCGGCTCGACATCCACATCGCCCCCGCCGCGCCGCCGGCGCTCAGCGTGCGCGTCGACGGCGCCGAAGTCCCGCAAGCGGCGCTCGGTTTGCCGCGGATCGTCGATCCAGGCGAGCACACGATCGTCGTGCGCGCCCAGGGATTCCGCGAGGCCACGACGAAGGCCAAGGTCGGCGAGGGCGAACAGTCCGCCGTGACGGTGACGCTCGTGCCGCTCGTCCCGAAAGGGCCCGGCCCCGGCCCCGTGAAACCGCCCGGCGGAGGCACGCCGCCGCTCCCGCCCGAGCGACCCGTCGCGCCGATCTTCCTCCTCGCCGGCGGCGCCGTCGCCTTCGCGTCCGGCCTCACGGTGGGATTGATTGGTGTTCAAAAGGCTTCCGACGCCCCCGTGCAGGACGGCCCCGAGGCCGCGCAGGCGCGCAGGCTCGCGCTCGCGGGGGACATCGTCGGCAGCGCCGGCATCCTCGCCGCGGGCGCGGGGCTCGCGATGCTCCTCCTCGGCAAGCCGCCGGACACGCCCGCCGATCCTTCCGATCCCCCCGAGGTCTCGGTGAAGCCGTTCGTCTCGCCGACCGGCATCGGCCTCGTCGGCCGTTTCTGATCGCGCCGCGTCTGGTAGCATCGCGCGCATGCGCCTTCCGCGACTCGCCCTCCTCGTCGCCACGGGCCTCGCCTCCTGCGCCTCGCCGGAGCCGCCGAAGCCCGTGCCGGTCCCTCCGGCCGCCCTCGTGCCTCCCACGTTCGCCCCTCCGCCGGAGGCCACGCCCGAGCCTCCTGCCGAGGCCGGCCCTTCGTCGGGCATCACGCTCGAACAGCTCCTCGACGTGCACCGCGCGACGGGCGCGCGCGCGCTCGGGCGTGAAAAATTCCTGTTCCTCTCGGACGCCCCGGGCACGATGCAGATCTTCTCGGCCTCGCTCGACGCGGCCCCCACGGCCGAGCCCCAGGCTCCGGTGCAGCTCACGAAGTTCCCGGATCGCGTCTCGGGCCTGCGCGTCGCGCCCGGCGGCGCAGGCGCCGTGTTCCTCAAGGACAAGGGCGGCGACGAGAACGATCAGATCCACTGGCTCGACCTCGCCGCAGGCGACAAGCCCGAGGCCGCGCAAGCGCTCACGGACGCGCCCAAGGTCAAGCACACGCTCCCGGTCTTCGACGAGGCCGGCAAGCGCGTCGCGTTCACCTCGAACGCGCGCAACGGCAAGGACATGGACCTCTACGTCGAGGCCCTGCCCGCGAAGAAGGAAACGTTCGGCAAGAAGCCCATCGCCGAGCTCTCGGGCAGCCACGCCGTAGCCGATTTCCACGGCGATCGCATCATCGTCTCCGAGGCCCGCTCCGGCTTCGATCAAGACCTCTGGGTCGTTGACGCGAAGACCGCGACGAAAAAGCTCCTCACGAAGCACAAGGGCGACGAGCGCTGGCTCGCACCGCACTTCACGCGCGACGGCAAGTCCTTGCTCGTGCTCACCGACCGCGGCCGCGAGTTCCTCTCGCTCGTCGCGCTCGACCTCACCACAGGCAAGGTCACGCCGGTCTTCGAGCTCGATCACGACGTGCAGGACATCGCGATCCCCGCCTACACGAGCGACAAAGCCGCAGCCGGGCAGCCCGAGGACATCGCCGTGCTGACGGTCAACGTCGACGGCGTGGAGGAGGTCCACATCGTGACGCTCGACGCGAAGCGGAAGGTGGTCTCGAAGAAGAAGGCCGACCTCGGCGGCGTCGTGAACAGCCTCGACCTCGCACCGAGCGGCGACGCCGCCTTCCTCGGCGTCGAGCGCCCGAACCTCCCCACCGAAGTCTTCCGTGTCGACGTCGCAACCGCCGCAGTGACGCGCGCGACGAAGAGCCACCACGCGGGCATCGACACGTCGAAGCTCATCCCATCGGAGCTCGTCCCGATGAAGACCTCCGACGGCCGCGCGGTCTCGTTTTTCTATTACCAGACGAAGCCGAGCGCCGGCGAGAAGCGGCCCGTCTTGATCTACGTGCACGGCGGCCCCGAAGGCCAGGCGCAGCCCACATGGAACCCGCTCGTGCAATGGCTCGCGCTCGCGGGATATGCAGTGGCGACGCCGAACGTGCGCGGCTCGACGGGATACGGAAAGTCATTCGCCCACCTCGACGACAAGGAAAAACGCGAGGACTCCGTCCGTGATCTCTCGGAGGTCGGCAAGTTCATCGCAGCGCGCCCCGACGTCGATCCCACACGAATCGCGCTCCTCGGCGGCAGCTACGGCGGCTACATGGTCCTCGCCGGGCTCACGCTCTACCCCGATCAATGGGCCGCCGGCGTCGACATCGTAGGCATCGCAAACTTCCGCACCTTCCTCGAGCAAACCGCGCCTTATCGCCGCGCCCTGCGCGAAGCCGAATACGGCTCGCTGGCAAAGGACGGCGCCTTCCTCGACCGCGTGAGCCCCATCCACAAGGTCGACCGCATCAAAGCCCCACTCATGGTCGTACACGGCACCCGCGACCCCCGCGTCCCCATCGGCGAAGCACGCCAGATCGCCGACGCCGTGAAAAAACGCGGTCTGCCCGTCGAGCTCCTGACCTTCGAGGACGAAGGCCACGGCATCGCCAAGCGCAAAAACCGCCTCGTCGCATTCCCGGCGATGGTCCAGTTCCTCGACAAACACGTGAAGGCCAAGGCCGCCGCGCAATAGCTGCCTCGAGCCGCCGCGCCGGGGCGCTGCCCCGGGCCCCGCGGGGGCTATTCGCCCCTCGACCCGAACCAGGGCCAGCCCTGGACCTCTGGGCATCGACTGCGCGAAGCGCAGTCGATGCGGGGAAAGTTTTTTAAGCTGTCCGCCCCGCTCTTTGCACGGCCAGCCCTGGACCTTTGGGGGAAGAACTGCGCGATGCGCAGTTCTTCCCACAGGCCGGTGGGACCGCCTTGCCAGTTGAACCGTTCGTGCTGCCGTCTTGGCTGGCAGGATCGCCCGTGGTCTCGACCTGGCCCGTTCGATGAACTGCGCATCGCGCAGTTCATCGACCACGAGTCCAGCGCTTGCGCTGGTCCAGGTCCAGGGGCGGATAGCCCCTGGTGGGGCCTGGGGCAAAGCCCCAGCGAGGCGCGCGCATCACGGCAAAAGCCGCGACAGGAAGCTCCACTTCGTCGACTGCCCCGACTTCATCGCCAGCATCGCGGTGATACCGATGACGCCTGCTGTGCATGCCAGGTTGATGGGGCCCATCACGTTCACGAACCGCAGGAGGCCCCTCGCCTTCTCGGGGGTCCGGGCTGACGGCTCGTTCCCTGATTGCACGGGCACGGCGCCTTCTGGCGCCTGCTTGCCGAGTTCTTGACCGCTCAGGATGTTTGCGGCTCCTGTCAGGACGGCGGCGCCGAGCAGGATGTCCTTTGCGAGGACGAGCCTGCGCGTCTCCTCGTCGATCGATCGCCCCGAGATGGCGGCGCGCCCGAGGAACCAGGTCAGCGCTGCGATGCCGAGGCTCGCCTCGGTCACCACGTTGTAGCTGCTCCAGGCGTCGTGGAGGACCTGTCCTCGCTCCTCCTCGGAGCCGATGTCCTGGACCGCGCGTTGCAGCGCGAGCTTGCCGAACAGCGGGCCACCGAAGCCGGCGGCGAGCCCGAGATCGTGCAGCACCCAGGCGGACGTCGAGAGCACGGCCATGGTCTTTTCCCTTTCTGACGAATGCGTCGGCCCGGAGGGACCGTCTTGCGCACCCTGCCTCGTTTGCACTGCACGAGCGATGCCGGCCGAGGACGCGCCCGCTCGCGCGCCCATCGTTGAAATTCCTCGCCCGACGCCTGTAGAACGGAGCTCGTGACCCGGATCGATCCCTCCCACAAGACGCTCGTCGAACAGCTCCGCGCCCTCGCTAGCGTCTCGGCCGACACCAACGAGTTCGACATCGTCAAGGACGAGGGCCGGATCATTCACGTCCGCTTCAGCCCTGGCTCGACCGACTCGCTCGACGTGAAGACGGCCATCTCGGAGAAGGGAGCCACGCCGCGCTTCGTCCAGGCCGGGTATCGTCATAGCCGTCGCGAAGGGCCGCTCCTCGTCCCGCGGCCCATGACGCTCGTGCTCCGCAAGGAGACCGCGTCGAATCGGCAGGGCAAGGCGGACGGCGTGGATCGCGAGATCCAGACGGGCGACTCGGACTTCGACGATGCGGTCTTCATTGATACGTTGATTGGCGATGATCTCGTCCGTGCCGTCCTCGCCTCGCCGGACGCCCGTGCCGCGATCCTCTCGCTCCTCGCCGACAATTGCTACGCGATCCGCATCGACGACACGAGCGCCGGCAACATCTCGCTCGATCTCGTCGAGTTCACCCGGCCCGCGCCCGATCAAGAGCGCGGCGCGCGTATCGCCTCTGCGCTCGCCCGCCTCGCGGCGTCCTTGCCTCCCATCCGCGCGAGCGGCGAGGCGCCTCCGGCCGACACCCAATCCCAGGCGGCCACGGCCGGCTGTGCCCTTGGATTGTTGGGCCTCGTCGTGACCCCCATGGTCATCTACGGCCTCGCGCCGAGCGGCTGCGTCGAATCGGACGGGGAAGGATCGAGCCTCGTGTGCAGCGCCGGCCCGGCGTGTTGTGAGCCGCTCTGGATTGGCTTTTTCGTGGGGATCCTCCTGAGCCTGCCGGTGATGTTCGTTCTCCATCGAATCGTGCGCGGGAGACCGAACTCCTCGACGAGCAGGTTCGTGTTGCAATGCGCCACCCTCGCCGTGTTCGCCGAGCTCGGGATCGTCGCCTCGCGCCTGTGGCGCTAGGCGCGCCGACGCGCTACCCGGAGAAATCCTCCGCATGGCTCCGCATCGTGTCGCCGCTCCCCTCGCCCTCGTGCTCGTCGTGGCCGCGGCTGCGTGTGGGAACGATCGCGAAGACACTACGAATCTCGCGCCCGCCCCGGCGCCCGTGGTGACGGCCCCGGCGCCCGCGGATGCTGGAGACGAGGACGCGAACGACGCCGCGCCGGATGCGCCGCCTCGAAGTCCAGCATTCGTCACCGTCTTCGCCGCGGGTGACGTGAGCTTCGGCCGCCTCGTCGGTCAGATCCTCCTGCGCGAGCCGGATCGCGCCCTGTTCGCCCCGATGGAACACCTCCTCCGCGCGGCGGACGTGCGGTTCGTCAACCTCGAGGGGCCCATCAGCGATCAGGGAAACGAGACCGTCTCGCCCGAGAACAACCTCGTCTTCAATGGCCCGCCCGCCTCGGCCGACGTCCTCGCGCGTGCCGGGATCGACGTCGTCTCCACGGCGAACAACCACGCCTGGGATTATGGCAAATCGGCCATGCTCGAGACCCTCGATCACCTCGATCGGGCCTCGGTCCTGCACGTGGGCACGGGCGCGACCCTCGAAAAGGCCTTCGAGCCCGCGATCGTCACGCGCCGCGGGGCTCGCCTGGCCTTCCTCGCCGTCACCGACGTCTGGAACCAGGGCGTCCTCTCCAGACACCCGGGCCGCGCGCACGTCGCCTCGGCCGATCGCGAGGCCCTCGTCCGCGCCGTGCGCGCGCTCCGCGAACGCAGGGACATCGACGCCATTCTCGTCAGCTATCACGGCGGCGAGGAATACCGCGAGGATCCCCTGCCCGGCACGCGCGCCCTCGCCGAGGCCGTCATCGACGCGGGCGCCGACGCGTTCCTCGGCCACCACCCGCACGTCGTGCAAGGCGTCTCGTTCCACGCCGGAAAGCCTATCGTCTACAGCCTCGGCAACCTGCTCATGCGCATGCACAGCGGCCACCCGTGGACCGAGATGGGCCTCGCCGTGAAGATCGAGCTCGAAAAGGGCGCCCCTCCCCGCCTCTTTGCGTGCCCCTTCCGCATTCACGGCATCGAGCCGATCCCCCTCGCCAAGGATCCCCGCCGCAAGGCCTACGAATCGCACTTCTTTGGGCGATTCCAGTCCCTCACGCGCCGCGTCGGGGGCGCGACGCTCGGCCCCGCCGGCGAGGACGGATGCGCGCCCGTCGCCCCGCCTTCCGGCGCCGAAAAGCCACGAGCTGCAGATTCTCTTGCACCGAACTTTCCGTAGTCCTGGCCGAGCATTACCATTCCTCCATGTTCACGCGAAAGATCCTCTTTGGCCTCGGCGCTTCGAGCGTCGCGGTCGCACTCGCATTCGCCGCCGGCGGACCCGAGGGCGCGGCGCCCGCCCACGCCGCAGCGCCGCCCGAGATCCGGGGACCTCGCGTGGCCGTCCTGGCCACGTTCCCGGGCGCCGAGCACACCTCGCTGTATCTCGTCCAGGCCGGCGGCGGTGAAGGGCCCGCCCCGGTCGCCACGTTCGCCCACCTACCCGACGCGACCGTCCGCGCCGCCGTCGTCCCGGGCACGCCGTACGTCCTCGCGACGGCCGATACCACGCCGTCCCGCGACACCTCCTTCAATGCCTCCCTCTTCCGCTTGCGGCCGCACGCGCCGCCCGAGGCGCTCGCCACCGGGGTCGTCCACGCGAGCCGCCCCCTCGTCACCCCCGCCGGCCGCGTCTTCGTCTCCCGCGGCCGCGCCGGCACCGAAATCGAGGGCCGATTGCGCGTCGATCCCCTCACCGTCGACGAGATCGACCTCGATACGGGAAAAACCCGCGCCGTCCACGCCGAGCACGGCCACCTCCTTTTCCTCGCGGGCGCGAGCGGCAAGGAAATCGTCCTTTATCGCGTCCTGCCCGACCACGCCGACATCGTCGCCGTCGATCCCGACACGAGCGCCGTGCGTTCCATCGTGAAAGACCTCCCGCCCTTCGCGCGGGATTTTTCCATGGATGCGACCGGAAACAAGCTCGTCTTCCAGGGGCGCCACGAGACGAACAGCCGCACCTGGGTCGTCGACGAGATCGACCTCGCCTCGGGCCACGCGCGCCGGCTCTTTTCGAGCCCGAGCATGACCCTCGCTCCGGCCGTCCTTCCGAGCGGCGGCGTCCTTTACAACCCGCCGGGCCGTGGCCTCTCCACGCTCGACGCCGAGGCGCGGATCGCAGGCCCCCTCGGCCCCGGCGTCGACCTCGTCGCCGCCGCGACCGCCGATTCCCGCTGGATCGCGGCCTCGCACACCCAGCCGAGCGCGCTCCCCGTGCCCTTCCTGGTCGACACGCAGACCGGCGCCGCCGCCGCCCTGCCCGCGCCCCGCGGCAGCCGCGTGGCCATTGCAGGGTTTTACCTCGAGAACGGAGGTGCCCTGTGAGCCCCAAGCGCCCCCTCGCCGCCGCCGCCTCGCTCGCCCTCCTCGCCGCGAGCGGCCATGCCGCCGCGTATTGCCCGTCGTACACCGCGTCGAGCCCGTCGAACGACCACAACTGCGCCATCGAGGCCGCGGCCGGGACGAACCCGACGAACGACGAATGGAACGGCATCTTCGACATCGTCTCGCAGGGCCCCGCGGCCTGGGGTGGCGACGGTCCCACCGTCACCAACATCGGCCAGGGCTGCGGCAAACCGGAGCCCACCCAATCCGTCCCCGCACGGTTTCCGTGTGAATTGCTGAAGGCCCTCACCAAGGTCGAGTCCGGCTGGCGCCAGTTCTGCGTCCCCACACTGCCTGCCGATCAGGTCGGCGGCGCATCACAGACGATCATCTCCTTCGATTGCGGCTACGGCATCGGCCAGGTCACGAGCGGCATGCACGTCGGGGAAAACCCGGACTTCGACCGCGAGCGCGTGGCCTCGGATCCGTTCTACAACCTCGCCACGAGCACCCGCATCCTCGCGGCGAAATGGAAGGCGACGAACTGCGTCGGCGACAACCAGCCGAAGGTCGTCGAGCACTGGTACGCGGCCACGTGGGCCTACAACGGTCTGGCCTATGTGAACAACCCGAACAACCCGAACTACGACGCGAACCGCGGCGTATGGAATCCGTCCGTGGGCGGCGCCGCGCCGTACCAGGAGAAGGTCTACGGGTTCATGGAATTCAATAGCCAGTGGGAGACGATCGAGCCGGCCTACCCGAACCCCGGCGACATCGGCGGAAGCACGAGCCCGCCCGCTCTCCCCGATCCTGATTGCGCTTCCCCCACGGATTGCCAGAACCAACGCCCGATCCACCTCACCGCGTGTAATGGCGCGGTCGGCGGGAGCGGAGGCGCAGGCGGCAGCGGCGGCGCAGGCGGGAGCGCGGGCGCAGGCGGGAGCGCGGACGGCGGCGCGGGCGGAAGCGCCGGCGGAATCGGCGAGGGCGGCGGGAGCGCCGGCGGAGACGGGACCGCCGGAAGCGGCCCCGCGCCCGCGGACGACGGCAATGGCGCCGTCCACGGCGTCGTCACCTGCCAATGCCGCGCCGCCGGCACGAACGAGGCCATCCCCGACTGGCTCGGCCTCGCCTCGCTCGCCGCCCTGGCGAGCCTCGGCGCGCGCCGCCGCCGCCGGTGACCGGGGCCGGGGAGCCCTCTCCCCGGCCCTCGCGCCCAGCGCCTTTTCCCCGCGTCAATCGCAGACGAGCGATTTCATCTCCTTCACGCGAAACGGCAACTGATCTTCCAGGACGAACGTCGAGAGGCGCGTTTCCGGGCTGTTGCGGGTCGGCCCCACGTGCAGGAAGGTCGTGATCGTCTCGCCCGCATGGCAACCATTACACGTCGCGGTCGAGAACGCCTTCCGGACCTCCTCGGTCGCGCCTGGGACCTCCCAGATGAAGTCGCGCGACGGCACGCGCGCCGATCCGCCGTTGAACGGCTGGCCCTTGAAGCGGGGGCCCACCTTGTGGGTACCGGCCAGGATCTTGCGCTCGTTCTCACGCACGTAATCGGCGAGGAGCGACGTGTTGTCGTGGACGAGGTCCGGCGTCAGGCCCGCGCTCGCCGGCAGGAGCTTTCCCTGGGGGTTGATCTCGAATTGCCGCATCTCCCAGAGGGGCTCCGGGCCGCCCAAGGTCAGGGCGATCTCGTTCGTGCGGAGCTGGTTGAGCACGCTCCCCGGCGGCATCCCTTGCCACGCCTTCGCGCTCACGAATTTCTCCGTCAGCGCCTCGAGCCTCGCGTTGTAGTCCGGCCCGAACGGCAGCGCGCCGAGCGCGTGGAACTCGCGCGCCCAGCTCTCCGCCGACTGCCCCCGGTTCGCCGGCAGCTTGTATTCGAAGATCATGGTGAACTGCAGGGGGCGCCCGTCGGGCCCGTGCACGTTGTAGATCATGCGCCCCTCGCCCACGCCCTCACCCACGTTCTTCTGCCTGCGCAAATCGAGCCGGTACACGATCGCGAGCAGGGACATCGGCGCCTTGTCGAGATCGTACGTCTTGCCGTCCGCGCTCTTCGCCCGCCAGGGCGCGAGCACGAGGTCTTCCATCTGCGTACGCGCCTTGATCGTGAGCCCATCGACGGTCTGGTCCTGGAGCCACGTTTCCATGAATCCCTTGATGAACGCCTGCTCATCATGGCCTTTCGCCATTTCCTGGACGACGTGGCCGAACGACCAGTTCCCGAGTCCGGACGCCCGGGCGTCCTGGATGACCGAGAGATCCGTGATGAAAAGCTCCTTCGTGGCATCGACCAAGCAATCGCTGACGGCCTCCTCATTTTCCCCGATGGGCTCCGTCTCCCCATTCTGGGAAACCGGCTCCTCGCCACAACCCACCCCCAGCACGAGCGCAAGTGCGACCGTCACCAAACCATGAATATTTCGCTTCATGACTGCCCCCGCCCTCCGCGAAGGAGCGCCCGGTCGTCTCGCAGAACGCGGTTTGTCCCGGACGCACCTCCACGGGGCTCATGGCCATTCGATTCGGCGCGCTCGTCCCCGAGCCTCGCGCCAAAAACATGCCCCTTGCGGAACAGTCACCAATATCATGCGCCGATGGCGATTCGACCAGCCCCCCTGCCGAGCGGCTCGCCCAGGGAGCGATTTTACGTCCGCTCGCGCCGCGCCGCCTCGATTCCGTCGCGCAAGGTCCGGAGCAAACGGATCCCGCCGAGGTCCACGTTGGCATGAACCAAGGTCCGCGCGAGCTTCGACGTGATGCCCGTGGCGATCGGCCGCGCCCCGAGCAGACGGATCGCACGTCCGAGGCGCGCCAGTTGCTCGGCCGTCTCCGCCGTGAGCGCATTTGCTCCGGTCAGATCCAGGATCACGTGCGCGGCGCCGCGCGCCGAGACCGCGCCGAGGATCCGGCCTTCCATCTCCGCGGCGCGCGCCGAATCGAGCACCCCGATGATCGGAAGCGCAATCGTATGCAACGAGACCTCGAGCACCGGCGCCGACAAGGCGAGGATCTCCTGCTTCTGCTGCTCCACGAGCGCGAGCGTCCCCCGGAGCTCCGCCGCGAGCTGCTCCTCCTCGGCCGCCCTCCGCTCGGCCCCGCGCCGCGCCGTCTCGTCGGTATGGTGCACGAGGATCACCGTCTTCCCCGTCGCCGGATCCGGCAGCGTGCGCGCCTCGATCGCATGCCAGCGCTCGCCCCCCTCCGTGCGCACGGCGGTCTCCAGCGAAAACACCTCCCCAGCCCGCGCCGCCGCGAGCAACGTCTCCGGGATCAGGTCGTCCAAAAAGCGCGCCTGAAATGCCACGGCGGCCCCGAATGCCCGCTGCGCCGCCGGGTTTTGCAGGACAACCGCCCCTTCCATGTCGAGCAGCGTCACCATCACCGACGTGTGCCGAAGCGCCTCGATGCTCCGCACGAGATCCGCGCTCGGCGCCTTCTCCTTGAGAAACGCCTGGATGAGCACGCCCGTCCGGCCATCATCGAGCGGCACGCCCGTCATGAAGAGCTTCATCGTCTGAGGCTCGCCCTTCGGATAAAGCGTCCATTCCTCCTCGGCCGTCCGCCCCACGCGGAAACCTTCGATGTACCCGCGCATGCGCGCTTGCGTCGACTCCGACATATCGGAATAATCGCGGGCGTAGAGCTCCTCCTGGGTGCTCGCGCGCCAGAGCTCGAGGGCGGGCTTGTTCGCCCAGCGCTGGCGAAAAAAGTCGAGATCGAACACCCACGTCGGGACGGGTGAGGATTCCAGGACGGCGAGCCGTTCGTGAAGCTTCATGGGTCGGGCATCGCAGGCGACGCAGCACGCCGCCGAGGGACCTCGTCTAGGACGGAACCAGCGCGGCGTCTACCCCGCCGCACGGACCTCACCAAGGCCCGGCTCGCGTTGTTCCACGGGCAATCCCGCAATCTCGCGAAGCACGAGCGGAAAGAAGCTCTCGTTATCCATCGCACCCGGCGCGCTGCCCGGATAGCGGCGCTCGATCGAGCGCTTTCCCCGCATCGGATCGATCCTGCGGATCACGACCGTGCCGCCCTTCACCTGGATCTGATCCACCTCGATCGCGCTCCACCGCTCCACACGCTCGCCGTCGAAAAGCTCAATGAATCCGAGTCCAATCCGCGCCCGCCGCGAAACGTCCCGCGCGTCTCGCCCGATCTCGATCGCCCCCCGTGACGCCACCTCCTCGCGCGCCTTCCGGAGGAGCCACTCGTTCCAGGCTCGCTCCGCCGCAACGGCGAACAGGTACGCTTGGTGCTCCGGTCGCACCCCCGCGCTCGGCCTCTCCCCGTCGTAATGCCCGTGAATCCGGAAGCCCACCCCCACGCCCCGCCGCCCCATCCAGCGCAGATCGAATTCAACGCGGTCCATCTCGCCTTTCTTGCGGGTGCGCACACGTTTGACCAGGGCGCGCGCGTCCTCGAAACGGAGCACCGTGCGCGGCAGCGGATCCCCCCACGTGTACCGCGCGAGCCCGTCCGTGCCCACGTACGTGCACGACGCGACCGGGCCATTCACGTCCCACGCGATCGGCGCCGCGAACCAAGCCCCCACAGCGGCCGCGACGAGCGCAAGCGCCGCAGCAAGCGCCTCCGTGAACGGCGCGCCGAACCCAAGCTGCCGAAGGAGCCACACGAGCATTCCGATGGGCACGAGCGAGACCAAGCCCACCGCAACCGCGCTGAACGCCGCGAGCACCGACGTCCGCGCCACACGCAGCGAGAGCGTCACCGGCTTGTCTCCCGCCTGCACCGTGCTTCCCACCGAACGAACGTCCCCGATCTCCGGCGGAGGCAAGGCAAACACCCGCATCCCGTCCGCCAGACGATCCCCCGCATGTGACGTCGCCAGAGGCGCGATCCGTGTCATGCCGTCCCGCGTCGAGGATACCTTCATCCGCCTCGACCCGCGAGCCCATCCTTTTCGACCTTTGCGTCGCCGAGCCTCCCGGATTACCCTCTCTCCGCGTGTCGGGCCCACACAGATCCTTCAGCGCAGATCGCATCGGCGCATGGGCATACGCGAATGGCTTCGCGTGGAACCCCTTCCCCGGGGAAACCTGGTTCCGCCCGTGGGAACCCCACGACAACATCGCGCCCCCCGGCCAGTACCTCCACGCCGTCACACGGCAGACGCCACACGGCCCGTACGTGCTCGTCGAGCCCTGGTACGCCGTAGATCTCGACACCGAGCCCCTCGAACGAACCCTCTTCGCCTACGTCGCACACCCCAACCTCATGCACCGCGCAGCCATGCGAGTCGGCGAGCACTTCGTGACGCGCGTCGCCTACCTCGAAAGCGCGCCGCCGCCAAAGGTCGAGCTCGGCGACAAGCTGTGGGATCAGCACGTCACGACCTTCGCCGCCTCACCCGCCGAAGCCGCCGCCGCCTTCCCGCGGCGTCTCCGCTCCATGCTCGCAAGCTGGGGCTTTCAGGGTCACCTGGAGATGCGCCCCGGCGGCTTCGTACTCTTCATGGCAGGCCTACGCCCCGTCGCCGAGCATTACCAGCGTCTGCTCGGCGCAGCGCGCGAGGTGCTGCACGCGGCCGTGGGCTGAGAGCGTAGCGCCGGGGTTTCACCCCGGGCCCGACCAGGGGTTGTCCACCCCTGGACCCGGACCAGGGCCAGCCCTGGACCATTTGGGGAAGAACTGCGCGATGCGCAGTTCTTCCCACAGGCCGTTGGCAAGACCATCGAGGGCGTCTCACGCGTCCACGGGCGTTGTCGGCAGAACCGTCGTGGCTGGCAGGGTCGCCCGTGGTCTTGACCTGGTCCGTTCGATGAACTGCGCATCGCGCAGTTCATCGACCCCGAGTCCAGCGCTTGCGCTGGTCCGGGTCCAGGGGCGGACAGCCCCGGTGGGGCCTGGGGCAAAGCCCCAGCGAGGCGCCTTCTAAAAGAAAAACGGCACGTCGATCTGCACGATCTTGTACTCGAGACCGTTCCCGGAGAATCCGGTCGGGAGATCGAGGCCCATCGTCAGGGAGACGGCGGGGCGCAGCCACATCTTGTCGCTCAGCTTGATGTGTGCGCGGGGCCCTACGCCGAGTGTCCAGTTGTCGACCCGCGTGGGATCCGGGCCCTTCTCGATCGTCTCGTTCGCGGCCCAGACCTGGTAACGGAGCTCCGTGCCGATCGAGAGTTGCGGAATCACGAACCAGCCGAAATGCAGGCCTGCGGTGATGTTCGTCCGGGCCGCGTCCTTGTCCACCTCGGCGCCGCGCACGCGGATGAGCTCGAGGACCGTCACCTCGGCTTGCAGTGTGAGCCCGTTTGCGATGTACCCGATGCCTGCGCCGACCATCGGGGTCAGGTAGTTGATCTGGAAGAGCGCGTTGTCCATCGAGGCGCGCGCATAGATCCCGTCGAGGTTTGCCGTGCGTTTCGGCACGTCGGGGTTGTTGCCGCCGCCCGTGCCCACGGGGATCGTCGTGGCGGCGAAGAGCCCCATCTTCCACGACTCGCTGAGCGGAATCGAGTAGAGCGCGCCGATCGCGGGGTTGACGAACGACGTCGCCTTCGTCCCCTCGGGCCCCTTCGTCTCGCTGTGGATCATGCCGAGCCGCACGATGGCCGCGAGGTTCGGCAGAACCTTGTAGCTCCCTTGCAGAAGCACCGGGATCGTGTCTTTCGTCTTCGAGAACGCGAGCACCGTGTCGAGACGAACCAGGTTCCCCGCGTTCACCGACCGGAGCATGAAGGGCATCGAGTACGGCGCCGGCGTCTTTTTCGCCGGTGCGGCCTCCGGCGCGGCGGGCGGCGCCTCCGCTGCGGCCGTCTCCGCGCGCGCCGGAGCGGCGAGCGCGACCGCCGCGAAGCCAAGACCCAGAGCCAGAGAACGCGACGGACTGCGACGCATCCCAATTCCGTTTTTCACGACCCTACCATCTCCTCTCCAGGCTCAACGTATCCGAGAGCGAGCGATCGGTGCGAAAAATCCGCGGGCACTTCCTGCGCCGCTTGGCAGGCCAGACCGCGCCTGGCGTGCGGCCGCGGTGCATGACGGCGGGCGTCGACTATCCCACGTCCCAGCGATACGCTCCGACGATCCCGGCGTGATCACTCACCCGCGCGTGCAGCCCGTCCTCGGGCCCTTCGCCGTCGAACACCCGGACGAACGCCTCGATGCGCGCCGCGCGCCGGCCTGCCGAGGCGCGGAGCATCTGATAATCGATCCGGCTCGTCAGCGTCTTCTCCCCGAACGTGGGCCACACGTTCCGCGTGGCCATTCCCACGTCGGTATACCCTCGCTCGATGAACGCCGCGACCTGCCGATCCTCTGGGCTTGCATTGAGATCGCCCGAAAGGAGCGTCGCGGCGTGATCCCCTGTCGGCAGCCGGGCGACCTCGGCGAGCATCCGCTCGGCCTGCGCCCCGCCCTCCGAGCCCCACGACACGTGCGTCGTCCCCACCCGGATTTTTGTGTTTTTGATTGTCGTCCGGGCGATCAGCGCGATGCGCGCGAGCCCGCCTTCGCTCAGCTGCAAGACCGTCACGTCCTCGATCGGGCCTGACGAGAGGATCGACAGCCCCTCGCGGTACACGTCGAACCCGATGTGGGCCTCTCTCCACACGTGCTCCCAGCGCCGCCGCGTGAACTGCTCGAGGTGCTGCTGCAAGATCCGCCCGGCGTTCGGCTCGGCCGGGTTCGACACGTGCTCGCCGACCTCTTGCAAAAGCAGCACGTCGATCCCCATCGCCGCCACGCCGAACGCGATCCGCTCGATCTTCGGGAGCGAATCGTTCACCACGACGCCTTCGCGGAGCCCCCGCTCCTGGTAGGTGTGCAGGTTCAGCGAGAGCACGCGGATCGCCGCTGGATCGCCGAGATCACGCCCTCCCACGACGAACGCCGAGTTGCGCCCGCCGAGCCCGTCGTCGATGTCGAGCGGGTTCGCCGGGTCTGCGGTCCATCGGCCATCCACGACGAGCTTGTACGCGTGGAGCCCGCGCGGGAGCGGCCGCGTCGTGAGGACCCAGAGATCCGTGCCTTCGCGCTTCATGAGCGCGATCGGATCCTTGCCCCAGCCGGTGAAGTCTCCTGCCACGAGCACGCGCGAGGCGCGTTCGTCGCGGTAGACGAAGGACACGGAGCCGTCGGGCGCGACGGTCGAGCCGGGAGAAGGGACCACGTCGGGGCGGGTCATCGCCGTCCTCGGTTATGCTTGCGCGATCGGGGTGTCAAAAGGATTTCCGGGGGGCCCTCTTCGCCTGGGGTCCTCGTCCTGCCGTTCGTCACGGAGGGCGCCCAGGGGATCGCGGGGCAGAGGGGAAACGTCGATCTCGCCTCGTCGGCTCGCTCGAGCCGCTCCAGGAGGCGGGCCGTGGAGACTTTGCGCGTCGAGCTCGAATGAACACTCTCGCTTGACATCCTCCTGCCATGGCTGCTAGGGACGAGTTGGCAGGACCACATAACTTCGGGTGTTCGACCCATTGCGAGTGGGGTTTTTCCGTGAACGACATGCGCTCCTCGGGCCCGGTTTCGTCATCGTCCTACCTTGGTCGCGTGAAGCGCGCGGCCGCCACGATTCTCCTTGCGGCGATGCCCGTGCTCGGGCTCGGCGTGGTGACTGGTTGCGCCTGGAAACCCACGATTCTCCGCGCGGATCCATCGCTCACGTCCAAGGATCTCGTGACGGGCAGGGTTGCGATCATGCCCGTGAAGTTCGACGACGAGAGGGTGGGCCCGCGGGAGCGCGCCTTGCTCGCCGGCCAGTTCGTCCGTGCGCTCCGGCAAAATCGCCAAGACATCCCGATCGCCAGCAGCGCCGCGCATGATCGGGCCCTCCAGGGGGCGCTCGAAGAAGAGGCCCTGTTCCGGCGTGTCTATGACGACGGCGGCACCGACCCGAGCCGACTCACGGAGCTCAAGGCGACCGTGAGCGCTCGATACTTCATTCTGTCTCGCCTGCATTACGAGCAGGTCCCCCACGGCGCGGGGAGCATGGGCGGCAATACGGTGGAATCCACGCTCTCGGGGAAGGTGTCGATCGTCGATACGACCTCGGGGGGCGTCGTGTGGGAGGGGGAATTCCAGAGCACGCGGAGCGGCGTCGACAACATGGTCGATCCCCACCCCTCCGCGCATGCATTGCCGTTCTTCTCGACGTTCGTCCGGGCCTGGCCCGCGCAGCCCTGAGGCGGGGTTTCCGCTCCCGCTCCCGCCTCCGCTCACGTTCGATCGCCCTCCAAAGCCCTTCCGAGCGCGCCGAGAGTTCAGGTAGCCTGCGCCGTATGCACGGCAACTTCGGCGCTCGCTTTCCCATGCTGTTCGCTCTCAGCACGGCCCTCGGCGCGGCTTGTCATGGTGCCGGGAGCGGAGCGGCGATCGAGCGACCAACACAAGCCGTCGCTCGGCCGAGCGCGACCATGCCCGCGCCGTCGCTTCCTCCTGGGCAGCACTCGGCGGCCTTCGTGAAGCTGCGCGACATGGATGAGGCCACGGCTTGCGCCCTGCCGCTCGCAGAGTCGGCCCTGAAGGCGCGCGCCGGGGCCAAGCCGTTCTCGATCATCGAGCCACCAAGCTGCGGCTACTTTCACGACCCTCTTTGCGACGCCGTCGACGTGGCGCCCCAAGGCGCGGACGCGTGTTACGTGAGCAACGACCACATCCGCGCTCTCGAGCCCGGGGCGCTCAACGTCGCACCGGGAGCCGTCGGGAAGAGCGATCCTTGGAACGGCACCCAGAGGCCCAAATACCTCGATCGCATCGAGGCGCACCTGCACCTCGACCCATCGGAAAAGGCCCTGCTCCGGAAGAACGGGTTCGTGGTCCTCGATCGCCTTCCCTACCTCGATTACGCGGGTGCGTTCCATGACGTGTTCCAGGAGGAGCTGCCGCTCTGGGTCGGCGTCGATTCCATCCTGCACGCGGCGTACGTCGCCACGGACGCGGTGCTCGGCACGGCCGAACGATCGCGGCTCGCGCCGGCGCTCCAGAAGATGCTCGAGAAGCTGCAAAAAACGCTCGCGGCGTCGAAAGGCATTTACGACGAGACGACGCGAAAAGATCTCGATCTCTATCTCGCCGTCCCGGCCCAATTGAACAAGGAAAACGAGTTCGAGCACGAAACGACCTCCCTGTTTGGCCAGGACAAAGCCGTGAGCGCGGTGGTCGGCGCCATTCAAAGCGAGGAGAAGCAACTACAGCCCATCGAGATCTTCGGCCGGAGGCGGATGGTCGATTTCTCGCAGTATACGCCGCGCGGCCATTACGCCGTTGGTGACCCCGGGTGGTGGAACCCCGGGCCGTACTTCAAGGCCATGACGTGGCTCACGCAACTCGAATGGAACCTCGTCTCGCGTGGCTCGCGCAGCTCGCACCCGGAAGCATCGCCGGATCCCCGGGAGACGCCTCGCGAGATCAGGGATGCGCTCGCGCTGGCGGACCTCTTCCGCCGCTCGGGCGCGCTCACCGAGCTCGCCCAGTTCGAGGAGGTTTACAGCGCTTTCGGGGGACATCGCGAGGACGTGGGGATCCCGGAGCTCCTCTCGCTCATGGACAAGAATGGCTTTACCGCGACGACCCCGGACGCCCCCGAAAAGCTCAAGCGGGCTATCGGCGATGGATATCGGCGCACGGCGCGCGTCCATTTCATGCCCCAAGGCGTGAGGGATCTGCCGGTCATCACGACGCTCTTCGGCTCGCGCATCACGCCGGACATCGCGCCGCTCGGGCGGCTGGTCCACGACGCGACGCCTGGCCGGTTCGATCTCGGCGCAGCAGACGTGGGGTACGTGCTCGGCCATGACCGCGCCGCCTCGTACTTGAAGAAGGATCTCGAAAATCATTCGCGGTTGAAGGGCGAGCTCGACGCGGCGCGCGCGGAGATGAAGGCACGGACGAACCAGAGCCTGGACGTGGCCGGCAGCTTCCTCGGTGCGGTGCTCTCGCTCGCCGAGAAGCCGCGGGGCCTGTTCCCTTCGTTCATGCAGCGTGAGGCGTTCGCCGATATGCGAATGTCGTCGGCGCTCGTCGGGTATGCCCAGCTCCGCCACACATTCATTTTGCTCCAGGGGCAGGGCTACGACGCTTATGGTTGCGCCATTCCCGATGCGTACGTCGAGCCGGCCGCGCCTTTCTACGACGCCTTGATCGCGCACACCGAGCGCCTTCGAAAGGTCGCGGGCGGCGGCTTCGAGGGGCTCCTGCGCGTGCTGCGCGTGCTCTCCGCCATCTCGAAGACGGAAGCCTCGCGTGGCGCGCCCACGCCGACGCAAGCCCAATGGCTCGGCATGGTGTCCGAGTACATCCCTGAAGGTGGATACTCCGACAGCGGCGACCCACCGAAATGGACCGGATGGTACTTCGACATGTTCGAGGACCGCGAGGACGGCGCCATGCGCCCCGCCTCCCTCGTCGCCGATTACTTCACGCTGACGAACGCGGGAAAGGTGGCTCATCTAGGCGTGGACGGGCTGCGTCTCGGGGTGTTCATCGTGGACACGGGCGGGGAGCCTCGGGCCATGGTCGGCCCTGTCGCGCGCGGCTACGAGGCGAAGACCCCCATCGCCGAGCGCCTCGACGACCAAGCTGCTCAAAATTACCTCGACAAACATGATCCGTTCCGGGAGAGCTTCGCGGCCAAACCCTGGAGCGATCCGAAGCTCGGCCTTGGCGGTCAGCTTTTTCATTGCATCAAGGACGGCAAGCTCGAGGCACGGCTCGTGCTCGCCGCCGATCGCCCGCTGGGGCCGATCACTGTCACCTTGCTCGATCATCACGCCGATCCGCTCGGGCCTGCGCTCACGAAGAGCGTCGACGACGACGTGGTGGTTTTTCCTTTCCTTTTTCCGGAGATCCCCTGGGTCGACGAGGACCTGACCGCACGGGACATGTACTACGGTAAGAAGCCGAAGAACCGTACCCCGGTCGAGGCGCTTTCATTGCGCGTCGAGGATCTCGGCCGCTCTGGCCTGGGGAAAGGCTCGTACGATTGGTTCACGAGCCCCACGGTGTTTTATCACTCGAGCGATACGCCCGATATGCGCCCCCAACTGGTGCAGCGGTTCGTCCTTGGGGGCGACTGGGATTACCCGCAGCCGGCGGAACAGCCGCCCCCCGGGGACTGACAAGCCCGGGCGCACAACCTGCCTCCCTTCCTCGAGAACGGTACACAACTAGATTTCGCTTGCCGCCTCCGCCTCCGCCTCCGCCTCCGCCGCCGCCTCCGCCTCCGCCTCCGCCTCGGATTCCGGGGGCCTTAACTCGCCGTAACCCGCAGGATCCCTCTCCCGCTGACGACGGATCCCCCCTGTTGGCCCGAGTTGGTGCCACTTTGGACCCCGTCGCCGCCCTTTGGGGCATCCCAGAAGCCGACCCGCGCACGACGCTTCTCGCGGTGCTCGTGCAAGGCGAGGTCACAGCGGCGGCGGCAGGCGACGTCGACGCTGCGACGGTCGCCCACGACGCCGCAACACGCCTCTTCGGGATGATGCGCGACACCAATGCCACGGCAGCCGCAAGGGCTGCACATGACGCCGTGGGCAAGCTCATTCGCGCTATGAAACGGCGGTAGGTCGCGGCGTGCGGGGGCCTCTCATACCACGAGGGGGGCGCGAATCACTCTTTCTTCTTCGCCTTCCATTCTCAGAGCGGCGGGATCGCGTGCTGAGTTGAAGGGGAGTCGTCCTCTTGCAGCCAGGGTAGCCCAATCTGCCGAGAAAGTCTCTTCAGAGCCTTCCAGTCCGCCATCCAAGGGACGTCAGCCCCTTCGACAATACGCCGACCGGCGAACACGCGTCGACGCTCGCCCCGGCGGCTCTCGCTTTGCGCGAACCGCACGTAGGACGCCAGGTCGTCGTCCGAGAAGAACGCCGCGGCTTCCCAATCCTGTTCCTGACCACGAACCAAGGTCCAGGTGCTTTCGTCGTTCTGGCGAAGAGAACGCACCTCTCGCCCACTGCGAAAGAGCGCGAGCGAGAATTCAAGTCGATGCTCGTCTATGGCGTAGACGCCCAGCACGTCGGTGGAGAGGGCGTCGGAGAGAGCCTGCTCGGTCTCGCGTTGGAGCGTGCCGTCGATTCGAATCCAGGCTGAAGCTGCATATTCGCGCACGGCGTAATGCCAGGTTCTGCGAGCCGACACGGCCTTCCGCCACTCCGTGAGCAGCGCTTCAGCAGCGCGGCACGTCATGGCGAAGAAATCGGGCTCGTGAAGCAGTCTCTTGACGAAGGTCGCGCTGTACACGCTCATCGGTTTCCTATCTCCTCGCCCGCCGAACGTATCAGGATGAGCTCGGCGCGCAACGCCGTCTGCGCTGTCAAGGACCGCCTTACCGGATCCGGTCCGGGTCGGCCAAACGGATCCCACGCTCGGGCCCCTCGACCTGGCGCAATTCGGCCCTCTCGCCGGTACGCGCGCGGGTCGCCGAATCGGATCCGGACGAGCCGGCCTGCGCGTTGCTCGCGCACCTTCCGGAGCGGCCTGGCGTGACGCGACCTCGGGTCGGCCAATCGGATCCCGGCCCTCTCCTTCACGATTCATCACGCACCCCCTTCATTGAATTTCCTCCTTTCTTTCGACCGCGCGCTGGCGGCGGGTTTCGGTACGAGTCACCCACGAGCTCGAGCACGTGGGCGTGATGGAGAAGGCGGTCCATCGCCGCACTCCCGAGCAGTGGGTCACCGAAGAGCTGCGCGAGCTCTTCGACCGAGCGGTTCGACGTGAGGATCGTCGCGGCCCGCTCGTAGCGCTGTCGGATGATTTCGTAGAGGTCCAGCGGTTCGTCCCCCGATAACGGCCGCAGCCCCAGGTCGTCGACGATCAGGAGCTTCGGCGTCGTGAAGCGCAGCATCCTGCGGTCGTGGCTGCCGTCGGCGCGGGCCGCGCGGAGCTGCCGCAAGCATGTCGTTCGCCGCGACGTACAGCACCGCGTGCCCCGCGCGGCATGCGCGATGGCCGAGCGCCTGCCGCAGAAGCTCCCGACGGGACGAAGCCCGCGAGCTGAAGAAGCGGCACGGTGTAGTCGATGACCCTTCCGGCGAGACGATCTTGGTGACGCTTCGCGTTCCGAAGGCCGAACTCGCCGAGTGTTTCCTTGGTATGCCTGCACATCGGACGAACTTCGACGCATTGATTCGGCGGCCAATTCAAGACCAGATCTGCGACCTCGCTCCGTTCGATACGGCGTTCAAGATCCAGTCTTGCCCAGCTCGTGCGGGAATGTCGCTTGCCGCATCGGTGACAGGATGCAACCAAGCAACTATGAGGTTTTCGACGAGGCCGCTCCAAGCTTCTGATCAGCGAGAAGGCTCTCACCCGCCGCGATAATGGACTCGATCGCGGGACGTGTGGCCCATCCAAGAGCTCGGAGCGCCTTGTCCGAGCTCAGCTTGGAGGTATTCCCCAGCTCCGGGACCATCCCCGCAATCTGTGGATTGAAGACGCCGAGCAGCTTGACGAGCCAATCCGGCATGCGTCGGACCGAAACCTTCGAAGCACGATCGCCGAAATGGTCTTTCAGGATGGCAGCAATGTCACGGAACCACAGAAAATCACCGCATGCGATAAAGCGCTCTCCGGCGGCGTTTGGCGAACACATGGCAAGAAGATGGAGGTCAACGAGATCACGAATATCGACGATCCCAAGTCCGATATTTGGCAGTGCTGGCATCTTCCCATTCAGCATGCTTGCAACCAAGCCTACCGAGTCGGAATAGGTGCCGCCGAGTGCAGGCCCCTGGATAAATCCAGGGAGGATAGTGACTAGTTCAAGATCGACACCGGCACTACGTACAAAGGCCCATGCGTCCTGCTCGGCAAGCGTTTTGGCACGCATGTAGTCACCGACGCCAGGCTGGTTTACGTCGGTCCAAGAGCTCTCGTCGATGGGCTGGCCCGGCGGGAGGGACCCCGGCGTTGGTCGACTTGCAGCCAATCCTGAGGACGTCAGGACCACACGCTTGACGCCTGCAACAGCACTGGCCTTCAGGACGCGTCGCGTACCCTCCCGAGCGGCTTTGATGACGGTTTTGCCTGACATGGGCGACGCTTGATGAAGGACGTAATCGACATTCTCGAGGGCGCTCGCCCATCCAGCGTCATCTAACAGGTCAGCCTTGTGGAGTGTCAGACGATCAAGTCGGCTGGTGTATCGTGACAGGCGACTCCGCAAGCCTTGCTCGCTGTCGATGGATCGAACTGTCGCGCGGACGGCGTAACCTTCCTCGAGCAGTCGGATGATGGTCCAGCCCGCCAGGTAGCCCGTCCCTCCCGTCACCAGCACCACCCCTGGTGCGAGCGTCGCTTCAGCAAGCGTGTGATTTTCTTCAGACATCTCTTTGGTCTCCACTTGAGACCTTGGTATACAACGAAGACGGGTGGGCCGTGAAGGAGGCACTTTGATGAGACTAGGGAACGTCGATATTCCTCTGGAGACCTGTCAGCTGGTGGGAAACATTCTAGGCCATATAGGAGACAAATGGTCCGTATTGATTATCGTTCTGCTGCGCGAGCGTCCGATGCGATATTCCGAGCTCGAACGCCAGATCGAATCCATTTCCAAGAAGATGCTGACGAGCACACTTCGCAATTTGGAGCGTGATGGATTCGTCTCTCGCGCACTCACCCCAACCATCCCGCCACGGGTCGACTATGCGCTGACGGAGCTGGGCAAGGAGGTGATGGAACCACTCGATGCGCTTGCACGGTGGGCGCTCACCAACAGCGCCAGGATCGTTGAGGCACGCGCGCGCTATGATCGGCAACAGCACTGAGACGGTAAGCGGAGATGCCGGCCGCGGCTCGACCTGATCCTCAATCGTTCGAACTCGGATCGTCCCGGCATGGTCTACGACACGGGCAACGGGAGTCCTCACCACCGACGAGGTCGCAGCGAAGCTGTGGGCGCTGCATCGCGAGCGTCCTGATGCGCACACACGCCGAGCGCGGGCATGTCAGGGAGAGGGCGGCCTCGATCGAGCTCGGTTTCACGATCTCGTTTGCCGGAGGCTGGCGGCCGCCATGGCGCGATGGATGAGATGAGCGACATCGCGCGGGTGTTTCGCATGGCACGACGCGCGCAAAGGCGGAGCGCGTGGGACCGACCTGCCCGTCCATCAGATGATCAACCGTTACCGGCGCGTCGCCCGCACGGCGGCAGAGTTGGGGCTTGGGGAGTGCCGCCCCATGGTCGAGGTGATCCCCGAGTTGGGGGGCTACGCCGAAGAAAAGGCACCGGAAAGGGCACCAGGGGAGCGCGAACCGAGGCGCCCTTCTGTCAAGAAATGCCGTGGTTCCGAGGACTTGACGGACGCAGAGCTACCGGAGCGGAATTCGACTCCGCCTCCGCTTCCGGCGTGACAGCCGTCCTCCTTCCGAATACCGTCCCCGCGTGCCTCGCGCCCGCCTTCACGTGCCCCTGCTCCTCCTCGCGCTCGCCGGATGCAGCCGCCCCGCTGCATCCGGAAAAACCCTGCCCCCAACCGCCGCCCCACGCCTTGGGCCGACCGCCGCAACCCCCATCCCACCGGCCAGCTCCTCCCCCGCCGCCCCCTCCGCGCCCCGGAAACTCGGTCAGGTCCGCCGCGTGGTCGCGGGGAACGGCCATACCTGCGTGCTCGGCTCGGAGGGCATCGCCCGTTGCGCCGGGCATAACGATCTGCAGCAGCTCGCACCGGGATCCGCCGAAACCACCCGCGTCGCCGACGTCGTGCTCGAGCAGCGTATCGTCGATCTCGCGGCCGGATCCTCCTTCACGTGCGCGCTCACCGAATCCGGGGCCGTTTCCTGCTGGGGCTGGGTGTATAGCGATCCGAACACGAACCGCGAGCGTCCCATCACCGGGATCACGGATGCCACGGGGATCGTCGTCCAGGACAGGGTAGGCTGCGCCATCCTCCGTGACGGAGACGCGGCCTGCTGGGGCGACGCGGGCTGGCTCGGCAAGAATGAAAACACCTCCGATACCGAGGCGATTCGCCTCGGCCTCCGCGACGTCACGTCGATCGCGCCGGAGGAAAACCACGTCTGCGTCACGCGAAAGAACGGCGCGGCGCAATGCAAAGGGAAGCTCCCGTGGAGGGAGGACGAGGCGCCTTCGTGGGTCCCCGTCGCCGTGAAAGAGGGATCGGGCGCGAAATCGTTCCGGCGCGTGTCCGCCGCAAGAGGCAATGCGTGCTTCGAGACGGACGGCGCGCCGCTTTGCCTCGGCACCGATTTCCATGGGCACATCCTCCCCGAGCTCGACATGCCTGCCTTCGCGCGCGGCGCGCGGCGGGTCCAGGCGGGCGTGGGTCGCGTCTGCGCCATCGACGCGACCGGGCGGGTGGCCTGCTGGGGACACGCCTACCATGGCGAAACTGGCATCGATCCCGACGCGCCGCTCGTGGGCGGCGCCGTGCCCGTCGTCGGCGTGAGCGACGCCGTCGATCTCGCGCTCTCGGACGACCATACCTGCGCGCTCGAATCGGACGGCGACGTGTTTTGCTGGGGCCACAATCGAGAGGGCCAGCTCGGCGACGGCAAACCTCTCCACCGAACGACCCCCGTGGACGTCGGCGTCTTTCGGGGCGTGACGGACATCCTGGGCGGGTCGGATCGTACGTGTGTCCTCGCCGGCGGCGAGATCTCCTGCTGGGGCGGCGACCACGACCCTGGGCCGTGGCCACAGAAGGCGAGCTTTTCGGACCGCGTCGTGGCCATGGACCTCGGTCAAAGCACCGTTTGCGGGCTTCTTCCGCGCGGCGACGTGCGTTGCGGGTTCTTCAAGAAGATCGACCGCTGCAAGGACCCGGACAACCTTCGCCATTGCACCCTCGCGTCGCAATGGGACAGCGACCGGCTCCCGGCCTTGTCGGGCCAGGCGACCGATTTTGCCACCGATCGCATCGACAACGTGTGCGCGCTCGTCGGCGGCGGGGCGTCGTGCCTGTTTTACCTCGGCGAGGCGGGTGGATATCACGGCGACACCTGGCAAAAGGTGCCCGGCATCTCGGGCGCGGTCTCGATCGAGGCCTCCGCCGATTCGATGTGCGTGATCCAGGGCGCAGACCGTCACGTCGCCTGTTTCCACGACCATCGCTTCGACGCCGATCAGGATTTCGCCGAAGCGCCGCCCGCGCCGCGGGTCACGAAGATCGCGGGCCTCACCGGCGTGACCGCCCTCTCCGGTGGCTCCTCGACGTTCTGCGCCCTCTCCGGCGGCGCGCTGCGCTGCTTCGAGCTCGATATCAAGCACGGCACGCCGAACATCCGACCGACCTCGGCCCACGCCATCGACGGGCTGCCGCAGGCGGAGGCGATCGCAGGCGCGGACGAGATGTTTTGCGCGATCCACGCGGGGAAGGTCCATTGCTGGGGGACGGACATGCACGTGCCCGGCCCTCGCCCCCCGGGCGCCGTGCAGACCGTGCCTTTGCCGCGGCCGGCGACGCGCATTGGCGTCGGATACGAGCACGCGTGCGCCCTCACGGACGACGAGCATCTGTGGTGCTGGGGGCTCGACGAAGGCGGGCAGCTCGGCGCCGGGCGCCTGGCGATGTCGTATCGGGCGATTCGCGCCGAGGTGTTGCGGTAGGGCTTTCGCGCCCGCTTACCGGGCTCGAACGGCCATGTAAGCCCCATGTAAGTTCCTTCGCAGCCTCCTTCGGGCCAGGTCTGGGCGACCGGATCGCGAGTCCCCTCGGCCGCGGGTTACCCCCCCCAACGCCGGCGATGCGCGCTCCGGGCACTTCAACCCAACGGAGTACAGACATCATGGTCCGCAAGAGCTTCTTCGTCGTCGCTGCCGCCATCGTCGCCTCGCTCGGCGCCTGTGGCGACGACGGCACCGCTGCGTCGACAGCGTCGGAGTCCGTCGTATTGCCCCTGCACGGAGAATCGGAGCTCCTCCCCGGATTCTCCTACGCCACGGGCCTTTTGCCCAAGGACTCGAAGGTGCAGGCGTCGTTCGAGCTCAAGGCCAAGGGGGCGGCGACGGTGGACGCCAACACGACGCCGAGCGGCTCGAAGGAGGCGCCCAAGCTCACGGGCCTGCCGGGCAGCGGCAAGGTCGCGATTGCCGGTGGGTTTTCGATGGTGGGTACGCTCAAGGTCGACCTCCCTTCGGTTTCGTACGATGGCCCGATTCCCGGCCTCGACAACGTCGAGATCAAATTCGAAGGGAGCACGGCGTACGACCCGTTCTCGATCGGCACGGGCGTCACGACGAAGGCGCTGATCCCGGCGGTGCGATTGCCCGATATCCCGCTCCCCTCTCCCGTCCCTGGCTCGCTCGTCCTCGATGTCCTGGAAGGGAGCTACGTCGAGATCGGGTTCACCGGCACCTGCGCCGCGATCGACGGGACCCACGTGGCCTACGAAGGCGACATCGTGCGCGCCGGGTCGCTCATCATCCAGCCGAGCATCGAGATCAAGATCCCCGGCATCAAGCCCATCAAGTTCGACCCGTTCACGGCGGATCTCGCGCTCGGCACCACGAATCTCGAAATGGCCGCGGAGGTGTCGACGTTCGGCGCGCCCGCGAGCGGCGACGAGGCCAAGGTCGGGACGTGCGACGGCAATGGGGCCGGCGGGGCCGGCGGCACGGGAGGCGCCGGAGGCGGCTCGTCGTCGTCCTCGGGCACGGGCGGCGCGGGCGGCTCCGGCGCGGGCGGCGCCGGCGGC
>NZ_JARZHH010000150.1 GCF_029946515.1 Polyangium sp. 6x1
CCGCGCCCGCGGCGCTCCCGGCGCCGACCGTCACCGCCGAAGGCCCGCCCGCAGCCGAGGCCGCGCCCGCGCCCGCGCCCGAGCCCGCCGCGGCCGCGACGACCCCGCGCGACCGGCGCGAGGGCGACACCGCCGACTTCCCCGTCATGCCCCAGGACCTCCCCCTCCGCGCCGAGGACAAGGTCCCCGCGGGCCAGGGGCTCCTCGAGGTCGTGGCCGGTCCGAGTGATTCGATTTACGTCGACGGCCAGCTCGCCGGGAACGGCCCCATCGTCCAGTCGAAGCTCGCCCCCAAGAAGGACCCGTACGAGATCCGCGTCCGCCTCCGCGGCGAGGAGCGCGTCCGGTTCGCCCTCGTCAAGGAAGGGCGCTTGACGCGCCTGCGCATCGCGCCACCCTGGTCGCGTTGACGCCTTCCGCCCCGCTCGTCCTCTCGTCCCTCCTCGCCCTCGCCCTCGGCGCGAGCGCTTGCGGCCCTGGCAAGAGCCAGGAGCAGGGCACCCCCGCGCCCACCACCAGCGCCGTCGCACCCCAGCCGCCGGCGCCCGCCCGCATCGTCGCCGACCTCGTCGACCAGCTCCCCGGCTGCGACCTCGAACATCGCGGCCTGCTCCTCGACACCGGCACCGACGCCATGGTCGGCCGCTTCGCCTGGACCGGCGTCGCTCCGCGGGGCGTCGATCCCATCGAGCACGACGCTTCCACCTGGATGCGCGTCTCGAACCGCACCCTGCGCGTCACCTTCGTCCTGCCGGAGGCGAGCCCCATCTTCGTCGCCGCCCGCTCCATGGGCCTCGGCGCCCGCGCGGCCACCGTCTCGCTCGACGATCAGCCCCTCGGCACCCTCAACTTCCAGCGCGACCAGATCCGCATCGCCACCACCGGGGCCACCACGCTCCCCGTCGATCCCGGCGTCCACACCCTCACCTTCCGCTTCATGGGCCGCGCCAAGAGCGGCGATCCCCTCGTCGACCTCGACTGGATCCGCATCGGCGTCCCCGACGAGAGCACCGCCACCTACGGCCCGCCCACCCTGCGTGACGTCCTCCTCCGGGAAGCCGCGCTCTCCGGCGTTCCGCACCGCTCGATCGCCCTCCGCGGCCCGGGCGCCGTCCGCTGCACCCTCCGCCTCCCGCCGGGCGCGCGCCTCCGCACCTCCGTCGGCGTCCTCGGCCCCGGTGAGGCCGACGCCCGCGTCCGCCTCCTCCGGGACGGCCAGAAGCCCGTCGACGTCCTCACCCAGCACCTCACCGGCGGCGACAAGGCCACCTGGACCGACCTCGACCTCCCCCTCGACCTCCAGGGCGGCCCCCTCGCCACCCTCGAGCTCCGCGCCGAGGGCACCTCCCAGGGCGCCCGCGTTCTCTTCGGCGACCCGGTCCTCGTCCTGCCCGCGGCTCCTCCGCCGGCCACTGCCAAGGCCCGCGCCGTCGTCCTCGTCGTCATGAACGGCCTCGACCGCGACAGCCTCCCGCCGTGGCATGCCGGCCCCACGCCGCAGCTCCCCACCCTCTCCGAGCTCGCCCTCACGGCGACCACCTTCCACCGCCACCGCGCCCCGACCACCTTCCCGGGCAGCGTCGTCGGCTCCCTGCTCACGGCCATGCCGCCACGCGCGCATACCCTCACCGATTTCGGCGCGCGCATGCCGGCCTCGAACACCACGCTCGGCGCCGTCGCCCACGACGCCAGCATTCGGGCGGCCATGTTCACCGGCGTCCCGGCCACCTTCAAATCGTTCGGCTTTGGCGAGGGCTGGGAGCATTTCGCCCAATATCCCCCCTACGGCAACGACCCGGCCACCGCGCCCCTCGACGCCGCCGCCACCTGGCTCACCGACGTCCTTCGCCAATCGCCCGAAGCGCGCCTCCTCCTCGTCGTCCATGCCCGCGGCGGACATCCGCCTTGGGACGTCTCGCCGAAGGAGCAATCGCAGCTCCCGCCGAGCACCTACACCGGCGTCATCGAGCCGCGCCGCGGGGCGCAGCAGCTCGCGACCTTGCGGAAAAAGAGAGACAAGAAGGACGCCATCTCCGCGCAGGACCAGGAACGCGTCCGGGCCCTCGAAGGCGCCGCCATGGCCGCGCAAGACCGCGCCCTCGGCGGCCTCGTCACCGCCCTCAAGACCGCCGGCCTCTGGGAGAGCACCGTCTTCGTCGTCACGGGCGACGTCGCCGCCGGCGCCGCCTCGCTCTACGCCGAGGGCGACGACCTCGCCGAGCCTCACCTCACCCTCCCGCTCTACGTCCGCTTCCCGGACGCCCGGTATGGCGGCGCGCACGTCAACCTCCCCACCGAGATCTGGGACCTCAGCCAGACGACCCTCTCCGCGCTCGGCATCTCCTTCTCGCGCCCTGGCCTCGGCCGCGACCTCTCGGCCGTCGCCTCCGGCCTCGAAGACTCCTCCTTCGAGCCGCAGATCGCGACCCTCGACGACCGCTTCTCGGCTCGCTGGGGCCAGCTCATCATGACGGGCCGCTACGACGCCGCGCCGTTCCTCTGCGACCTCGAGCTCGACCCGACGTGCGCCTTCAACCGCCGCGAGACCCTCCCGTTCGCGGCGCAGGCGCTCTTCCGCCGGATCATGGCGCGCGACCAGTCGACCCGGTCGGACCTGCAGAAGCGGGAGCCGGCGACGATCGACCCGGACACGGCGGCGGCGCTGCGGGTGTGGGGGACGATCGAGTGAGATCCGCATCCCCGCGCGATTTTCGCGTTTCGTTCCCCGCCCTCCGCGTGTAAAGCACCGTTCCGAAGGGGCCCGACGGAGGATCGGTTGAGGTTCGTTTTGTCTCGATGGTCACACGCCATCGCCCTGGCGGCGGGTCTCCTCGCCTCGCGCCCCGCGTTTGCCCAAGCGCCCGCCCCCAAGGCGCCGGCCGGCCAGGCGAACGTCACCCTTCCCACGGTCGTCGAGCACGTCGACGCCGTCTATCCCCCGGACAAGCTCGCGCAGGGCGTCGACACCACCGTCGAGGTCCTCGTCACCGTCGAGCGCAACGGCACCGTCGGCGACGCCCAGATCGCCGTCTCCGGCGGTGAAGCCTTCGACGACGCGGCCCTCGCCGCCGTCCGTCGCTGGCGCTTCAGCCCGGCCACACGCGACGGCGTCCCGATCCGCGCCCGCATTCGCGTCCCCTTCCATTTTGCGCCCGAGCCGCATCCGCCCGTCCCGGTCCCGCCGGGCGCGCCGACCGACGCCACGCCCCCGGACGCGGGCACGGCCCCTCCGCCCGGCCCGCCGGCGGACAAACCGCGCCCTGCGGACAAACCACGCCCGGACAAACACACCCATACCCACGGCGAACAGCCTGCCGAGCTCGACTCGGGCCTCGCTTTGCCGCATGCCGTCGCCGAGCCGGGCAAACCCATCGAGATTCACGTCCAGGGCCGGCCGAACCCTCCGCGCCGCGGCGCCTCCGATTTCCGCCTCGGCCGCGCCGTCCTCGACAGCGCCCCGCGCCCCACCGCGGCCGACCTCATCAAGTCCGCGCCCGGCTTTCACGTCATGCGGCCCGAGGGCGACGCCGTCGCCCAGCGCGTCTCTCTCCGCGGATTCGACGCCGATCATGGCCAGGACATCCAGTTCACCCTCGGCGGCACGATCCCCCTCAATCAGCCCTCGCACGTGCACGGCCAGGGGTATGCCGACCTCAATGTCCTGATCCCCGAGACCGTGCTCCGCGTGCGCGTCGTCGAGGGCGTCTACGATCCGCACCAGGGTGATTTCGCCGTCGCGGGCAGCGTCGATTTCGACCTCGGCGTCGAGGAGCGCGGCGTCCGCGCCACCGCGTCGTATGGCTCCTTCGACACGAAGCGCCTCGTCGCCATCTTCGCGCCTGCCGGCCAGTCCGAAGAGACCTTCGGCGCCGCCGTCGTCCGCACCACGGACGGCTTCGGCGACGGCGTCCGCGGCAGCGTCTCGGGTGGTTTTACCGGACAATACCGATTCGAGCTTCCCGGCGACCTCTCCGCCCTCGTCCACCTCTCCGCGTATGGCGCGCGCGGCGGCGTCGCGGGCGTCCTCCGCCGCGACGACATCGACCGCCGGGTCGTCGATTTCTACGACGCCTACCCCGACGTCTCCGCCCGCTCGCAATCCGCCGCGGCCACCCGCACGCAGGCGAGCTTCTCCCTCCAGCGCACCGGCGACGACAACTCCGAGGCCTCCTTTGGCCTCTGGGGCGCGTATGCCACCTACCGCAGCCGCCTCAATTTCACCGGCTACACCCAGCGCTCCCGCCTCGAGCCCACCTGGGCAGGACGCGGCGATCTCATCGAGCAATCGAACGACGACGGCGGCTTTGGCGCCCGCGCCTCGTATCGCACCCGCCGTTACGAGGCGGCCTCCTGGCTCAAGTCCCAGCTCACCCTCGGCGCGGACGCCGAAGCCCATTCCATCGACCAGGCCCAGAACCTCCTCGAAGCCCCGCAAAACGAGACCTGGGACCGCCGCGTCGACGCCACCGTCCGCTCGCTCCGCCTGGGCGCCTTTGCCGACGCCTTGTTCACCTTCTCCCGCTGGGCGCGCCTGCGCGGCGGCCTCCGCGCCGACTTCATCTCCTTCGACATCGACGACCGCCTCGGCAACCGCACCCCGCCGAACCGCGAAGAGACCCATTTCATCGGCTATCGCCGCACCGCCGCGGGCATCGCCTGGGGCCCGCGCGCCACGCTCGAGGTCGACCCTTGGCCCTCCTTGCGCCTCTTCGCCGCTTATGGCCGCGGGTATCGCTCCCCGCAGGCCCGGCAGCTCGAAGAGGGCGAGCAGGCGCCCTTCGCCACGGTCCACAGCTACGAGGCCGGCGCGCGTTTTCAATACGAACCCGCCCGCATCTCGGCCACCCTCGTCGCCTACGAGACCCGCCTCTCCTACGACCTCGCCTTCGACGCCGAGGAAGGCCGGCTCGAACGTATTGGTCCGACCACCCGCCGCGGCCTCGTCGCCTACCTCCAGGCCAATCCCTCGAACGGCCTGCATGCCTCGATCAGCGGCACGTTCGTCCGGGCCACCCTCGATTCTCCGCCCCCGCCGACCCCGGAAAACCCCCGACCGGCCTATGTCGAAGGGCAATCGCTCCCCTACGTTCCGCCCGTCGTCGTGCGGACCGACGTCTCCTATCGCCGCGCCCTCGGCACGTTCCGCGGCAAACCCCTCGTCGCCCGCGCCGGGTATGGCGCCACCTTCCTCTCGCCGCGCCCGCTCCCGTATGCCCAGGAGGCGCGCGCCGTCTTCGTCGTCGACGCTTCGCTCGGCTTGCGCCGCGATTTCGTGGAGGTCGGCGTCGACGCCACGAACCTCTTGAACGCTCGGTACGCGGACACCGAGTATGTGTTCGTCTCCGACTGGCAGACGAGCGGCATTCCCTCGCATCTGCCCGCGCGCCACATTTCCGCCGGATCGCCGCTCACGATCCTCGGCAATCTGACCTTCCACCTTTGAGCCGGAGGTCCCCCATGCAGCGTCTTTTGCGGTCGCTCCTGCCGTTTGTCCCCGTCCTCGCCGCCTGCGGCTCCGGCACCGGCCAACCCGAGGTCTCGTTCCCGGCGTACTTCGTTTCTCCCGCGACGAACGAATTCGTCGTGGACGACGTCACCGTCACCCTGGATGAGGCGCGCGTGGCCTTTGGTCCCGCATATTTCTGCGCCAGCGACTCCGCCTCCGCCACCCTTTGCGAGGTCGCGGTCGGCGAAATCCGACGAATCACGACGATCGACCTCCTCGAAGCCGGGCAGACGCCGCTCGGCACGTACGAGGGGTTCGCGGGGGACGTGCGCAGTGTGTCGTACGACCACGGAATTCACTGGTTCTTGCCGGAGGACGGCGCCACGGCTTCGCCCGAGGCGCCGGGCGGGCATTCGGCGCGCGTGCGGGGCGTGGCGAGCCGCGCCGGCGCGTCCGTCCGGTTCGAGGCCGACATCGATGTCGCCCCGCTTTTTCAGGGCCAGCGCGCCGTGCCGACCACCAAGGCCGAGGGAACGGTCACCGAGGCGACCTCGCGGATCGAGGTCCGGTTCGACGTCGCATCCTGGTTTTCCGCCGTGGATTTTGGCGCGGCGATCGACGCCGGCGTCGATCCGTTCGTGATCGGGTCGGGCGCGCCTGACCACGATGCCGTCGTGATCCGCATGGTCTCGACCCACCCCCCGTCGTTCGAGTTCGTGGCGGGCGAGGCGTCGGCCGCGCCCTAGCCGCCTGCTCCATTGTTGCCCGCGCTCGCCCTTCGCGAGCGCCCTGGGTGCGCACCTCCGTGCCACCCGCGCGATCGACTGCGCCGGCCGCGCGCGGTCGCGGCTCTGCGTTTCGTGGGCGCCGGCGCGTGGGACGAGCGGGGTACGAGCCTCCGCGGTGCGTGCTTCTCGCGGCGCACGCTCGGCTCGTTGCCTCGTTTGCTCGTGCTTTCGCTCGGGTCGCGGCCTTCCGTCGGGACGCGGGGTGGGGGAAGTCCGGCGTCCGTCCCACGCTTTTCTGTGGGCCCTCGGGGGGCCTTGGCATGCCGCGCGCAAGGAGCCGCGAGCACGAAGGGCGGCGCCTCGGCGAGGCGCGGCACGCCGAGAAGGAACGGCAGTGAGGAGCTCGACATGAAGGCGACCGACCTACTCAAGCAGCAGCACCGCGAAGTCGAAGAGTTGTTCCGCGAGATCGAGGGTGCCGAGGACGAGGACGAGCGTGCCTCGCTCCGCGAGGAGCTCGCCAACGCGCTCGCGGCGCACACGGCGATCGAGGAAGAGATCTTCTATCCGGCGGCGATGGAGGCGCTCGGCCCGAGCGGTCGCATCCGCGAGGCCTTCGAGGAGCACGCGGTGGCGGATTTCGCGCTCTACCGGCTGATGTCGGTCAGCGTGGGCGACGAGACGTTCTCGGCCAAGCTCGGCGCGCTCAAGGACATCGTGATGAACCACGTCGAGGAGGAGGAGAGCGACCTCCTGCCCCAGGCGGAGGGGGAGATGGGGCGTGAGCAGCTCGAGCACCTCGGCGAGCGGCTCTCGGTGCGGTTCGCGGAGCGCCTCGCGGAGGGGCACCGCCCGATCTTGGAGCGGAGCCTCGGCATCGCGGCGCGGCAGGTGGCCATGCAGGCGCCCGGGGCGAAGAAGGCCGCGGCTCCGCGCAAGCGCGCGCCGGCGAAGCGCCAGGCGATGCCGAAGCGGGCGGCGGGCGCGGCGAAGCGTGGCGCGTCGCAGCGTGGCGCGGCGTCCCAGCGTGGCGCGGCGTCCCAGCGTGGCGCAGCGTCCCAGCGTGGCGCGGCGAAGCGTGGCGCGGCGAAGGCGGCTCCGGCGAAGCGTGGCTCGCAGGTGGCGGCGCAGAAGCGCAATGCGGGCGCTGTGGCGGGCGGGGCGTCGCGGACGCAGTCGCGCAAGGCGGCGGCGCCGCAGAAGGCGCCGGCGGCGCGCGGGCAGGGGGCGTCGCGGACGCAGTCGCAGAGCGGCGGAGCGGCGCGGGGCGGCCAGAGCGGCGGCGTGCGTGGGGCGCAGAAGGGGATGGCCCGCGGCGGCGGCGCGCGAGGGCAAGCTG
>NZ_JARZHH010000151.1 GCF_029946515.1 Polyangium sp. 6x1
TTCGCGCAGTCGATGCCCAGAGGTCCAGGGCTGGCCCTGGTTCGGGTCGAGGGGCGAACAGCCCCCGCGGGGCCCGGGGCAGCGCCCCGGCGCGGCGGCTCCCGCTTCCGACGACTTCTCCGTCCACCCCGTGGATCCCGGGTGAACGTGCTCGTCGCCCCCACCCCCCTGACGCACCGCTTCCTCCGGCCCTCGTTTTCTCGTACCCTCGGCCTTCGGAGATCACGACAGGATGGGTCAGGCGGATCGGGAGGAGCAACGAGGGACGCTCGAGCTCGTGGTGTATGCCGCGGGAGACGAGGCCGCGGCCACCGTCCTGCCGAATTCGGGCAGCGTCACCATCGGGCGCGGCGAGGGCAACGACGTGCGCATCGACGATGCGTCCGTCTCGCGCCGCCACGCTGTGCTCCATGTTGGGCCTGTCCTCCGTATCGAGGACAAGGGCAGCGCGAACGGCACGTTCGTGCGCAAGAGCGAGGACAAGGTCAGCGCCGTCGAGACGCGCAGGGTGCATCGCGCGCCGGGCGAGACGTTCTTCGTCGAGCTCGGGGATTGCATCGTGCTCGGCTCCGTCATCGCCGTCGTCCGGCGCGCGCGGCACGAGGAAGGGCCGAAGGCGGCCGACGAGGGGCGGCGCAGCGGAGGGGGCCGCGTGATCGTCGAGGATCCCGGGATGCGCGCGCTGCACGAGGAGGCGCGCAAGGCCGCGGGGTCGCCGTTCAACGTGCTCTTGCTCGGCGAGACCGGCGTCGGCAAGGAGATTTTGGCGCGCGCGATCCACGAGGCCTCGCCGCGACGGGGGAAGCCGTTCGTGGCCGTGCACTGCGCCGCGCTCAGCGAGACGCTGCTCGAGAGTGAGCTCTTCGGCCACAAGAAGGGCTCGTTCACCGGCGCCACCGAGGACAAGAAGGGGCTCTTCGAGGCTGCCGACGGCGGCACCGTGCTGCTCGACGAGATCGGCGAGCTTTCGCCGTCGGTGCAGGTCAAGCTCCTGCGCGTGCTCGAAGATCGCGCGGTCTTGCGGATCGGCGCCGTCACGCCCCGGCCCGTCGACGTGCGGTTCATCGCGGCCACGAACCGCGATCTGGAGGCCGAGGCCCTGCGCGGGACGTTCCGGCAGGACCTCTTCTACCGGCTGAACGGGATCACGTTCGTCGTGCCGCCGCTGCGCGAGCGGACCGCGGAGATCCCGAAGCTCGCGACGTTCTTCCTCGAAGACGCGTGGAGGAAGCTCGAGCGCAAGGGCGCGCCGTCGATCGCGAAGGAGGCGCGGGAGCTGCTCGAACGGCACGCGTTCCCGGGCAACGTGCGCGAGCTGAAGAACGCGATGGAGCGGGCCGCGGTCCTCTGCGCCGGCGACACCGTGCTGCCGGAGCACCTGCCGCCGCGGATCGCGCGACCGTCGGGGCCGCCTCACGCGCGGGTCGCCGCGCCGGATGCGGGGCCGCCCGTGGCCGTGCGCTCTGCGACGCAGCCGATCTCGGAGGACGACGTGCACGAGGCGCAGAAGCAGGTCGACGAGCGGCAGCGGATCCTCGACGCGCTGGAGAAATGCGCCCACAACCAGACGCGCGCGGCCGAGATGCTCGGGATCTCGCGGCGGACGCTCGTGTCCCGGCTCGAAGAGTACGATCTGCCGCGGCCGAGGAAGAGGTAGGGGGTCCCATGGCGGAACGGCGTCGCCTCTTCCATCGGGTGATCCTCGGGCTCTTCTGCATCGGCGTGCTGCTCGGCGCGTACGGGGACGGCGCGGGCGGGGACGGCGCGGGCGGCCTGGACGAGCGGGTGTCGCTGCGGCCCGAGACGCCGGCCGGCGGGGCGGGCGGCGGCGGCGATCTCTGCGAGGGCGAGCTCCGGCGCTGCAAGAACAACCCCGCGCAGCTCTGCGCCTGCGGGTACATCTGTCCCGACAAGGAGTGCCTGCCGGCCCCGCCGCACTGCGAGAAGGACACGGATTGTCCGAGCGGGGCCTGCGGCGGCGGCCGGTGCAGGTGCGGCCAGGTGCCCGCCGTCGACGAGTGCAACCCGCGCCAGCCGGACGGGCATACCTACACGTGCAGCGACGCGGGCTTCTGCGTGATGCTGCCCGATCAATGCGCGGAGGAAGGGACGACGTGCGGCGTGGACGGGGTTTGTCGCCGCTCGCAGTGCTACGAGCGTTGCGTGTCGGACGTCGATTGCCCCGCGAGCCTCGCCTGCAAGGCCAACCGCTTCTGCGGGCCCGCGCTCATCGCGGACGGCCCGCCGCCGGCGTATTCGTGCGCGGCGCGCGGCGGCGAGGCGGAGGGCCGAGGCGCGTGGCTGTTCGTGCTCGTCGGGATCGCCGCGGCGATCAGGGCAAGAAGCCGAAGGTGAGCTGAGGGAGCCAGAGCTGCATGAGGCCGTGCGCCGTTTGCAGCCCCTGTCCGGCCACGTCGGCCGTGGTCTCCGGCGCGCAGGCGACGCCATTGTCGCCCGAGGCGGGGCACGCGGCGAGCGCGTCGAAGGCGCGGCCATTGAAGACATTTCCTTGCGCCAGGAAAAGCGCGTAGCCGAGGGACAAACCCACGCGGACGCCGCCGAGCTTCGCCTCGATGCCGACCTCCGGCATGAAGAACGTCGGCGCCGTGCGGAGGACGGTGCTCGTGCCCGCGAACACGAGCGACGACGCGTTGCCGCGATCGTCGCGGCCGACGCCGCTCACCGGATCGGACGATTGCGCGGCGACGAGGCCGAGGGATCCACGGAAGACGGCGGTCCAGCGCGGGCTGAGGTCGAGCCGATACCCGACCGCCGGGCCCATGAACGGGCCGCGCAGCGAGAGCCGATGCGAGAGCGTGTAGGTGACGGTCGACATCCCGTCGGCGACCGGGACGTCGCGCGCGAAGGTGCGCTCGAACGTCGATTCCACCGAAAAAAAGCCGGTGAAGAGCTCGATGGAGACGTTGTTCGCCGTGATGTATCCGCCGCGCGCGCCCGTGAGGAAGCCGGTCGCGAAGGGGCAATGGTCCGAGCAGTTGCCCTCGGCGTCGCGCTCGGCATTGCTATCCATGGAGCTGCCGAGCGCGGGGCCGCCGAAGGCCTGGGCGAACCAGCCCTCCGAGCGCGCAGGGGGCGGGGGCGCCTGTTCGGAGTCGACCACGATGCGGAGGGATTCGCCGGCCGGCAGGTCGTGATCGAGCAGCACGGCCCGGCGGTTCACGCGCACGGTGTGGCGGCCGGCAGGCAGGTAGAGCGGGCATTCGCGCGGCAGGGCGCCGATTTCTCTTCCGTCGACGAAGAGGGAGCCCTCGCCGTCGACGACGTGGAGCGTGGCCACGAGGTCGCGCAGCCGACGCACGTCGTCGATGAGGGCTTTTTGCTCCTCGGGCGTGAGCTCGCCGCGAAATCGATCGAGCACCTCCTCGTAGAGCGGGATCGCCTCGGGCGCGCGGCCGAGCTTGTCGAGGCAAACGGCGGCGTTCTTCGTGTTCGATTTGCGCGGCAGGATGTCGCGGGAGGCGAGGTAGCGCGCGAGCGCCCGTTCGAGCTTGCCTTCGCCTTCGAGCGCGCGGCCTTCCTGGAAGAGCTTCTGCGCGTAGGCCTTGTCCGCCGGCGAGAGGTCGCGCGCGGGCGGGTAGGGGCCGCAGGCGGACGCAGCGCGCGCGAGGCCGAGCGCGGCGGCAGAGGTGAGCACCACGAGGCCGATGGCGAAGGCGTTTCGGGGAGCGCGCATCACTAGAATTCGTCGTCCGGTTTCGTCTCGGGGCCCTTCACGCCCGCCGGCGCCGCCGTGGAGGCCGCGGCGCCCGTCGCGGCCGGCGTGGCGGCCGTCTCCGGCGGCTCGGGCGCGCTCGCCGGGACCGTGGTCGACGTCGGGGACGCGGGCGCGGGCGAGCCCGCCTTCGGGATCGGGCCTCCGCCCGGCGCCACGATCGCGAACGCGGGCTGCGGCGCGGCGGTCGGAGACGCGCTCGTCGCGGGGTCGGGCTGCGTGGGCCTGGAGAGGGTCTTGCGGATGCGCTCTTCGAGGTCCTTGTTGAGCTCCGCCGTCGCGCGGACCTCTTCCAGGAGCTTGGCTTTTTCCTTGTCGTTCCGCTCGGCCTCGGCGCGCTCCTTCTGCTCGCGCTCGAGCTTCTCCTGGGCCGCCCGCTCCTCGGCGCGCACGGCCCGCACGTACCCGAGCCCGCCGACGACGATCGACGCCGCGACGATCGCCCCCGCCGTCGCCGCGAGCACCGTCCCCCGTCGCGCGACGCGCGCGCTCGTCTGGATGAACCGCTCGGCCGCCTCCGACAAACGGAGCGTGTTTCTCCGGACGAGCTCCTTCGCGAACTCGAGGCGTCGCCCTCGCCAGAGCGTCACGCTCTCCGCGTCGCGGGAGAAGCGCGCGGCGTCGCGCTCGATCTCCTCGGCGAGCATCCGATCGCCCTTCGCCTCGGCGATCCACGACGCGAGCCTTCCCCAGCGCGAGAGCAGCGCCTCGTGCGCGAGCGTCACCGCGGGCCCCGGCCCCTCGGCCGGCACCACGAGCCGCGCCTCGCCGAGCGCGGCGATCACGTGGCGCGCCCGCGGCCCCGCGATCGCCGCGAGCTCGTCCACGCTCATCACGCGCCGCGTCCCCTCGGCCGTCGTGAGCGCGAGGAGCACGGCACGCGTCGCCTCGATCGAGCCCTCCTCGGCCTGCTCCATCGACGCGAGCACCGCCTCGGCGTGCCGCTCGAGCGCACCCTCGACGCCGCCCACGGCCGCGAGCGCCGACCGCAAGAGCAGCTTCTTTCCCTTGTCGCGCGCGCTCCAGAGCTCGGTCAGCGCGAACTCGACGAGCGGCATCGCGCCGGCCGTCGCATCGATCCCCGCGAAGAGCTCCTTTGCGAGCGCCGCGTCCTCGAGCGCGTAGCCGTACGACGCGAGCGCGCGCTCCACGCTCTCGCGCCAGTACGTCGGGGAGAGCGGCTCCACTTTGCAGAGGCCGCGCGCCATCGTGTTGCCGAGATCCCCCATCGCGAGGAGCAAATGCAAGAGATCGCTGCGCGCCGCGACGATGGCGCGCACGCCGGGCAAGGGCTGTGCGCCGATCCGCACGAGCAGGGCCGCCGCTTCCTCGCGGCCCTCGCCCGACGAGGTGGTCACGAGCTCTTCGAGCTGATCGACGAAGAGCACGAGGCCCCGCTCCTCCTCGCTCGCGCGCCGGGCCATGGCCTCGTAGAGCGGGCCCGGCGCGAGCGTGGCGGCGTCCGGGATGAACGGCGCGAGCGCGGCGGCGATCGCGGCGCGTGGATCACGGCCGGGCTCTGCAATCGCCGTGTCCCACGCCTCGGGCCAGCCTACGATCCCGCCCTCGGCGAGCGCCGGCAAGAGGCCCGCGCGCGCGAGGCTGGATTTTCCGCTGCCCGACGGGCCGACGAGCGCGACAAGCCCGCGGCCGCGGCAGAGCTCGATCGCCGCGGCGACCTCGGGCGTGCGGCCGAAGAAGACGTCGCGGTCGCGCGCTTCGAAGCGGCGCAGGCCCCGGAACGGGCCCTCGTCCTCGTCGGGCAAGACGCGCGCGCGGCCCGCGAGATCCCGCCGGATCTGCTCGAAGTGGTGCGCGACCCACGAGGCCCGCGGAGGCCGGTCCTCGGTCCGCGGCGCGAGCAGGTGATCGATGAGCGCGGCGAGCGCGCGCGGGACGCCCTCGCAGCGCGCGGCGAGGGGCATCGGCTTCGTGTATCCCGCGAGCACGCCGGGATCGAGCGGGCCGCCGCCGCCGATGCGCTCGGCGGGCAGCGCGCCCGCGAGGCAACGGTGGAGCGTGACGCCGAGCGCGTAGAGATCACTCGCGGCCGAGGGCACCGCGCCTGCGCCGAAGACCGCGGGATCGATGTAGCCGTACGTGCCCGTCATGCGGTTCGACGAGAGCCGCGCGGTCGCGGCGAGCGCGCGTGGCGTGGTTCCATCGTACGGCCCCGCCGGCACCACATCCTCGACGGCCGCCGGGCTCGAGGACGCCGACGCGATGCCAAAATCGATGAGTTTGTACGCGCCGCCCGCCTCTTCGACGATGTTGCTCGGCTTGACGTCGCGGTGCACGAGGCCAGCGCCATGCACCGCGGCGAGCGCGGAGGCGATGGCCACGCCGACGCGCAGCGTCTCGTCGACGGAGAGCTTTCCTTCGGCATCGATGCGGTCTTCCAGCGATCGCCCGGCGACGTGCTCCATCGCGAGGCCCATGACCCCAGCCGCTTCGTCCACGGCGAGCGTGTAGAAACGCACGACGTTCGGGTGCTCGACGCGGCAGAGCGCGCGCGCTTCTTCGAGGATGCGACTCCGATCGTTCGCGTCCACGTGGAGCGAGAAGAGCTTGACGGCCGCCGTGCGCAGCTCCGCCTTGCCGTAGGTCTCGCGCGCGAGCCAGACGGGCGCGTAACCCCCCGCGCCGAGCTGCTCGACGAGGACGAAAGGTCCGATGCGCCTCTGCTCCGGGGGGCGCGTGATCAGGCTCGAGAGGGCCGGGTCGAGGGTCTCCAAGGGTCTTCGGGAACGAGCGCCGCACTCCGCGTCGATGGGGCTCGCCTGCGCCGAGGATGCCCGACCCGCGTCGAGGCGTAAAGGGAAGGCCCGTGAGGGAGCCTGCACGAGGCCTTTCCTTGCGTGCTCGGCGCGCGGTACCATCGCGATCGCCCATGGCATCGAAGCACTTCTTCGCGACCCTCCTTCGCCTCGTCGTGCCCTTCGCAGGTGTGCTCTCGTTCGCAACGCTCGGGTGCGTGGACAACACCGCGGGGGACATGGCGCTCGCCGAAGTGCAGAAGCTGCGGGCCGAGGCGCGCGCGACCGAAGCGCGGCTCGCAGCGCTCGAGGGGCGGCAGATGTACGTCGGGCAGCAGCTCTCCTACCTCGCAGGCGTCATCGGCGAGGTAGGGCGCGAGGCCGCCGCGCGGGCCGAGTCCGTCTCGCGCAAGCAGGACGAAGTCGGGCAGAACATCGAGCGGCTCGAGCGGACGGCGATCCTGGAGCGGGAGCGCGCGCGCGCAGCAGCCGATTCACCGCAGGCGATCGCAGCACGTGCGCAGGCGATGATCGAGGCAGGGCAGATCAAGGCGACGGTGAAAAATGGGCGGACGAAGCTCGAAGCGGTGGAGGGGGCCCCTCCGGCTTCGCCACCAGTTCCGTCGTCGCCCGCGTCCCCGTCGCCGACGACGAGGAGCCTGGAGCTCGAAGACCCGTGGGCCGCGCAGCGCAAGCCGCCCGCATCGCCGCCCGTGAAGCCGGGGGCGCGGCGGATGTCGGACGACCTCGGCTTCTAGCTGGCGCTTCGCTGGGGCTTTGCCCCAGGCCCCAGCAGGGGTTGTCCACCCCTGCACCCGGACCAGCGCAAGCGCTGGACTCGGGGTCGATGAACTGCGCGATGCGCAGTTCATCGAACGGGCCAGGTCA
>NZ_JARZHH010000152.1 GCF_029946515.1 Polyangium sp. 6x1
CGATGCGAGGTCGGCGTATGCGGAGGTCGGCTTGGAAGGGGCGCGGAGAGGGGTCCGCGCGCGGGGAGGTCGGTTTGGAAGGGGCGCAATGCGAGGTCAGCGTGCGCGGAGGCGGAGGCAGACGCGGAAGCGGGAGCGGGAGCGGGAGCGGGAGCGGGGGCGGGGGCGGGAGCGCGCGCGGACTCCGGCGTCACGAGACATTCGAGGCGTCGCCACGCCGTGAGGAAGACCTCCTGCACGAGGTCGTCCACGTCGCGGGATGGGATGGCGGGAGCGTCAACAGATTGTTAGTGCCCAACCGTTTCGTCGTTCGCGTTGTGCCCGTTACCATAGATTTGCTTTTGCAAGGTTTGACAGGCTAGGGTGCGCGACTGAAGGAGGTGGATTCTGAAACGAGTCGTACTGTTGCGCGTCTACGCCGTGGGGGGGGTTCTGATGGCAGGGGCCGTGTCACCAGCGGTGGGCTGCTCCGGGTCGGGGGATGAACCACCCGCGGACATGAACGAGGAGGGCCCTCTCGGCAGCGCGGAAAGTGAGCTCCTCGGCTCGACGTTGGAGCCGACGGGCGGCGTCGGGGAAGACGTGGCGGCTGGCGCGAACCACACGCTCTTCCTGAGCTCCGACGGCACCGTATGGGCCTGGGGCCAGAACAGCTACGGCCAGCTCGGCAACGGCAGCTCCAGCACCACGCCCCAGGCCACGCCGATGCAGGCCACGGGGCTGCCCACGATCAAGGCCATCGCGGCGGGCGCGTATCACTCGCTTGCACTCGACACGGCCGGTAAGGTCTGGGCTTGGGGCCAGAACAGCTACGGCCAGCTCGGCAACGGCAGCATCACCACCACACCCCAGGGCACGCCGGTGCAAATCGGCGGGCTACCCACCATCACGGCCATCGCCGCGGGTCTGGCTCACTCGCTTGCGCTCGATACGAACGGGGTCATCTGGGTCTGGGGGAACAACAGCTACGGTCAGCTTGGCACGGGGTCGAGCGGGAATAACCAGCCGACGCCGGCGAGCGTAACCCTCGCGGACGGCGCCGTCGCGCTCGTCGCGGGCTGGCACCACTCGATGGCCTTGGACACCAACGGCTCCGTGTGGTCGTGGGGTCGCAACCACTACGGTCAGATCGGCAACGGGCTCGCGGGCGCCACGAATCAGCTGACGCCCTACCAGGTCTCCCTCGGCGTCTTTTCCTCGGCGACCGCGGTCATGGCCGGCGGGGCGCACTCGCTCGCGCTCCTCTCCAATGGGACCCTGAAGGCGTGGGGGTACAACGGGCAGGGCCAGCTCGGGCTGGGAAGCACCACGTCGCAGAACCTGCCGCAGGCCGTACCAGGCCTGAACGGCGTCCAGCGGATCGCCGCAGGCGGGTATTACACGCTGGCGATGAACGCCACCGGGACGGTGTGGAGTTGGGGGCAGGACGCGCAGGGGCAGCTCGGGGACGGCGACGCCAGCGCGACCAACCGCATAAGCCCCTACACCCTCCCGAGCCCGAGCGGCGCCCTGGCCATTGCGACGGGCGCTTACCACGCCGCAGCGCTGAGCGCGGATTGCCGGGTGTGGACCTGGGGCTCCAACAATACGGCGCAGCTCGGCAACGGGACGTCGGACACGAACAGGCACCCGACGCCCGGGTCCATCCTCGCGTGGTCGCGGCAGCTTTACTTCGACGGCGACATGGATGGATACGGAGACCCGTGGCAGCCGGCGGGGCCAATGTGCGACGTGCCGCCGGGGTACGTGACGAACAAAGCCGACTGCGACGACTTCGATCCGGGCGTGTTCCCGGGCGCGGCCGAGCTATGCAACGGGCTCGACGACGATTGCAGCGGCGAGGTGGACGACGGCAACCCCGAGGGCGGTGATCCCTGCGACACGGGCCTCGCGGGCGAGTGCGGGTACGGGACGCTGACCTGCACGGGCGGCGCGCTCCTTTGCGCGCAGGACCAGCCCCCCACGAGCGAGGTGTGCGACGGGCTCGACAACGACTGTGACGTGAGCGTCGACGAGGGCGTGCTGCTCACCTTCTACCGCGATGCCGACGGCGACAGCTACGGCACCTCCGGCCAGACGACGCAGGGGTGCGGGGCGCCTCCCGCCGGGTACGTGGCCATCGGGGGCGATTGCAACGACGCGAAAGCGAACATCAAGCCGGGCGCGACCGAGGTCTGCGACGGCGTCGATAACAATTGCGCGGGCGGCATCGACGAGGGTGTCAAGAACACGTACTACCGTGACGCCGACGGCGACGGCTACGGCAACCCGAGCCTGGCGACGCAGGCCTGCTCGGCGCCCGCCGGATACGTGACCAATTCGACCGACTGCAACGACGCGAACGCGAACATCAAGCCGGGCGCGACCGAGGTCTGCGACGGCGTCGATAACAATTGCGCGGGCGGCATCGACGAGGGTGTCAAGATCACGTACTACCGCGACGCCGACGGCGACGGCTACGGCAACCCGAGCCTGACGACGCTGGCCTGCTCGGTGCCCGCCGGATACCGCACCAACTCGACCGATTGCAACGACGCGAACCCGAACATCAAGCCGGGCGCGACCGAGGTCTGCGACGGCGTCGACAACGACTGTGACATCCCCCCAAACATCGACGAGGGTGTCAAGAACACGTACTATCGCGACGCCGACGGCGACGGCTACGGCAACCTGAGCCAGACGACGCAGGCCTGCTCGGCACCCGCCGGATACGTGGCCAATTCGACCGATTGCGACGACGCGTACGCGCACATCAAGCCGGGCGCGACCGAGGTCTGCGACGGCATCGATAACAATTGCGCGGGCGGCATCGACGAGGGTGTCAAGATCACCTACTACCGTGACGCCGACAACGACGGCTACGGCACCACGAGCCCGACGATGCAGGCCTGCTCGGCGCCCGGCGGATACGTGGCCAATTCGACCGATTGCAACGACGCGAACGCGAGCATCAAGCCCGGCGTCGCGGAGGTCTGCGACGGCATCGACAACAACTGCAACGGAAGCATCAATGAAGGTAACCCGGGCGGCGGCCAGTCATGCAACACAGGCCAGTCTGGCGTGTGCGCTGGAGGCACCACGAGCTGCACGCTGATGGGCGTCTCGTGCTACCAGAACACGCAAGCGTCCGCCGAGACGTGCAACGGGCTGGATGACGACTGCGACGGCAGCGTCGATGAGGGACTGTGCTGCGGTCAGCAGGCCGGACAAACCAGCCAGATGCAGGTTGCCCAGAGTACCTACTCGCACTACATGTACCATGATAACTGGTGTTGCATCGGGTCGTCGTGTCCTTCGCAGTGCTTCGAGGGCACGTACTACTATTCCCAGTACAAGATAAACGAATCTTGCTATTGGCCTGGGAGCAACGGCTCGTGCTACGACCCCGATGCCACGTGGTTCGTGACCTGTGGTTCGTGGGTCCAATGCACCTTTGATTGCAACGACACGTGCGTGCCGGGCGGTTGCTGATGAGCGTAACGAGCAGATAATCCAGCCAGGATCGCTCGATCGAAGGCCTGGCGTACCGAATGCCATGCTCCTGGCCTCGCTGCCGGAGAGTAAGCTCGAGGCGGGCGACGAGCACGGCGAGCCGCGTGGCCCCTGCGCCGTTTGTCCGACGAAAACCACCGACGAGATCGTCAACAAGGTCCCGCCATGGCCCTTGGGGGGGGGCCTGCGCCCGAATGCTTGGCGCATGATCAGCCCAAGATGGAGCGCCGCGATAGGGGCACGAAACTTTGCCATCCGTCCATCATGGCTCGAACATGATAGGATGCGGAACGTGAATGTAGCGTTCGCTGGAGGTTTTCTGATGAAACGTTTAGCCCTTGCTCTCATCGTTTCAGCGTTGGTCGCCGGCTGCACCTCCGCGGAGACCGCACCTGAACCAGATGCAGAAGAAGCCGAAGCCATTCAGGCAGCCACAGCGTGTTGCACAGGCACTTGGCAGATGATCGACAGTGCAGTCGCCATCTCCGATCTGAACGCATTCGGCACGTTTACGGCGTCGAATGGCTACCCGCTCAATACCGGCGAGGTTCTGCCTTACCCCTCGTACCGCATTGGTGTCGTCACCGAATACGGGGCAACGCAAAACGTCGTTCAGCAATATCTGGCCTACAAATACCCAAGTTTGGAATATTGTGAGTTCTTCACGGTCTTCGAGGACGATTTCTGCCCGCCCAAGGGTGGAGTTCTCTGGATCCAAAATGCGCCGCAGGGCTCGAGTATGTCAGGGCTCTTGCGCTCGGAATCCGATACCAACTGTGCCTACTCCTCCGCCTGCCCGACTGTCACGCCCGGAGCATGTTGGGGCAAGCTGTTTCGCAGTACGACGGTCAAACAAATCTGGGTTCGATGAGCACCCCTGGCCCCCTGTTGGGAAAACTCGTTTCAGGGGGCGAGGCGCAAAACGCGCCCAGAGGTCCAGGGCTGGCCCTGGTGCGGAGCGGATCGAGGGGCGAAGAGCCCCCGCGGGGTCCGGGGCGGCGCCCCGGCGCGGCGGCTCCTCGATGAGAGGCTCAGTTCAGTTCACGCTACCGCACTTGACGCCGCCGAGCGTCGTGCCGTTGTTGTCTTCGAGGCATTCGTTTTGCCCGCTCTGCCCGGCCTCGTCCTTGTCGACTTCGACGTAGAACGACATGACGACGTCGCTCGCGAGGGTCGTGTAAGGCATGACGACGAGCTCGTATTGGCCGGGCAGGAGTGCCTTCGTGGTGGCCGCTTCGCCGATGAATGTGCCGTTCGGGCCCTCGCCTCGGTAGAACCTCACCTTCACGCCGGGCGGGACGCCGTTCGCGCCCTTGTTTTGCACGAATGCACGGAGATCCACGCCGCCCGGGCAGGGGGCGAGGGAGGCTTCGAGGCTGACCTGGAGGTCGGGGGCGTTGAAGACGCCGGCGCCCTGGTTCGACTGGCGGTAGTTGTTGAGGCCGAAGGGGCTGAGCCAGCTCGCGGGCTCGGGCGAGGGCACGCTGCCGTTCGCGTTCACGTTCGTGAGGTGATAGGCGTGCTGGTTCCAGATCTTGCGCGTCCGCACCCAGTTGTCGCCCGCGTCGCCGTAGACGTAAATGCCGTGGCGCAGGCCGTTCGTGCCGTAGGGGCAGCCGTTCTGGCCATTCAGGTGGAAGAGGTCGTTCGCCGCGAGCACGACCTCGGTGTTGTTGTCGCCGTCGACGTCGGCGATGACCGGGTACTCGTGGATGGTCGCCGAGGGGTTTTTCTCCTCGAAGAGCGTGTCGCCGGTGGCGCCGTCGTAGACGCGGAAATAGCACTCGTCGTTGTAGACGACCTCGGCCGCGCCGTCGCCCTGGAAATCGAAGACGCTCGAGCCCGTGCGGTTCGACGAGCCGTCTTGCGTCGTCTTTTGCCATTTCACGGTGACCATCGCCGTCTCGCCGGCTTCGAATTCGAAGACGGAGTAGGCCGTGCCGTTCGCTGCGGCGATCTCGGGCATGCCGTCGGCGTCGAAATCGGCGATCGTCGGGGGGCCGCCGAGGCCGTTGCCGGGCATCGCGACGCTGGCGATGACGGCGCCGGTCGTCGGGTTCTGGACGCGCACCGTGTCGTCCGAGACCACGACGAGCTCGGGCTTGCCGTCGAGGTCGAGATCCGCGATGGCGGGATAACCGTCGGTGAGCGCGGCTTGCTCCCAGTATGTGCTGCCGTCGGCGCGGAGTGCTTTTTTGCCGCTCACGATTTCTTGCGGCATCACGCCGTCGAGGTCGGCGACGATGCTGACGGCGCCGTAGGTGCCGGTGTTTGCCCCGAAGAATGCGCCGCCGTTGAACCGGAGGACGCCCGCCGCGTCGAAGACGGCGCCGCCGACGATGATCTCGGGTTTGCCGTCGCCTTCGAGGTCTGCGATGGCGACCGTGGCCGAGTCGAGGACGACGTTCCACGGCGTGGTGCCGTCCGATTGCTTGGACGTCCACTTCACCTTGCCGTCGTGCTCGAATGCGATGAGACCGCCGCCCGCCTTGCCGGCCACGATCTCGACGAATCCGTCGCCGTCGATGTCGGCGGCCGCCGGCGTCATGCGCGGCTGCACGCGGTTCGCGTCGGCGTAGACGTCCACGTTCGCGCCCCATTTCTCGACGCCGTCCTTGCCGTTCAAGGCGCGCAGGAAGGCCGTCTGGTTCGCGTTGAAGTTGTTCGACGTCACGATCACCACGTCCGGGGTGCCGTCGTTCTCCAGGTCGACGACCACGGGCATGTTGATGACCTGGCGGAATTCCGGGAAAATGGGGCTCTCCGTCCAGGACCATTCGAGCACCGGCGTGAGCGGGCCGGGGGGTGGCTTGTACTCGCAGGTCGCGGCGCCCGGGGGCGGCTGCGGCAAGCAGACGCCGAGCGTCGTTTCGCAGAACTCGCCCTCGGCGCAATCGGCCCAGTCGAGGCAATTGCCGCCGGGTTTGGCGCATTGATCCGCCACGCAGACGTCGCCTTCCCCGCAGCACACCGAGAGATCCGCGCCGCACCGGACGCTCGTCGCGCAGGCCGGCAGGCAAGCGTCGATCACGCATTCGGAGCCCACGGCGCAGCAATCGCCTTCGCCGCAGACGATGCCGGACGGGCATCCCGGGACGAACACGCCGCCCGATCCGCCGTCGCCCGTTCCGCCAGCGCCGGCCATTCCGCCGGCGCCCGCCATTCCCCCCGCGCCCGCGGTGCCCGAGCCCGCGCCCGCGCCCGTGTCCGCCGTCCCTCCGCCGCAGCCGCTGGCGCTGACGGCGCCTCCGAGGGCCAGGATAAGAATCCCACCAATCGCCTTCATCGTTCTCCGCATCGTCCGACCTCCAAGAGTCGGCCAGGAGAACGGGGAAGGAGGTGCGCGTCAAGCCGCGGTCCGTCCGTCCCCTACGTTCGCTCGCGATCCGGGGGAGGCGGGGGAGGGGTCGCGCCGGGCGTCGTGGGTGTCGCGGGCGTCGCGCCGGAGAGCGTGGCCGTGCGGGCGCGAGGCCGGATCGCGGCGAGCCGGGCGGCCGCGCCTTCGAGGGCGGTGGCGGCGTCATGGAGCGCGGCGGCGGCGCCGGAGAGCGCGGCGGCGGCGTCGGAGAGGCCGGGCCCGG
>NZ_JARZHH010000153.1 GCF_029946515.1 Polyangium sp. 6x1
AGCGCGTCGCCCAAAGCGCCCTCCGCGCCGAGCCGGATCGAGGGCGCGTGCGTGCCGACGACCGCCTCCCCGGCGCCGCGCTCGCTCGGGGCGATCGGGCCCGCGACGCGCGCGACGGCGGGCGCGCCGCGCTGTCGTGTGGAGCGCGTGCCGCTCGGGGCGGGGCTCGTCGGGGATGGCGTGCGGCTCGGCGTCGGGCCGCTCGGGGCCGTCGCGTGCTGGCCGAAGGACGGCGATCACGTGTCGGTGCGCCTGCTCGACGCCGAAGGAAAGGCCCGCGGCGCGGTGGGGACCTCCGCGGCGTATCCGTGGCTGCGCGGCTGCGATGTGCTCGTGGGCTCGGCGAGCGCGCTCGTGCTCGTTCATTCGGGGCGAGCGGCTCCGGAGCGGCAATGGTTCGGCCTGTTCCTCGATGCGGAGGGGACGCTGGTCGCCGACACGCGGATTGACCTCGACGGTCAGAAATTCGTCGAAATCACGGCGGCGCGCGAGGACGGGGGATTCTCCCTCGTCCAGTTGCCCCCCTCGTCGGGCGATCGGGATGTCCACCCGTTCGATCTTCAATGGCTGGAGGTCTCCGCGTCGCGGCCCCGCGCGTGCGCGACGAAGGTCGCGACGAACCTCTTCGCGCCCAGCATCCATCGCGCGCAATGGGAATCCGAGAGCGCCGACGCGCTTCGTTTCGCGGCGCTCGACAGGCCCAGCGTGGGCTTCAATCCGTCCTGGTACACCCTGTCGCCCAGCAAGAGCGTGACGCCCGCTGCCGCGCCGAGCGCGCCGAAAGAAGAAAAAGCAGACGGAGAGCTGCTCGACATCGTGTTTTCCCAGTCCGGCTTGCAGCGGATCGTCGGGCGGTTCAAGGAGGGCGCCGTGCTGAACGTGCCGCCCGAGCTCGAAATCATCGACCTGCGGCCCTTCGCGGGCGACATCCTTGCGGTTCGAAACCCTGTGTGGACGGGCCGGCGGTATCTCGTCCCGCTGCCCATGTCGAGCGACGGCGCGGCCTCCCTCCTCGCCGTGGATTGCACGCCACCCTAGCGCCCGGAGGACCCAATTCGACCATGTCCATCTCGCTAGCGATTCACCTGCGGACCTTGAACGAAGCGCTCGCGCATGCCTGGCGCGAAGAGTTCGCCGGCGCGCCGGGCGTCACCGTTTCTTTGGGGGATATTTTCTTCGAGCGACCCGGCCCGGTCCTGGCGAAGGACCCCATCGAGGTGCACGCGGACGCGGTGGTCAGCCCCGCGAACAGCTTCGGCTTCATGGATGGCGGCATCGACGCGGTGTACACGCACCACCTGGGGCACGAGGTCGAGGCGCGATTGCGCGCGACGCTCGCGGAGCGATTCGGCGGCGAGCTGCCCGTGGGCCAGGCGATCATCGTTCCGACGGGCCACGGTGCGATTCCCTGGTGCATCAGCGCGCCCACGATGCGCGTCCCGGCGGACGTGAGCGACACCGTCCACGCCTTCCTCGCAATGCGCGCCGCGCTGCTCGCGGTGCTCGCGCACAACGAGAGCGCGGCCGAGCCCATTCGGACGGTGCTCTGTCCGGGTCTCGGGACCGGCGTCGGGCGCATGCCGCCCGCCCGCTGCGCGCGGCAGATGCGCGAGGCGTGGAACCAGATCATCGGCCGACGGCCGATGTTGCCTTATTCGCTGTACGAGGCGATGGAGGAGGATAGTCGGTTGCGAGGTTGAGACGACCCCGGGAACGGCCCATGACATCGAAGAAAGCCACACCGACGCCCTTCGCGGGCCAGATGTACCTCCAGGGGGTGTACGCCGTCGCCGACCGCATCCCTGCCGAGGATCGCTTCCCGTACAACCTCCCGTTTCTCCGTGGTCTCGACCTGGGGCTCGATCAGCCGGTGACCTTTTTCGTCGGGGAGAACGGCTCCGGGAAATCGACGCTGCTCGAAGCCATCGCGGATCTTTGTGGTCTCAACGTGGGCGGCGGAGGGAGCGCCGACCTGTCGTACGCCCGCCACGAGACCAGCTCCGAGCTCGCCCGCGTGCTGCGCCCGCGTTTTCGTCATCGACACCGCGACGGCTTTTTCTTCCGCGCCGAGACGCTCGTGAACTTCGCGACGCTGCTCGAAGAGCGAAAGCGCGATCCGGACTTCCTCGGAGACCCCTACATGCGTTACGGCGGCAAATCGCTCCACCGCCGGTCGCACGGCGAGGCGTTCCTCGAAGTGTTCCAGCATCGCATCCACGACGGGCTCTTCCTCATCGACGAGCCCGAGGCCGCGCTGTCTCCGCAGCGTCAGCTCACGCTCCTTTATCTCTTGCGGGATCGCGTCGAGCGCGGCCGGGCGCAGTTCATCATCGCCACGCACTCGCCCATCCTGCTCACGTTTCCAGGGGCCGTCATCGTCGACTTCGACGACCCCACGTTGCCTCGCGTCGCTTTGCAGGAGACGAAGCATTACCAGATTACACGAGGGATCCTGGAGAGCCCCGAGCGGTACTGGAAGTCCGACGGCGGGGACGACCGAGCAGGCTGAATGCGGAGGGGAGCTGCCGCTCCGCACGTCCGCGGCGTTTCTTACGCCTCGCCTGCAAGAGACGGTTTGCCCGCTCGCCCAGGGCCGTCCGCGATTCACAACGCTCGATTTGCCATAGCCACGTCGTAGCGTTGGTTTGACTTCCCCGGTTCGAGGCTCATGATGCGCCGCTTTGCAGCACGCAGAGGGGGGAATCATGCGTTTGTCACGCGTCTGCGCCGCCGCTCTGGGCGTCGCGGTTTCGAAACAGGCCGTGTCACGTTTCTGTCGCCTGCTGGCCGCCGGCGTGGCTTTGGGAGTGGCCGCACCCTCGGCCTCCGCCCAGTCGGACAAAAAGCTCCAGGACCTGCTCGGGGAGATGTGGGTCACGATCGTCGAGACGCCGTTTGACGAGAACCTGTTCAACCCAGACGCGGTGGGAGCCAATCCCTGCATCGACCTCGGGGGCGTCATGGTTGCATTCGAGCCACTCCCTCCCATCGAGCCGCCCGAGCCATCCGAGCTCACGTGCACGGTGAACACCGGTACGAAGATATTCGTCCTGGGGGCGACGTTCGAGTGCAGCACGAGCGAACTAGGCGACGACGCGACGGAAGAGGACCTCAGGACGTGTGCCGAGGAAAATGACGTCGCATCGGCACCGGTGGTCACCCTCGACGGAGAGCCCGTGCAATTGACGGAAGTCACGACGGACCCTGTGAGTTACGAATTGCCCCCGAGCAACATCTTCGGAACGGACACGTTGTCGGGACAACTGGTGGCCCACGGCTGGGTCGCGCTCTTGCATCCCATGACACCCGGGGAGCATGTGATCACCATCGACTTCGAGGGCGACGGGATCCTCGAAAACAGGACCACGATCATCGTCGAACCCGGCGCTTCGCTTCGCCGTCACTGACACGCTGGCCTCTCTCTGAATTCCTGAATTCGGCCGGCAGCGCCGACCGATCCCAGCATTCCGGCGAAGGACGACCGGGCGAACGAAGGGGCATTCGACGTCCTGGCCACCGGGTGGTACGAGGAGGGGGCAATGCCCAGCCACGCCTCAGCCGAAGAGCGCAACGTAGCCCTGGTGCGCGAGATGTTCTCCGAGTTCGCCTCGAAGCTCGACGCCTCGAAGCTCGACCTCTATCACACGCCCGACTTCGAGATGTTCAGCAACGACGTGCACTGGGATCGTCGGACCTACGACGAGTACCATCGAAAGGCATTCCGAGAGCGCAAGGCGCTTCGGGTCCACTACCACGACATCTTCGGCCAGGGCGATCGCGTTGCTGCGCGCGTCGACATCACGCTCGTCAGCCTCGACGACACCGAGACCACGGTCCAGGTGATGCTGATTGCGCAGATCTCCGACGGGAAGATCCGGCGCCTCTGGGAGCTGACGTTCCCGCATTGGCAGTAGAAATGGCGTTTGGGTCGGGCGCCCATGAACGCGTGCCCAGCGGATCTCGCGACGTGCATGGGCATACCCGAGCCTTGACGCCGTCACCCGCCAACCGTAACCCCATGAGCATCTCGATGCGCGCTCAATCCCACACCCCAACGCGCCGCCGCGTCGTGGCCATCGCTGCGCTCGCTCTTCTTCCGGGCTGCTGCGCGGCCGCGCGCGCCCGCGGCTTCGAGGAAGGTTATATCGCAGCCGCCGCGGAAGCTGCACGCGGCTGGGCCGCTGGGATGCCGGATTGCACGGACGCGCCGGCGCAAAAGAACGAGGTGCAGGTCGTCGGGCACATTTCCGATGGAGGGAGCGACTGGACGACGGATGCCATCGGGTGCACGCCAGGGTACGCGTGCTGCGCCCACACGTCGCCCATGTTTTACTCAATCGTTGGCCCCGACCTCAAGCACACGCTCATCGAGAAGATGATCCCCCCGGCTCCTTTCGCGGCCCACCGCAAGGACTGCCAATGGGGCCCCTGGGAAAGGGCCATGGAGCGCACGACGGTGCGGGCAACAGGCACGCGAGGCAAGTTTGGCCTGATCGTGACGGCGATGTGCAGGCTCCCCCTGCCAAGGCGCCCTTGAGGCCCGGCGACGCTCGCTCCTCAGAGATCACACCTCATTGGCAAGCGCCATAAGCGACGCACACGCCGGACACGCAGGCGAGATCGAACACGCACGGGCAGGCCTCGCCCACCCCTCCCAGCTTCATACAGACGCCCTTCGTCAGGTCGGTGGGGTCGAATCCCTCGCAGCGGGCGCCCGGGCCGCAGTCGGCATTCGGCGTGCAATTCTCGCCGGGCTGCGGAGGCGGCCGGCACACGCCCTCCTGGCAACCCATGCCGGGCGAGCACGGCTCGTGGCAATAAAGCCCAGGCGTGCACATGACCTTGGGAAAGTTCGCGCTCGTGCAGGCGGCGCCTTCCGGCAGGTACATCGGCGCTGTGCACACCTGGCTCTCGTCGCAAAGGAGGTCCGCGCGGCAGAAGCCCTTCGAGCAATCCTCCCCCTCGGTGAGCCCGGTGGGCCTCGACGTGCACGTGCCGGCATTGCACCAGGAGGACGCGCACGTGACGTCGTCCGCGCAAGCCGCGCCGTCGGCCGCGAGCTTCGTGCAGACGCCTGACAAACAGGAGAGCCCGTCCGCGCAGTAGGTGCTCCCGTCGCACGGCGCGCCGGCCGGGTCGCGGGGGACGCACTTGTCTACCTTGCAATACAGCGCCGGCTGGCATTCGATTCCGTGCGTGGTGCAGTCCGCGCCGAGAGGCTTGCCAGCGGGCTGGCAGGTCCCACCGGTGCAGCCCCCAAAGGCGCAGAGGTCCATCGCATCCCCGCAGCTCTCGCCGTTCGCGCGGGCGCGCTTGCAGACGCCGCAGTTCTCGAAGACGGAATGGTCGCAATACCCGCTGTCGCACTGCACGTCGGCAAAGCACACCTCGCCCGGGGCGAAGGAGCCCTTCTTGTCGTGCTCGGGATAAAGAAGGTCGCCGCTGTGGCCGATGCACGGGGGAAACACGCCGCCGCCCAGGCAGGGCGAGGTGTCCATCTGGTCGGCGCAGGCCTTGATGTCCAGGGACGTGAGGGTGACGCCCGGCGCCGTGGCAATGCCGGCGCACCTGTCGACAAAGGCCTGCTCGTCGGCGGCAGAGGGCGCCGCGACCGGGCCCGTGCAGCGCTCGGCGAACGTGATGCGCCGGAGGAAGAGGTCATGGCACGCCGAGACGACGTCGGAGGGTATTTCGACGGCGTCGCAGCGCCGGAGGAGGAGGTCACGGCAGGACGCGTCGATGTCGGCCGGCGGCGCTTCGGTGGAGTCGCAGCCGGAGAGCAGGACGGCGAAGATGCCGGCGATGAAGCTGTGTGTGTCGTTCCTCATGGTCATCGAGCATAGCGCGGACGCGGTCGTCCCAACGACACTTTCAGGAACGGAAGGGGGCTGTCTCCATGCAATGACGCGAAAGCACATCGGAAACAGCCGCTCGTCTCCCTGGAACCGATGCCCAAGGCGTAGGTTTTTTGCCCGCACCTTTCCGCATGATCCAAACTTACAGTTTCACCACGCACCTCGGAGCGGTAGGACCATGAAACGTTTGCATGCGGTTCTTTTTTTGACGCCTGTTTTTGTCTGGGGCGCCTGCGGGGCCGAGAGCGAATCCGAGGTGCCCGACGATGTCCTGGGGATGTCCGACGAATTCGGCTCGCTTGCCTGGACGCAGATTGCGGGCACCGGCCAGCCCGTCATCCAGGGCAGCACGGCGGGCGCAGCCAATGAGTACGCTCCACCTTCCTCGTGCAGCGACGGCGTAGGCCCGGATCTATCCTATCGCTGGACCGCGCCCAGCGCCGGCGCGTTTACATTCGACACCGTCGGGTCGCCCCTGGACACGGTGCTTCACATCTATGATTTCAGCTCGACGACCTTGCTCGGCTGCAACGATGACATCGCCAGCAATACCTACGCGTCGAGGGTCACCCTCAACGTCACGGCGAGCCAGGAGCTGCGCATCGTCGTGGATAGTCATGCCGCGAATGGCGGCTCGTTCGGGCTGAACATCGCGCCCGCCTGCACCACGCCACCCAGCCAGTGTCTCGCGCAGCAGGGGACCTGGAACGGGAGCGCCTGTACGTATCCCGCGAAGCCGAATGGCAGCGCATGCGACGACGGCAATGCCTGCACGCAGACGGACACCTGCCAGTCGGGCACGTGCACGGGGGGAAACCCGAGGGTCTGCACGGCGCAGAGCCAGTGTCACAATGCGGGGACCTGCAACCCGTCGACGGGCACCTGCTCGAACCCGAC
>NZ_JARZHH010000154.1 GCF_029946515.1 Polyangium sp. 6x1
TGCGGGGCCGGCGCGGAGGGATGTGCGAGTGCGGCGGTCGAGGCCGCGGGGAGCGGTGCTTCGCGGGCGGCGCGTTCGCGGGCGGCGCGCTCTTTCGCCTGGAGGAGCGCGCCGACGACGGCGTCGGGCGAGCGCGCATCGGCGTGCGCGTGGGCCTCGGCCGGCTTCGGTTGCAGCGCGGCGCGCGCGCGCGCGGCCCACGCGAGGACGGGCTCCGGCAAGGCGAAGCGGCGCGCCGCGACCGCGAGGAGGAGCGCGAAGCCGGCCATCGCGATCAGGACGGGCGTGATGTCCTGGTAGGAGAAACGCCGCGCGGCGCGGTCGCCGAAGATGCCGGCGAGCGTGTCGCGTCGCTTGCCGCCCGTGAGGTCCGCGATGCGGCCGAGCAGCGCGGCGTCGGAGCCCGTGGGCCGGAGCTCTTCGCCGGCCGTGAGCGCCGCGCCCGCCGTACCGACGACGTCGCCCGACTGCTCGTCCTTGGCGATCGCGATGTACGTGCCGGGGCGCGAGAGCGGGATCGACGCGGCATACGCACCGGCGCCGGTGGCTTCGAGCGCGGTCTCGCGGACGAACCCGTCGGGGCCGGCGACGCGCACCATCAAGCGGCGGAACGACTGCGCGCGGCCGTCGTCGCCGACGACCGTGGCGCGCACGTGCAGCTCGCCGCCCGAGGCGTCGGCCTCGACGCGCACGCGGCCGTCCTCGCCCTTGCGCGTGAGGTCGCGCGCGAGCTGGCCGACGAGCCGCGCCGCGCCGGGCCACGTGGTCCAGCGACGGCCCCAGCGATCCTTGAGGTCGCTCGTGAATGCGCCCGATCGACCGACGCCCGCGGACCACACCGCGAGGATCGGATCCCCCTCGGGCCCCGTCATGAGCACGCTCGCGCGGCCCTTCGGGATCGTCACGACGTACCCGTCGAGCGAGGGCGCCTCGTCGAGCGGCACGCCCGAGAGGATGGGCGAAGGCGCGCTGCGCGAGACGCGGAACTCTTTCTCGACGATCGACGAGCGCGCGGCGAGGATCGTCTCCTGCGTGAAGACCGCGGGCAGGCGGTTGGCGTCCTCGATGAGGTAGAAGCGGCCGCTGCCGAGGCGCGAGAGCGTCTCCAGCTCGGGCACGTCGCCGCCGTTGCCAAGCGCGACCACGCTCGTCGTGATGCCGGCGCGGAGGGCGTCCGAGACCATCGTGCGGCACGGGCCCATCTGCTCGGCGTCGGAGCCATCGGCGAAGAGCAGCACGTGCTTGAGGTTGACCTTCTCCTTCGCGAGCGCGGCGTACGCGGCCTCGAGCGTGATGTCGACGAGGATGCCGCCGCCGCCGGGGCCCACGCCGCGGATCGCTTTGTCGATCGCGGCTTTGTCGCTCACCGGGCCGAGCGGGACGCTCCAGTTGACCGCGGTGTCCACGTGGAGCACGCCGAGCCTGTCGCCGCTGCCGAGCAGCGCGGCGCTGCGGGCGGCCGCCTCGTTCGCAAGCTCGAGCTTCGTGTGCGCGCCGGCGTTCGCCGCCATCGAGCCCGAGATGTCGATGCCGATCACCTCGGCGAGGCTCGCGCGGCGCCGCTCTTGTTTGAGGTCAAATGAAACGGGGGAGACCTCTTCGAGCGGCGTGCGCGCGTACCCGCCCGGGCCGAGGCTGCGATCGCCGCCCATGAGGAGCAGGCCGCCGCCGAGGTCGCGCACGTAGCTCGCGAGCGCGTCGATCTGGCCGGGCGACAGATCCGAGGCGCGCACGTCGCCCATCACGACGAGGTCGTAGCCGACGAGCCCCGCGAGATCGACGGGCACGCTGCTCGTCGAGCCCTCGGCCACCTTGAACGCCGCGGCCTCGAGGGCGCGCGCGACGAACGCCGTCTTGCCCGCGTCTCCATCGAGCACGAGCGCCGAGGCTTGACCACGCACGCGCATGAAGGCGCTGCCCGCGTTGTCCTCGGGGGATTGATCGAGCGCAGGATCGGCCGCGGTGATCTCCACGTCGTAGCGGTGAAACCCGGGGCCGGGCGCCTTCTCGCGGATGCGCAGGACGTCCTCGCCCGCGGCGATCTTCGCGCCCGATTCCGCGATGAGCTCGCCGTCACGCCGCAGCCGGATCTGGATCGCGGCCGGGCTCGGCGACGAGGTCACGAGGCGCAGATCGATGGGCTCGCCCTCGTCCGCGCGCGTCGGCGCCCGCAGCGCGACCACGCGGATGTCGGGGATGGAGCGTTGTTCGAGCGGGACGACGTCGACCGGGATCTCCGCTGCCACCGCCGCCGCGGCCGCGGCCATGGTGTCGCCGCGCGTCGCCACGCCGTCCGAGAGCACCACGATGCGCGCGGCGCTGTCGGCGGGCACCTCGGCGAGCGAGCGCCGGATCGCCGCGCCGAGGTCGGTCCCGTCGCGCCCGATGGAGACGCGCTGCGGCGCGGGAAGGTCCGACTTCGGCCGCGGCGGATCCTCCGTCGCCGCGTCCGCGCCGAAGATGATCGTGCCGATCCGATCCTCCTCGCGCATGCCGAGCTCGGCGACCGCGAGCTCCTGCTTGATGCGCTGCTCGGCGCTCGGGACGAGGTCGATCGAACGGCTGCGATCGATCGCCACGAGCACGGTGAGCCGGTCGAGCGGACGACCGAGCTCGGGCCCGGCGGCGGCCATCGCCGCGATGAACGTCGCGAGCTGCGCGAGGACGTCGCCGAGCCGCGTGCGCAGCGGGCCCTGGTTCGTCCAGCCCGTCGCCATGCGGTACGCGACGAACGTGGTCGACGCGAGCACGAGCAGCGTGATCTGCGGCCGCGCGAGGCGCAGGTAGCCGCCGGGGACGAGGCCCGTCCAGACGAGGCCCACGTAGAGCGCAGGCAGCGCGCCCACGATCATCCCCGCGAGCAAGATCTTGCGCTTCGTGAGGCCCGCCGCGCGGATCACCCACCGCGCGAGGAAGACGAACACGAGCAGGCCGAGGCCGACGACCACGAAGGGGACGTACGGGCGCAGATGGCTCGGAATCACGCCGCGGCCCTCCTCTCCGGCGTCGGGGGACGCTTGGGCGCCGCGGGCGCGGCGGCGGGCGCGAGGCGCGGCTTGCGCGTCAGGTACCAGATGTCGAAGACCACGAAGCCGAGCGCCACGAGCGCGAGCACCCAGCTCCACTCGTTGTGCGCGTCGGGCTCGATGCCCGCGGCCGTCACCTTGATCTCGTCCTTGCCCGATCCGGCCGGGGCCATGACGCTGCCGAGGTCACTCTCGGCCGCGCTCGTCAGGTTCGCCGGGGCCACGAGCGCGCCGCCCTCGGGGCCTTGCCACGAGAGCTGATAGAGGCCGACCTTCGAGATCTCCGGCACGACCGCGAGGCCACCTCGCAGCGATACGTCGAGTTTGTCGCCGGTCGGTCCTTTCACCTCGACGTCCTTCGCCGACGCGGGCAGGCGCACGCGCAAGGGCTCGCCCGCGCGCGCGGGCCCCGTGATGCCGTGCGCGCGGTGGATGCGCGCCTGCTCCAGCATGTTTCGCATGAAGAGCACGAAGCTCGCCTTGAGCGGCCAGTCGCTGTCGCCGACGTCGAAGCCGAGCAGCGTGCCCGTGCGCGTCGGCGTGGAGATGTCGGTCGCGATCGTGCCGTCCTGCGTGCGGATGAGCTCCTGCGTGGGGCCCTCGGGCTTGAGCGCCGCCGCGCGCGAGATCGACACGCCGTCGAGCGAGAGGAAGCGCATGCGCGCGTCGCCGCTCTCCCACGACGTGATCGACGGAGCTTCGAGCGTCCTGCCGACCACGGTGCCGAAGCAACGACCCGCGGGCGGCGCGACGATCAGGAGATCCCCGCCCGGCACGAAGTCCGGGCATGCGCCCTCGACCACGACGAACGCGTCCATCTCGACCGCGGCCGGCTTCGCGAGCTCCGCCACCGAGAGCGTCTTCAACGTCGTCGCCGGATCACTCACGATCGCCCGCTCGATCCACGGCGACACCTTCTGCGGATCGGGCGCCACGTACGCCACGGGGAGTTTGTCCCCGGCCGGCACACGCGCGAAGGCCGCGTCGTCGACCTCCATTGCGTCGTGCGGCGCGATGTCGAAGATGAGCCCGCGCCGGTAGTCGCCGGGCGCCGGCAGGAAGTCGAGCACCACGGCCTGACGTTCGCCCGGCGCGACCAGGATCTTCCGCGACGCGAGCACGTCCGACGCGTTGTCCTCGCGCATCGTCACGTAGAGCTCGCGTGGCGCCTTGCCGAAGTTCGCCACGACGAGGAACGCCTGCACCTGCTCGCGCTTCAGCGTCGGCTCGATCCCCGACCGCACGTCGACGCGCACGATGGCCGCGTTGTCCACCGGCGTGCCGACCGTGATCACCTCGATCGGCAGCGACGCACCCGAGAGCGCGGCCGGCGCAGCGAGGTTGCCGTCCGTGATCACCACGATCCGCCGCGATCCGCCGAGCTGCCGCAGCCGGTCCACCGCGAGCGCCACGGCCGCGCCGAGATCACCCTCCACGTCGTGCACGCGCAGCGTCTTCAGCGCGGCCTTCAGCCGGACCGCGTCGCGATCGAGCGGCGCCACCACGCGCGCGTCGCGCCCCGCTTCGAGCAGGAGCGCGTCGCTGCCCGGACCGAGCGACGACAGGATGTCCTCGGCGACCTTGCGCGCGAGCTCGATCCGCGTCTTCGTCTCCGCGCCGGCCACGCTCTGCGCTGACATCGACGCGCTCGCGTCCACGATGATCGCGAGGTGATCACCGGTGATCGCCCTGCCCCGCGTGGCCGGCCGCGCGAGCGCGAACGCCAAGAGGAGCAGCGCCAGCGCCTGCAGGATGAGCGGCACCTGGGCGATGAGCTTCTGGAACGGCGAGCGCGCGATCAGATCCCGCTTCGCCGACGCCCAGAGCCACGTCGACGCGACGCGCTTTCGCTTGCGCCGCACCTTCAGGATGTAGAGCAGGACCAGCGGGCCGAGCAGACCGAGGAGCGCGAGCCCCTTCGGCGCGAGCAGATCGAGCGGCGAGGACATTCAGTCGATGCTCCTCGCGACGATCCGGCGGATCGCGCTCTCCAGGGGTTCGTCCGTGCGAACCCGCACGTACGTCGCGCGCAGCCGCTTCGCCATCTGCCGCAGCTCCTCGCAGAGGCCCGCGAACCGCAGCACGTACGCCTCGATCGCCGCGGCATCCATCGTCACCTCGACGACCGCGCCGGTCTCGGCGTCCTCGAGCGCCCAGTCGCCCTCGTACGAAGGCTCGATCTCCTCGGGCGCGACGACCTGCACGAGCACGAGATCATGCCCGGCCGCGGCCGCGCGCGTGAGCGCCGGGCCGAGCGGCCCGCCGTCGAGGAAATCGGAGACGACGAGGAGCATCCCTGCACGCTTGTTCTTTTGTATCAGCCGATCGACGGCGCGCGCGAGATCCGTCCCGCCGCGCGGCGCGATCCCTCCGAGCGCGCGCAGGAGCGCGGGCAGCCCGCTCCGGCCGCGCACGGGCGTCTCTTCGCGCTGGATCCCCTCCCCTGCCGAGATCACCTGCGCCCGCTCCGAGGCCGCGAGCGCCATGTACCCGAACGCCGCGGCGATGCGGCAAGCGGCCTCGAACTTCGGCGGCTCGCCGAAATCCAGGGACGCGGACGTGTCCACGAGGAGCCGCACGATCACGTCTTCCTCGGCGCGGAAGAGCTTCAGCACTGGCTCGTCGGTGCGCGCGTAGGCGGCCCAGTCGATGCGGCGCAGGTCGTCGCCGGGGCTGTAGGGCCTGTGCTCCTGGAACTCGGCCGCTCCGCCGCGCCGCCGCGCGACGTGTTCGCCCGAGGCGCCCGAGCGCGCGCGGATCTCGAGCCGGCGCCTGAGCACCTCGAGCTCGCGTACGAAGGCCGGATCGAGGAGCCGGGAGGGGATCCCCGGACGAGTCTCCTGCATCCGAGCCCTTCTGGCCCAGCGCCGCCGCGGCGTCGAGAGCGTCGCGCGACGCGCCGCGTCCCTCCCCCGAACCTCCGCGCGCCCGTGGTCCCGAGCACCACAATGTAGTTTGAGTAACAACAATTTATCTGTGGACTGGTAACAACATTTACCATCCTACAGGATTGAAGTTTTTTGCTTACACTGTGGCGTTCGAACGAACTCTTGCAGGGAGGAGTCGATGCTCGGGTGGCGAAGTGCACGGCGTCATGGGCTCGCGTTGGTGGCGGTCGCCGCGATCGGGTGTAGCGGTGACGGGGCGACCATCCAGACCACGGGGAGCACGACCGGCTCCGGCGGCAACGGCGGCATCGGCGGCATGATGGCCGGCCCCGGTGGGAGCGGCGGCATCGGCGGCATCGGCGGCGCCGGCGGCATCGGCGGTTCCGGCGGCATCGGCGGCGCCGGCGGCATCGGCGGTTCCGGCGGCATCGGCGGCTCGGGTGGCATCGGCGGCTCCGGCGGCATTGGCGGCTCCGGTGGCGTGATGGCCGGCAGCGGCGGCGCCGGCGGCATCGGCGGCTCGGGCGGCATCGGCGGCGCGGGCGGC
>NZ_JARZHH010000155.1 GCF_029946515.1 Polyangium sp. 6x1
GCGGGGTCGATGAACTGCGCGATGCGCAGTTCATCGCACGGCCAGGTCAAGACCACGGGCGACCCTGCCAGCCAAGACGGCAGCGTGGCTGGTTCAGCCGGCGGGGCGGTTCCACCGGCCTGTGGGAAGAACTGCGCGCAGCGCAGTTCTTCCCCTTGAGGTCCAGGGCTGGCCCTGGTCCGGGTCGAGGGGCGGATAGCCCCCGCGGGGTTCGGGGCAGCGCCCCGGCGCGACGCCCCCCGATGCGATCCCCCGGAACATTGCCCCGTCTCCACGACTTCGCTTACGCTTCGCGCATGCAACTCCCGCCCCCCTCTGCCAACGCCGGCCAGCGTGTCCGTTATGGCCGTTATGTTGCGCGCCGCCTCCGCCGGGACAAGCGTACGAGCCTCGCGGCTGACGTCGAGGCTGCGACTGCGAGGGTCCTCAACCTCGCCCGCGCGCACGAGGATGCCAATGGGCCTGTGCAGGATGCGCTCGCCGATCGCGATGCGGCCGATGACGATCTCGATCGGACTGCGCAGACGGCCCGCGCCGCGCTTGCCGGGCGCAGCGTCGAGGCTGCGCGCACGGCGCCTTACACGCTCATTTTTCCTGACGGCATCGATTACTACATTGCGGCGCCGCTCGATGCGGAGGTCTCTCGTTATGGCGAGCTCCAGAGCCGCCTCGACGAGCTCCTGCCTGAGGCTGATCCGGTCCGTCAGGAGGCCGTCCCCGCCATCAACGCTGGCGTCGTTGCCTTCACGGGCGCTGCTGAGGCCCTGATCAAGGCCCGCACCGAGGAGGCCCTCGCTGGCACCCGCCTCGAAGCCGCCGAGGACGCTTGGGGCCGGCTCATGACCAAGGTGTACGGCGTCCTGCTCGCCGAGCTTGGCCGGTCCGCTGCTGAACGGTTCTTCCCCAAGGCGAAGACCACAAAAACAAAGCCCGTCGACAGGCACGACTGACGGGGAGGCGCGGGATCGAGATGTCGATCCCGGGATTCTGGGGGGGTGGGGCGCGGGATCGAGATGTCGATCTCGGGGATCACTGCGGGGGGAGAGCGGGATCGGAATGTCGATCTTCCGGGTCCGACGCGGTGGTGGACGGAAATGGGTCACGATCGGTAAGCGGGCCGGCGGCCCCGTTGCTTGACCCGTTGGGGGTTCACGTGTAGGGAACCTCGCGTGATCACTACGATCCGTGTCACCTCCTTTCGAGGCATACGGTCCGGCGGCCTCGAAGGACTTTCGCCTCTGACCGTGATCCTGGGCCCGAACAGCGCGGGCAAGAGCACGCTGCTCGATGGCATGGTCATTGGGGGGAGTCGCTCTCCCGGCGACGCGGTGGGGCGGGTCGTCGCGCGGCGCTCCGAGCTCTGGGACGGCGCGCGGTGGCTTTTTTGGCGCGGCGGCCGGGACGGCTCTCCGGCCACCATCGAGGTGGATATCAAGGACACGGGTCCTCGCAAGGTGACGCTCACGCTCGCGACGGATGTCTCCCCCGACCTCGAGCTCCGGCTCGACGAACGACGCGCGAGGCGGCCCTTCATGGCCGAGGTTGCGGCGCTGGTCGAGCCGGAGAGCGCGAAGTGCCGCACCGCGTTCGCGCTCGATAATGAATACGTCTTCGATCAGGAGAGCGGAGGCGCACTCCGTCGTGTTCCCCTCGTCAAGCTCGTCGACCCTCGGCCCGGCGCTCGGCATGCGCTGCTTTCCCGCGTGTACACGGACGCCGTCGAGAGCGGCCTGCTCGACGAGAGCGTCGAGCTCGTGTCCGCCGTGGTGCCTGGGCTCCGCAATATCCTCCTGACCGACGTCGCTGGGGCGACGATCGTGCAGCTCCAATTCGCCGATCACAGCGTGCCGGTCGCGCTTGCCGGGGACGGGATCCAGAGCCTCGTTCGGATCTGCTTCGAGCTTGCGGTGCCCCCGGGAGGCACGGCGCTTCTCGAGGAGCCCGAGGCGAGCCAGCATCCGCGCGCATTACGACGGACCGCGCGCGCCATCCTGGCGGCTGTCCAGAGGGGCGTTCAAGTGGTCCTCTCCACCCATAGCCTCGACCTTCTGGATGCGCTCCTTCTGGAATGCGGCGAGGACCTTTCGCCCCTGTCCGTGTTTCACCTCGCGCTCCGCGACGGCGAGCTCCGGAGCACGCGCTACGAGGGGGCGGAGGCTGCCTTTGCTCGTGAGGCTGCGGGAGAAGACCTTCGATGAGCGGCGTATCCGAGTCGATCCTCCTGTGTGAAGGCTTCGACGATCGGTCCTTCTGGCAGGGCCTTCTGCTTTCCGTGGGCTGCAAGGAAGATCGAAAGGCGAGCTCACCGCACACGTACAATGCCGTCTACAGGTATCGGACACCGGGAGGCGGGCTCCTGCAAGTCGTGCCTTGCGGCGCGCAAACGAGCATGCCGAAGGGGGCAGGTGACGATCCCGTCCGCTACTATGCGCGGCTCCTGCTCCGGGCCCGCGCAACGAAGCCCCTCGCACGCCTCGTGCTGAACCTCGACGTCGACCTTGGTTCGCCGTCGGACGTCATCGAGTCGATTCGGTCGCTCGTCGGGAAAGAGGCGAAGGAGACTCCTTCGGGGGAATTCGAGTTTGACGGAGGGCAAACGGTGGTCTCTCCGATCCTCTGGTACGTCCCTGATCCGGTCGCGGACGGCGTCCCCTCGCAGCAGGCCCTCGAACGGCTCGTGTGCGCCGCGCTCTCTGCGGCCTTTCCCGAGCGGGGTCGCAAGGTGAAGGAGTGGCTCGCGTCGAGGCCCCATCCTCGAGGCAAGGAGCACAAGGCGCACGCCTGGTCCTTCATGGCTGGATGGCATACCGATCACGGCATGGGCGACTTCTACGCGAGCCTCTGGCGGGATCCTGCCATCGAGAAGGAGCTCCGGTCGATTCTGAAGAGCACGGGCACATGGGCTGTGCTCGAACGGCTGCTCGGCCTGCCCCCGGTGCCTCCCACGGCGTTCGAGGTCGTCATGAACGACGATTCGTTGGACTGACGACCGTTCACTTCGACTCGAACGTGACCGGAATGACGAGCGTCGCGCCCCCGCCCTCCGGGGGATTGAATTTCGCCGATGCGACGGTCTTGAAGAGGCAATCGATGATCCAATCCGGATCCCGTACCGACGCGCTCGTGCGCACCGAGGTGGCCTCTCCGCCGGGGCCGATCTTCGCGGTCAAGCGCATGGCCGTCTCGTATGCGATGTTTTGCTGCAAGGCCGCCTTGTAACAGCGCCGGAACCCCGGGGCCATTCCGGCGACCACCTGCGCCGCGTTGGTCGTGGGATCCGATGGCGACGGCGGGATGCAGCGCGGCACCTCGTTTTTCGTCGCCGCGGGGGGCACGATCGTGCCCCACGTCCGCTCCTTGCGCCCGATCCGGGCGTAGATCGCCTCCGCCCCCGCCGGATCGCCTCCCTCGCGCAGAAAGCCGACCAGGAGCTCCCCCGGTCTCACGCGTGGATCCGTCACCTTCGTGGTCACGTGACGCTCGGCCACGGCGAGCGCCTGCTCGGCCCATGCGCGCGCCGAGGCGCGGTCTCCGCGCCGATCGGCCTGCTTCGCGAGCTGCGTCTGAACGTCGATGAGCCGCGCATATGCCGTCGCTTCGAGCGGCGCGAGGATCCCGAGCGCTCGCCTCCACAGCGCCTCCGCCTCGCCGTCCGCTTGCGCGAATGATTGCACCGTGCCGAGCTCGTCGAGCACGTCGACCACGAGCAAAGGATCGACCCCCGGCGTCGCGTCCACGATGGCGAGCGCCTGCCGTAGCTCGGCCAATGCCTCGGGCGCGTGGCATGACTTGCCGTCGATTTCGCCGAGGAGGACGAGCGTACGCGCGACATCCGGGTGAGCAGGGCCGAGCAGCGCCTCGCGCATGGCGAGCGCGTCCGCGGCCGCCGAGCGCGCGTCGTCCAGGTGACGGCGCTCCGCTTCGAGCCGCGCGATTCGCACGAGCAGGTCCGCCGCCGGGAGGCTCCGCGGCCCGAGCCGCGCCGTCATCGCATACCCTGCGCCCCGCAGGGCCGAGAGCGCTTCGCCACGCGCCCCGCGCTGCTCGTCGATCCACGCGCAGAGGAGCAAGGTCCGCTCGACCTCGGGGTGCGTTGGGCCGAGCGCGTTCGTCCGCGCCCGCGCCGCGCCCCAGGCCGCCTCCGAGGCCGGCGAGAGCTGGTGCGCGGCGAGCAATCGTCGCGCTTGCTCTTCGAGCTCCGCCGCATTCGTGAGGCGCGGGTCGATCGCGGTCGCGGGCGGGGACGAGGCAATGGGCGGCGTGGAGGGCGATGGGGCCGAGCCGCCGCAGGACGGCGCGCCGAGGCTGCACGAGAGGAGCAGGAGCACCCGAGCCGGGTGCGCGCGCGTCGCGAGCGCCTTGGTCATGGCGCGAGGTTCGCGTATCTGGGCCGCGCGGGCAAGATCACGCGGAGCGACGCGCCCGGGCCGAAGGCTACGGAAGGGCGCAGCCGGGCACCTGGATCAGGTAGCTCGAGACGTCCTTCTCCACGGTGCTTTCCCAGGTCGAGGCGAACAGCACCTTCGTGAGGTCCCGGTTGGGGACCGCCTGCGCCGAGGCGAAGTAGCCGGCGTTGCCGTAGTGGGTATGGGCGAGGTTGTAGATCTTCGGGTTCGCCTCGAGCTCGACGGCGATGACCTTGTTGTAAAACCATTGCTTGGACGGGTCGCACGCCTTGGCGCCGTAGTCCTCGGAGCAGGCATAAAACCCGACGACGGCGTAGCCGGGCTTGTTCTTGGAGGCCCCGCTGATGTGCATGGCGGCGCCCGCGTGGTTGTCGCCATAAAGCGGGAAGAGCGGCGTCGCCGTCCCATCGGAGAGCTTGACCATGACCACGTTGCCCTCGTTCGCCCCGTCGTAGGCGGTGTAGACGAGGACCTCGTCGCCGCCCTTCGTCACCGCGAGATCGCTGTGCTCGCTGCGGTCGTGGAGCTGCGTGTAGCCCGAAAAGTCGGTCTTGTAGGCGCGTGTCCCCTGGGGGACCCCCCACGACGGCACGCAATAATTCCCCTTGGGGCTCGTCGAGATGTGGTCGGGCGCCTCCGTCACGGGCATGTGCCCGAGGATCTTGTCGGCCTCGAAGTCATACGCGATCAGCCCATCGGGTATGAAATTGCTGTTCGTCGTGTGACCGGCCTCCATGCACCAGATCTTGCCGTCGTCCGAGGGGCGTCCCTCCTGCTTCGTCCACATGCCGGTCGAGCCCGGGAAGAGCGCCTTGACGCGCGTCCCGAGATCCCTCGTCGTGGACTTCATGTCATTCGTGATGTCGTAGGTCGAGATCGTGAGACCCTGGCCATACGGTTCGAGGAAGTAGAGCTTGTTCGGATCCGTCGGGTGCCAGTTCGGCTCCTGGGGCTCACCCAGGGAGAGCGTTTTGAGGAAACCCAGGGTGCCGTCCGGCTTCACCTCGTAGAGGCGAATCCACCCGTTCGAGCTGATCATGAGCGCGCGGGTCGAGTCGGCATTGAAGGCGGGCCGGCGCGAATACTCGTGGCGGACCCAGGCCGGAATGTCGTGGTCTTTGACCTGCGAGGCGTCCGTCACGCGGGCGACCTGGAGGTGGTAGTGCTCATCGTCGTAGGGGACGTTCAGCGCGGGGCGCGGGACGCCCTCGGTCGGCACCAGCGTGCTCTGCCCCTCGACGAGCGTCACGTTGCAGGCTCCGCCGCCCGCGCCGCCCGCGCCGCCGCCGCCCGTGCCGCCGCCGCCCGAGCCGTCGCCGCCCGCGCCC
>NZ_JARZHH010000156.1 GCF_029946515.1 Polyangium sp. 6x1
CCCCGCGGCCTTCGCCGCCGCGTCCGGGAAAGGTCGCCGCGCCCGTTGCTGTGCCCGCTGCCGCGCCTGCGCCCGCTGCCGCGCCTGCGCCCGCTGCCGCGCCTGCGCCCGCTGCCGCGCCTGCCGCCGCTTCCGCTCCTGCCGACGCGCCGCCGTCGAGCTCGCCAACACCCTTCGAGCCCGCCTCGATCCCCATCGAGCGTTGCGCGACGATCGCCGCCGAGCTGCGCCATCGCCCCGATGGCCGCGACGCGCTCCTCGCGCTGAACGCTCTCTCCAGCGCGTCATGGGCTTCCGTGGAGCAGCACTGGGCCGAGGCGATGGCCCAGGAGGCCGCGCAGGGGCAACGTCGGCTCCTGGTCGCGTACGACGCGGCCTACCACGCCACGCAGGAGCGGCTCGGCTTGCCCGTCGGGCTCGCCGAGCATGCGCGGCTCCAGGTCGCCGCCGAGCGCGGGACGACGGCGGAGGTCCTCGCCGAGCTCGGGCTCGAGCCTTCGGATCAGGCGCGGCTCGGACGCGTGTGGACGCAGCGGCTCGTCGACGACCCCCGCCTCATGTCGAAGCTCGCCGCGGCGCTCGGCGCGGCGCGCGCTTCGTGATCAGGTGCCCTCGGCGAGGACGCTCTGCTTCTCGGCGCGCGCCGCCGACGCGGTCGAGTGGTTCTTCTCGGCGTGATCACGCACCCCCGTGACGGCCTTGTCCGCGGCCGTGCAGAGCTCCGGCGTCACCACCGACGAGGGCACGGGCATCTTCGGGTCGACGAGGATCTCGAGCTTTACGATCGTCCGCTCCCCGTCCACCGCGCGCAGCTTCCACGTGGCGCGGAAATCGTCCACGTTCCCGCGCTCCATCTTCGCCGTGATGCGCTCCTCGTTCCCGTCTTTGACAGGCTGCCCGATCTTCGTGACGACCCAGACCGTCGCGGCGCCGTGAAGGATCGGCACCTCCAGGTACACCTCGCTCACGCCCTTCGTGCGCGAGAGCAGCTTGCTCTGCTTGAACGGCTTGATGACCTTCTCGTAGTGCCGGTAATCCGTGATGATCCGGCGCACCTCGTCGATCGGCGCGTGGACCAGGATCGCCGCGCCGCCCGTGTCGATCGAGCTCACCGGGTCCGTCGTCTTCTGCGTGTACCGCTGGGCTTTGCCGCGGGCCTCGAGCCGCGCGGCTTCTTCGTCGCCCGCGCGCGCGACGTTCGGCGCGGCGCCGAGGGTGGTCAGGGTCGTGAGCAGCGCGAAGGCGAGGTGGCGCAGGCGAAGCTTCATGGGTGTCTCCGGAAAACGACAAGGTGGAATCGTCTTCGTCGTCGACATCCCGAATTGCACGAGCCATGCCGGCCCCGCCCGAAGTCTGCGGGGGCCCAGGAAAGCCGTGGGATTTCAGAGGGTAAGGGCGCTTCGCGGCGCGCGGATCCTGCGGGGGCGTGACGGTTCGTTCACTCCCGGCCTGCCGGCGGCGCCGGGGAGGCGGGCGTCGGCGGGGCGGGCGTCGAGGGCGGCGGCGCCGCTTCCTTGCTGGTGCGCGTGTCGGCCTCGTCGAGGGGGGCCATCTTGCAAGTACCGTCGAACTGGACGCCGCGGTCGATGAAGATGGCCGGCGCGTGGAGCGCGCCCGTCACCTTGGACGGAGCGTAGAGCTCGATGGCGGTGCGGGCGCGGATGCTCGCGGAGACTTCGCCGCCCGTCACGATGCAGGCGCCGACGAGGATGTCGCCGGAGACGCGGGCGCCGTCGCCGATGACGAGCACGTCGTCGCCGCGGATCTCGCCCTGGAAGTCGCCGTCGAGGCGGACGCGGCCCTCGAAGTAGAGCTTGCCCTCGAAGCGGGTGCCCCGCCCGAGCAGGGCGTTGATCTCCGTGGGCCGATGCCCGGCCTGTGCGGCCGAGGCCTCCACGCGCGGCGGCAGATCATCCTGTCCGGAGAGCGGCTCCATGCCCACGAGCCTTACTCCAGCCGCGCCCCGGAGAGCAACCGTCCCGAACCTGTCGATGCTCTACGACTTGATGAGCGAGCGCACCTCGATCTCCAGGTTTTGCTCCTCGGCGACCACGTCCATCGCCTTGCGGACCTTGCTCACGCCGACCGACTGGGGCACGTCGATGCGCGCTTCCATGCGAAAGAGCTGCGATCCCGTGACGGGCGCGGCGTACGCGGTGGCCTCGAGCGAGACGATGTTCACGCCTGCGTGTGCGAGCGCCCGGGCGACGGCGCGCACGATGCCCTCGTGATCGAGCGCCTCGGCCGTCACGGCACACGGGATCGTCGGGGCGCGGCGGTGCTCCTCGGGGGCCTTCGTGCGGCGCGCGACCACGCTGAGGCCGGTGCTTTTCTGGAGATCGCCGAGGTCCTTCTCGATGGCGTCCACGGTCGCCGGCGGACCGGAGGCGAGCAGGAGGATGCCGAACTCGGCGCCGAGGATGGCCATGCGGCTGTCCTCCACGTTGCCCCCGTGCTTGGTGAGGTACTCCGTCACCTCCGCGACGAGGCCCGGCCGATCGGGTCCCAGGCAGGACAGGACCACGTACACGTCTTGTTGCGTCATGCGGCGCATCCTAGTCAATCGGGTCGGGGACCGCGAGCGTGCTCGCGCCAGGGACCGCGAGCGCGCTCGCGACGAGGTGCGCGACCCGGACGGGCTCGGGGAGGCGGCCGTGGACGGCGAGCCGTCGAATCACCGCGGTGGCGTCTTGCATGTCGAGCCCCGCGCGCTGGATGAAGAGGTCGGCGCACGGCTCCATGGGTCCGGCCTTCTCGATGAGCCGCCATTTGCGCGCGCCGCCGCGGACTCTCTCGAGCAGCGCGTGCCGTACGGCCGGAACGTTTGGGTTGCGCTTCGACACGACCAGCACGGCCATGCCGAGCCGCTCGGCGAGCGCGTGGATGTCGACCACGTTGAAGCCCGCGAGCGCGATGCCTTCCATCATCACGAGCCGCGTGTGCGCGGCGAAGCGCGAGCCTTGGATCATCGTGGCGAGGACGTCCGTGGCGTTCGCGCCGTCGCGCCGCACCTTCGAGGAGAGCACGCCTTCGAGCCTCGTCCCGGCGAACGCGACGCCCACGATGGGCACGTCGCCGCGGTGCGCGCGCGGGAAGGGCGCGTCGTCGACGCCGATCACGTGGGAGAAGGGGCTCATGGGCCCGAGGGAGGGTCAAGTCGTTCGAGATGTCAACCGTCTCAGGGCGAAACAGTGAGCACCGGGAGCTTGGCCGGGTCGAACGAGAGGCCCGCGTTCGAGCCGGCGCCGTCCATGTCGCAGTAGGTCCAGCGCCCGCCGTCGAGGCTCACGCGATAGGTGTAGCGGTAGGTGCCCGCCGCGGGCGCGGTGAACGAGCCCTTGTACTCGTCGTCGTTGCCGTATTGCTGGTTGAACGTGGCCGGGAACCACTGCCAGCCGCTCTGGCTGGTGGGGTTGATGTTGGCCGGGCCGTACCCGATCTCGGCCTTCACCGTGGCATTCGCGCCGGCCGGATTCGTGACGTCTGCCTCGTAGACGCGGCCGTAGACGAGGGGCGTCGTCTGGCCGGCGGCCACGGTGACGGACAGCGGGAATTGCAGATTGCAATAGTCGATCTCGGCGGGGAGATCCGACTCGTTCATGGTCGCGTCCTCGGCGCCGCATGCGCAGATGTGGGCCGGGCCGTAGCTGCTCCGCGGGGCGACGTCGTCGACCACGAAGTCGGCCGCGTTGTCGTTCGTGTCGGTGCAGCCGTCGTCCACGCGGAAGAGCGACTTCGTCGGGCTGGGCGTGGGCGCAGGCATATTGTCTCCCTCCCAGCAATTCGGGTAGAGCCCATAACCGACCAGATCGACGACCGACGCGTCGTAGGGGCACTCGCTGCTCACCAGCGCCTGCTCATTCACGAGCAGCACCTCGCCGCGTGAACTGTAGACGACGGAGTTGCTCGTGAGGTCCGGCGGTACCGGCAGGAAGGTCCCGTAGTTACCAAGACCGGAAGCCGCGGCCTGGAGCAGGAAATAGCCGCCGGGCGGGATGGTCTTGCTCAGGTACGACAAGCCGAAGATGCCGACATTGGACGCGAATTGCAGCGACCAGTCGGCCAGGCTCACCGGCGTCTTCCCGCGGTTGTGCAGCTCGATGAAATCGTTCTGATAGATCGCCGTGAATTCGCCGCCATGGGCGTAGACCTGGCTTATCACCACCGAGCCGATGCACGAGGGCGGCGGCGCGCCGGTCGAGAAGCCCGCCACCTGCGTGTAGGCGGCGCCGAGGGCATTCCCATACGGGTCCTTGGCCGCCGTGGTCACGCGCAGCTTGTACGTCGTGCCGTACGAGAGCGCCGGCGCCGGGACGAGCGTCGCGACCGTGCCGCCGCCGGACATCGTGGGCGTCGCGGCGGCGAAGCTCAGGCACGTCGCGAAATCGTCGATCGAGAGCTGGATCGCGCCCGTGCAAGGGCCGATGTCCGTCTGCGCGCCGAGCGTCGCCGGGTTCATGGGCTTCGTGAACGTCACGGCCACCGTCGCGCCCGTGACCACGCCCGTCGCGGCGTCGGCCGGCGTCGTGCTCACGACCGCGGGCGCCTCGCAGAGGCCGCCGATGCAGGAGCCGGTCTGGCAATCGGCCGCGGTGAGGCAGGACTTCCCCGAGGCGCAGGGCAAACAGGTCACGCCGCCGCAATCGACGTCCGTCTCGGATCCGTTCTTCACGCCGTCGCCGCAGCTCGCCGGCTGGCAAACATGGCTCGTGCAAACGCCGCTCGCGCATTGCGCGCCGGTGTTGCATTCGACGCACGCCCCGCTGCCGTCGCAGAGCTGGCCGCCATTCTGGCTACACGCCGTGTCCGCGGGCAGGGGCGGGGTCAAGGGGACGCCCGCGTCGCAAAGATCGCTCGTGCAGACGTTCCCGTCGTTCGGCGTGTCGTTTCCGTCGACGGCGCTCATCGTGCTCCCGGCTCCGTCGCATTGCTCGACGCGGCAATCGCCGGTTTGTTGATTTGCTGTGGGTGTCCCCGCGGCCACGAACGCCGTGCCGCAGGCGCCGGCCTCGCACGTGGCCACGATGCACGGTGTGCCGGGCGACGGGCAATCGGCCGGGGTCACGCACATCGGGGTGCCGCCGCCGGAGCCGCCGGAGCCCATGCCGCCAGCGCCGGCCATCCCGCCCATGCCGCCCTCGCCGCCTGCACCGCCAGCGCCGCCCGCACCGCCCGCACCGCCCATGCCGCCGCTCCCGCCCGCGCC
>NZ_JARZHH010000157.1 GCF_029946515.1 Polyangium sp. 6x1
GCGGCAGCGGCGGCGCAGGCGGCAGCGGTGGCGCGGCTGGCGGCGGTGGCGATGGGGGCAGCGGCGGCGATGGCGGCGCGGCCGGCAGCGGTGGCAATGGGGGCAGCGGCGGAGCGGCTGGCGGCGGTGGCAATGGCGGTAGCGGCGGCGCGGCCGGCAGCGGTGGCAGGGGTGGCCATGGTGGCAGTGGCGGCGCCGTGGAAGTCGACCCCTCGGACGACACCTCCTGCGGCTGCCGTGTGGTCGGCGAGCAGGCCGAGCGGCGTTCGGCCATCCCTCTCGCCTTGCTTTCGCTCCTCCTCGCCGCGGCGGCGCGTCCCTTCCAGCGGCGCCGCTCCCGGTCCTAACGAATCTTCTCTCGCAGATCGGGCCGCGTCCGCGGATCCTTGAACGTCACGTTGCTCGTCGAATACGCGCTCGACACGCCACCCAGGACGGCCGAGACGGGCAAGAGCAGGAGGAGCCCGGTGAAACCCGCCGCCGCGAACGCGGTCTGCGCGCCCTTCTCCTCGGCGAAGGGCGCGCCGATCACCCCCGTGAGCATGAGGGCGCCGCCCGCGATCATCGTGCCGAGGAAGACGCGATACAGCGTGTCGTACGTCGATTGACGTGTCGTCTTCACGTCGAGCCAGACCACGGGATCCTGCGGCGAGTAAAGGTCGAAGCTCCGCGTGGGGCGGGCGGCGAAGGCCTCCACGTGATACCACGCGTCCTTTCGCACGGCGATCACGCGATTGCACGGCGCCGCGCAGACGGGGACATCGTGGTCCTCGCGCTCCTCGACAAGCTTCGTGGTGGAGCTTTCCGCGTCGATCCGGACGAACACCCGTTGCTCCGGCGCGGCGGCTACGCTCGCGGGCCTGGGCGGGCTCGACGGGCGGCGCGGCGGCGCGCAGGCGGCGAGCCCGAGGAGAAGTATTGTTCCGAGACAAACTGTTTTTCCGGGCAGAACCATGGTCATCAGGCGCCTCAAAACCGGAACGTGACCATCCCGCGCGCCGCGCGACGCTGGGGATCGGGGAGGACCTCGACCGTGGTCGTCGAAGAGACGATGAGCGGAATGCCGGCCCCCATGAGGGCGAGGCCGCCGATCGCCGCGCCGACGCAGCCAACTTGGATCCTGTCGTCGACCCCATTCCCGCTCCCGAGCGCGTCGCCGACGGTCGCGAGGAGGAAGATGACGCCGGACATGATCACCGCGCCGCCGCCGAGCGTCACCGACGCGAGCCCCGTGTAGAGCCCCGCGTGGCTGCCCGTGTCGACGCGCAAGCGGACCCGCGGGCCCGCGTCCCCGATCGAAAAAGGCTGTGTGCTCGGAAAGCGGCCCTCGACGGAGAAGCGGTCCGCCGGATCGAAGCGAATCACCCGGTCGCAGGGCGCGGCGCAGGCGACCTCGCCGAACCGACCGACGTTCCGCCGCAACGAGAGCGGCGCGTCGGCCTCGATGTGCACGAAGGCCTCGGCCGCAGGCGTGGGGCGCGGGTCGGGCGCGTCTTGCCCGAATGCGCGCCCGGTCACGATGAGGAAAGCGAGGCCGAGAAGGAGGGAGGACGAACGCATGGAGGCCCGGAGGCCTCCATTCTACATGCAGGCGAAACGCTCAGTCGATCGAAGGCTTCACGCCGAGCTCTTGCAGGACGTTGTCCGCCCCCTCGACGTCCATCACCCAGAGCACGTAGCGCAGATCGACGTGGATCGTCCGCGTGATCTCCGGCAGGAAGATCACGTCCGAGGCCATCGCCTCGTAATTGCCGTCGAACGCGAGGCCCACGAGCTCACCCTTTGCGTTGAGCGTGGGCGAACCCGAGTTGCCGCCCGTGATGTCGAGGTCGCTCAAGAAATCCACGGGCACCTCGCCGAGCGTCGCGTCCGCATACGGGCCGAATTTCTTCGCCTTTGCCGCCGCGAGCAGCTTCGCGGGCGCATCGAACGGCTCCTTGCCCGTGGCCTTCTTGACCATCTCCGAGACGGTCGTGAACGGCGTGTAGACCGGCGCGTCCTTCGCCGGGCGATAGCCGCGCACGCTGCCGTACGTCACGCGCAGCGTCCCGTTCGCGTCGGGCGCGATCTGCTGGCCCAGCATCTTCTGCAGCGCCTCGAAATACTTCGGCCGGAGCACAGCCATCGCGCCGTCGAACGATTTGCCCCGATCCTCGGAGGCCTTGTACGCGGGGCGCAGGGCCACGGCGAGCTTGATGAGCGGGTCCTTGCTCTTCTTCAAATCGTCGAGCTTCGCCGTCTTGAGCAGCTCGAGCCGCGCCTTCTCGTCTTCGAGCTTCGTCCCCTCGTACAGGCCCTTCACCGCCTTCTCGATCGACGCCGCGTCGAGCTTCTTGCCCGCAATCGTCGCGACAAACGCCGGCCGCTCCTTCTCGGGCATCTTCGCGAACCGCTCGAGGACGAGCTTCAGCATCGCCTGATCGATCGCCCGATCATACGAGGCCGTGAGGCGCACCATGCGCTGCTCGAGGCGCTTCCAGTTGCGCTCCTGGAACTCCGGATCGCGCTCGGCGTCCGCCTTCGGGCGCTCCTCGGCCATCCGCACGATCGTGGACGCCGCCTGGAACAGGCCCGCGCTCATCATCACGTCGCCGAGCGCCATGTCCTCCTCGCGCGTCTTCTTCCGCTCCGCGACGAGCGCCTCGATCTTGGTCATCACGTCGCCATAAGCGGCCTTGCGACCCGCGTCCGCGTTGATCCAGGCCGCGAGATCGGCGTCCTTCTTCGCGCGCTCCGCGGCCACGCCGCCCTTGCCGAGGCCCTCGGCCAGGCCCTTGATCTTCGTGAGCGCGTTCGAGATGCCGCGCAGGAAGGGGTTCGCCTTGATCGCGATCTCCTCCTTTTGCTTGCTCACGTCCTCGAGCACCTTCACGGCCTCCTCGAAAGCGGCGATGCGGCGCGGATACCCCCATTCCAGCGCCTCCTTGATCTCGAACGAAGTGCGCAGGCGGTTCGTGGTGCCCGGATATCCCGCGACCATCACGAAGTCGTTCGGCGCGAGCGGCTTCTGCGCGAGGCGCAGGTAGTGCGCGGACTTGTACGGGACGTTTGTCTCCGCGTGATCCGCGGGCTTCTGATCCTTGCCCACGTACGCGCGCAGGAACGAGAAGTCGCCGCCGTGGCGCGGCCAGCGCCAGTTGTCGATCTCGCCGCCGAAGTTGCCGACGCCCTCCGGCGGGGCATACACGAGCCGCACGTCGCGGATCTCGAGCTGCTCGACGAGCAGATACTGGGCGCCGCCAAAGTATGCCTTCAGCGAACAACGCACCTCGGGCCGATCCTTCTCGCAGGCCGCGACGAGCGTCTTCTCGCGCGCTTCGATCTGGTCGTTCCGCGCGCGATCGTTCGGGAGCTTGTCGAGGCCCTCGCGGACGTCCTTCGTCACGTCCTTGAACGAGCGGGTCACGAAGATGCGGTTCGTCGGACCGGCCCACTTCTCGTCCGCGCGCGTCTTCGCGAGGTAGCCGTCGTTCACGAGGTTCTGCTTCGGCGTCGCGTTGTACTGGAGGATGCCCGTCACGCAGTGGTGGTTCGTGACGATGAGGCCGTCGGGCGACACGAACGAGGCCGAGCATCCGCCGAGGCTCACGACGGCCGCGAGCGGGGGCTGCATCGGATCGGTGAGCGTCTTCGGATCGAGCTCGAGGCCCGCTTCCTTCAGCTTCGCTTCGTGCTCGGCGAGCTGAGAGGGCACCCACATGCCGCCGGGGTTCTCGAAAGGCTTGCGCTCCGGGCCCTTCACTTCTGCCGCGTTCGTGCCCTCCTTCGGCCCCGCCTTCGCGCCGTCCTTCGCGGGCGTAGCGTTGGCCGAATCGGGCGGGGGCAGGGGCTCAGCGCCACAGCCGAGGCCGAGGCCGAGGGTGGAAACGAGCAGCGCCAGTGCAGAAAAAGAGTTCGTCAGCCGAGGCATGGCGAGCCCTGTAGCACCTTTCTTCTGTTGACGCAGTCCCGCGCGCGCGGCGATCCTCTCGAACCATGCGCACCCTGACGGCCATCCTTGCTTCCTCGTTTCTCCTTGTCGCGATCCCGTTCGTCGGCTGCTCGGGAGGCGGCGCGAATAACAATACTTCCGCGACGGGCCCCTTCACGGGCGGAGGCGGCGGCCAGAGCACCGGCTGCAACAACAACCAGCCGGACGGATTCTGCAACTACAACGGCCAGAACCCCGAGACGTGCGCCTGCCCCGACTGCGCGGATCAAGCCGCTTGCCTGGGCACCTGCCAGGACAACGACGTCTGCGACAACGGCGAGATGGGGACAGAAGATTGCACGTGCAACGATTGTTACTTCAAGGTCGCCTCCTGTCCCCCGGCGAACGTCGGCTGCGACAACGACGACGGCGTGTGCTTGATCAACGAGGACTGCACCTGCCCCGATTGCACGAATACCGATCGGTGCACGATGAACTGCACGAACAACGGCTCGTGCGTCGAGTACCTCGAAGGTTGCTCCTGCAACGATTGTAAGCCGCTCGAGAAGTGCGGCGGCAGCGGCGCCGCGAGCTCCACCGCAGCGTCGAGCACCGCGGCGAGCACCGCGGCGTCCACGGGCGCGGGCGGCGCGGGTGGCGCGGGCGGAGCGGGCGGGGCCGGCGGCGGCAC
>NZ_JARZHH010000158.1 GCF_029946515.1 Polyangium sp. 6x1
CCGCATCGACTGCGCTTCGCGCAGTCGATGCCCAGAGGTCCAGGGCTGGCCCTGCAAAGAGGGGGCGGACAGCTTAAAAACCTCTCCCCGCATCGACTGCGCTTCGCGCAGTCGATGCCCAGAGGTCCAGGGCTGGCCCTGCAGAGAGGGGGCGGACAGCTTAAAAACCTCTCCCCGCATCGACTGCGCTTCGCGCAGTCGATGCCCAGAGGTCCAGGGCTGGCCCTGGTTCGGGTCGAGGGGCGAACAGCCCCCGCGGGGCCCGGGGCAGAGCCCCGGCGCGGCGCCTCCCGAGTGAGTGGGCTATCCGGCGAGGCCCCGCAGGAGCGGGATCTCGCGGATTCGTTTGCCCGTCAAGGCGAACACTGCATTCGCTAGCGCCGGGCCGACTGGCGGCACGCCCGGCTCGCCCACGCCGCACGGAGGCCCGTCGCTTGGCACGAGGTCCACGTGGATTTTCCGCGGGACCTCGCCGATCCGCGCGATCCGCGCGTCCCGGAAGTTCGATTGCTCCGTCGCGCCGCCCTTCATGGTGATCCCACCGAAGAGCGCATTGCTGATCCCCATGACCACCGAGCCCTGCATCTGCGCGTGGACGCGGTCCTGATTGATCACCAAGCCAGGATCCATGCAGATCCAGGCCTCGTCGACGCGGATCTTGTTCCGCTCGTCAGGCACCACGGCCAGGACCACCGCCGCATACGTGACAAAACTCCGGTGCGCGGCGAGCCCGAATCCGCGGCCGTCCTTCTTTCGCCCGCTCCAGTTCGCGGATGCCGTGACTCGCTCGACCACGCGCCGGAGCCGGCCCGCGTCGACCGGGTGTTTTTCGAGGGACTCCCCATAATTCACGAGCTTCTCGACGCCGAGCTCCGCGAGGCCCATGAGCCGCGGCGGGCCGATGATTTCGAGCCACACGTCCCGCGGGTCCGCCCCGCGCGCGTGCGCGATTTCATCGATGAGCGAGCCGATCCCGAAGGCGTGAAAGATGTTGTACACCGACCGATACCAGCCGATCCGCACGTGCGGCTTTGCTCGGCACGCCTCGGCGCGGACGTTCGGCACGTCGATCGCGAGATCGAGCACGCCTTGCTGGAGGTCCGTGATGCCCGGCGTGTCGACATCGCTGAAGATGGATGCGATCGGCGGGAACGCGGTTCGATGGTGCCACGCGATCACCTTGCCGTTCGCATCGAGGCCTGCGCGGATGCGCTGCGCGTTCACCGCGTTGTAATAGCCATGGTGGATGTCGTCCTCGCGCGTCCATTGCACGCGCACCGGCGCGCCCGCCGCGCGTGCGAGGAACGCTGCTTCCGCGGAGAAGTCCGCCTTCGATTTCCGCCCGAACCCGCCGCCGAGCAGCGTCACGTGCACGGTGACCGCGTCCTCGCCCATGCCGAGCGTCTTCGCCACCTGCGTCCGCGCCGCCTGCGGGTGCTGCGTCGGCGCCCAGACCTCGCAGCGACCTCCGGCGACCCGCGCAAGGGCCACGGGCGGCTCCATCGGCATCTGCGCCAGGTGCGGGATCACGTACTCCGCCTCCACGACCCGCGCCGCCTTGCCGAACGCGGCGTCGACGTCGCCGACCTTGCGGTACGTCGTCCCCGGCTCGCGCACCGAGGCGAGCAGGTTGTCCCGGTATGTGACCGAGTCGTAGACCGCGTTGTCCCCGGGATCCCACGTGATGTCGAGCGCCGCGCGCCCGCGCATCGCGGCCCAGGTGTTCTCGGCGAGCACGGCGATCCCGCCCCAGGGCTGGAATCCATAAGGCCGCGTCGGCGCGGAGATCTCGACCACCCGCTTGACGCCCGGGATCTGGAGGGCGCGCGTGGCGTCGTACCGGACGACCTTCCCGCCGACCACGGGCGGCCGCGCGATCACCGCAATGAGCATGTCCGGCAGCTTCACGTCGGCCCCGAACACCGCCTGACCCGTCACGTAGGCCGGCCCGTCGAGGAGCGGCAAGAACGGGCTGTTCACCCCCGTGAGCTCGCTCTTCGGCCGGAGTTTTACGTCCGCGCGCTGGGGCACGGGCAATTTCGCCGCCGCCGCCGAGAGCTCGCCGAAGCCGAACGAGCGCTTCGTCGGCGTGTGAGTGACCTTGTTCCCCCGCGCCTCGCACGTCTCGGGCTTCACCTTCCATTTCGCCGCCGCGGCCGCGACGAGCATCGTGCGCGCGGTCGCAGCGACGTACCGGAGGTCGTCGTAAAACTTCCGGATGCTGGCCGATCCGTCCGTGTTCTGGTCGCCGTACTTCTTGTCGCCGTCGGCCTGGCGAATCACGACGCGCGCCATGTCCGCCCCGAGCTCGTCGGCGAAGAGCACCGGAATCGAGCTCCGGACGCCCTGGCCCATTTCGGAGCGATGACAGACGAGCGTCACCGTCCCGTCCAGCCCGACATGGATGAACGGGTTCGGATGGAGCCCCGGGGGCGGCTGGGGCGCCACGGCGGGCGGAGGGGGCCCGGCGCGGCCGCTCGGCTCGTCGGCGAGGGCCGGCAGGCCAACCGCGAGCCCGGCCAACGAGAGGTTCAGCCCGACGAGGAACAATCGCCGGGTCACGCGCACGGCATCCCGGCTCATTGCTCGCCCTCCGGCATCCCGGCGACCTTGCGGATCGCGGCGCGGATCCGCGAATACGCGCCGCACCGGCACAGGTTCCCGGCCATCGATTGCTCGATCTCGTCGTCCGTGGGCTTGGGCTTCGCCTTGAGCAAGGCCGCCGCGGTCATGATCTGCCCGGCCTGGCAATACCCGCATTGCGGCACCGCGAGCTCGACCCACGCGCGCTGGAGCGGGTGGCTTCCGTCCGGCGCGAGCCCTTCGATCGTGGTGACAGCGCGCCCGTCGGCGCGGCGGACCGGGGTCACGCACGCGCGCACGACCTGCCCGTCGAGGTGCACCGTGCACGCGCCGCAGAGCGCCTGGCCGCACCCGTATTTGGTCCCGGTCAAACCGAGCACGTCGCGCAGCGCCCAGAGCAGGGGCATTTCGGGGTCGACGTCGAGCGTCTTTTCGACGCCGTTCACGCGGATACGCACGCTCATGGTCTCGCCCCCTTCGCGGGGCACGCTGCCCCGGACTCCACCCAGGCCGCGACGATCGCGCCGAACTGCTCCTGCGTCCCCGGAACCGGCTCGCGATCCGCTCCCGGATGCCAACCCCAACCGACGAGCGCGTCGTGGGCATTGTGCTCGACGATCGCCGCGAGGGATTTTCCGCCGTTCCGCTTGGGATCCTTCATCTGCTCGCAGATCTCGTGCGGCGATTTGCCGACCCAGGCCATCTGGATCGGCGCGAGCGCCCAGTGCGGCGCGCCGGGGACGCGGGTGAGCTCCTGGTTTCTGTCCTGATGGCAGCTCGTGCATTCCATTCCGACCACGCCGTGATTGTCGGGTCCGCGCACGGCCGGCGGGTCGTGGAGCTGCATGTTCATGCCCTGGTGGGGGATGTCGCCGTTCGGATGGCAATTCACGCAGCGCGGGTGCGTGAGCACGCGGCTCGCTTCGAGGAAGAGGGCGCTGGATCGGGCGCGCGTGTCCTCGATGCCCGCGAAATCGGCGGGCGTGCGCAGCTCGCCGGGCGCGACCTTCCGGAGCGCTGTGGAGCCCTTGGGCGCGTCCGCGGTCGGGCCCCCGCAGCCGGCGAACACGAAGGCCACCGCAAAAGGCAGGAGCCGCTGGTGCATGGCCCGTGAGTAAGCACGAAAGTCACGAGCGGGCAACCTGACGCTTGCCAGGAAAACCTCAGCCGTTTTTGTCGAGGGCAGACCGAGAATGGCGGCGACGGCGGGACGCGAGCAGAGAGCCGAGGCAGCGCAGGACGAGGGCCCCGGGCGAGGAGGACGATGCGCCGAGGGACGGAGCCTCGACCTTCGATCCAATGGCCTCGAGAGGCGACCTCAGGAAGGCGCTTTTTTCTCGTCGTGATAGGCCGCCGTCGCGACGTACCGAAGGACTCTTCCGCAATCGTGCATGCTGGACCGTCCCGGACAAGACCGCTGGCCTTCGAAGACGGTGCGGCGATATGCGAGCGCAGCGAGGAACTCGGCCGTCACGTCATACCCGCCGTCTTCACACCGCGGATCGGAGCACGGCAGCACGAAGAGGGCGGGCGCCGATGCGATGACGACGCGCCGGATGTAGCGCGTGCCGCCGGTGGCAGATCCGCTCCTCGGCGTCTCGTCGATCGAAATGGAAAAGTCTTTCAAATCGGGAGCGTGCACGGAGAGCTTGCCTGCCGCGTCTTCGCGAGCCAGCCGCTCTGCATGACGGGCTTTGCGCTCGAGGTTCTTGCGGTAATTCATCATCCCCCCTCCATCGACGCGGGGTTCGACATTCATCGAGCGAGCGGCCGAAGCTGCTCCGCACCCCTCGACAGCCATGCGTCACATCTCGGCGGCAGACATGGAAAACGGCGCGGGCACGGCTGCTCTTGCGAGCTGCCGCGGCCCGCGCCGCGCGTCATGCTTTTTTGATCAGTAACGGCCGCCGCCGCGACCGCCGCGACCACCGCCGCCGCCGCCGTAGCCGCCGCCGCCGCCGCCGCCGTAGCCGCCACCGCCGCCGCCGCCGCCCGTGCGCGGGG
>NZ_JARZHH010000159.1 GCF_029946515.1 Polyangium sp. 6x1
TGGCGCGCTCCCGCCTCCGCTCGCCGCGAAGGCCCCGCCGCCGCCGCGCCCGCCGCTCCCTTCGGCGTCGCTCGATCGTGCGTCCGCGCTGCCGCCCGAGCCGCCGCCTGCGCCGCCGCCCGAGCCTCCGCCCGCGGCGAAGCCGGCCGAGCCCGCGCCGCCCCCCAAGCCGGAGCCCGCGAAGAAGCCCGAGCCCGTGCCGCTGATGATGATGATGCGCCGGCCCGTCGAGGCCTCGGCCGCGGCGAAACCAGCGGTCCCATCGCCTGCCGAGACCAAGCCCGCCGAGGCCGAGGCGCCAGCCGCGCGACCCCCGCAGACATCGTCGCTCGACCTCGGCAAGCGCCGCGTCGCCGAGCTCGCGGCCCAGGCGAAACAGGGCAAAGCAGGCCCGAGCGGCCCGGCCTCGGCGCGCCCGCTGGATCTCGACTTCGACCTCGACGCGCCGAAGCAAGGCCCGCCCTCGCGACGCAGGCCTTCGAGCACGCGCACGCGGGCCATCCACGTCCCGAACGTGTCCGACGAGCCCGCGCCGAGCGTGCCGGCGCCGTCCTCGCGACGAAAAAGCAGCCGCAGCATGCGCGCCGTCGTCGCGCCGCCGCCGCCCGATCCTCCGGTCGAAGAGCCTTCGCCTCCGGACGTGTCTGCGCCGCCCGCGCCGCGCCCCGCGCCCGCGCGACCTCGCCCGCCGCAGGGTTCGTCCGAGGACCTCTCCGATGCGCGGATCCGACAGATCTACGCGCAGTACGTCGAGGCCAAGCGCGCCGCGAAGGAGTCGACCGCGGGCGTCACGTACGAGGCGCTCGCGAAGCAGCTCCGCCAGCAGGCCGAGAAGCTCAAGGCTTCCCACCCGCAAAAGTCGGTCGACTACAACGTGGTGATGAAGGACGGCAAACCCACGCTGAAGCCCATCCTTCGCTAGGAGCTCAAAACATCGGCTCCCGGCGCGGCTGGGCTCGCGTCCTTCGTGGTGGCTTGTTTCGTGGGGAAGAAAGGTGGGGAATCGAGGCGGGAAGCGGCGCCGAGCTTGCTAGCGGTGCGCTGCACCTCGCGTCGGCATGGCGGCCCGCTTGGCGACGGGCGGCGCGAACGAATCATCCTCGCAGTACAGGATCGCGCATGCCGTCCTGTCGGACTCGCGCATCCTGCTGCATAACTCCCCGAGGTCCTCGTCGCTGTCGACGACATCCGCCTGCTGGGGTTGGGACGACCCGTCCTCGTAATCGATGTTGTCGAGTGCGACCCACCGCCCCCGATATTCGTCGGAGCGGCACATGTCGAGCCACGTCATCCGCATGGCTTCGCGGCGTCTACTGCCCATTGCCCGTGAACGACCTTCTCCTCTGCACCTCTGGCATCGGCGCCGACGTGGGCTGCGAAGTGCAGCTCGTCTCCTTTGACACGCTGCGCCGTACCGTCGAGCAGAGGCTTCTGCCGAGCGTCATCGCTCGCAAGATCCATCTAGCACCCGCGTCGAACGGGCGTCAAGCGCGTCAAAACGCGGTGACACACGGGCGAATTCCCATCTAGGGCCCGCGCGTGGTCATGTCGAGGGGGGTTCGGGGGGACGGCGCCCCATCACTTGCAGCGCGGAGGGAGCGCGGCCTTTCCGCTGCTGGCGCCGATCGCCGCGGCCGCGTCCGCGGTGGCCTTGGCCGAGCAGCCCTTCGCCTTCACCTCGCGCGCGGCCGAGGCGTCGATCGCCGAGAGCGCCTTGCTGCGCTTCGGCCCCGTGCACGAGCGGTACTGGCTGATCGCCAGCGACGTGTTGCCGCCGTACGCATACGTGATGGCCGCGTCGCAGGCCTTGTCGCCCGCGGCGTCGACCTTCGTGCCGCCGCCTGCCGACGAGCCCGTCGTGGCCGGCGCGCCGGTGTTCGAGCCGGTGTTCGAGCCCGTGGTTTGTCCGGACGTCGAGCCAGCCGCCGACGAGGCCGTCCCCGCTGTGCCCGCGCTGTCTGCCGGGGTCGCCGTCGGATCGGAGGCGACCACGACGGTCGTCGGAGCTGCGGACGGCATCAAGATCACCTCGCCGTCGCCGCCGCTCTTGCTTCGGGTCGCGAAGATCGCGATCCCGATGCCGAGCACCACGAGCACGCCGATGCCTGCGATGATCGGCATCGGGCTGCTCTTCTGCTGCTGCCTCCCGCCCATCGGCGGAGGCGGCGGCGCGGGGTAGGCCGGTCCGCCCATCGGCATCGGCATGTGGCCGTGCTGCTGCGGCATCGGCGCGACTGGCATCGGACCCGGCGTCAACGCGGCCGCGCTCGGCCCCGTGTCGACCATCGTTCGACCGCCCGGCGCGCTCGGCACTCCCTGCGCGAAGAGGGGCTCGCCGATCTGCGTCCCGCCTGGACGCGCGGGCATCGGGCCGCTCGGCATGCCTGGCATCTGCCCGCTCGGCGTCCCGTACTGCCCGCTCGGCATCCCGTACTGCCCGCTCGGCATGCCTGGCATCGCTGCGACTTGCTGCTGACCCGTCGCACCACCAACGATCGACGCGCGACCGGCTCCGACCGAGAGCTCGTCGTAGAACTCGCGCACGGACGACTGGCGCTTGTTCTTGTCCTTCTCGAGCGCGCGCATGATCGCGGCCTTCATCTTCGGCGGCACTTGCGCGCCGAGCTGCGTCACCTCGAAGGGCGAGGGCTGCGCGGTGAGGTGCTGCGTGGCCCAGGCCCACGGCGTGTCGGCCTCGAAGGGCAAGCGCCCGGTGAGCATCTCGTAGGCGACGATCGCGAGCGAGTAGACGTCGCTGCGCGCGTCGAGCTCCTGCCCGCGGAACTGCTCGGGGCTCATGTACGGCGGCGTTCCGAGCACGGTGCCTTGCTGCGTGAGCTTCTGCTCCTTCGAGTCGGGCCGCTCGCCGCGCTTGGCGATGCCGAAGTCGAGCACCTTCACGAAATCGTCGCCGTCGATCTTCGTGAGGAAGAGGTTCGCGGGCTTGAGATCGCGATGCACGATCCCCTTGCTGTGCGCTTCTTGGAGCGAGCCTGCGGCTTGCCCGATGATCTTGTCGACGCGCTCGGGCGGCATCGGCCCTCGCTGCGCGAGCTCGTCTTCGAGCGGACTTCCTTCGAGCAGCTCCATCGCGATGTAGAGCTCGCCGGTGTTCGTCTGCCCGAAGTCCCAGACCTGGATCGTGTTCGGGTGTTTGAGCTCGGCGACGGTGCCGCACTCGCGGTTGAAGCGCGCGAGCACTTGCGGATCCTTCGCGTACTGCGCGAGGAGCGTCTTGACCGCGGCCTTTCGGACCGTCGTGCCCATCTGCTGCTCGGCGGTGTAGACGCGGCCCATGCCGCCTTCACCGAGCACGCCCGTGATGCGGTAGCGACCGCCCACGATCGAGCCGATCAACGGATCTTCTTCGGATGGCGCCGAGGGCAGCGGCGCGCCGCATTTGGCGCAGAAGCGCGCGCCATCGATGTTCGCGTGGTGGCAGGCGGGACACTCCATGATGCGGCGCGAGCATCGCAAGAGGCGCGCGTGTGGTGCAAGAAGTTGCGGAAGGTGGCGTCGCGAGGATCGTGCCTAGCTTGTCTGGTCCCGCGCAGGTCGCGATCCAGCCTGCCGGGGCAGGTGCCCCTACCGGGTCTCCCGTGGATTCCGGCCTTCCGAGCGCGGCCGTGTGCCTGCTCCAAACACAAAACCCTCCATCCGGCTTGACATGTGAAAAGCAAGGGGCTAAGAGCCTGCTCCCCTTTGACGGGACACGTCTGTCTTCGAGGGAGGAACTCGCTGGCGTAGCTCAACCGGTAGAGCACCTGCCTTGTAAGCAGGGGGTTAGGGGTTCAAGTCCCCTCGTCAGCTCCACCGGGACCGTCAAAGGCGGAAGGTTCGGACGAACGAGATCCAAAAATCTCAGGAGACGAACCGACCGAAACAGAGTACAGAGGGGACCCGCGAGCCCTTGGATCTCGCGAGACGTTGACAATCTGGAGGGTTGCCCGAGTGGCCAAAGGGAGCAGACTGTAAATCTGCCGGCAATTGCCTTCGATGGTTCGAATCCATCACCCTCCACCGAGACGCTGACGAGGCGTCTCGATCCGCGGAGCCGGACAGTCGGTACGTAGACGAGATCGGGGGGACATCTCCTCGACCTCTATCTGCGGGCGTAGCTCAGTTGGTAGAGCGTCAGCCTTCCAAGCTGAACGTCGCCGGTTCGAACCCGGTCGCCCGCTCCGCCGGACCGGCTCCATGCCCACCTAGCTCAGTTGGTAGAGCACGTCCTTGGTAAGGACGAGGTCGTCGGTTCAATCCCGATGGTGGGCTCCAGCAAGCGCAGGGAAAGGACAGCGAGCGCGACCGTTCCGGTCGGCAACCGTCAGGAGTAAGAACGATGGCCAAGGAGAAATTCAGTCGAACCAAGCCCCACGTGAACGTCGGCACGATCGGTCACATCGATCATGGCAAGACGACGCTCACGGCGGCCATCGTCAAGGTCCAGTCCAAGCAGAAGCTTGCGAAAGAGATCAAGTACGCCGACATCGCCAAGGGCGGCACCGTTCGCGACGAGACCAAGACGGTGACGATCG
>NZ_JARZHH010000015.1 GCF_029946515.1 Polyangium sp. 6x1
TGCCGCCCGCGCCGCCGCTGCCCGCGCCGCCCGCACCTGCTCCGCCGCCGCCCGCGCCGCCCACGCTCGCGCCGCTGCTCGCGGAGCCGTTTCCCGCGCCCGCCGAGCCCCCGTCGCCTTCGTGCGGGCTTTCGCCCCCATCGGCCCCGCCGATGACGCCCGTGCAGGCGCCGAGCGCGAGAATGGAGCAGAGCGCGAGGGAAGTCGTCACGAAAGCCAAGCGACCTTGCATGACGCCGATCCTACGTTGGATACGGCGCGCGCCTCCACAGAGAAATGGCGCGATTCCCGTGCCTCATGGGCGATGTCGGTTTGCCTCCGGCGCATTTTTCCGGCAACGGGAGCGCGCCCGGGGGGCACCACGCGGCGGCAAGCCGCGTGCATGGCGGGGAGATCTGTCCCATGCGAGCGCGGCTCCCGACCTCGACCGTGCACCGGCTGATCAGCTCCCCGCTCGGGGCCCTGCTCGATACGCCCGCGTACGAACGATTCAAGCTGGAACGTTTGCCATTCGAGCTGCGCCTGCTGCGCCTCGGCGCCATGGCCTCGGCCCTCGGCTCGTGCGACGCGGACGAATTGATCGCGCGGCTCGGTGTGAAAAGCGAGGTCTCGGCGCCGATGCGGCGTCGCCTCGCCCGAGGGCTTTCGCAATTCGCGCGGGCGCGCGCGGCGCGGGACGACATCACGCGCCGCTGGGAGCGCGCCGTCTGGGGCGAACCATGGCCGGCGCCCGGGCGCGAGGAGCTCATCCGGCTGGAAACCGAGCGGCGCGCGCGCGCGCGGCGGTGCCTCGAACCCCGGCGGACGCTCGGGTTTTTCGCGGCCAAGGTCCCTTTTGATCCGATCGCCTTCCACGTCCCGTCGCCGGGCGAAGTCGCGGCGCGGTGGGCGCGGGAGATCGCGCGCCCGGAGCTCTTGTATGGTTTGCCCGCGGAGCTGCCCTCGATCGAGCGCTCCCGCTCGCTCCCGGGTCCTGCCGGCGCCGAATACATGATTCGATTTCGTTCGCCCTCGTGCATCGGCGACGTCGTCCACGCCCGCGTCTTCGAGCCGGAGCGGCGCGAGGAGATCACCGCGACGTTCATTTACGCAGGCGGGCTCTTCACGGCATGCGACGAGGCCGTGTACTGGCCGGAGGAGGAGGCCATGGGGCGAGGCCTCGCCGCGCGGGGGCATCGCGTGATCCTGCTCGCGCCTCCCTGGCATGGAAGGCGCGCGCCGGCAGGAAAAGCGAGCGGCGAGGCGATCCTCTCGGCGGGGCCCGAGGGGCTCTTTCGTTTGTGTGCGGCCGGTGCCCAGGAAATGGCGGTGCTCATTGCGTGGGCGCGCGAGCTCGGCTCGTCCGTGGTCGGCATCGGCGGCACGAGCGTCGGGGCGCTCGTGGCTCAGGCCGTTTGTGGCCGCGCGCGGAGCTTTCCCCGCGGGATGCGCCCGGACGCCGTCTTCCTCGCCGGCGCGGCCCTCCGGCTCGACGAGGCGATCCTCGACGCGCCCCTCGCCGAACGAATGGGTCTGTCCCGGGCGATCCTGGAGGCCGGCTGGACCCGCGAGGCCCTCTCCTGCCTGCGAGATGTCTTCGATCCCCCGAGCGAGCCCGGCATTCCGCCGGAGCGCATTCACGCCGTGCTCGGGCTCTCGGACCCGTTTCTCCCGGCCACGCTCGGGCGCGAGCTTTTGCGCGCGTGGCACGTGCCCGAGGGGAACATAACATTGCGACCCGGGGGCCAGGTCGGTTTGCTCCTCCACCTCGTTCGGGATTCGGATGCGTGCCTCACCATCGCGGGCGCGCTTCGCCGCGCGGCGCAGGCCGTTCGCGCGTGACGTCGGGCTGCGAAGGTGTATCCTCCGCGCCGCTCATGTCGAACTGGTCGACCTTCACCCTGCCCTTCGAAGGCCTGGAGCTGCCGCGATTCCTCCTGACACTGGAGCAGTCGCTCGCCGCGTTCCCCGGCGCCCGTGTCACGTTCGTCGAGCTCGACGCCGCCGACGATCCCGACGAACCCCTCTGCGGCATCGAGATCGCGCTCTCGCGCCCGCTCGTCGAGCGCCACCGCGCACCCGAAGATCCCGAATTGCCAGAAGGCGAGGACGCACCCAGCGCCGAGATCACGCTCTCCGCGGAAGGCGAAGAGACGACGCTCGCCGTGGACCTCGAGCGAAACGCCTACGTGATGCCAGTGCTCGTCAAGATCGTCGAGGACGTCCTGCGCCGCCTCGAGGTGATCGAGGAGGACGAAAGCGAGGACGAGGAGGACGAGGAGGACGACGAGGACGAGGAATTCGACGAAGACGAGGAAGAGGAGCTCGACGAGGAGGAAGACGAGGACGAGCTCGACGAGGAAGAGGACGAAGAAGCCGAGGACGAGGCGGACGAAGACGAAAGCGAGGACGAGGTCGGAGAGGCCTTCGAATCGCTGCGCGTCGTCGCCGCGCGTACGTTCGGGGCCGTGGAGGGGAACGAGACGTCCTTTTCGTTGACGGTCTCCTGGGAGGAGCCGCCGCGAAAGAAGGGCGTGCGCGTGCGTGCATTCGAACCCGCGTTCGCAGCGGGCGAGGGCACGGGCGCGTCGTGGGTGGCGCTCGAATGCGAGGTTTGCCCGCTCTCCGCGCTCGCGCCGGCCGAGGCGGTCGGCATCAATACGGCCGCCGATTTCCAGATGTCGCTCGACGGCGAGACGTATCTCCTCACGACCAGTTATCCCGTGCGCGCGCTCGACGCGTCGCTCTTCCTGGAGATCACGCTCGCGCTCGCCGAGCAGGCGGACATCCTCGGTCTGGCCATCGAAGAAGGCAAGCTCGCCCGTTCCTGAGAGAAAACCATGCCCCGTCCGTTTTGCTTCACGCTGCCCTACGCTCGGTTCTCCCCGGCCCACGCACTCGCGAGCCTGGAAGAGGCCATGGCCACATTCCCGGACGCGCGCATCGCGCGGGCCGTCGTCGACATGGAGCAAGAAGCCCCGCAGGGGCTCGACGTCGACATCGAGCTCGGCCCGTCGCTCCTGCCCGAATCCGCCGGCGAGGCGCCGCGCACCGGGACACTCTCCGTGCGATTCGACGGCCAGATGGTGTCGCTCGTCATCGACCCACGAGATTCGAGCGTGGTGTTGCCCGCAATCTTCGCGATCGCCGAGACGATGCTGACGAGCGTGCGCGATCTCGCCGCGGTGGCCGCGGGCGAGGACGCCGAGGAAGAGGAAGACGCCGAATCCGACGCAGATCCGTGGAGCAAGCCCGCGTCCTTCGACGATCTCGCGCGGCGCGCGCGTCACCTGTTCTCGCTGGACGGGCGCGGCGAGACAGCGTTTGGCGTGACGATCGCCTGGCAAAAGCCAGTGGGACGAACGCAAGGCCTGCTCGCGCACGCACACACGCCGCGCTTCGAGGAGGAAAACGGGGGCGAGGGGACGTGGGTGACGCTGGAGAGCCCGGTTTGTCCCAAGAATCGTCTGACGCCCGAGGAGGCGCTGCGCCGGAGCCGCTCGCTCGACGTGGGCGCGCTGTGCGAGCGCGCCGAGCATTACACGATCGTCGCGCGGTATCCGCTGCGCGTGCTGGATCGTGCGCGCTTCGTGGCGATCGCGATGGCCATCGCCGAGCAGGCGGATCGCCTGGAGGCAATGCTGACGGGCGGGAAGGACGAGTTTTGAGCGCCGTTTCGCTGGGGCTTTGCCCCAGACCCCAGCAGGGGCTGTCCGCCCCTGCACCCGGACCAGCGCCCGCGCTGGACTGAGGGTCGATGAACTGCGCAATGCGCAGTTCATCGAACAGCCGGGTCAAGACCAGCGGGCGACCCTGCCAACCGAGACGGTAGCGCGGCTGGTGCAGCCGGCAGCGCGGTTCCACCGGCCTGTGGGAAGAACTGCGCGGAGCGCAGTTCTTCCCCAAAGGGTCCAGGGCTGGCCCTGCAAAGAGGGGGGCGGACAGCTTTAAAACTTTTCCCCGCATCGACTGCGCTTCGCGCAGTCGATGCCCAGAGGTCCAGGGCTGGCCCTGGTTCGGGTCGAGGGGCGAAGAGCCCCCGCGGGGCCCGGGGCAGCGCCCCGGCGCGGCGGCTCCTGATGAGACTCAGCCCATCGACTCGAGCACGAGCGCGATGCCCTGCCCGCCGCCGATGCACATCGTGACGATGCCGTAGCGCTTCTTCGTCCGGCGCAGCGCGTAGGCGCACGTGAGCGTGAGGATTGCGCCTGTCGCGCCGAGCGGGTGGCCGAGTGCGATGGCGTTGCCCATCGGGTTCACGCGCTCCGGGTCGATGTCCATTTTTTCGAAATCGCGGACGCAGGCGAGCGCTTGGGGGGCGAAGGCCTCGTTGATTTCGACGATGTCGACGTCCTTGCCCGTGATGCCGGCCTTTGCGAGCGCCTTCTTCACGGCGGGGACGGGGCCCCAGCCCATGATTTGCGGGTCGCATGCGGCCACGCCCATCCCTGCGATGCGCGCGAGTGGGCGTGCGTCGTGACGCTCGGCGTCCGACTCCTTGCTGATGATCATGGCGGCTGCGCCGTCGACGACTGCGCTCGCGTTGCCGGCCGTGATGATGCCGCCCGGCTCGAATGCAGCCGGCAGGCGCGCCATCTTCGCGGGGCTCGGGTCTTCGAGGATGTGCGTGTCGTATTTGAGGACCGTCGGGGCGCCGCCGTCGTCTGCGGGCAAGGAGACCGGCTCGATCTCCTCGTCGAAATGGCCCGCGTCGCGCGCTGCTTTTGCGTTCTTGTGCGAACGATAGGCGAAGGCGTCGGCCTCCTCGCGCTTGACGCCGTAACGACGGCCGAGCTCCTCGGCCGTGTTTGCCATGGCCATCTTCGCGCTCGGGTCGTAGAGGCTCATGAGGAGCATGTCCTGCAGGTGCGTGCCCGCGGGCAGGGCCTTTGCCTCGATGGGGCCGTATTTCTGGGTCGCTGCGCCGACCTTCTTGCCGCGGTAATCGTAGAGGCTGAAGGGGTATTGCATGCTCTCGGCGCCGCCGACCACGGTGAAGGGGCGCTCTTCGTCATTGCGCAGGCCCGCGAGGAGGATCTCCGCGCCGACGCAGATCGCCTCGGCGCCGCTGCCGCAGATGCGCGCCACGGTGAGGGCGGGGACGTCCTTGCCGAGGCCGCCGCGCCATCGCATGCCCTGCGCGCCGTAAATCGAGTCCCGGTGGCTGTGCTGGGCCATGCCCATCACGACGTGGCCCACGAGGCTGGGGTCGAGCTTCGTGTGCCCGAGCGTCGCCTTGATGGCCATGCCGCCGAGCTGGGTCGTGGAGAAATGCGAGAAGAGGCCCGGGGCCTTGTTGTCCACGAGGATGTCGGCGCGCGGGGTGCGACGCCCGCCGTCGAGGATGACGATGCTGGTCTCCTTGCTCATCGAACGCTCCGATCTCATTCGTGGAGGAACGCCGCCGGTACGCGCGGGCCGTTCTGGATGAAGTTCTTCATGCCGATGTCGAGGTCGACCGTCTCCTTGCATTGCCCGAAGCCCTTCGCCTCGAGCGCGAGGCCCTCGGCGAGCGGCAAGGCATTGCCGCGGCGGACGACGGAGACCAGGATCGCGTCGATGGCTCGCGAGTGATGGCCGAGGTCCGTGGCGGGGAGTTTGTCCGGGACCGCGATCGGGGCCGAATCGACGGGCGCGAGCTTCACTTCGCCGGCGAGGTGCTTCTTCACGAGGGCCTTCGCCTCGCCGAGGAAATCCTTCATCGGCGCGACCGTGGCCCAGCCCCAGGCGTGCGCCTCCTTGGCGCCGACCGAGCGACCGGTGCGCAGGAGGTCCCACGCGCGCTCGAAGCCGATGAGCCGCGGCAATCGTTGCGTGCCGCCATAACCGGGGATGATGCCGAGGTTCACCTCGGGCTGGCCGAGCACGAGATCCGGGCCGACGACGCGGCCGTGGCACGCCATCGAGATCTCGGCGCCGCCGCCGAGGACGGGGCCATTCAAGGCCGCCACGACGGGCTTCTTCATCGACGCGATCGTGTCGAGCACCGCGTGACCGAAATGGCAGATGCCCTCGCAATCGGCCGGCGTCTTCAGCGAGGCGAGCTCGCCGATGTCCGCGCCCGCGAGCGCGCCGTCCTGGCTCGTGAGGATCACGCCCTTCACCGTGTCGTCGGCGGAGAGCTCCTTCATCGACGATTCGATCTCGGAGAGCGTCTCGCGGTTCAGCGCATTGCGCACCTCGGGCCTGCGCACCGTGACGAGCGCGAGGTCTCCGTCCCGCGTGACCACGACGTTTTTGCGGAAGCGCGGCAGGTTCTTCGCGGCAATGCTCTTCGGGACGTGGAATCCCGGGTGCTCGGCTGCGTACGCCAGGCAAACGGCGTGCACGCGATCGATCCCGTACTCCTCGGCGAGCGAGAGCAGGCCCTTGCGGAAGCCGAGCGACATGCGCGTGAGCCAGTCGAGGTCCGAGGGCGCGCAGATGTTCCCGTCCGCCACGAAATAGGTGCGCGCGAAGAGCACGGCGAGGATGCGATCGAGCACCTTCTTGCCGAGCGCCTCGTCGTACCGGCCGTCGCCGCGGTTCTTCGGGTCGTGCCAGGGGCGGTTGCCCACCTCGCGCAGAATGGCCGGCGGCTCGAACCACGTGCTGCCCGTGGGGGCGTCGCGCATGAGCTCCTGGCAATGGACCGTGAGCAGGTTGCCGCGGGTCAAATCCATCACGTTCAGCGGGCCGCCGCCGCCGATCGCGTCGTTCACAATCGCGTCGACCTGCGCCGCCGTGGCCACGCCCTCGGCCACGATGCGCGCGGCCTCGGAGACGTAATTGCAGAAAATGTCGTCGGCCGCGAAACACGCGACGTCGGCCGTGATGATGGGGACCTTGCCGAGCTTCTCCAGCGTGCGGATCATGCGCTCGCCGAGCGCGTCGTCGCCCGAGAGGACGACCTCGACGGGGAGGGCGCGCCACGCGGGATAGAAGGGGTGGTTCACGAAGCAGCGCTCGGGGTGCTTCGTGTCCTTCGCGATCTCGGCGCGCGGGATGCCGCTCGTGGCGAAGCCGATCAGGCAGTCGGGCCGGACCGTGGCTTCGAGCGCGGCGATGATCTTGCGCTTGATGGGCAGATCCTCGGTCGCGGCTTCGAGCACGTAATCACACGCGGCGAGGTCCGAGAGGGAGAGGGTGGGGACGAGGGCCTCTTTCACGGCGCGTGCGGCGCTCTCGGAGAGCTTGCCGCGCGCGAGGGCCTTCGACACGTAGGTCGCGATGCGAGCCATGCCCGCGTCGAGCGCCTCTTGCTTGATGTCGTGCAAATAAACGCGGCCACCTTCTCTGGCGATGGCGGATACGAAGCCGTACGCCAGATCCGGGCCGATCGATCCCGAGCCGATCACGCCAACGATCATGTCTGAGACCACCTCCGGCGCGTCGGGGCGGCCCGCGGCCGGGTGCCTCCGAAGCAGGGCGGGCCCTTATCACCGGAGGGCCCCGGCGCCAAGGGGCGCCCGTCCAGACCCGAGCGCATCCATCGAGCCTTCGATGGAACAAGGCGAGCGCTCGCCTCGCCGACGTGGGCGAGGCCGCCTCCGCGACGAAACCGGCATGCGCATTGCAATTTCCACCCGGAACGGTCGCGCGGACCGTGGTCTTCGCGCGCGATCGAGCGGTCGCAACCCTTTGCGGAGGAGGCGCGCATCATGGCGAACCCGTTCGTCGATCAGGTTCGGGAGGGCATGGAGGTCCGCACCGTGGACGGGCACAAGCTCGGCAAGGTGGTGTCGGTCCAGGTGGACAATTTCGTCGTGGAGAAGGGGTTCTTCTTTCCGAAAGATTACACGATTTCCTCGAGCTTCATCGAGGATGTCCGGGATGGGACGATCGTGCTCGCGAAGCGCCGGGAGGAGCTCGGCATCGAGGGCAACGTCTTCGAGTCGATCGGGCGCACGCATCAGGAGCCGCTGCACGCTGCGCTCCGGCTGGAAGAAGCCGAGCGGCAGGCGCAGGAGGCCGCCCGTTTGTCCCTGCACGAGGAGCAGGTCGAGGCGACCACGCACACCGAGCAGGTGGGCGAGGTGCGCATTCACAAGGACGTGGTGACGGAGGAGCGGCAGATCACGGTGCCCGTGACGCGCGAGGTGGTGACGGTCGAGCGCATTCCCGTCGCCGCGCGCAGCGGCCACCGCGAGGTCGGCCAGGGGAAGTTATTTCAGGAAGAATCGATCGTCGTGCCGATCCGCGAGGAGGTGGTCGATATCCAGAAGCGGCCCGTCGTGACGGAGGAAATCGTCGTCAAGCGGGCGATCGAGGAGACGGCGGCGCCGGTGAGCACGACGATCCGGCGCGAGGTGGCCGAGGTCGTATCGGAGGGGGATCTGGAGGCGACCGAGACGCCGCTGCGCAAGACGGGGAGTTGAAGGCAAGGCGGCGTCATCTGCGCCGCTCGAGCCATCCCGCGAGGCTGCGGGCGAGGTCCTCGGCCTGCGGAGCGCGCTCGTCCGCGAGATTGAAGAGGCCCGCGGGATCGGCCTCGAGATCGACGAGCACGCTCCGCCGCGCGCGGACGTCGAACGAATAAAACCACGGGTACGCGACGATGCCCATTTCCATGGGGATCGCCGTCTCGGCATATCCCACGTTCTCGAAGAGGATCGGGCGAGAGGGGCCCTCGGCGGGCGCAGGAGACGTCTGCAATGCACGCCCCGGGAGATCGGAGTGGAAGTCGCCCGCGGCGGCGAGGATCGTGGGCGCCACGTCGAGGTGACCAACGGCGGACGCCTCGACCCGCGGTGAGGCCCCGGGGAGACGCGCGACGAAAGGAATGGCGATGTGGAGGGGATGCGCGAGGCCGTGGTGGACGAGGCCGCGCTCGCCGAGCCCTTCGCCGTGATCCGCGAGGACGAGGAGCGTGGTCGAATTCCACCGCGGCGAGGCGCGCAGAGAGGCGACGAGGCGGCCGATCTCGGTATCGACGAGGCGGACGGTCTCGTCGTATCCGGCGGGGATCGGCTTCGCGAGCAGCGCGTGATCGTGCGGCTCCATGAAATGCAGCCAGGTGAAGAGGGGCGCGCGGCGATCGGGGCGTGTGGTGAGGCGAAGGAAGGTGTCCACGAGGTCCTGCGCGGCGAGGGGCGCGCGGGCGGGGCCCTTGTCCTCGATGACCTGGGAAAACCCGAGGGCGACGGAGGGGTAATACGAAACGAGCCGGCCGCCGACGAGGGCCAGGGTCTCGTAGCCGAGGCCGCCGAGGCGACGGGCAAGGGTGTTCGTATCGGGGGCGAGCGGCGCGGCGACGCTGCTGCGGACCGCGAGGTGGACGAGGGCGCGCTCGGGTTTGCCCGTCATGATCTGCGTGACGGCGCCAATCGTGGCCGGGGCGGACGCGTAGGCGTGGCGATAGACGACGCTTTCGGCGGCGAGCGCGGCGAGCGCGGGCATGTGCGTATCGATGACCCCGGCCGGCCCATACAGGCGATCGGCGCGGAGGGTATCGATTGTAATGAGGACGATGTCACCCCGCGGCGCGAGGGGATCGGGCGCGGGCGTGTTCGTCGCCCGGGGCGCCGCGGGCGTGGGCGGCGGGGTCATGACGCGCGTGACCGTTTGCGCGAGGTCGTCGGTGAACGGCTCGGGGCGCAGGCTCGGGAGCTCCCGCAGGAGGGCCGAGGGCAAGGTCCGGCCCATGCGGAGCAGGTGGTAGGCGCGCGCCGAGGTGCCCGTGACGGATATCGCAGCGCCCCAGGCGAGCGCGCCGAGGGAGAGGGCGGCCTGCGCGGGGCGGGGAATGCGGCGGAGGAGCGAGAGGCTGAAAACGCAGGGGAGCGCGAACGAGGCGGCGATGAGCGCGACGTACGTCTGCTGCGAATGCGGCGAACGCAAAAAGGCGAGGATCGCGGCGAGCTCGGCGGCGGCCAAGAGCCCAGGAAGGGCCCAGCGGCGGGGCGCGAGGAAGGAGAGCGCGAGGTCCACGGCGCGCCGCGCGAGGCCAAACGCGAGGGCGAAGGCCGCGGACGCGAGGAGCACGCCCGCCGCGACGAACGCATGCCGCTTGAGCGTGGCCGGCAGCGTGGTCGCGTGGTTCGTCAGGGCTATGATCGTGAAGGACAAACCGCCGACGAGGAGGAGCGCGGCCGTCCGATCGACGCGTCGGGCGCGCGCCTCGGGGGAATCGGGCGCCTCGGGCGCGGGGGCGAGCCTTCGCTGGAGGACGGTCGCGAGGGCGAACGCGGCGCCGCCGAGCAGGCCCGCGCCGAGGTAGACGGCGCCCGCGGCGGCGATCGCGCCTGCGACCTCACGCAAAGGCGCAAGCGGCGTGCGAGAGCGTAGGACGAGCAAGGCCGCGTCGGCGACGGTGGCCCCGAGCCCCCCGAGAGCCCCCGCGGAGAGCGCCGCGAGCAGCGTCCGCAAGGGAGCGTGCGGCGAAGTCACCCCTCGCCGTGGCCGCCCGAGGGCGAACGGGGAGTGACCGGAATACGCACCGTGCCCGGCGACGACGCGCGCGCGCTGAGCGGGCCCCGCAGGCTCGGCGGCGTGCTCGTGCTCGGCGGAATGGCGACGCTCACCGGTTGTGCGCTGCTCGGGCCGCCCTGCTCGGCGCGCCGCTCGATGACCTCGCGCAGCCGCGCCCGCTCGGGGAGGGTGACGACGTCGCCGAGGAAGCTCTCGGCCTCGCGCACCTCGCGGAACGCGCGGCGCTGCGGGTGGAAGGCGTCGCGCAGGATTCGCTGCATCTGGAGCGAGAGCGTCGGGCTCGCGCCGAGGACCAGCGCCGCGCGGAGCAGGCGCGGCTCGTTCCGCATCGTGGTGACGTACGCCTCCACCATGTCGGGCGGGAAGACGTTCGCGTCGCTCATATCGACGTAGACGATGTAGCTCCCGAGGACCGACTGGAGCATCGCGTCGTGATCGCGCCGCCAACCAATGGCTTCGCCCTCACCGACTGGCGACCAGAACCGGACCTCGATCAGCCTGCCGACGTGGCTCTCGATGCTGTACATCGTCCGGAGCAAGCGTAACCGAGTTGCGCTTGTCCCTCAAGGCCGGCGTGCCCGCGGCGCGCGCCGGAGGCCCCTGCGAGGGGGCGCGAGGCGTGGGGCCCGGACGGATCGGGGCGACCCTCCGCGGGGTTGTCCAGGCAATACACTGCGATCAGATGCCGTATTGGCGGAGCTTCTTGTGCAGGCCCTCGCGGGTGATGCCGAGGGTCTTGGCGGCGTTCGTCTTGTTGTTGTTGTGCTCGCGGAGGGCCTCGAGGAGGAGGTATTTCTCCACGACGTCCATCATGTCCTTGAGCGTGCCGCGCGTGACGCCGGCGCGGTTGACGAGGCCCTCGACCTGGCGGATTCGCGGGGAGAGGAGGTCGGGCGTGGCGAACGCGCCGGGATCGAGCTGGATCACGATGCGCTGGACCTCGTTCTGGAGCTCGCGCACGTTGCCGGGCCAGTCGTAGGCCACCATGAGCTCCATCGCCTGCTGGCTGAAGCCGCCCACGTGCTTGCCGAGCTCCTCGGCGTAGCGCTGGAGGAAATGCGAGGCCAGCAGGGGAATGTCCTCGCGGCGCTCGCGGAGCGGCGGGAGGCGCAGCGGGAACTGGCTCAGGCGATAGTAGAGGTCCTCGCGGAAGCGGCCCTTCTTGACCTCCTCTTCGAGGTTCCGGTTCGTCGCGGTCACGATTCGCACGTTGACGTGCTTCGGGCTCGTGGCGCCGACGGGGCGGATCTCGCCCTCCTGCAGCGCGCGCAGGAGCTTCGATTGCAAGGAGAGCGGCGTCTCGGTGATCTCGTCGAGGAAGAGCGTGCCGCCGTCGGCGATCTCGAAGAGGCCCTTCTTGTCCTCGGTCGCGCCCGTGAACGAGCCCTTCTTGTGGCCGAAGAGCTCGCTTTCGAGGAGCGTCTCGGCGAGCGCGGCGCAGTTCTGCGCGACGAAGAGTTTGTCGCGGCGGTTCGAGGTGTAATGGATGCGCGCCGCCATGACCTCCTTGCCCGTGCCGGTCTCGCCTTCGAGCAGGACGGTGACGCGCGTGTTCACGACCTTCTGGATCTGCGCGAGGACGCGCTGCATCGGCTCGCTCTGGCCGATGATGACGACGTCCTTGCCGCCGCGGCGCTTCTCCTCGCGGCCCTTGAGGAAGGTGTTCTCCTTCTGCAGGCGCTCCTCGGCCGAGACGAGGCGCTTGATGAGGCGCGCGTTGGCGACGGCGAGCGAGGCGTTGTACGCGAGGACGCCGAGCAGCTCGACGTCGTGCGCGTGGAGCATGCCGGGCGCGCTGCGGTTGTCGATCTGGAGGACGCCGATGATGTCCTCGCCGCGGAAGAGCGGGACGCCGATGGTGCTGCGGATGGAGGCGCCCATGATGGACTCGGTGCGGCCGACGTCCGTGGGCGCGTCGGCGGCGAGCACGGCGGCGCGCTCCTTGACGACCTTGCGGTAGACGCTGCGCGCGACGGGGACGGGGCCGCGCGGCGGACCGCCCGCGCCGTTCGCGAGGCGCACGCGGGTCATGACGGGCACGTAGGCGGCGGCGCCGGGATCACGGCCGTCTTCGTCGTCGCGCAGGATCACGGTGGCGTGTGTCGCGCTCGGGACGAGGAAGAGCGAGGCGTCGGCGACCTCGATGAGGACCTGGTCGAGATCGCTGCCCGCGCCGATGCGCTTCTGCGCGGCGTAGAGCTTGGAGAGCAGGCCCGGATCGCGCTCGATCGCCGCGGCGGCGGGGACGATCTCCTCGATGGGCTTGAGCTGCACGACGCGGGCTTTGTCGCCGTCGCCTTCGAGGGTGACGCGCAGCGCGGCCACGTTGTCGCCGGAGCCGAGCTCGACGACGTCGCCGGACTCGAGCTCGACGGGCCCGGTCTCGTGCGTCACGCGCCTGCGCTCGTCGCGACGCACGAGGGTCGTGCCGTTCGTCGAGTGCAGATCGTGCAGGGCGGCGCGATCGGCGCCGACGACGATGCGCGCGTGTTCCCCGGAGACGTGCTGGTCTTCGAGCACGACGTCGTTCGACGGAGCGCGCCCGATGCGCACGACCTCCTCGCCGACCTCGAACGTTCGACCCGCAGCGATCCCCTGCGTTACCTCCAGCACGAGCATAAACCGGCGGGATACTACGCCTGGGTCCGCCTTGCGAAAACAAAACCCCGGGGCGCCGGAAGAACAAAACGCTTCGGAAACAAAGCCCCCCTTCGAAAACCAAAACCCCCCTCTCCCGGAGGGAGAGGGGGGCAGGGGGGTGTGGGAGTTCCAGTCTACTGGCCGCGCGCGTTCAAGCGGTAGATGACCGTCTTGAAGGGGTTGACCGCGGCGATCTTGTTGCTGTCCTTCGTCGCCTCGGCCTCGTCGACCATCTTCTGGAGCTGGCCCGCGATGGTCGCGTCGCCCTTCGCCGAGCGGCGATCGATCACCTGCACCGAGATGAACTTCCCGGCCGCGTTCGTGATCTTCGGCAGGAGCTCGACGAGCTTCGGACGCGCGGCGTCGCCGCCGAGCACGCCGACCATGTACGCGCTCTTCATGCCGACGAACTGCTTGTCACCGACGTGCGAGTTCGGATCCGCGAGCTTGCCGTAGTAGCAGTCGAGCTTGTCCCCGCACTCCTTCAGGAGGTCGGTGGCCGTCTTGTATTCCTTCTCGTAGCCCTTGCCGAGCGTGGAAGGCTTGCCGTCGGGGCCGTTGATCTTCGAGTTGAAGAGCTTGTCGACCTCGGGGATCTGGTCGGCCTTCATGAGCTTCATCGCCGTGAGCAGCGTCGCGGCGCGCATCGGCTCGAGATCGGCGTCCTCGCCCTTCGCGTCGAGCGCGTTCTTCACCATCCAGGGCACGAGGCTCGCGTCGAAGAGGTAGCCCATCGTCTCGAGGAGCTGATCACGCGCGCCGACGCCGGGCGGGATCGTCATCGTGATCGAGGTCTTCTCGTAGACGGCCTGCACCGCCTTGAGGCTCGCCTCTCCGCTCGGCAGCTTGAGCAGCTCGCGGGCGATGACGACCTTGCCCGTATCGTCGGCCTTGCCGATCGCGTCGATCATGGGCTGCACGGCCTCCTCGCGGCCGATGCTGCCGAGGATGAGCGCGGCGGGCGCGACGTACGCCGTGTCGGCCTGCTTCGTCGCGGCCTCGGGCACCTTGCCGTCCTCGCCCTTCTGCGAGAGGAGGAACTCCTCCTTCGAGTACTTCACGAGATCCGCGTCGGCGCCCTGGAGGAGCTTCACCGTCGGATCGATCGAGGGCTTGCCGATCTTGATGAGCGCGTAGATCGCCGTGGCCTGCGCGTCCGCCTTCGTCGGCGACAGGACGACCTTGATGAGCGGCTGCACCGCCTTCGCGCTCTTCAGCTGGCCGAGGATCTCGCCGCAGGTGATCTGCCAGTAGAACTGGTCCTTGAGGACGTTGATGTCCTTGCGGTCCGCGATCGGGACCTCGATCTTCTTGATGCAGTCGGCTTCCCACGAGGGCTCGGCGAGCTCGAGCAGCGCGTCGTGCACGTCGCGCGTGATGAGCGAGGCCTTCGGCTTCGAGTGGCGCAGCTTCGAGAACGCCTCGAAGAGCGGGCCCGCCGCTTCCTTCGCCTTCATCGGCCCGACGCCGCGCGCCGCAGCGCGCACGTCTTCTTCCGTGCTGTCGGGCTTGTAGTCCTTGAGCGTCTTGATGAGGCACGGCGCGCCGCGGGGATCACGCGCGTCGGAGAGGAACTTGACGACCTTCGACTGCGTCTTCTCGTCGAGATCGCCGGTCGCGCAGATCTGCGACATCGGCTCGACGATCTTGTCGAGCAGCGGCTTGACGTTCGGACCGTTCCTGTCCTTGTTGTCCTTCGTCATCGCGTCTTCGAAGAACTGGACGAGGCGGCTCACGGCAGGCACGCGCGTGGCCGGATCCGAGAGCTTCTTGACGTGCGTCGCGGGGTCGTTCTCGTCCCCCCCACAGCCAACGACGGCGCTCGTGGCGACGGTCACCCCCGAGGCGACGACGGCCCCCAAGAGGAGCGAACGAAGGGTGGGGTAAAATCGGCGTGCAGTGCGGAACATGTCTTCCTCCGGCGTTCCCTCAGGAGCGGCCTTGGCACGGCGGGCGTGCGGTAGATGGGTCCCAGATGCCCCCCGCATCACGACGACCACGTGCCACTAGCGAGCGGAAACGAATGACAGCGCGATGCCGAAGACCAGCGGGCCGCGTTCCCCGGAAGGCCAAGTCCCCCGGATGACTGAAGAAAGCGGTCCGGCTTGCCTGCGATCTCGGGTCCGCACGCTATTCGTGGTCGCTCGACGTGTCAACGAACCCGCGAAAGCGCGAGCGCTCGGCGGAGCCCCAGTGCGAACAAACGGTCAGGCATCACACCACGTAGGGTCGTCATCGCGAACCCATCCCGCCCGACGATCGTCCGGAACGGGGGGGAGGGCGCGCCGACGAGGCGCGTGATGGTGCGACCCACCTCGTCGGGCGGCGGCGCGCGTCGGGCGCCGTTGATGGCGAGGTCTTCGATCTTGTGGATGAGCGCGGCGTAGGGGCCCTCGAGGGCGACGTGCGCGCCGCGCTTCAGGTTCTCGAAGAAGATCGGCGTGCGGAAGGTGCCGGGCGCGACGACGAGGACGTCGATGCCGAAGGGCTCGACCTCCCAGCGCAGCGCTTCGCTGAAGCCCTCCACGGCGTGCTTCGTGGCCGCGTAGATCGAGAGGCACGGCATGGCCACGCGGCCCGAGGTGCTCGACACGTTGATGACGCGGCCGCGGCGGGCGCCGCGCATCGAGGGGAGGATCGCGCGCGTGGTCGCCATGAGCCCGAGCACGTTGGTCTCGAGCTGCAGGCGCACGTCGTCCTCGGATTGCTCCTCGAACGGCCCGCCGATCGCGATGCCTGCATTGTTGACGAGCGCGAAGAAGGGCCCGTACTTCAGGACGAGCTCGCGGATCTTGTCGCCCGCGCCGGCCGCCGTCACGTCGAGCTGCTCGACGTCGACCGAGACGCCGCGCGCCCTCGCGGCCTTCTCCAGGGCCTCGCGCCGGTCGAGGTCGCGCATCGTCGCCACGACCCTGTGCCCCGCCGCCGCACACTCGATCGCCGCGGACAAACCGATGCCGCTCGACGTCCCCGTGATCAGGACAAGCTCTGCCACGGCCCGGCAGTCTAGCCGATGATCATGCTTTCGGAGAGCAACTTGCCCTCGGCGAACCTGCGCAGGTTCCAGCGGTCGAAGAGCGGCAGCTTCGTGCCCTCGGCGATGTGCTGCGCGAGCAGCTTGCCCATCACGGGCGCCATCATGAAGCCGTGGCCCATGAAGCCCGAGGCCTGGTAGAAGTTTTCGATCGCGTCGACCTCGCCCACGATGGGGTTCGCGTCGGGCGTGAGGTCGTAACATCCGGCCCACTGGCGCAGGACCTTCACCCGGCCGAGCAGCGGCACCGCGGCCGTGAGGGCGCGCGCGTAGAGCGCGAGGAACCGGTGCGACGAGCCCATGTCGAGGCCCTCGGGGACGTCCTCGTTGGAGATGCCTCCGACGATCTCGCCGCGCATCGACTGCGAGAAGTACAGGCCGTTCGAGAGGTCCGCGACGAGCGGCTTGAGCCAGGGCTTGAGCGGCTCGGTCGAGCAGATCTCGTGGCGGTGCGGGCGGTTCGGGAGCTTCACGTCGAGCATCGCCGCGAGGATCGGGCTCCACGCGCCGCAGGCGTTGACGACGCGGTTCGTGCGGATGACGCCTTTGTTCGTCACGACGCCCTCGATGCGCGAGCCGCGCGTCTCGAAGCCCGTGACCTCGGTGAACGTCTCGATCTCCACGCCGAGCTTCTGCGCGCACTCGGCGTAGCCCCAGACGAACGGCCACGGGAAGACGACGGCGTCGTCGGGGTTGTAGCTCGCGAGCAGGACGCCCTCGGTGTCGAGCTCGGGCACGATGCGCTTGGCCTCTTTCGGTTCGAGCAGGCGCGTCGCGAGGCCGCACTCGTTCTGCACGCGCACGCTCTTTTCGAGGTTCTTCTGCGCGCGCTCGTTCCGGACGAGGAAGAGGTAGCCGCCCTGGCGGAACCAGACGTTGATCTTCATCTCGGCCGCGAAGTCGCGGCACATGCGGATGCTCTCCTGCATGAGCCGGATGTTCTCTTCGCTGCCGAACTGGGCACGTACACCGCCGCCGTTGCGGCCGCTCGCGCCGCCGCAGAGGTAGCCCTTCTCGACGACGACCGTGTCCGTGATGCCGTGGTTTTTCGCGAGGTGCCAGGCGACGGACAGGCCCATGATCCCGCCCCCCACGATCACCACGCTGGCTCGGTCGCGCATGGTATGCGGAGCTTAGCTCAAAGCCGAGATGGCTTCGATCACGGTGTCGTAGAGCGCGACGTTCGTCGCGACGAGGCCGTTTTCGAGCCGCAGCCCGCCGTACGCGTAGTCGATCGGCGCGCCGTCGAGGTCCGAGAAGCGGCCGCCCGCGGCGATGAGGATCGCCTCGGGGCCGCACGTGTCCCAGAGCTTCGCGCCCGTGCCGCCGTGCACGTAAATCTCGGCTTCTCCCGTGGCGACGCGCGCGACCTTCACGCCGACCGATCCGCACGGGACGATGCGGCGGACGCCGATCCGCCGGGCGAGCGGCTCGACGAGGTGCGGGCGGTGCGAGCGCGAGACCATCATCGTCGCCTTCGAAGGATCGTGCTGATCGGTGACGCGGAGCGGGCGGCGCGCGCCGTCCGGTCCCTCGACGAAGGCGATGGGGGACGCGCCGACGCGGCCGCAGAGCGCCTCGCCCGACTCGGGGATCACGACCACGCCGAGCGTCGCGCGGCCGCCCACGGCGAGGCCGATCATCACGGCGAACTCGGGGTTTCGGTCGGCGAACTCGCGCGTGCCGTCGAGCGGATCGACGAAGAAGACGCGGCCCTGCTGGACCATCCGGCGCGCCTCGGCCGCGCTCTCGGGCGGGGTCTCCTCGGCGATGATCGGATCGCCGGGGAACGCTTCGGCGAGGCGCGCGCAGATGAGCGTGTTCGCCTCGCGATCGGCGCGCGTGACCGGATCGTTCGGGCCCTTCATCTCCACGGCGAACGGCGTCCGGTAGACCGCGCGGACGATCTCGGCCGCCTCGCGGGCGATGGAAAGGACGGTCAGAAGCTCGTTGTCCATGCCGGCGCTCTCCATATCGTGCCTCCGCGCCCGCCTCGTCAGATCTCGATGCCCACGCCCTTGAGGCGCGCGGCGAGCTCGACCATCACGGTGTCCTTGAGATACGGCGGTTCGCCCGCCTCGCGCTCGAGCTGGTCGAACTGAGCGACCGAGCGCGGGCCCAGGATCGCCGAGGAGACGAGCTGGTTCGCGAGGACGAACCGCAGCGCGACCGAGCGGAGCGTGCCGACGTCTTCGGCCTTGGAGAAGGGGCGGAGCGCGTCGAGCTGCTGGATGCGCTTGGCGAGCTCCTTGGGGCTCCAACGATCGGCGCGGTGGTCGCCCGCGTAGAACTCGCGCTCGGGGCTCCAGTGGCCGGTGAGCAGGCCATGGGCGAGCACGCTCCGCGCGAGGACGCCGACGCCGTGGTCCTTCACGTCGGCGGAGAGCGCGTGGAGATCCTTGGCGACGAAGACGTTGTACGCGAGCTCGACGACCTTGGCCCCGGCGCGGATCGCGGCGCGCGCGACCTCGACCGAGCCGGCGCTCACGCCCCAGGCGCGCACGAGGCCGCGCTCTTCGAGCTCCTTCATGAACCCGACGGAGTCAGCGCGCGCGAGCGCTTGTTCGGTCGGGTTGTGGAGGAGGACGATGTCGAGCGGGCTGCGATCGAGGCGCTCGCGTGAGCGCTCGAAGGCGACGCGCAGGTAGCTCGGATCGAAGCGCTTCTGCGCGGGCGAGGTTTCGAGGTCGGTGCCGATCTTCGTGACGACGTAGGTCGTGTTCTTCGGCAGGCGCGCGCCGAGCTTCTTCTCCATCGCGCCGCGGCCGTAGACGTCGGCGGTGTCGAAGAGGTTCACGCCGGAGGAGACGGCGCGATCGAGGACGCGATCGACCTCCGGCAAGACGACGGGCCCGTAGCCGTCGCCGGAGAGCCCCCACGTGCCGAGGCCGAGCTCGGAGACTTCGAGGGAGGTTTTGCCGAGAGGCCGCTTTCGCACGGCCTGCATTTACAACGTACGGCGGTGTCCGTCCATCGTGCATGGCGCGAGCCCTCGCCCGCGCCGGACTCCCGATCGAGCCGCCCGGGAACCAGGGAGGTTTACGAGGGAACCATGGCGAAGGAGCCGTTTTTCGCGTCGAGGACGGAGGGGGCGAAGACCTCCACAGGTCGGGATGTGGAGGCGGCAGAGGGCGCACACAAAGCGCTCGAGCTCGTCGCGCTGCGTGGCACCGAGGTGCTCGGCGTGCGCCACGTGCTCGAGGGCGGATCGTGCTGGATCGGGCAGGCCCCGGAGTCGATCGCGCGGATCCCGATGGCCGAGTACGGAGGCCAGGCGGCGGTCGTCGCCGAGGTCAAAGAGGGGCAGTTCGTGGTCCACGTGCCCCCGCGCGCACGAGGACGAACGCATGGAAAAGATGGGCTCGGTCGGCTCGTGACGGGGCCCGTGTCGCTCGAGGTGGAGGAGGGCGATCGGGCGGTGATCGTGCTCGGCCCGGTGCAGATCCGCGCGCGGCTCGTGGCGATCGAGGCGTCGGGCAAGGAGCGCGTGCGCATCCCGAGCGAGACGCGTCGGCTGCTCACGGTGATGGGCGCGCTTTACGTCACGGCGCTGGCGCTCTGCGCGGCGATCGCGCCCGCGCGGCCCGAGCGGCTCGCGAACGGCGCGATCCGGCGGGCGATCGCGACGGTGACGGAGAGCGTGGCGAGCCTGAACACGACGCACGAGCTGGATCGGCCGTGATCCGCGGAGGCAGGCGCGTCACTGGTAAAGCCAGTAGTGAAACGAATGAAACGCGCCCGCTTCGCGCGGCGTGACCTCGATCTCGGTGCGAGCCCAGACGCGATCCGGCGGGATCTCCACGACACGCTCGACCCACGCGCCGGCGGGGAGACGCGCCGAGCCGATCTCGATGCCGCCCGCGCGCACGACGAGCTCGACATCGGCGTCCGCCGAGGCGCGCAGGACGAGCGACGCCGCGCGGCCCTGCGCGAGCGTCGCGGCGAAGCGGTCGAGGGAGCGGCGCATGCGGCCTGCGTCGGCGATCTCGGCGGCGGGTGTCTCCTCGTTCGATCCCGCGTCGTCGCGCCGCGGCGGCTCGGCCATCACCGCCACGTTGTCCTGATCCGACGCGCCGAGGCGCGCGTAGCCGTGCGTGTCCTCGGACTCCAGGTCGGAGACGTCGATCTCGTCGGCGAGCGCGCCCTTTGGCGTCACCGCGCGCGGCAGCGCCCCCGAGCCGAGGAGGTCCCAGCGCGCCTCGTGCGCGATCATCGTTGGCCCACCAAGGATCGACTGATCGACCACGGTCTCGCGGTGCAGCTCCTCGCCGATCACGGGCGGGCACGCCATCCACTGCGGGTACACGATGAAGTGCGAGGGGCGGCGCTCCGCGGGGAGTTTTTCGTAGTGCTCGAAGCGCGAGCCGGCGCCGAACGTCCAGTAGCGTGACTCGCCCTCGGTCGTCAGGCCGACGACGTCGAACGTGCGCCGGTCGGAGACGTAGGCGATCGCGCCCGTGTCGTTCACGCCGATGCGCGCGTCCGCGGGGAGGTTCTCACGCGCCCAGAAGCCGAGCGTGACCTGCTGGTGATCGATCGCGCGCGCGCTCGTCGCGAGGTCGGAGAGCGTCCACGGGAGCTTCGTGACGAGCGCGCCCGTGAAGAGGCCGAGGACGAGCGGCGTGACCGGCGCGCGCGCGCGGCCGAAGCGGCGCGCGAGGTCGCCGATCTCGCGGGCGAGGCAGGCGAGCAGGACGAAGTGCGCGGCGTAGAAGGGCCAGACGTAACGGACGCGGTTCCAGAGGAAGCTCAGGTACGTGCACGGCAGCGCCGTCGCGAGGGCGATCGCGAGGACGAACGTGCCGTGGATCGGAAGCGCGGCGCGGTGCGCGCGGTAGACGAGCGCGAAGGCGCCGAGCAGCGTGGGGACGAGAAAGTTCTCGGGGACGAAGACCGCGGACCACTCGCCGCCGTCGAGCACGCTCTGCCAGAGGATGCGCAGGTTCGACTGGAGGAACGCGATCATGCCGGCGCGGTCGTACGCGGGGTTCGCCGGGAGCCACTTGACCATCGTGGTCGAGGAGGCCGCATGTCCCGCGATCACGAGGTGGAGCAGCGGCACGAGGAGCGGGCCGAGCGCGGGGACGAGCGCGACGAGGCGCCGCGGTTTGCCCTCGCCGCTCGGGCGCAAGGCGAGCGCAGCGACGGCGAGCGCCGAGGCGACGGCGCCCTCGGGGCGCACGAGGGGCGTGAGCAAGCCGAGCGCGGCGACCTCGATCGCGTGGCGACGACCGGGCGCGGGGGACGCAGGATCCGGCTCGCAGTACGCGGCCGCGACGCGCGCCGTGCGCATGAGCATCCACGCGAAGAGGAGGGTCTCCATGCCGCTCCAGGCGAACCAGGCGAACGCGCCGAAGCCGAGGCACATGATCATGGCCCCGGCGCCCGCGGCGCGGCCGGCGAGGCGACGCGCGAGGCGCCCGGTCTCGACGGCGAGCGCGGCGTGCGCGAGCGTGCCGAGCAGCCACGCGGCCCAGACGAACGAGAGCCCGCGCAGGCCGAGGAGGTAAAACGGCGCGAGGACGAGCGGCCAAAGCAGGCTCGTCGCGCCCGTCGTGTAGCCCTCGCCCGGCACGTACGAGAAGAAATGGCCCTCGGCGAGGCGACGCGCGTACTGCAGGTGGATGAAGGCGTCGTCGAGCGGGAGCGCGGGGCGCCCCGCGCGGCCGAGGATGCCGCGGACGGCGAGGGCGCCGAGAGCGAAGCTCACCGCGAGGGGAAAGGCGTAAGGGGCCAGGCGTTTGCCCACGTCCCGAGGCGTCACGGGCGGGACCATACCGACCCGGGCAAAGGCCCGCTACCCATCCGGCCGACGTTGTGCTTGTTTGCGCCCGCCATGGTGTTCCGGCCGCGCCCCAACCATCCGTACGCTCACGCCGCTCGCTTCCCGGACGAGGGTCCGGTCGACATCGGCTCGATCCTGCCGGGCGAGGGGCCCATCGAGATCGAGATCGGCCCGGGCCGCGGCGGCTTCCTCTTCGAGCGCGCGGCGGCCGCGCCCAAAAGCCGGCTGCTCGGGCTGGAGATCCGGCTGAAGTGGTCGTCGATCGTGGACGAGCGGCTGAAGAAGCAAGGGCTCGGCGCGCGGGCGCGCGTGCTCAACGCGGACGCGCGTGAGGCGCTCTCCCGGCTCGGGCCGGACGCCTCGATCGACACGTTTTTCATGCACTTCCCCGATCCCTGGTGGAAGAAGAAGCACGCGAAGCGCCTCGTCATGGGGCCGGGCCTGCTCGACTCGATCGCGCGGCTCTTGCGGGACGGCGGCGCGTTCTACGTGCAGACGGACGTCGCGGAGCGGGCGGAGATGTACGAAGCGCAGGTCGGCGCGCACGAGGCGTTCGAGCCGAGCGGAGACGAGCCGGGTTCGGCGCGGATGGCCGAGAACCCGTACAACGCGCGGAGCCCACGCGAGCACCACGCCATCGCGGACGGGCTGCCCGTGACGCGTCTTCGTTACCAGCGCCGGCCGCGCTGAGACGAATTCACAGCTTGAAGGCCGCGCGCGCGACCTCGCCGGCCTTCACCTGCACGGCTTGCGACTGCGACGCGCCGCCGCCTTCGGGCTTGCACGTGATGCGCGCGGTGCCCGCGTTGACCACGGCCTCGACGGGCGTCGACCCGTACCCCGTGCCGTTGATCGTCACGTTGCAGAAGCCGCCCTTCGACGTGACGCGCACCTTGCCGCTGCCGCCTCCGCCCCCGCCGCCCGCGGTGCTCGGGCCGCCCGTGCCCGCGGCCGCGGCGCTGTTCGGATCGGCTTTCACGAGCCGCTCCTGGATGACCTTCGTCTCGCCCTTCTCGGCGGTGAACGTGATCGTCTTCGGCACGTAGCCCGAGAGCTGGAACACGAGCTTGTGCTCCTCGCCCGCGGAGAGGCCTTCGAGCTTCTCGATCACGCCCTTCAGTTGCTTGTTGTCGAGCCAGACCGTCGCGGGGGGATCGATCTTCAGCACCACCGTGACCGAGCCGGTCTTCATCACGGCCTGGACCGCGCGCGTCGGCTCCTGTTCGCTCAGCGTGATCGACTCGCGGTGCGCCTCGAAGCCTTCCTTCGTCAGCTTGACCTTGATCTCGCTGTCGAGCGGCAGGCCCTCGACCTTCGCGGGCGTGACCTGCTTCTGCAGCTCGCCGTTGATCCAGATCGAGCAACCCTCGTCGGCGCCGCACTTCACGTCGAGCGCGCCCTTCGTCTCCTTCGCGCGCACGGCCTGCACCTTCTCGGCGTCGGCGCGCATCTGCGCCTCGCGCTCCGCGGCTTGCTTGCGCATGTAGAAGAAGCCACCCACGCCGGCGAGCACCACGGCGGCGAGCGCGAACCAGAGCCCCGCGCTCGAACGCTTCGGCTGCGGCGCCGACGCGCCCGTCGCCGACAAGCCCCCGCCGCCCGTCACCGTGCCCTCGTACATCGAGGGGCTGTGCTGCAGGGCGATGATGTCGGCGAGCTGCTTGACGTCCTGCAGCGCCTCCTTCTGCTGCTCCAGTTTGTCCTGGAACAGGGACTGCATCCACTGCGTCAGGCTGATCTGCGAGACCGGAATGCGCTCCTCGCGGACGAACGCTTCGAGGTCGCTCTGCATCTCGCGCGCGCTCTGGTAGCGATCCTCGCGCTTCTTCTCGAGCGACTTCATCACGATGCGATCGAGCGCGGGCGGGTAGCCGGGTTTGACCTGGCTCGGGCGCGGATAGTCCTTCTCGCAGATGAGCTTCAGCGTCTCGAACTCGCTCGATCCCTTGAAGAGCCGCTTGCCCGTCGTGAGCTCGAAGAGCAAGACGCCCACGGCGAAGATGTCGCTGCGCCAGTCGACGTCGCTGCCCGACGCCTGCTCGGGCGACATGTACGGGACTTTGCCCTTGAGCTGGCCGTCCTTCGTGTCCTCGCCGATCTGCGAGCTCGACTTGGCCACGCCGAAGTCGACGATCTTCACGTCGCCCGAGAACGTGCAGACGATGTTCTGCGGCGAGATGTCGCGGTGCACGATGTGCAGGAGGTTGCCCTCGAGGTCGCGCTTCTCGTGCGCGTAGGCGAGGCCCGCGCAGGTGCCGAGCCCGATCGCGACGGCGTGCTCCAGCGGGAACTCGGTGAGGCCCTTCTTGCGCATCGCGCGGACGATGGAGCGGATGTCCTCGCCGTGGATGTGCTCCATGGCGATGAAGTACGTCCCGTCGACTTGCCCGACGTCGAAGGTCTGCACGATGTTCGGATGCGACATCGTCGCGGCGACGCGCGCCTCGTGCAGCAGCATCTCGATGAACGCCTTGTCGTGGTTCATCGAGGGCAAGATCCGCTTGATGACGATGAGCTTCTCGAAGCCCGCCACCGAGCGGTGAAGGGCGAGGAAGATCTCCGCCATCCCGCCGGCCGCCAGCCGACGCAGAAGCGTGTACTTGCCGAACTGGCGCGGCAGGTTCTCTTCAGGGAGCGAGGCCAGGTTGAACCCCGCGTCGTCCTGTGGCTCTCCGCCCGCGCGTTGCACCATCCCGTAATCCCGTCTGTCCGTAAGGTTACGGCGCAGCATCATGACATGGTGGCTCCCGGTGTCGACGGATTCTTCCAGCCGCGCGCCGTCGCTGCCCTCCGTCGTGGCCACGCGCTCTGTCGCCAGGATCCAGCGCAAGATCCATGCTAGGCAGCGTCGTGCCCCCGTCTCGTTCGCGCCCGCGCGTCCTCCCTCGCATCCCCCTCGCGCTTTCCATCACGGCGGCGCTGCTCGGGGCCTCGACTTCCGCGGAGGCGGCCTCGATCCGCAAGGGTCCGTACCTGCAAGCGCTCGGCCAGACGGCCGTCACGATCAAGCTGGAACTGTCGACCCCGGAGCCGGCGACGATCCTCGTGACCGGGCCCGGGGGGTTCTCGACGTCGAAGGACGCGGCGTCGGACAAGCGCTTTCACGCGATCCGCGTCGACGGCCTCGCGCCCGCGACGACGTACGCGTACCGCGTGAAGGTCGGCAACGTGGAGAGCAAGCCCGTGGATTTCACGACGGCGCCGGCCGACGCTCGCCCGTTCAAGTTCGTCGCGTACGGCGACAGCCGCTCGGACGCCGCGGCGCACGCGGCCGTCGCGCGCGCCATCGACGCCGCGCCCGCCGACTTCTTCGTGCACACGGGCGACATGGTCCAGGACGGGGACAACGAGGCGCAGTGGCAGGAGTTCTTCGGCATCGAAGGAAAGCTGCTCGCGAACCGATGCGCGTTCGTCGCGGTCGGCAACCACGAGCTCACGGTGCCCGATCCCACGGGGCAGGTGAACTTCCTCCGCTACTTCGGGGCGACCGAGACCGACGGGCGGGAGCGCCCGCACCTCTACGGATCGTTCCGCTGGTCGAACACGCGGTTTTTCCTGCTGAACGCGATGGATACGTGGACCGGCGACGAAAAGGAGTGGCTCCGCGCCGAGCTCGCGAGCGCGCGGGACGAGCCGGGCCTCGTGCACCGGATCGCGGTGATGCACCACGGGCCGTTCTCGAGCGGCCACCACGGCGGCAACGCGCGCCTCGCGTCGAAAGGCATCCTCTCGATGATGCGCGACAACAAAGTCGAGCTCGTGATCGCCGGGCACGACCACGCCTACGAGCGCGGCGAAGGGCAGGGGCTCAAGTACATCGTGTCGGGAGGCGCGGGCGCGCCGCTCTACAAGCAGCGCAGCCGCGCCCCGGAGCAGCAGTCCTTCGAGTCGGTGCATCACTTCCTCGAAATCGCGATCGACGGCCCCGCGGTCAACGTCCTCGCCCGCCGCGCGAGCGGGACCGTGATCGAGCAATGCAGCTACCGGGGCACCGAGAGCTGGTCCTGCAAGTCCGACGAGGCGAAACCGAGCTCGGCCGCCCCACCCGCGACGGCACGAGCGAGCACCGCCTGCGCCTCCGCCGTCCCGGGGAGCACGCCCGCCGGCGCGGGCGGCGCCGCCGCGCTCGTCGCCCTCGCCGCCCTCGGGGCCCTCGGGGCGCGACGCCGCGTTTCGTCCGCGGGAGATACTTGATCACCGGCCGAGCCCGGGGATATCGTCCCGCCATGCCTCGTTTGCCCTTCGCCGCGACCATGTCCGCGTTGGCTCTCCTCGGCAGCGTGCTGCTCGGCTGCGCCACGTACCGTCAGGATCTGGAGCGGGCGCAGAAGCACTACGAGGAGAACCAGTACGAGAAGGCGCTCGCGCTCTTCCGCGTGCTCGAGCCCGACATCGACTCGCTCTCCGACGCCGAGCAAGCCAAGTACGCCTATCTGCGTGGCATGACGGACTACCGGCTCGCGGGGCTCTCGCTCGCCGCGAACGTGCCCGGCGGCGTGGCCGATCCGCGCCGCGGCTACCGCGACAACGCGCGGCACTGGCTCGCCGTCGCGGCCGCCATCGAGAAGAACACGCCGGGCGGGCTCACGGGCGACGAGAAGAAGCGGCTCGAAGACTCGCTCACGGACCTCAACAAGGACGTGTACGGCGGCATCGAGAGCGTCGAAGACAAGGCCGACGACACGAAGAAGGGCGAGGACGCCGCCGAGAAGAAGGCCGATCCCAACGCGGCCCCGGCGCCGGCCCCGGCGACGAAGTAGAGCTCGCCCGATCCTGAAACGCCGAGAGCGCCGCATCGGCCTCGCCGATCGGCGCTCTCGTTCGTTCGAAGGGCCCCTTTCGTGATGGGGGCCGGGGGCTCGTCTCGGGACGTGTCTGCCCTCGGGTTGGGTCGTCCCTCGTCAGGACGTTCCCCGGCGAAGGGCGTGAATCTCGTCCTTCGCCTTGAGCTTTTGCTTCTTCAGCTCGGCCATCTCGAGCTGTTCGGAGGGTGTCAGGTACGCGTGCCGCCCGAGCTCGGCGAGGCGCGCATCGAGCTCCCGATGGCGCATCTCTGCATGGTTCAGCCGCTCGGCATCGGAATCGGTCTCGGTCTCCCGCTTCATCATGCCCACCTCCTGGCTTTCCATTTGGGGCTCCGGATCGACCTTCGGCGTCCTTCGCCCCACGCCCCGTGAGGGCCCCCGTTCTTGCTGCGAAGAGCCCCGCTTGCTGGTCCATCATCGAGCCGGCCCCCGAGGACGGGGAGCCGCGCGCGATGTTTTCAAGGTACCCTAGGACGAGCGGCCTCGGATCGCCTTTCCGCGTGGCTCATGTGCTTCCTCATGCGACGTTTTCCACTCGGGTCGGGTTCGTCCTCGTCGCCTCCGGCCGCCCTCCTTGACGCGCTGAAGCAGTGGATTCCGGCCATGGAGACACGAGAAACCAGGGCCCGATCGGTTGGGGTACGGATGGTTTTTTCCACGCACACGCGCCTCGCGCTCGCTCTCGCTCTCGCCGGCTTGCTCGTGGGGTGTGGTTCGTCCGGACCTCATCCGGAGGTCCCTCGGACCACGCCGAAGGCCGAGGGCGGAGCCGTGATCGAGGTCTCGCCCGTCGTGGTCTCGCCGTACTCCGAGGCCGAGATCGTCCAGGAGTTCGAGCGGGGGAAGGCGCTCTTGCTCGGCGGAAAACACCGCGAGGCCGCCGAGGTCTTCGACAAGCTCGAGCGGCTGTCGCCCGACGGCGAGGTCGGGGCGGCGAGCCTCTACAACGCGGCCGTCGGGTACGAGGCGCTCGGGGAGCGGGAGGCCTCGGCCGCGCGGCTTCGGGAGCTTCTGCGGCGCTTCCCGGGCCACGCGCTCGAGCGCAGCGCGCTGTTTCGTCTCGGTCGGGCCCTTGGGCACCTCGAGCGCTGGGCCGAGCTCGTCGCCGTGGCGGACAAGCTCGTCGCGCGGCAGGACCTCGCGGTGCTGGAGGTGATCGAGGCGCGCGGGGCGCGGGCGCTGGGGCTCGTGGAGCAGGACCTCGTGGAGGAGGCGTGGCGCGAGGTCTCCGTGGCGCGGGACCTCGTCGAGCGCGAGCGGCTGGGCGAGGCGGGCAAGCCCCCGATCGAGCTCGCGCAGCTCTGGTTCGCGGTGGGCGAGGTGCGGCGCAAGCGCAGCGAGGCGATCCGGTTCGAGCCCATGCCTCCGAACTTCGCCGAGACGCTCGAGAAGCGCTGCCAGGGCCTGCTCGACGCGCAGGGGGCGTACACCGAGGCGATGCGCAGCCTGGACGCGCACTGGTCGGCGATGGCGGGCTACCGCGTGGGGCAGCTCTACCAGGAGCTGCATCGCGACGTGATGCGGGTGCCTCCGCCCGCGGCGGCCGACACGCTGCGGAAGAAGCAGCTCTTCGAGGGAGCGATGCGGCTGCGCTACCGCGTGCTCCTGGAGAAGGGGCTCAAGATGATGGACGGGACAGTGCGGCTCGGCGATCGGACGGGCGAGGCGTCGGCGTGGATCGGGCGGGCGCGAGAGGCCAAGCGGGCGCTCGAGCTTGCCCTCGCGGACGAGAAGGCGGCGCTCGGGCGGCTCCCGTTCACCGAGGACGAGCTGCGCGAGGCGCTCGAGGCGTTGAAGAAGAAGCCGTAGAGCGCCGAACGGTTCGACGCTCTGCGTGTTCGTCCGGGCACGCGCGCCCGGCGACGCTTCAATGGATGTCGGGCTTGCAGCCGAAGAAGATGTCGAGTTTGCCGTCCGGATCCGCCTGCACGACCTGGCAGGAGGCGGGGCAAAGCAAGATTTTTTGCGGCTTCTTCGGGTCGTCGTAATACCAGCCGGGGCCCACGCCGCAATCGGCGGCGCCCGTGGTCTGCGTGATCTCTTTCTCGATGCCCGCGCCGTTCGTGTGCTTGACCCAGGCCTTGTCGAGCTCGAGCGGGTCATTGCCCGACGGCTCGGGGACGACGTACTCGCAGGCGAGGGCCTTCGAGCGGATCTCGGTCATCTTTTGCGCGAACTGCGCGACGTTCGCGGTGACGTCGTACGATTTCATGGTCCCGCCAGCCGCGGCGATCTGGTCGAGGTTCAGGACGCTCGCGCCGTTGATGGCGACGACGTACGTCTCGACGCCGTTGTAATCGAGGGCGCTCTTCGCGAGGCCCGCGATGCTCGGGATGTCGTTCTGGTTGCCGGGGCAGCTATTGGGATCGCCGTCGCTGGCGAAGACCAGGATGACCTTGTGGTTCGGGTGCGCGTCCTTGTAGGCAGTCGCATTGAAGAGCGCGCCTTCGAGCGCGCCGTACATCGGCGTCGATCCGCCGTTCGGGCTCTCGCCGTTGATCGACTGGACGAGGGCCGGCGCGTTCCCGGGCAGGGCCCCGATCTGGACGGAGAGGTCGTCGTAATGGTGGTAGTTGCAGACGAGCCCGTCCGGCGGGGCATCCACGGGGAAATACAGGATGCCGACGTTGATCCCCGCGGAAGCCGGATCCTCCACGAATTGCTTGATCGCGGTCGTCGCGCCGTTCCAGTTCTGGCCGTACATGCTGCCGGAGCGGTCGAGCAGGATGACGAGATCGAGCTCGACGGGCTCGGCCTTCCCGCCGGTCTGGGCGCAGGCCTCTTCGCCCCCGCCGTCGCCATTCATCATGCCGCCGTCGAAATCGAACATGTCGCCACCCGTGCCGGTGGCGCCGCTCGGATCCGCGCCTCCGCTGCCACCCGTGCCGCTCGTCTCCGTCGCGCCGTTCGTGGCCTGACCGTCACGGTCCCCGGACGCGCTGCACGCGAGGCCGAGCGAGGCGACGCAGAGCGCCGCGAGGGCGCAGAGGGTCCTCTGGCTCGCGCCGCCGAAGGCGATCGGGCGCCCCCCATGTCCGACCTGCGTTGTGCTCGTAATGCGGGATGCGCGGAAAAACATGTTTACTCCTGGGAATCTGGAGAAGGACGACCCTCCGCTCGGTGCCTCATATCGATCGCCGATCGGGGAGCTTTGCGCCGCCGGAAGGCCGTGAACTCGAATCATTCGAGGCGCTCGGAGGGCGACGACGGAGCGAGATCGATGTATACGGCGCGGACGTGCGCGGCAAGCACCCACGAATGGATGGCTTTCGACGAGGGCATCGAAGGAGCGGCATTCGCCGAAATGATGGCCTTACGCAGTCCGGATCGCAATCGGGCGACGTCTGATTGCGATCTCGAACGTTCAATTTGGAAAAACTGGTGCGTCGCGGCTACGCGCGCCGTTCCGGACAAGGGTGCGCCGCCGCGCCGCACGGGCGAGGATTCGTGCCTCGCCGCGGCAGAGAGGTGGGTCGACGATGAGGGAATGGATGAATTGGGGGCGCATTCTCGCCGTGTCCGTGAGCTTCGTCGCCGCGGGCTGCGCGCGGCAGGCATCCGATGCCTCGCGCGGGGGGAGCGTTGGCAGCGGCGTCGGCGGCGAGAGCGGCGTGGGGGGCAGCGGCGATCCTGGCGACCCCTCCCTCGGCGCGATGGACTGCCCCGTGGATTGCTCGCTCATCGACACGCCGCCTTGCCTCGTGTCCGTCTGCGACGCGGAGACATCGCGCTGCGCCGTCGTCCCGCGCTCCGATGGGACCTCCTGCGAGGATGGCCTCTTCTGCACCGTGGGCGATAGTTGCCAGGGCGGCGTTTGCGTCGGGGGCGGGCCGAACCACTGCGGCATCGAGGCCGCGACCTGCGCGGTCGTGACCTGCCACGAGGACACGGCCACCTGCGATGAAGGGCCCGCGCTCGACGGGGCGCCATGCGTGTCGAGCGACTCGTGCACGGTCTCTTCGACCTGCAAGGGCGGAGCCTGCGTCGGTGCGCCGAAGAGCTGCCACTTCGCGCCCGTGCCCGACGATTGTCACGTCGCGGTCTGCAATCCCGCGACGGGCGGCTGCGAGCCCGTCCCCGGCAACGAGGGCCTCGCGTGCGAGCAAGGCGGCGACCCGTGCATGACGGGCAAGACCTGCGCCGCGGGGAGCTGCCAGGGGGGAGGCCCGAAAGACTGCGCGAGCGCCACCGACGACTGCAACACGGGCGTTTGCGATGCCGCCACGGGGGCGTGCGTGGGAATGCCGCTCGGCGAGGGCCTTTCGTGCAGCGAGGTTGCCGACGAGTGCAACACCGGGATGTGTGATGCGTTAGGTGTTTGTCAGAGAGTGCCCACGCCTGGCGTGGCCTGCGCGTCCGCCAAGAACGACTGCAACGAGGGTGTCTGCGACGCGGCGGGGGCCTGCGTGGGCGTGCCGGTCAACGAGGGCGGAGCCTGCGAGGATGGCAATGCGTGCACGCTGGGCGAGACGTGCTCGGGCGGGTCGTGTACGGGCGGCAAGGCCGAGGGGTACGTCGTCTACCTGCACGAGACGTTCGCGGACAACGCGGCTGGCTGGACGCTCGAAGGCGAGTGGCAGATCGGCCCCGCGAAGGCCTCGCCGGGCAACGCGTCGCACGGCTCCGAGGATCCGGCCACGGACCGCACCTCGACGGGGGACAACGGCATCGCGGGCGTGAACATCGGAGGATATGCGGCCGAGGCCGTTCACCCGCCGGAGTACCTCGTGAGCCCCGCGATCGATACGAGCGGTACGGGCTCGTTGTGGCTCTCCTTCTACCGGTGGCTGAACAGCGATTACGGGCCGTACATGACGAACACCATCGACGTCTTCGACGGCAGCGCGTGGGTCTCCGTGTGGAACTCGGGTGGACCGCCGGCGCTGAAGGACGCGTCGTGGACGCTCATGACGTACGACCTCACGCCGTACCGCAATCCGGCGCTGCGCGTGCGCTTCGGCTTCGAGGTGGGCAACGGCGGCGTGTTCACGGTCTCGGGGTGGAACCTCGACGACGTGACGATCGCGAACGCGGTTTGCGAGGTGGCGACCCCGCCCGCGCCGGAGCCTGCGCCCTCCTCCGCGACGTACTGACGGGGCGTTTGTCGGGGGGCGCCTGGGCGAAGGAATTCGTGCTGTACGTGTTCCCTCGCCCGGGTATCATGCCGCCCATGATTGACCACATCTCGATCGGCGTTCGTGACCTGGAGAAGAGCAAGGCATTTTACGCGGCGGCCCTCGCGCCCCTCGGATATGCGGTGATGATGGAGTTCCCCGGCGTGGCCGGGCTCGGGGAAAAGGGCAAACCCGATTTCTGGCTCGGCGCGGGGGAGGGGGGCTCGCGCCAGCACGTCGCGTTCGTGGCCACGGATCGCGCGACGGTCGACGCGTTTTACGAGGCCGCGATCCGCGCCGGAGGCAAGGACAACGGCAAACCCGGGATCCGCGCGATGTACCACCCGAATTACTACGGCGCATTCGTGCTGGACCCGGACGGGCACAACATCGAGGCGGTCTGTCACACGCCTTGAAGCGCGTCGGACGGCGCGGAGGCGCTTGACTCGTCCCCGTCCTCTTGGAAGGGGCCGCCCGAGGTCCCTCCGCGCGGCGCTCCCCGAGGGACGGACGCCCCGAACGCGCCTTCGGCGGCCCCGTCCACGGGACAGCGTGCGCTGGAGAGGGCTCCGCGCCGTCCTTCCCGAGGGACCGGCGTGACGAGGGCGCCCCCCGCCACGCCGTCCCCAGGGACGCCGGCACGAACGGCGTCTCTGCGCCGTCCTTCCCGAGGGACGGGCGTGACGAAGGGATCTCGGGTGCTTGCGGGGAGGAGAACGGCGCGCGTCGTGCCGCGCTCGGGCGCGCCGTGCAGGATCAGGGGCTCTCGTTCTTCTTCGTGTCCTTCCGCCGCTTGCGGAAGGGCTTGAAGAACCGATCCACCATCTTCGGGTTCGACGCGTAGACCGTCGTGAGCGCGCCTTCGAGCTTCTTGTACTCCTCGCGCCACGCCGCCATGAGCGCGGGGATGCGCTTCTCCTCCAGGAAATCGAGCGCCTTCTCGGTCTCGGTCAGCGCCGCGTCGGCGGTCACGACGTTCGCGCGCGAGGCGGTGAGCTTCGGCTCCCAGGACGCGACGACCTCGCCGATCTCGGGGTCGTTCTTGTCCTCGGCCATGGCTTCGAGCATTTGCCCGACCTGCTCGGGCTCCTCCTTGCGGGGCTCGGCGGTCGTCACGTCACGCAGGCCGGTCTTGAAGTAACGGCGGTACTTGGGGTGCTCGCGGTTTTTCCGGACCGCGCCGAGGAGCTGGAGCTCGAAGTTTTCGACGTCGGCGTCGCAATCGCCGTCGCGCGCATCGAGGACCGCGCTCTTGCGCTGCCGCTCCTCCTCCAGGTCGTCGCGCTCGCGCAGCGTCTTCTTGAGCTCGTCGTGAACGGCCAAGAGGGCTGCTTCGAGCCCCGCGGCCTTCTTGTCGGCGGCGACGCGCCCCGTCGCATAGGCGCTCTTCGGGAGATACCCCTCCGGAGGGGTGTCTTGGGTGGGCATGTCCATGAAAAGGGGTCCTCCTGATTCGGGGCGCGTAGCATGGAGTCCGCGAAGCGTGAAGACGCGGCGTACACACCACGTTGACGGACTTCGAGGTATCTGATCGCATTTCGGTCATGTCGTTCCCGCGCATGAGAAGGCTCCTCTCGTTCGGGATCCTCGGTTGCGCGACGACGGCGCTCGTGCCGCTCGGCTGTGGGGCCACGGTCAGACCCCTGGCGCAACAGGACGACCGCCCGCGCGTGCCGGACGCCACCGCGGAGCGCCTACGAGCGTGCGTCGATGAGTTCGGTGGTGACCTTCGCGGCGGGTACTACACGTTCGACTACACGGTGAAGGTCGACGAGGAGGGCCGGGTGGTCGATGTGGAGTCCAAGGGCGTGCCGCACGCAGATCTCGCAGGGTGCACCCGGATCGCGCTGCGAGGCATGACCGTCTCGGAGGAGCTGCTCAGGGTGCGCAAGCTTCGCCTGTCCGAGTCCTCCGCTCCCGCGAACGGGGAGACGCCGGCCGAGCGTGGGCTCGTCGGGCACCCCGGGGTGCTCGTAGCCGTGGCGCTCGCCCTCGCCGACCTCATCATTGAAGCGGGCCCCATCGTCATCGTGATCGCCGCGTCGGTGGAGCTAGGCAAGTCGGATATTGCGGAGGTGGCGCGGAAGAAGAAGAAGAAGGACCCGTGTCAAGAGCCCCTGAACGACTGCCTCGACTCGGCTCGACAAAGCAAAGACGGGGGTAAGTGGAAACATTCAATATGCTTGGCATGCCATGAGCAGTGTAGGGGGAGCGGCAAATGGCCCGACGGAATCATGATGTCCAAGTGGGAGAGCTGTAAATGAGAGACAATTTGGGAGCGCGCCGAGAGATGGAGGGGGACGAGCTAGCTTTCTGCAACGCCGCAGGCCGCCTCTTGGTCAAGTCTATGGATGAGGAGCGAAGCTTTGCCGAGTCCGTGGACGACTTACGCCGGCTCGAAGCGGAGTTCGTGGCCCGCGCAGGCGACGATGAATGGGACGTGCGCGAGACGAGGCGACGCATCGCCGAGCTCATCCTCAACGTGGCGCTATCGAAGCGCCCCCCCCTCGAGGTCTGCCGCGAGGCCTGGAAGGACATCGTTCGCCTCGGCTTCTCGGGCAAGGACCGAGAATACGTGATGGCCTGGTTCTTCGCGGATTGCTGTCGGTACGACGAGAACCCCGAGGAGGGGCTCGCCGTGCTAGAGCCGCTCGTCGCCGAGCTCGAGCGAGGGCTCGAAGAAGCGAGGGCGACGCAGAGCTCGACGGAATACCACGAATACCACCTCGGACCTCTGCGGAAGCTCCGTGACGAGCTCCTGGCCCAACGAAGGGGCGAACCAATCCCGGGGAAAAGCACGCGGCGGAGCGACGACGAGGCGCCCGGCAGCACCCCGGAAGACGAGTGAATCGAAGCGTTCCGCGATGAGCTCGCGAAGGGAGGAAACGTATTCGGCGCAGCCAAGGGGCGGCGAGGCGTCGACCCGAGGACCGGCAGCGAATCAGCGTTCGCCGCAGCAGCGCTTGTACTTTTTCCCGCTGCCGCAGGGGCACGGCGCGCTTCGCGCGGGGCCCGTCTGCTGCTCCTTCGCCTCCGCCGCGCGGACGTCCTTCAGCCTGCGGCGGTCCTGGCGCAGGAGCGCGAGCGCGTAGTCCGGCTCGAAGGGGGCGCGGACGGCGGCGATGTAATCGGCGGGCAGGTAGAGCTCCTCGGGCTTCGCGCGCGCGAGCCATGGGAGCGACATGATCATCACGGTCAGGAGCTCCCGGTCTGCCAGGTAGCACCCATCGATGAGGAGCAGGGCGCTGCGCGCGAGGTCCCGCGGCGCGTCCGCGGCGGCCTTGAAATGGTAGGGCGACGAGGAAGGGGCACGTTTTCCGAGGGTGACCGCGAAATCGGCTCCGATCCTCGCGAGCCGGGTGGGGAGATCCGTCGGGTCCTCGTCGTCGGAAAGGAAGACGTTCGTGAGCGCCCTGCGCACCGACGCGAGGTGGCTCCTGCCCTCCGGCACGGGGACGCTCGGTGAGAGCGCTTCTCTCACCTCCGCGCGCAGCGCCGGGTAGCGGAGGCCGATCGCCGCGAACGTGAACACGCTGTCGGCGACTTCGATGACGTTCGCGGCCTCCTCATGCGCCTTCTTGTAGTACGGGAACAGATGGTCACCGAGGCGCGCCGCACCCCAGAGGCCGCGGAGCGCGTTGCCGACCAATCCCTGCGAGACGGCGGGGCGCGCGTAGGCGAGCCCTGACATGGCCTTGCGCGCGGACGCCGGCAGCTCCTGATAGGGCGCCATGCCGTCCATCGCGGCGAGCACCGACAGATGCCCGAGCGTCCACGTCCGGCACCAGAGCCCGTGCAGCGTCTCGTCCCAGCGCCGGTGCAGCTTGCCGTTCTTCGGCACCTCGCGGAGCAGGAGATCGCGCAGGTGGTCGATCGCCTTGGCCTCCTCGATCATCCACTTGAAGAGCTCGAGGGCGAGGAACGGTTGCCACACGGCGATGCCCTCGAATTGCTCGCGCGTGAGCCACTGCCCTCGCTCGTAGAGCGCGCGCATGAGCTCCGTCGCGTTGCCCGTCGAGTTGAGGAAGCGGTTCGTGCGCTCGCGCCACGTGATGACCTTCTCCGTGATCGCGTCGAGCTGCTCCCGCGTGATGACGTGGCGGTCCCTGACACCCATGCCCGCGCCGAGGCACGTGACGAACTTGCCGTCGCGCGTGACGATGAGGAACGGGCCCTTCTCGGGATCCGCGAGCGAGATGGCCACGCGCTCCATGCCCTCCGGGACACGCGCGGCGTTCAGGATGTGTCGCAGGAGCGGATCGTCGCGGTAGAGCGAGAGGGCGACGTCGAGGTGCGGCACCGAGAGCCGGTCGAGCCGGGAGAGGAAGTGATGCGCGTGCCCGGTGAGGGTCATGCGAAGCGCCCTGGGCAAGCGTGGATTTCGATCAGGGGCCCTCGGCGACGTACGGCTCGAGGGCGCGGATGATCGCGGCGGTGACGGAGTCGACGTCGCCGTTGCCGTTGACGTGCACGAGCCGCTCGCTGCCGATGATGGCTTCGGCTTCGAGGTAGGCGCGGGCGAGGCGGGCCTGGAGCTCCGGCTCCTCGAAGAGCTCGCTCGCGCCGCCGCGCGCTCGCCTGCGTTGCGCGGCGATCTCCGGATCGACGTCCACGACGACCGTGATGTCGGGCTTCAGGGCGTGGCGGTTGCAGTGGCGGATCCAGGCGATCATGTCGGCGCGCGCGCCCTCGTCTTCGATGCCGATCGACTGGTAGATGATGCTCGAGAGCTCGTAGCGATCCGAGATGACCACGTATCCGTCGCGCAGGTGCGGGGCGACCTCGGTCTCGATGTGATCGAGCCGGTCGGCCGCGAAGAGCAGCGCCATCGTGGTGTCGCGGTGCCTCGACGGCAGGTTCACGCGCTGGGTGAGCACGAGCCGGAGGAGCGAGCCCATCGGGCCCCCGCTCGGCTCGCGCGTGACGTGCGCGAGCCTGCGCCGTCCGCGCAAAAACGAGCCGTAGCGCACGGCTTGCGTCGTGGTCCCCGCGCCGTCGATGCCTTCGAAGACGACGAACAGCCCGTCGTTTCCGTCCTCGGCTTCACGCATGGCGTCCTTCGTTTCCTTCCTTCGTTGCGACAGCGTCGTGGGGGTTTGGGGGCGTAGCTCCGCTCGCCGGAGCGGAGCCCCCAAGCGTCGACTCGGGGATGGGATCCTCGCCGAGCACCAGGTTGTCGATGAGCCGCGCGCCGCCGATGCGGACGGCGAGCGCGAGGAGCACGCGATCCTGCGTGCGCTCCTCGGGACCGAGCACGGTGAGCGTATCCGCGTCGGCCACGTCCACGTAGTCGATCGAGCTCGCGACGGGCGCGACGTGGCCGCGCGCGAGCGCGGTGAGCATGCCGGCGCGACGCTCCCCCGTGGCGAACGCGCGCGCCGCGGCCGAGAGACCTCGCGGGATGGCGAGCGCTTGCGCCCGCGCCTCCGCCGAGAGGTATGCGTTGCGCGATGACATCGCGAGCCCGTCTGGCTCGCGCACGGTCCGCACGCCTTGCACCTCGACGGGCAGGAAGAGATCCCGCGTGAAGCGCTCGATCACCTTGAGCTGCTGGTAGTCCTTGCGGCCGAAGAGCGCGAGGGAAGGTCCTACGAGCGCGAACAATTTCGTCACGACCGTGGCGACGCCCTCGAAGTGGCCGGGCCGGTGCGCGCCGCAGAGGCCCGCGGCCGTGGCGCCGACGTGCACGCGCGTCTCGTCGCCGGGCGGGTACATGTCGGCGGGGGAGGGCGCGAAGATGCCGTGCGCGCCCGCCTCCGCGCACTTCTTCGCGTCGGCCTCGAGGTCGCGCGGGTACCGGGCGAAATCCTCGTTCGGGCCGAACTGCGTGGGGTTCACGAAGATCGAGACGACGACGAAATCGGCGCGCTTGCGTGCCTCTTCGATCAGCGCCTGATGGCCGCGGTGCAAGGCGCCCATCGTGGGAACGAGGCCGACGCGCGCGCCGCGCAGCCGCGCCTCGTCACACGCACGCCGGAAGTCGAGAGGTGCGCGCCAGATCTCCATGGCGCGCCACGCTAGCAGAAAGCGCAGGCCGCAAGGAGGCGGGCGAACTCCGCGGCCTTCGCCTCCTCTTCGGGTCGATCGACTGACCCAAGCGATCGGGTAGGCTAGACTGAAATCATCGTGACGTTCGAGACACCTTCCACGCCCGAAGTCGCAGCTCGCCCCTCGTCCCTGCTCCCGGCCGCGGGCGACTCGGATCCGACGCAGTATCTGAACCGCGAGCTGTCGTGGCTCGAGTTCAACGCTCGCGTCCTCGCCGAGGCAGGATCGATGGAGGTTCCGCTCTTCGAACGGCTGAAGTTCCTCGGCATCTTCTTCTCGAACCTCGACGAGTTCTTCATGGTGCGCGTTGCGGGTTTGCAGGCCCAGACGCAGCGCACGATCACCGAGGTCCCGCCGGACGGCATGAAGCCGCAGGAGCAGCTCCTCGCGATCAGCGCGCGGGCGCACGCGCTCTTCGACAGCGCCTACCGGCTCTGGAACACGGAGATGCTGCCGGCGCTGCATCGGGTCGGCGTGCGGATCGTGCGTCCCGAGGAGCTCGACGCGGCCGAGCTCGCGGCGCTCGACGAGCGGTTTCGCACGGACATCTTCCCGATCCTCACGCCGCTGGCGATCGACCCGGGCCATCCGTTCCCGCACCTGCGCAACAAGAGCATCAACCTCGGCATCATGTTCAGCCGCGAGCACGAGGGCGAGGAGCCCGGCTTCGGCGTGATCCAGGTGCCGCCGATGCTGAGCCGCCTCATGCGCGTGCGCGTCGACGGCTGCGGCCGCGCGTTCGTCCTCCTGGAGGACGTGATCGCGCGCCATGTGAAAGAGTTCTTCCCGGTCTCGCGCCTCCGCGGGACGTACCCGTTCCGCGTGACGCGCAACTGGGACCTCGAGATCGACGAGGAGGAGGGCGAGGACCTCCTGGAGACGATCCAGGCCGAGCTCCGGCGTCGCGATCGCGGCAACGCCGTGCGCGTCGAGATCGGCGTCGGGGGGGGCGTGGGCGCGAGCGTGCAGCGCCTCTGCCGCGCGCTCGGCATCGATCCGAACCTCGACGTCTACCGCGTCTCGGGCCCGCTCAGCATCGCCGATCTCGTCTCCGTGGTGGGCGAGGAGGATCGGCGCGATCTGCGCGACGAGGTCTTCACCCCGCAGGTGCCGAGCGCGCTGCGCGACGTGGAGGATCCGTTCGCCGTGATCCGCGAGCGGGACGTGTTCCTGCACCATCCGTACGACTCGTTCGATCCGGTGGTCGAGTTCGTCTCGCGCGCGGCCGACGATCCGAACGTGCTCGCGATCAAGCAGACGCTCTACCGCACCGGTGGCGACTCGCCGATCGTGAAGGCGCTCGCGCGGGCCGCGGAGAACGGCAAGCAGGTGACGGCGATCGTCGAGCTCAAGGCGCGCTTCGACGAGGCCTCGAACATCCAGTGGGCGCGGACGCTCGAGCAGAGCGGCGCGCAGGTGATCTACGGCCTGCTCGGGCTGAAGACGCACGTGAAGGCGCTGCTCGTGGTGCGGCGGGAGAAGGACAAACTCCGGCGCTACGTGCACCTCTCGACGGGCAACTACAACCCGCACACGGCGCGGCTCTACACGGACGTCGGCCTTTTCACGGCGAACCGCGAGATCGGCGAGGACGTGACCTCGCTCTTCAACCTGCTCACGGGCTACAGCGCGCCGCCGAAGTGGAACCGGCTCGTGGTGGCGCCGCTCGGTCTGCACGAGGCGATCCTCGGGCTCATCGCGCGCGAGACCGAGCACGCGCGCGCGGGCCGGAAGGCCGAGATCGTGGCGCAGATGAACGCGCTCGTGGACGTGGACGTGATCGACGCGCTCTACGCCGCGAGCCAGCACGGCGTCGACATCCGGCTCTTCGTGCGCGGCATCTGCTGCCTCCGGCCCGGGATCCCGGGGCTCTCGGAGCGGATCCAGGTGCGCGCGCTCATCGATCGGTTCCTCGAGCACAAGCGCGTCTTCCGCTTCGCGAACGGCGGGACCGAGGAGTTTTACTTCTCCAGCGCGGACTGGATGCCGCGGAACTTCCACCGCCGCGTGGAGCTGCTCGTGCCGCTGCTCGATCCGGCCGCGCGCGCCCGCGCCGAGGACATGCTCGCGACGCTCGCGGCCGACACGGCGAAGACGTGGGCCCTCACCGCGGACGGGAGTTACACGCGCGTCGTGACGCCCACGGGCGCGACGACGTTGCGCTCGCAGCAGCGGTTCATGGAGCTCGCGCGCGAGCGGCCCAAGCCGGCCGACGTGCTCGCGCGGAGCGGCCGGTTCCACATCTTCCAGGTGGGCCACGGCGAGGGCGGCGACGAGCTACGCCGCAAGAACGGCAAGAAGAAGAAGCACAATCCGCCGGCTTAGTCCCGAGGGGGACGCCTCGCGTCCCCCTCTCGGCCAGGCATAGCCCGGCCGATTCACCCCCCCGAGGCTCGCTCGCTGCGCGATCGAGCAGAGCGCCTGTTCGGCGCTCTACGCCCCGTCGTCAAGGTTTCACGGAGACCTTGTGCACGAGGTCTCCGTCGACGAACGAGGCCCACGGCCCCGTCGCGCGGCCGATCCACGCGTACTGGCCGTCGAGGTGCGGGTGCCTCGCGTGCATCACGAAGATCTGGCTCGACCCCGTGTCACGGCCCGCGAGCGCGACGCCCACGGTGAGCGGATCGAACGCGATCGGCGAGGTCTCGCAGCGCAGCGGTGCCTTGCCCGGCGGTCCGCCGTAGCCGTCGCCGAAGGGCGCGCCGATCTGCGTGACGAAGCCGGGCACCACGCGGTGCACGACCTTGCCGTCGTAGTAGCCTGCGCGCGCGAGGTCCACGACCCGCGTGACGGCCACGGGCGCGACGTCGGCGTCGAGCACGAGGGAAGCTTCGCCGACGTCGGTCTCCAGCGTGAGGGTCACCTTGCCGGCCGCGCGAGCGTCGAGCTCGGGCGGCTTCGGCCCTCCGCCCGGCGGCGCCTGACAGGACGGCGTCTCCGGTTTGCCCGAGACGAGCCCGATCGCCTTCGCCGCGCGCTTGCGGAGCTCGGGCCACGACGAACGGCAGAGCTCTTCGAGCCGCGGTAGCGTCTCCTTCAAGCCGAGCGCGCCCGCAGCCTCGACCATCGAGCTTGCGTGCTCCGGATCGTTCTCCACGTCGGCGCGACCGAGCGCCGCCGCGATGGCCTTCACGATCGCGGGCGAAGGCGGGCGCAGCGTCGTCTCCTCCGCGGCCTGCTCGTCCTCGCCCTTCTTTCGCTTGCCCTTCTTCTTGCGTTTTTCAGGCTCGGCCGCGAGGTTCGGCTTCTGCGCGATCACCCCCGCCGCCGTCGAGACGAGGCCCGGCTCCTGGGCCGTGAGCGCCGCTTCGAGGATCGGCAAGGCCTCTTCGGCGAGCTCTTCGTGCTTGGGGAGCAGCTCGATCGCGGCCTCGCGCGCCCGCAGATCACCGCCCTTCGCGTGCGTGAGGAACACGGCGCGCCTCGACCCTTCGATCGGCGCGCGATCCAGCACCTTCACCATCGCCCGCGCGCCGATCGATCCCGGCTGCCCCGGCGCCTTCGCCCCCGCGTCCGCGCCGTCGCCCGTCGCGAGCGCGGCCGTGACGTCGCACCGCGTGAGGAGCGGATCCCGCACGTCGGCGCCCGCGAGCGCCGTCGCCGCGCTGCACCGGATCCAGGACAGGCGCCGCAGCACCGTGACCGGCGCCGAGGGCGGCGGCTCCATCGTGGCCAGATCCTTCAGCCACTTCTTCGCCTTGTTCGTCGGTTCGAGCGCGTCGAGCGTGGCGAGCAGCACGCCGATCTCCTCGCCGAGCGCGGTGAGCGCGACGGCGCCGCCCGGCGGGACGAGCGCGGGCAACGTGGACACGAGCATGGTTTGTCCCGCAGGACCGAGCCGACGGAGCGCGCGCGCGGCCTCCGCGCGTTCGGCCGCCGAGAAGAGCGTCGCCCCGGCGAGCACGCGTCCGAGATCCGCCGCGGCCTCCGGGCCTGCACGACCGAGCGCGCGGACGGCGAAGATCCTGTACGGACCGGGCTCCGCGAGGCGCGCGCCGGCGACCTCGCGCAGGCGCGCCGTCACCGTGTTCGGCACGTTCTCGAGCCTGCCGATGGGGAAGAGCCCCTCGGGCGCGGGCGGCGACGAAGCGCTGCCTGCCGCCAGGTTGAGCAGCGCCGCGAGCGTCTCCTCGCGGAGCCGCATCTTCACCGCGGCGAGATCCCCCAGCGCGAACGCCGCCGCCGAGGCTTGCGCCTCCGTGCCCGAGAGCCACGCGACGAGCGTCGGCTCGCTCTGCTCCGCCCCGCAGCGACCCACGGCCCGCGCGATCGCCACGCGCGGATCGAGCTCCGCGCTCGATCGACCATCGACGGGTGGAGCCCCCTTCGCAGGGACGCCCTCCTTCGCGTCGACGAGCGACAGCGATCGCGCCACGAGCGCCGTGACCGTCGCCTTGTCGCCCGACGCGCACGACGAACCGAGCCCGTACGCCGCCCACGTGACGACCTCCGGATCCTCGTCGGCGAGCGCGCGCAAGAGCCCCGGCTGCGCGCCTTCGCCGCCGATCCGCGCGAGCGCGCGGGCCGCGGCGCGTCGCACCGAGACGTCGCGGTTCTGCTGATCGGAGCTCGTGATCTCCGCGGCCGAGCGCCGATGCTCCGCGGCGAGCAGCGCCTCCTGCCGCTGCTTCGCCTCGTCCACGACGACGACCGCCGCGTCGCTCCCCGCGTCGGGTCCTGCGTCCTTCGTGCTCGGCGCCGTGGGCCCTCCTCGGTTGCACGCGCCGAGCGCGGCGACGACGCCGATCACGAGGCCCCTCGCCCCTCGCCTCGTTCCCACGCACTTCATCGAGCATTCTCCTCGGCGCTCTGCGCGCCGGACACACGGGGGGCGGGCCTCGGCACGGCGCGAACGAGCGCGTGCGCGCGCCCGAGCGCGCGTCGATCGAGCCACGCACAGACGAGCTCGTGCCCGCGTCGATACGCGCGCCGGACGGCCCCAGCGCGCACGCCCTCGGACGGCAGCGGCCACGCGTCGACGCCCACGCAGCGAAAGTTCTGGATCGCGCGCTCCACGTGCCAGGCGCACGTCACCACGAGCACCCGCCGCGCTCCTCTCCGGCGCAGGATCTCGGCCGAAAATGCCGCATTTTCATGCGTCGTCAGCGACCAGAGCTCGCTCGTCACGGCCTCGTCCGGCACCCCCGCACGGACCAGCTCGCGGCGCAAGGCTTCCGCTTCGATCTGCGCGCCCCAGCGACGCCCGCCGCTCGTCACGATGTGGGGCGCGACACCCGCGAGATACGCGTCAGCAGCCTTCTTGGCGCGGCGCAACGCCGCAGTCGTGAGCCGACCCGACGGCAGCACGCGGCATCCAAGGACCACGATGGCATCTGCGCGCTCCGGCATCGGGCCGACGATAGCCGAAGCGACGCCGCTCGCCAGAAAGTCACGTAAGGGCCACCTCTCGCTTGACGTTGCGCCCGGAAGGCATTTATCACGGGGAATCGGACCAAGGGCGGGGGCCGGAAGGGCGATCAGGATGCGACTCAAGATGTGGGGTGTCCGCGGAAGCATCCCCACGCCCGGACCCGACACGGTCGAGTTCGGCGGCAACACGAGCTGCTACGAAGTGCGGGCCGGCGAGACGCTGATCATCCTGGACGGGGGCACGGGTCTGCGCCTCCTCGGGCAGAGCCTTCTCCGGGAGATGCCGATCGAGGCGTGGATGTTCTTCAGCCACGTCCACTGGGATCACATCCAGGGCTTCCCGTTCTTCACCCCTGCCTTCGTCCGCAAAAACACGATCCACCTCTTCGGCGGTCTCAACGTCTCGCGCACGCTCGAGGAGACGCTCGCGGGCCAGATGGACTACCCGAGCTTCCCCGTCCACCTCTCGGAGATGGGCGCGAACATGACCTTCCGCGACCTCTACGAGGGCGAGGTCGTGACGATCGGGCGCAAGCAAGACGTGCGCGTCTCGAACGCGCGCGGCAACCACCCGAACGGCGTCTACGCGTACCGCATCGACCACGAGGGCAAGTCGCTCGTCTACGTCACGGACTCGGAGCACTACGCGATCGTGGATCCGAAGCTGCGCAAGCTCGCGCAGGGCGCAGACGTGCTCATCTTCGACGCGATGTACACGCCCGAGGAATACGCAGGCGAGGTCGGCGGCGGCCCAAAGACGGGCTGGGGTCACGCGACGTTCGTCGCAGGCTGCGAGCTCGCGCATGCCGCAGGCGTCAAGCAGCTCATCCTGCACCACCACGATCCGAGCCAGACGGACGCGATGGTCCGCGAGAAAGAGCGCCGCGCACGGGAGCTCTTCCCAAACACGATCGCAGCGAAGGAAGGGATGGTCATCGAGATCTGAGGGACCGCGCGAGCGGTTTTCCCTTGGACGTCGAACGATCTCCGTCGCTCCGTCTGAGCATGGGTCTCATCGCAGGCCGCTGCGCCGGGGCGCTGCCCCGGGCCCCGCGGGGGCTGTTCGCCCCTCGACCCGAACCAGGGCCAGCCCTGGACCTCTGGGCATCGACTGCGCTTCGCGCAGTCGATGCGGGGAAATCTTTTAAGCTGTCCGCCCCCTCTTTGCAGGGCCAGCCCTGGACCTTTTGTGAAAGAACTGCGCTACGCGCAGTTCTTCCAACAGGCCGTTGGTACCGCGCCGCCAGCGGAACCGTCAGCGCTGCTGTCTTGGTTGGCAGGATCGGTTGCGATCTTGACCTGGCCCGTTCGATGAACTGCGCATCGCGCAGTTCATCGACCACGAGTCCAGCGCTTGCGCTGGTCCAGGTCCAGGAGCGGACAGCTCCTGGTGGGGCCTGGGGCGAAGCCCCAGCGAGACGCCCTCAGTGGAGCAGCTCCGTCAGCCGTGCGCGGACGCGCTTCTTTGCGCGCTCCTCGATCTGCCGCACGCGCTCCTTGCTCACGCCGAAATCGGCGCCGAGCTCTTCGAGCGTCGCTGGATCCTCGCTGAGCCAGCGGGCGTTCGCGATCTTCTGCTCCCGCGGCGACAGCTCTGTGACGATCTGCCGCAGCGCTGTGGCGACCTGCCGCTGCGCCTCGTCCTCGCAGGCTTGATCCTCGGGCGAGGGGAGTGGCGAGGCGAGCCTGTCGAGGGGTGCGTCGCCCTCGGGGTTCTTCTTGTCGAGGCTCACGTCTCGCGCCATCAGCAGCGGCAGGAGTGCCACCACGCGCTCGCGAGGCAGGCCGCTCTGTGCGGCGAGGATGTCCGGGTCCCGCTCGTGCGTGCGGCGGTAGATGCGCAAGACGCGCCGCTCGCTCTTTGACGAGCCGAGCCGCACGATCCGGTAGCCGCGCGCCACGTGCTCGCGGATCTCGGCGCGGATCCAGTAGGCGGCGTACGTCACGAGCCGGCAGCCGCGCGACGGGTCGAAGCGCTCGGCCGCCTTCAGCAGGCCGATGTTGCCCTCCTGGACGAGGTCCTCGATCGGGATGCCCCAGCGCCGGTACTCGAGGGCGATGGTCATCACGAAGGGCAGGCACGCCTCCACGATGCGGCGACCGGCGTTGCGGTCGCCGTTCCGGAAACGCTCCGCGAGGTCGCGCTCTGATTCGGGCGTCAAGGGCTCGCGCTTGTCGAGCTCGCGGTGGCGCGGAGCGTGGGCGAAGACGGCGGGACTTCGGCTCTCGGCCATGGGGACTCCTCGCGCCCCGGGGCGTTCCTGCCGCCTTGTGCGGCGGCGGGATGGGAAAGGCGCGCGGCACGCCAATGCAGGGCCGATGCCGCGCACGAATCAGGCTCTTTCCTGCAGGAGACGATCTCGTTTCGCGCAAACGTCACGGGCCGCCTCAGGGGCGCGAAACGGTTGCGTGAATCCGCGGACGGCGCCCTCGGGTCCCGTGGCTCACGCGCTCTCCTCGTTCTTCGAGATGTTCGCACGCCACTTTCACCCCCGCGCCCTGGGCGTGGTACATCCCTCTCCAGGCACACACGTGGGCAGGCGTCTCGCAACCAGAGGGTGGTACTTCGCAGCCGCCGCCGCCATCCTCGCGCTCTCGACGCAGCGGCCGGCCGAGCCTCCGAAGCATGCAGCGCGCGGGATCGCGCTCTGGTCTTTGCGCACGCTCGACGTCACGGACGAAGAGGACCTCGGCGCCGAGTGTGGCGCTCCTTCGGACGGCGGCCTCGTCCTTCCGACGGGCGCGCCTGCGGCGCTCTCCTGCGAGGCCGCGCGTAGCATCGTCGCGCAGGTCCGCACGAACCTCGCGGCGCCGGTCACCGACATCGAAGCCGCAAAGTTTGCCGATGGGGTCGTCGACTGGCTCGACCCGCACGGGCTCTGGTCCGTCGCGCCCGACGCGCCCGTCGCGCCGGTCGTGCGCCGCGAAGGCGAGCGGCTCCTGCGAGAGCTCGAAGCCGCGCCGAACGGCGGCCCTTGCGCCGCGGCGGACGTTGTCGGCGCCTCGCTCGTCACCTGGATGAAGACGCTGCGCGCGTCCTTCGACGAGGGCTTGCGCGAAGCACGTCCCGAGGGCCGCGCTCGCTCGCCCGCCGAGGTCTGGCGCACGGTGACCGCCTCGCCCTTCGAGGACAGTCCCATCAGGCGGAGTGGCCGCGAGCTCGCGCGTGAGCTCGGGCGCGAAGTCTTTGCTGCGCGGGCCGCGTACGGGCCGGCGCTCGATCCGTACGTCAGGGCGGCGGGCCAGCGGCTCTTCCCCGACCTCACGGCCGAGGCCTGGGGTCGCGTCGTCCTTGCGGCGGCGGTGCGTGCGTACGTGCCCCAGTTCGACGCGCATGGCTCGTGGGCGCCACTCGACGAGGAGATCTGGCTCTACGACCTCGACCTCGAGGCGAGCCCGCCGCTCCGCCTCTGGTCGGAGATGACGCGCACGGGGCTCGGCATCCGCATCGATCAGGGCGCGCTTGCGCCGCTCCTCAACGGCGACGTCGTCCTCTCCGTGCGGGGAGTGCCGCTCGCGGGTATGAGCGTGGAGCAGGTCTCTCAGAGCGCCCTCCTCGAAGGCGCGCCGCATGGGCCGCCGGCGTCCGTGACGATCCTCCGGCCGCACGTCGCGCAGCCGATGGAGCTCGTCGTCGCGCCCGCGCCTCCGCGTGAGGGCGCAGCGCCTCCGGCCGAGCCCCCGGAGCTGCCTTTCGACGCCGTCCGGTATGCCGACGGCCGCGTCGCCATCGTGACCATGCCGGACGTCCCCGACGATCTCGGCGATCGAATCGGCGCGGCGCTCGCGCGGGTCCGGGAGACGCACGACAATCGCGGCGTGCTGCTCGACCTGCGCGCCAACGGCGGCGGGTCGACGGACGGCGCCATCGCGGCGCTCGGCCATTTCCTCCCTGGGGCGGCGCTCTTTCCGATGCGCCGGCGTGATGGCGGCGTCGAGGTCGAGCGCGCGCCCGACGTGCCTGTGGAGGAGTCGTATTCGGGGCCGCTCGCGGTGCTCGTGGATGGCGACACCGCGAGCGCTGCGGAGATGATCGCGGGGGCGATCGCCAGTTATCGACGTGGCGTGGTCATTGGAGACCGTACTTATGGGAAAGGGTGCGCCCAGGAATACCTCGATGACGATGCGCGGGCGGGCGTCCTTCGTTTGACGACATTGCTATTTTCTTTACCGGATGGCTCGCCGGTCCAGAAAGTCGGCTTATCGCCGCAGATCACGCTCTCGCTCCCGGCGGCGACAGAGCGGGAGGCGCGGCTTTCGCGGGCGCTCGAGCCCTGGCGTGGCCCCGACGTGCGGGATCCTGCGCTCGTGCGCGAGGTGCCGTGGGCGCTGCATGGCGGGCGTGTCGGTCCTTGCCGGGACGAGATGGTCTGCCGCGCGCTCCGGGCGCTCGGGACATCCGTGGCCGCCGCGCGCTGATCGTTTTGGCGCAGGCTGGGCCAGCGCCGCGACACCGCGACCGGCCTTTGCATTCACGGTGGGCCTGAAAAGAACGTGATACGCTGTGGCATTACGCTTGCTGAAGGGCGTGTCTGGAGGCCGTGATGCGATTGGCTTTGCATGGATGGTTGGGCGCAGCTTCGCTTTCCCTTTTTCTGCTCGGCGGTTGCGCCTTGTCGTTCGTCGATTCGAACAGCGGTTCGAACGGCTCGGGTGGGAGCGGCGAGAACACGGGCGGCTCGGGCGGTATGGGCGGCGGCGGCGGTTGCGGCGCGGACTCCTGTGGTCAGGGCGGCGGCGGCGGCTCGACGGCGTCGACCGGCGTCGGTGGTATGGGCGGGGGCGGCGGCGGCAGCAGCGGCAAGCCGTGTGGTGGTTTCGCCGGGACCGTTTGTGGCCCCGACGAGTGGTGCGACTTTCAGAATGATCGGTGCGGCGATACCGACCTCACAGGCATTTGCAAGCCGCGGCCGAGCGCGTGCCCGGACGCTTATTTCCCGACATGCGCGTGCAACGGCATGGTGTATGGCAATGCCTGCGACGCCGCCGCGGCTGGCTCGGACGTCTCGGACCTCGGCAATTGCGAGCCGCCGTCGGACAAGCTCTTCCCCTGCGGCCACAACTTCTGCGACGAGGCCACGCAGTATTGCCAGAAGACCACGTCGGACGTCGTCAATGAGCCGGATTCCTTCCAGTGCGCGCCGATCCCCGCCGCGTGCGGCGGCGCGCCGAATTGCGCTTGCTTGAACGACCCGTGTGCGCAGTTCTCCTGCGACAGCGTGTCCGGCGGCGGCATTCTCGTCACCTGCCCCGGCGGCTGAACGCCCGCGGGCCCCGGGGGGGGACGCTCAGCGCTTCTTGTTGAAGAGCTTGCCGAGCAGGCCGCGGCCTGGCGGATTCGAGCCGGGTCCGTCGTCCTCGGGCGGGTGCCTCATTTCGTAGAGACGCACCTCGCGCGCGGCTTCGATGTTCTTCGGGCTGATGACCGTGACGCGCTTGAAGTCCCGGTAGGCCTGGGGGACGCGCCCGGCGAGCTTGAGCAGCCTCCCGCGGTAGAGCAGGGCCTTCTCGTAATCGGGCTCCGTCTTGAGCACGCCGTCGAGCTGCGTGATGCAGTCATCGTAGACGTTGTTCGTCTTGCCCTCTTCGGCCACTGGCGGGAGCGGCCTCCGGCTCGCCACGACCCAGGCGAGCAAGGCCGTATACGCCGGCTGCTCGGGATCGGCGGCCACGGCGCGCCGCACGCAGGCCTCGCACGAGGCGAGGTCGTTCTTGCGCAGGAAGACCTCGGCCTTCTCGAATTCGAGCGCAGCATTGACGGCGCGCTCGACCTTCGCCTGCTCGTCGACCACGCCGCCTTCCCGCGACGCGAGGTACTGCGCGCGACCGGCGTCGTCCTTCAGCGCCTCGTAGGCCGCGTTGATGGCCGCGAAGAGCCGCGCCACCCGGGGCTTGAGATCGTGAAGGTCCTTCGGGAGTTTGTCCGGATGGTACACGAGCGCCAGCTTGAAGTAGGCGTTCCGCACGTCGCCCGACGTCGCCTCGCGCGGGATGCCGAGCATCTGGAAAGGGTCCTCGTTCGGGGCGGAGGCGAGCTTTGCCTCGATCTCGGCGCGGCGCTTCTCGTGGTTCGGCGGCCCGGCCTGCGGCTGCACGGGCGGCGCGGGCGCGGTCTTGTCGGACGCACGCTGAATGGCCTGAAGCGGCCCCGTCCCCTCGCGCCTGACGGCCTGGAGTGGCCCGGTCGCGTCGGACGCTCGTAGCACCTCGTCCCGCGGCCGCGTCCCGGTCTGATCCACGTACTGCAGGCCCGTCGTGCCCGTCGTGGGCCGCCACCCGAGTGGATCCGAGACCATCGCATTTCGCGCGGCGGCGGCGACGCGCTCGAGCCCGACGGGCGGGCGCGTGGAGCCGCCGAAATCGAGGTGCCGCGTGATCGTCATTCCGTACACGACGCCGCGCACGATGCGCGGGGGCACACCGCTCGTCTTCGCGAGGTCGACGAGCGTCGTTCGTTGCTTGCGCAGCCTCTCGACGAGCGCGCGCTCCTCGGGCGTGAGCCGGAATCGCTCTGGCGTCGCGCCGCTCGCGATGCCCATCGGGACGTCCTCGATCCTGCGCAGCGTCGCCTCGGCCTGCGGCGCCCCGACGAACGCGCGGGCACCGGCCATGATCACCGCGAGCGGCTCGACCCGCGGCACCTCGCCGCCTCGCTCCGCGAGCAGGTCCTGCCCGGCGTAAAACGCGTACCGCGTCTCGGGCTCGATCTCGCACAGCTTGATCATCGACCGCTCGAGCGGCGTGCGCTCCGCGTACCGCGTGCCCCCGACATCCATCACGCGCGTCGGCGTTCCCTCGTCGAACGACACCGCGGCGCGCGCGCCCGTCTTCGTGGTGAGCACGAGCGTCCCCGAGAGGACCTTGTCGAGCAGGTACACGTAGAGGTGCAGGAGCGGCGTCTGCACCAGGTTGGCTTCCGCCGTCGGTACGAGCCCCGGAGGGACGACGAAGGGCATTCCGGTCGTGGGGGCGGGGGGCGAAGCAGCCATGCGTGGCGACTCGCCCGAAGCGTGCCAGGGTGCGCGCGGGGGCGCAACGGGGCACTCCGATGACCGTGTGGATTTCGCGGGCGTCTGGAAAATGGTTGGCGCGGCCGCGAAACGCGCGTCAGGGCCCCCGGGCGACGAGCGAGCGACAGCGCGCGTCGTCTGCGTAAACGCGCACGCCGCGGTTCGAGGGCACGAGCGCGTTCAGGCGGATCGTCGCGGCGGGATCTCCCGTGAAGACATCGATCTGCCGCCCGACGACCTTCATGCCGCGGTCCTCGGCGACGAAGCAGCCGTCGTGGCGCCCGCCCTCAGGCAAACTCACGCCCTTGAACTCGGGGATGAAGAGCACGGTCCCGAGCGGGATCACGGACGAGTCCACGGCCACCGAGCGCAGCGGCGTGATGGGCTTGCCGAGGGCGCCGCGGCCCGTGGGGAAGCGGGCGGGGTCGAGCCGTTCGAAGCAGATCTTCTGGTTCGTGCGCGGGCAGACCGCGGCGCAATCGCAGTCGCGTTTGGCGAAGCTCACGGTCTCGCCGGTCGAGAGGCGGCCGCTGCCTTGCACGCAGACGCGATCGTGGAAGTCCTGCGTGACGCTCGTGAGCGGCTTGCAGCTCGCGTCGTAGATCGTCGCGTTCTTCGGGCCCGCGTCTTCTTTCGGGAAGTCGTAGTACGTGTTGCGGAAGCGCTCGCCGTTGCGGAAGACCGCCGCGGGCGTCGCGCCCGAGCCTTGCGCCGTGATGGTCACGACCTCCTCGGCGCTCGACGCGGGAGCGGGCGCGGGCGGGGATTCCCGCGGCGCGAACGCCGTTCGGCTCGACGCGCGCTCCGGTTCGAGGAACCCGGCCCGCGCGCTGCGCGTGTCGGACCAACCGCGATGCTCGGCTTCGCGCGTGGGCTCGCCTTCGCCTTGCACCCAGGCTTGCCCGGCTGCGGTCGCGCACGCGGCGCCCGAGAGGCAGGCGACGAGCGCCATGGTCAAAGGTCGCATGCGACGAGGATACCCTCGCTCGCCCGCCGATGGCCAAGAGGACGCTGGCTCGTCAGGCGTCTCGGCTTGGCTGCTTCGGGTGCTTCAGCGCGTAGACGCCGCGGCTCGTGGCCACGAGCTCGGAGGCGGCGCTCGGGTGGTAGAGCCGGATGTCGGCCCAGCCGAGCTTGGCGCCGACGCGGATCGTGGTGGCGTCGCCGACCAGCATCTCGCGGCGCCCGGGCCGGAGGTAATCGACGCGTAGATCCACGGTGGAGACCCGGGCGAGGCTTGGATTTTCGAGCTCGGTCCAGACGCAGAGCCCGCCTGCCGTGTCGGCGAGCGTGCTGATGAGGCCCCCATGAAGCGCTTGTCGGATGGGGTCCCCGATGAGCTCCTCGCGCCACGGGATCGACAGCGTCACGTGTCCCCGCGCGATGTGCTCGACCTTGACCCCGAGCCACTTGTTGAACGGGATGAGCTCCTCGGCGAGCTGCCGAAAGATGGTCGGATCCAACATTTTTTTCGGCGCGCACGATGCCGGAAAAGCCCGTGTTCTGCCAGGTCATCGCAGGAACGTGGCCCGCCGGGTTCGCTCGCCTCGTCACGAAGCGCGTGCTAGGAGCGGCGCCGAAAAATGGCCCGCAAGGATCTCCGCAACATCGCCATCGTGGCCCACGTCGACCACGGTAAGACCACGCTCGTCGATCACATGCTCCGCCAGGCGGGCGCTTTCCGCGACAACGAGGTGGTTGCCGAGCGCGTGATGGACTCGAACGACCTCGAGCGCGAGCGAGGAATCACCATCCTTGCGAAGAACACGAGCGTCCGCTGGAAGGGCGTCAAGATCAACGTCGTCGACACTCCGGGACACTCCGACTTCGGCGGCGAGGTCGAGCGCACCCTGATGATGGCCGACGGCGCGCTCCTGCTCGTCGACGCGGCCGAGGGGCCGCTGCCGCAGACGCGCTTCGTGCTCTCCAAGTGCCTCGAGCGGGGCTTCCCGCTCATCGTCGTCATCAACAAGATCGACCGCCAGGACGCGCGTCCGCACGAGGTCCTCTCCGAGGTCTTCGACCTCTTCTGCGACCTCGGCGCGAGCGACGCGCAGACCGACTTCCCCATGGTCTACGCCATCGGCAAGCTCGGCCAGTGCAAGCGCGAGCTCGAGGACCAGCTCACGAACCTCGTGCCGCTCTTCGAGACGATCCTCGCGCGTGTCCCCGCGCCCGAGGGCGACCCCGACGAGCCGCTCCAGGTCATCGTCTGCAACACGACGCACGACGACTACGTCGGCAGGCTCGCGGTCGGGCGCATCGTGCGCGGCAGCATCCGGCAGGCGGGTGATGTCGTGGTCCTCGGCGAAAACGGCAAGGTCACGAAGGGCGCGGTCAAGGCGCTCTTCACCTTCGAGGGCCTGAAGCGCGTCAACGCGGACAGCGCGCAGGCCGGCGAGGTCGTGGCCATCGCCGGGCTCGAGGTGAACATCGGCGACACGATCGCCGATCCCGCGCGCCCCGAGGCCCTCGAGCGGATCGTCGTCGAGGAGCCGACGATCAAGATGAAGATCGGCGTCAACACCTCGCCGTTCGCGGGCAAGAGCAAGCAGTCGAAGTTCTTGACGAGCCGCCAGCTCAAGGATCGGTTGGAGCGCGAGGCGCGCAAGAACCTGGCGATCCGCGTCGAGCCCACGGACTCGCCCGACACGTTCCTCGTGCTCGGCCGCGGCGAGCTCCAGCTCGCGATCCTCGTCGAGACGATGCGGCGCGAGGGCTACGAGATGCAGCTCTCGAACCCCGAGGTCGTCACGCGCGAGATCGACGGTCAGGCCATGGAGCCCGTCGAGCTCGTCGTGATCGACGTCCCGGAGACGTACGTCGGCATCGTGACCGAGCGGCTCTCGACGCGGCGCGGGCGCATGGTGAAGATGACGAACCCCGGGTTTGGCCGGGCGCGCCTCGAGTTCCAGGTCCCGTCGCGCGGGCTCATCGGCTTCCGCGGCGAGTTCCTCACGTCGACGCGCGGCACGGGCCTGCTCAACACCATGTTCGACGGCTGGACGCCGTGGGGCGGGCCCATGATGCGCAGGCCCACGGGCGCCATCGTGTCCGATCGCGCGGGCGTCGCGACGCCCTACGCGCTCCACCACCTGCAGCCGCGCGGCACGTTCTTCCTCGTGCCGGGCGTCGAGGTGTACGAGGGCATGATCTGCGGCGAGCACAACCGCCCGAACGACACCGACTGCAACGTCATCAAGGAGAAGAAGCTCTCCAACATCCGCAACCACGGCAAGGACGAGAACGTCCTGCTCGCGAGCCCGAGGCTGCTCACGATCGAGACCGCGATGGAGTGGATCGACGCCGACGAGCTCGTCGAGGTCACGCCGGAGGCGGTGCGGGTGCGCAAGAAGGTGCTCGCGGTGAACCTGCGCGATCGGCGTGAGGACGCGATCGAACAGGCGCAGGCGGTCGAGTAAATCGATCGACCGAGCGGGGCGCCGCGGGTAAACTCCGCGGCCCCTGATGAAGTTCTTTCACGCGGCGGACATCCACCTCGACAGTCCTCTGCGCGGGCTGGATCGATACGAGGGGGCGCCCGCGGACAAACTCCGCGGCGCGACGCGGCGGGCCCTCGAAGCGCTCGTCGAGGCGTGCATCGCCGAGGCCGTCGATTTCCTCCTCATCGCCGGCGACCTCTACGACGGCGACTGGACCGACTACAACACCGGCCTCTTCTTCGTCCGGCAGATGGCGCGCCTGCGCGACGCGGGCATCCGCGTGTTCATCGTCCGCGGCAACCACGACGCGAAGAGCAAGATCCTCCGTTTGCCCGACGGCGTGCGCGAGCTCTCGACCTCCCGCGCGGAGACGGTGGTCCTCGACGACGTCGGCGTCGCCGTGCACGGTCGCGGCTACGCCCGCGCCGAGACGACCGAGGACCTCGCCCAGACCTACCCCGCGCCGCGGCCTGACTACTTCAACATCGGCCTCTTGCACACGGCCGCCGAGGGCCGCGAGGGACACGCGCCGTACGCCCCGTGCCGCGTCGAGCACCTCGTGCAGAAGGGCTACGACTACTGGGCCCTCGGGCACGTGCACGCGCGCGAGGTCCTGCACGAAAAACCCTGGATCGTCTTCCCCGGCAACTTGCAAGGCCGCCACGCCCGCGAGACCGGGCCCAAGGGCGCGAGCCTCGTCACGGTCGAGGACGGCCGCGTCAAATCGGTCGAGCACCGCGTCCTCGACGTCGCGCGCTGGGCCGCCTGCCAGGTCGACGCCTCGCCCGCGCGCTCGCCCGACGACGTCCTCGAGCTCTGCCGCGCTGCGCTCTCGAACGAGGTCGATGCCGCCGACGGCCGCGTCGTCTGCGCCCGCATCGTCCTCACCGGCGCGAGCCGCGCGCACGCGGCCCTCGTGCGCGACGTCGGCCACTGGCGCGGCGAGATCCGCGGCCTCGCGAACGATCTCGGCGAGGCGTGGATCGAGAAGGTCGAGCTGCGCACGCGCACGCCGGCCGACCTCGACGCGCTCGCGCAGAACGACAACCCCATCGGCGGGCTCCTGAAGACCCTGCGCTTCATCCGCGACGACGACGACGCGCTCGACAAGCTCGGCAAGGAGCTCTCGGACATCGTCGGCAAGCTCCCGCAGGAGTTCTTCCAGAGCGACGCCGCCGCGAAAATTACCGATCTCTCGGTCCTCCGGCGCATCGTCGACGAGCTGCCGGACTACCTCCTGCCGCAGCTCTCCGGAGAGGGGGACGAGGCTTGAAGATCCTCTCGCTCGAGCTTTTGCGCTGGGGTCCGTTTTCGGATCTCGCGCTCGATTTCTCCTCGCCCGCGCGCGCGTTCCACCTCGTCGTCGGCTCGAACGAGGCCGGCAAGAGCACGACGCTCCGCGCCGTCGGCGGCCTGCTCTTCGGCATCCCCGAGCGCACGAGCGACGATCACCGGCACAAGATGTCCGAGCTGCGCATCAGCGGCCGCATCGGCGCCGAGGACGGGTCCGAGCTCGCGATCGTCCGGCGCAAGGGCCGCAAGGAGACGCTGCTCGATCCCGCGGGACAACCGCTCGACGAGGCGCTCTTGCGAAAGCTCCTCGGCAACATCGAGCGGCCGCAGTTCGAGACCATGTTCGGCCTCTCGCACGACGGCCTCGTGAAGGGCGGGCGCGAGCTCGTCGAGGGGCAGGGCGATCTCGGCGAGAGCCTCTTCGGCGCGGGGCTCGGGCAGACCGTCGCCTCGCTCCTGCGCAAGCTCGAAGGTCGCGCGGCGGAGATCTACCTGCCGCGCGGCAAGAAGAAGAAGATCAACGACGCGATCGACAAGTTCAAGGAGGCGAAGAAGCGCGCGCAGGAGCTCTCGCAATCGGCGCGCGACTTCGAGGACATCAACAAGCAGCTCGTCGAGCGCAGCGCCGAGTCCGCGCAACTCTCTGCGCAGCTTGGCGAGCTCGCGCGCCGCATGCGCCGCCTCCAGCGCGTCAAGCAGGTGCTCCGCCCCCTCGCCGAGCGCGCCGAGATCCTCGCAGCGCTCGACGCGCGGCGCGACGTCGTGGTCCTGCCCGAGACGGCGGCCGAGGATCGTCGCCGCGCGCAGGCCATCATCCACGAAGCCGGGCCCCGGGAGGAAAAACTGCGCGAGGACGTGCGCGAGCTCGAAGGAAAGCTCGCCGTGCTCGCGGTCCCCACGGCGCTCCTGCAAAAGGGCGCGCTCGTGCGGCAGGTGCAGGGCGAGCTCGGCAGCCACAAGAAGGCGAGCATCGACGCGACCCGCCTTCGCGGGGAGCTGCGGCAGGTCGAGGACGAAGCGCGTCGTCTCTGCGCACGGCTCGGTCGCGAGATTTCCGTCGAGGAGGCCGAGGCCTGGCAGCTCTCCGCGGTCGCGAGCACGCGCGTGCGTTCGCTCGTGAAGCAAAAGGTCGAGCTCGATGCGGCGGCGAAGAGCGCGGAGAGCGCGCTCGCCGCGGCCGAGGAGCGGCTCGACGACGAGAAGCGGCGCGGCGCGGCCTTGCCCCCGCCCGCGGACGTGGAGGCGCTCGCGCACGCGCTCGACGTCGCGCGGCGCGAAGGTGACCTCGACAAACGCATCCAGGAGCGCGCGCGGGCCGCCGAGAGCCTCGGGCAGCGCGTGCAAGCAGGGCGCGCCGCGCTCTCGCTCTTCGACGTCCCGTTCGACAAGATTGGCAACCTGCCCATGCCGACGCGCGAGACGATCGAGCGCTTCGAGCGCGCGCTCGGCGTGAAGGACGAGGAGCTCCGATCGCTCGGACAGACCCTCGCCGATCGCAAGCGCAAGCTCTCCGCGCTCGAACGGGAGCTCGAGCAGATCCGGCGCGGCGGCGCGGTGCCCACGGAGGCGGACGTCGCGGCGGCGCGAGGCGGGCGGGACGCGGCCTGGTTCGAGCTGCGGCGCGCGCTCATCGCGGAGCACGCGCGCATCGCGGACGACGTCGCGGCCTTCCGCAGCGGGCCTCCGCGTCCCGGCATCGACGTGGTGCTCGACTACGAGGCGAGCGTGCGTCGCGCCGACGATCTCGCCGATCGTCTGTTCCGCGAGGCCGACCGGGTCGCGAAGGTCTCGCAGCGATCCTTGGAGCAGCAAGGGCTCCTCCGCGAGATCGCCGAGCTCGACGCCGAGCGTGCCTCGCTCGAGGCGGCGCGGGACGAGCTCCTCCGGCAGTGGCAAGAGCAGTGGAAGGCGAGCTCCCTCGCGCCGCTCTCTCCCGCGGAGATGAAGGGGTTTCTCGGGCAGTACGAGCGGCTCGTCGAGGATCGGCGCCGGTGGGCGGAGGCCGAGGCGCTGCTCGCCGCGGATCGCGCGCTCGCGGCCGATCACGAGGAGGCGCTCGGCGCGCTCCTCCGCCCGCTCGGGCTCGCCGTGAAGGGCTTGCCTGCGCTCATGGAGCGGGCGCGCGCCGTTTGCGATCGGGAAGCGAAGGCGCAGAAGGATCGCGAGGCGCACGAGCGCGACCTCGCGCGCGCGAAGGATCAGGCCGCGCAGTGCAAGGCCCTCTTGGAGCGTCGGCGCGCGGAGCTCGCCGCGTGGTCGGCGCAGTGGGCTGAGGCGATGGCGAGCGTGGACCTGCCGGCGGTGACGGGCACGGTCGAGGCGGAGGAGGTGCTCGCGTTGCGGAGCGACCTCGAAAAACGCTGCGCGGACGCGCGGGACCGGCGGCGCCGCATCGAGGGCATCGAGCGGGACGCGCGGCTCTTCGCGGATCGCGTCGTGGAAATCACCCGCGCCGCCGCGACCGATCTCGTGGACGCGCCGATCGAGCACGCGGCGAACCTCGTCGTCGAGCGCTTCCTCGCGGCGGAAAAAGACGAGATCGCGCGGCAGAAGGACGCGCAGAAGCTCGACGAGAAGCGGCGCGAGCTCGAAGAGGTGATCCTGCGCCGCAAGGCCGCCGAAAACGAGCTCAGCGCCCTTCGGTCGGCAGCGCGTGCGGAAAGCCTCGTGGAGCTCGGGGAGGCCGAGGATCGCTCGAAGGAGGTCCGCGCGCTCCGGGCGCGCCTCGCCCCGATCGAGCAGCAGCTCCTCCACCTCGGCGAGGGGCTCGGCATCGAGGCCCTCGCCACGGAGTGCCATGGGCTCTCGGGCGACGATGTCGCGACGGAGCTCTCCTCGCTGGAGGAGCAGATCCAGTCGAAGAACGACGCCAAGGCCAAGGTCGAGCAGGAGATCGGCAAGCTCGAAGAGCGTCGCGGGCGCGTCGACGGCGGGGACGGCGCCGCGCAGGCCGCGGCCGAGGCCGAGGGCCACCTCGCGGCGATGGGCGTGCTCGTCGAGGAGTATGCGCGGGCGCGGCTCGCGTTTCGCCTGCTCGAAGAGGAGATCAAGCAGTATCGCGAGCGACACCAGGGGCCCATCGTGCGCCGGGCTTCGGAGCTCTTCCAGCGGCTCACGCTCGGCTCGTTCCTGGAAATTCGCGGCGACGACGAGGGCGACGAGAGCCGCCCCGTCTTGAAATGCGTCCGCACCTCGGGCGAGCGCGTCGGCGTCGAGGGCCTCAGCGACGGCACGCGCGATCAGCTCTTTTTCGCGCTCCGTATGGCGAGCCTGGAGCGCCATTTCGAGCACAACGAACCCATTCCGTTCGTCCTCGACGACATCCTCGTCAATTTCGACGACACGCGCTCCCGCGCCGCGCTCTCCATCCTCGGCGAGCTCTCGCAGAAGACGCAGGTCCTTTTCTTCACGCACCACGCGCGTGTCGCGGATCTCGCCCGCGAGGCCGTCCCGCCGTCCCGACTTTGCTTGCACGATCTCGACACGCTCGGCGGGCGCGCGCGTTTGCGGCCGGCAAGCTAGAGCCTCCCGCGTTCGAATCGCGGTACCATGAACCTCCTCATGGGCACGACCGCGCGGCGCCTTCTCGGCGCCATCCCTTTCGTCGTTTCCTCCCTCGTTCTCGGCTGCGGCGCCGATCCTGATCCAGCGCCCACGCCCAAACCCGCCATTTCCTGGGAGGATTGCGGCGGCGGCTTCGAATGCGCCACATTCTCCGTGCCCGTTCATCACGACGCGCCGGACGGAAGGACGTTTTCCATTCCGCTCGTGCGACGCCCGGCCGCGGTTCCGTCCGCGCGTATCGGCTCCTTGCTCGTCAATCCTGGCGGCCCCGGCGGATCCGGCGTCGGCTGGGTGCGCGGGGCGCAGATCGCCTTGCCGCAGCCCATCAAGGATCGCTTCGACCTCGTCGGCTTCGATCCGCGTGGCCAGGCCGGTAGCACGCCCCTGATCGATTGCGTCGACGACCTCGGACCCGTCGTCGGCCTCGATCCGACCCCCGACGACGACGCCGAGCGCGCCGCCTTGATCGCCGGCGCGGACGCGTTCGCGGCGGCTTGCAAGGCGCGGAGCGGCGACCTCTTGCCGTTCGTCGGGACGAACAACGTCGCCCGCGACATGGACCTCCTCCGCGAGGCCCTCGGCGACGAGAAGCTCACCTACCTGGGTTTGTCGTATGGAACGTTTCTCGGGACGATCTACGCCGAGGCCTACCCCGACCGCGTCCGTGCGATCGTGCTCGACGGCGCGATCGATCCGACGGTCTCGGGCGACGCCTTCATCAAGGGGCAGGCCCTCGGCTTCGAGGCCGAGCTCGAGGCGTTCCTCGCCGCGTGCGCGGCGAACACGAGCTGCGCATTTCATTCGGGCGGCGACCCGTGGTCCGCGTACGACGCCGTGAAGGCCGCGATCGAGGCGTCTCCGCTGCCCGCGCCGCCGGGCAGCGCGCGCACGCTCGGGCCCGGCGAGCTCCTCTACGGCGTCGCGCAGCCGCTCTACAACAAGGCGCAATGGAAATTCCTCGCCCAGGCGCTCGCCCTCGCGGCCACGGGGGACGGCTCGGGCCTGCTCGCATTCGCGGACGCGTACGTCGCCCGGAGCGCGGACGGCACGTACGGCGCGTCGTTCGAGGTGTATTACGGGGTCACCTCGATCGACAATGTGTTTCCCCACGATCCCCAGGTTTATCGAACGCTGACGGACGAGCTCCAGGCGAAGGCGCCGCGCATCGGCGCGTATTTGCCCGCCACGGCGCTGCCCTCCGCGCACTGGCCGATCCCGCCGTGGCGCTCGAATACGCCCGTCTCCGCCGATGGCGCGGCGCCGATCCTCGTCGTCGGCGCCACCGGCGACCCCGCGACCCCGTATCCCTGGGCCGTCTCGCTCGCCGCGCAGCTCTCCTCCGGGGTTTTGCTCACGCGCGACGGCCCGGGGCACGTCTCGTTCCTCCGAGGAATCACGTGCATCGACCAGGCGATCACCGATTACCTCGTCGATCTCGTGGTCCCGGCCGAAGGGACGACCTGCAAATGATCAGGGCGCGTCGCTGCAAACCTCGTCGACGAGCAGGACGTCGTCGATCGCGTATCCGCCCCAGCCCGCCGCGTCACCGCTCTCGTACGACCACACGAGCGACGTGCTCGGGCCCGTGAACACGTCGAGCTTGCGCTCCACCTCGGCCCACGCCGGCACCGGCTGGCCGTCCGTCGGCCCCGGCTTCACCAGCGAGAGCAGCGTCGTTCGCGCGGGCCCTTGTTGCACCGAAAGCGTCACGGTCGGGGGCGCGCCGACCATCCCTGCGGGGGTGAAGTCGACCCATTCGTGGAAGACGAGCATCAGGGCCAGCGCGCCCGTCGTGTCCACGTTCGGCGATTCGAGCTCGCCCGAGGTCCCGGGCGGGACACACGTCCCGAGCCCGACCCCCACGACGCTCCCGTCGTCCGTGCCCGTGACGTCGTCCTCCGGCGCAAGGCATCCCCCGCCGCCCGGCACCGCCTGCGCGAAGCCGCTGTTCGTCCCGGAAAACCACCGCTCCTCCGCGGCGCCCGTGTTCAGCACGCTCTGCGAAAAGGTTTGTCGCAGATAGACCCGCCCCACGGTCCCGTTGCAGTTCTGATCCACCTCGTCACAGAGCTCCTTGGCGTTCGGGTGGACGCCGGGATCCGTGTCGTCGCAATCCTTGCCTTCCTGCACCCACACGCCTCCGCCCACGGGCGGGGGCGGCGGCGCGCAGGTCCCGGGCTCGTCGACGAGGCGCGGCGTGCTGCCGATCCCGTCCCCGTCCGCGTCCAGGAAAAAGAGCGCGTAACAGCGCACGTCCTCTCCCTCGCAGGCCGTGCGGCCCGGGCACGACTCCGTGTCGCTCTTGAAAATCTGGCAATCGAGGATGGGAAAGTCCTCGTCCGTCTTCCCGTCGCAGTCCTGATCGATCCCATCGCATTGATCGTCGGACGCGCGCGTGTTCACCTCGTCGCTCCCGTCGTTGCAGTCGAGGGTGTTCGTCACGTACTCGGGCGGCGGATCCCCGCACCATTCGAGCCGATCGTGCGGGGTCCCCTCGCCGTCCTTGTCCGCGTCGCGGTACACCGTCGTGAGGACCGTGCATTGCTGTGTGTAATCGTCGCCGAGCGCGATGAACGTCTCGCAGCCGAAAAGGCCCCCCGAGACGCCGATCGACACGAGCGCGATCCGCCTCAAAACACGCCTCGCACGGCCATGAAGCCCCCGCGCACGTCGAGCTCCACGCGCGCCCCGCGCGCGGCCGCGGGCGTCGCGTTCGGCGCGAACAAGAGCACCGAGGCGCCCGCCGCCGCGGCGATCGCCGTCACGCCGAAGCCCAGGTTCGAGACCGACGCATACGTCTTCGTCTGCTCGTACGCCGCGAACCCCGCCGGCGTGCACCGCTCTTGCACGCACTCCGTTTCGAGCACCTCACGCCGATCGAGCGTGAGCCCCCCCGTCACCACGCCCGTCACCAGCGCGAGCGCGCCAATCGAGAAGAACCCACTCGCGGCCACGAGGCTCCACGTCGGCTTCGTCGGCGGGGCCGGCGCGGGCTCGATCGTCCGGTCCACGCCCTTCGCGAAGAGGCCGAGGCGCAGGACGATCGACACGCTCCGGCCCTCGGGCAGCTCCACCTCGCGCGCCGTCCGCGCGCCGCTCCGCGCGAGCGCCTCGACGTCGTGTTTGCCCGGATCGAGCTCGCGCGGCTCACCCATCGGCCAGAGCTCGCCGTCCACGAACAGCGTCACCTCCGCGGGCGGCGGGCCGCGCACGTCGACCGCGAGCGTCGGGATGCGCAGGCGCACCGGGCCGACCTCCGCGGTCGCCGCCTGCCGCGCGCGGAGCAGCGACTCCGACGGCGTCTCCGGCAGCGGCTCGGCCAGCGTCCGCTCATAAAGCGCGCGCGCTTCGAGCAGCTTGCCGCGTTTGTCCTGGCACCGGGCCATGTAAAGCACGAGCTGCGGCGTGTGGAATTGCTCGTCGGCGTCGCGGAAGAGCGGGTAGGCCTCGGCGTACTGGGCGGCGCGGAAGAGCTGCATCGCGCGGCGGCCTTTTTCCAGGGCGACGGCGCGCTTCTCCTCGCGCTGCTCTTCCTCGGACGGCTCCGCGCGCGGCGGGGTCGTCGCCTCGGCCTGCGGCGGTTCGTCCGCCTGCGACGCGAACGGAAAGAGGAGCGCCGCCGTGAGCGCGGCTCCGGCGAGGGAGACGCGGCGGCCTCGATTCATCGCGGGGGCTGGGGCGTGGCCGGCTTCGACAAACCGAGCAGCTCGTCGTCCTCGTTCGTCGTCGAGGCCGGCGCGGGCTCAGGCTTGCCGTCCGCGCCCGTCTTCGGGGTCGCGGGTTTGGCGGGGACGACCGGTTTGTCACTCCGAACGGGCGCCTCGGGGGCCGTCCGTTTCTGCGCGTCGACCTCGGCGAGCGCCTCGGGCGTCGCTTTCGGGACCGCCTCGGGCGTGGGCGGCGGCGGCGGGGGCGCCTCGGGCTCGGTCACGGGCGGCGGCAGCGGGAGCGTCGGGCTGCCCGGGCCATCGATGCGCGCTTCCTGCGCTGTCGCGTGCGGGCCGAGGTACACCCACCCGAGGGCGCCGAGCGCGAGCGCGGCGAGCCCCGCGGCGGCGAACCTCCGCTGCTTGTCTTTCTTCGGGCTGCCCTCGTCGTCCTGCGTCCGGCCCGAGGGCGAGAGCGTGAGCGTGCCCGAACCCTCGGGCGCGGCCATCGTCTCGGCGAGCGCGACGGCGGCGTTTTTCTCGACGCGGCGCGGCGACGGGCTCGGGATCTCGGCGGTCGCGTCGAGCCCGACGCTCGGATCGCGCTTCACGTCCGCGGCGCCCTTCCCCTCGGATGCGGGCATGTGGGCGAGCGCTTCGAGGGCGTCGAAGAGCTCGCGCGAGCTCTGGAAGCGCTCTGCCGGGTCACGCGCGAGGGCGCGCTCGAAGAAGCGATCGACCTCGGGGCCGAGCTCGGGCGCGAGCGTCGAGGGTTTTGCGATCGGATCGGTGCAGATCGCCACGAGCACCGCGCCGACCTCGTCCTCGACGAACGGCATCCGGCCCGTGAGCATCTGGTAGAGGATCACGCCGAGCGACCAGAGATCGCTGCGGTGGTCGACCTCCTTGGATTTGCGGATCTGCTCGGGGCTCATGTAGAGCGGCGAGCCGACGAGGTTGCCCGAGCGCGTCACGTCGCCCGACTGGGGCGTGCCCGGCGAGACGGCCTTCGCGATGCCGAAGTCGAGCAGCTTTACGGCCTCGTCGTCGTCTTGACGGGCGAGGAAAACGTTGCCGGGCTTGAGGTCGCGGTGGACGAGGCCGAGCTCGTGCGCGCGGCGCAGGGCCTTGCAGATCGGCTGCGTGATGCGGATGGCCTCGGCGAGCCCGATCTTGCCGCGTTTGTCGAGGCGCGCGGCGAGGTCTTCGCCGCGGAGCAGCTCCATCACGATGTAGGGCGTTTCGCCCTCGACACCGTAGTCGTGCACCTCGACGACGTGCGCGCTCTGGATTTGCGCCGAGGCGCGCGCTTCGCGTTCGAAGCGCGCGCGCGCGGTCTCGGAGGCGGCGAGGGCCGGCTCCATGAACTTCACGGCGACGGCCCGGTCGAGCTTGAGGTGGTGGGCGATCCACACGGCGCCCATGCCGCCCCGTGCGAGCGGTCGCTCGAGGCGGATCTTTCCGGCGATGAGCTGTCCCTCGGCGATGACGGTCACGATGGACCCAGGATACCACGAGATTCGTTTCGTGGATCGCGCGCGTCGTGAGGGGTGTGATGGAAAAGCGTGGGGAGGGGGGCGGGGAGGAGGCGCGAAAAAGCGCAGCTCAGTTGCTGTCGCCCGAGGGTTTCGGCGGCGGGAGCTCGCCTTCCTCGCGCAGTTTTTCGACGGTCCGCCCCTGGACCTTCTCACCGATCCATGCGCCTGCGACGGCCATGAGGATGCCGACGACGAAGGTGGTACCGAGGCCGACCAGGGCGCCGCCGAGGGGGTAGCTGTACTGGAGGTGCCAGATGATCGTGTGCATGGCGTTCGGCAGGATCGCCATGAACGTCGCGAGGGCGGGCTCCTTCAGCGTCTCACCGGGGCTGAAGATGCCGATGAGGATGCCGCCGACGAAGTACGAAACGAACGCCACGATGCCGGCGAGGACGAGTCCGCCCTTCTCGGGGCCAAAGCTCGTGACGATCGAGGTCTCGACCCCGCCGAGCAGGAGGAGGCGCATCACGAAGTAGAGCGAGATGATGACGCCGCCACCGATGATGACCCATTTGTAGGACAGCTCTTTGCGTTTGCTCATGCGATTCCCGAAGCGTGGATGGGGGAGTGCGTCGCGGCGCATCATGGCGCCACGGGGCAGGGGGTGTCAACGGCGGGGTGTGTCGGGGAGGTGTCGCCCGGCGGGGGGACGCACGCGAGCCGCTCAGGGTTCGCGTGCGCCGTATTCGGCAGGACGGATCAATTGCCGCTGGTGAGCAGGTTGTACGTGTCGAGATCGGCCTCGTGCACGCCGTAGCGGCCCGACGCGATCAGCACCTCGTCGTCGTCGATGATCGGCGTGACGCTGTAGTACCAGTTCCAACCCGGGAAGAATGCCGTGGACGTCGGGGTCGTCGGGTCGTCCAGGTTTGCCATGAGCACGCCGCTGTTCAGCGAGAAGAAGGCGCGGCGCTCCGCGACGCTGACCAAGTTCGCGCCGGAGGGGCGCTTCACGCTCGACATGACCTGGAACGTATCGTTATTGCCGCTCCTCGGCTTGAGGACGCTGAAGCGATCATTCTGGGTCGTGTAGTAGCTGTAGCCCTCCCACACGAGGTTGTGCGTGGCGACGGGCCGGCCGCCCTTGTCGATGAACAGCGCGTTCACGGACCGGTTCGCGAAATGGTGCTTGTTTTCGAGCTCGGCCTTGTTGCCCTGGAGCTTCAGCTTCGAGACGGCGGTCTCGATGTACTGCTGGCCCCAGACCCGGTCTTGCGTGAAGATCGTCGAGCCATCCCGCGCGATGATCGTGCCGGGCACGTTGATCCCCGCTTCGAGTTTCGGCTGCGAGGGCTTCTTCAGGTCGAGCTTCTTCAGGAAGTACCGCGCATAGGGCCGCGTGTCGCCGGCGACCTGCTCCGACTTCTTCACGGTGATGTAAAGGTTGCCGTCGCCGAGGCCTCGCATCTCGACGTACTCCTCGGCCGCCGCCGGCGTCAGGTCGATCGCGGGCAGGAGCGTCGGCTGCGACGGGTTCGAGAAGTTCACGAGCTTGAGCTGGCCCTTGGTGCGAACGCGGTGCGCTTCATAGTCGCTGCCGTAGCAGTACCCATAAGCGCCCGCCTGCTCCGCGGTGATCGGCGTGCAGGTCGTCTCCGCGTTCGCGTGATCGACGCATTCGGCGAAGCCGCCGTTGCAGTAATCGATCTGGCCGCCGTTGATCTTCTGGCAGTTCTCGTTGCCGACGACGAACGTGCATCCCTCCTGGCCCCGGCAGGGCGACCAGGAATAGTTGTACCGGTAGCAAATCTCGAGCGTGGCCGTCTCGTCGGCGCTGCCGTTCGTCGCGACGAACCCGAGGGACTTGTTCCCGACGACGTCCGAATCGGCGTAATAAATGTAGCTGTACGGCAGCTCCGTCGTGACGAGCGTGCCGCCCTCCACCGGGTGCTTCGGATTCGAGAGGTCCCAGACCTTGATTTTCGTCTCGTAGTTCGGCCAGCCGAGCCACGTGCCGGTGACGGTGACGAACAGGTCGCCCACCTGGTAGTACTTCGCGTTCGCCGGGACCTCGAATGTGGCCACGGGCGTGCCGGTGTCGACGTCCTGCGTGTTGCGGATGATGTCGACCTTGGCCGTCGCGTTCGGCTCGTACCAGTACCAGTAATCGTCGTAGTCGGGGCCGCGGAGGCGCGCGCGGTAATTGTCGTAGACCCAGACGCGCGTGTAGTCGGGCGCGAGATTGAGCTCGCCGACCTTCTCGGGCGCGTCGAGGTCCGATTGATCCCAGATGCGCAGGTTCGTCTCGGACAGGTTCGCCCCGTTCGTCGCGTCGAGCTTGAACGTGCGGCGGACCGCGTCGGTATGGTCCATGAGGCCGCGGCGCGTGATCGTCGTGTTCGAGAACGTGAAGATCTGGACCGCGGACTCGTACGAATAGCCGCCGTTCACGTATTTGTAGCCGGCGAAGGGCAGGAGCACGAGGCCCGTCTCGGTCTCGCCCGTCGGCGCCGTCACGTTCACCGCGTTGTGGAGCACGCTGAACGCGCGGTGGTCCCAGTTCGCCTCGGACCAGTTCCAGCCGTGATCCTCGCCCTGCACCTCCTCGCGGGCGAGCAGCGGATTCGGGTTCTCGAGGTTCGTGATGTCGTAGAGGCTGACGGCGAGCTTGCGGCCGTTCTGATCATCGACGCCGATGCCGATGAGGCGCGTGTTGTCGAACGCGGGCCGGAAAAAGTCGTTCCAGCCGGAGACGATGAACTCGCTCTTCTCCTCGGCGTTGCCGTTCGGATCGATCGAGAATGCGTGGAACGGGTCCTGGTTGCGGTACGTCACGGCGAACGCCCGATCGTCGAGGAAGACCGCGGCGAAGAGCGACATGTTCTCGCCGAACGGCACCGAGTCGATCGGCGTGACGTTGTCGAGGTTCGACGCGTCGTACGTCTGCAGGTAGCTCTGCTGGCCCCAGCCCCATTGCGGGCCCGAGAAGATGCGGAGCTGGTCGTTCCGGTAGTCCATGTGGAATTGCGACCGGATGTAGCCGTTGACGGTGACCTCGTCGCGCTGGACCATCGTGCCGCCGTTGTCGGAGATGTCGATGATCGCGACGTCGCTCTGCTGCGACGACCACCAGTCCTTCTCGCGCGCGACGAGCAGCACCTCGTTCTCCGCGTGGATGGCCGAGACGTAGCCGCCGAGGGGCAGCTCGCTCTTTTCGATCATCGCCGTCTGGCCGACGTCGAAGCTCTTCACGGTGCTGCCGAGGACCCACTCCCAGTGGCCCTGGGCGTTGATGAACCAATCGTAGTGGCTCGCGGCGACGAACAGCGCGTCCTGCGTGGCGCCGTTCGCGTAGCGGCTCGTCTGGATGTTGCCCGGCACGTCGAACTGCGAGAGCACCACGGGCTTCGAGCGATTCGAGATGTCGACGAGGAGCACCGTGCCGCCCGAGGTGCTGTCGACCTCGAGGCTGTTCGGCTTGCCCTTGTAGCCGTACCAGTCGTTCATCAAGAGGACAGCGCGCGTCCCGTCGACGTACATCTCGACCGGCGTGCCGCCCACCTGGAGCTGGCCGACGACCTTGGGCTCGGTCACGTCACTGACGTCGATCACCTGCAGGCCGCGATACCAGTTGAGGTTCAGGAGGGTGCCATTGTTCATGACACGGTAGATGTCGCCCTCCTCGAGCTCCTGCTCCTCTTCTTCCTCCTCTTCTTCCTCCTCTTCTTCCTCCTCTTCCTCCTCGCCCCACAGGAACTGATAGTTCGGCTGATCGGCCGACAAGAACGAGGTCGGGCCCTTTGCGGCTCCCTCGGCCTCGCCCGTGTTCTCTTCGCCATCCCCCGGATTCACGGCGCATCCCTGCCCGGCCACGAACAATAGCGCCGTCAAGAGACCCGCTGTTCGTGCCACGGGACCACGATTCAAGAAACTGCGCATCGATTCGCTCCCTTCGTCCTTCACACAAGATGAAGGAATAAAAGCCTTCCTACCTAACCGACCCATCCGGGGGGTGTCAAGGCGCCTACGCGTCGCGCTCTTTCGCGCCCATGCGCGTACATGTCGCACAGGGATGTCGTGCGCTGCGTCAATGGCGAAATCTTCCGCGTCCGTGCAGGTGCGAAATGCCCGGTGCGGAGGCTCCGCGTCTCCGTCCTGGGGGGACACGTCGTGCGTGCGACGATTTCTTGCTGCCTTGCGCGGACCCTTGATCCTTGGTAAGGGTCGGAGTTCCCTTCAGGACCCTTCCATGCGGCAAAGAAGCCCCGTTTCGATAGCTTGGTTTTCGGCGCTGGCGTCCGTGGCGGCGCTGTCCCTCCTCGGCGCGGCGGGCTGCAAGCGCGACGGCGCGAAGGAGAGCGAGGCGTCGCCGGCCCCGAGCGGCGCGGCGAGCGCGGCGCCTTCGGCCGACAAGAAGAAGGCGAGGGTCCGCGGGCCGGACATGCGCGACGACCGCTTCGACGCGAAGATCGCCGAGAACCTGCCGAAGGTGCCGGACCCGAAGATCACGGGCCCCGACAATGCGGGCGCGCCGCTCGAAAACCAGGTGTTTCGCGATCGCGTGCTCGGCTTCGCGAGAAAGGTCTCGGCGATCGAAAAGGAAGGGGAGACCGTCGCGTGTGAACTTCCCGTGACATCGCCGAAACCATTTCGTGCCGTCGTGTGGGGGTATCGCGAAGGGGCCCAGGTGGCGCGCGGAGAAGCCTCGGATGCGTCGCTCTGCGTGGCGCTGAAGGATGCCACGCGGCGCGCGGTCGCCTCGGGCGGCGGGACGAAAGAGGCGCTCGGCACGACGCGGCTCGCCATCGAGCTGCCGGACCACGGCATGTCGATCCTCGAACACGAGGGCAAGGGGCTCGAGCTCGATCACGGCCTCGTCCCGGTCCGGTCGTTCGACAAAGCGCTGCTCGCGAAGCGCATCGACGAGGGGCAGGCCTATCTCTTGCGCGTGCTCGACGCCGAGCACAAGGGCGCGCACAAGTACTATCACGCCCCGGCCGACGCCTTCGAGCCCGAGCTCCACACCATTTACACGGCCTCGACGGGTTTCACGCTGCTCAAGCTCCACGCGATGAAGAAGGACAAGGGCCTGCTCGACCAGACGAAGAGCACGGCCGAATTCCTGCTTTCGATGCAGAGCCGCGACGAGCGCGACCACACCGCGGGCGGATTCTTTTACACGCTCGATCTGAAGCGCGGCAAACCCGAGCGAAAGCTGGTCGTCGGCACGACGTCGAAGACGATCTTCACGCTGCTCGAGCTCCACGCGCTGACGAAAGAGGCGAAGTACATGGACGCCGCGCGCAAAGCCGGCGACTGGCTCATCTCGATGCAGCTTCCCACGGGCGCGGTGCGCGCGTCGCTGAGCCAGCACGAAGGCGGCCCCTGGGCGGTGCAGGCGAAGGAGTCGACGCTTTATACCGGGCAGGTGCTCTCGGCGCTCTCGCGCTTGCATCGCGCGACGAAGGATACGAAGTACCTCGACGCCGCCGCTTCGACGGCGATGCACCTCGCGCAGAAGGTCGAGACGAAGGGCTGCTACGTCGGCGACGAATACCGCAAGCCGAACCCGATCTCGAGCTCGTGGCTCATCCTCTCGCTGCTCGATTTCACCAAGGCCACCGGCGACAAACGCATCGAGGACATGGTCTTCCGGTGCTCGCGCGAGCTGCTCGGGCGGCAGTGGAAGCGGCCCGAGGACCCCTACCGGTACGGGCGCTGGAAGGGCTCGCTTTCGAGCAGCGGCACGGGCTGGCTCGCCGAGGTCATGAGCGAGGTGTTCCTGTTCTGCCGCGACAAGGGCAAGGAGAACTGCGACGCCTACAAGGACGCGGTCGTCGCCGCCGTTCGGCAGATCATGCAATACACCTATTCGCCCGAGAATGATTTCGTGGTGAAGAACCCGAAAGCGGCCGCGGGCGGCGTGTTCTGGAGCGTGCGCGAACGGTACGTCCGGACAGACTCGGTTTGTCACGCCATGAACGCGTACATCAACATCCTGCCGTTCCTCGGCGAAGGCCCGCTGCTCGAGCTGCCCGAGATGAAGCTCGCGGACAGGCTCGCGTTCGACGCGGAGGCCGACGACAAGAAGGCCGAGGCCGAGGATCGGGCCGGCGGGGACGATCACGAGGGCGCGGACGAGGGGCCGATGTCGCGCGCCGAGGATCCGAACGAGGAGGGCGCGACGAGAGGCCCGCGCCGGCCGCCGATGAGCGGAATGCCGGAGGACGGTCCGCCGAGGCCGCGTTTGCCCAGGGGCCCGAGGCCGCCGGGCGCCCGCGGCCCCGGGAGGCCGCCGGGCGCGCCGCCGCCGCCGCCGGACATGCAGCAGTAATCAGAAAATTTCGGGGCAATACGGCAGGCGCGGCGCGACGAACATGCGATCGGCGCGCTCGAGCGCGCCCTCGGTCCGGGCCTCGACGCCGCCGACCTCCGCGAGGCGCGAGAACGAAAACCCCCCGAGATACGCCGAGCCGAGCGCCGCGGCCGAGACCCGCAAATCCCAGGGCTCCTCGGTCCGCGTCGCGCGCGAGGCGCCCGCGTCGAGCCGGTATCGCCCCGTGTTCCAGGGGCAAAAAGGATCGTCGACCTCGATCACGATCGTGCCCTCCGCGCCATACCGCCGCGCCGCGAGCGCCGAAGGCACGTCCACGATGCGGACCCACACCGAGTCATAGGCGCGGTAATGCAGGCGCCGCGGCTCCGCGAGCAGGAGGAAGAGCGGGTGATCCGGGGGCAAACACGTCGCGTTGATGCGCGTCGCGAGATCGATGTCGCAGAGGTACCGCCACACGGCGCGCGTGCCCGCGGGCGTCGCGCCCATCGCCTCCTGCACGGTCACCGTGACGGAAGGGATCTGTGTGTCCATGAATTCGAGGCGGACGCGGTAGAGCGCATAGCCCTCGTCACGGCCGTCGATCCGGAACATCACGCGCTGCAGCGGCCCCGATCCGGCCCGCGCCGACTCCACGTCGAGCACCCTTCGCAGGCTCCACCACCCGGGCGAGCGCGAGGGCATGCACGGGGCGGCGCGGCGCGCGCGCTCGTACACGGGCGGCATTCGTTCGAGCGCCTCCGCTTCGCTCACGAATTGCGCGTCGAAAGGGACGGGCGAGCCCACGAATGCGGAGTGGCCGCGCTCGATCGACACGTCGCCCGCGAGCGCGGCGATTCCGTACCCGAAGCGCCCGTAAATCGTCGCCTCGGTCGCCCAGAGCGAAGCGATGGGCTGCCCGCGCTCCCGCGCGTCGGCGAGCTGCCGCTCGATGAGCTTGCGCAGGATGCCGCGCCTGCGGTGCGTCGGTATCACCGAGACCATCGTCAGGCCCGACGTGGGCACGGTGCCGCCGCCGGGCGTGCTGAAGTCGAAGGCGAACGCGCCCGCGGCGCCGACGATCGTATTGCCGTCATAAGCCCCGATCCGCGTGGCGAACTCGGGCAGGCGTCGGGCGCGCTCCGCGCGCTCGGGCGAGGGCGGGAGGCCAAAGGCAGTAAGGATGGGATGGGCAAACTCGTCCGTGTGCTCGGGGCCGAGGAGGCGAATCTCGATGGACATGGCGGGACGAACCCTACCACCGTTCGTCCCGCCCGCGCGCTTGGTCCGTGCTCCGCATGGCTCGCTGCGCGGCGGCGGTGCGGCGGCGCGCTTCTCGGTGGACGAACGGTGACGTCCCGGATGGCACGGCCCTCGCACATGTCGATCGGAACGACGAATACCGGGGGAAATGATGGCCGAACGGTTCACCTTGCCCGTCCTACCGCTGCGCGACACCGTCTTGTTTCCCGGTCTCGCGACGCCGATCACCGCAGGAAGGCTGAAGACCCTGCGAGCGGTCGAGATAGCGCTCCGCGCCGACGGGGAGGACAAGCGCGTCTTCGCCGTCGCCCAGCGTGACACCTCGGAGGAGCCGACGGAGAGCAGTCTGTTCGCGGTCGGCGTGATCGGGCGGATCGCCCAGGTTCAACGGCTGGGGACGGGGCTCTCGCTCGTCCTGCAGTGCGAGCGCCGCGCCACGGCGCTGCGATACGTCACCGAGGACGGGATTTTGCGCGCGGCTTGTGTGGAGCTCGCGGATCTGCCTCGGCGGCCCGGCGAGGAGGCGGTCGTGCTCGCGCTCGCCCGCGAGGTGCGCGAGCGAGCGATCGAGTATGGCAAGCGCCGCGGCGCGCCGAAAGAGGCGCTCGAGCAGTTCCTCGGCGGCGTCGAGGATCCGAGCGCGCTCGCGAACCACGTCGGGTTTTACCTCGACCTCCCGGTGGCCGAGAAACAGGGGCTCCTGGAGACGCTGCGGACCGTGGAGCGGCTGCGCGCGCTCACCGTGCATTTGCACAGGCAGATCGGTATCGCCGAGACGCAGGAGAAGATCCGGACGACGGTGCAGGAAGAGCTCGGCGAGCGGCAGCGCGAGCTCTACCTGCGCGAGCAATTGAAGGCGATCCAGAAAGAGCTCGGCGAGGAGGACGAGGCGGGCATCGCGGATCGGCTGGAGAAGAAGATCGACGCGGCGGAGCTGCCGATCGAGGTGCGCGAAGAGGTGCGCCGCGAGCTCGGGCGGCTGCGCCGGATGAGCCGCGAGACCTCGCCCGAGGCGCAGGTCGTGACGAGCTGGCTCGAATGGGTCGGTGATCTGCCGTGGAACCGGCGGACGGACGACCACGTCGACCTCGAAATGGCGCGGCGGATCCTCGACGAGGACCATTACGGCCTCGGCGACGTGAAGGACCGGGTGCTCGAGCTGCTCAGCGTGATCAAATTGCGCCTGAAGGGGAACATCTCGGCGCCCGAGCGGGCGCAGCGGGCCGCGCGGGGGCCGATTTTGCTCTTCCTCGGGCCGCCCGGCACGGGAAAGACGAGCATCGCGGAGAGCATCGCGCGGGCGATGGGGCGCAAATACATCCGCGTCTCACTCGGCGGCGCGCGCGACGAGGCCGACATCCGCGGGCACCGGCGCACGTACGTCGGCGCGATGCCCGGCCGCATCCTGCAGGGCATGCGGCGCGTGGGCTCGAAGAACCCCGTCTTCACGCTGGACGAGATCGACAAGCTCGGCGTGTCGTACCAGGGCGATCCGGCGGCGGCGCTCCTCGAGGTGCTCGATCCGGCGCAAAACGTGACGTTCGTCGACCATTACCTCGGTTTGCCGTTCGATCTCTCGGAGGTCCTCTTCGTGTGCACGGCGAACCTGCGCGAGGGCATCCCCGCGCCGCTGCTCGATCGCATGGAGACGATCACGTTTCCTGGATACACGGAGATCGAGAAGCTGGAGATCGCCCGGCGATATCTCCTGCCGCGGCAGCAGCGCGAATGCGCGCTCGAAGAGGAGCAACTCGTCGTGTCGGACGCGGCGCTGCTCGACATCATCACGAGCTACACGCACGAGGCAGGCGTGCGGCAGCTCGAGCGGGCCATCGGCTCGCTGGCGCGGAAGGCGGCCCATCGCATCGCGACGGGCGCGGCCCAGTGGGTGCGGGTCGAGACGGTGGCGGATGTCCGGGTGCTCCTCCGGCGTCCGCGAATGCGGCCCACGACCGCGCTCGATCGAGACGAGCTCGGCGTCGCCACGGGCATGTATTACACGCAGGAGGGAGGCGACATCATGCACGTCGAGGCGAGCATCGTGCCGGGCAAGGGCGAGCTCGTGCTGACGGGGCAGCTCGGCGACGTCATGAAAGAGAGCGGGCGCGCGGCGCTGACGTACGCGCGCGAGCACGGCGCGGCGCTCGGCGTGCCGCGGGAGCGGCTGGAAGGGCGGGACATCCACGTCCACGTGCCCGCCGGCGCGATTCCGAAGGACGGGCCGAGCGCGGGCGTGACGATGGCGACGGCGATCGTCTCGGCGCTCTCGGGCAAACGGGTCCGGCGGGACGTCGCGATGACCGGGGAAATCACGCTGCGCGGGCGGGTCTTGCCGATCGGCGGCGTGAAGGAAAAGGTGCTCGGCGCGCACCGGGCGGGCATTCCGGAGATCATCCTGCCGCGGGACAATGAGGCCGAGCTCGAGGACCTCCCCGAAGAGGTGCTGCGGTCGCTGCATTTCCACTTCGTCGAGACGCTCGACGAGGTGCTCGCGATTGCGATTCGCTCGGCGCCCGCGGCGGCCTGGCCGGTGGAGGTGGAGACGCCGCGGGCGGCGTGATCACTCGTGCTCGTTCGACACGAAGACCTGCGTGGAGAACCGGAGCTGGCCCGTGGCGGCGTCGCGCGTGCCGGCGAGGGTCAACGTGCTGACGGACATGTCGCCGTCGAGGTCGCCCACGGCGGCGACCTCGATGCCCGACGCGCCGGGGTCGGGCCCGCCGAGCGGCGGGCCGAGGTACGCCTGACCCACGGAATATCGGTACTGGTAATACGTGGGGTCATCGAGGGTGAAGCGGACGCAGCGCCAGCAACACTGGTCGAAGTCCTTGCCGTTCGCGTTGTCGGGCTGGTATTTCCGGGCCGCGGGGACGCTCGCTGGCGTGACGCAGAGCATGGTGCCGCCGCATTCGGGGCACCAGGTCGTGTTGCTCGACGCCGATTGCTCGCCGAGGGTGAGGATCTCGCTTTTCACGGCGCGCTCGGTGAGCATCCCAATGCCGCGGGCAATGCCCCCGAGGGTCTGCTTCGCTTCGCCGATCCTCGCCGCGGCGAGATACCGCTGCACGCCGAACATGGCGAGCGCCGCGAGGACGCCAATGATGGCGACCACGACCATCAGCTCGACCAAGGTGAAGCCTCGATCCACCCTCCGCCGCTTCATGATCTTCGTTCCCCTGGGGAACGCGCGTAAAGCACGTTACGTGCCACCCGAGCATCGTCCTGGCTCCAGGGCCTCCATGCAAGAAAGCCGCGTGGATCCGGCCGGCGCGCGCTGCGACGCGTCATCGCCTCGGTGACGAAAATCGTCACTCCATGTCCGCGGGGGTGACCATTTCCGTCAGGAGGAGAGCTCATTTCGGATCGGTCGCGAGGCACTCACCCTCGCCGCGGAAATGCCCCACGGTGCGGGACAGGTCCGTGACGAACGCGCCGAGGTCGTTCACGTCGCCCGCCGCGCCCGTGCCATAGGCTCCATCAGCGGGATCGATGTCCACGAGCTTTTTGGCGGCGAGCTCGGCGAGCGTGACCTCGCCGTCGTCGTTCGTGTCGGCCGAGGCGAGGGCATTGAAGCGGAGTTTTGCGTTTGGCGATTGCAGGTCGTCGTAGAACAGGTGATCGCCGTGGATCGTGAGCTCGACGTTGTCGACGCCGCCGTTCGTGACGAGGACCCCGGGCGTCTCGCGGCCGTCCTTCTCGCCCTTGCATTCGGTGTACGCCGTGGGCACGCCGAAGCCCCACCGGAACGTCTTTTTCGTGGCGCCCTGCGTGGCCTCGCCCTCCGCCCAGACGGCGTATTTGCCTTGCTTCATCACGTCGAGATCGGCCGCGGTCGCGCCGTCACCGAGCTCGGTGTCGTCCGCCGCGGGCCGAACCTCGAAGCTCACCTTCGTCCACGGCTTGGCGTCGAGGTCCTCGAACGTGACGAGCGGCTTGACCCCCTGGGCGACGTGATTCACGAGTTTTGTGGTCTTCATTTCGGCGCCGATGGCGCCGGTGTCGTCGGCGATCCGTACGCCGCCGAGCACCACGAGGAACTTCGAGAATTGGATGCTCCAGCCGTCCTCGAAGGCGGACGCCGGGATCTCCTCCTCGATGTACCCCTCGCCCCAGGTCGTGATCGCCACGTCCCCGGTGCCGGCGGGTTCTTCGACGCCGCAGCCCGCGAGAAGGGCAGCGGAAAGGCAAAGGTGCGTCATTCCAAACAGTGTTTTCATGCGTTTTCTCCTCAAGGTGTCGAATACGTGAAGGTCACGGCGGACCCCTTCTTGAAGCCGCGCGTGATCGCGCGGAAGGCCACGCCGTCCCGGGGGAGGACCACGGGCGAACCGTCGACGCTCTCCGGCACCGCGTCGAATTCGGCCTGATCGAGCCATACGCTGGGCGCGACGTGAATCGTGATCGTGCCGTCGTCCTGCACGTCGGGCTCGCCCTCGAAGGCGCACCCTTCGAGGCGCGGCTCACCATAGGAGTCGAGGACGTCGGCGGCGTCGGCCTCGACGCGAAAGATTCGCTTCATCGTGTCCTTTTGCGCCTCGCCTTCGAGCACGACGACGTGCCCGGTGAGCGTGTCCTTCGCGTCGCCCGTGGGCGCGGGCTCGTACGAAAAGCGCGCGGAGCGATACAGGCCCGAGACGCCGTCGCCGGGCGGGAGATCCGCGGGGCCTTGTGCGAGGTCGACCGAGGACGAGACGAGCACCTGGCCCATCGCGTCGCCGGCCTGGTAATGGCCGGGGTGCGCGTGGGCCAGCCCGAGGCCGAGGAATCGCGCGAGGGGGTCGCGCGGGCGCGGCGGCGTGACGGACGCCGAGAAGATCGGCGCGCCGTTGAAGTAATAGAGGGGGCCGACGGAGACGGCGGCGAGCGAGAGGCGGATCGACCAGCCGTAGGCATTGACGAACGGCGCGTCGATCCCGTCGTCGGCGACGATCCGCGTCTGCAAGGCGACGCGCTTGCCGCTCGTGGTCTCGGCAGGACCGCAGGCAGAGGCGAGGGCGCCGGCGGCGAGAGAGAGGCCGACCAGGAAAAACCCGGCGGCGGAGGAGAGGCCCAGACGAACCATAGAACGTTTCATGTGTTCCTCGCTTCTAGAGGTGGAGGGACAAGGTGCCCATCAAGGTGCGCGGCGCGCCCACCGTCACGTGGTCGAGCGGTACGAGCGAGGAGGCCGCGCCGCGCGTGAAGCTCGATGCATAGGTGAACTGGCCGTCGTACCATTTCGCGTCGAGCAGGTTGTAGACGTCGAGCTCGATCTCGACCTCGCGTAGCCTCACGCCGAGCGTGGCGTCGGCGAGGAAGATGTCCCGGCCAAACTCCGCGAAGCGCACGGGCCGGAGGCCCAGGTAGGCGAGGCCCACGCCGACCTTGCCCACGAGATCCCGATTGAAGAGGCGGGCGAGGCGGGGCGTGAGCGCGACGTCGGCGCGCGCGACGAGCTGGGGCGTGTAGGGGACGAGCGATCCGATGGACGCCTCGGGGCCCGCTTCGGTGAACGTGGCGCGGGTATACGTGACGCTGCCGCTCTCGACGATCCACGCGCGCGGGCGGAGAACGAAATCGAGCGAGAAGCCGGTGCGTTGCGTCGCGGAGACGCGCTCATAGGCGGTGGCCTTTTCGTCGAAGACAAGGTCGTCGGAGAGGCGGGTGTGGAAGACGGCGAGGTTTGCCCGCGTGCGCTCGCCGTCGGCATAGCGGAGGCCCGCCTCGAAGGAGCGCACGGTGGTGAAGGGCGTGCGTTCGCCGTCGCCGAGCGTCCGGGCCTGCGGGGAGCGAAAGCCGTCGCCATAACTCGCGACCGCGTGGAGGCCGGGGAGCAACGTGACGTCGACCGTGGCCTTTCCTCCCACGCGCGCGCCCATGGCCCCGCGTGCCGCGCCCGCGCCCTCGCCCGCGGCGAGATCCGTGACGCCATAAAAGAGCCCATCCACGCGCACGCCGCCGCGAAGGACGACGCGGCGGAGCGGCCGGAGGGAGGCGTCGATATAGCCGGCGACGTCGGCGGCGCGGACGCGGGCGTCGACGAGGGTTTCCGTCACGCGATCGGTGACGACAGAGAGCCGGCGCTGCGATTGCTCGATCGCGTCGCCGCGGGCCTGGACGCCGATTTCGAGCGAGTCTTCCGGGGAGAAGATCCGCGTCTTGCGGTGGTAATGGGTGGACAGGCCGAACGTCGTCGCGTCGTTGATCTGCTGCTGCGAGTCGCCGTCGATCGGATCGACGAGGAACCCCGTGTAATTCGCGCGGAGCCGGAGGCCACGCAGGACGAAGTAGGGCGTGAAGGAGAAGCGCGCCTTGCCGTCTTCGTCGTCGTGGTCGAGGGAGAGGACGACCTGGATGCGGGTCGAATCGCCGCCCTGGCGCGCGTCGTAGGTCGCGAATCGATCGACCTTGCCACGCTCGACGTCGTCCCGGCGGAGGACGCCCGCCGAGGAGAATCGCGCCGCGTAGGCCGAGGCCATGACGCGGGCCGAGAGGTTCGCGCCGAGGGGAATCACGTGCTGGGCGATCGCCGAGGCGCGGCGCGCGGCGCGCGAGGGGCCGAATCCGTCGGTGCTCTGCGCCTCGAAGGCCCCGAACGTCGCTTCGGTCGTGCCCGCGGGTCGATACGCGAGGAAGAGGCGTCGCTCGCCGTAGGTGCCAAGGCCGAGGGACGAGGAAAAACCCGTCTCGGCGAGGCCGAGATCCATTTCGATGGTCCCTGCGACGGCGAAATCACCTTGCCTCGGGTCGTAAGGCCCGGCCTTCGCGCGGACGTTCTTCACGACCTCGGGCATCACGAAATGCAGGTCGGCATATCCCTGCCCGTGGATGTTCGAAACCTCGTTCACGGGCGCGCCCGCGATGCGGAGCTCGATATCCTGGCCGTGCGCCGCGTCGAAGCCGCGCAGGAAAATCTGATGCGCCTTGCCCTGGCCGCCGTGTTGCGTGGTGAAGACGCCCGGCACGACGCGCAGGAGATCACTCGCCGTGCGGTGCGGGGCCGCTGCGAGGACGTCGCGCTTCTGCACGATCTCGGAGGCGCTGCGCGGCGGCGGCTCGCCGCGGACGGTCACGGCCATCGGTCGCGGCGGCGGGGGCGTCGGCGGATGGGGATGCGAATGTGGGGGCGGATCCAGGAGGCCAGGCGCTGGTTTGTCCGCTGGTTTGTCCGGTGGCACCTTCGTCACGCCCTCGAATCGGGCGATCATGCGGATCCGCGCCTTCACGGCCGCGCCGCCCCGGCGCGCGGGCTCGAACGTCCACTGCGCGGCGGCGCGGATCGCCTCGGCGTCGAAGGCCGGCGAGACGCTCGCTTCGCCCTCGATCGCCACGGCGCGGCCGTCGGGGCCGACCGTGATCAAAAGGGGGACGATGACGTCGTGCGCCTCGGCGCGGCCGTCGGGCCAGGCGGGCGCAGGCTGGCTTTTCGGCACGGGCGGCGTGACCTCGTCGTGCGCGCGCGCAGGCGAAACGACGAGCGATGCCAGAAGGAAGAAGGCCGAAGGGAAAAGGTGGCGCGGGCGCAAGCGAAGACCCCGTCCGGAGCCAGTAGCACGACCGTATAATGTCGTGCCACCGATTTCGTGTCCTCGCGGGTACGCCCGACCCGGCGCGCCGGCTCCATGACGCGGGACGGCAGACGCGTCTTGACCAAGCGCTTACCAACTGGTAGGTAACTCCTGACCGCATGGTTCTGGCCCGATCTCCCGACCCCGACGTGCCGCGCGCGATCGTCGCCGCGGCGACGCGCCTCTTCGCGACGCACGGCTTCGACGCGACCAGCGTGCAGGCCGTGGCGGACGAGGTCTCGCTGACGAAGCAGGCGGTGCTGCATCATTTCCCGTCGAAAGAGCATTTGCGCCAGGCGGTGCTCGGCGCGATCCTCGCGCACTGGAACGAGACGCTCCCGCGGCTGCTCCTCGCGGCGGCGGCGAGCGAGGATCGGTTCGAGGCGGTCTTCGGCGAGCTTTCGGCGTTCTTCGCCGCGGATCCGGATCGCGCGCGGGTCGTTTTGCGCGAGGCGCTCGATCGGCCCGCCGAGATGCGGAAGCTCTTGCGAGGGCCCGTGCGCCCGTGGCTCGACGCGGTCGCGGGGTACATTCGCTCCGGGCAGGCCGCGGGAAAACACCACGCCGACGTCGATCCGGAGGCATACGTGGTGCAGGTGATGCTTTTCGTCATCTCCGCGGTCGCGACCGCGTCCGTGATGCAAGGGGCGCTCGACGAGGACGCGCGCGCCCGCAGCGACAAGGAGCTCGCACGGATCGCGCGCGCGAGCTTGTTTTCCCCCGCCCGGCCGCGCGGCGGGGCCCTGCCGAAAAGGTGAATCCAATGGCCAATTTCTTCACCGACAACGACGACCTCAGGTTCCATTTCGAGGAGGGCGTCGACTGGGCTCCGCTCGTGGAGGTGACCGAGCTCGGCTATCGCACCGAGGACGGCTTCAAGACGCCCCACGAGGCCGTCGCGTTCTATCGCGAAGTGGCCGAATCCACGGGCGCGCTCGCGGCCGAGCAGATCGCGACGCGCGCCGCCGCGATCGACCGCGAGGACACGCACCTCGAAGGCGGCGAGGCGATCGCAGGGCCGGCGATGAACCACGTGTTCGAGGCGATCAAGGCAGCGGAGCTGCACCGGCTGTGCTTGCCGCGCGAGCTCGGCGGGCTCAATGCGCCGCTGCTCCTGTATTTCCTCTCCGGGGAGATGATCGCGCGCGCCGACGTGTCGGTCATGACGCATCACTCGTTCCACGGCGGGATGGCGATGGCGATGCTCGCGTATTCGATCTACGAAGGGTCGACCGCGCTCGATCCGGCCCGCGGGCGGATCGAGTCCACGCGCTTCGCGAGCGCGATCGAGGAGATCATTCGCGGCGACGCCTGGGGCTGCATGGACATCACGGAGCCGAACGCGGGCAGCGACATGGCCGCGCTGCGCACACGCGCGGAGCTCGGGCCCGACGGGCGCTGGTACCTCTCGGGGCAGAAGATCTTCATCACGTCGGGGCACGGAAAATACCATTTCGTCATCGCGCGGACCGAGGCCGCGAAGGACCCGGACGATCCGTTCGCGGGGCTCGGTGGTCTGTCGATGTTCCTCGTCAAGGCGTACGACGATTTGCCGGACGGGACGCGCAAGCGATACGTGACGATCGATCGCGTCGAGGAAAAACTCGGGCATCACGGCTCGGTGACGGCGGCGCTCTCGTTCGACAACGTGCCCGGCGAGCTCGTCGGAAAGCGCGGCGAGGGGTTCAAGTACATGCTCGTGCTGATGAACAACGCGCGCGTCGGCGTGGGGTTCGAGAGCATCGGGCTCGCGGAGTGCGCGTATCGTTTGGCGAAGGCGTACGCCGAGGAGCGGCGTTCGATGGGCAAGCCCATCGCGGAGCACGAGATGATCGCCGATTACCTCGACGAGATGCGCACGGACATCCAGGGGCTGCGGGCGCTCGCGGTGGACGCGGCCTACAGCGAGGAGATGGCGCAGAAGCTCGTGATGTTCGAGCGATTCTCGGCGGGGCTCGGGCCGGCCGAGCGGGAGCGCGTCTCGCGCGAGCTGCCGAAGTGGCGCGCGCGCTCGCGCAGGCTGACGCCGCTGCTCAAGTACCTCGCCGCGGAGAAGGCCGTGGAGATCGCGCGGCGGGCGATCCAGATCCACGGGGGCGTCGGATACACGAAGGATTACGGCGCGGAGAAGCTTTTGCGCGACGCGCTCGTGATGCCCATTTACGAGGGGACGAGCCAGATCCAGTCCCTCATGGCCATGAAGGACACGCTGATCGGCGCCATCAAGCGGCCGCGGGATTTCCTCGGGCGAATCGCGGACGCGCGGCTCGGCGCGCTCACGGGCAAAGACGAGCTCGATCGGCGGCTCGCGCGGGTGCAAGGGTATTCGCTCTCGGCCCAGCAGCACCTCCTCGCGCGCACGGCGGCGGGCAAGCTGCGGACGCTGTCGGTCGTGCCGTTCGCGGGCTGGCGCGACGCCTTGACGAAGGGCTGGGATCCGAAGCGCGATTTCTCGTTCGCGATGCTGCACGCCGAGCGGCTGATTCGCCTGCTCGCGGACGAGGCCATTGCGGAGATCCTGGTCGCGCAGGCGAAGAAACATCCGGCGCGGCGGGAGCTCGCCGAGAGGTATCTCGATCGGGCCGAGCTCCGGGCGCGCGCGCTCCACGAAGAAATCACCACGACGGGCGGGCGTATCCTCGCCATGCTGTCGCCCGAGGCCGCAAAGCAGGCCGTCGCCGCGGAGTAAAACCCATGGGTGTCTCGACGAAACATGTGCTCTCGCAGCTCCCCGTGCTGCGAGGAATGGGGCAGGCGGCGCTCGCGTCGGTGATGCGAAGGCCGGCGAGTGGGCTCGATGCGGAGCGGGGCGGGTGGATCGAAGAGGAGATCCCGCCGCGGCCGGCGGACCTCGTGCGGGATTACGTGCGGCATGTGGGTGGCGATCCGGCGTGGTATCGCGGGCGGCTGCCTTCGCACATGTTCCCGCAATGGGGATTTCCCCTCGCGGCCCGGGCGCTCGCGGTTCTGCCGTATCCGCTGAGCCGCGTGGTGAACGCGGGCTGTCGGATCGAGCAACGCGCGATGTTGCCCGCGGACGAGCCGCTCCGCGTGCGGGCAAGGATCGATCGGGTGGACGATGACGGGCATCGGGCGCTCGTGACGCAGGTCGTCGAGACGGGCACGGCGAGCGTCGGAACGGCACTCGTGGCCGAGATGCGCACGTTCATTCCGCTCGAGAAGCGGGAGGGCAAGGAGAAGAAGGCGCGGCCGACGGTGCCGGCGGACGCGCACGAAATCGCGTTTTCCCGCATCCCGGAGAGCGCGGGGCTCGATTTCGCGAAGCTCACCGGGGATTTCAATCCGATTCACTGGATCGCGCCGTACGCGCGGGCGGCGGGCTTCCGGTCGTGCATCCTGCACGGGTTCTCGACGCTCGCGCGGGCGATCGAGGCGCTCAACCGGGCGCGGCTCGCGGGGGATCCGAGCCGCCTTTCGATGATCGACGTGCGATTCACCCGGCCGCTCGTCCTGCCCGCGCGGGTCGGCGTGTACGTGGATGCGTCCTCCGGGATCTGGGTAGGGGACGCCAACGGCGGCGGGAGTTATCTCGAAGGTCGTTTTGAAGCGGAGATCAAGCCATGAGTGACGTGTTGCTCCAGATCGGAAAAAACGCTCAGGCGCGGGCCTTCGTGAACGCGCTCGGGTTGCCCATTCCGCTGCCCGTGCCGCTGCGGCGCGCGCGCGGGCCGTGGCGGGAGAGGCCTCTCGCGGATGCGAGCGTGGTCGTGGGCGCATCGGCGGGCGCCGAGCTCGCGCCCGTGATCGCGGAGACGCTCGCGGCCGCCGGGGCGAATGCGTATTTGACGGGCGCCGATTCGAGCGCGTCCGCGTTCGCGGCCCCGGGGGAGGCGTACGGCAGGCCCGCGCGTGCGCTCGCGGCGCTCGGGGAGAGCGAGCGCGTCGCGGGCGTTGTATTCGATGCGACGGGGCTCGAGGACGTCGCGGGGCTTCGCGCGCTTTACGAGACGTTCCACCCGCTGGTCAGCCGCATCGCGCGGTCGGGCCGCGTGCTCGTGCTGGGAAGGCCGAGCGGGAAGGGGCCCGCGGCGTCGGCCGCGCAAGCCGCGCTCGAAGGGTTCGTCCGGAGCGTGGCAAAGGAGATCGGGCGCGGGGGCGCCACGGCGAACCTCGTGCGCGTGGAGAAGGGCGCCGAGGCGCGCCTCGGGCCGGTGCTTCGATTCTTGCTTTCGCCGCGATCGGCGTTCGTGACGGCGCAGCCGTTCGTCGTCGACGCGCGGACGAAGGCGGATGGCGACAAACCGCCCTTCGTGCGGCCGCTCGAAAAGAAGGTCGCGGTCGTGACGGGCGCGGCGCGCGGCATCGGCGCGGCGACGGCGCGGCGGCTCGCCGAGGAGGGGGCGCACGTGGTCTGTCTCGACAGACCGGGCGACGACGGGCCGACGAGCCAGCTGGCGCGATCGATCCAGGGGACGGCGCTGCTCGTGGATCTCGGGGCGGACGACGCGCCTTCGAGGATCGCGGACGTGGTGCGGGGGCTCGGCGGGCTCGATGTCGTCGTGCACAACGCGGGGATCACGCGGGACAAGACGCTCGGGCGCATGAGCGAGAAGCAATGGGACGAGGTGATCGCCGTGAACCTCGGCGCGGTTGTCCGGACGCACGAGGCGCTCGAGCCTCTGCTGCGGGAGGGCGGGCGCGTCGTGTGCCTGTCGTCGATCGCGGGGATCGCGGGCAACGTCGGGCAATCGGCGTATGCGGCCTCGAAGGCGGGGATCCTCGGGTTCGTCGCGGGGCTCGCGGGGGCCCTGGCCGAGCGGGGGATCACGGTGAATGCGGTCGCGCCGGGGTTCATCGAGACGCGCCTGACGGCGGCGATTCCGGTGGCGGTGCGGGAGGCAGGAAGGCGCCTCGCCGCGCTCGGGCAAGGTGGTTTGCCCGAGGACGTGGCCGAGGTGATCACGTTCCTCGCGAGCCCGGGGGCTGCGGGGATCACGGGGCGGACGGTGCGGGTCTGCGGAGGCGCGCTCATCGGCGCGTGAAGGGGAAATGGGGATGTCAGGAAAAACTGGGCGGCGTGCGGTGGTCGTGGACGGGCTCAGGACGCCGTTCGTCAAAGCATTCACGGATTTCACGAAGCTCGACACGATCGCGCTCGGCGTGGCCGCGGCGCGGGGGCTTTTGAAGAAGGCGAACCTCGGACGGCGCGACGTCGAGTCGATCGTGTGGGGCGGGGTCATCCTGCCGGGGACGGCGCCGAATGTGGGGCGCGAGATCGCGCTGGATCTCGGGCTCGATCCGGCGTGCGAGGCGATGACCGTGACGCGGGCGTGCGCGTCGGGGCTGCAAGCGGTGACGCTCGCGGCCGCGGCGATCGAGCGCGGCGAGGCGGACGTCGTGATCGCGGGCGGGAGCGATTCGACGAGCAACGCGGAGATCAAGCTGCCGCAAAAGGTGGTGCACGCGCTCGCGCCCCTCGCGCTGGGGAAGGCCGATCCAAAGGCGATCCTCGGGGCCGTGGGGAAACTCGCGCCGTTCACGGACATCCTGCCGACGCGGCCGAAGATCGCCGAGCGGACGACGGGCGAAGTGATGGGCGAGGCGGCCGAGAAGATGGCGCGGCGAAACGAGATTTCCCGCGCGGCGCAGGACGCGTTCGCGGCGCGCTCGCACCACCGCGCGGCGGCGGCGATGGCGTCCGGGCGGTTCGACGACGAGGTGACGCCGGTCGAGACGAGCGAAGGGAAATGGGTGCACGCCGATGGCCTCGTGCGCGCCGATACGAGCGAGGAAAAACTCGCCAAGCTCCGGCCCGTGTTCGCGAAGGACGGGACGGTGACGGCGGGCAATGCGAGTCCTCTGACGGACGGCGCGGCGGCGGTGCTCTTGATGAGCGAGGAGAAGGCGCGGGCGCTCGGGTATCGGCCGCGGGCGGCATTCTCTTCGTGGGCGTACGTGGGCGTCGATCCGGCGGATCAATTGCTCATGGGGCCGGCGCTCGCCATTCCGAAGGTGCTCGACCGGGCGGGGCGCTCGCTCGCGGAGATCGATCTCGTGGACCTGCACGAGGCGTTCGCGGCGCAGGTCCTGTGCGTGCTGAAGATGCTCGGCAGTACGGCGTTCGCCCGGGAGCGGCTCGGGAAAGCGGCGGCCGTGGGCGAGGTCGATCCGGCGCGGCTCAACGTGCACGGCGGGTCGATCGCGCTCGGGCATCCGTTCGGCGCGACGGGCGCGCGGATGGTGACGACGATGGCGAACGAGCTCGTTCGTTCGGACAAACAGACGGCGCTTCTGGGGATCTGCGCGGCGGGTGGGCTCGGGGCGGCGGCGTTGCTCGAGCGGATTGATTGATGGATTGATCAGGGGCCGCAGTTCGCGTTCTTGACGAACCACTCCGCGAGTTTGCCCTCGGCCTCGACCTTGTCGAGCTTTTCGAGGATGGGCACGGCGCGGAGACTGCCGTTGTCCCGAAGCTCCCGATACACGCCGATGGCCGTCCGCAAGCCCACGACCTGGCCGGCCATCGGATCGGCGCGCGGGTTCTCGATCTGGTGCGCCGCGACGGCGATGATCGTGAACCCGAGGAGGATCGTCTGCGCGGGGGAGTGGCTCTTCGGGTTCGGGCCGTCGATGTAATCGCGGAACCACGGGCAGAGCGTGACCTCGATGTCTGGGCTCGCCGAAGCCCACTCGACCGCGCTGCCGAGGTGCTCGCGGCTCGCCTCCGAGAGCGGCGCCTCGGCCATCTTCTTGAACACGGTCGCGATCGCCATGAGGCGCGGGCGCGGGAGCGGTTCGCCCGGCGGGCCGAAGGGGTTTTCCGCCTCGCGCATCTGGTCGAGCCGCTGCTCCGCCGCCGAACAGCCGTACATGTCGACGAAGATCTCGACGTCGCCCTCGGGACACGCGACGACGTACCTGTCGATGATGTGCCCCGTGTGATTCGCGCCGACGTTGCCCGAGCGCGCTCGTTGTCCTTTGCGGGGATCGGCGCCGAGCGGCTGCGAGCCGTCCTTGCACGTGTACTCCGAGACGAACGCGTAGCTGTCGACCGGCCCGCAGCGGGGGACCGGGTTTTCCTTGTCGCGGCCGAGGTTCGGGTCCGTCGAACCCCTCCGGGCCGTCGTCGGCGCCTCCGGGCTCGCGTCCGCGGCGGTCTGCGGGCCGGTCGTTTGCGCGCTTCCGCCGCAGGCGATCGTGGACAGGGAGAGGCCGATTCCAGCGATGGGGAAGAGGAGTCGTCGGAGCACGGGGACCTCGCGTTCGGGGGGGAAGGCCCATCGTACAGCGAGGGAGCGCACCGGTGCCCACTTTTTTCTGGGCGCGCGTTCGGGCTGCTTGTCGGGCGCGACTCGATGTACATTCCGCATCCGGCGCGGCAGGTCGCGCCGTAGCCCGGAGACGAGAGAGCCCATGCGAGCCATTGCCATCGAACAGTTCGGAGGACCCGAGACGCTGAAGCCCGTGGATCTGCCGACGCCCGAGCCGGGCCCGGGCGAGGTGAGGATCCGCATCGCCGCCTCCGGCATCAACCCGGTCGACTGGAAGATCCGCGAAGGATACCTGACGAAGGCCCTCCCGCATCGATTCCCGCTCATCCCCGGCTGGGAGTGCGCGGGCACGATCGACGCGCTCGGCATGGGGACGAGTCGTTTCGAGCGAGGCGAGGCCGTGTACGTCTATGCGCGCAAGCCCGAGGTGCAGGGAGGGACGTACGCCGAATACGTGGTCGTGCCGGAGTCGTTCGTGGCCGCCAAGCCGAAATCGCTGCTGCTCCACGAGGCAGCGAGCGTGCCTTTGGCGGCGCTCACCGCGTACCAGGCGCTCTTCCGGCGGCCGGGCGTGGGGCCGGGGGCGACCGTGCTCGTGCACGCGGCGTCCGGCGGGGTCGGGATGTTCGGCGTGCAGCTCGCCAAGAACGCGGGGGCGAAGGTGATTGGCACCGCCGGGCCCGACAACCAGGATTTCATTCGTTCGCTCGGCGTCGATCACGCGATTGATTACCGCGCGGGGGACGTGCGCGCGGCCGTCCGGGCGATCGCGCCGGAAGGCGTGGACGTGGTGTTCGATTGCGTGGGCGGCGAGACGCTCGCCCTGAGTTACGAGCTCGCGGCGCGTGGCGGGCGGCTCGTGGGCGTGGTGGACACGCCGAACCAGGACGAGGCGAAGGCGCGCGGGATCGATGCCTATTACCATTTCGTGGAGCCGAACGGCGAGGAGCTCGCGACGATCGGGGCGCTCCTCGACGCCGGGAAGATCCGCACGCACGTCTCGGCGATCTTCTCGCTCGCGGACGCGGCGCTCGCGCAGGAGAAGAGCCGCGAGGGGCGCACCCGCGGAAAGGCCGTGATCGTCCTGTAAAACGTTCGTCCGGACAGGCGGCCACGCGTGGGTTTCCGCGTGGCCGCGCGCGTCAGGGGTTGTCCTGGGCGTCCGGCGTGGGCAGGTTCTTGCCCCAGGCGAGCTGAATGGCCGCGACGCAGAAGGAAAGCACGAGGCAGAGAAGCCAGAAGACCGGGAGGCCCGTCTTTGGCAGCAGGCGCGTGCTGAGCGTCGGGGCGACCATCGCGCCGAAGCTGAAGGTGAGCGAAAAAGCGCCCTGGTAACGGCCACGGAGGTGCGTCGGCGAGAGGTCGGCGACGATGCTCGCGTTGACGGGCGCGAAGATGATCTCGCCGAAGGTCCACACGACGACCGTGGCCATGTAGGCCGGGAGCGTCGCGGCGAAGGCCATGGCCCCGAAGCCGAGGCCCGTGAGCGCCGAGGCCGTCGCGAGGAGGACGCGGCGCGGAACGCCCTTCACCCATCGCGTGACGAGCGGCTGGGCGAGCACGATGAGCAAGCAATTCGTGGCGACCGCAATGCCATAATGCTCGGTCGTGAGCCCCTTCTGGCGCATGTCCTCCGGCATGGCCGAGAGGTGCTGGAAAAAGACGAGCGTGAGCGCGAGGTTGCACGCGACGAACGGCAGGTATTTTCCGTCGAAAAAGGGCGTGAGCACGCTGCCGCGTTTGTCGCCGCGCGTGTCGGTCGGGCGGCTCTCGGGCACAGCGCGAAAGATGATCGCGGCGAGGACGAGCGTCGTGAGCGCGTCGCCGAGGAAGAGCGCGAGGAAGCTCCGCTTCGCCATGAAGCCGCCGAGGACCGCGGCGAACGCATACCCGAGGTTCGCGGCCCAGTATTGCAGGGAAAACGCCTTCACGCGGTGCTCGGGCGGCACGATGTCGGCGACGAGGGCCTGGCTCGCGGGGCGGAACATGTCCGCGAAGAAGCCGAGGAGGACCGTGGCCGAGGCGAGTTGCCAGATCTCGCGCGCGACGCCGAGCCCGATCATGAAGGCGGAGCTCACGACGAGCGAGAGGAGCATCGTGGCGCGGCGGCCGAGCCGATCCGAGAGGGCGCCGCCGAGCAAGGTGCCGGCGAGCGAGCCCGCGCCGAAGAGCGAGGCGATGAGGCCCGCGGTGGGCAGGTCGAGGCCGCGCTGCTGCGTGAGGTACACGAAGAGGAGGGGCAGGACGAAGCTGCCCGCCCGATTGACGAGCATGCCGGCCCAGAGCGCCCAGAAGGTCCGAGGGAGCCCCTCGGTGATGCCGGTGAGGCGGACGGAGAGCGCGCTCATGCCCTAGCTCGATTTCTGCCCGAGGTTCGCGTGGAGGACCGCGCCATCGAGGACCGGCGTGCGCGCGCAAAAGGCGACGACGTCGGCGATTTCGTCGGGGTCGATGAGGCGCCCGAACGTGGAGCGCTGCCGGGCGGCGTCGAGGCGCGCGGCGTCGTGGGCGAGGTGCGCGCGGAGCATTTCCGTGTCGGTGAATCCGGGACAAACCGCGACCGTGGTGACGCCGCGGCCCACGAGGTCCTGGCAGGTCGCCCGCATGAGGCCGACGATCGCGTGCTTGGAGGTGACGTACGAGGCCCTGCCGGGGACGCCGATCTCGGAGAGCGTCGAGCCGATGTAGATGATCGAGGAGCCCGGCACGAGGCGGGCGTCGAGGAGCCGATTGAGCGCGGCCGGAGCGACGACGTTCAATTCGAGGACGGCACGGAGCGAGGCGGCGTCGAGGTTCGTCGCGGTGTCCTCGCGGAGGGTCGCGGCGTTGTGGACGAGGCAAAGGGGGCCCGTGCCGCCCAGGAGAGGCAAGAGGCGCGGCGGGAGATCGTTTTCCCAGGCCGGATCGGCGAGGTCCACCGCGAGATCGACGACGCCCGGGAGGCCGCTCGGGCGCCGCGCGAGGTTCACGCCGCGCGCGCCCGCCCGGACGAACCGCTCGAGGACGGCGCGCCCGATTCCAGCGCTGCCGCCCGTGACGACGGCGATGGTTTGGCTTTGCACGATTTTCGGACGGTGCCGCGCCCGCACGCGCGCGTCAAGCGCGGCGCGTCAGAAGCCGCGAATGGCCGCGCCGATGCCGGGCGCGCCGCGGTTGCCCGCGACATCGCCGTCGCCGCCCAGGCCGCCGTCGCCCGGTTTGCCCGTGGCGAGCGAGACCGCGCCGCGGAGCTCGGGTTCGCCGCCGACATGGACGATCACGAAGGCAGGGCCGCCGAGGCCGCCGCCGCCGGGGCCGCCTTTGCCGCCCATTCCGCCCGCGCCGCCCTGGCAAGCGTCGGGCGCGGAGAGGCCTTTCCCCGTGCCGCCCTTGCCGCCCATTCCGCCCGCGCCGCCGGGCTGCCCATCGGCGCCTTTGCCGCCTTTGCCGCCCCGATCGGACGCGACGCGGCCATCCCAGAGCGCGATGGACGATTCGACGCTGGCAATGCCGATGCTCGCGCCGCCAGGGCCGCCGCCTTTGCCGCCCTTGCCGCCGCAGCCGCCGGAGCCGCCGCTGCCGCCGCTGGCGCCGGCCCCGGGCGTCGCATTGGCGCAAATCGAGGCCGCGCCCCGCGCGCCCCCGGCGCCGCCGCCTCCTTGTCCGGGCAAACCGAGTCCGCCCGTGCCGCCCGCGATGCCGAAGTACCCCGTCGCGTCGAGGCGGCCGAAGCCCGCCGCGCCCGTGCCGGGCGTGCCCCGCGCTCCGTCGTTGCCGGGCGTTCCTTTTCCGGTCGTGCAGCTCCAGCCCCAGCCCGCGTCGCCGGCGCCGCCGAGGCCGAAGCTCGCCACGGCGGGCGCGCCGATCTCGCCGGCCTTGCCGGGGGTCGATTGCGACGAGCCCGGCGGAATCGCGCCGCCGTCTCCGCCTCGGCCGCCCATGCTGACATTCCCGTCCTCGCACATGCGCTCGACGCGCGTGCCGCCCGGGGTTCCGAGCTCGGGCGCGGCGACGCAGACCGCCTGGCCCACTTCGCCGTCGAAGCCGTCGAGCGCGGAATCGTAGGGCAGAGCCGCGCCGTCCTCGCCGTCGGCGCCCGCGCCGGCGCGCACGTCGCAGCGCCGGAGCTCGGCGCGCGTGTGGTCCGCGAGCAGCGCGATGGACGATCCGCCCGGGCGGGTCGCGTCGGCGGCGAAGACGGCGAAGTCCTCGATGCGGCTCACGTGCGATCCGGGCGCGAGCACGAGCGGGATCTCGTCGGGCAAGCCGTAGAGGCGGGTCTTCTGGGTGGTATCCTTCCAGCGGTAGCCTTCCTGGCAATCGAGGCCGCCGAAGAGGCTCGCGCCGGCGGGCAGGACGAGGCGCTCGGAGAAGTCCTCGGCGCAGACGTAGATGGGCCTGTCGGCGCCTGCGATCAGGATGGCGTGGGCGAGGGTGCGGAAGGGTTTGTCCTGGCTGCCGGCGCCTTCGTCGTCGCCGAGGCTCGTGGAGACGAAGACGCCGCAGTCGGCCGGCACGGGGCCGTCGTTCCAGGCGGGGACGCAGCGCGGCACCACGTAACGCTCGCCGGTGGCCCTCGTCTCGCAAATGGGGCCGTCCGTGCATTCGGCGTCGGGCGCCGGGGCGCAACTCGCGCCGAGCGCGAGCAGGGCGAGGGGCAAAAGGGCGAGGCGCGCGGCCCCGCCGAGGTTCGTCGGCATGATCGTTCGTTCCCGCATGGGGCCTTTGAATGAAAAAGAGGACGGCGCTCGCAGCGAGCACGCGTCCGGGGCCTCGGGGGCCGCCGGGCATCGCATCGCGAGCGCCGACGATTTGGATGATGAGGCGTGCGCGTCGTTGCGGAAATCGCGGAAGGTCCGCAAGGACCGGAGCGCGCGTTCGGGACGATGTTGACGGGCCGCGGACGGTGCTCTAGAAATAAGGAATCAAATGAAAAAGGTTCTCGTCGGGACGTCGTTGATTTTGGGCCTTTGGGGCGCCGCGTCCGGCTGCACGGACGAGGGGGAAGCGGGCTACACGACGTCGGGCAGCACGAGCGGGGGAGCCGTGTCGACGGGCGCGGGCACGGGCGGCGGGACGGGGACGAGCACGGGCACGGGCGGCGCGGGCGGCGACGGGGGTATGGCGGGCGCCGGAGGGAGCGGAGGCGCGGGCGGGAGCGGAGGCGCGGGCGGGAGCGGAGGCGGGAGCGGGGGCGCAGGCGGGAGCGGGGGCGCAGGCGGGAGCGGAGGCGCGGGGGGCGGGCCTGCGATCGATCCGAGCGACCTGAAAGCAATCGTCGTCGGGGGGTACGTCGAGCTCTCGTGGATGAAATCGAACAAGCCCGCGTCGAGGATCGTCCGCGGCGAGAACACGATGCCCGTCGGCCCGGACGATCCCGCGGCGACCGTCGTGTACGAGGGCGCGGCGTCCGCGGCGAGCGAGCCGCTCCGCAATCTCGTGGCCACGACGCCGGAGGCGCCCCGCACGTACCATTACGCCGTGTACGGGTGCGACGCGCCGGGGAGCTGCGGCGGCGGGGCGGCGACGTCCGCGCTCTCCGTGACGATCGGCCAGGCGCTCGTCGGCGGCGGATACAACGCGGTGTGGCGGCACGCGGCGGCGGATGTGTGCCAGGACAACCTGGCGCTCGGGACGGCGGCCGAGACGTCGTCGCCGGATTGGTGGAAGAGCTGCGACGCGAACTGCGCGACCGCGTCCGCGCGGCAGCTCAATGCGACGGGCATCTCCCAGGCCGAGCAGATCGGCGTCGGGATCAAGGGCCGCGGCTTTCCGTTCGGGCGCGTGCTCGCGAGCGAGTTCTGCCGGTGCGTGACGACCGCCGCCCTCATGAACCTCGGTCCGGCGATCGAGCAGCGCGGCGACATCACCTATTTCGTTCACGACGAGGGGAACCGCTGCGCGGCCACGATGTCGCTCGTAGCGACGGAGCCGCCTGCCGGAACGAACGTGGCCATCGTGGGCCATTCCGGGTTCAGCTGCGCGGTGCTCGACACGCTCGCGTGGGGCGAGGCCGCCATCTACAAGCCGGATGGGAACGGCGGGTCGATCTACATCACCCGGGTCGATTCGATGAGCTGGCCCTCCTTGCAGTGACCTCTTCCATGGGGCCGGTCCCCGGGCAGGCGACGATGACGCAGATGCTTTCCTTTGAGCCAAAACGAAAAACCAAGGTGCTCGTGGGCCTCGCGTTCCTGCCGTTTGCCCTCGGCGCCTTGTTTTTTCTGGGGGCGTCTTTGCGGACGGCGTCGATCGGGTCGCGGCTGTCGGCGCACGCGGAGCGAAGGACGGACGACGGGCCGATGGCGATCCGCGGCGAGCTTTCGCTGCTCAAAGCGTCGTCGTCCTCGCCGCTCGGCGCCCCCGCCGCAGGGTGGGTCGGGGCCGTCGGGCGCCCGTCGCCGAGCGGCGGCGGCGCATTTGAGGTTTTCTGCGCCGTCAGCAGCTTCGAGGACGTGGCCGTGCGCAGGAACGACGGATTCACCTTCCGGCTCGCGTTTGCCAAGACGAACGAGCGGGTGCGCATCGACGAGCAGGAGGGCGCGGCGTGGCTCTTCGGGGACGATCCGCGGGTGGGAATCGCGGTCGGGTCGATGAAGGAAAAGGAAGCGACGGGGCCCGGCATCCCGCTCGCGATACGCACGGCGTGCAGCAAGGAGCTCTTCACGCTGGGGGGCGCCGCCGTGTACCGGGAGCATGTCGTCGCGGAGGGCATGCCGGTGACGGTGCTCGGCTGCAAGCAGACGAATGACATCGTGCCCTGCCGGGACGGGCTGGATTTCGTCACGATGGAGTCGCCCGATCGCGCGAAGGAGCGCATCGGGGGCAGGGTGAGCCCGCTGCTCTTTTTCGGGGGGCTTTTTTCGCTCGTCGTGCTCTCGGCGGGCGGTTTCGCGGTGCTCTCGCTGGCGAGCCGCACGCGGAGGAGTTTCCGATGATCGTCACGTTGCTCGGGGCGGGGCTCCTGGTCGCCGGGAGCGCGCTGATGTTTCGCGCGCGGGAAGGGGCGGCGCTGGTGCTGGAGGTGTGGCGGCGCCCGACGAAGAAGATCGCGGAGATCGAGCCCGGGGTGGTGGAGCTCGCGGGGACGATCGCCGCAGCGGAGGAGCCCATCGACGGGCTGTCGCGGAAGGGCTGCGTCGCCGTGCGCACCACCCTTCGAGGTTTTTCTGGAGAGGGGAAGCGCCGCCAGCGGCTCGGGGAGCGCTCGGTCCTGCGCGCGTCGCGGGCGGCGCTGCGCGACGCGAGCGGCACGTGCGTGGTGGATCTCGGGGACGCGGAGGTGGTCGGGGACGAATGGGCCTCTCGCGCGGTGCGCGTGGAGGAGGTCGCGTCGTCGTGGCCGCCGTGGGCGCGGGATCTGGTGCCGCCCGGCGCGACGCACGTGGAGGTGGAGGAGGTGGTGGTGTCGGAGGGCGCCGACGTGATGATCACGGCCGCGACGCGCAAGCAGGAGCGCGTGGACGGGTTTTACAGGGACGCACGGGCGCGCTGGGAGCTCGGCGGATCGGAGGAGATGCGCTGCCTCGTGACCGTGGGCGGGCAGGCGTCGCTTTTCCGGCGGACGGGCGGGGCGGTCGCGTTCGCGGTGGTGTGCGGGCTCTTGCTCGTCGTGCAGGGGATTGCGACGATGCTTGCGGGGATTCAGCTTTGAGCGTTCAGCCCTTCGGCGTGGTGTCTTCTGCCTCGGAGGCGCCCGGCGAAGCGCGAAGGTGGATCCGGCGATACTGCTTCGACCCCGGCCCGTATGCATTGCGAACGACCTGCTTGAACGACAGGTACTTTTCGTAGGTCGGGCCGTACACCTGGGCGCGTGCGAATTTCGCTTTCGATAGCTGCTTGTTCGCTGCGATGGATTCGGTGAGCTCCGTGATCGCCTTCGGCGCCCTCGCGCCGAACTCGCCGTCGAGGATCGCGTCGGCCCAGGGCTTGCCGACGTGATCGTCGATGAGATCGAGGAGCCTGCGGATCGCGTCGAGCTGATCGGTGTCGGTGGCGAGCGATTTCAGGGTATCGGGCAGCACCGTGTGAGGCTGGACGGCGAGGAGCGCGGAGCGGGCGACGCGGTAGGGGGCATCGAGGCTCGCGAGCGCCTGGAGCGCTTCGTGATTCTCCTTGGAAAAGGCCGTCGTGGCGTCCGCCACTGCTTTCTCGGTGGCGAGGTACTCCGTGGTGGCGTCCGCGAGGGTCTCCTTGAAGACGGCGACGACGACGGGGTTTCCGTCGGGCTCCTCGGCGATTTCGAGCGACCGAGCGAGGACGCGCGCGAAACGATTGTAGTCGATGGACATGGGGCGGATTACATCCGGAGGGATCGCGAGATGCAAGGGGGACGTGCCGGGGAAGGTCGGACGGGTCGGCGCGAAGGTCGGAGAGGCCGGCGCGAAGGTCGGAGGGGCCGGCGCGAAGGTCGGTGAGGGGCCGGGGAAGGTAGCTATCTCACCGACGAAGGTCGGTCACGGGCCGGGGAAGAAAGCTAACGTACCGGGGAAGCTCGGTCACGGGCCGGCGAAGCTCGGTCACGGGCCGGGGAAGGTCGGTCACGGACCGGGGAAGGTCGGCGAGGCGGGGGTGAGCTTGTGAAGCTCGATCGTCAAGCCGTACCGTGGGGCCGGTGATGCTCGTGGGTGCTGCTCTGCGGTTTTTTCGGCTCGGGCAGCTGGTGCTTTTCGCTTTTTGCGTCTCGGCATGGCTCCTCGGGTGCGGCGTGGCGCGCGTGCGCACGGAGGGGTGGGCGCAGGAGCTGCACGGCAAGAGCGTGTTTCGCGTGTGCCGGCGGCATCCCCGCGTCGAACCGGATGCGCGCGCCTGGTACGACCTCGGGGACGGCGTGCCTCGAACGGCGCGCCAGCCGCTCGACGAGCTGCTGGGGAATCCTTCGGTCAAGGCGGTCTTCATTCATGACCCTCACGCGCCGTCCGAGAGCCGGAGGCTGCTCGGGCTCGCGTATCAGGAGCTTCCCTGCGACAAACCGCCTCCGCCGCCTCCGCCGCCGCCGCCTCCGCCGGAGAAGATCGCGGCGGAGGAGCCGGAAGCCGCGCCGGCCAAGCGTACGACGGTCCGAACGGCGACGCGGGCGCAGGCGATAAGGCCCTGCGACGGGCCGCGAAATAGGCCACCGGATCAGCGTTTCCTCGGGCAAACGGCGCCCACGCCTGCGCCCGCGCCTGGGATGAGCGCGCCGTGTCCGCCGCCTCCGCCCGGGAATACATACGAGGAACAGAAAGTCAACCTGGCGCGGAGGGACGCCGAGGAGGAGGCGAGGCGCACGGGGGAACGGATCGGGCGCGAATGGGGCGATACGCTCGGTAGGGCGGAGGAAACGAGGGACCAGCTCAACCGTACCTGGTCGGACGGCTTCGCCGGAATGGTTCGGAGGCACCCTGCATTCGCGGAGCAGTACCAGGCCGACTTCGCCAAACAGTTGAATGCAATCCCGGACCTGCCGACGTACGACGACGAGGGGCTCGCCACGATCGCCTGGGAAGCATTCCTCAAGGGATATGGCAAAGGCTGGGCGGACGCCGAGCTGAAATTCGGGATCGTGAACAACCTGGCGGACACCATGTTGGCGGTCGCCGGCGGGGCCGCGACGCGCGTGGAAACGGCAGGGGCGAGGGCGCTGCGGGCGGCGCAGCAGAGGCTGCGAAGCATGCCGGTGTTCCTGCCGAGCGCTGCGGGCGGACCGGGCGGGTTCTTGCGGCGGCCGAAGCTGCCGGGCCCGCCGGCCGCGACCCCGCCGAAGGCAGTGGCGCCGCCCAGCGGGACGACGGTCACGACGACGACGAAGCCGGTCACGGGGCCGAACGGGGCGGCGGGGCAGGCGAGGACGGCGACGATCCGGAACGGTCACCTCGGGGGCAAGAAACATCCGAAGACGGGCGTGCCCTTCGACGCCGAGGGGTATCCGGATTTCAAGGCTGCCGGCGTCGTGAAGAAGGAGGTGACGATCAACCAGACGGGGGACAGGCGTGAGGATTTCAAACGTGCCAACAAGGCTGCGAACTACGACGTGACGCCGGAAAAACATACGTGGCACCATCATCAGGACGGGAAGACGATGCAGCTCGTGCCCACACAAATTCACGCGGACACAGGACATACCGGCGGGGTCGCAACGAAGGGGAGACCATGACATGGAAATCACAGACCGCGGAGAACCTTTGAGCGAACAGGCCCTCCAAGAGTTGGAGGAGAAGCTCGGCGTGCGCCTGCCCGAACCCTATCGCCGGTTTTTGCAAGAGTACAATGGAGGCCGACCAGACCCGGACATACTCGACATCGCCGGAGCCCCCTTCATGGGCGCGGACGTCAAGGAATTCTTCGGTCTAGGACGAGAGTACGAATCTGAGGATCTCTTGTGGAACAATGAGGAGTGGAAGAGGGCCAGCTTAGGCGATGATGTGCTCGCGATCGCGCGCGATTCGGGCGGGAGCCTCTTCGGCATCGTCACCGAGGGGGAGCAGCGCGGCCGAGTGTACTATTTCGACTACTATGCGAGCTGGGAGCCCTACTTCGTCGCCAGCGACTTCGACTCGCTCCTCCAGCAACTGCGCCCGCTGACGCCCGAGGAGCTCGCCAAGATCGAGGCGGGAGCGGCGAACGCGGTGGTCGTTGACCTCGACAAACCCGTCGAGTAGGGTGCGCGGCAGAGACATGGACGACAAACTCGACCTCGGCCAGGCGTACGCGCCGCCCGTCGCGTCGCCGCCCGTCGCGCCCCTCCCCGACGTGATCTCGCCCTACGACAGGATCGTGAGGTTGTCTTTCCCGGTCGGCGCCGTGGTCGGGCTGCTCATGGGCTGCGTGGTGTATCTCCAGTCCGCCTACGCGCTGAGCCAATTCAATGCGCAGAAGAACGCCCCGGGGATCGTATGCGTCATCGCGCTCCGCGGATTGGGCCCCGGCAGCGCCGTGCTCGCCGTATCCCTCACGGCGGCCGTCCTCCTCCATCGCGCGGGGCGCAGGGCGCGCGGACCCATCGAGGTCGATCACGCGCGTGTGCTCCTCGTCCTGGCGACGTTTCCCCTCCTTAGCGTCGTTACGACGCTGTTCTGCATCCTGGCCTCCGTGCTGCTGTGGCTGGCAGAACCCGCGGGGACGCCGAGCGAGTATCTGGCATCCCTGTCCGATTTCATGAGATGGCCGGATCCCGTTTTTGGCCTGGCCGTGGCCGCAGGCAGCGGGGGTTTTCTCACGTGCCTGCTCCGCATCGGGGCAAACTGGCTCACGACGAAGAAGCACGGGCTCGCCCTGAAGCTCTTCGTCGCGTACGCCACGCTCGCCATCCCCAATGCTGTGCTACGGGCTGTCCTTTCGCTCGTGGACCCGGCTTGAGTCGGCCCACGGCCGCCCAGGCGGGCCGAAAAGCTGGCCTTTTCCCGCGCTTCGCGCTACCCGTCGTGCTCCCAGGATGAAGCCCGGAGACCTCGTCGCGGATCGGTTCGAGCTCGACAAAGTGGCGGGCTCGGGCGGCATGGGGAAGGTGTTTCGCGCGAGGGACCGCAGGACGGGCGGGCTCGTCGCGCTGAAGGTGCTCTGGGCCCACGCGCACGCGGACACCGAGACGCGCTTCGTGCGGGAGGCGGAGCTGCTCGAAGGGCTCGATCATCCGGGGATCGTGCGGCATGTCGCGCACGGGCTCGGCCCGGAAGGCGAGCCGTGGCTGGCCCTCGAGTGGCTGGAAGGCGAGACGCTGAGCGAGAGGCTCCGGCGCACGGGGCTCGACGCCGCGGAGAGCGTCGCCGTGGCGCTGCGCGTGGCCGAGGCGCTCGGAGTCGCGCACACGGCCGGGATCGTGCACCGGGACCTGAAGCCGGCGAACATCTTTCTCGTGGGGCAGAGCGCGATGGACGTGCGTCTGCTCGATTTCGGGATCGCGCGTGTCGAGGGGGGCGAGGCGCTGACGCACACGGGGTACGTGCTCGGGACCCCGGCGTACATGGCGCCCGAGCAGGCGCGGGGTTCGTCGAAGATCGACGCGCGGGCGGACGTGTTCGCGCTCGGCTGCGTGCTGTTTCATTGCCTGACGGGGCGGCCGCCGTTCGTGGCGGAGGAGATGCACGCGGCGCTGCTCAAGGTGGTGCTGGAGGAGGCGCCGCGGGTCTCGTCGCTGCGGACCGGGGTGCCGGAGGCGCTCGACGCGCTCGTCGCGCGGATGCTGGCAAAGGCGCCGAAGGACCGGCCGAAGGACGGCGCGGCGGCGGCGGCGGAGATCGCGGCGCTCGGGATCATCGAGGCGACGGACGCGATCGAGGCGAGCGCGCGGCCGAGCGGGCTGACGGGCAAGGAGCGGCGCGTGGTGTCGCTGGTGCTCACGAAGCTCTCGCCGGGCGAGCGAGCGCAGAAGGCGGGGGACAGCGAGGTTTTCGGGCCGACGCTCGAGCTCTCGGGGGTCCCGTCGGCGATGGGCGCAGCCGTGCGGGGGCGGTCGCTCGAGGGGATCGTCGAGCGATATGGAGGGCGGCTCGACGCGCTGTCGGATGGGACGCTCGTCGTGAGCCTTCTGTCGACGGGCGCGGCGACGGATCAGGCGGCGCGGGCGGCGCGGTCGGCGCTGGAGCTGCGGGCGGTGTTGCCGGAGGCGCCGATGGCGCTCGTGGCAGGCGCGGAGGTGTCGTCCGAGGGGCTGCCGATGGGCGCGGTGATCGAGCGGGGCGTGCGGCTGCTCGGGAAGAAGGCGCCGGCCGGGAAGGCGCCGCCGATCCGGCTCGACGACGTGATGGCGGGGCTGCTCGACGTGCGGTTCGACGTCGACGGCGACGAGGGGGGCCTCTACCTGCGCGGCGAGCGCGACGTGACGGAGGCGGCGCGGACGCTGCTCGGGAGGCCCACGCATTGTGTCGGCCGCGAGAGCGAAATGGCGATCTTGATGGCGCTCGTCGACGAATGCTTCGACGAGCCGCTCTCACGCGCCGCCGTGATCCTCGCGCCGCCGGGCATGGGCAAGAGCCGGCTGCGGCACGAGCTTTTGCGCAAGCTGCGCGAGAAACGAGAGTCGATTGGCGTCTGGGTCGGGCAGGGCGATCCGATGAGCCAGAACTCTCCTTTCGCGCTCGTGGGGCAAATGCTGCGTGGGCAGGCGGGTTTGTCCGGGGGGATGCCCGTCGACGTGCAGCGGCAGCGGCTGCGCGCGCGGCTCGGGCGGCACCTCGGGGGCAAGGCGCTCGAGCGCGCGGTGATGTTCCTCGGCCCGCTCGCGGGCGTGCCGCCGGCGGACGAGGAGAGCATCGAATTGCGCGCGGCGCGGCGGGATGCGCTGCTCATGGGCGATCAGATCCGGGCCGCGTGGGAGGATCTGCTGCGCGCCGAGACGGACGAGCGGCCGGCCCTTCTGATCCTCGAAGACCTGCACTGGGGGGATCGGCCGACGGTCAAGCTCGTCGACGAGATGCTGCGCGCGCTGCCGGAGCGGCCGATCTTCGTGCTGGCGCTGTCGCGGCCGGATCTGCCGGAGGTGTTTCCGCGGCTCTGGGAGGGGCGGCCTTTGCAGGAGATCCGGCTGAAGGAGCTGTCGAAAAAGGCGGCGGAGCGGCTCGTGCGGGAGGTGCTCGGGGACCGGATCTCGGACGCCATGGTGGCGCGGCTCGTGGAGCGGGCCGGGGGCAATGCGTTTTACCTGGAGGAGCTGATCCGCGCGGCGGAGAGCGGGCGGGCCGCGGAGCTGCCGGAGACCGTGCTGGCGATGGTCGAGGCGCGGCTCATCGCGCTCGCGCCCGAGACGCGGCGGCTTTTGCGGGCCGGGAGCGTGTTCGGGCAGGTGTTCTGGCGGGGCGGGGCCACGGCGCTGCTCGGCGAGGGGCCACACGAGGCCGCGCTCGGGCCGATGCTCGCGGATCTCTGCGCGCGCGAGCTCGTGGTGAAGCGGCCGCAGAGCCGTTTTCCCGCGCAGGAGGAGTATGCGTTCCGGCACGCGCTCGTGCGCGAGGCGGCCTATGCGGCGCTGACGGAGGCGGATCGCGCGCTCGGGCACGAGCTCGCAGGGGCCTGGCTGGAGGAGGCGGGGGAGCGGGACGCGGTTGTCCTGGCGGAACATTACGAGCGCGGGAGGGCGACTTCGCGGGCCGCGGCGTGGTACCGGCGGGCGGCGGAACAGGCGCTCGAAGGGAACGATTTTCGGGCGGCGATCGAGCGGGCCGAGAAGGGCGCGCGGGGCGCGTCGGCCGAGGCGCGCGGGGAGCTTTCGTTTCTCCAGGCGGAGGCCTATCGCTGGCTCGGGGAGGCGGCCGAGGCCTCGGCGCGCGCGGCGAGCGCGATGCAAGCGCTGCCGCGGGGCAGCGGGGCGTGGTACGCGGCGGCGGCGACGGCGGCGTCGATGCTGGTCCGGCTCGGGCAGCGGGACGCGCTTTCGGAGCTCGCGGAGGTGGTGCGCGCGCCGGGCGCGGAGGCGATGGGCTCGTCGGCGCCGGCCGTGAGCGCGGTGGCGCACGTGGCGGCGTCCTTGCTTCATGCGGGGGAGCACGCGGCGGCCGAGGAGCTCATCGGGCAGCTCGGAATGGTGGCGTGGCCCATTGCAGAGCGGGATCAGGGGGTGGCGGCGCGGCTGTATGCGCTGCACGCCTCGCGCGCGCTTTGCACGGGGGACGCGGCGGCGTCGCTCCTGGCGACGGAGCAAAGCATTCCGGCGTTCCTCGCGACGGGCAACAGGAGGGACGCGTGCGTCGGGCGGGTGAACGCGGCGCACGCGCGGATCCAGCTCGGGATGTTCGCCGAGGCGGAGCGCGATCTCGTGGAGCTCTTGGGCGAGGCGCGGCGGCTCGGGCTCTACAATGTGGCGGCGCTCGCGAAGCAGAACCTCGGGCCCGCGCTCGCGGCGCGCGGGGCGCTCGAGGAGGCTTTGCTCCACGTGCGCGAGGCGATCGCAGATTTCGCGCAGCAATCGAACCGGCGGCAGGAGGGGCGGGCGCGCATTTACCTGTCGGCGCTCTTGCTCGCCCGCGGGGACGTGGAGGCGGCGGAGATCGAGGCCGAGAGCGCGGCGGAGGCGCTCGCGGCCATCGGGCCGCTGCGGGCGTTCGCGCTCGCGGCGTGGGCGCGCGCGCTGCTCGCGCAGGACAACTGGCCTTCGGGGCTCGGCATTGCAGGGGCGGCGATGGGGCTCTTCGCGTCGCTCGGGGGCATGGAGGAGGGCGAGGCGCTCCTCCGGCTCGTGTATGCCGAGGCGCTGATCGCGTCGGGGAGCGCGGCGAGCGGGAAACACGCGATTTTCCAGGCGCGGACGCGGCTCCTCGCGCGGGCGAACCGAATCACGGACGCCGCGATGCGGGAGCATTTTCTGGAGCGGGTGCCCGAGAATGCCCGCACGATGGCGCTCGGGCGCGAGCTCGGCGCCGGAGCCTGAGAAGCGCCGTGACCGCGTGACGCCCGTGGTCGGCGGGTGTCGCCTTGTGCCAGCGTGGGCCACCGGCGCGGCGTGAAAAGAGACGAACTTCGATGCAGAAATCGTGCTCCGCGGCGCGGGCACGAGGCTTGCTCGGTTTCGTGTCCTCGCTTTGGGAGGTCCTCATGAAACAACGGTCTCTGCGCGCGCTCGTGTTCCTTCCTTTGCTCGTGGCTTCGCTCGGTGGGAGCATCGCCGCTTGTATTGCCGTGGATAGCGGTTCGAATGGCTCGGGCGGGTTCGACGAGTCGTCGGGCGGAGGCGAGCCCACGGGGCCCGTGGGGCCCGGCGTCGGCAGCAGCTCGAGCGGCGGATTCAATGGGGCCGGCGGCGGCGGCGGCGCGGGCGAATTCCCGGGGGAGCCTCCGCCGCCCGATCCGGTCGCGCCGCCCGCGCAGGGCGCGGACGCGGGCACGGACGCCGCCGCGGAGTTCACCTGCGAGGGGATCGACGATTCGAAGCCCGTCGTCCTGTATCTCTCGGCCGACGACTCCAATTCGATGGGCTCCCCGGTCCACACGCGCGAGCTCATCGGCATGGGCATCGAGCCGATGGCCCAGGAGATTCGCACGTACGAGTTTCTCAATTATTATCGGATTCACTATGACGCGCCGGCCGCAGGCAAGCTCGCGCTGTTCCCGGAGCTCGCGAATACCGCGGTCGCGAACGAGCTGGATTTCCAGATCGCGGTGCGCTCGTTCGACGCCATCAAGCCGCGGCGCCCGATGACGGTGACGTTCGTGCTCGATACGTCGGGCTCGATGGGCGGCCCCGGCATCGAGCGCGAGCGGGCGGCGGTGAAGGCCATCGCCGCGAGCCTCGCCGAGGGCGACATCGTCAATGCCGTCACCTGGAATACGAGCAACAACGTGGTGATGAGCGGCCACGCGGTGACGGGGCCGAACGATCCGGAGGTCGTGGGCCTGGCGAACGGGCTCACGGCGAGCGGCGGGACCGACCTGCACAGTGGGCTCGTCGCGGGGTACGGGCTCGCCGAGCAGCATGATGGTGCGGGGCGGTTGAACCGCGTGATCTTGATCAGCGACGGCGGGGCGAACGTGGGGCAGACGGACGCGGATTTCATCGGCGAGAAATCGAAGGACGCCGACAAGGAGGGCATTTACCTGGTCGGCATCGGCACGGGGCCCGGCGGGTCGTACGACGACCGGCTGATGGACATCGTGACGGACAAGGGGCGCGGCGCGTACGTTTATCTCGACAGCACGGCAGAGGCCTCGCGCATGTTCGTCGACAGGTTCGACGAGACCATGGAGATCGCGGCGCGCGGCGTGCAGGTCGAGCTGACGATGCCGTGGTACTTCCAGATGCACAAATTCTACGGCGAGGAGTACTCGGAGAACCCCGAGGAGATCGAGCCGCAGCACCTCGCGCCGAGCGACGCGATGATCTTCAATCAGGTGCTCAAGGCTTGTGATCCGGCGAAGATCGTCGCGACCGACACGATCACCGTGCGGGCGCGCTGGAAGACGCCGCTCACGTACCTCGACCAGGAGACCGAGGTGACGACGACCGTGGGGGATCTGCTCGCGGCGCAGAAGTCGGGGCTGCCCAAGGCCAAGGCCATCGTCGCGTTCGCCGAGGCCCTGAAGGCGCCGACGTCGCAGAACCTCGCCGACGCGTTCGCGATGGCCACCGCGGCCAACGTGAAAGGCGACGATCCCGAGCTGCTCGAGATCGTGAGCCTCATTCAGAAGCACCCCCAGTATTGACGAACGTACGGCAGCCTTAGGGGGCCTCCCGACGGAATGAAGGCCCTTGCGTACGGCCTTCGTCCATTTACTGCTACACGTCTCCGTCCATTTGCTGCTTTGCCAGGTTTTCCGCTGTCAGGGACATGGCGCTGCCCATACGTCCATGGTAGCTCCCAGGACCATTACAATTCGAACGGCCATTTCGGCCGGGGGAGAGTGGCATGGACGGTGGTGGAGTCGACCGCGGACCTGCTGCAGAGGCGGCCATTTTGCGGACGCTGCTCGATAACCTGGACGTCGTCGTCTGGGCTATCGATCCCCAGGGGTACATGCGGTTCCACGACGGCAAAGCCGCGCGGGCCGAGGGAGATCTGACGGGGAAAAACGTCCACGATCTCTATCCGCCCGAGGCCAACGTATGGCTCGAGCGCTCGCTCCAGGGCGAGACGCACCGCAAGATCACCGAGCCCGCGCCGGGGCGTTTCTGGGAGAGCTGGTACACGCCGGTCAAAGACGAGAATGGCAACGTGACCGGCGTGATCGGGATGTCGATCGACGTCTCCGATGCGCAAAAGGCGCAGCGCGAGCTCGCGCAAAAGATCGAGGTGATCGAGCGGCAGCAGGACGTGATCCGGAACCTGGAGACGCCGGTGCTCGAGGTATGGGAGGGCGTGATCGCGCTGCCGCTCGTGGGGATCATCGATTCGAGCCGCGCCGCCCGGGTGATGAACGATCTGCTCGCGTCGGTCTCGCGCACGGGGGCGCAATTCGTGCTGCTCGATTTGACGGGCGTCGACGTCGTCGATACGGCGACGGCGAATTACATCCTCGGGATGGTGCGCGCGCTCGGGCTGCTCGGCGCGTGTGGCGTCGTCACGGGCATCCGGCCGAACGTGGCGCAGACGATCGTCTCGGTGGGAATGGATCTCTCGTCCTTGAAGACGCTCGGGACCCTGCGACAAGGGCTCTCGTATTGCATCCGGCAAATGGCCGCGCAGAAGAAGGAGCCGAAGTTCTAGCTCAGGAGCCCCTGGGCTTCCGGAGCGCGAGGAGCACGCCCGTGGCGAGCATGGCGCCCGCGACGACGATGCGCGCCGTGAGCTGCTCGCCGAGGAAGAGGACGCTGCCCGCGGTCGCGAGGACGGGGACGAGGAGCTGCACGACGGAGGCGCGAAGGGCCGAGAGGCGCGGGAGCGCCGCATACCACAGGCTATAGCCGACGCCCGAGGCGAGGGCGCCCGAGGCCACCGCGAGGAGGAGGCCCCGCGGCGAGATGCGCGGGACTTCGAGGAAAAACGCGCTCCCGAGGGAAAGCGCGAGGGTGAGGGGAATGGCGCGGGCGAAGTTGTCGGCGGTCGCAGAAAGGGGACGTTTTGCGGAACGGCCCCGGAGCGAATAAATGCCCCACGCGACGCCCGCCGCCGCCATGAGGAGGGCGCCCACGGGATCGGGCGCGGTGGCCCCCGGCGCGGCAAGGACGAGCAGGCCGCCGAGCGCGAGCGAGAGACCGATCCAGCCGCTCGCGGAAGGGCGTTCGCCGTAGAGGAGGCCCGCGCCGAGCATGGTCGTCTGGACACACCCGAAGAGGACCAGCGCCCCGACGCCGGCGCCGATGCGGACGTATGCGAGGGAAAACCCCGCGGCATAAGCGAAGAGCGCAAATGCCGAGCCAAACGTGCCCTGCCCGGGGCGAGCACCCCGGGCGAGGAGGAGGAGCGCGAGCGTCGCCGCGCCCGAGGCGAGGCGCACGGAAGTGAACGTGGCGGGATCGACGAGCGCGGCGCCGCCGGAGAGGGCCGCGCGGCAAAGCAAGGAGTTCCCGGCGAAACCGAGGAGCGCGAGGGATACAAGCAGTGGGACGGGAATACGGCCGGGCGACATCGTGCGGGTGGAGCGTAAACGAAAAGAGGCCGGGCGTCCTCGGAGATTCAGGGTAGAGTGGGGGCGTCGAGGAGGCCCATGCGGCACGATTCCACAGGACGAACGTTCGCCCGGGAGAGCATTGCGGCGCAGGCGCTCGGCTGGGTGGACGAGGAGACGCGCGCGATCGTCGCGCCGATTCACCCGTCGACGACGTTCCTGCGAGATCCGGACAATCAATACCGGTCGGGCAGGGTGTACGGTCGCTCGGACAATCCCACGTTCGATCAGGCCGAGGCGCTGGTTTCGGCCCTCGAAGGCGGGACGTCGAGCATGCTGTTCGCCTCGGGAATGGCGGCGGCGACCGCGGTCTTTTTGAGCCTCGCGCCCGGCGACCACGTCGTCGTGCCCGAGGTGATGTACTGGTCATTGCGGAGCTGGATTTGCGGCCCGGGCGCGCGGTTCGGGCTCCGGGTGACGCTCGTGGACATGGCGAACCCGGAGAAGGTCGCGGCCGCGATCGAGCCGGGCAAAACGCGGCTCGTGTGGGTGGAGACGCCCTCGAATCCGCTCTGGGGCGTGACGGACATCGGCGAGGTGTCGCGGCTCGCGCGCGCGGCGGGGGCGCTCGTCTGCGTGGACTCGACGTCGGCGACGCCGGTCTTGACGCGTCCGCTCGAGTGGGGCGCGGATCTCGTGATGCATTCGGCGACGAAATATCTGAATGGTCACTCCGACGTCCTCGCCGGGACCTTGACGGCCGCGGAGGCGGGCGATTTCTGGGAGCGCGTGCGCGCCACGCGGTCGCAGGTCGGCAGCATCGCGGGGCCCTTCGAGGCGTGGCTGCTCGTGCGCGGAATGCGGACGCTGTTCTTGCGGGTGCGGGCGGCGTCGCAGAGCGCGCTCGCGATCGCCGAGCACCTCGAGCGGCACCCGCGCGTGCTCTCCGTGCTGTATCCGGGGTTGTCCTCGTTCCCCACGCACGCCGTGGCGGCGCGGCAGATGGACGGGGGGTTCGGCGGTATGCTGTCGGTGCGGATCCGGGGCGGAGAGGCGGCGGCGGTCGCGGTCGCGTCGCGCGTGTCGCTCTGGAAACGCGCGACGTCGCTCGGCGGGGTGGAGAGCCTCATCGAGCATCGCGCGAGCGTGGAAGGGCCGGACTCGCCGGTGCCGAAGGATCTGCTCCGGCTCTCGGTGGGCATCGAGGCGGCCGCGGATCTGATCGCGGATCTCGATCAGGCCCTCGCCAGGTAGGGCCGCGCGCGAGCGGCGTTTTGCGCGGCGCTCTCGCGCGGTTCTTGTGAAACCACGCCTCCCGGTGCATCCTCGCGCGCCGATGGAGTCGATTCCGGCCTGGATCCTCGCCCGCTATCGTGACCTCGACGGGAGGCCCCACGCGCTCCACGGCGGGGGCCTCATCAACCGCACGTTCCTCGTCGAGGGGCGCAGCGGGAAGGTCATCGTGCAGCGGCTGCACCCGGTGTTCGCGGGGGTGGTGAACGAGGACATCGACGCCGTGACGGCGCACCTCGCGGAGAAGGGCCTCTTGACGCCGCGGCCTGTGCGCACCGATGACGGGGCGCTCTGGGTCGACGACGAGGAGGGGCGGGCATGGCGCGCGCTCTCGTTCGTGGAGGGGCAGAGCCACGACCGCATCCCGAGCCCGAGCATCGCGCGCGAAGCGGGCCGCATGGTGGCGCGGTTTCACGCGGCCGTCGCGGATCTCGCGTACGACTACCGGCACGTGCGGGCCGGGGTGCACGACACGAAGAAGCACCTCGCCACGCTGGAAGCGGCGCTCGACGCGCACACGGCGCATCGGCTGTTCGGCGAGGTCGAGCCGCTCGCGCGGCGGCTGCTCGCCGAGGCCGAACGGCTCCCGGATCTCGCGCGGCTCCCGCTTCGGCACGTGCATGGAGATCTCAAAATATCGAATCTCCTGTTCCAGGGCGAACAGGCCGCATGTCTCGTGGATCTGGACACACTCGGCCGCATGATCTGGCCCTTCGAGATGGGGGACGCGCTCCGCTCGTGGTGCAACCCGGCGGGCGAGGACGTGGCGCACGTGGCGCTCGACGCGGGCACGTTTGGCGCGGCGCTCGCGGGGTACGGCGAGGTCGCGCGCGGGGCGGGGCTCGTCTCGGCGGAGGAGGCGGGGGCGATCGTGGACGGGCTCGCGACGATATGCCTGGAGCTTTCGGCGCGGTTCCTCGCGGACGCGCTGCGCGAGGTGTACTTCGGCTTCGACGCGCGGCGATTCCCGGCGCGGGGCGAGCACAACCTGGTGCGCGGCAAGGGGCAACTGGCCCTCTTCGACAGCGTACAGGCACAGCGCACGGGGCTCGAGCACGCCGCGCGGCTCGCGCTGGGCTGAGTCACGGACGCGGTTCGTCCCCCGGTAAAAAAATTGCCCAGCCTGCACTCGGCTCTTGCCGCGGGATCGAATCCATGATCGTTTGCCCCGCAATATTTGACCATCCACGGGCCCGACTCCCGGAAGTCTCGTCTCGTCTCTCGCCGCGTGAAGCGGCAGGGCGGGCGATATTGGCGACCGCGGCCCTCGAGGTGGCTTGGAGGGTATGATGATCAAACGAGGGTTCTTCGGGGTGTTGTGTGTCGGCGCGCTGCTCGGAGTGACGAGTATCGCCAACGCCGCGCCCATCACGCAAAACACCGATCCCAACACGGTCGATTATGGGAACTCGGTGGCATGCGGCGGCGGCGGGGTCACGGCCGAGAATTCGTATTATCGCGTGTTCGATCTCTTCGGCCTCGGCATTCCGGCGAGCGGGATCCGCAGCGTGCAGTTCGGCGTCGACGAGTCGGCCGGCGGCCCGCAGGACGTCTTCATCAAGTTCTACACGCTCAACTCGACGATGGTGCAGGCGAACCTCGTCCCGTTTGGCCCGATCTACACCGTGACGGTCCCGGATCAGCAGGCGTCGCTGATCACCGTCCCCCTGAACCCGAACCTCTCCTTCGATACGCAGGACCAGATTGTCGTCGAGATCAACTCGCCAGACGGCGATGCGACCGGCACCGCCTTCTACATTGGCTCGAACGCGGCCGGGCAGTCGGCGCCGAGCTACATCCGTTCGGAGGCCTGCGCCGCGTTCGGCCTCGCCGAGATCACGGATCTCGCGGTAGCCGGCTTCGCGGACATGCACATCGTCATGACGCTCGATGTCGGCGCCTGCGGCGACGGGACGGCCGAGGCCGACGCGGGCGAGACGTGCGACGACGGCAACACGGACGACGGCGACGGCTGCGATTCGAACTGCACCGCGACGGCCTGCGGCAACGGCGTGAAGACGGCGGGCGAGGCCTGCGACGACGGCAACGAGGCGAGCGGCGACGGGTGTGACGTCAACTGCACCGTGACGGCCTGCGGCAACAACGTGGTCACGGCGGGCGAGGTCTGCGACGACGGCAACGTCAGCGACGGCGACGGCTGCGATTCGAACTGCACCGTGACGGCCTGCGGCAACGGCGTCGTGACGGCCGGCGAGACGTGCGACGACGGCAACACCGTGAGCGGCGACGGCTGCGACGCGAACTGCAAGCCGACGGGCTGCGGCAACGGCTTCGTGACGGCGGGCGAGACCTGCGACGACGGCAACTCCGTGGACAACGACGGTTGCGATTCGAACTGCACGCCGACGGCGTGTGGCAACGGCGTGATGGCCGGGACCGAGACCTGCGACGACGGCAACACGGCGAACGGCGACGGCTGCGACGCGAACTGCACGCCGACGGGCTGCGGCAACAACATCGTGACGGGCGGCGAGCTCTGCGACGACGGCAACACCGTGGGCGGCGACGGCTGCGACGGCAACTGCCTCAACCCGGCCTGCGGCAACGGGTTCGTCGGCGTCGGCGAGACGTGCGACGACGGCAACGACACGAACGGCGACGGCTGCGACGTGAACTGCACGGCGACGGCCTGCGGCAACGGCGTGCTCACGGCCGGCGAGGTCTGCGAGGACGGCAATACGGTCGACGGCGACGGCTGCGATTCGAACTGCACGCCGAGCATCTGCGGCAACGGCATCACGACGGCGCCCGAGGAGTGCGACGACGGCAACACGGACGACGGCGACGGCTGCGATTCGAACTGCAAGCTGCCCGCCTGCGGCAATGCGATCGTCAACGAGGGCGAGGCCTGCGACGACGGCAACAAGAGCGACGGCGACGGCTGCGATTCGGACTGCTCGGTCACGGCGTGCGGAAACGGCATCCAGACGCTCGGCGAGGAGTGCGACGACGGCAACAACGTCGACGGCGACGGCTGCGACGCGTCGTGCAAGTCGACGGGCTGCGGCAACGGCGTCGTGACGGACGGCGAGGACTGCGACGACGGCAACGACGTCGACGGCGACGGCTGCGATTCGAACTGCTCGGCGACGGCCTGCGGCAATGGCGTCGAGACCGAAGGCGAGCAGTGCGACGACGGCAACACGACGGCCGGCGACGGCTGCGACGCGAACTGCCGCGTGGAGTCGAACGGCGAAGGCGGCGCAGGCGGCGCGGGCGGCGGCGCGGGCGGCTCGGCGGGCTCCGGCACCGAGAACGTCGAGGGCGGCTGCGACTGCACCGTGGCGGGCGAGAGCGACGCGAAGACCTCGGTGGGCCTCTTCGGCGCGCTCTTCGCAGCCCTGCTCGTGCCCTTCCGGCGTCGTCGCCGGTCGGCGCGCGCCTGATCCTCACGGGGCGACTCCCTCACCCCAACCCCTCTGTTCCCGCTTGGGGGCTACGCTCGGACAAGCCGAGCTACGCCCCCAAACCCCCCTCTCGGGAGAGGGGCTTTTTTTTGCTCTCATCCAAAATTGCGACCATTGCGGAAGTCGGTGCGTCTTTGCGAAAAGCATGGACGTCGTCGTCGGCGCCGGGCTATCTTTGCGTGCACGCGCGCTCCTTGCCGTGATGAAAGCGAGATTCCCATGAGAATGCTTCTTCCCGTGGTCGCCATTTCTTTGGCAATGGTCGGTTGTTCGAGCTCCGGCAACGTCGATCTCGGGGCTGGGCCCGGGGGGACGGGCGGGAGCGGGGGGAGCGGCGGCAGCAGCAGCAACAGCGGGAGCGGCGGGAGCGGCGGCAGCGGGCCCGCGACGACGTCGTATACCGTGACGTTCGACCCCGTGAAGGTCGCCGCAGGGACGGAGCGGACGCAATGCGTGGTGAAGGCGCTCGGCAATGACGAGCTCGTGCGGATCCACCAGATTCAAAACGTGCTGCCGAACGGCTCGCATCACCTCATCGTGTACCGGACGAACGACACGGAGGAGCAACTCGCGCCGTTCGATTGTCAGCCGTTCGCCGACACGCTCGACCCGACGAAGGGCGCGCCGGTGATGATCACACAGAAACACGAGGACACGCTGACACTGCCGGACGGCGTCGCATTCACGATGCAGCCGAAGCAAATGGTGCGGCTGGAGATGCATTACCTCAACGCATCGCTCGAGGAGATCGAGGTGTCGGCGACGTCGACGTTCTACACGATGAAAGAGGCGGACTTCAAAGACGAGGCCGATTTCCTCTTCATCGGCAACCCCGACATCAAGATCGCGCCGCATACGTCGGCGTCGCTCGGGCCGACGTTCATGGCACTGCCGTCGGACCTCGCCGGCTCGAAGTTCTTCGGAATCACGGGCCACACGCACCAGTGGGGCAAGAACGTGACCGTGTCGTGGGCCCCGTCGAAGGCCGGGGCAGATACCTCGGTGTACAAGGTGGATGGCTGGCTCTGGAGCGAGCCGCCGACGGTGTATCACGACCCGCCGTTCGAGGTCCCGGAGGGCGGGGGCTTCCGGTTCACATGCTCGTGGGACAACCAGAGCAACCAGGAGGTGGGCTTCGGCGAGTCGGCAAACGACGAGATGTGCTTCTTCTGGGCCTACTACTACCCGAGCAAAGGCTCGCGGGTCTGCGCACACACGGACCAGGTAGGCGGCGGGCTCGACATATGCTGCCCAGGCAGTCAGCTCTGCGGGCTTCTGTTCTGAGGGCGCCTCGCTGGGGCGTTGCCCCAGGCCCCACCAGGGGCTGTCCGCCCCTGGACCCGGACCAGCGCCCGCGCTGGACTGAGGGTCGATGAACTGCGCAATGCGCAGTTCATCGAACAGCCGGGTTCAAGACCAGCGACGTCCCTGCCAACCAAGACAGCAGCGCTGACGGTTCTATCGGCAGCGCGGTCCCACCGGCCTGTGGGAAGAACTGCGTAATGCGCAGTTCATCGAACGGCCGGGTCAAGACCAGCGACGACCCTGCCAGCCAAGACGGCAGCGCTGACGGTTCAACCGGCAGCGCGGTCCCACCGGCCTGTGGGAAGAACTGCGCGTAGCGCAGTTCTTCCCCAAAAGGTCCAGGGCTGGCCCTGGTTCGGGTCGAGGGGCGAACAGCCCCCGCGGGGCCCGGGGCAGAGCCCCGGCTCGGCGGCTCCTTCAGGCCCTCACCAGCCGCAGGTCTCGCCCTTGCTCTCCTCGCGGATGAACTTCCGCAGGGGCTCGAAATATTCGAGGATTGCGCTCGCGTCGCCTTGCGTCTCGCCGGAGATTGCCTTCATCGCCTCCGGCCAGGGCTTGCTCGCGCCCATCGCCAGCATGGCCTTCAGCTTGTCGCCGGCCGCCTTGTTGCCGTAAATCGAGCAGGTGTGCAGCGGGCCCGTGTGCCCGGCTGCCTTGCAGAGCGCGCGGTGGAACTGGAACTGGTAGATGTGCGCCAGGAAGTAGCGCGTGTAGGGCGTCCCGCCGGGGACGTGGAACTTCGCGCCGGGGTCGAAATCCTTTTCGCTGCGCGGGACCGGGGCCGCGACGCCCTGGTATTTTTGACGCAACACCCACCAGGCCTCGTTGTACTTGTCCGGCGCCGTCTTGCCCGCGAAGACGTCCCAGCGCCATTGATCGATGAGCTTGCCGAACGGCAGGAATGCGATCTTCGCGAGCGCCTGCTTCATCAGGAAGTTCGTCTCGGCCTTCGGGTTCTCGGGCGCGTCCTTGAGCAGGCCGATCGTCTTCAGATAGCCCGGCGTCACGCTCAGCGCGATCGTGTCGCCGATGCCCTCGTGGAAGCCGTCGTTCGCCCCCGCCTGGAAGAGGACCGGGAGCGTGTGGTAGTAGGCGTAATAATAGTCGTGCCCGAGCTCGTGGTGGATCGTGATGAAATCCTCCTCCTTTGGCTCGATGCACATCTTGATGCGGATGTCGCCGCCGTAGGTGACGTCCCAGGCGCTCGCGTGGCAGACGACCTCGCGGTCGCGCGGGCGGACGAACATGGAGCGCTCCCAGAATGTCTTCGGCAGCGGGTCGAGGCCGAGCGAGGTGAAGAACCGCTCGCCCATCTTGACCATTTCAATGGGGGCGACCTTCTTGTCGACGAGCGCCTTCGAGACGTCGAGCGAGGCCTCCGTCGGATACGGCGTGACGAGGTCGTAGAGGTTCGACCAGTCCTGCGCCCACATGTTGCCGAGCAGGTGCGCAGGGATCGGGGCCTTGTCGCCGATCTTGTCCTTGCCGTAGAGCTTGCGGAGCTTCGAGCGGACGAGGCAATGCAGCTCGTCGTAGAGCGGCTTGACCTGGTTCCAGAGCCGCTCGGTGTCGGCCTCGAACGCCTCGGGCGTCATGTCGTAGCCCGCGCGCCAGAGCGCGCCCATGTCCGAGAACCCAATCGAGCGCGCGCCCTCGTTGCCGAGCTCCACATAACGCGTGTACCGTTCGCGGATCGGCGGCGCGATCGAATGCCAGCCCGTCCAGGCGTCGAGCAGCTCGTCGTATTTGCGGCTCTTCGCCATGATGTTCGAGAGCTCGTCGAGGTTCTCGCATTTGCCTTCGAGCCGCGGCGGGCAATACTTGCCCTTGCCGTAATCGGCCTCCATCGAGACGGCGATCTGCGCGAGCTCGGCGCGCTTCTTCGGGTCCGGAGGCGCGGGCAGCGTGCTCGAGATCTTGATGAGCTTGAGCTGGCGCGCGACGGGCTCGGGCAGCGTCATGCCGTCGAAGCGCGTGGCGCCCGTGATCGCCGTGCCGAGGTATTCCATGTTGGCTTCCTCGGCCGCCGCCGAGAGCGCCGTCGTATCGTCCGTGATGTACGTCTTGTTCACCCAGGACGCGCGCGCCGAGGCGGTCCAGAGCTTCTTGAGCTCGTCGTTGACACGGAGGGTGAACCCGTGCGCCTCCTCGGCCGTGGGGGGCTTGGCCGCGGGCGCCTGGGATTGCCCCGGCGCGGGCGTCGCCGAGGCCGTCGTCGCCGTGGGCGGGGGCGGCTCGGTGTTACACGCGACGACGGCGGCGGCGAGCGCGAGCGGGGCGGCGAGGGCGAGCGAGGCGTAGGGGCGTTGTTTCATGAACCGGGCTCCGAGGTTTTGCCCGGTATAATCCGGAAACTAGGCGTCCGGGAAGAGCATTGCGCACACGCCCGGCGAAAGAAGATTGTCGCAGACGAACGTGGCGCCGGCCTCGCGCAGGTCTCCCGCGACGAACCTGCCGGTGGCGACCGCGAGTGACTCGGCGCCGATGGCGCGGGCTGCCGCGATGTCCTTGGGCGTGTCGCCGATGACGACGATGCGGCAATCGCCCGGCTCCTTGCCGAGCCGCTCGGCGCCGCGCCGGGCGCCGGCATGCAGGAGCGACGCGCGTTCCTCGTGGTCGCAGCCGAAGCCGCCGAAGGAGAAACGATCGAAGAGGCGCACGCGGTCGAGCTTGATGCGGGCGCCGTCCCGGACATTGCCTGTGCCGAGGCCGAGCGCAATGTGGGGATGTTTGGCGGCGCGATCGAGGACGACGTCGACGCCGGGGTGGGTGATGTACCCCGTGGAGGCCGCGACCTCGGCGACGAGCGCGTCGAGGTAGGCGGCGAGGACACGGTCGATCGAGGGGTCGTCGGCGATCGCGCCGAGGCCTTCGAGGCCGCGGCGGACGATGGCGCGATCGGTCATGCCATCGAACGAGAAGAACGAGCACGCGTCGGCGCGGCCGGTGACGTGCGCGAAGGCGCGCTCCATGGAGCGGCGGCCCGCGCCGCCGGTGTCGATGAGGGTGCCGTCGATGTCGAACAGGAGGACGGTGGGGAGCACGCGCGCAGTATGTCAGAGGCGGGGAGGCGCGCTCGCCGTGGCGTGTGGTCGGCTGCTCGGAAAGAAGGCGCGGGGAGGAAGGCGACCACGCGGTTGCCTGATCGACATGTCGTCGGGGAGGAAGGCGACCACGCGGATGCCTGATCGACATGTCGTCGGGGAGGAAGGCGACCACGCGGTTGCCTGAACGACATGTCGTCGGGGAGGAAGGCGACCACGCGGTTGCCTGAACGACATGTCGTCGGGGAGGAAGGCGACCACGCCGATGCCTGATCGACATGTCGTCGGGGAGGAAGGCGACCACGCGGTTGCCTGATCGACATGTCGTCGGGGAGGAAGGCGACCACGCCGATGCCTGATCGACATGGCGTCAGGGAGGAAGGCGACCACGCCGATGCCTGATCGACATGGCGTCAGGGAGGAAGGCGACCACGCCGATGCCTGATCGACAGTGCGTGGGGATGAGAGCCCCCTCCCTCTCCGCCGCGCGGAGAGGGAGGAAGGGGGAGGGTGAGGTCAGGAGGTCACTTCGGCGGCTTCTGCGCGCAGAACCCGTCGATGCACTCGTCGGTCGGGTTGCAGCAGTCGGCCTTCGTCGTGCACGCGTTGCCCGTCTCGGAGCAGGAGCCTGGCGGCGGGGGCTCGCCGCAGACGTACGCGCCGCTCGCCGGGTCCTTGATGCACTGGCCGCCGCAGCAATCGGCGCCCGTCACGCAGCCCTCGCCCTGCTCCTTGCAAGGCTCCTTCGCCATGTACGCGTTTTCGGAGAGGCCGCAGCCCTCCTGGCCGCGCATGTAGAAGGGCGGGTGCGAGGGATCGGCCGCCGTCGGCGGGTCGTCGATCGCCGTCATCCAGAGCTGCTGACGGTTCGTGCTGACGAGCGTGTTGCCGTAGTCGCGGCGCGAGATGAAGACGAGCCAGTAATAACCGCCCGCGCGCTGAGGCGCGAAGACGGGGTTGAAGCTCTTGTTGTCGCTGGAGGCGATCGCGAGCTTCTTCACGTCGGTGCCGTCGGGCTTGGTGAGCCAGAGGTCGCCGTTGCCCGTCGAGCGCGAGCCCGACGTGGGACGGCCGTACGCGATGTACTGGCTGTCGGACGTGAAGCTCGGGTACGCCGGGCGGCCCGGCGCGCCAGCCTGCGGGACGATCGGATGAACGTTCGACACGGTGACGCCGTCGGCCGCGACGTCGCCCGTGGCGAGATACCCGCCCGACGCGTCGAAGATCCAGCCGCCGCCGGTGAGGCCGCAGATGGCCGCGAGCTTCGTGCCGTCGGGCGACCACGCGGGCTCGCCGCAGCCGTTGCCCATGGCGTTGCTGTTGAGCACGGCGCCGCCCGCCGCGCTGACGATGCGCAGGATGGAGTTCGGCGGGCTCGAGGCCGCGTCGTTGCTGACGAGGATCTTGTCGCTCGTGTGGTTGAAGGCGCTGAAGGTGCCGCCGAGGCCGGAGCCGGGCGGGATCGCGCCGTATTGCGCAGGGGCCTGCGTGAGGTCGACCGTGATCTGCGGGAAGGGCGTGCCCGTGTCGAGCGTGGCCATCATGGTCTTGCCGTCACGGCTGACCGTGTGGCAGCCCCAGCAGCCGCCGGGGTTGAAGAACTCCTCGGGCGTGGCGGAGTCGGGCTTGATCTTGAGGATGCGGCCGTTCGAGTTGCCGCCGCAGTTGCCGGGCAGCTCCCAGTAATACACGGCGCCGCGGACGCGGCCCTGCGCGACGTGCCAGGTCTGGCTCGTGGGCGCATACGCGCCGCCGCCGGGCGCGAGGCGCGAGAGCTGCACCATGACCGGGTCGCTCTGCGCGCCCGTGCCGGAGGCGCCGATGTACTCCCAGTCTTTCTGGTCCATCAGATACCGAGCCGGCGCGCCGGCCTGGAAGTACGCGACGTACTCCATGTGCTTCTCGGTGATCTTGAGGCGGTAGGTCTCGGTGCCGCCGACGCCGTTCCACTGCATCTCGGGCGCGAGGACGCCGAGCGGGAAGACGGTGTCGTGGTACGGATAGACGATCTGGACGCCCGGGTCGGGGCCGATGGGGTTGTCGAAGGCCGCCTGTTGCGCGGGATCGAGGCCCGCCCCGTTGACGGTCTTCTTGACGTTGACCGTGACGTTGGTGTTCGCCTCGGCGTTGTTGAGCTTCGCCGTGAGGACGCCGGTGCCGCCGACGTTGCCCGTGGGCGCGAAGGTCGCGCCCGTCATGTCGCCGATGTCCGGCCGCTCGTAGACCCACGAGACGAGGTTCGTCACGTCCTGGCCGGCCTGGGTCTTCACGGTGAAGACCTGCGTCGGCTTGTTGAGGTCCACGACGCTCAGCGTGGGGTTCAGCGGCGTGATGATGAGCTGCTGGACGTTCGGGTCGGCGCCACTGCCGCCCTGTCCGCAGTTGAACAGGCAGCCGCCCTCGCCGCCCTGTCCACCCGAGCTGGTGTTGCTGCTGCTCCAATCGCCGGCGTCGCCGCCGTCACCGCCCGAGCTGTTCGAGCTGTTGGCGCTGCAGCCATAGGCGAACATCGCCACGCCGAGCGCGCTCACGATACCAAGAAATGCGAAGCGTCTGCGCATGCCCCTCTCCAACGTGTGGTGTCGCCGACCGTACCTGGCGGGCGAGAGGGCAGAAGGATACCACTGAGCGGAGAGGCTCTACAGGGCGAAGTGGCAACTTTCCAACGGGATTGCCCGACGCGTCAGGCTTTTCGATCTGCGCGGGAACGTGGAGTGCCGGGCAGGAGGCGGAGGATCAGCGGCGGGACGGCCTGCGGCGAAGCGCGAAGGCGGCGCCGAGGATCAGGGCGGCGAGGGGCGCGCCCGAGGCGGGGGCCGGGGCGTCGGCGACGCGGCAGCCGCAGCCGCCTTGCTTGGGGGGCTCGGAGGGAGGCGCCTCGGTGGGCGTCTCGCCGGTGGCCGCGGGCTCGGAGGGCGTCTCGGCGGCGGCAGCGGGCGCGCCCTCGCCGTCCTTTTTCTCGGCCGCGGCGTCGTCCTTCTTCTCCTCGGCGGGCTTCTTCTTCTTTTCGCCGGCGAAGACGATGGCGCGGCGGTCGACGATGGGGTTGTCGCCCTTGAGGATCAGCTTGATGGTCTGGCCCATCTGGGCGCCGTCGGTCTGGCGGGTGATCTTGAGATCGTATTCGCCGGCCTCGAAGCCCTTGTCACGACGGATCACGAAGTCGAACTTCGTGATGTTGAAGACCTTGCCGCTCGCGTCGGAGAAGCCGACGTCCATGCTCTCGTTGATGCTCGGCTGGCCCTTCAGCGGGAGCCTCGTGAGGATGGGGCGCTCGGGCGACTGGTCCGTGAGCGAGCGCTCGTAGAGCACGACGGGCGTGAAGCTGAAGATCATCGGGATGTACGAGATGTCCGGCTTCGCCCCGTAGTTGATCGTGAAGTTCAGCTTCCACTTGCCGTTGACCTCCTCGGGCTCCCGCGTGGCGAGGGTGACGGTGCCGGCGGCGCGCGCGTCGGTCGGCGCGAAGAGCACGAACGCGAGCGCGAGGGCGGCGAAGAGCGCGCGGAGGAGGGCCGCGCGACGCGGCGGTGGCTGCTGGATATGCGCTGATTTCATGGCGGAAAACCTATCAGGTTCGAGAGGTCACGGGAACCAGAGGAGCTTGTCCTCGGCGCTCTTGTAACAATCGGCCTGGGCCTGCTCCTCGTTGTCGCCGCAGCCGCCGCCGAGGCAGCTCGCGATGTCGTGGAGCGCGGCGGCGTTGTACCGCGTCGTGAACATGGCCTGCTGCGCGGGCTCGAGGCGCTTCATCGCGGCCTTGCACTCGGCGAACTCGACCTTCTCGCAGCGCGTGGCGCGGTTGCAGCGGGCGTCGATGACCTCGTCGACGCCGGGGCCACTCATCGGGAGGTCGACGAGGGCCTTGTCGTTGCACTCGGAGAGGAGGAGCGCGCGATCGGCGGCGGCGGGATCGCCGGCGGCCTTGGCCTCCTCGACGCGGTCGAAGTAGCACTTCGTCATGCCGCGGATGTACGCCGGGGAGGCCTTGGGGGAGGCGCCGCGGCACTCGGTCATGCGATCCCAGGCGCCGCCCGGGCCCTCGGACTTGGCGAGGGCATCGCACCACGCGGCCTGCGCGGTCGTGACGTCGGGGCGGTCGGGGAAGTTCGCGTTTCCGCCGCACGCGACGATGGCCAAGCCGGTGACGAGCAGGGCCACGGCGCGGTGCGCCGCGCGCAAGCGATCCTTGGGAGGGGAAGGGACGTCGTGCATGACGCGACGGTACCACGCACGCGCCGGAAGGGACGAGTTCGTCTGCTCGGGCGACCGCGGTTCGGCCGTCAGCCGCCGCCGCGGATGCGCGCGAGGACGGCGCGCGCGGTCGTCGAGAGGCCCTCGGGATGCAGCGCTGCTTCCATCACACGCTGCTTGTGCGCGACCTCGAACGCCTCGGCGCGGCCGGCGTCGTCGAGGTCGTGAAAGGCCGGGTGGGTGCGGACCTCGCCGAGCGCGCCGCGCGCCCGGTAGGCGGAGGCGAGGGCCTCGATCAGCGCGTCGCGGTCGTCGCCCGGGTTGCCGCTCATCGGAGCTCCACGGAGAGGTCGACGTGGTGTTTCTCCAGGCACTCGGCGAGCATTTTTCGCGCGCGGGTGAAGTTCTGGAGGAAGGTGTTGATGCGCATCCCGAGGCGCTCGGCGAGCGTCTCGTCAGGCTCCGTCCCGCCGCTCGCGAGCCGGGCCGCGAGGACCTCGGCAGGTTTGTCGGGGAGCTTTTCGTGGCAATCGGCGATGAGCTTGCGGAGGAGCGGATCGGGGGCGCGGGGCTCGACGGGGTCGATGTGCGCCTCGTCGAGGTCGTCGGTCTCCACGGGCGCGAGCCGGGCGCGGCGGAGGTCGTCGATGCAGAGGTTTCGGCCGATGCGGATGGCGAGGCGGAGGAGGCTGTTCGGGCGGCCGTCGGGCGCGTGGCGAGGCGCGACCTGCCAGACGCGGAGGAGCGTCTCCTGGAGGACGGCCTCGGTGTCGACGCGGGTCGCGTAGGGGCGGAGGCTCGCGCGGACGCGGCCCTCGGCGCCGGCGAGGAAGCGCCCGAAGGCGTCGGCGTCGCCGGCGGCGATGGCAGGGAGGAGGGCGTCGAGGTCGAGCATCACGCGGGGGCGATCGTGGAGACGGGCGCGGGCAGGAGGCCCTGTCTGCCCGGCGCGGCGGGCGGCGCGGCGGGCTCGCGCAAGGCGTAGAGCAAGCCGGCGAGGAGCGCGAGCAAAACGAGCACGAGGAGGACGAGGGCCCGGCGCGAGGCGTGCTTCTTCGGCGCGGCGAGATCCGCATCCACGGAGAGGGACGGCACCGGCATGAGGGGGCTCTGCGGGGACGGCGGGGTCGCCCGGGGCGCGGCCGACGGCGCCGGAGGAAGTCCGCGGGGCGCGGCCGACGGCGCCGCGATCGCGCTCGGCTTCACGAGCGGGCCTGCGGTTGCAGTGCGCTCCGCCATGGGCGTCGTCTTGCCGAGCCGCGCTTTGAGGTCGATCTTGGGCTTGGACGCGGCTTGCTTGGGGCCCGCGACGGGCGCTTGCGCCGGGCGGAGGCCGAGGCCCTCCGCGGACATGCCGTGCGGCAGCTCGTGCGGCATGCGTTCGCGGAACCGCGCGTCGTCGGGGTCGACCGTCACGTCTTGCGAGACCGCGAGCCACGAGGTGAGGCGCGTGGCGATCTTGTAATCGAGACCGATCTGCTCGATGGCTGCGTCGATCGTGTGTCGAGCGCCGCCCCGGGCGAGCGCGAGCTCGAGGTCCTCGACCTTCTCGCGGCCGAAGAGCGCCGTCGCCGGGCCGTCCTCGTCTCCGTCGATCGCGGGGACGTCGAGGCGCTTTTCCCAGGTGCCGTCCCGCGTTTGTCCACGGACGAGGAGGCTGCCGCCCTCGGGGCGGAGCGCGAGCGCGACGAGGACGGGCGCGGCCGCGAAGAGGTCGGGGAGGCGCAGAGGCGCGTGCTCGACGAGCGCAGAGCCCGAGATGTCGAGGTTCACGAGCACCGGCGCGGTCGTCCGCGCGACGAGGCGCGCGGCGGCCCGCTCCGGGTCCTCGCCGAGGCCGAGGACGACTTCGAGGCCGCGGCCGGCGCGCGCGGCCGGCGCGGTGAGGGATCGGTTCACGGCCGAGCCCACGCCCACGGTGTGCAGGCGCGACGAGGCCGGCAGGTTGTCGAAGATCGCCCGGAGCACCTCGGTCTCGAAGCCGATGTGACCGTCGGTTACGAGCACGACCTGGCGCTGCGCGTCGGGCCGGAGCGTGTGCAGCGCTTCGAGGATGCCCGCGCGCATCTCGGTGCTGCCGGAGGCGCGGAGCGCGCGCAGCCAGGCGAGCGCCTCGCGCTTGGCCGAGGTCGTGGCCCGGACGGGCTGGTTTTGCCAGCGGCGCGGCGCGCTCGAGAACTCGATGAGCTCGAGCTGATCATCGTCGCGCAGGGTGTCGATGAGGGCGGAGACGACGCGCCGTGCTTGATCGAGCGGCTCGCCGTCCATCGATCCGCTCGTGTCGAGGAGGACCACGAGATCCCGCGGCATGGGGCGAAGCGCGGGCGATGCGGCGGGCGGGACGATGGTGAGAAGGCCGTGGGCCGTTTGCGCGAGATCGCCCGGCCGGCGCGAGGTGTCGAGCGAGAGCCCGACCTTCGGCGTGGCGACGGGGATGCGCACGACGAGGTCGCGATCGAGCCGCACGCCGGCGCGCGCGCGGAGGTTCACGACGAGGCCCTGCTTCGGATCGCCGCTGATGTCGAGGGCATGCGAGGGCGACTCGGGGGTCTTTCCCTCGGCGAGTTTGTCGTGGACGAGAAGCGTGAGGCCGAGGCGCGCGGGCAGCGGGCCGTCGGCGACGTCTTGCGTGAGGCGCGCGGCGTCGGGGACGCGGCCTTCCTCGCCGAGGAAGCGGGGCGCGACGACGGTGGGGAAGCGCCACTCCCACGCGCCCTCGTCGAGCCAGGCGAGGCGCTGATCGATCACGATCTCAGCGACGATCTCGGCGCCCGGCGGGATGTTGCCGATCTCCTGCGTGAAGAGGCTCGACCGGTCCTGTTCGAGCAGCGCGGCGCTCTTGCCCTCGACGAGGGCTTGCTCGTAGCGCGCGCGGGCGTCGTCGCGGCCGCGGATCTCGCCGACGATGCGCTGATCGCCGATGCGGAAGGAGAAGGCGCTGACGGCGCCGTCGGCCGGGAGCGGGAGGCTGTAGGTGACCGCGAGGGGGATGTCGTGCGGGTTGGCGAAGCGCTGCTCGAGGAGGACGCGCGCGACGCCGCCTTTGGCGTCGGCCTGGAGGGTCGCGCCGCGGAGAGGCAGGACGCGGCCGTCGGTCGCGACGAGGCGGGCGCCGTTCGTGGGCGCGGCGGGGACGAGGTTCGGGGACGAGGGGGTCGTGCGGGGGAAGAGTGCCAGGGTCATCGGTGCCTCCGCCCGACCAACGAGAGGGGCCGCAGGCTGGTGACAAAAAATCGTACGGGCTCTCGAGCGAGGTGACCAGACGGGACAGAGGGGGCGCCGGGGCAGGTGGCGAGGCCGTCGGGAACGGATCCGTTGGCCGTCAAAGCAATGGCGATTCGTGAAGGATGTCCGTGCGTTCTCCATAATGGGCGGCGCAATCTTTACGCTTGCCTTTCTCACCTATGTCTCCGAAGGTGATGAACGAGCGTCTGCCGCCATGACGAACACCCCGGAGACCATCTCCGCAGCGCGAACCGTGAGCGGCTGCGACGTGAACGAGCCTCCAGATCCGGGCCTGCTCATGTTCGGGCGTGGCATGAGCCGCGCGAAGCACGTGAAGGTCACCGATCTGCTCGATCCGCGGCGTTTGGGGGCCGAGCTGCGGGCGCCTGATCTGGCGAGGGGCCCGCCGTCCGAGCGCGCGGAGCCATAGCCGGGGCAGCGCAGAGCCGCCGCCGCGTCCATTTCGTGTCGTCTTCACGGATCGGGCGCCGGCGGCGATCGGCGTTCCGCGCGCCTCGTCCTTTGGGATTCGCGTCGTCGCCACGAGCGCCGGGATCTCGGTCGGCACGGAGCGCCTGATTTCGTTCGGCGCGCCGGCGAGGGCTGGATCCACGGGCCTTCGTGCGTGCGCCGCGACGCCGCTCGTCCGCGATTTCGATCCTGGAGGGGACGATGAGGTTTTCGTACATTCTCACGCGCTCCGAGCTCGTGCTTTTCGTGAAGCTCGGGCTGTTCGTGTCTTGCGTCGTCGGATTGCGGTCGCTCCTCCAGGTCCTGGGCCCGGAGGGCGACGACGATACGCCGGACGAATGATTCCCATCAGGCGTGGCGCGCGCGTCGTGCCGCGCCCGAGCGTCGCCATTTCATCTCGTGCCCCGGGAGGTCCACGCCCATGTACCCCACTGCTCCGAACCTCGTGATCACGACCCAGAACGCAGAGCGCCTTCGCCTGGTCGTCGAGCTGCATCTCGAAGGCGCCACGCGCGCCGCCGCAGAGGCGCTCGACACGGAGATCGCGCGCGCCCGCCTCGTCGCGCCGGCCGCCGTGCCGGGCGACGTGGTGACGATGAACAGCCTGGTGCTTTATCTGGACGAGGTGACGCAGAAGCGCCGCGAGGTGGTGATCACGTATCCACGGGACGCGCGCGTCGAGGAAGGGCGCGTGTCCATTCTTTCGCCCATTGGAACGGCGCTGCTCGGGCTCTCCGTGGGCCAGGGCATCACGTGGCCGATGCCCGCGGCGGGTTCCAGGCGGCTGCGCGTGCTCGCCGTCCCCTATCAGCCCGAGGCCGCGGGGAATTTCCAGCTCTGACGCGCGGGTCTTTGGGCTCGTCCGGCGGCTTTCGTGGCAGAAGCCTTGCTTGCGAGCGACGTGGAACGGAGGGTGTCATGGCAAGCGAGCTCGGGGGGATGCGGGTGGCGATTCTCGTGGAGAATGGCTTCGAGCAGAGTGAGCTGATGGAGCCGAGGCGAGCGCTCGATTCGGCAGGCGCGCAGACGGCGATCGTGTCGCCGGTGAGCGGGCAGGTGCGGGGCTGGAAATCCGGCCAATGGGGAGATTCGATCAACGTGGACGTGCCGCTCGCGCACGCGCGGCCCGAGAATTTCGACGCGCTCCTCCTGCCGGGCGGCGTGATCAATCCGGACAAGCTGCGGATGAACCGAGCGGCCGTCCAGTTCGTGCGCGCGTTCTTCGACGCCGGAAAGCCGCTCGCGGCCATTTGCCACGGGCCCTGGATGCTGGTGGAGGCCGACGTGGTGCGGGGTCGTCAGGTGACGTCGTGGCCGTCCGTGCGAACGGACCTCGTGAATGCGGGCGCGACGTGGGTCGATCGGGAAGTGGTGAACGACAATCAGATCGTGACGAGCCGGAAGCCGGACGACATTCCCGCCTTCAACAACGCGATGATCGCGCTCTTCGCGAAGACCCGGATCGGGGTGAGGGCGGCGTAGCGTCCGAGCGACCGTACGTCGGGGCAAGCCCTCACGGGCTCGAACAGATCGCCACGTCGTGGCGCCCGGCCTCCCGCACGATCGCCGCGCCGGGGGACGGAAAACGCACGCCGAGCGTCGCATTTTTCTGACGCAATCGGACTTCGAGCCCCTCCAAGCAGACCCGGCCGGCCGAGACGGCGACGAGGGCCGTGGCGCCGAGGCTCGAAGCGTCACGATCGGGGCTCGGCGGGTCGAACTGGACGTCGACGAGGACGTCGGCGAGGAGGCGGTAGGCGTCGGGGTCCGGGCGGCACGTCGGGGAGGCGTCGAGGTTCGTGAGGCTGCCGGCGACGTGGACGGGGCCGACGGTGGCGCGGGCGAGGTCGAGGTCGGCGAGGAGGATGTCGCCGGAGGTGCCGGAGACGGCGCTCAAGGCGAGCCGAGGGGACGCGGCGTCGCCCCCGCGGCGGCGCGCGAGGCCCATGCGGAGGCGGGTGGCGTCGAGGACGCGGTCGATCTGCACGAGGCGGCGGAGGAGGCCGCCGCGGAGGAGGGAGAGGTCGCCGTTCGCGGCTTCGAGCGCGAGGAGGTCGCCGTGGCCGAGGTCGGCGGCGACCGTGAAGATGCCGTGGTGGCGGAGGGCGACGGGGTCCTTGCTCGTCGGGGCGCCCGGGAGGCCGAGGTCGAAGCGGAGCTCGGTCGTGCGGAGGAAGAGGCCGACGGGCGAGGCGTCGGGCGCGAGGAGGACGGGGACGAAGGCGCCCTCGACGCGGGGAGAGGGAGGGGCCTTGAAGGTGGCGCGGCGCGGGGGGCGCGGGTCGAAGGGGAGGGCGACGTCGACGTCGAAGTTGCCGGCGCGGACGACGCCGACGGCGACGCCGGGCGGAAGGAGAAGCGAGGCGGGGAGGGGCGCCGGGCCGGCGTCGGTTTTGCCCGCGTCGCGCGGCGCGGGGGCGCTAGGGCGTTCGATGCGGCAGCGGAGGGGGAGGGAGCCGAGGCGCTTGACGGGCGGCTCGGCCGCGGGGGCGATGTCGGGAGGTGGAGGCGGCGGGGCCGCGGGCGGGGGGCTTCCCCAGCCGAGGCGGACGATGCCGTCGCCGAGGGCGCAGCCGAGCTCGGAGCAGCCCTGGATGAAGCTCGCGTCGTAGGCGGCGTTGAGCTCGCCGACGGGGGGCGGGGCGACGGGGCGGAAGGTGCGGCCGCCGTCGGTGGTCTCGTGGTAGGTGGCGGCGCCGTCGGCCTCGGCGCCGCGCGCGAGGGCGAAGGGGCCGCCGCGGATGAGCTCGACGACGCCGGGCGGGAGCGGGTGGACCTCGACGCGGCCGTCGGGCTGGATGTGGACGCCGGCGAAGCGGCCGCCGAGGCGCGTGGAGACGGGGAGCAAACGCTCGGAGCGGCCCTGGGGGATGGGCTCGGGGCGCTCGGCGTCTTCGGCGGACTCGCCTTCGGGCGGCAGGACGATCCAGCCGTGGATGGAGCCGTCTTTTTCGTCGAGCCAGAAATCACGGTCGATCGAGCGGTAGGGCGGCTCCTCCATGGGCGTGAGGACGGCCGGGAAGGCGGCGCCGCCGAGGGCCGGATCCTCGGGGTCGACGCGGATGACGCGGACGCCTTCGGGCGCGGGTTCGGAGGCGGGTTTCGTGTCCTTGCTGCGGAGGACGAGGGCCGTGGCTGTACCGCCATCGCCGGGGAGGAACCGGTACAGATGGGTCGCGTCGTCGCCGGTGAGGCGTCGCTCGGTCCAGGCGCCGTCGGCGCCGCGGACACAGACGTAGGCGTCGTCGGCGGAGGTCGGGTCGAGCGGCTCGGGCGGGTCGGCGGGGGGCGTCTCGACTTCGGTGGGCCCGAAGAGCTTCGGCTGGCCGTCGTTGACGGGCGGGGCGCCGCGGAAATCGGCGACCGTGGGGACGAGCGCGCCACATCGTCCGGTGAACGCGAAGCGCTGGCCGAGGCCCGCGAGGAAGGTGGAGGGCTCGGGGAAGGTGGCTTCGAGGCGCGGCGCGGAGGGGTCGTCCTGGAGGGCGAGGACGTGGGCGCCGTGGGGGTGGGTGCAGGCGAGCAGGACGTCGGCGCCGCGGGGGATGGGCTGGCAGTGCGCGAAGGGCTCGGCGACGCCGGTCAGGAGGGCGTCGTCGAGGGCCTGGCCGGTGGTGAGGGCGAGGACGCGGACGGATTGCTCGCGGGTGACGAGGGCGCGTCCGCCCGGAAGGCGGGCCCCGGCAAAGACGGCGCTCGCGAGCTCGGAAGGGGCGAGGTTGCGGCTCGGGGAAGGTGTTTCTTCCGTGGCGGAGAGCATCGTGCCCCAGCCGAGGTCATTCGGCGGGTCCGGGGTGATGGGGACGAGGCCTTTGGCAGGGTCGAAGGCGACCGTAGGTTGGCGGCTGCTGTTGAGCAGGAGGAGCCTGTCCGATGCGCCCTCGTCGAAGCCGTAGGTGCGCACGCCGCGCTCGGCGGTGAGGTCGCGGAAGGTCTTGCCGCCGTCGGTCGTGATCTCGGTGCGGCCGAAGGCGTCGAGGCGGACGCCATGTTTGCCGTCGAGGGAGACGGCCTCGGAGAAGCGCGCGAGGTCGGTGCGGCGGAGGGCGGGGCTCGGGGCGCGGGGGTCGAGCTCGAGCAGGCCGAGATCGGTGTGCAGGACGAGGGTGTCGAGCCAGGGGCTCGCAGACACGGCCGCGATCTGGGCGATGGGGCGGAGCTCGCCGAGGAAGGTGTCGGCGCGGTAGGTGCGCGCCTCCGACCAGAAGACGTAGCCGCCGCCGAGGCGCGCCGGCAAGGAGCGGAAGCCGAACAGCATCTCGGGGCCACGTGCCTCGGCAACGACGAGGCCGCCCTCGAGGAGGAGGCGGTTGCCCGAGGCGACGGCAGGCTCGCGGCGCGGCAAGGCGGAGGCGCGGCCGGCCTGGTCGAAGGAGACGCCGACGCCCTCGGCGAGGATGTACCGGGCCGGGCCGAGGAGGGGCTCGGGCGCGGCAGCGGGGGTTGGGCGCAGCGGCGAGGGCGGCGGGGCAGCGGCGTCCGGGCGCGCGGGCTTCGCGGAGCAGGCGGCGAACGAGGCGGCGAGGGCGACGAGGGCGATGGGCGCGGCCCCGGGGAAGGCGCGTTTCTTCATCGGACGATGCCTTCGCAGGTGAGCGGCTGGCGGACCTCGGCGCCGAAGCCGAGGACGACGAGCGTGCCCTTGCCGGGCCCCTTGCCGTCGAAGCGGGCGATGAGCTTGCGGACCGTGCCCGGCGGGTCGTAGTAGCCGATCTCGGTCTCGTGGCGCTCGTCGCGGACCGCGAGCTCGACGGCTTCGAGGCAGACGCGGGACGGCGACCAGCGCAGGACGGCGAACCCCGCCGATCCGCTCGCCACGATGCCGAGGAGCGTGCCCTGCGCGAGGCCGATCTCCGTGTCGAAGGGCAGGACCACGCGGGCGTCGTCGGGCTGGGGCGCGCAGCGAGGATCCGAGCCGGCGGCGAGGCCTTCGAGGGACGCGAGGCGTTTCTCCGGGCCGAGGGTGCCCCGATCCGGGTCGAGCGGCGCGAGCACGGCCTCGCCGCCCGCGTCCACGGCGACGACGACCGGGTCCTGCCCGCGCAGGCCGGCGGCGAGGTCGAAGCGGCTCGCGCCCTCGGGCGGGTGAAGCTGCCCGAGCTCGCGTCGTACGCCCGAGACGACGCCGCGGCCGGGCGTGGGCGCCCCGCGCGGCAGCTCCACGGCGGAGACGGCCTGCCCCTCGCCCGTCCCGCTCACGAGCAGGGCGCGGCTGCCGTGCACGACGCCCACCGTGGGATCATCGATGCACCCGCCGATGGGGAGGGTCAGGCCGGCCTCGTCGACGAGCGGAGCGGCGCAGCGGCCCATGCCCGAGGTCGCCACGGCCCGCACCTTCGCGCCGTCGAGCACGTAGCCGAGGCGGATCTCGTACGGGTGGAACGGCGTCGGACCAAGGCGCGAGAGCGGGATCGTGGCGCGGGTGATCGGCGCGGCGAGGTCGAGCAGGGGCACGTAGGCGATCTCGGCGTCGCCCGTCGTACCCGCGGGCTGCGGGCCGTTCCAGGGGATGAACATCCCGCCCGTGAAGCCGATGCGGCCGGGCGCCATGCGCGCGATCGGGGTCTTCGTGTAGCCGAGGCCAAACGATTCGGGGATGCGCTTGCCTTCCCCCGGCCCGGCGTACCGGCAGGCGAGGCGCACGAGCGGGGGCGCGGGGATCGGGCGCTGGTACTCGGGGTTCTCCTTGGGCGGGGCCGTGTCCTTGGCCTCCGGCGCGGACCCGTCGTTCCAGCCGATCCGCACGAACGTGCCGACCTGGCAGCCGACCTCGCTGCACGACATGGGCTCGGAGATGCTGCCGCTCGGCGGGGGCGCGACGAGGCGGAAGCTCCGGCCGTAGTCCGTGGTCTCGAAGAGGCGATCGGCCTCGGTGCGGACGAGGCCGAAGCGGCCCGCGGTCGCGATGCTGACGGTCTGCGCCGGGAGGGGATGCTGCCGCGGGCGGCCCTCGGGGTCGATGGTCACGGCCGCGAGGTTCGACGCGCTGTGCGCCGAGGGCAGCCAGCCCTCGATGGTGCCGTCGGGCGTGACGTGGAGGTCGCGCTGGAGCAGCCCGTTCATCTCGGCGCCGTAGGTGGTGATGTCGAGCGGCGGCTCGTTGCGGGCCACGCGCACCACGCGGAGGGCGCCGCGCACGGTGACGCGGGGCGCGGCGTGGAGGACCGTGCCGGGGATGGCCACGAGGGCCACGGCGGCGCCCTCGGCGCGCGGGATCCAGGCGACGACGTCGCTCGCGTCGGCCGGCGCGAGCCTGTGCTCGACCCACACGCCCGGGCCCTTGCGCACGCAGAAGACCGGGCTCCTCTGGTTCGAGGCGTTCGTGGGCGAGGCCGAGGCGACGACGTCGGCGGGCGAGCCCGGCGCGGGCCCTTCGCACGGGCCGATGAAGCCGAGCGCCTCGCCGTCCGCGACCACGAAGCGATCCCAGATCGGCGCGTCCGGCAGGTCGAACGTTCGCTCCAGGCGCCCGCCGTTCTCCAGGTCGAGCACCGTGGCGCGGTTCTTCGACTCGCAGACGAGCAGCGGGCCGTCCTTCACGCGGAGCGCCTCGCACGTGTCGTCGGACGTCTCGAGCGCGAGGAGCGCGGTCGCCCGGCCCGTGCGCAGGTCGACCCGCGCGACGGCGCCCTCCGTGACCGCGAGGGCGTCCCCTTCGCGCCAGCGCAGGCCGTACGCGGCCGCCCCGACGAGGGGCGACACGGCGGAATCCTCGGGCCATTGATCGTCGAGGTCGGGCGGCATCTCGTGGCGCTTCGGGCCCTGCGGAGGTCGATCCGACACGATGGAGCCACGCGCGTCGACGAGCCGGCTCTCCTCGCCCCGGAGGAGGACGTGCAGATCCTCGCCGCGGACCTCGATCTCCGTCGCGTCGGGAAGCTCCGCCGACACGTCGCGGAAGGTCGCGCCGCCGTCCGTCGTGAGGCGCGCGTGGCCGAACACGGTCAGCACGAGCGCGCGGCGCGCGTCGGCCGCGAGCCCGGTGGCAAACCCGGGCAGGTCGAGCCTCCGCGGCGCGCCTCCCGCGGGCGACACCACGAACACGCCGGCCTCCGTCACGAGCCCGACGCCGTCGACCCAATCGAACGCGCTTTCCACGGTCGCCGGCAGCTTCCCGAGGGGTCGGGCCTCGCCGAGCCACGTGGCCGCGCCAAACACCTCGCGCTCCCGCCACAGCACGTACCGCGCGGGCGCGGCCGGCCCGGCGCTCCACGGCGGGGCCGCCGCTGCCCCATCGAAATCGCTCGTGTCCTCGGCCCGCGCGATCACGTCGGCGCCGCGCGATTCCACCCGGCGGCCTCCAGCGAGCGACCGATCGACCCCGCCCTCGGTCCGCTCGATCCACGCCGCCCCGTCCGGCACGACCCAGCGCGGCGGGCCCAGCGTCGACGCCCGCGGCGCTGCTTTCTCCGCCGTGCGCGCCGTCCCCGCGGGCGGAGGCGTGATCGGCTCGGGACGCGCCCCCGTGCAGCTCGCCGCGGCCACGAGCAGCGCGCAGGCCGACGTGAGGGCGGCGCGCTTCATCGGGCTCGCTCCTCCGGCGCCGGTTCGAGCTTGCAGGCGAGCTCTTGCCGCAGCCCGCCCGCCTGGAGCATGGCGCCGCGGCGCTTGCCGCCCGAAGCTTCCCAGCGCACGACCAGGTTCCCCTCGCTGCGCGTGCCGTCGTCGGGCCGGCGCTCCGCCCCGACGTCGAGCGCCTCCACGCACACACGCTCCTCCGTCCAGCGCACGAGGGCCGCGCCCGACGCGCGCAGGGTCACGCCCGGCAGCGCGCGCGTGTCGAGCCCGAGCCACGCCGAGGGCTCCATCGGCACGAGCGCGCGAAAGCCCGTGGCCTTCTTGCAGCGCGGATCGTCGGCCGGCGTCGCGGTCGACCACGGCGCGAGCGGCTTCCGCGGCCGCGGGCTCAGCGTCGCCGGATCGAGCTCCGCGACCGCGACCACGCGCGGCGGGCTCCCGTCCCAGAGCAAGAGCCCGATCGCCCCGTCGTCCCGCCGCGCCAGCGTGAGCGGCCTTCGCGCGCCCGTGTCGCGCTCCTGGCCCACGAAGACGGGCGGTCGCAGCGGCGCCTGCCCGTGGTCCTCGATCGTCATGCGCCGGCGCATGTCGCCCAGCACGAGCGCGCGCTCCGGCCCGAGCAAGAGCCCGCCACCCGACCCGCCCTCGCTCGTCGCGTAGCGCCGCGGCTCGAAGAGCGGCAGCATGGTCACCCGCTCGTTCGTCGCCACGAGCTCGTGCTTGTCCGTCACGAACAGCAGCCCGATCTCCCCCTTCGGCGTGAGCAGCGGCGTCACCACCACGCGCCGCGCGTCCTCCAGGTCGGCCCCCGTCGCGTCGATCCGGAGCGGCGACGCGGAAAGCTCGAACGGCGCCCGCATCAGGAGCGAGTGCGTGCGCAGCGCCAGGCCACTCGCCTTCCGCGGCGGCGTCTTCGCCGCCGTCGACGGTACGACATTGCCGAGCTGCGCGGCCTGCGCGCCCTTCACCATCGCCTGGAGCGCGTCCTTCGGGATCTGCGCGAGCACCTCCGGCGGTAGCATCTGCGCGAGCTCGGGCGGGATCCCCGCGATCCCCGCTTCCTCCCCGGGCGCGTTCTCCACTTCGCGCACGAGCGTGACCACGTCGCCGAGACCCGTTTGCCACGACAATCGGCCCTTGTCCGGCACGATCGCCGCCTCCGGCACGAGCTCCGGCTTGCCGGTCGGCGTGCACGTGAGGCGCAGCGGCGCCTTCGGCTCCGGCTCCTCGAAGGGTTTGGCCGGGTACACCACGGGCGCCGCGCCCGTCGAACCCCAGCCGAGGCGCGTCATGGGGCCGATCACGCACCCGAGCGGCGAGCAAAACCCGCCGAAGGCCGCGGGAGGCAGCGGCGATCGCCCCGCCGCGCGGAAGCTCCGGCCGTGATCGATCGTCTCGTACAGATCGCCGTCCCGCGTGAGCGCCACGCCGAAGTCGCCGGTCACGATCATGCCGAGGACCCGCGGCGGCGTGGGGAACGTCGTCACCCGCCCGCGCGGATCCACGACGACACCGGCATACACGCCGCCCACCTCGCCCCCGTTCGGCGACACCACCCAGCCCTCGACCGAGCCGTCCTCGCGCGCCTGGAACCGCCGCTCCACGAGCGGCCCGAGCGGCCCGCGCATGCCGCCCGCGTACATGCCGTACGGATTGAACGACGGGCGCGAGAACACCATCCCGGAGACATCGGCCGGCACCCGCACGATCCGCACGCCGCCCTGCACGACCACGCTCGGCGTGTCGTTTTTCCCCTCGGGCAAACCCTCCGCGCGGGGATCGACGACCAGCGCCACCGCCGTCCCGTCCCGCCGCGGCGCCCAGCCGTACACCTCCTGCCCGGGCGAGAGCTCGATCGCGTGCTCGACCCAGTCGTCCGGCCCTCGCCGCACGCAGATCCGCGTCGCCGGCCGGATCTCGCTGCCGAGGTCCATCCGCGTCGGATCGTTCGGATCGAGCAGCCGCGGCGTGAACTTGCACGACCCCACGAACGCGAGCGCGCCCGCGTCGTCGGACACGAAGTAGCCGTCGTCGCTGAAGGCACGCTCGACCACGGGCGGGAACGCCCCGTCCCGCAGGCTCATCACGTACGAGCTCGTGTCCTGGTACATCTCCCAGCCGCACACGACGAGCGGCGCCTCGGGTCCCGCCACCGCCCCGCACATCAGCCCCGGCTGCGGAAAATCCGTCACGGCGCGCAGGAGCGAGGCCCGGGCGAGATCCACCTCCGCCACGGCCGACGGCGTCATCGCGAGCGCCCGCCCCGCCGCGGTCCTCGCCCCGCCGAGCACCGCGGCCTGGATCGGCGGCGTATCCCGCCAGATCCACCAAGCGTTCCGATCGTCCGCCCTCGAACCGGGCAGGATCGGCTCGAACCCGCGCCCATGCGACGATCCGTGCTGCGTCCCCTCCATCGGCCCGAGCCGCCCGTCCGCGCCGAGGGGGAACCGCCCCATCCACGTATCCACGGCGAGCGCGCCCGGCTGCACCAGGAACGTCTTGCTCCCGAGCCCCGCGACGCCGGACGCGTCGTTCCACGTCGCCCCCCCGTCCCCCGTCGAGGCGAGCCTACCGAGGTAGTCGACGCGCATCGCGCGCTTGCCGTCGAGCGCCGCGAAATCCGCGAGCCCCGCCTCGCTCGGCGCTTCGAGCTCGTCGCGGTCCTTCCGCAGCGCCGCCGTCCCCGCCTCGCCGAACACGACCACCGCGTCGAGCCCGCTCCGCGCCCCGCGCACCGCCCCGATCCCGAGCGCCCCGGCGACCGTGACCGGCCGCAGCGGCCCCGTGAACGTGTCCGACCGGAACACACGCCCGCGGCTCCAGTGGACGAACCCGCCGCCGAGGTGCGGCGCGACCACGAGCGACCCGACGAGCGGATCACTCTTCAGCGCCAGATCGACGTCCCACGCCGCCCCGAGCACCTCGCCGGTCTCCGGCGCGAGCTCGAACCGCACGCCCGCCGAGACCAGCCGATCCCGATCCGCCTCGTGCGACACCCAGAACGCGTCGTCGACCGCCGTATGAAACAGCCGCGCCCCGCCGAGCAGCGGCGCGTCGAGCCCGAGGGACGGCGCTCGTTCGGGCTCGCTCGTCGCGTGCGCCGGCGCAGGCGCGGGGCGCGTGCAGGCCCCGAGCGCGAGGGCCGCGGCGAGGAGAGACGGTCGGTCGAGTCGTCCCAGCATCGGGAAAGCGCGCCGACGGTAGCGAAAGCGGCGCCTGGGTCCTAGGGGTTTTTGCTACCTCGCCCCGCGCCCGAGCGGCACGTGCGCCTGCGAATACGTGCGCTTCTCGCGCACCTTGCCCCCCTCGAAATGCAGCACGTCGAGCCCCTGCCAGGCGAAGACCCGCCCATACACCCCGCGGACCACCAGGTTTCGCACCTCGGCGAGCCCCGGCAGCGCCGCCTGCCCTCCTTCGAGCTCGTGCCGGCAGGTCCACCGCACCATTGCTTTGCCGGCCTCCTCGTCGAGCAGCCGGTCCTCCGTGATGAATGACACCTTGCCGAATTCTCCACGGAATTGCGGCTCGAATGCAGCGCGGATCCGCGCCTTGCCCCGGTGCTCCTTGCCGTCGTACGTCACGTAGAGCGCGTCCTCCACGAATTGCTGCATCACGGCGTCGAGGTCGTTCCGGTTGAACGCGTCGACGAAGTTGTCGACGAGGACGAGCAAATCGTCACGGGAGAGCGCGTGGATCGCCATCGGGCGCGGCATCGTCGCCGCCGCTCGTCCCCTTGTCAACACGCGGAAGGGACGCGGAGGGGCTCGCATCCTCCTTCCCACGAGCGCCCCTCGATGTGGTACGAACGCCCGCGGCGGGTGCGTCCTCGCCAGACGCGTCCGCCATGTACGCCGGCCGCGTCGCCTCCCGATGTTTCGGATGTTCCCATGTGTGGCCGATACACCCTGACCAACGTAGCGCCGAACTTGCTCGGACCGCTCTTCGGGGTCGAGCAGGTTCCGCTCCTTTCGCCGCGCTTCAATGTCTCGCCCACCCAGGACGTGCCCATCGTGCGTGTCCTCGCACCCAGCGCGCCCCGCACGATCGAGCTCGCCCGCTGGGGCCTCGTCCCCTCGTGGGCGAAGGACGTCTCGATCGGCGATCGCATGATCAACGCCCGGGTCGAGACCGCCGCCGAGAAGCCCGCGTACCGGTCGAGCTTCAAGTCGAAGCGCTGCCTCGTCGTCACCGACGGCTTCTACGAGTGGAAGAAGCTCGGCACCGGCAAGAAGCAGCCCTGCCGCATCCACATGCCAGGCGAGACGCCCTTCGCCTTCGCCGGCCTCTGGGCGCGCTGGAAGAACGCCGAGGGCAGCACGCTCGAGACCTTCACCATCCTGACGGCCGAGGCCCGCGCGGCCGTGGCGGACGTCCACGATCGGATGCCCGTCATCCTCGCCCCGGATGCCTACGGACCCTGGCTGGATCCTGACGAGCAACGTGCCGATTTCCTGCAGTCGATCGTCGCCGCGCGCGTCGGCGACGACCTCGTCGTGACGCCCGTCTCCACCCGCGTCAACAACCCCCGCAACGAGGGACCGGAAAACGTGCGTCCCCTTTTCGCGCAGGATTTACCGTGAACCCGCGGCATGCGAGGGTCGCGGACATCAGTGCGACGTCCAGGCATCAGCACCCCGCGCACAGGACATACCGCCTCCGCGCGATCTTTGCGCGACACGCGCCGGCTTCGCGCGTCATCTGCTCAATCGGGGGCTTCCCGACGGCATCCATGCCGTGGCATAAGAATTGTTTAGGTTGGTGGCGAATCCCCTGAACCCCCCGCCCCCCGGAGGAGGTACGTCATGTCCGCATTCGCCCTCGTCGCCGAACCCGATCCAGCGCTGTCTGCCGCCCAGGTCGCCGTCGTCGACGCCCTCGGTCTCGTCCCGCTCGTCGCGCAGGACGGAGAGCGCGCCATCTGGCTGCTCCGTCGCTTCGGGACGCCGGCGCTGCTCGTCACGTCGCTCTCGCTCCCAGTCGTCGACGGCTTCGAGGTGCTCGACTGGCTGCGCGCGCGCATCAGCGGTCGCGGCGCAAAGGTCATCGTCACCTCGCCGTTCCCCGAGCTCCGCGCCTTCGCCGGCGCACTGCGCGAGCACCTCGGCATCAGCGCGATCCTGCCCCGAAACGCCTCGCCCGACGCGCTCCGGGCCGTCGCCGAGTCCTTGCTGAAGGGCGAGGAGCTGCCGGCGCCGCACTCGGAGGCAGCCCTCTCGGCGTCGGTGAACTCCGTCCGATCGATGCAGGAGGCCCCGCGGGATCCGCGTCTCGACTGGTTCGTCCGGTCGGCCGCGGAGGAGCTCCACGCATCGGTGGCGCTGGCGATCGTGGCCCAGGGGGAGGGCCGCGCGCTCGTGTCGGCGGTGGGGATGGACGCGCGCAGGTGGCCGGTGCTCGGGGGGATCGGCCGGCACGTGCTCGGGGCGGGAGAGACGCTCGTCGTGGCGGACGCGTTCGCGCACCCGTTCTTCCAAGGCGACGTCTCGGTGATGGAAGGGCTCGTGCGGGGGTTCGCGGCGGCGCCGGTGCTCGACGCAGCGGGCCGCACGCGGGGCATGCTCTGCGTGATCGAGCCGAAGGCGCGCCTGCGCATCGGACCGGAGGGCCTCGTTCGCCTCGCCGAGCGGGCGCGGCTCATCGGCACGGCGATCCCCACCCTCGAACCCGGCGTGGGCCGCCTCCTCCGCGCCAGCCGCCGCCGGATCATCGAAGCGATGCCGGACAGCGCGCCCATCAGCAGCCCGCGATAAAGCAGGAGGCGCCGCGCCGGGGCGCTGCCCCGGGCCCCGCGGGGGCTGTTCGCCCCTCGACCCGAACCAGGGCCAGCCCTGGACCTCTGGGCATCGACTGCGCGAAGCGCAGTCGATGCGGGGAAAGATTTTTGAGCTGTCCGCCCCTCTTTGCAGGGCCAGCCCTGGACCTCAGGGGGAAGAACTGCGCTCCGCGCAGTTCTTCCCACAGGCCGCCGCTGGTGCCACGTCGCCCGTTGAACCGTCAGCGTGGCTGTCTTGGTTGGCAGGGTCGGTTGCGGTCTTGACCTGGCCCGTTCGATGAACTGCGCGGAGCGCAGTTCATCGACCACGAGTCCAGCGCTTGCGCTGGTCCGGGTCCCGGGGTGGACAGCCCCGGGTGGGGCCTGGGGCAACGCCCCAGCGAAGCGCTTCCCAGATGACACCAATGCTCAGCCTCGCAGGAGAGAGGGGCCTCGGGTGAGGTCGAGGCGAGGGCCTCACTCCCAGGAAAACCGTTCGATTCATGCGGCATGCAGGCCGAAGCTGGCCTTCCATCTTGGATTCCGGTATCAGTGGCGCATGCCCCCGGTAGGCCCCCCGAGAACCCACTCCAGTGCGGAAGACCACGTCCGCTGGGGTCGGGGGGAGCTACGCATCAAGGTCAGCGACGACGTCGTTTACGAGCAGGTCAGCGGGTACCTCGAGAAAGAGGTCGTGAGTAAAATCACGCAGCCCATCGACAAACTGATCGGCCAGGGCGCCAAACCCATCATCTTCAACGACTGGTGGGAGCTCAGCGGCTACGATTCCGACGCCCGCCTCAAGCTGACCGATTGGATCTTCTGGATCCGCGGCAAAATCGTGGGCAGCCACATCCTCGTCCGCTCGAAGATCGTCAGCATGGGCGTCTCGATCGCGAACCTCGCGCTTGGCGGAATGCTCACGGTCTACACCGATCGGCAGGAATTCACGCTCGCGTACCATCGTGCCTTGCGGCAGAGCATGAAGCCGCCCCACACGTCGCCGTCCTCGGCGTCGAGCCCTGCCTCGATGTCTTCGCCCTCGTCCACCGCGACTCCGCCCTCCTCCTCCTCGCCGACCGGCTCCTCGCCGGGGACCTCGCACGACGAGCCGGTGCGGCCTCCGCGCTCGATCCGCTGAGCGTCAGCGGGCCGGCGCACGTGCGGCGAGGCGTGATGTCAAGGGGCAAGGACCTCCCGGGGGGCTTTCGTCGCGTCCGTCCGACGTGGTAGGAGTCGGGGAGGAGAGGCGGCCATGAGCACTGACAGCCCCGGGCTGCACCCCGACATCCCTGAAGGCGCGAGCGTCCCGCGCGTGCCTGCCTGGTACGTCGATCGAACGGCTGCGCGTGAGCGCTTTGGCGAGGCCGTCGACTCGTTCGGGCCCTTCCTCATGCGCGGCGACCCGCCGGCCGACGAGCTCGTCGCCGTGCTGAACGACCTTCGCCCTGCGCAGGCGAACCGCATGCTCGCGCAAGCGCTCGACGAGGGCATCGCGAGCGTCCGCCGCCCGCCGCGCGCGTTCGTGCAGTTCTTCCGGCAGATCGACGAGATCCCGCTCTGGCTCGACTGGGACAAACTCGATCGCGGCGGCCGCGCTGTGCTCCGCACCGGCCCTCTCGGCGCGGTCGTCCTTGCCTGTTACTCGCTCCCGCTCTCGTATGCCTCGCCGGATGGCTCGAAGCCCCTCACGGCCTCGGGCAGGCTCGTCCAGCGCGCCTCCCGCAGGCTCACCGAGACCGCGCGTTTCCTCGTCGAGACGTGCCGCCCGGGGGGCCTGCGCCGCGGCGCCGAGGGCTTCAAGATCACGATCCGCGTCCGGCTCATGCATGCCCAGGTGCGCAGGCTCCTCCTGCAGCGCAAATCGTGGCCTTACGAGCGCTGGGGCCTCCCCGTGAACCAGGCGTACATGGCCGGGACGAACGTGCTCTTCTCGTCGGTCCTCATCGAGGGCCTCTCGAAGCTCGGCTACGAGGTCCCCGCGGAGGAGCGCGACGACATCGTGCAGCTCTGGCGTTACGGCGGCCTGCTCAGCGGCGTCGATTCGAAGATCTGCGCGGCCACGGAGGCCGAGGGCTTGCGCCTCATCCGGCTCATCCACGCCGTGATGGATCCGCCGGACGACGACTCGCGCGCGCTCGTGAAGGCGCTCATGGAGGCGCCGCTCGAGCTCGCGAAGAACCCGGCGCAGCGCGCGGTCGCGCAGCGGCTCGTGGATCTGCTCTACGGTGTGTCGCGGCACCTCGTCGGCGAGCCGCTCGCGGACGCGCTCGCGTATCCGCGCACGCCGTGGCGCCACGCCGCGCCGATGCTCCGGGGGATGAACATGATGATGAGCTCCTTCCAACGCCGGGTGCCCGAGAGCCGCGACCCGCTCTATCGGTTCGGGCTCGAAGCTTGGGAGAGGGTCATCGAGAACGGCCTCGCCGGGATCCCGGCGGCGTTCGATTTCCGCAAGGCGACCGTGGGGGATGGAGGTCCGACGCATGCTCCGTGACAAGCTGAGTTTCCTGGGGGATCAGGACATCGAGCTCCTGCTCCGATCGAGCCAGAGGCGGCACGTCGTGCGCGGCGAGACGATCGTCCGGGAGGGCCAGAGCCCCGAGGCCATCTTCCTCGTGCAAGAGGGCTTCATCTCGGTCCGCGCGGGCGGCGTCACCGTCGGCTACTTCGGCCCGGGCCAGATCCTCGGCGAGATCTCCTTCCTCGAACGACGCAGCGCGAGCGCCACCGTCGTCGCCGAGGGCGACGCCGTCCTGAACCGCATCGACAACGCCGACCTCGAGGCGCTCCTCTCCGCGCACCCCGACCTCGCGGCCCGCTTCTACCGCTCGCTCGCGGTGAGTTTGTCCCGACGCGTGCGCGCCTTGAGCGGCAGCCTCACGAAGATCCGCGGCCAGCGCTCGCACAAGGCGCGCTACGGCCAGCTCTCGGCGCGGCACGTCCCTTCGAGCCTGATCGAGGGCCTCACGAGCGTCTTGCGCGAGGTCCAGCGCGTCGAGGAGTCGCTCGCGGCGCGCAGGACGACCGTGGACGCGGCGGCGCGCGTGGTCGCGTCTGCGTGTGATCGCGTCGTCGCCTTGCTCGAAGAGCACACCACGGAGAAAGCGCTGCTCGCGATCAGCGTCGACGACCTCCTCACGTTCCGCGACATCAGCCGCCTGCGCGAAGGCGTCGGCAGCTTCGTCTTCCGCATCTGCTTCGCGTTGCTCATGTCGAGCGCGACGATCGCGCGTGTCTACGACAAACCCGGCGGCGTGGCCGAGGACGACGGGACGCGCCGCGCGGTCGCCGACGCGGACGCCGAGGGCGACGGCCTCATCGGCCCGCTCGTCGACCGTTGGTTCCTCGATCGCCCTGTCTGCCGTGCGCGCCGCGAGAGCCGCAAGGCGATGGTCGCCGAGGTCGTCCGTCGCGCGACCGCGCACGCGGGTTCGGGCCCGTTCCTGGTCACGAGCATCGCGAGCGGCGGCGGCGACGAGCTGCTCGACGCGATGGACGAGGCGGGCGAGGGCGCGATCGCGGCGACGTGCATCGACCCGGATCCGGACGCGCTGCGCCGGGGCAACCACCAGGCCTCGGAGGCGGGCCATGCCTCGTCGATGACGTTCCTCTGCGCGGAGCCTTTGAGCCTCTCGGGCTCGGGCTCGGAGATCTTCCTTGGACCGCAGCACATGGTCTACGCGCTCTGCTTCTTCGATTACCTCTCGGACGACGACGCGGTGGCGCTGCTCGACTGGATCTGGGGCCACCTCGCGCCTTCGGGGACCGTGGTGTGGACGGCGCTCGGCCCGGACCTCACGGATCTGCCGATGATGGAGCACCTGCTCGAATGGGCTGTCGTCCCGCGCGACGCCCCGGCGATCCGGGCGCTCGTCTCGCGCACGCGCTTTGGCCGTGCCGTCGAGGTCCAGACGCTCGAAGGCTCATCGCTCCACATGGTCACGTGCACGCGGGAGTCCGGCCCGTGACGATTGTCCCTTCGAGTCGCGTCGGGCCCAGGGAGGTCTACCGCAGCCCGTACATGGTCCTGCGGCACGACGTGACGCGGAGGCTCGTGATCGCGACACGGACGAGCGTCCCTTATCCCAGCATCGATACGCTGCGGGAGACGTTCGTCGAAATGGAAACGGCGATCGGGTACGTCTCGCGCCCGCGGACGATGATGCTCATCGACGCGCGCCCGGCGCCGCCGCGAAACGACCCTGATTTCGAGGCGGAGTTCGGTCGATTGCGGAAGTACTTTTTGAGGGACTTCCAGAAGATCGCGACGCTGGTGCAGACGGCGGTGGGGATCCTGCAGGTGACGCGGCAGGTGCGCACGGACGAGCGGCCCGTGGGTGTGTTCACGGACCCGAGCGAGGCGCTCGCGTACCTCGGGGTGACGATGGAGCCGGAGCGGGTTGAGGTTCGGCTGTAAGGGGCGTCCTTTGTCCATGAGAGAGGCTTCTCGTCACGCCTGATGCGTCGACAGCCCCTGTCGTTGCACGTGGCGGGCGACCTCTTCGAGAAGGCCAGGGAGCGACGCAAGCCTGCTGAGTTCTTCGAGCGTCGACCAAGAAAGAGCGATTCCCTCTCCCTCGCGTGGCTCCGCGTCGCCGCTCACGTGATGGGCAAAATAAAAAAAGCCCTCCCAGGAGATCCCAAAAAGATCGAAGACGCCTTGATGGATGAGCTCCAGCGAGGCGAGCTCCGCGTCGAGCCCCACTTCTTCGAAGAGCTCGCGTCGGGCTGCTTCGATGGGTAGTTCGTCCCTCTCGACTTTGCCTTCCGGAAAGTTCCACCACGTGGAGGCCAGAATGGCCAGGCGGGGAGTTGGGAGAGCTGCTTCTCGACGACGGTTCCGTGACAGGGATGCCCATTCGGCTCGAAGGGGCCGATACCATTGGCGCGGGAGGTTCCATGCGCCGTGACGTCTTCACCTCGTTCCTGCTGCCGCTGAGCCTTCTCTTCTGCGCTTCGCCCGCGCGTGCGCTGGAGTTCCGCGTCTGCGTCAAGCCGCCAGACGTCCCGCCCGGCCTGACCCAGTGGGCCTATGAGCAGGGGTCGGCAACGGTGTGGACCACGCGCAGCCGGATGGAGTTCGCGCGGAAGGTCGAAGGGCGCGCCACCTTCACCTACGACCCCTATGCGCCGCCAGAGAGCGTGCGTGTCTTGCCGATCCCGTACAACACGCTGAAATGCCCGCCGCCGCCGCGACCGAAATCGCCGCCGGCGAAGGATGCGCCGAAAGAGGAGAAGAAAGCGGAGGACGGGAGCCCGAGCCAAACGCCTGGCAAGCGCGGCGGCGACGAGGAACGCAAAGGCGGCGGCGACGAGGGCAGCGTCGAGAAGCGCGTCGAGAAGCATCGCCTCCCGCAGCCGAAGGAGGGCCCGCCGCCTCCGCGTGCTTCGGCCCCGGCGCAGCAGCAAGATCCTGTTTTGCCGCGACAAGGTGTCCTGCCCCGCGAGTCGATCCTCCCGCAGCAGGAGGCGAAGTGGGCGGACAAGGAGCACGGGCTCGTGGATCGAGGCGGCGCGCTCCCACAGCTCGTGGACACGGCAGACCGGAAGCCGTTGAACGTCACTTCATGCGAGCAGACGAAAGAGGGCTGCCCGGCGCGGAAGCAGAAGACGCGGGCCGGGGCGATCCTGGAGCAGGTGGTGATCGCGGGGGCGATCTTCAACCTGCAAATGAACGAGGACCTCTATCGGCCCGACGGAAAGGAATACGGGATTGTCGGCGGGATGAACGAGGCGCACCAGGTGGTCACGAACAAGCTGCGCGAGGCTATGAAAGGGATACCGTTCGACGACCTGCCCAGGATCTGGAAGGCTTACCAGAAAGTCTACGCGGACTCTCCCCACTGGCTCAAGGCGATCGAACATTACTTCGATTGATTGGGTGAACCGGACGTCGAGCGATGAAAACCAAGGTAAAAATATCTTTCCACGGCCACCATGTCCCAGAGGGAGAGCAGACCATCCTCGCTCCGGCGGGCTGCGGGACGGATGTCGTCACGGTGCACGATTACAAAGTTCTACGGCAGGTTCTCGTCGACGTCATCGTGGACGTCGAGGACCCTCGGCTGCCCCTCCTGCAGAAGCTTCTCCTTGCCTACAAGGTCGAATGGTTCGAGGATCGCTGGGACGAGTACACGGACGAGGAGTTCGAGGCTGCTCGATTGATCGTGGCGCTCAGCCCCTCGGAAATTTTCGTCCTCGGGGGGCCTCGGTTCGGCACGGACTACGACATCTCGACCGCATGCCCGGCGTGTGGCGCTGGGATGCGGCAAACCTCGGCGTACGTGCTCGATGGCTCGGACGCGGAGAGCATGGGCAAGCTCCGGCAGTTCCGCGCCGTGTCCAGCTACGACGAGATCCTGGTCGACGAGCGTCTGGCCGAGACCCTCGAAGGCGCAGGCCTCTCGGGGATCTCCTTTCGGAGCGTGTACGCAAGGCAGAAGGACATGCGGCAGGTCAAGCTCCCCTGGAGGCAGATGTGGGCGTCGCATACGCTCCCCCCGATATCGCCGCACTCGACCGGGATCGAACGGGGCAAGGTGTGCAAGTCCTGCCAGCGCAGCAGAATAGGCTACTCCCTCAAGGAACCCACGCGTATCGCCTACCGCGCCCTGGACCTCATCGGGGCCCAGGACGTGAATCGGATGTGGGAGCATTTTGGTATCGCGCGGTGGAACGGCGATCTGAAGACGGCCGTACTCTCGCAACCCAAGTTCCTGGTCACCCCCAAGGTCTGGCGCATCTTCAAGGACGCGGGCGTGACCGGGTTCAAGTGGCTACCCATCCGTGTCGTCGAGGATGAATGACGGGACGGCCCGGAGACGCTCTTCGAACGTCGCGAATATCCTCTTGCTCCCTTCACTCACACGCCGTTACCTTCCCCGCCGCCGACGACGTACACGCGGAGCGCGTCAATGCCGCGCTCTCCACGCTCCTATCCCCCTATCTCGCCAAAGCCTCTGGCGAGACCATGCCCGACGTCACCGTCCTCATGCGCCTCCTCTCCCACGCCGACCTCGAATCGAAGACCCGCAAGGCAAGCTCCTCCGACACCCCCCTTCATGATGGAGCCGGAGCGGATCGAGGTTCGTACGTAGGGGTGACGTCCGCCACTCCGTAGCGCCTCGGACCTGGTTCCTTGCCTCGCCGCCTCGTCGTGCGAGTTCCTCGGACACGCTGGCCCCACGTACCGCCGCCTCTCACAACGAGATACGAGGCACTCGCCCGCGCCGAGGTGAGCCTGCGCTGAGCATCTCGGACCTGCTCGCAGGGGGTGGGCTCGGGGGCTTCGAGCAGGTCCGACCTGCTTGCGGTAGGCTGGCCTTGGCTGTTCGAGCAGGTCCGAGATGCTCGTCTGATGTACATCTCCGTACATCGAGCAGGGCGGACAAGCTGTCTGGAGGCTCGGAGGCGTGGGCAGGAGGATGTCGGAGCAGCGTGCCGGGGGAGGCCGTGGGGCTCAGGGGAGGTGCGAGTTACCGCTTGGCGGGGTCCGGTGGCGGGGCCGGCACGTTCGCGGAGCTCCTCGCAAGTGCGAGTGTCAGGGCGCAGCGGATCCGACCTCCGTCGATGACGTGGCAGTACCGAACGCCCCACGCAGTCTTCATTCGCCAGACGTTTCCCCTGACGACTCCTCCTGTGCCTGCACGCGCTTCGCCTTGAGCGCCTCCGTCTCCGCCTGGACTTTCGCCGTCGCCGCCTCCATCAGACGCATGCTCCACTTGAGCAGCCGCTCGACCTCCTTGACGTGGAGCTCGTCTGCGCCGGCCACCGTCTGGCGAAGCGCGATATCGGTCAACTTGCGCACCGCCGGTAAGAGCGCCGGATCGTCGGGGCCGGCGACGTGAGGCTCGAGCAGCTGCAAGAGCCTCGTCGAGAGCTCCTTCGCGCGCGGCAGGTTCCCCTCCGCGAGCCGCGCCTCCGCCGCGTGGTCGAGCGCCACGTGAAGGCGCAGGCTCTCGCTCCCGAACTCCTTCTCCGCGACCGAGAGCGCCTCTTCGTAGAGCGACGCCGCGCGCGCGTGATCCCCGCGTTTCGTCGCGACGTTCGCGAGGTGGAACGTCGGCACCGCGCAATGCGTGCTCTCGGGGGGGTAATGCACTGCATAGACGTCACGCATGCGTTCGAACGTCTTTTCGGCGGCGTCGTAATCCTCGAGCGCGACGTACGCCTTGCCGAGCTCGTCCAGCACCACGACGAGGGAGAGGTCCTTCGCCCCGCACGCTTTTTCGTACATCTCGAGCGCACCCTCGAGTGGCCTTTCGGCGAGCTCCGGCTTCTCTTCGGCGAGCGCCGCGCGCCCGTAACGCAGGAGCGCCTCCCCCATCTTCTGCGGGTCGCCGTCGAACGCCCTGGCCGCGATGTCGACGGCGAGCCGGTAGCTCTTGCGCGCCTCCTCGTGGTCTTTCAGCGCGACGAAGACGTCGCCAATTCGGAGGACGTCCGTATAGACGTCCGCGGCATGGTCGGTGAGGTGCTCGCCTCGAATCTTGAACGCCGCGAGCGCGGCGTCCGCGGCGCCGTCGAGCTCGCCGCGTTCGAGCTCGATGTCGGCGAGGAGCGCGAAGGCCGAGGCCACCTCGATGTGCTCTTCCCCGAGGATCTTGCGCTTGATGTCGAGGACCTTCGTCGCGGCGCGGCGCGCCTTGTCGAGCTCGCCTTCGTGGCGGAGCAGCCGGGCGAGGTCGGACAACCCTCGGAGGGGCTTTTCGAGCGCGGCAGGCTCCTCGGCGCTGCGAAGCATGCGGGCGTCGAGGAGGCGTTCGAGGAGGCTCAGGGCGGGGGCCCATTGTGCGAGCTTGGTATAATGCGTGAGCGCCGTGGTGGCGGCGGCGAGGGTGTCGAGGTGAAACGCGCCGAGGTGCTTGTCGCGAATCTCGAAGAGCCGTTCGGCGAGCGGAGCGGCGAGCTCGCTCCGGCCTTCGGCCTCGGCCGCGCGGAGCTGCACGTCGAGCTGCCAGGCCTCGACCGCGGTCCCCTCGTCGTGGTGTGCATCGCTGTCGGACATGGCAAGGGAGGGTACCGGTTGGGGCAACCAGGGAAGAAGTGAAAACGTCTCATCTCGAAGGCGCTTCGCTGGGGCTTTGCCCCAGGCCCCACCAGGAGCTATCCGCTCCTGGACCTGGACCAGCGCAAGCGCTGGACTCGTGGTCGATGAACTGCGCGATGCGCAGTTCATCGAACGGGCCAGGTCAAGACCACAACCGATCCTGCCAACCAAGACAGCAGCGCTGCCGTTTCAACCGGCAAGGCGGCGCTGCCAACCAAGACAGCAGCGCTGTCGTTTCAACTGGCGACGCGGTGCGACCAACGGCCTGTGGGAAGAACTGCGCGGAGCGCAGTTCTTCCCCAAATGGTCCAGGGCTGGCCCTGGCGCGGGTCGAGGGGCGCGTAGCCCCCGCGGGGCCCGGGGCAGCGCCCCGGCTCCACGTCCCCAGGTTGAACCAACCCTGGCAAACCCCCCACCCTCGTCCCCGGTTTCACCGGCCGTCCCCCCGGGAAACCTCTTGCCGCGGGATCCCCCCCCTGCCAAAAAGGCGCCCCTGTTTCTCGCGCCGACCGATCGCCATGTCGAGCTCGCTCTTGCTGCGCCGGGCCAAGCTGCTCGCGGCGCCAGGACCTTGCGCGCCTTCGTGCAGGGCGCCCTCGCCATGGTCGAGCCGGATTGTGGCCTCGCTTCGAACGCCGTCACCCGCCTCGTCTCCCGCGTCGCCCTCGAGGCTGGCCCCGTCGCTGGCGTCGATCTTCCTGACCCACCGGCCGAGCGCGTTGCGTTTGCCGACGTCGTCGACTCCGCCCTCGGCCGCCTCCGGCGCGCGGGGGTTCGGCCGGACCACCTTTTCCAGGCCGAGGGCCCCCAGGCCGCGCTCCTTGCCGAGGTCATGCGCCGCGCCGACGAAATCCTCGCGCAAAAGAGCCTCGTCGATCCCCGCAGCGCCGGGTTCGTCCTGTCTCGGGCCCTTCGCCGCGGCCCTTGTGACGCCCTCCTCCAGGAAATGTCGGCGTACGACGTCACCGTCTCCGGCCTCCTCTCCTTCGAGGCCGACGACCTCTCCTGGCTCGAAGCCTTGCATGCCCGCGCACGCGAGGCCGGCGGCCGTGGGCTCGTCGTCGAGATGCCGCTTTTCTCGGGCGAATCGCTGTTCGACCCGACCGACCTCGACGAGGAGGCCGTCGGCGGCGTCGCCACCGTCCTCGAAAAACGCTGGTCCGAGCTCACGTTTGGCCCCTCCATCGATTGGAGCGCCCTCGGCGACGGCGCGGCCTCCCTCGTTTTGCGCGCCGCGGGCCCCGAGGGCGAGGCGCGCGCCGTCGCGGCCGAGGTCCTCTCCGCGCTCGGCAGCGGCGTCCCGCCCGAATCCATTGCGATCCTCGTGCCCGCGCTCGACGACGGCACCCTCGATCCGCTCCGCGCCGCCCTCTCCGACGCCCGCATTCCTTTTCACGAGCCGCGCGGCCCCTCGCCCGACGCCTCGCCCGAGGGCCGCGCCTCGCTTGGCCTCTTCGCGCTCGCGGCCGGGCCCGTCACGCGCGAGCGCGTCATCGATATCCTTCGCGCGCCCGGCCTTCATTCGGGTATCTGGGTCTCCGAGCGCGCCGAGCGCGACGCCGAGGCGAAGGCCGCATTGCTCGCGCACAGGCTCCGGGACGTCCCCGTCGAGGTCGATCGGACCGGCACGCTGCTCGTCGAGAATCTCCGCGCCGTCATCGAAGCTTCGGGCGACACGGACGAGGCGTGGATGCCGGACGCGCTCACGCGAATGCTTTCGAGCGTCGCGCTCCTCGCGGAAGGAAAAACCCGGGCCGAGATTGCGGCGCGGTTTGGCGCGCTCTGCGACAAACTCGATCTCGGCCGGCCCTCGATGGGCGAGCTCGGCGCGGCGCTCCGCGTCGAGGCGCTCCGCGGAAGGTCCCTCGCGCTCAAGGCCATTGGCGAAGGACAGGCCGCGGTGCGGGCCATTCGTGACGCGACGCGCGCCGTCGTGGAGGCGGCGGCCATGCTCGGCCTCGAAGACGCGCCGGCCCGCGTCGACGAGCTTTATGCCGAGGTGCGTCGGGCGGGCGCCTTGCAGGGGCGGTCCGACGGCGGCGGCAGCCGGGCCAGCGCCGTTCGGATCGCCCGACCTTCCGAGCTTTGTGGGATCCGGTACGAGGTCCTGATCGTCACGGGCCTCGGGCCGGGCGGGTATGGGCCGGAGTCGGACGGCGGGCTCATCGACGAGCGGCTCTGGTCGACCCTGCCGGCCTCGGCGCGTCCGCCGACCTCGCGCGAGCGCGATCGCATCCGGCGCGCCGAGCTCGCGTGGGCCATGGGCGGGGCGCGTCGCGTCGTGCTCGCGTACAGCACCACCGACGACGAGGCGGCCCCGCACCCGACCGTCACGCGCGCGCTTCGATCGCAGATCCCCGAGCGCGTCGAGCCCTCGTCGCGTGTGTCGCGGGCGGCCTCGCGGATCGATCCGCGCGGGGCGGAGCTCGTCGCGCTCTCGGCTGGCTCGCTGCCGGCGCCGCTCATCGCGGATCGTGTCTCCATCGAGCGCGCGCGCCTCGCGTTTTTCCTCGATCCACGCGCCGACGCGGGGCCCTTCACGGGCCGGATCGACGCGGCCGATCCCGAGCTCGCCGCGCACCTCCGCGCTTGCGTGGGCGGCGACATGCCCTCGCGGCCGATCGCGGTCACGCACATCGAGAAGGCCGCGGGCTGCGCGTTCGCGGGGTTTGCTCGGCGCGTGTGGAAGACGCGTCGCCAGGAGGACGCGCTCGAGGCGGCCGATCCGCGCGAGCGCGGCACGCAGGTCCACGCGGCCACGGCGGCGGCGTTTCAGGCGGCGTGGGAGGCGGGCGGCCGGGCGAACCGCCGCAAGGCGCTCGAAGCGGCGCGCGAGGCGGCGTTGCGCGCGGTCGGCGCGGACAAGGAGGCGGCGCCGCTCCGGCGGGAGCTCTTGATCGCGGCCGTCGACGTCGCGCTCGGGTTCGTCGCGCACGGCCTCGACGAGCAAGGTTTTTCCTTCGCGCTCGCCGAGCAGCCTTTCGGCCCGCAGGGCGCGGCGCCGTGGGACGCGCTCCCGATCGCGCCGATGCCAGGGGAAGGGGAGGGGGACCAGCCGCCGGGCGCGTCGGTCTTCGTCGAGGGCAAGATCGACCGCGTGGATCGGGGCGACGGCGGCAAGAGCGCGGTGCGCGTCGTCGACTACAAGACGGGCCAGATCCCCAGCAAGAGCGAGCAGGGAACGCTCCACCTGCAACTGCCGCTCTACGCCGCGGCCGTGGCGCGGGCGACGGGCGCCGAGGAGGTGCAGGCGCTCTACCTCGGCGCGGACAAACGCGGCGAGATCAAGGCCTCGCCGGCGAAGGACACGGATCGACGCGCCATCGCAGACAAACGCCTCGACGCCGAGCGCACGGCCCGCAAGGTGGTGCTTTCGCTTTGGGACGGAAACATCGAGCCACGCCCCGTGAAGGGTGATCTCTGCGATCGGTGTGACGCGCGGGACGTCTGCCGCAGGCCGGCCGTGGTGCCGGGCGAGGCGGACGAAGAGGGCGGCGGATGACGACGATCACGCTCCCGCCCGAAGACGCGCTCCTCTACGCCTTCCGGCGCAACATCGTCGTCGCCGCGAGCGCGGGCACGGGCAAGACGTACCGGCTCACGGCGCTCTACGTGCTGCTCACGCTCGGGCTCAGCTCGATGGGCCGGGCCGAAGGCGACGAGCCCGCCGAGCCGATCCCGCCCGAGCGGATCGTCGCGACGACCTTTTCGCGCGCGGCGGCGCAGGAGATCGCGGCCCGCGTGCAGGCGGCGCTCTCCGAGATCGCGGCGTGGGACGAGCAAGGACCCGCGCCCAAGCTCGCCGCGTTGATCGATGCGCGACGCGCTGTCCTCGACGATCCCCCGTCGATCCCCGAGATCAAGCGCCGCGCGGCGGACGCGCTCGGTCGCTCCGCGGGTGCGCGCATCGACACGCTGCATGGCCTCGCGCAGCAGATCGTCCGCACGCATGCGCTCGCGCTCGGCGTCGATCCGCAGGCGCGCGTCGTCGAGGAGGACGAGGCGCAGGCGCTCGCGGATCTCGCGGTGGACGAGGCCCTCTCGGCCGCGCTCTCGGCCGGCGGCGACCGCGCCGAGGCGGCGCGCGCGCTCGTCGCCGCGGCGAACGGCGTGTGGGGCGCGCGCAAGCAGGTCGCGAGCCTCTGCGACCGCCTCGACGAAGAAGGCCTCTTGCCTTCGGAGCTCCTGCTCGCCGAACACGAAAGCGGCGCGCGCTCCCTCCGCGCCTCGCTCGACTCCATCGTCGCCACGTGCATCGCGGGCGGACAGCGCACCAAGGACGCAGCTCAGGTCCTCGCGCGCGCCCTCGCGCAGGCGAGCCCCGGCGAGCTCGTCCCCGCTGCGGCCGAGGAGCCACTCCGCGAGCTCTTCGCCATCGCCATGCGGGGCAAGACGAGCGACGCCGACAAGGAGTTCGCCGCCTTCCGCGAAGAACTGCCCGGCGACAGCAACGCCGAGCGCGCTGCGGGCCTGCTCGCCATCCTCCGCGAGGCGCCGCATCTCTCGGTGCGCGAGCGTGGCATCGTCGCGCTCCTCGAAGACGCGCGCACGCGCCTCGGCGCCCTCCGTCGCCAGGAAGGCCTCCTGAGCTTCGGCGACATGCTGCGCATGGCCCGCGACGGCCTCCGCGATCGCCCCGAGATCGCCGCGCAGGTCCGCGCTTCCATCGACGCGCTCCTCGTCGACGAGTTTCAGGACACGAGCCGCGCGCAGCGCGACATCGTCTACCTCCTGCGCGAGCGCGAGGACAGCGATCGCCCCCCCGGCCGCGCGCCCATCGCGGAAAACCTCGTCGCCCACGGCCTCTTCCTCGTCGGCGACCGCAAGCAATCCATCTACGGCTTCCGCGGCGCCGACGTCGCCGTCTTCTCGCGCATCACGGGCGAGCTCTGCGGCCCGCTCGCCCGCGAAGCCCTCGCCCTCGCGCCCGAGATCTGCGCCCCCGAGGCCCGCGCCGACCTCGTCGCGCTCCGCGAGAGCCGCCGCAGCGGCGGCAAGATCCTCGACTTCGTCAACGCCTTCTCCGGCCACGATTTCCACACCCCGAAAGACGCATCCCCGCGCGACTTCGAGGTCGTCTACGGCCCCGCCGATCACCTCGTCCCCGTCGCGGAAGCCCAAGGCGCAGGCGAGGTGGTGCTCGTCGACGACGACGGCGCCTCGCCGCCCGACGCCGAGCCCGTCGTCCGCGGCGCCACGCGCTCCATGCGCGAAGCCTTCGTCGCCGCCGCCTTCACCGCGCGCTACGTCCGCAGCGGAGAAGGCTCGTTCCGTGACATCGCCATCCTCGCGCGTCGCAGGAAGACGCTCCCGCTCCTCGAGCTCGCGCTCGCGCGCATCGACGTCCCGCACGTCGTCGCGGGCCGCGCCCTCTTCGACACCTCCGAGGTCCGCGACGTCGCCGCCGTCCTTCGCCTCCTCGTCGATCGCCGCGACCGCCTCGCGCTCGCCACGGTCCTGCGTGGCCCCGCGGTCGGTTTGTCCGACGCCGCACTCGCGTGGCTCGGCGCGCCGAAAACGGGTTTGTCGTTGCCCCTCGAACGATCGGACGCCGCGCGCCTGCTCCCGACCTTGCCCGCGTGGGAAAGACTCGGCCCCTCGGATCGCACGCGCCTCGAAGACTTCGTCCGCCGCTTCGTCGAGCTCCGTCGCGCGGCCTTGCGCCTGCACCCCGGCGAGGCCATCCGCGCGGCCGTCGCAGCCTTCGACCTCGACCGCGTCTTCGCCTCCATGCCTCGCCCCGAGATGCGCATCGGCCACGTCGATCGTCTCCTCGGCGTCGCGCGGCGTCGCGGCGGCTCGTTGCCCGGCTTCGTCCGCTGGCTCGATCGCCGCATGCGCGACGACTCCGACGAGCGCGACGAAGCCACGTTCGCCGAAGAAGAAGACGCCGTCCGCCTCATGACGATCCACGCGAGCAAGGGCCTCGACTTCCCCGTCGTGATCGTCCTCGACCTCGACGCAGGCGTCTCGCCGCGGCCCTCGGGCCTCCAGATCGCCTCCCTCGGCGGCCCCAAGCCCACGCTGATCCTGCGGCACCACGCATCCAGGCCGGACCCGCTCTCCGACGTGATGCTCTCACGCCTCGAACGAGGCGAGCGGCCCGTGCTCGACGCACTCCGCACGGAAGCGCAAGCGAAAGCAGACGAGCTCGCCCGCGCGCGCGAGCTCGCCGAGCGGCAGCGTCTCACGTACGTCGCCATCACGCGCCCGAAGCGCGCGCTCGTCATGATCGGCGTGCCCGACCCGCCGGAAGGGGCCCGCAAGCGCGCGAAAGGCGGCTCCGCGTTCGAGTCCCTGAAAGACGGCCTCTCGAAGCCCACGATCAAGGACGCCATCACGCGCCGCGAGCAAGCCTCGGCGCTCCTCGCCGACCCCCACGCGCAGCCGCGCGAGGCGCGCCACGGCGCCGTCTCCCCCACCGGCCCCGCGCCGCCCTGGCCCGAGCGTCCGCCGACCCGCACGATCTCGATCGCCACGACCCCGCTCTCGCTCTTCCAAGGCTGCGCGCGCCGCTTCCGCCTGCGCCAGCTCATGGGCTTCGACGAGCCCATCAGCACAGGCTACGTCGAGCTGCCCGGCGACCCCGCCGCCTCGCCCGTCGAGGTCGACACCGAAGCCGACCTCGATCCGCGCACCCGCGGCCTCGCAGCGCACGGCGTCCTCGAACGCTGGCCCCGCGAAGCGTTCGGCCGCCCCGTCGACGTCGCCGACGTCCGCCGCCGCCTCGCCCTCGCCGGCCTCCGCCCCGAAACGCCCGAAGCCTCCCGCATCGCCGAAGGCATCGCGCGCTTCCTCGACGGCCCCTACACCCGCGCCATCCGCGATCAAGGCCTCCGCATGCTTCGCGAAGAGCCGTTCGTCCTCACGATCGGCCTCTCCCCGGCGCCCGACGGCTCCCCGCGCGCCATCGGCCTGCGCGGCGCCGTCGACTTCGTCGTCTTCCGCCCCGACGGCACCGTCGACGTCATCGACTACAAACTCTCACGCCCACGCTCCGACCTCTCGGTCTACGCCTTCCAGCTCCACGCCTACGCCCTCAGCATGCACCGCCGCGAGCCCGAACGACGCATCCGCGCAGGCGTCGTCTTCCTCGCAGGCTCCTCCCCCGAGCCCATCTTCCTCGCCACGGACGGCGCAGACGGCACCATCACCAACGCCGAGCACGACCGTTTTTCGAACGAGCTCAGGACCCTCGGCGAGCGCTTCGCCGAAGCACGCTGGGCCGACCGCTTCGACCCCGTCCCGCTGGATCGTTGCCGCAAGCTCCACTGCGGCTTCGTCGGCGCCTGCTACGGGCCTGAATCGACGCTCTGACGCCGATCGGTGTTTGCAACGCGTGCAAACGGCACAACGCACGCTCGAAGACCCGTTCGCAACGCGTGCAGACGGCACAACGCACGCTCGAAGACCCGTTCGCAACGCGTGCAGACGGCACAACGCACGCTCGAAGACCCGTTTGCAACGCGTGCAGACGGCACAACGCACGCTCGAAGACCCGTTTGCAACGCGTGCACGCGGCACAACGCACGCTCGAAGACCCGTTTGCAACGCGTGCACGCGGGGTCTTGTACGCGCTGATCAGCGTTTGCAACGCGTGCAAGCGGGGTTCGGTACGCTGCTACGCCCTCTCGGGCGGTGAACCTAGAACTCCCCGTCCGCAACCGCCCGCATGAGCACCTGCATCGTCACGATGCCGAGGTACCGCCCGTGATGCTCCACGATCACCGGATCGTACGTGCGCGGCTCGTCCCGCGACGTCGCGAGCCGCAGCGCCACCGGCAGCGGCGTCGCCTCGTCCACCCGGAGCGGAAGCGGATCCATCAGCTCCATGATCGGGCGGCCGCCGCGTCGCGTGTGCGCGAGCTCGTCGAGCAGCCGCTCTCGCATCGCGAGCCCAAGCACGTGTCCATCACAGTCCACCACCGGCAGCGCCGCGTACGCGGTCGATCGCCGAAGCGCCTCCGCGACCTCTCCCGCGGGTGCCCCTGGCAGCACGGACGCATGCGAGCCGCGGAGCGCGCTGATCGTACGCGGCGGCGGGATCGACCGGCCATCCCCCTCCGCCTGCTTCGCCGCACGCCGCACGAGATCCTTCACGGTCGCCGGCAGCGCGCAGAGCTCCGGCGCAGGCCTCGCGAGCAAATACCCCTGACCGAGCTCCACGCCGCACGCGAGCAGCGCATGCAGATCGTGTTCGTCCTCGATGCCCTCGGCGATCACCTGAATCCCCGCGCGTCGCCCGAAATCCGCGAGCGATCGAACGAGGTGCGCGCGCAGCGGATCCCCCGAAAGGTGCCGGACGATCGCCTTGTCGAGCTTCAAAAAATGCGGCCGCACGCGTACGAGCGCCGTCAGCGACGCGTAGCCCGCGCCCACGTCGTCGAGCGCGATCCGGAACCCTTGGCTCGCGTAGTGCCGCACGATTCGCTCGAGCCTGTCGCTGTCGAGCACCGCCCCCGACTCCGTCAGCTCGAGGACGATCCGCGTCGGCGCGACCCCATGCTCCTCGAGGAGCCGCCGCGTGAAACCCGCGCTGAAGGCCGGGTCGTCGATCACCCGGGGATCGACGTTCAGGAAAAACACGCCCTCGGATCCGACACGCGCGAGCGTCTCGATCCCGATCTCGCGGAAGCGCCGGTCGACGGCCACGAGTTTTCCGTGCGAGTGCGCCATCTCGAGGAGCGCCTGCGGCCCCGACACACCACGCGCGTGCGCCTCCGACGCACCCGGGCCGAGGCGCCCGAGCACCTCGCGCCCCATCACCTCGCCCGTGCCGAGATCCACGATCGGCTGGAAAGCCACGTGCAGGTGTTCACTGACGAGCAGCTCGTCGAGCCAGGTGGCGGTCGTCGCCACAGCCCCCGATCCTGGAGGGATCGTCCCGAGGGCCTCATCCCTCGTCATCGACAGCGCATCTGCGCGTTGCTCACCCGCCTTCATCGGTAGGTCGATCCTCCAGGTATCGGCATACTACCGGTTTTTTTCGGGACGGTAGCAATCCCGTTTCTTGCGTACGTACGTACGCAGTCGTTCGTGGTTTTGCTCGCGTATGCACGCTTTCGAGTCCGCCCGCTTGGCACTACGGCTTTCCTTAGGGGAGGACGTATGCGGAGGGAACGGGCCGAGCTCGAAGTCCTGGTCACGACGCCTCACGGCACGCCTGTCCAGGGTGCATCCATACGTCTCCTCGGCCCGCGGGGGGCCGCGGTGGCGGAGGAGATCGCGCCTGGCCAGAGCCGCGTCATCTTGCCGCGACGCGGCGACTATGAGCTCGTCGTGGAGCCCGGGGCCTCGCCCTTCGTTTTGCGCTCGCTTCGCACCACGCTTTTCCTGACACCCGGGAAATGTGGCAACGTCCTCGCCGCGATGAGCGCCCTCGAAGGCGTCCGCTCCCGCGTCGAGCGCGTCGATTGCGGAAAGGACCGCATCACGGCCCACGTCGTCCTCGATTACGTGTGGTTTTCCCACATTGGATATCCCCCGACGCTCGGCAATCGCGTGGACGTGCTCGTCGACGGGGAAGACGGCTGGCGCGCGGTGGCCGAGGCGCTCCTCGCGGCGCGCCGCTCGATTCGCGCCGTCACGTGGGTCTACGAGCCGGAGCTCGAGCTCTTGCGCCCCGAGCCCCTCGCGGAGCCCGCGGAGCGCGAGGCCTATACCATCCAGCGCATCCTCGAATCCCGGGCCAAAGAGTCCGTCCTCGTGCAGCTCCTTCTTTGGGACCCGCCGCTCTTGCCCATGCCCGGCGAGGCGCGCCGCGTCGCGCTCACCGCGGGGGACGGATTCGAGGTCCTCGCCGAGAAAAACCCCACGGAGCGCCCGATCTTCGACGCGCGGCATTCGCTTGGAAACCGCCTCCTCGGCGAGGTGCAGATCGGCTCGTTCCACCAGAAGACCGTGGTCGTCGACGGCCGCGTCGGGTTTTGCGGCGGCATGAACATGCGCCAGAACGATTGGGACACCCGCCACCACCGCCTCTTCGAGCCGGGCCGCTGCCGATTCATGCGGCCGAGCGCATTCCGCGCCCGCGTCAAGGACGGGCTCTCTGCCGCCGACAACCCCCCCCGCCACGATTTCGTGGCGCGCATCGAGGGGCCGAGCGTCGCCCACCTCGAAGAGAACTTCCGCGAGCGGTGGAATCGGCTCCTCGATCACGGCGCGCCAAACGCCGAGCGCTCCACGTACGTCCCGCCGCCCGAGCCCGCCCTGCTCCCCGAAGCCCCGGGACGCTCGGCCGTGCAGGTCGTCCGTACCATGCCCGCGCCGCACGCCGAGCGCGGCATCCTCGACGTCTACCTCCGCGCCATCGCCGCCGCCCGTCGTCTGATTTACGTCGAGGATCAATACTTCCGATCCACCTACGTGAGCGAGGCGATTGCCGAGGCGGCCCGGAAAAACCCGCGCCTCGCGGTCCTCGTCATCACGAGCGAGGCGCAGGCGAACCACCCTTTCAGCGGCGCCTGGAGCCACGCCTGCTTCGAGCGCATCCGCGAGGTCCTCCCCGATTTCGAGCTCTACGCGCTCCGCTGCGCGGGCCGCGACGGCCGCGGCAAGCGCCGCGTCCAGGAGATCGACCATCATGGAAAGCTCCTGCTCGTCGACGACGTCTTCGTCACGGTCGGGAGCTGCAACGTCAACGATCGGGGCTTCGAATACGAGGGCGAATGCAACGTGGCCATCGTCGATCCCGCCTTCGTCGCGACGCTCCGCCTCGGCCTCTTCCGCGATTACCTCGGCGGCGACGGGCGCCTCGGCCAGAGCATCGAGCGCGACGTCGAGGTCTTTCGCGAGCACGCGGCGCGCAATGAAAGCGGCCCGCCCGACGGCGCGTCGCACCCGTATCTCGTCCCGTTTGCCCCGCGGCCGCGCCGCTCGCAGATCTTCGACCGCCGCGTCTTCTGACGCTCCCCGCGCGCCTCCCCCTTGACGTCCGCGCCTCGCTCCGATGTTCTCTCGCTGCCATGCAGATCGACCGCTCCCGGTTTCTCCTCCTCACCGCGACGATGGCCTCGGGCGCGTGCGGCGGCGCCGCGCAACCCGGGGCGGCCGGCGATCCCGTCGTCGCGGCGCCGGTCGTCACGTTGCCCGAGGAGGGCCCGCCTGCCGCGAAAGGAAGTGGGGCGGCGCATCCGCCGGGCCCGCCGGGCGCGGGCGAGCCGAGCGAGCAAGTCTTCGTCGCATCCCTCGACGGGCAGACGACCCCGGATCTGGGACTCTCCGCGTGTGACGACGACGGCGTCGCGCCGAAGGGGTGTGACACCCTGCGCGCGCCGGGGCCTCAATGCGAGAGCTTCATGGACACGCGCGACATGTGCGGCAAGCTCGCGCACGGGCTCAAGCCCCACGTGGCCGAGAAGGCCGTCGATTGTCTCCTCGCGAAGAGCGGCAAGCAATCGATCTGCACCTTCGACGCCGCGAACCAGTGCGCGATGTCCGCCGTGCGCAAGGCGCCTTGCATCGAGCCCTCCACGCAATCGGCGTGCGCCCCCGTCGTCAAGGCCTGCGGCGGCAGGCTCGCGATGAAGGATTGCCAGGCGCTCCTCTCGTCCGTGACCAGCCGAAACCGCCAGAACATGATCGCCTGCGTGACCGAGGGCTGCTCGACCGATTATTGCATGTATTCGGTGGAGTGACGCGAGATCAGGCGGGCAGGGGAGACCGAGCGCCGCGCAGGCGCCGCCGCGCGAGGGAGAGCAGGCCCGCGCCGAGCGTCGAGAGGACCACGACGAACGTCCCGCGATCCTGGTTCGAGCCGGGGCCGCTGCCCGGCAAGAGGACCACGCCGGACGGGCAGATCGACTCCACGTTCGTCGACGAGCGCGCCCGGATCTCGTGCTCCACCTCGGATTGGCTCTCCGCCGGCTCGACCTCGAGGTCCTTCGCCAGCGCCGCGCGCGGCAGCCTCGCTTCGAGCCGCGTCAGCCAAACGTCGCTCGGGTGCAGGCCATTGAGCGCCGTGGCGACGTCGTCCATCGTCGAATCGACGATCTCGTCGCTCTCGCCGCACTCGAAGACGCGCGCGTCGATCTCCCCCGCGGCGACCTCCCCGCACGACGGATCGTTCGAGGGTTTGCCCGCCGGGCACGGATCCACGACCATGCGGTTGTCGCTCGAGAACGTCGAGAAATTGCTGATGCACGTCTGGTCGCTCGTCTCCTTGTTGATCACGCCCTGGCCGATGTACCCCTCGGCGATCGTGTTCGCGAAGCTATTGGGGAACCCGAATTCATCGACCCCCAGGCTGATGGACAGCCTCCCCTGCACGGCGCCCACGATCGGCCCGAGGAGCGCCTGCGGCTTGGCGAACGTCGTGATCCACGTGGCCCCGCCGTTCGCGGCGAGCGTCTTGTCTCGCAGCGTCGCGTAGTTCGAGGCATTCGTCGCGAAATCCCACGACACGAGGTCCGCCGGGACGAGCGCATTCGCGAAGTTCTTCGCGCCCCAGCGCCCCTCGGTGATCAGGAACAACGTGATGTCCACGTTCGCGCCCGTGCCCACGGCCACCATGCGCAGCGGCAGGGTCGGGCTGATGCCGGGTTGCACCACGCGGACCGGCTTCATCTCGTTCACGCCTTTGCCCGGCTGCAACTTCAGCGCGATGAAATCGAACCCTTCCGCAACGTACGCGTCGATGATCGGCGCCGAGTCGTCGGGGATCACGTATCCGGCGTTCGTCAGCCAATCGTCGAGCACGCCCGGCGTCTCCGTGCTCAGCGTGACGGTCTGGAACGGGCCCACCGTGCCGCGATGCACCACGGTCACGCCCTCGCCCGGCCCGAACTCGCCTCCGCTCCCCGCGGCATCGGACATCGCCCCGCAGCCGCAATCGAAATCGGGGCTATTGCTACAGCTGATGGGCGGCGCGAACACCGTGGTCGACGTCGCCGCGTCGAGCGTCTCGAACCAGGCGTCCGTGGAGATCTCGATGACCGCGCCGGGCTTCACGGGCAAAAGCCAGCCCCAGCTCTCCGGATCGCCGTCGTAACGAATCTGATCCCAGAGCACCGTCTGCTTCGGCGAGACCGAGAGCGCCATTCGGTGCGCGTTCACGATCGTGTTCACCATGGGCGGGACGACGCATCCGCCGCACGCGTGGGCGTCGCTCGGCGCGAGCAGCGCGGCGAGCGGCGCGGAGGCGAGGAGGATCGCAAGCAAGGACGTCTTCATGAAAGGTCTCCCATCACGCCGGGAAGAGGCGCGGCGCCCGGCCATCGTAGAACAAGTCGCGCCCCTCGATCGCGCTTTCTCCCTCCGCCCCGTCGCTCTAGCCCCGTCGCTCTAGCCCCGTCGCTCTAGCCCCGGCGCGGGGCGGTTTCGTCTCGGTGGTCCACGCCCGGGGGACGCAAGGGCAGCTCCACGAGGAACGTCGCGCCGGCGTCCGGCTTGCTCTCCACCCGGACGGATCCGCCGTGCGAGCTCACGATCCAGCGCACCAGGTAAAGCCCGAGGCCGAGCCCCCCGAAATTCTGCGCCGGCGCCGCGCGCTCGAAGCGATTGAAGATCTTGGCGTGATCCTTCTCTGCGATCCCGATTCCGTGGTCGCGGACGATGAGCAACGCCGAGGCTGCCCGCCTGCACACGGACACGTGAATGGGCTGACGCGAGCCATACTTCATTGCGTTCGACAGGAGGTTTCCCAGGACCTGCTCCAGGCGCGACCTGTCCCATTGCCCGACCACCGGATCGTTCGTCTCGACCTCCACCCGGCAGCCCGCCGTCGCGAGCTGCGGCGCCATTCGCTCGACGACCTCGCGCGTCAGGGAGGCGAGGTCGACCGGCTCGAAGGCGAGCGTGAGCCGTCCGCCGTGCAGCCTGGAGACGTCGAGCAGATCGTCCACGAGATGCCCGAGCCGCCCGATCTGCCGATCGAAGACCTGGAGCATCGTCTCGATCCTCGCCGGCGCGAGGCTCGCGGACGGGTCGCGGCGCATGAGCCGCCCGACGAGCTGCGTCTGCATTTGAAGCGCGGCGATCGGGGTCTTGAGCTCGTGCGAGGCGATCATGAGGAATTCGTCCCGGAGCCCGATCGCCTCCTGGGCTTTGGCGTAGAGCCGTGCATTGTCGAGCGCGAGCGCCGCGCGGCGTCCGAGCTCCTCGGCGAGCGAGAGATCGGCGGCGCCATACCGACGTTCGGGCGCGGTCGAAAGCAGGAACATGACCCCGAGGCATCGATCTCGCGCGACGAGCGGGACGCGGAGGTAGGCGTGGACGTTCCGCTGCTCGAGGAGCGGCGCGGCGCGGGCGTCGCCGATCTCCGGCTCGGTCGGCGCCGACACCACGAGCCCGGTCAGCGCCTCGCGCAGCCATTCGAGCTCTCCGGCGGGCACGCCTCGGGCGGCCGAATGGAGAGACGTGTCGTCCTCCGAGGGGACGTTGACGATGCATTGATCGGAGAGCTCGGGCACCGCGAGATCGGCCACGTTATCGAGCGTCGCGTCGTAGCCCAGCGTCATCAGCTTGCGGGTCGCCTCGGCCAGGAAGCGCTGGGCCCGCTCGGCCTGTTTGCGCTCGGTGATGTCGGTGGAGATCCCGCAGAGCGTGTGCGGCGTGGCGCCTTCGCCGAGAGGAAATTTCACCGACAGGTAGGTGCGCGACCCGTCGGCGAACGGCACCTCCTCCTCCCATTCCATGGGCGCGCCCGTCTCGAGCACCTGCCGGTCGTGATCACGAATGGCCGCTGCGCTCGGAGCGGGGAGGAGATCCGCGTCGGTCCTCCCGAGGATCTGCTCGCTCGGGCGCCCCAGGAGATGGCTCACGTGTCGATTGGCGAGGAGAAAGCGGCCCTCGCTGTCCTTGAGGTAGATGGCCGCCGCCGAATTGTCGACGATGGCCTCGAGGGTCTGCTCCGCCCGCCTCCGCTCGGCGTTCTCCTCCTGGAGATCCGAATAGAGCATGGCATTCTCCAGCGAGATGGCCGATTGCGATGCGAGCAGCTCGAGCACGTTGAGCCGCCCGGGGGTGAACACCCCGGTGACGAGGTGGTTCTCCAGGTAGAGCATTCCGAGCAGCCGGGTCTGGCGCGAGATGGGGAGGCACAACAAAGACCTCGGCCGCTTGCGCTTGAAATATTCGTCCTCCAGGAACGGGTGGCGGGCGGTGGCGTCGTCGAGCAGCACGCGCTCGCGGCTCCGGCGAACGTAGTTGAGGATCGATTGCGGGAGCGCCGCCATCGATTCTTCTCCCGGATCGAGGCATTGCACGGTCCCGCTGCTCGCGTCGATCGCGGCGGCGGTCGAAAGACGCTCGTCGCGGACGAGGAGCACATACCCGACGCCGGCGCCCGCGTGTTCGATCACGACGCGCAGGAGGGTCTCGAGCAAGCGCGGCAGCTCGAGCTCCCCGGAGATGCTTTGCGAGGCCTTGACGACCGACAGGATGTCGAACTGCTCGGCGCGCAGCGCGAAGGTGACGGTGGGGGCGATGGGCTTGCGCTCGACGAGGTGGGGAAAACGCTGGTCGAGCTGCTCCACCTTGGCGTGCGCGCCCCAGCGGAAATAACCGGCGCGCGCCTTTTGCAGGTAGGCGTCGGCGGCGATGGAAAGGCCGCGCGCGCGGTAAAACCCCGCGGCGAGCTCGCAGGCGATGGCCTCGTGCTGGACGAAGCCGTGCTCCCGCGCCGATGAAATGGCCTGCTCGTAGAGCCGGATGGCGTCCGCCTCGTCCCCCCGGAGCCGCGCGATTTCGGCGCGGAGCAGGGCGTGTTTGTGGAGGAAGTTTGCGGGGCAGCTCGAAGCCCACACGCCGAGCTGCCGCTCGCAGGCCAGAAGCCCGTCGGGGGGCTCCCACAGCGACGACGGCGACGCCTCGTCGCCGAGGGCGGCGAGCGCGAGCGCGCGATAGTAGACGCGATCGACGCAAAATGGGGTCATATTGACCGTCCAGGCGTGCTCGGCGGTCGCGCTCGCCGTCGCCGCGGACGCCTCTCTGGGGAAGCCCAGCACGAAGAGCGCCTGTGCTTTCAAGATGTAGTAGAAGGCGTAAGCTCCCTGCAAGTCCTTCGGATCCAGCCGCGCCTCGAAGGCATCCTGATCCAGCACCGATCCATCCAGCATCGAGAAGTGGACCGGCCTCCCTCGCAGCGTCTGGATCAGGCTATGGATGCTCAGGAGTGTGTCGCAAGCGAACGCGTGACGGGCCCTACGCACGAAGCCGAGTCGATATTCGACCGCATGAAGGACGTCTTCCAGAGGCTCACCGCAGAAGAGCGGGAACAACGGGGCAAACTGGCAACTGGTACATGCCATGATCAAATCACCGGAGTCGAGCGCGGCATTGAAGCCAATGCGCGTGTAGAAAGGAGTCTCTCGGTAGTGCCGCCTCCAATAAACGAGGTTGTGCCCAAAGATGGTAAATACGAACGATTTCGTGGTGAGGACGCTGCTCCTGTCCGCCAGCTCGTAGGCGAGCTCGCCGAATCGGTAGGCATCCTTGTATCTGTCGAATCTCCGACCGATCTCCACTGCGAACAGGGTGTACGCCTGGCCGGATATTTCGGCGTTGCCGTGGCGCAGGCTGAGCTCGACTTCGCGCAGAGCGACGAGATACAGTAGATTCGGGTCGAAAAAATAGGCGGCGTTGGTCATGCCGTGCAAGACGCCCATCGCGACCTTGATCTCCGGGTGCGTCATGGGGGGCAAATGGATCAGATCCTCTATCGCGCGGTCGCCCAGCATTTGCCACACGCGCTCGGTTTCTACTTCGATCTCGGCGTCGGTGGGATGGAGCGATAATTCAATGCCGAAGGCGCGGAGACACGGAAGCCCGATCTCCACCGCACGGGCGCCCTGCCCGCGGGCCACATGAACGTTCGTCGCGAGCTCGACGACCATCGCCCGATCGATCTTGGTCCGGGCTCGATCCATCAGCTCTTCGATCAGTTGCCCAGCTTCTTCGAAGCTGCCCGTGGCGTACGCGGCGTGCGCGCGCTCGAAGGTCAGGTTGTAGGTCGACTCGTATTGCGTCTCCCAGCGGTCCGGCGCGAGCAATGCCACCCCGGCGGCAAAGAGGGCAGTCGCCGCCTGGAACGCCGCCGCGGCCTTGGCCTTTCTGCCGGCGCGGAGGTTCCATGCGGCGAGCTCGTCTTTCTCCGCCTGGGAACGGATGAGCACCGCGCCGCGATTCAGGTGGCCGACGACGTCGAAGATCGTCTCCTCGCGCTCTTCCGCGCGTTGTGCCTTCAGGAGCAGCCGGCCAATCCCCAGGTGCACCTTGGCGAGTTGCCCCGCCGGGATCAGCGCGTAGGCGGCTTGCTGCACGCGGTCGTGGAGGAACCGTAGAGTCCCGCCCTGGCAAAGGAGCAGCCCCTCCCGCACGGCCCCTTCGAGGGCCTCGCGGAGCTCTGCCGCCGGACGCTTCGCGACCACGGCGAGGGTATCGAGGTCCAGGCGGTTGCCAAGGCACGCGGCGAGCTTGAGCGCGTCCTGCGTCGGAACCGAGAGCCGCGAAATCTTTCCCGCCATCAGCTCGACGACGTTGTCGGTAAAACCCTTCTCGCGGATCGCGGCGATGTCCCACCGCCACGCGCCGGCCTCCGCATCGAGGGCAATGAGCCCCTCCTGGTGCAGCGCAATCAAGAACTGGAGCACGAAGAAGGGATTGCCGCCGGTCTTCTCGTAGACCAGCCGCGCGAGCGGCTCGGCTTGCTCCGCGCTTTCATGGACGGCCTCGGCCACGAGCGCTCCGACATGGGCGGCGGAGAGCGGGGCGAGGACGATGTCGTCGACGGCGGCGCCGCGCTTCTTCACGTCGGCCAGGGTGAGCGAGAGCGGATGCGCGGGGCTCACCTCGTTATCACGGTAAGCGCCGATCAGGAGCAGGTGCGCCGCCTCGGAATACGTCACGAGCTGCTCGAGGAGCTTCAAGCTGGCCGCGTCGGCCCATTGCAGATCGTCGAGGAAGAGCACCAAGGGGTGCTCTTTGCGGGCAATCGTGGCGACGAAGCGCTGGAGCGTCACGTGGAGCCGGCTCTGGGCCTCGATCGGCGGCAGCTCGGGCATGGGCTCTTGCGGGCCGACGAGCCGCTCGATCTCGGGGAGCAGGTCGGCGAGCAGCCGGCCATTGGGGCCGAGCGCCTCTCGCATGCGCTGCCGGAAGCGCTCGACCTCGGCCTCGCTCGCGCTCAGGATTTCTTGCAAAAGGCCGCGGAATGCCGGGAGGAATGGATGGTAGGGGATGTCGCGATTGTATGGATCGCACTTGCCGGAGAGGAAAAACCCCAGCTCTCGCACGACCGGCTCGTGGAGCTCGGCCACGAGGGACGATTTGCCGATGCCCGAATAGCCCGACACGAGCACGAGTTCCGGGCGGCCCTCTGCGAGCACCCTAGCGAACGCGGCGCGCAGGGCCTCGACCTGTCGCTCGCGTCCATAGAGGCGTTGCGGGATCTGGAAGCGGTCGGAGAGGTCCCGCTGCCCGAGCGCGAAGGTTTGAATCGTGCCGCTCGCTCGCCACTGGGCAAAGCATTCGGCGAGGTCGTGCCGCAGGCCGAGCGCGCTCTGGTAACGCTCCTCGGCGGCCTTGGCCAGGAGCTTCAGCACGAGCGCGGAGAGCTGTGGCGGAATGGACGGTGCGATCGCGTGGGGCGGCTGTGGTGTCTGGGCGATATGGCAATGGACCCATTCCACGGGGTCGTTGGCCTGGAAGGGCAGGGTGCCCGTCAGCATCGCGTAGAACGTCACGCCGAGGGAGTACAGGTCGGTCCGTTCGTCGATCCAGCGGTTCATCCGGCCTGTCTGCTCCGGCGCCATATAGGCCAGCGTCCCCTCGATGAGGCCGGCGTGGGCGAGGTCCTGCGACTCGCGTGGGGCCCGGGTCGCGATCCCGAAATCGGTGATTCTGACCTCGTCGGTATCGGGGTTGTAGAGCAGATTTTGAGGCTTGATGTCCTTGTGGATGATGTGGTGCCGATGCAGCTCGGCGAGCGCCGTGGTGATGCGGAGGGCGAGGGAGAAGAAGCGCTCGAGCGGCATGGGCCCGTCGAGGAGCCGTTCGAGCGACTGTCCCCCGAAATCCTCCAGGACCAGCGCCGGCTGGCCGTCGATCGCGTCGATTGCGTAAGGCTTGACGACGGCCCAAGCGTCGATGGCCCGGGCGATTTCATACTCGTGATACAGCCGCCCGAGGGCGCGGGGGCCGGCCTGGTCGCCGCGCAAAACCTTGAGCACGACCGGCCGATCGTCTTCCTTGCGACGGGCTCGAAAGACGAGGGTGTCTGCCCCTTCGTGGAGGATTTCGAGTCCGACATAACGCGAATCACGGGTCATGGGAGCCTTGGAGCGATCGTGGCGCGTCGGTCCATAGAGCCATCGGCACACTTGCGCATCGCAGGGACCGGGAACGGAAGCCCCTGCTCGACCTCCTTCACGCGAGCCCCTACGAATTTCCCGGACGATGCTCTAGGCTCGGGCCCATGTTTCCGCCGCCGCCCCGCTTCTCGCGCCGCATCACCACCGCGGGCGTGACCGGCACGAACGGCAAGACCACGACCACGACATTCCTCGCGGCTGCGCTCGCCTGCCTCGCCCGGCCCGTCCTCCGCGTCACCACGCTCGGCGCCTTCCTCGACGACGAGCCGCTCCCGTTCCCGAAGACGCACGACGATTTCCTCGATGCCATGCGCCACGGCTTCGAGCAGGGCGCGCGGTATGCCGCCGTCGAGGCCACGAGCGAGGCCCTCGCGCTCGGGTTCGCCAAAGCCTGGCCCATCTCCCTCGCGGTCTTCACGAACCTCACGCGCGATCACCTCGACGCCCACGGCTCGCCCGAGCATTACCTCGCGAGCAAAGCGCAGCTCTTCGTGCACCTGCCCGCGGGCGGCGCGGCGATCCTCAATGCCTGGGATCCCGCCTCGGAGCTGCTCGCCGAGGTCGTCGCGAAAGGCGCGCGCACGGTCACGTACGGCCTCCCGTCGCGCGCGCCGACGAGGCCGGTCCTCGCGCCGGATCTCGTGGCCGAGGGGATCACCGTGGGCTGGGACGGGACGCGCGGCCGGCTCGCGCCTTCGGCCCGGTATCGAGACTTGCCCCAGGAAATACGCATTCGCGCGATCGGCGAGCCCTTCCTGGAGAATGCGCTCGCCGCGCTCGCGGCCGCGATCGAGGCAGGCGTGCCTCCCGCCGACGCGGCGGACGCGATCGCACGCGTCCCCGCGCCGCCCGGTCGATTCCAGGTCCTCGGCGAGGGGCCGCGCGCCGTCGTCGATTACGCGCATTCCCCCGACGCGCTCACCCGCACGCTCGCCACGGCGCGTGGCCTCACGTCGGGCCGCGTGTTCGTGGTCTTCGGCGCCGGCGGCGATCGCGATCGCGGCAAACGCCCCGCGATGGGCGAGGCTGCGCGGCAGGCCGATCACGTCGTGCTCACGAGCGACAACCCCCGCAGCGAGGATCCCGCGGCGATCGCCGAGCAGATCCGCGCAGGGCTCGGCGATCACCCCGGCGTCCGCGTCGTCCTCGATCGCGCCTCTGCGATCCGCGGGGCGATCGCGGAGGCGGGCCCTGCCGACGTCGTCGTGATCGCGGGCCGCGGCCCGGAGACGACCCAGGTCCTCGCCTCGGGAAAACGCTCGCTCGTGGACGCGGAGGTCGCGGCCGAGGCGCTCGCGAAGGCGTGAAGCAAAAAAAGAACTGCGTTCGTCCGTACCCGACGGGCGCCGTTCGGGCATGATGCCCGCGATGCAGCGAGGGTTCGTCTTGCGCCTTGTTCAGCGCGTCGTCGCCGTGCGCCCCGAGGAGACCGGCGCCGTGGTGTGGGCGTTCGTTTACTTTTTCCTGCTCCTCTTCGGGTATTCGCTCATTCGCCCGCTGCGCGACGCCATGGGCATCGCGGGCGGCGAGAAGGCCCTGCCGTGGCTCTTCTCCGCGACGTTCGTGGTGATGCTCTGCGCGGTCCCGCTCTACGGCGCCCTCGTCACCCGCCTCTCGCGCCGCCGCATCGTCCCCTTCGTCCACCGGTTCTTCGCGGCAAACCTCCTGCTCTTCTTCGCGCTCGCGTCCTTCGGCGTCGCGCGCCCGATCGTCGGACGCGTCTTCTTCGTGTGGACCAGCGTCTACAACCTGTTCATCGTCTCCGTCCTCTGGAGCTTCCTCGTCGACGTCTTCACGAGCGAGCAAGGCAAGCGCCTCTTCGGCATCATCGCCGCGGGCGGCAGCGCGGGCGCGATCGTGGGCCCGCTCGTGACGGCGTCCGTCAGCGAGCGACTCGGACAAACCCACCTCTTCTGGTTGCTCGTCCTCTCGGCCCTCACGCTCGAAGCGTGCGTCTTCTGCGCGCGGCGCGCCGAGCACCACGCTGGCGCTCGCATCGAATCGGCGGCGCGCGCCGCCTCGGACAAACCCGTCGGCGGCTCGCTCTTCGCCGGCGTTCGCCTCATCGTCGCCTCACCGTACCTCGCGGGCATCGCGCTCGCGATGCTCCTCCTGACGACGATGAACACCTTTCTTTATCTGCAGAAGGCGGATCTCGTCAGCCGCGCGGCCCAGGGCGCGGCCGCGCACACGGCTCTGTTCGCCAAGAACGACACGGCCGTGAACGCCCTCTCCGCTGCGCTCTCGTTTTTCCTCACGGGCCGGCTGATGACCCGGCTCGGCCTCGCGACCGCGCTCGGGGTGCTCCCCGTCCTCTCCGGCCTCGGATTCTCGGCGCTCGCTCTCCATCCCTCGCTCGTGGTCGTGGCCGTGGTCGAGGGCCTGCGCCGCGCGGCGCAATACGCGATCGAGCGCCCGGCGCGCGAGGTCCTTTATACCGTCCTGCCGCGGGAGGCGAAATACAAGGCGAAGAGCTTCATCGACACCGTGGTGTTCCGCGGGGGCGACGCCGCGAGCGCGTGGGCGCACGCGGGCTTGCTCGCGCTGGGGGTGTCGTCGTCGGGCATCTCGCTCGTCGCGGTCCCGCTCGCGGGCCTCTGGTTCGGCGTGGCGCTCTTCCTGGCCCGCCGCGAGAAGATCCTGGCCGGGGAGACCCCCGAGCCGCGCGCGGCGACGGCGGACGCGCCGCCGGCTTGACGAGCGCGAACGCGCCCTCAGCCGTACCCTTTTTCGCGCAGCCAGGCGAGGCTCCTCGCCATCCCCTCGTCGAGCCCGATGCGCGGCGCATGACCGAGGGCCTTGATCCGCCCGATCCCGTATTGCCCGCGGCGGAGCACGTATCGCACGGCCTCGCGGTTCATTTCGAGCTCCCGCCCGAGCGCGGCGGCGGCGCGGTCGAGCACGGAGGCGGCGCCGAGCACGAGCGGCGCGGGGAGATCGGGGAGCCAGCGCAGGCCCAAGAATCGCTGGTAATGACCGAAGAATTCGCGCGCCGTCGTGCGCCTGTCGTCCGTGACCGTGAAGGGAAGGCCGCTCTTTTTCGCGGCGAGCACGAGGTCGATCGCGTCGAGGAGGTTGTCCACGTACACGTGGTTCACATGGCGATTCTTGCCATCGACGTAGATCCACGACCGCGCGGCCATCATGCGCGTCGGCCTCTCCGTCCAGGGGATCGAGCCGGGACCATACACGTCGCCGGGCCTCACCACGTAGACGTCGAACACGCCCGGCTCGTTCGCCGCGAGCGCGAGCGCTTCGCTCCGGATCTTCGTCGCGCAATAGGGGTTGTCGAGGCCGCCCATCGGCCCGTCCTCGGGCACGCCGTCCGGGAAATCGAAGCCGTGCACCATGACCGACGAGATCATCACGAAATGGCGAACCCCGGCGCGCCGCGCCGCGACCAGCATCGCGGCCGTGCCGCCCACGTTCACCCGCTCGAAGAGCGCCATCGGGCCCGACTCCCGCACGACCGCGGCCGTGTGGTAGACGATCTCCGCCCCCGCGCAGAGCGCCGCGCAGGCGGGCGGCTCCGACACGTCCCCGCGGACGAGCTCGATCGACGGGCCGCCCTCGCGATCCGGCGTGAGATCCAGCCCTCGAACGCGCCTGCCCGCGGCGAGCGCGCGCGCCACGAGCGCCCGGCCGAGGAACCCCGATGCGCCCGTGATGGCCACGACCGATCCGTTCATTCTCGTGCCCGCTCCTCCTCTCGAAAGCAAACCTTGACCACAAGGCCCCTTTCGGTTTCCTTTCACGCCATGCCCCACGTCGATCTGAATGGCCAGAAGATTTTCTACGAGGACACCGGCGGCGACGGACCGCCCGTCGTCCTCGCGCATGGCTTCCTGATGGATGTCACGATGTTCGATCCGCAGGTCTCGGTCCTCGCGCCCGAGTTCCGCGTGATCCGCTTCGACGCCCGCGGCTTCGGCCGCACGCAGAGCGACGGCAATCGCTTCACGTACTGGGACTCGGCCGAGGACTGCATTCGGCTCCTCGACCACCTCGGCATCGAGCGCGCCGTCGTCGGCGGCATGTCCCAGGGCGGCTTCCTCGCGCTGCGCGCCGCCTTGAAGTGGCCCGATCGCGTGAAGGCCCTCGTCCTCATCAACACGCAGGGCGGCGTCGACGACGCCGCGACGCTCGCCGGCCACCGCGGCATGCTGGAGACCTGGCGAACGCAGGGCCCGATCGACCCGATCGTCCACACAATCGCCGGCCTCATCCTCGGCGCGCCCGAGCACTGGGAGCCCTGGGTCTCGATGTGGCGCAAGACGTCGGTCGAGACCCTCGTGGCCCCCACGCTCGCGCTGATCGAGCGCGAGGACATCACCGAGCGCCTCGCCGAGATCAAGCAGCCGGCGATCGTCTTCCACGGCGACGCGGATCAGGCGATTTCGCTCGAGCGCGGCCGACTGCTCGCGGACAAACTCTCGGGCTGCAAGAATTTCGTCACGGTGAAGGGCGCCGCGCACGCGTCGAACCTCACGCATGCCGACCAGGTGAACCCGCCGCTCCTCGCGTTCCTCCGCGCGTACGCGTGAGCCAGACGGGCTGAACATCCGAGCAGACAAACCGGGGCCCTCGCGCTAGGATGCGCGGCATGCCGCGCCCCGTGCAGAACCCGCCGAACCCCTGGGCGAAAACCGAGGTCGAGTGGCTCGACGAGCCGCCGAACGCGACGCTCCAGGTCTTCGAGGAGCAGGCCCGCTCGATCCTCTCCGAGAACGAGAGCCCGGATCTGCCCTTCCGCTTCAGCCTGAACCCCTACCGCGGCTGCATCCACGCCTGCGCCTACTGTTATGCTCGCCCGAGCCACCAGTATCTCGGCTTTGGCGCGGGCACCGATTTCGATCGCAAGATCGTCGTCAAGATGAACGCGCCGCGGCTCCTCCGCGAGGCCTTCGAGAAGCCGAGCTGGCGCGGCGACGGGATCGTCCTGTCCGGGAACACCGATTGTTATCAGGCGCTCGAGGCGAGCTACGAGCTCACGCGGCAATGCCTGGAGGTTTGCCTCGCGTTCCAGAACCCGGTCTCGATCATCACGAAGAGCCGCCTCGTGGCGCGGGACGCGGACCTCCTCTCGGAGCTCTCGCGGCGGGCGCGGGCGCACGTGTTCCTCAGCATCCCGTTCGCGCGGGACGAGGACGGGCGCAAGATCGAGCCCTGGGCGAGCAAGACGAGCCTGCGCTTCGGCGCGATGCGCGCCCTCGCGGACGCGGGGGTCCCGGTCGGGATTGCCGTTGCGCCGGTCATTCCGGGGCTCAACGACGCGGACATCGCCGAGCTGCTCGAGCGCGCCCGGGAGGCGGGGGCGGAGGCGGCGTTCCTGCAGCCGCTCCGGCTCTCGGCCGAGGTCCTGCCCGTCTTCGAGGAGCGGCTCGCCGAGGCGTACCCGCTCAGGGCGCAGAAAGTCCGCAATGCGATCCAGGAGATGCGCGGCGGCAAGATGAACGAGAGCGCGTTCGGGGCGCGCTTCTCGGGGCTCGGGCCCCGGTGGGCCATGATCGAGCGGATGTTCGAGGCCCATTGCGCGCGTCTCGGCCTGAACCGGCAGCGGCTCACCCGCGAGGAGCCGACCACGTTCCAGCGGCCGAAGAGGCAGCTCTCGCTCTTCGACGACGGATCGCAAAACCGGTAACGATACCACGGCGCTGGGGTGCGGCGCGCCGTTTTCCCTGCCGCGGCGCCGCCCGCCTGAAAATCGACGAAACGACAACCCTCCAGGTTACCATCACGAGCAGACGGCCGACACGAGAATTTGCCGGGCCTCTTGAATTCGGTCATGAATTGAGAGGTTTCTTACGGAACCCCCGGCTTCGTCCGATTCGGCACCAAAAATGAAGGAACGCGCCGGCGGACACGCTACGGTGGAGATGGTCACTGCGTAACGACGTTCGGCGCCGCCCCCCCATCCGGCGTGCACGTCTCCGCAGTGCCGGAGGTGACGTGTGTCATGGCCAAGAGCCCGTCAATTTTTCGTCAGTTCACCGTCCTTCTCCCTTGCGTGACGCTCGCCGCGACCCTCCCCGGCTGCATGCTCGACGCGGAGGAGCCGATCGATATCGCGCAGATTGAAGTCGAGCTTCAGGACGACGACGAATCCAGGGAGGTCGAGGTCGAAGAGGACGAACCCGAAGGGAAACAAAAGGCCCACGATGGCTCGATTTCCCAGGCCGGAGCGACAGTTTGCACGGCGTCGGCCACGTTCAAATACGCGACGTCGGGGGACGTCACGACCGCCTCGATCAACACCACGGTCGTCGCCTGGTTCACGAAAGGCGCCTATACGGTCCGGATGACCGGCCCCTCGCGGACCTTCGCCGCCGGGGTGAGCGGCGTCCCCTCCGTTACCTCGACGACGTGGATTCGCACCCTCGCCACGCCCTTCGATCCGGCCACGATGAGCACCACGGCTCGCAGCGCCTGGCTCAACGCCGCGCGCGCCGTCAATTGCGTGACGGGGACCTCGGACATCCTCGCCGTCGCCTACGAATACATCGAGGGCGCGTCGAAGGACGCGGGGTATGCGAACGGCGCGGATTTTCACGATTACCTCGGCATCTCCTGGGATCCGTCCGACGCGAGCCTCATCACGGCGGATTCCACGCAGCTCGGCAAGCTCGATTGCTCGGGGTTCCTGCGGCTCATCTTCGGCCAGCGCGCGAATTTTCTTTATGGAGGCGTGGAGGCGAAGATCCCGATGTCGCTCTACGTGACGGGCACGCTCACCCGCGCGAGCAAGGACCAGTATCAATCCGGGCCAGGCAAGATCATCGTGCCGTTCCGCACCCAGCCCTCGGGCGTCGCCGCGTTCAACGGGACGCCGACGGCGACGGAGCTCTCGTCGATCCAGGTCGGCGATATCGTGTTCTTCGATTCGAGCTGTGATTATTCGGTCGCCGCCCCCTCCTGCGGCACGGACTGGACCTCGATCGGCCATACCGGGATCTACGTCGGTCGCGACGCCTCGAACAACGCCCGCTTCCTCTCGTCCCGATCGACAGCCGATGGCCCCACGGTGGCGAATACGGGCGGCTGGTCGGTCTTCAACGACGCCGTCGGCCTCAGCGGGACCTACCCGAAGCGCTTCCGGGGCGCGCGGCGGTTCTGAATCTCGTGTTGGGTGAATTACACCGGTTCCGCCCGAAAAGAAAGGGAAAGCGATACGGAGGAGCCACGCTATGCTGGGTACTTCACAGCGCGTCGTGGCTTTTGTAAGGGCGCGCGTGAACATACTTCCTTGGAGGTAACTCCAGATGGCAAATCGTGTTACCGACCTCCGATCGGGCGCCGCGATTCTTCTCTCGTTTGCGTTCCCTGTGTTGCTCTCCGGCTGCATCCTCGACGCGAATGGCGAGCCCGAGCCGCCCGAGGACGAGGCCATCGACTCGATATCGCAGGCGATATCGGCGTGTGCCCCGTCCTCGACATTCAAATTCTCGACGTCCGGAGACGTCACGACCGCGCGCCTGGGCGGCGCTGTCATCGCCTGGTTCACGGAAGGCGCGTATACCGTCCGGATGGTCGGGCCCCCGCGGACGTTCGACGCCGGCGCGCCCGTGCCGCTCATCACGACGACGATGTGGGTCCGTACCCTGGACAGGCCCTTCGATTCCGCGGCGATGTCGATCGAGGAACTCCGCGCGTGGCTCGACGCCGCGCGCGCCGCGAACTGCGCGACCGGGACGCCCGACCTCCTCGCCATCGCCTTCGAATACACCGAGGGCACCCCGAACGACGCCGCGTACGAGTACGGTGCAGATTTCCACGATTATCTCGGCGTCGATTGGGATCCGCCGGACGCAGATCTCATCCCGGCCCATCCCGAGCAGCTCGGCAAGCTCGATTGCTCGGGCTACATGCGGCTCGTTTTCGGGGTGCACGCGAAAATCCCACTCTCGCTGCACGAGGCCGGCGCGATTCCCCGAACGAGCAGGGAGCAATATCGAGCGGGGCCGGGCAAGATCCTCGTCCCGTTCCGCACCGAGCCCCCCGGCGCCGCGCGTTTCCACGGTGAACCCACCGCCGAGGAGCTCGCCGCGATCGAGGTCGGTGATCTGGTCTTTTTCGATACCGACTGCGATGCCAACGCGGTGATGCCCTCTTGCGGCACGGATTGGACCACGATCAGCCACGTCGGGCTCTACGTCGGCCTGGATGCCGTCGGCGACCGCAGGTTCATCTCGAGCCGCGTCGTGGCCGATGGTCCGACGGTCGCGAATACAGGCGGCTTTTCGATCTTCAACGAGACGCCGGGCGTGCCGCACGACTACCCCACCTGGTTCCGGGCCGCGCGACGTTTCTGACGTCGTAAATTCGTCCGGCACACCCCTTGCAGCTTATCGTGGCCGAACCACGCCGCCTCCCCCGGCGGCAGGCCCGGTTTCCCCCGGCGCCGTGTAACCCCGACCTTCGGAGGTTCCCCCTATGGCCACGATCCTCGCTGCGGTTCGGTCTTTCGCCACCGTCCTCCTCCCCGGATTCGCGCTCGCCGCGAGCCTCACCGGGTGCCTCGGAGGCAATGAAAAGATTGCGGGGGACGAAAAAGAGTTCGCAGGGGGGAACGAGGCGGGGGAGACGGGCGGGGACGAGGCGACGACGCCGCCCGGCGGCGAGCCGGGCGTGGAGGTCGGGGGCGAGGAGCCGGAGGCGCAGAGCGCCGGGCCGTGCGCGAAGATGGCCGCGTTCAAGTTCGCGACGTCGGGCGATACGGTGATCGCGTCGCTCGACGGCGCGCCGGTCGCGTGGTTCACGCACGGCGGGTATTCCGTGCGGATGGCGGGGCCTTCGCGCACGTTCGGAGCGGCGAGCACGTCGGCGGCGACGGTCACGACGACGACGTGGGTGCGGACGTTGAGCGAGCCCTTCGACGCGGAGAAGACCTCGGAGGAGACGCTCTCGGCGTGGCTGAACGCGGCCCGCGGCGTCAACTGCGACGCCGGCACCGAGGACGTGCTCGCCATCTCCTACGAGTACGTGGAAGGCGGCAAGGAGGACGCGCGGTACGCGCTCGGCGCCGATTTCCACGACTTCCTCGGCATCGACTGGGATCCGATCGACGCGAAGAACATCCTGCCCGACCTCGGCCTCGAAGGCGCGCTCGACTGCTCGGGCTACATGCGCCTCGTCTGGGGCAGCCGCGCGAATTTCAGCTTCGAGGGGAAAGACGCGAGCATCCCGCTCTCCCTGAAGTCGGTCGCCGGCCACCTGCCGCGCACGAGCGAGGACATGTACCGGTTCGGCACCGGCAAGATCGTCGTCCCCTTCCGCACGCAGCCCGCGGGCGCCCCCGCCTTCCAGGGCGCGCCGACTTTGACCGAGCTCGCCTCGATCGAGCCTGGAGATCTCGTCTTCTTCGATACCGAGTGCAACTACGCCATCGCCACGGCCCTGCTCTGCGGGAAGAGCCCGACCGCGATCAGCCATGTCGGCATGTTCGTGGGTCGCGATAGCGGCGGCAATTACCGCTTCATCTCCAGCCGCTCGACGGCGAACGGCCCGACCGTGGGCAACACCGGCGGCTGGTCGATCTTCAACGCGGGCGCCGATGGCACGGGCTCGTACCCGCAGCGCTTCCGGGGCGCTCGTCGGCTGTAGCTCGGGGTGAGTCCCCGATGTCTCAGTCGATGTGAAGAAACCTGGATCTTCGTTTATCCAGGTGGATCACGGGTGTACCAGGATCCCGGATCCTGATTCCCCCCGCCTGGCGGGCTGGTGGGCTTCCCGCGGGCCGCTCCCGGCGCCAGGTTTCCCTCGAGGCGGTTGAACGAGGGGAGGCGAGGGGTGGAACGCTTCGACGTGCTCATCGTCGGCGGAGGTCCAGCCGGGCTCGGGGCGGCGCTGATCCTGGGGCGCTGCCGTCGCAAGGTGCTGGTCTGCGACGCCGGCGCCCCTCGCAATGCGCCCGCGCGGGGCATTCACGGGCTGCTCGGGCACGACGGTCTGCCGCCCGCGGAGCTCTTGCGCAAGGGGCGCGACGAGGCGCGGCGGTACGGCGTCGTGATTCGCGACATCGAGGTCTGCGACGTCCGGCGCCGCGGAGATGCATTCGAGGCCGATCTCGTGGACGGCAGCCATGTCGAGGCGCGCAAGGTGGTGCTCGCGACGGGGATGCTCGACGTCATCCCGTCCATCGAAGGGATCCTCCGGTATTACGGGCGTGGCGTCTACCATTGCCCGATTTGCGACGGCTGGGAGTGCCGGGACCAGCCGATCGGCGTCCTCGGCCCTGCCCACCGCGCGATCCGCACGGCATTGCTGCTCCTCGGCTGGAGCGACGACGTCGTTCTCTTCACGCACGGCCCGGCCGCGCTCACCGACGACGACATGCGCTTGCTCGAAAAACATCGAATCGGATTGCGGGAGTCGCCCATCACGCGGCTCGAAGGCGACGACGAGGGGCTCGCGCGGGTGGTGCTGGACGACTGCGAGGTCGTGCCGCGGCGGGCGCTCTTTCTGAAGACGGGCGAGGTGCCGCGCTCGGATCTGCCCACGAAGCTCGGCTGCAAGATCAACGGCGACGGGCAGGCGGAGGCGGAGTTCCACGGGAGCACGGAATCCGAGGGCGTCTTCGTGGTGGGCGACGCCTCGCCCCGCGTCCAGCTCGTGAGCGTCGCGCAGGCCGAAGGGGCGGCGGCCGCCGTCCGCATCAATGCCATCTTGCAGAACGAGGACCTCGCCGCGCGTTGAGCGTCGAGACATGGAGACATCGGCACGGCCGTTCTGATAGGGTGCGGCAATGTCCGCGTCCGTGCCCTCCCCGGTCCCCGAAGTCGAGGCCCGAGCCCCCGAAGCCCCGGCCTCGCACGCGTCCCACGAGCCCTACGTCTCCCCGCGCGCGAGCCCAGCCGAGCTCACCGTGCGCGCCGTGGCGCTCGGCGCGGTGCTCGGCATCGTCTTTGCCGCCTCCTCGGTCTACCTCGCGCTCAAGGTCGGCTTGACCGTCTCGGCGTCCATTCCGATCGCCGTCATGTCAATCACGATCTTCCGCTTCTTCGGGCGCGCGACGATCCTGGAGAACAACATCGTCCAGACGACGGGCTCCGCGGGCGAGTCGATCGCGGCGGGCGTGGCATTCACGCTGCCCTCGCTCCTGCTCATGGGTTATGACCTCGCGGCGGGCCGGGTGCTCCTGCTCTCGGTGCTCGGCGGCCTGCTCGGCGTGCTGATGATGATCCCGCTCCGGCACGGGCTCATCGTGGAGGAGCACGGAAAACTGAAATACCCCGAGGGCACCGCCTGCGCCGACGTGCTCATCGTGGGCGAGACGGGCGGCACGAACGCGAAGACGGTGTTCGCGGGCTTCGGGCTCGGCTTTCTTTACAAGCTCCTCGGCGACCCGCTGAAGCTCTTCAACATGAACCCCGCCCACCGGATCGCGAGCTGGAAGGGCGCGAGCATCGCCGGGGAGCTCACGCCGGAGATGCTCGGCGTCGGTTACATCATCGGCCCGAAGACGGCGAGCACCACGATGGCGGGCGGCGTCCTCGCGTATCTCGTCCTGATCCCGCTCATCGCGTTCTTCGGCGACAAGATCGATAGCCCGATTTTCCCGGCGACGACGCTCATCCGCGACATGTCGCCGAACGACATTCGCAGCCGCTACGTGCTCTACATCGGCGCGGGCGCGGTGGCGACGGGCGGCTTCATCAGCCTCGGCCGCGCGCTGCCCACGATCGTCAAGGCGTTCCGGAGCGGCATCAAGAGCTTCCGCGCGGGCAAGACCGACAAGGAGACGTTGCGCACGGAGAAGGACCTGCCGTTCTCGGTGGTCGTCTATGGCCTCGTCGCGCTCCTCCTCGCGATATGGCTCGCGCCCACGCTCGGGATCTCGCTGCCGACGGCCATTCTGATCATGCTCTTCGGCTTCATCTTCGTGACCGTCTCCTCGCGGATCACGGGGGAGATCGGCTCGTCGTCGAACCCGATCTCGGGCATGACGGTGGCGACGCTGCTCATCACGTGCCTGCTCTTCCTGGCGATGGGCTGGGTCGGCGTGGATTATCGCGCGATGGCGCTCTCGACGGCGGCGATCGTGTGCATCGCGGCCTCGAACGGCGGCGCGACGAGCCAGGATCTGAAGACGGGGTATCTCGTGGGCGCGACGCCGCGGCGGCAGCAGATCGGGCTGCTCGTCGGGGTCGTGACGAGCGCGCTCGTCATCGGATACACGCTGCTCTTCCTCAATGCGTCCTACACGACGCGGGCCGCCGAGACGTACGACGTGCCCATTCCGGTGGAGTCGATCACGGCGCAGGTGGAGAAGGGCCCGGACGGGAAGGACTATCGCGTCGCCTACCAGCCGAACTCGGGCGCGACCATTCCGCAAGGAAAATACCTGGTCGAGGACTCGGGGAAGGTGGCGTTCGTCATCGACCCGGGCATCGGCGGCCGCGTGCCGCACGAGCCGAAGAAGCTCGAAGGCGACGTCGGGGTGCCCCAGAATGCGACGCAGAAGGGCACGATGCTCGGCCCGGATCGCAGATCGTATACGGTCTACGAGGTGGCGGAGGGCGGGGCAATGCACGCCGGTCGGTACCTCGGCGAGGACGGGAAGCTCCTCTACGAGCTGCGCGAGGTGAAGAAGCTCGACGCGCCGAAGGCGAGCCTGTTCGCGCTGATCATCGACGGCATCCTCACGCGCAAGTTGCCCTGGAGCCTCGTGCTCACCGGCGTGATGCTGGCGATCGTGATGGAGCTCTGCGGCGTGGCGGCGCTGCCGTTCGCGGTCGGCGTCTATCTGCCCATCTCGACGAGCGTGCCCATTTTCGTCGGCGGCATCGTGCGGTGGCTCGTCGACCGGAAGCGCGGGCAATCGGGCGGCGACGAGGAGTTCAGCCCGGGCACGCTCCTCAGCTCGGGATACATCGCGGGCGGCGCCATCGCGGGCCTCGTCGCGGCGCTCGTCTCGGGGCTCGGCATGGAACACAAATTCGACCTCTCCACCGTGTTCACGAGCCTTTCGAATTCGAACCTCTCGGGCGTCATCGCGTTCGGCGCGATTTCGGCCGCGCTGTACTGGGCCGCCGTTCGGGGGACGTCGGCCGTCGGCAAGTCCGAGGGCTGAAGGGCGAGGGGGGGCGGCGCGGACCTTGCGAGCCGCTCCCCCGATGTCTATTCGAAGCGCCCTCGAATCTCTCCTCGCAATCCTGCTCTTCCCTGCCTGCGCGGCTGAAACCCCCGAATCCGTCGGCGAGGACGTAACCGCGCTCGCGCCGAGCTGCGCGTCCTCCTCCGATTGCACCGAGGGGCTCGGTTGCGTCGAGGGTGCCTGCTCGGCGTGCAAGCACCACGCACAGTGCGCGAGCGACGTGTGCGACATTTACCAGGGCGGCCGGTGCATCCCCGAAGCGGAGGTCCTTTACGTGGGCCGCCGTGCGGTGTCTCATTACGAGGAATGCGACAAGGCGACCGGCGCGAGGGGCGATCCCTTTTGCCAGATCCGGGACGCCGTTTCGGCGATCGGCGCGGGCAAGACGGTGATCCGCGCCGCGCCCGGATTCTATTTGCCGTTTCACGTCGACGGCCTGCAGGCGTTCTCCGTGTTTGGCCCGGCCGGCGAGGGGGGGATTGCGCAGCTCACCGAGGAGGACGTGGGCGGAGCGAGCGTGCGGGGAGGCGCGGTCGTCGTCCTCGACGGGCTGGAGATCGGCCGTTACTCGTATGGCGCGGGCCTGCGCTGCGCGGGCCCGGGGACGCGCCTCGTCGTCCGGCGCAGCCAGATTTACACGAACCCGCGGAGCGACATGCAATCGGACGGGTGTGACCTCGTGCTCGAAGACACCGAGGTCATCCCGCGCGATTACGATCCGTTCTGATCCTCCGCCTCGCGCGGCGCCGGCGCGCGCGGCAGGGTCACCGTGAACGTCGTCCCTTTCCCGAGCTCGCTCTTCATTTCGATCGTCCCGTCCATCATCTCCACGAGCCGCTTCGTGATGGAGAGGCCGAGCCCGGTCCCGCCGTATTTGCGGCTCGTCGAGTGGTCGGCCTGCGTGAAGGGCTGGAACAGCCGGCGCTGCTGCTCGGGGGACATCCCGATCCCCTCGTCCTCGACGGCGAGCCGCACGCAAGGCCGGCCTTCCGCCTCGTGGAGCGACGCGCGCAGGTGAATGCGCCCGCCCTTCGTGAACTTGGCCGCGTTGCTGAGCAGGTTGTTCAGCGTCTGCATCACGCGCTTGCGGTCCGCCAGCATTTCGATCGGCTCGCCCGTGGCCTCGACGAAGAGCTCGCTGCCATTGCGATCCACCATCGGCTGCACCGTCCCGCGCACCTCTTCGAGCAACGCCGAGAGGTCGAACCGCGTGGGATCGAGCACCATCCGGTTTGCTTCGATCTTCGAAAGATCGAGCACGTCGTCGACGAGCATCAAGAGCTGCTTGCCCGCCTGCCGGATCTTGCCGAGATCCGGGACGATGGGCTCGTATCCGCCGTCCTCGGCCTCCTCCTCGAGCATCTCGCTGTAGCCGATGATCGCGTTCAGCGGCGTGCGCAGCTCGTGGCTCATGTTCGCGAGGAACTGGCTCTTCGCCTGGTTCGCCGCCTCCGCCGCGCGGGCCAAGGTCTCGGCCTCGGCGCGTGCTTGCCGGAGCGCGCCTTCCGTCTTTTCGTGCTCCCTGATTTCCTGTTCGAGCTCGGTGTTTTGCCGGTCGAGCTCCTCCTCGACGAGCTCGCGGCTCTCCCACGAGAGCACGAGCCACCACGAGCCGACCCCGACGAGCACGAAGACGGCCGCGTAAAGCGACGTGAAGGTCCGGCCGAGCGCGGCGCGGCTCTCGCCCGTCACGCCCGAGGCCTGGTGGAAGAGGAAGAACACGAGCGCGACCGCGAAGGCCATGCCCGCATAGACGGCCGTGAAGCGCAGGAGGCGCGAGGCGAGGCGCGGCGCGAGTTTTCCTTCGAGGAACGTCGTGAGGCGCCGGCGGCTGTCGGTCTTCGATTTGCAGGCGTCGTGGCAGCGACCGTCGAGCGTGCAGCAAAGCGAGCAGATCGAGCCCTGGTAGACGGGGCAATGGGCCATGTCCTGCGGCTCGTACGAGTGCTCGCAGATGCAGCACGCCTCGCTGCCGTCGGCCTTGTCGTTCGCGAAATGGTCGTTCGTCCGGGCGATGTAATACTTGCCCTTCGTCGCCACCGCGATGAGCGGCGAGAGCACGAACGCGAGGCCGAGGGCGATGAACGACGAATACGCCTTCGGCGCCGTGCCGAAGAGGCCGGCGTGGCAGAGCATCGAGACGACCGAGCCCGCGACCATCGACCCGAACCCGACCGGGTTGATGTTGTAGAGGTGCGCCCGCTTGAACTCGATGTACTTGGGAGACAAACCGAGCGGCTTGTTCACCACGAGATCGGCGACGATGGCCCCGATCCAGGCGATGGCCACGTTCGAATACAGCGCGAGCACCTTGTCCAGGGTGTGGAACACCCCGAACATCATGAGGAGCAGCGCGATCGCCACGTTGAATACGAGCCAGACCACGCGGCCGGGGTGGCTGTGCGAGAGGCGCGAGAAGAAGTTCGACCACGCGAGGGAGCCCGCGTAGGCGTTCGTCACGTTGATCTTGAGCTGCGAGACGAGCACGAACACGATGCCCGTCCCGATCATCAGGTTCCGGCTCGAAAAGACGTACTCGTATCCCGCCACGTACATCCAGATCGGCTGGAGCGCGTTCTCCACCGTCGTGCCGTGCCGGATCGCGAGCGACGCCAGGAAGGCCCCGGCGAGCTGCTTGGCGCCGCCGAGCACGATCCAGCCCGGGCCCGCGGCGAGGAGCGAAAACCACCAGACCTTGCGGTTCGATTTCGTCTTGTCCGGCATGAACCGGAGGTAATCGACCTGCTCGCCGATCTGGACGATGAGCGAGAACGATACGTTCGCCGCGAGCCCGAACAGGATCGGATCGAAATGGCGGCCGCTCGGGGAATTGCCGGCAAAGCTCGTCCAGCCGGCGAGCGCCGTGGGGTCCTTCCGGAAGACGTAGACGAACGGCAGGATCATGAGGACCAGCCAGAGCGGCTGGGTCCAGAGCTGGAATCGATTGATCAGCGTGACGCCGAAGAGGACGAGCGGGATGATGCAGAGCGAGCTCACGAGGTAGCCGGCGGCGAGCGGCAACCCGAGCCAGAGCTCCAGCGCCTGGGCCATGATCGAGGCCTCGAGCGCGAAGAAGATGAACGTGAACGAGGCGTAGATGAGCGAGGTGACCGTCGAGCCGATGTACCCGAACCCGGCGCCGCGGGTCAGGAGATCCATGTCGAGGTTGTATTTCGCGGCGTAATACGTGATCGGGACGCCGGTCAGGAAGATGATGGCGCTGCAGACGATGATGGCCCAGAACGAGTTCTGAAAGCCGTAATGGACGACGAGCGAGCCGCCGATCGCCTCCAGCGCGAGGAACGAGATGCCCCCGAGCGCGGTGTTGGCGAGCAGGAGCGGGGACCATTTGCGGAAGGACCTCGGCGCATAACGCAGCGAGTAGTCCTCCATCGTCTCGTTGGCGACCCAGCCGTTGTACTCGCGCCGCTCCCGGACGATTTGCCTGACGAGCTGCATGGGTGTTTTCCGAAGGGAAAGGTCAGCGCGCGCTGCGGAGCTCCGCCAGCATTCCCTGGTAGGCGCGCTCGCGCTCGCGGTGCCGCCGGAGCTCGAGGGCCATGCGGATCCGCGCCCGGAGCAGCACCATGTGGAAGGGCTTCGTCACGTAATCGTCGGCGCCGCGGTCGAGCGCGGAGACCACGCCGTCGAACTCGTCGAGCGCGGAGAGCACGATGACCGGCGCGCGCCCGAGGCGACCCTCCGCGCGGAGGACGTCGAGCACCTCGATGCCGCTCCGATCCGGCATGATCAGATCGAGCAGCACGAGATCGAATTCGCGCAACCGGAGGAGATCGAGCGCCGCGTCGCCGCCGCTCGCCTCCTCGACGTCGTGCCCCTGGCGCGCGAGCCATTGGCGGAGGACGTCGCGCGTGACCGAATTGTCGTCGACGAGCAGGATGTGGCCCCGCTCGGCGGTGGGCGCCTCGGCGAGGCGCGCCTCGCTCGCCGGATCCACGACCTTCGGCATTCCGCCGAGCGCCCCCGCGTGCGGCAAGGCATCGAGCGCGTATCCGGCCAGGAGATCATTCAGCATCACCCCCGCGGCCTGGATGCGGCATACCGTGGGGATGAGGGCGTACTGCCCGGCGCTCTCGGCCGCGGCGACGAGGCGCGCGCAGAGCGGCGCGATGGCCGAGGCGGGCTCCGCGCAGGCGTCGCCGAGCGCGCGCACGAGGCGCGGCAAGGACGACGTCGACAGATCGCGCAGCGCCTCGGCGCCGAGGCGCTCGTTCACGAGCGCGAGGACGGCCGCGCCGGCGCTGCGCAGGGCCTTCAGCGCGGCCCGGATCTCCTCGGGCTCCTCCAGCGTCTCCAGGAGGTCCTCGCTGTATCCGATCACGGCCGTGAGCGAGGTCCGCAATTCGTGACGCAAATGCGCGACGAGGCGCCGGAGCTCCTCCTCGCCCTGGGGCGTCCGGCTCGGGGGCGAGACGTCGGGGCGATCGGCCGTGCTCACGAGGCCCTCCTTGCGAGGAGCGCCCGCATTTTCTCGAGCAGGCGATCGATGTCCACGGGTTTGACGTCGTAATCGTCCGCGCCGGCCGCGAAGGCGCGCTCGCGATCCTCGGGCATCGCGCGCGCGGTGAGCACGAGGATTGGCACGCCGCGCGTCCGCTCGTCGGCCTTGAGCTTGCGGGTGACCTCGAGGCCGTCGATGTCCGGCAAGGTCATATCCATCAGAATCAGGTCCGGCAGCGCCTCCTCCACCATGCGGAGGCCGGATCCCCCATCCACCGCGATCCGCACGGAGAACCCCCGGCGCGCGAGGCGGCGCGAGAGCATTTCTCGGTTCATTTCATTGTCCTCGACGAGCACGATGTCGGTCATGGCAGCGGGCTCCTTTCGGGCGCTAGGTGTGGAGGCCGGTGGGTTTGGAGAGCCGCCTCTGCGCGAATTGCAGCGCGGCCTGGAGCTTGCCGAACGAGAGGATCTCCCCGAGCGCGATGTCGAGCGAGATGAGCGCGCTCGCGACGCGCGGCGAGAGCCCCGAGAGCAGGCAGGTGGTGCCGAGCAGGCCGGCGGCGCGGCTCACTCGAACGAGGTGGTCGGCGGTCTCGGCGTCCACGTCGTCGACGCCGGTGAGGTCGAGCACGACGAACGTGCTTTGCGTGTTCACGACCGCTTCGAGCAAGCTGCCCATCATTTCGGAGGCCCGGCGCGCGTCGAGCCCGCCCACGATGGGCAATACGAGGATCCGGTCCCAGACCTGGATGACGGGCGCGAAGAGCGCGCGAATGGTCTGCTGTTGCTCCTCGATCTTCGCGAGCTTGTCGGTGAGCTCCGCGGTCCGCTCGCGCACCTTTTCTTCGAGCTGCTCGTTGGCCTGACGCAGCGCTTCCCGGGACGACGCGAGCTCCTTCTGGAACGACGCGAGTTTTTTGTAGGCGTCCGACAGCGAGTCGTTCACCGATTTCCAGAAAGCTTGTTGCTGCTGCGACTCCCGCTGCATCTTTTTGATCTGCCAGAAGGCAGCCTGAAGCTCCTTGCCCGTGAGGGCAGCGCCCTCGGGTATCTCCCCCATTCGAAAGAAATCATGCGCAGACAATTCGGGCATTGCGGTCCCCGCTCCTGCCCACCCCCTCATCCCTGACCCTACGCGCGACACTACCAGAGGTCGAGAGGACGACCAAGCCCGGACGATACGTCACTTCCGCTTTCGCAGACTTCCCGTTCGTCCGCCCGTGCGTCGTGACGATTACAATGCGCGAGCAATCCAGCGCACGTGGTCGCGGACGTTTCCACGTAAGATCTCGCAGCCGCATCGAATGCGTCATGCGTGTGGCGGTAGCGTATGCGGAGGGGAGCCGCGGCCGTGAAACGATTGTCGTCCCGGACGGAATTCGCGTTCCTCGTGGCTCGTGGGGCCTCGTATGCAGGACGCACACGAGGCCTTCTCACGCGGGGAGCGCGAAAGCGCCTACGCAATCGTGGTGAGGGGCCGCATCGAATGGGGAGGGAACAGGCTCACTCGTCGATGGCGACGAGGTATTCGTCGAGCGGCGGCACCTTGTCGATGATCCCGACCTCGATGAGCTGCTTGCCGAGCGTCTCCCAGCGCTCGCGCGTCATCATTCCGAGCTTTTTCGTTTGCGCGTTCTCGATGAGCGGCTTCTGCGCCGCGGCCGCCCCGGTGAACGTCTCGGCGTCCATCGTGGTGTTGAGCTTTTGCATCACCGCATTCGCGGGGGCCGGGTCGTCGAGATAAGCGCGCCACCCTTCCCGCGCGGCGCGCACGAACGCGCGGACGCGCTCGGGGTTCTCCTTCCAGAGAGCTTTTCGCGTGATGACGACCGTGGCGTAGGGATTGTACCCCTCGTCGGCGACGAGGAAGACCTTCGGCTCCGCGCCCTTCTTCCGCGCCGCGAGCGGCTCCGACGTGATGAAGCATTGCTGGGCGTACTCCTTGTCCACGACGAACCGCGCGACGCCGCCGTCGTAAGGGACGACCTTCACCTTGTCGAAGCCATATTTCTTCTTGAGATGCGCGGAAGCCGGGGTGCCCGGCTCGATGGCGACGGTGCCACCGGCGAAGACGTCGGCCATCGTGTTCGCCCCGCGCGAGGCGTGCGCCATGATGGCCAGCGGGAAGGTCTGGTATGTCGCGAAGATCGGGACCACGTCGGCGCCGCGCGCACGCGCGATGATGACCTCGTCCCCACTGACGACGCCGAAATCGCTTTGCCCATTCGCGACCATCTGCACGACGGGCACGCTCGCGCCGCCGGTCATGATTTCGACGTCGAGCCCGGCGCGCTTGAACGCGCCGCCCTCACGCGCCGCGTAAAACCCGCCGAACTCCGGCTCGGCCACCCAGTTCAGCGTGAGCTTGACCTTGCCGGACGCCGCGCCCCCGCCTTCCGCGGAGCCCTTGCACCCCGCGGCGGTCGCGAGGAGCCCGAGCGAGAGGAGGAGCCAGGTGCGGCGATGCAGGCGGGAGGGAGGCGCCGTTTTCATGGCCCACGTTGATCCCACGGTCGCGAATGCGCCGCAAGATGGGAGCCGCGTCCTCGCGGGGCTAGCGCACCTGGGCCCAGAGGCGCGCGAGCAGTTTGCTCCGCGCCGGCGCGTCGAGCTTGCCCTCGGCCGCGTATTCGACCCGCCCGTCCTTGCCGACGAGGATCACGTTGCTCACGCCGCGCCGCAGGCGGTACGCCTTCCGGAACCCTCCATCCCAGTCGCAATAGATGGTCTGCCCGACCTCCGCGGCCTTCTTGCGCACCGAGCTCTCGGCGAAGCCGCGCAGCGGCCAGGAGCGATAATCACTCGTGTCGGCGACGGCCACGAACTGGATCCGCTTGGCCTCGGCTTTCGTCCCCGCGAGCTTGATGAGCTCGTCCTTCAATGCCCGGTTCTGCGCCGCCGACTTGCGATCCTCGTAGAGGATGAGCGTCGGCTTCTGCCGCGGAAACGCGAGATCCATGACGCGCCCATCCGGATCCTCGACCACGACCCGCCGCGCCGATTGGCCGACGGGCGGCAAGGCGAGCGCCGAGCCCGCCGGGATCAAAAGAAACAGGGCCAGAAAAACCGCACCGAGGATCCCGGGGAAAACGCGCATTTTCCGGACGAACGCTTGCTCCATCTGCTTGCCTCCTCGCCCCGAGCGTCCCGGGGGACGCGGGGCGTAGCATCCGTGTGCGCGGCCGCCATGGCGCGTCGTGACACGCCCGCGAATTCATTTCGCAATCGTGGCGGCGTCAAACGGGCGGGCGCGGGGGCGGGGCAGGCATCGGGCCGGCGGCGGGGCCCGGCGGCGCGGTTTGTTTTCGTTGCCCCTCGGAGAGCAGCGCCCGGTAGGTCTCCGAGCTCTGGACGAGCTCGTCGTGTGTGCCCATGGCCGCGATACGGCCCTTGTCGAGCACCACGTTGAACGTCGACTTCACGAGGTGCGGCGCATGCGTGACGATGATCGTCGTCCGCCCGGCCGAGAGCTCGACCACGCTGCGGAGCAGCTCCTCCGCCGTGGCTCCCGGCAGCCCCGCCTCCGGCTCGTCGAGCACGAGCAAGCGGGCTTCGCGCAGGAGCAAACGCGCCAGCATGATCCGCCGCTGCTCGCCGCCCGAGAAATTCGGCGGCACCTTGCGCACGACCGCCTCGAGCCCCCGGCCGCCTTTGTCCTCGGCCAGATCGTCGAGCCGCACCCGCGCGAGGAAACGTCGCATCAAGGCCTCGTCCGGCGGATCGGCGAGGCCGAGCGCGAGGTTCTGCGCGACGCTGCGCTCGAAGAGCACGGACGCCTGGCCGAGCACCGCGAAGAGGCGCGAGAGGTCGCGCGGCGAGAGGCGCGTGAGATCGACGCCGCCGACCTCGATCTTGCCGCGCGTCGGATCGTCGAGCCGCAAGAGCAGGCGCACGAGCGTGGACTTGCCCGAGCCCGAAGCGCCGCAGATCGCCACCACCGCGCCCGCAGGGACGCGGAGCGAGAGGTCGTGGAGCACGTCCTCCTTCGCGCCCTCGGGCCGGTAGCCGACGTGATCGAGGACGACCTCGTCGCTCGCGATCGACGCGAGCGAGAGCGGGCTCTCGGGCTCGGGCGGGTGCGGCGGCAGCGAGAGCAGATCCCGCAGCGAGGCGAGCAGCGGCGCGCGTTCGAGCAAGCCCGAGCGCAGGCCGTCGAGCGCCTCGAAGCGGGCGAGCAAGAGCGGCGTGACGAGCAGGAGCTTCGCCACGTCGCCGGCCTCGTACGTCCGGCCCGAGAGCCGCAGCGCGACGAGGATGACGAGCGGCGACATCGCCACGAGCACGCTCTTGATCTGCCCCGACGCCGCGAGAGCCGCGGCGAAGCTCCGGCGCGCGTCGGCCGCGCGGTGCGCTGCGTCCGTGACCTCCGTGAGCGCCGTTTGCCGCGCGCCGAGCAGGCGCAGCTCCTCGGTGCCCGCGAGCATCTCGCCGAGCGCGCCGAAGACCGCGGTGTCCGATCGCTGCATCGCCTGCATGCGCTCGCCGACGCGGCGCGAGGCGCGATCGGAGAGCACGCGCGAGAGCACGAAGAGCAGCGCCGTGCCCACGAGCACGGGCCACGCGCCACCCGACGCGAGCTCGAACGCGAGGACCAGCAGCGTGACGATCGCCTGCGGCAAACCCGTGATGACCGCGACGGCAAAATCCGATACGGCCGCCGCGTCGCGCGCGATGACGAGCTTCACGGCCTCGAAGCCACGCACGGCGGGCGCCTTCACGCCAGGCGGCGCGGGGGGACCGCCTTTCGGGGCGAGCGCGCGCGCGCCTGCTGCGTCCACCGCGCGCGGCGAGGCCCAGAGCGCCGCGCGCACGAGCTCGACGCGCAGCGCGGCCGTGAGCTCGGCCGAGAGCTCCGAGCCGGCGCGGCTCTGCGCCATCGTGACGCCGACGCTGATCGTCACGGCCACGAGCGTCGCCGTGATGACGAGCCACGGGCTCTGCCCCGACACGAGGCGCGCGAACAGGCCCGCGAGGCCTGGGCTCGCCGACGCAGGTCGCCCCTGGATCGCGCCGATCGCGACGCCGACGAGGCCCGGCAGCACGCCGGCCATCACGCCCGCGAGCGAAGCGAGCCCTGCCGCGACGACGAAGCCGAAGAGCGGGCCGCCGCGCAAGGAGCGACGGACGACGCGGAGGATCCGCAAGAGATCGCGCACGGGCCGCGGATGCTACCCGAAGACAGGCGAGCAAGGGCGCCCGTTGCAAGCGGCGCGCTTTCGGTAGACCCTACGCGTGGTGCGAAGAGAGCAGAACGGAGGCCTCGCGACGACGGTCGCCCTGTGCAGCGCGCTCGCCGCGTGCACGAGCGAGCCCGCGCCCGCGCCCGCGCCTCCGCCGCGCGCGGCCTCGTCCGTGTTCTCGCCCGACGCCGCCGCGCGCTTGCCGCTCGCCGAGCCCGAGGACGGCGGCGTCGGGCGAGAACACGGACGAGGC
>NZ_JARZHH010000160.1 GCF_029946515.1 Polyangium sp. 6x1
CGGCCGCGCGGCCTCACGCCCCGGCCCCGACCGCGGCTCCGCACCCGCCCGCCGGCGCTGCGCCGCCCGCGGGTCCGCCTCCGCCCCGCGCGCTCACGGCGGCCGAGATCCTCCTCGCGCGCCGCAAAGGCCAGCCGCGATCCTGATCGTCGCGACGAACGCTCGCCGCCGAAATCCGCGCTCTACCGCGTGACGCGATACGCCTGCGTCCAGGCCATCTTCCCATCCGGAAGCGTGATGCGCGCGCGCACCCAGCTCTCGTCGCCGCGCAGCTCGTACGAGGCGTCGCCCTCGGGACCTCGTCCCACCTTCGCGATCTCTTTGCCGCCGGCGCCGATGAACGCGACGACCGCGCCTTCTTCCTTCGGCCACACGCTCAGCTTGTTCTCGGTCACGCGGATCCGCGTGAGCGTCACGCCCGACGACGCGTAGAGCCGGCCCTTCGCGAGCCCCTCGCAGATGAGCGCGCGATCGGGTTTGTTCGCGAACACCTGGACCCAGCCTTTTCCTGGCCGCGCGGGCTTCGTGTCCGGCTTCGTCAAGCCGAGGTGATGCGCGTCGTCCACCGCCACGCCCGCGATCGACCAGCCCTCGTCGAGCAGCGTGTTCCACACGGCCTCGTGCGACGGCCGCTCCGCGCTGCCCTCCGTGTTCACGTACGGATGGCCGCTCCAGATCTCGAGGAGCTCTGCGCCGCGCGTCACACGCACGTCGTCCATCGTGAGCGCCCAGTCGAAGTTCGGGTGGTTCACGAGCGCGACGCCGCCCTGCTCGTGCACGCGGCCGATCCCGTGCAGGAGCGCCTCGCGCTTCGTGTTGAAGCGACCGCCGCCGATGGACTTCTTCGTGCAGAGGCCGTTGACGTGCACGGGTTTGCCCTCGGCGTTCATCGTCACCTCCTCGCCCGCGATGATCACGAACCCCGGGCGTTCGAGCGCCGCGAACGTCTCGGGGCTGACGCGGTTTTCGTGATCGGTGATTGCGAGGAACGCGTAGCCGTGGCTGCGGTACCAGGTGTAGACGTCCTTCGGGGGACGATCGCCGTCGCTCCACTTGCTGTGCGTGTGGAGGTTGCCGCGCTGGAACGTCGACACGTCGAGCGTCTCGGCGAACTTCGGCGGGCCGGGCGCGGGCGCGCCGAGCGCGGGCGCGTCGATCTTGATCTTCAGCGTGAGCGGGGCCGCGACGGCCGTCCGCTCGGGGGGGACCCGCGTGAACGCGACGGCCGCAGCCGCGCCGATCGCGGCGACCCCCACGCCGAGCGCGATCCAGCGAAATTTGCCTGTCGTAGCCCGCATCGGCGTTCCTTGCGCGGAGGATAGCTCCATACGCCGCGAGGGCGGAAGCGCCCCCGCGGCGCGCTCGTTCAGTCGAGGACGAGCCTGACTTTCACGGAGACATCGATCCCGTCCGTCGGCCAGGCCAGGAAGTTCGGGTTCGTACGGCCGGTCCACTCGACGCGGACCTTCTTGCCGTCCTCGAAGAAGGGACGAACGTCGCCTTCGTGGAGCACGTCGAGGATCACGTCGGGCTCCTTCGCGGGAAACTCCGACTTCGAGACGAGCGGCGTGCGCCCCGTCGAGGTCACCGCCTCGCCGAGGATCTCGTCGACGAACGTCAGGTCCTCCGCGGGTGGCGCCACGGAGATGCGCACGAACCCGAGCTTGGCCGCGCCGTACGAGTTGACGTCGCTCTCGAGGGTGACCTCGTTCCACCAGAAGAACGTCCCGTCGACCTTCGGGGTGACCGTGAAGTTCGCATCGACGTCGTACTCGCTCACGACGGACGAACACCCGAACGTGCCCATGGCCATCGCAGCCCCGACGAGGAGAGCCCACCGCGCCCCGCGCCTCTCGCCGCCCACCCTTTGCTCTGCGCCCGATTCGATGAAGCCATTCATTCTGAAAACGTAGCACGCCTGACGCCTGGATCCGGGCGCGCACCCAAGGGCGCACGAAACCGCGCGTCCAAGGGAACACCCTCGGCCGGGGAGCGCTTTGGGCGCTGCGGGCGTGAGGCATTCAGACCGAAGGAGTCGTCGCGCATGGCCACGATGCAGGAGGGCGCCCTCCTCTTTTCGTTGAAGTACCTCGCGCGCCTGGAGGAGGCGCGCGTTCGTCCCGAGAACGACGCCGCGGGGCGGCTCGAACACGAAGCGGCCGAGCGCCACGCGCACGAGGCGTCCTCGATGCACGCGCGGATCGAGGCCGAGCGTCGCGCACGGATGGACGCCGAGCGTCGCGCCGAGGAGGCGCGCATCGAGGCGATCCGCGTCGCCGCCGTCGAGCGCGCGCGGGCCGAGGCCGAGGCAGACGCGCGCCTCGAGGTGATGCGGATCGTGCAGGATCACGAGCGCGCCCTCGCCGCGCTGAAGGAGGACAAACAGAACCAGCGCCTCGGCCGCGCCGTCCGCCTCGGCGCCCTCGGATCGATGTTCTTCTTCGCCGCGGCCTTCGGCTTCTATTTCGGCAAGATCAAGCCCGACGCCGAGGCCCAGCTCCGCACCCAGCAGGCCGCGATCGCCGCGGCCGACGAGGAGGCGTCGAGGCTCCGCCAGAAGCTCGCCGAGCGCGACGCGCGCATCAAGGAGGCCGAGCGCGTGCTCGGCGTGCTCGGCCGGTCGGCGCGGTAGCAAAGTCGCATCGGAAAGATGCGACAATGTCCGTGGCGCTCACGAAAGCGGGAGAATTCGTCGGTTGGTCCGATCGGTACGTGTTCCTGCGGGCCGCTTACGGAACTGCTCGTGATTTGCGCTCGATCCGTGGGGGAGGTCTCCAGGGTTGCGGCGGCTCGGCGATTCTGGTAACCACCTCGAACGTGATCGGTGCGATGCGTGGGAACCCACACGACATTTCATCGCATCAACCGATCGCGCTTGCCCAGGCCGAGGGACACGTGGACCCGACGTCGGGCGCCGTAGCGCGACGTTCCACGGCTTGAAGGAACGAGCGTAATCGCCCCCAACATGAGCCCGCCGGAAACACTCTTCGACAAGGTGATTGCCGCCAGTGGTCTTTCGGAGGTGTTTGCCCGAGGTACCATCAAGCGCGCGTGCTCGCGCGTGGGGGTGACGGCGGAGACGATGAGCCCCTCGGAGCTCGCGCGCGCGCTCGGCTCGATCGAGCAGGCGCTCTCCGTCTTCCTGCCGCCGGATCAGAAGGACTCGCGCATGCAGGCCATCCGCGCGCTCTCGCGCGGCTGAGCGTCTCAAGCCGCGTTTTTGCGGATCGTCATCACCGGGACGGGCGCGTGGCGAAGGACGGCGAGCGCCACGCTGCCGAGCAGCGTGCGGCCGATCGCGCCGCGGCCGTGCGTGCCCATCACGATGAGATCGGCCGAGATTTCGGCCGCCGTCTTGCAAATTTCGTCGGCCGAGCGCCCCTCGCGCAGCACGCCGTCGAGCCGGACGCCGCGGGCCCGCTGCGCCGCGAGGACAGCGTCGAGCTTGCGCTGCGCGCCCTGCCGCACGCTCTCGGCGAGCTCGGACGCGGGGAGGTAGGAGCCGTCGGGGAAGCTGTAGACGGTCAGGCTGTAGACGTGAACGACCGTGACTGCGGCGCCGAGCTTCGCGGCGAGCTCGATCGCACGTTCGAGCGCGTGCTCCGAGGTCTCTTCGAAGTCGATCGGCACGAGGATCTTCTGGAACGGCATGGTCCCTCCCTGATGCGCCGAGCCCGGATCGGGAAGGTCTCTCGGCGAGCGAGAGCGGACGCGGGCTACCCTGGACGGACGCGTCGACGGCGCAAGAAATCGGCTACGGAAACCCGCGTTTCCCGCGTCGCGATAGTTGCTTGCGCGTTGGGGAGCGGGGCGTTAGCCTCATGATCGCCCTAGGCCCGTTCGTCGTCGAACTCTGACAGCCCGCTTTGCTCGCGGTCGCTCGATCTGTATCGGCTGACGGTCGCTCGTCTGTGTGGTCTCGAAGCGATCCGATGCACGGCCCGGGTCGCATCCGGGGAAGGTCAGGAGAGGTCGTGCATCGGGTGGTCTGAGGATGAGCAAGCGACTGTACGTGGGCAATTTGGCCTTCCACTCCACCGAGGAGAGCGTCCGCAGCGCCTTCCAGAGTGCCGGTGTGGAGGTCGTCGGTGTCCAGGTCATGACCGATCGGGTGACGGGGCAATCGCGCGGGTTCGGTTTTGTGGACGTGGCGGGCGACAAGGAAGCGCAGGCGGCCATCGACGCGCTTCATGGCAAGAGCCTGGACGGGCGCACCCTGACCGTGAACGAGGCGCGTGAGCGCACGCCGGGCGGCGGCGGTGGTGGTGGCTTCCGCGGCGGTGGCGGCGGCGGCGGCATGGGCGGCGGCGGTGGTGGCGGCGGCGGCGGCTACGGCGGCGGCGGTGGTGGCGGCGGCGG
>NZ_JARZHH010000161.1 GCF_029946515.1 Polyangium sp. 6x1
CGCTGCCGCCTGCGCCGCCGGTCCCGCCCGTGCCGCCCGTGCCGCCCGTGCCGCCCGTGCCGCCCGTGCCGCCCGTGCCACCTGCACCGCCCGTCCCGCCCGCGCCGCCGCTTCCATCCCCCGGCACGCCCTGGTCGAGGCCGAAGAACTGCCCGATGCGATACGCCGAGCAGAGATTGACATCGAGGATGTACGCGCCCGCGCTCCCACAGCCGCCCGCCGCGGCGAATCCGGGATCCACCGGCGCGCCGTGGCCCATGTTCGGAATCGACCAGAATTCGACGATCGTCTCGCCGTTCGCGTCGCGATACTCCTTCCGCGTCGCGCCGTCGATCGTCCACGTCGCGTCGGCCGTCGCGTCCGCGCCGTGCACGTTCGTCCATTGCTCGACGAGCTCGGTCGCATTGAGCGGCTTCACGATCACATCGCTCGTGCCGTGCCAGATCGAAACCTTCGGGCGCGGACCGGCATACCCCGGCACCGCGTTCCGCACCACGTCGCCGAGGACCGTCGCCGTGCGATCGACGCCGCCCATGCATTTCGTGAGATCCGCGGAGCCCGCGGCACAGCGGTACGGAATGCCTCCGATGATCGCGCCGCCCGAGAAGACATCAGGGTACGTCGCGATCATCACCGCCGTCATGGCCGCGCCCGCGGAGAGGCCCGTCGCGAAGACGCGGTCGTCGTCGATGGATACCTGCCCCTTCATCCAGTCGACCATCTGCTTGATCGAGAGCGCCTCGCCCTGATCCCGCTGGATGTCGCCGAGCTCGTACCAGTTGAAGCAACGCGTGGTGCTGTTCGCCGATTGCTGCTCGGGGTAGATCACGTGGAACTTCCACGTGTCGGCGAGGCTGTTCCAGCCCGCCTTGACGTAATCGAGCGCCGATTGCGTGCAGCCGTGCATCACGACCACGAGCGGCGCGTCCGCGCCCACGCCCGCCGGGGAATACGTGTACATCTTGAGGTTGCCCGGGTTCGAGCCGAAACCGGTCACGGTCGTGAGGCCCGAGGCGTCGGTCGCAATGGTATCGGCGAGCATTTCGCCGTCGTCAGAGGGCGTGCCGAGGCAACCGGCGCCGAGGGTGACGAGGGCGAGGACGAGGGCAGAGCGGGTCATCGAGCGCGACATGGTTCGTTCTCCTGCGTTTGCGAGGTGTTCGGAGACGACCCATGAGCAGGCGGCATGCCACGACGCAGCGCCTCGCTTTCCTCGCAAATTCGCGGGAAATGGCCCCGGGGCGCGTCACGCGCGTCGCACCGAATCCCGGCGCCGGGGGGCGTCACGCGTGACGCAGAGGGCGCGTCCAGCGCGGGGGCGAAGCGGGAGAGAGGCGGCGCCCCTTCAAGAACCGGCGCAGACGAGCTTCTTGCGGCCGCTCGGGGAGTCGATCTCCACGCGCCCGTCGCGCCCATCCGCGACGACCACGCCCTCGCCGAAGCGGCCATGGCTGATCACCTCGCCGGCGCGATATGCGGCGGCGGGATCGTAGGGCCGCGCGGCGACGCGGTCGCGCGACCAGCCTTCGAGAAGGCCGGTCGCGCCCGCGAGCTCACGTCACGAAGCCGCGCCCCTGCGCGTCGGGATGTTTGTCCCCTCGGCCATCAACGCGCGCGGACCACGGCCTGGTTCGAAGGCGCGCTCGTGCCAAGCGAGTTCGCCGCGGCGACCACGTAAAAATACTGCTGGCGCGTGACGACGTTCGTATCGGCCCAGCTCGTCGCATTGACGGTCGCGACGACCGCATACGGGCCGCCGCTCGTCGTGCTGCGCCGGACCTCGTAGCGGCTCGCGCCGTTCGAGGCGACCCAGGTCAGGTTGATGCGCCCCGGCTGCGCGCTCGCCGCAAGGGAAGTCGGCGGCGTGGGGCTCGGGATCGGGAACGCCCGGGTCACCGGGGTGACCCAGAGGCTCGGATCACGCGCCTCGCGCTTTTGCTCGACGTGCAGGAACTTGCCATTCGTCGTCGTCGGCTCGGTCGAGCACGCGCTCTCGACGGAGATCCCGTTCAAATGGCGCCCCTCGACGTTGTCCGTGGCATTCAATCCGCACGTGCCGCTGCCGGGCATCGTGACCCTCCAGAGCGGGTTCGCCCGCTCGGCCTCGCTGTCGAGCGTGCGCGCGGGAGAGTCCGCCGGCGGCGCCCCCGCGAGCCCGGGCGAGATGTAGGCCGTGACGCCTTCACAGCTATCGGACGCCATTCCGTGCCACTGGATCTGGTGATGCGGGCGGGCGCCGTAAAACGCGGAGATCTCACGCGCGGCCGCGAAGAACAGGCTGCCCGTGTCGTGCGCGCAGTCAGCCTTGCGGTAACTGCTGTCGCAGGCCTGGCCCGCGTTCGCATTCCGGTGCGCGCCGCACATGAGGAAGCTCCGGGACTCCGTCCGCTTGAACAGCTCGATGGCCTGCAGCTCGGTGTCGAGGTCCGCGAGCGGGTGCGGCGCCTGGTGCGAGAGCTCGCGCGAGGCGGCAGGATCCACGATGAACGTGCCCCAGCCTCGATCGAGGTATCCGTCCCCGTTCGCGTCCCCCTTTTCGAGCAGCACGCAATACGTCTTGCCGTTCTCGGCGTCCGTGAACGGACGGAGCTCCATGACCGACGCGATGCTGCCGCCGAGCACGAAATTGCAATTCCCGTTCAGCATGCGGGAGACCGCCGTGCGGATGTCGCCGAGGGCCGTCGAGGACGGCGCGCGGTATCCCTCGGAGCCCGAAATGGGCATCGTATCCCGCAGACAAGTTGCGAGCGCCCCGAGCGTGGTCGCGGACCGGCACCCGATCTCGCCCGCGGCCGGATTCACGTCCGCGAGCGACAGCGCGTCGGCCGAAATGCCGGAGAGCGCCTCGTCTGGGACGTCGAGATCCGGCAGGGAAAACCAATCCGCGTCCCCACACGAAGCCACCATGATGGCGGCGATGAATAGACCCGTCCCCTTGCGAATGCCAAGCATACGCCCTCCCCTCCAAACCACCGTCTACCACATCGACCCAGGATGTGCTCGCCGACCGGAGATCCGCGCCTAACGGGAGATTCTTTTTGTCGGGGGACGTAGAGTTTTACAGGACGAACGACGTCAAGGCGTACAGGACGGCGCCTGACCGCCCACGATGAGGCACATTCCCGAGACGAGTACGGAGCAGCTCCCCGCGCACGACGGCATGCAGCCGGCCGCCTGGAACGCCTCGACCGCGGCGGCGAAGCCTTGCGCCTCGGCGCTGCCGCCCGTCTTCACGTAGGAGCTACAGCCGCATTCGTCCGTGACCTTCTCCGCGCACTGCCCCGCGGCGCCGAGGACACACGACTTCGCGAGCGCGCGCGTGGCCTCGAGATCGTCTCGCAGCGCCGCGCAATCCACGCCGCCGCCGCCCGCGCCGCCCGCCCCCGCGCCGGCGTCCACCGTAGCGGGCGCGCCGACCTCCCAGTCGTATGCGCAGCTCGTCACGAACGCGGACGCCGTGGCGCAAAGGACAATCGCGCAGCGCGTTCTTCGAAGGACGGTGGCCACGAACGCGCAAGCTATCAAGAGGAGCGCGCAGCCGCCAAGGAGGAAGCCGGGCCGTTGCTACGGCAAACGTTTCCCCGGGCCGATCTTCGTGGAGGGGTCTTGTGGTAGGCTCGGGCCCTCATGCGACGCGATCGCTCGCACGGCCGGATGACCTTTGCTTTCGCCGCCGCCGCGCTCGTGCTCCTCTGCGCGGCCCCGAGCCGAGCCGCGGAGCCCGCCGCGACCGAAGCGAAGGCGGCCTACGACCGCGGCGCGGCCGCCTACGAGCGCGGCGACATGGCGACGGCGGCGCGCGAGCTCGCCCGCGCCGACGCGCTCGCGCCGAACCCCGTGGCGCTCGCATCGGCGCTGCGGGCCGCGATCGAAGGCGACGACGCGG
>NZ_JARZHH010000162.1 GCF_029946515.1 Polyangium sp. 6x1
CTGCAGCGGCGGCGGTAGCAGCAGCCCCAGCGGCAGCGGCGGCGGCGGCGGTGGCGGCGGCGGCGGCGGCGGCGGCGGCGGCAGCGGCGGCGACGGCGGCGGCTCTCCTCGTTGCGTCGTGGAGACGCCCTCGGAGCCCGGGATCGCCGCCACGGACAGCGGCCTCGTCCGCGGCAACCTCGAGGGCGCGAGCTGGGTGTATCGCGGCATTCCGTATGCCGCGCCGCCCACGGGGGATCTCCGCTGGAAGCCGCCGGAGCTCGCCGCCTGCTGGGACGGCGTGCGGGACGCGAGCGCGTTCGGCGCGAAATGCCCGCAGATCGACGATAAAACGAAGGCGCCCATCGGCGAGGAGGATTGCCTCTCCCTCAACGTCTGGACCCCCGATGTCCCGGCCGACGGCGCGCCGCTCCCCGTCCTGTTTTTCGTGCACGGCGGCGGCAACATCCAGGGGGCGAGCAGCGAGACGCTCCCCGGCGGCGCCCCGATCTACAATGGCCAGGACCTCGCCGAATCCCAGAAGGCCGTCGTCGTCACGATCAACTATCGCCTCGGGGCGCTCGGCTTCCTCGCCTTGCCCGAGCTCGCCGCGGAGTCGCCCGTCTCCGCGGCCGGCAATTACGGCCTGCAGGATCAGATCGCCGCGCTGAAATGGGTCCAGAAGAACATCGCCGCGTTCGGCGGGGATCCGTCGCGGGTCCTCCTGTTCGGCGAGTCCGCCGGCGCGCTGAATACGCTCACGCTCATGGCCTCGCCGCTCGCGAAGGGGCTCTTCTCGGCGGCGCTCGCCGAGAGCGGGGGCACGACCTCGACGCCAAAAGCGGACGCCGAGCAGGCGATGAGCGCGCGCGTCGCGGAATCGTCCTGCGGGAGCGCGGCGGACAAACTCGCCTGCCTGCGGGGCAAGACGTCGGCGGAGATCCTCACGGAGCTGCCGGGCTCGGTCGGGATCGGCAATGTCTCGGTCGGCTCGGACCCGTCCAAGTACGGCCCCGTCATCGACGGCTACGTCCTGCCCAAGGCGACGCTCGCGACGTTCTCCGCCGGCGAGCACAACCACGTGCCGCTCGTGATCGGCACGAACGGCGAGGAGCTCGCGAAAGGAATGGCGGTCCAGGTCTCCACGGCGGCGCAATACGAGGCCGTCGTCACGCAAGCGTTCGGCCCGCTCGCGCCCCAGGTCCTCGACGCGTATCCGGCGGGTGATTACACGATGCCCCAGGACGCGCTCGTGGCGCTTTATTCGGATGTCCGCTTCAACTGCCCGAACCGGGGCATCGCGCGCGCCGTCGCGGGCGGCCAGAGCGAGCCCGTCTACCGCTATTTCTTCACGCGCCGCGCGAAGACGGCGCAAGGCGAGAACCCGGCGGCCCACGCGATCGAGCTGCTCTACGTCTTCCACACGCTGACGGACATCGCGCTCTTCACGCCGGCGGCCGAGGACGTGGCGCTCTCCGACGCGATGATGGGCTACTGGGGCCGCTTCGGCGCGACGGGCAACCCGAACGGCGGCGGCGCCGCGCCCTGGCCGCAATACGACGCGCAGAAGGACACGCACATCGTGCTCGATTCGCCGATCTCGAGCGGCGAGGGCGTACGGAAGACCCAGTGCGACGCCTGGGAGCAGATCCTCGGAACGCCCTGATTCAGCGCGACTCGTACACCTGCCCCGACGGCAGCTCCACGCACGTCAGATAACCGCCCTTGCCGCAGCGCGTGTCGATCCCGATCACGCAAGGGCCGACCCACGCGTCCTCCTTGTCCTCCGGCGTGTAATCGGAGAGCTCGGGCGGGAGGTATTTCGTGGCCGTGTGCCCGAAAATGACGAGCTTGCCCCGGTACTCGCGCACGAAGTCGTCGTCGCGGCACCAGAGCATCGCGAGCTTCTTTTGCGTGGTGGAAGGGTGCTCGAAGCCGTTCGGGCCCTTCGGCAGGGCCGCATGCACGTAAATCGCGTGCTCGTCCTCGTACCAGTACGGCAGCGCCTGCATCCATTCGACGACGTCCGGCGGGAAAAACGTGCCCTTGAAGATCGGCTCGACCTCGTCGTCGGCCATGCCTTCGCCCTCGGCCGGCGGCGGGCGGCCGAGGAAGGAGCGCAGCGTGGCGAGGCAGCCGTTCGGCGCGGGAATGACGAACTCCGGCCAGCCACGCTCGATGACGCGGAGCCAGCCGTCTTCGTGATTGCCGCGGAGCGTGACGACCTTCGCGGGCGTCTGCGAGGGGAGGGCGCGGAGCAGGGCAATGACCTCGGCGGAGCGGGGGCCGCGATCGAGGTAATCGCCGACGAAGACGAGGGTATCGGCGGCGTCGAGCGGGGGCAGGGTGCCGAGGAGGCGGAGGAGCGCGTCGATGTCGCCGTGGATGTCGCCGATGGCGAAGGTGCGGCCGGGCATGGGCGGCGAGAGCAGCAGGAGTTCGAGGGGAAGGCAAGGGGGAAGCTCCCGCTCTTTGCTTGCTCCCATGTTGACGACCTCACCGAGTGCATGCGACGGTGGTCGCTCGTCGTACCAGGGACGGGGGACGTATCACGACAAACGCAGGAGAGCCATGCACCTTCGTCAATCCCTCATTGCTTGCATCGTGCCGCTTTGCCTTTCGCTTTCGTCCTCTGCGCTCGCTTCGGGCTGGCAGAGCCTGCCGGACATGAGCATGGCACGCACCGGTCATGCGGCGGCATTTCTTCCGGGTATTGGCGTGATCGCCGCGGGCGGGAACTGGAACGGCTCCTCGTTCGAGGCGCTCGATCTGGACACTGGGACGTGGACGCCGCGAAATCCCGCGCCTGCGATGTCTGTCGCGACAGGGGCTCTGCTCCCAGATGGCCTGTGGGTGGTCCGCGACGTCGAGCAGGCCTACACGTATGACGCCGTGAGCGACACCTGGATCGAAGAACCGCTGCTCGCCATCTTTCGCGACAGCGTGACGCTCAGCGTGCTCCCGGACGGCGATGTGCTCCTCACGGGCGGAGTCATGGATTTCAATACGTGGGGGAACTCGTTCCGTCATGATCGCATGGGCCAAACGCTCCTCGAGCGAAGCCTGAATCAAGGCCGCGCCAGCCATACGGCGACGACGTTGCCTTCCGGGCGCGTGCTCGTCACGGGCGGCCGGGCGTGGGCTCCGACGGAGGAAGGCGACGACATTCAGGTAGCCCTGGCCGATGCCGAGGTGTACGACCCCACGACCGATACGTGGACCCTGGTTCCGCCCATGCACATGAGCCGCCAGCGGCACGCGGCCGCGCTCTTGCCGTCCGGCAAGGTGCTCGTCGCGGGAGGCAGTCCGCTCACGGCGGCGGCAGAGGTCTATGATCCGGCCGCGAATACGTGGGTCGACATCGCGCCCATGAACGAGCCGAGGTGGGGGCATACGATGACGTCGCTCCCGAGCGGGCGCGTGATGGTCACCGGCGGCGTCGGGCCAGGTGGCGGCACGGCGGTCACCTCCGTGGAGGTGTACGATCCCGTGACCGGGACATGGACCTTGCTGCCGCCCATGGCAGGGAACCGCTGGCAACACGCGGCCACGTTGGTGCCGGGGCACGGTCTGGTCGTGACCGGCGGACAGCCGTACGCGAACTCCGGAACCATGACGGGCGTGGAGCTCTACCCGCTCGGCAATGCCGCGCTCGGCGCCGCATGTGTCATCGGCGATGAATGCGCGAGCGGCGATTGCATGGGCGGCGTGTGCATGGATGGCAGTGGTAGCGGTGCGGGTGGCGGCGGAGGCGGAGGCGGAAGCGGCGGCGGAGGCGGAAGCGGCGGCGGCGGCGGAAGCGGCGGCGGCGGCAGCGGCGGCGGCAGCGGCGGCGGCGGCGGCGGC
>NZ_JARZHH010000163.1 GCF_029946515.1 Polyangium sp. 6x1
GGGAACGGTCGTCAACACAGGAATCCACTCCGTCGGCTGGGCGAGCCGCGCGCAGTGGATCATGCCGGAAGGCGCGTGTCGATCCCCATCGCACAAGTCATTGAAATGAGATGGGAATTTGAACTGACCGGCGCTCTAGGAGATGGTCCGTCCCTCTATGCGCTTCGTTATCGCCGTATAGTCGGGCAGCTCAACGTCACAGCTCTCATCACGGCCCATTCACCTCTATGAGGATCGGAAGGCTGTTCTGCCCGTATGGCGCCAAATCCAACACATCTCGTACATTGTCGAAATGCTCCCACAGACGACTGATGTTCGCGGGCGGTTTTCGGAGAGTGCCCATGATCGTCACGGGATCTTCGAAGAGAGGATCCTTCCGTTCCGTCGGCAGGGAAAGCGAGTCGAGCGACTTCGCTTCGATCCAGCCGTTGTCGACGATGATTGCATCGAGCGCGTACCACGAAGGCCATCCGAGTGATGGGTTGCGCTCGCGAACGAATCGGAACGGCCGTAGGACCCGATATCCAGCGACCCCCGCCTGTGTCTCAGGGACGAGCACAGCACCGATGCCCCAGTAGCCGCGCACGGTGGAGCAGCGGTCGATCTGCCAAGCGGGTGCGAGGCGAGGCTTAGCCTTCGATATGTCGAAACAAGCGCCTTTCGCAGGAGGCGGCCCGTGAGGTCGAGCTTGTGTCTCCGAAAGCCGCACATCCTCGGCGATGATCCATACCTTCGTTTGGCGCTCCGGGTGGGCGGAGTCCAACGCCGAGACCGACGGGGCCGGCACGGGGGACGCGACGGACGCCACAGCCGTTGGAGCTGCAGCTTCGTGGGGCGGCTCTACGGGCTGGACGCGTGCACCCGCGTCTTGCGAGCCGACGTTGATACCTCCGGCATTGGTGCCGCACGCGGCGAGAAGGATAAGGGTGGCGAGCCACCTGAGCTGCGCGCACATGACGGCCCGACGTCCTCGTACCGATCTAGAAGACACGACTCCAACCCATCGGTGGCATGAGATGTAAGTATAGCACGCCCGGCATCCGCGTGTGATCTTCAACTCTGGCCATGCGCGCGATCCATGGTGCTCCCGATCCGTGTCGCTTGCCGGTTTACTTGGCGGGACTGTGTGACCTTATCGGGTGTTCGATACGCCCGTGGAAGGGCTCCTATTCCCGCATTTCAATGAACCCAGGCTTCGACCTCTCGGCGATCTGCGCCCCGGCGCCCGCGTACTGGGAGTGGGAGAGCTCGAGGGGGCGAGGTCGAGGCGGGCGATCCCGCCGAGGACGAGGGCGACGGGCAGGCCGGGGCCGCGTCGAGGGCCTCGCGCTCGGCGAGCTCGGCGCGCGGTAAGGGCTCCTGGAGCCGCCCCGCGGCTCGGCCATCCACGCACCTCCCGCCGTCGACCGCATGAAAAGCCTCGATGTCGAGGTGCAGGAGCACCCGCGGTAGCCGCGCGCTTGACGCGAGGATCCGGTCGAGCTCGCGACACCCGAGCGACGCCCGGATCCCCAGGTTCACGGCGTTGTCCGGGGATCGTGACCAGGTTGTCGCGAATCCCACGGGCCGCGCGCGCGAGCTCGGGGCCCTGGGGGTTCGTCGGGGTCTATCTTCGTCATCACGACGTCTCTGTACCCGAGGTGGGCCGTTCCAGATACCGGGCGCGGCACCGGAAGCCAACTTACGTGGCTTCCCCGATACGCCGACCTCCCCCGCGTCCGCATGCTCCTGTCATCCCCAACGAGGGCGCAGCGCCAAGGTGGCGCTTCGAGGGACACCGCATTGACATCCTGGAGAGTCACCATGAAGAACCGTCACGCGCTGGCCGCCGGCGCCGTCGCCGTTACCGCGGCTGTCGGCCTTGCTGCCGGTCCGGCTGCCGCCAATGACCGCGCCTACACCGTGCATGTCCACAGTGAGGGGTGGTACACGGGCTACATGAAGGTCGACTACGTAAACGCCCAGGGCGAGTCCCGCCACGAGGAGCGCACCGTGTACCGGGGCGGCAACGCCGACATCTGGGTGCCGTCGAACCTGACTTACCTGAAGGTCGCCTTCTACGCCGAGGCCGGTGGTTACATCGGTGGCGATGAGTGGCACGCGCCCCCGAACGGCAACGGAGTGCCGGACGCCGAGTGCCCCGACAGCAACACCACCCGGTACTACATCGGCGGCTGGCTGTGGAACTACGACTACTCCCACCGGGGCTGCAACCAGGAGTGACCGTCTCCCTCATTCCCGGTAGGCAGGAGGTAACACCATGTCCGACCGAGTCAGGGCCGCCCTGTTCATAGCACTGACCGCCACGGTCGCGCCGCTGGCGGCGACCCCGGCCCAGGCCGCGGCGCCCGCGCCGACAGCCGATCGCGTCGGCACCTCGGTGTCCACTCACGCCGACGCCCTCACATCCTGGCAGCTGCGGCTGGTGATCCTGGCCCTGCGGCACGGTGGTCCCCTGATGGGCCAGATGCTGGGCCAGCTCAGCCCGGAGGCCGGCGAATACCTCAAGATGTACGCGCCGATGATCGCGGACCTGCTGTCCGGCGGTCAGACGTCGTGGCAGTCGATCCACGACTTACTGGTCAACCAGAGCGTACCGGAGGAGTACGCCTCGGCGATCGCCGACGTCATCGTGGCCATCCTCGGCTGAGCCCGCAGCCGTCTGGATGCTCACGCTGCATTCCCACGGGCTCGCGCCGAGGGCGATGGATGTGGTCGTGCCAGAGCGGATTGATCGCGGGCGCGTAGCCCACGAGGTGGAAGCCGACGAGCCGCGCGCCGTGCGCGGCGAGGAAAAACGCGCCGCGCCTCGGGGTGAAGCTCGCGTAATGTGCGGGCGGCTGGACGAAGAGGAGGTTGTCCGGGCGCGCCCGCTGGAGCTCGAGCAGCCCGAGTTGATGCGCCGACCAGGAGTCGATCGGGTACTCGCCGAAGAGCCGGGCCTCGGGGAACACTTTTCCCTTTATGCCGGGGATTTGGGGGGCATGTGCGCGTATTGCAGCCGAGCGGCTGGGCGCGCTATTGGCGCGGATGTGGGACTGCGGGAAAGATGCAATCAGTCGAGGCGGCGCTCGGAGTGCGCTCGGCTGGAGACGGAGCGGCGCCGGAGGGCGAGTAGGCCCGCAAAGGCGAGGCCAAGGAGGGACGCGTCTCCGGTGGAGTCGCCAGCCGCGCGGAAGCTGCAGCCATGGCCGTGACCGCCGCCGCCCGCGCCGCCGCTGCCGCTGCTGCTGCTGCTTGCGCTGCCTGGGCCGCCGCTGCCGCCATCGCCGCCGCTGCCGCTGCCGCCCGCGCCGCCCAGGCCGCCGCTGCCG
>NZ_JARZHH010000164.1 GCF_029946515.1 Polyangium sp. 6x1
GGTTCTACAACCACGCCCGGCGGCACTCGTACCTCGGGTATTTGAGCCCGGTCGAGTTCGAATTGAGAGCACAAGTGGCCGCGTTTGCGGCATAGTCGGTTTGTCCACGGGAGCGGGGGAAGATCAATCCGAGCAGCGGCCGCCCATGGAGCCAGCGGCGGTCCCTGCACGTCCGCGGACGTCCGTCCAGACGTGCATACGCAAGGACTTACGCTACGCCGAGGCAGGCATCGGCAGCTCCGTGTCGAGGCAGTGCTCGACGAGCAGACCACGCAGATTTGCCGTTACCTGCACGTCAAGACCTTCTTGGTGGCTGACGCCCCTCCGGCGCTTCGACCGCATCGAGAGCAGCTCGACCCCGAGGACATCGAGCGCACGATATCGTGGGTCCGAGAGTCCCTCGACCCCGAGATGGGCCGCACCCAGCTCTACGTGGATGGCGGTGCCGGACGCAACGATCTCGCCGAGGTCACCCGCTCCGCGATGGGCACCCGCGACGCTCGCGGCGATTTCCGCGCGCTCGTCAGCGACGCGGTTCTGAATGATGACAGTATCGATTTCCCGCCGTACTACGGGCTCTGTCGCGCCACGACGCTCGCGGTCCTGTCGGCTAGCGTCACCACTGTACGCGCCACATGCCGCCGCCTGTGCAGGTGCCGCAGTGCTGCATGACCCTCCACTCGCGGGTTCCGCCCTCGAGGCGGATGAGCCCTTTACGGGCTTTATCCGCCCTGGCCGAACTCTGCCATGAGTTGTGACCGCAGTCAGCGACGCGAACCAGCACATCATGGGTGGGCGTGTCGTACCGCTTCTTGTAGAAGCGGACATCGCCCCGGGTGGGTGGCTGCGCTCCGTCGTCATCCTCAGGGCGATCGGGTTCGACCTCTGCGCCGTCTTCCGAGTGCGCGTTGGCCTGGCCAAGGTGGTAAAGCAGCGCCCGCTTCTCGGCTTCAAGTCTCTGCACCTCGCCCCGGAACTGTTCGAGCTCCTTGTCGCGAGCGGCAAGATCACGCCGGAGCGTATCGTTGTCAGCAGCGTAGGAATCGGCGAGCGCCTTGAAGTCATCTAGCGAGTTCGCGTTCGCTTTCAGTGTTGCGTACTCCGCGCGAGCAGCAGCTCCGCGGATGTCGTCAATCTCAACGGGCCGCACGACGCTTGCAGCCGACGCCCTCATGATGACGGTTCGCACCTGTCGCCGGATGCGGTCGAGTGCGAACTGCTCATCGTCCTCAAGCCCCTGGAGCCTCGCAGCCGTCCAGAGCTGGTGCCGGTAGGGCTCGTCCTGCGACGAAAGTCGGGGCCAGTAGACGCGAACCGCGCCGCCGTAGCACGAGAAGGGCTTCCGCAGGGTGTCGGTTAGCGCCCACGAAGCGTCTTCGTCGACGGTGTACACGTTGGCCACGCCCGCCAGGTCGCTCGCAAGCTTTGCATCGAGCTTCGGCAGCGCGGTTTGCCCTGCGATGGTCGAGACGACGACGAATGGGATAGTGCGACTGACATTCTGGATCTCCTGTGCGAGCGATTGGCCTGCGTCGAAGCCGGAAACCACCGAGAGCACTCGCAAACGCGACGCGCCGTGGTGCCACGGTCCCGGCTGCTCGAGCAGCTCGCGGACCACCTTGGGGCACCGCGGGTCGACGTCGATGCGAGTGATCAGCGTGGAGACGGACCCGACCTCCATCGTCACGAAGACGACGACGTGCTTGTTGCCGACGGTCACAGAGACTGTCGTGACGAACCTTCGCCCCTCCTTCGTGACCTCGGTAAGCTCAAACATCGTCCACGACCGGTCTCCGTCGCTTGCGGTCGTCACGCGGTAGCTTGCGTCGCTGCCGTCTACAGCCGCGTAGGTGCCGGCTCGCTCGACGGACGCAGCACCCTTGCTCCTAAGCCACGCCTCGATCACCTTGCGGATGCGATCCCCCTCCGCCTTTCTGGCTCCTGGCGTCTGAAGGTCCTCAGTTCGCTCAAGCAAGTACGCGGCGACTTTTTGCATAGGTCCTCGTGGCTCGACGGGTTGGCCAGCCAGAGATTGTACCAGGTCGCGCTCCACGTTGACACGTCGTAGAGTGGCGGAAATAAAGGCGGCGGAATCGACTCGCCGCGAGCTCCTCGGCGAGCGGCGCGAGGCTTGAGGCGACGGACTCGTCGAGGGGTTCGTCGTAGCCGCACGTTGCCGCGGGGCCGGCGTCGAGGGGCGCGAGCTCGGCGCGCGCAAGGGTCGAGGTGCCTCCTGCCCCGTCGGGGGGATCAGAGTGGCGGAAACCAAGGCGGCGGAAACCCACCGCGCCGAGCTCCTCGGCGAGCGGCGCGAGGCTCGACGCGAGGGCCTCGACCTTGGGTTCGTCGTAGCCGCACGTTGCCGCGGGGGCCGACGCCGAGGCGAGTGATCGCGGCGAGGACCAGGGCGACGGCGAGGCCGGGCGGCGTCGAGTGGCGCGAGCTCGGCGCGCACAATGGGCTCGGGGGCCCTCGGCGGGCCGGCCGGCCCTCGGCGAAAATCTCTGCCGGGCTCGAGGCTTCCTGACCGTGCTCGACGTCGTATTTCCGCCACCCCCGCATCCGGGGGGCCCGAGTGGCGGAAATGAAGGCGGCGGAATCAACTCGCGGCGAGCTCCTCGGCGAGCGGAGCGAGGCTCGACGCGAGGGCCTCGCCGAGGGGTTCGGCCGAGCCGCACGTTGCCGCGGGGGTCGAGGTCGAGGCGGGCGATCCTGCCAAGGTCGAGGGCGACGGGGAGGCCGGGGCCGCGTCGAGGCCTCGCGCTCGGCGAGCTCGGCGCGCGCAAGGGGGCGAGGGCCCCTCGGCGAGCGGGCCGGGCCTTGGTGGAAATCTTCCCCGGGTCGAGGCGCCCCGACCGCGCTGCGGGCAAAGGAGAGTCGAGGTCGACGTCTAGAGCGCCGAACGGTTCGATCCTCCCAGGAACTACGCGGCGTTGGCCATGTCGCTGCGACGCTGGATTACCTCAAGGTTCAGCATGGCGGCATGGCGTCTCAGGTCGAAGAGATTGTTGCGT
>NZ_JARZHH010000165.1 GCF_029946515.1 Polyangium sp. 6x1
GTTCGATGAACTGCGCGGAGCGCAGTTCATCGACCCCGAGTCCAGCGCTTGCGCTGGTCCGGGTGCAGGGGCGGACAGCCCCTGCTGGGGCCTGGGGCAAAGCCCCAGCGAAGCGCCTCAGGCTCAAGGCGAAGGCGGATGAACGAGGATCCGCTGGGTCTGCTTCCACGACATGAGGTCGGCTGTGCGCACGGTCGCCGAGACCTCCCAGCGCAGCTCGTTGTTCGGCGCGCCAAACGAGGGCGGCCCTCGCAGCGGGATCCGGAACATCTCCTGCACCACGGTCACTCGGCCTGGCGGCAGACGCAGCCGCGCCCGATCGACTGCGCGCCGCTCGCCGTGCAGTGAATGACGATAATGGCGTGGCTCGTCCGGCTCGCTCGATGGGCGCACCACGACCTCCTGCGCCGCGAGGGAGACGATGAGCTCCTTCAGCACCTCCGGCCGGCTCGGCTTGAAGGAGACCGACACCGTGATCACCTCGCCCGCCCGTGCGATCTCCGGGTGCACGGCGAGCTCGGGCGGGCCGAGCCGCTCGCGCAACGTGCGGCGCCTGAGGTGCGCGAACAGTGCCGAGAGCCCGCCGACGAGCAGGAGCAGCGCGAGGATCCGCGCGAATGCCCCCGCGCGCAGGACGAGCAGCGCCGCGCTCGCCGCCGCGAGCGAGAGCCCCACGACGGGATGCTCGATGGTCTTCGGCTCGTCGCGTTTGTCGAGCGCGACTTCCGGCAAGGGGCCTGGGTCGTACACGAGGGCCGTCCGCGCGGGCGCCGTTCGATAACTCTTCGCCGTGAGCGCGCGTGCCTCCTCGGTCCATGGTAGGAGCAGGATCCGCGCCTCGGCGCGCTCGCGCGACGCCCAGCCGAGCTTCGCCTCCACGCGCAAGGTCCAGCTCACCGTGAGGATGTGCCCGTGGTAGGTCAGCGGCCCGGACGGCGCCGGGATCTCGAACGGGACGAACGTCGGCTCGCCGGCTGTGAGTGCGAGGCCCGCGGCGAGCACGATGGGCGCGCCGCGCACGGCGTAGGGCTCGCCGCGGCTCTCCACGTCCCAATCGAGGGAGGCCACGAGCTCGCCTCCGCGGCGGCTGTCCGGACACACGATTTCCACGCGCCCGGTGATGAGCTCACCGGGCCTGTGGACGGCGTCGCGGCGGTCGAGGTGGAGGGACAGCCGGGGCGACACGGCGTGGCCCTCGTCGGCCTTAGAAGCGCGCCGAGACGCTGGCGCCGAAGCCGAGGAAGTTCGGGCTGATGAAGGTGCGGAGCGCGAGCGTGCCTTCGCTCGGGTCGCGCTCGACGAACGTGCCGTTGTTGTCGCGCACGTACTGGAGCCAGACGAGCGCCGACATGATCGACGACAGGTCCCATTTCAGGCTCGCGCGCGCCTGGAAGATGGGCACCGCGCCCTGGTTGATGGGCAGAATGGCGATGTTGCCCTGCTCGCGGATGACGACGGTGCGATCGATCGGCGCGTTCGAGCTGTCCACCGTGGAGGTGGAGAACGTCGCCGGGAACTGGAGGCCCGCGCCGAAGCCGACCGTGAGCCGCGGTGCTGGGAGGTAATAATCGGAGGCGAGCGCCAGGAAGAACTCGTTCGAGGTCTGCGCGTCGCGCGGGAGCGTCTGGAAGGGAATGAAGCTCGGCTGGTTGCGCAGGACGTACGGCAGGTCGCGATAGATGCCCGTGACGCTGGCGCGCAAGAAGCCCGATTTCACGTTCGCCTGCAAGGCCGCGGCGCGCGCCTGCTGGATCGCGACCCCGCCGGCCACGTCGAAGTCCTTGAGGCGCTGCCAGAGGTTCGTCCCTTCGAGCGCGAGCGACCACGACGTCTTGCCGGGGCTGTACGTCTCCGGCTTGAAGATGATCATCGGCTTGTTCGGATCGTTCCGATACAGCGCGAAATCGATCGACTGCGGCACGGGCGTGCTCTTGTCGTGCACGAGGACGCGCATCGAGGCGCCGGCCGTGTAGATGCTCTGGCCCGCGACGTCGGGCAGATCGAACTTGCCCTGCTGGAAGTAACCGCCGCCGAGGTCGAGGTGGAGGTAATCGTTCACGTCGACGCTGCCGCCGCCGAGCACGCCGTAGTTCGTCTGGCCGATGCGGATCTCCTCGACCTCGCTCGTGCCCGGCGTCAGCGTCTGCTCGACCTGCACGATCGTCGCGGTCTTCAGGCCGAAGAACACGCTCCACTTGCCGCCGTTGTATTCGATTTTTCCGCCGGGCGCGCCGCCCTGCACGCGCGGGAAGATCGATTGATTGATGAACGGGTTCGTGCCGCCCCAGGAGATGTCGTACAGGTAGCCGAGGCGGAAGCGATCGGTGTCGAGCGGCCACAACGTCACCGACAGGCCACGCTTGCCGTTGGGATCGCCGTCCGTGTGATAGAAGGCGCGGATGTACGAGCCGGCGTCGTAGAGCGACTGGTTCAGGTTGTTCGTTGCGCGCGCGAGCGAGGCGAGGTCGAAGCGCAGCACCATCGACGCCTCGGTGTCGAGGCCCTTGATGAACCCCGGAAGCTTCTTGTAGAGCGCGAGGTGTGTCAGGTTCTCGCGACCGGCGAAGCGCGAGTTCAGGTTGTCGAAGAAGAGGCGGTACGCCTTTCGATCACCGATCGCGGTATCGGGCGAGAGCGGCAGCGCCTGCCCCGTCTGGTGCAGCACGTCGTCGTCGCCCATGACCCACGTCAGGCGCGTATCCATGAAATCGCCGATACGCACGGACGGCGGGCTGCTGTCGACCGTGCGGATCGGCGGCGGCTCGGCCAGCAAGGGCAGGGTGGGCGTCACCGGATTCGCCGCCGGGGTGGGGGCGGCGGCGGGCGGCGGCGGCGGGGGCGGCGCTTCGGTCGTCGGCGCGGGCGGCGGCGGGGGCGGGGTCCCGGGGTTCGTCTCCGTGGGCTGGGGGGCCGCCCCGGCGGGAGGCGCC
>NZ_JARZHH010000166.1 GCF_029946515.1 Polyangium sp. 6x1
AGCGCGTCGAGCGGCGGCTCGGGCGGCGCGGGCGGCGCGGGCGGAGGAATGGTCGGCACGGGCGGCGCGAGCGGCGCGGGCGGCAGCATGATGGCCGGCTCGGGCGGCGCGGGTGGCGGAATGGGCGGCGCGGGCGGCGCGGGCGGCGGCAATTATGCGAGCTGTGAAGAATGCACGGCCGCCGAGACGGGCGCGCCCGCGAACGAGTGCAAAGCGGAGTGGGATGCCTGCATGGCCTGGAAGACGTGCGTCAGTTTGTACAACTGTACACAGAATGCCACGCCGAACGGCCCGGGCCCTTGCGACAACACCCAGGCCGGGGCCTGCTGCGTGTGGTTCTGCCAGGAGATGGCCCTCGACGAGGAGGCGGTGACCCGTTTCCGGGCGCTCGACGATTGCCTGCGTTGCAAGACCTGCGCGGGGCTCTGCGAGACGACCGACACCTACTGTCCCGTCCTCGAGCCGGGCGGCGGCACCTCGGCCTGCATCCCGTAGCCCGGCTCCCGCGCCGTCGCGGCGGCGACAAACGCCGGTTGACGCCGCCGTGGAGCGATGCTGGAGCGTACCCATGCGCTCTGCCTCCGGCCCGCTCCGGCTCTTGCCTCACCTCGTCCCGCTCGTCCTCCTCGCAGGTTGCGCGGGAGAACCCCCGATGCCGGCCGAGCCGCCGCCGCAGTGCGCCCCCGAGCCGCCGTCCGCCGTCACGCGCCCTTCGTCCGAGCCCTCGCTGACCGCCGCGCCGCCCGCGCCTCAGGCGGCCCCCGTGGATCTCGGCGCCCTCGAAGCGGAGCTCGTCGCCAAGCACGGCGAAGCCGCGCGGCCCCGGATCAAGCGGGGCCTCGCCCAGGTCGCGTCCCTCTGGCGCGCGGAGGACGGCAATCTCGCCGCGTTCGCGCGCGAGCAATTCCTCTCGGATCCGGCGGCGATCGACGCGACGTTCGCCCGACTCGAAGGGTTGATGGAGCAGCTCGAAGGGCACCTGCACGAGATGGGGCGCGCGCTCCGATTCTCCACGGACACCGACACCGGGCCGCTCTTCCCGCTCGACCCGCTGCTCGCGAGCTACGAGCCCGCGGCGCACCTCTACGAGGATCTGTTCAAGGCGCGGATCGCGTTCATCGCATTGCTCAATTTCCCGCTCTCGGACCTCGCTACGAAGAACGCCGAGGGCGAGCGCTGGAGCCGGCGGCGCTGGGCCGAGGATCGGCTCACGGGGCGCTTCGCGATCCGCATTCCCGGCGAGATCGCCCAGGAGATCGCGCGCGCGAACACCGAAGGAGACCTGTACATCTCCGATTACAACGTCTGGATGCACCACCTGGTGAACGAGAAGGGAGAGCGTCTCTTCCCTGCAGGGCTCCGACTCATCAGCCACTGGAATCTGCGCGACGAGCTCAAGGCCGATTACGAGGATCCGCGCGGCCTGGAAAAACAGCGGATGATCGTGCAGGTGATGGAGCGGATCGTGACGCAGACGATCCCGGCCGCGGTCATCGACGATCCGCGCGTCGACTGGAACCCGTTCACGAACGAGGTCCGCCTCGCGCCCGCCGCGGAGGTCGAGCCGTCCGCGCCGAAGCGCGCGCCGATCACGACAGCGTCCGCGAGCCCCGAGCCGTTCGTGCGCTACGAAAAACTGCTCGCCTCGTTCCGGGCGTCCCGGCGGGCCGATCCGTACTCGCCGATCGCGAATACGGCGGTGAAGCGTCGATTCGAGCTCGGCCGCGAGATCGGCGAGGACCGCGTGCGCGCGCTGTTCCTCGAGATCCTCGGTTCGAACACGATCCCGAAGGTGGCGGCCGAGATCGAGCGCCGGCTCGGTCGCAAGCTCGGGCCGCAGGATCTCTGGTATGCGGGCTTCAAGGCGCGCGGCGGCAAGACGGAGGCCGAGCTCGACGCGATCACGCGCAAAAAGTATCCCGACGCGAAGGCGTTCTCGGCCGACATCCCGCGGATCCTCGTGGATCTCGGTTTTCCGAAGGACCGGGCGAAGACGATCGCCGAGCGAATCGCGGTCGATCCGTCGCGCGGCGCGGGGCACGCAATGGAGCCGCGGCGCCGCGGGGACAAGGCGCGCCTCCGGACGCGTATCGAGAAGGACGGGATGAACTACAAGGGATACAACATCGCCGTCCACGAGCTCGGGCACAACGTCGAGCAGGTCCTGTCGCTGTACGACGTCGACCACACGCTGCTCGCGGGCGTGCCGAACAACGCATTCACCGAGGCGCTCGCCTTCACGTTCCAGGCGCGGGATCTGGAGCTCGTCGGCCTGCAGAAGACGACGGCCGCGTCCGATCGGGATCGGGTGCTCGGCGAGCTCTGGTCGGCGTGGGAGATCGCGGGCGTCGCGCTCGTCGAGACGGACGTCTGGCACTGGCTCTACGAACACCCGGAGGCGACGGCCGAGGAGCTCGGAAAGGCCACGGTGAAGATCGCGAAGAAGTACTGGAACCAGTATTATGCGCCAGTGCTCGGATCGCCAGACTCGGCGCTGCTCGCAATTTATTCGCACGCGATCTCGACGCCGCTCTACCTGCCAGATTATCCGCTCGGCCACCTCATTGCGTTCCAGATCGAGGAGCACGTCCGCAAGCAAGGCAAGCTCGGGCCCGAATTCGAGCGGATGTCGAAATACGGGACGGTGCTGCCGGATCTGTGGATGAAGCACGCGACCGGGGAGCCGATCAGCGCGGGGCCCTTGCTCCGGGCGGTGGAAAAGGCGCTCGCGGGGAAGCCGTAGGCGGCTGGGCTCCTCGAAGGCGCTTCGCTGGGGCTTTGCCCCAGGCCCCACCCGGGGCTGTCCGCCCCGGGACCCGGACCAGCGCAAGCGCTGGACTCGTGGTCGATGAACTGCGCTCCGCGCAGTTCATCGAACGGGCCAGGTCAAGAC
>NZ_JARZHH010000167.1 GCF_029946515.1 Polyangium sp. 6x1
GCCGCCGGAGCCGCCGCCGACGCCACCGACGCCGCCGGAGCCACCGACGCCACCGACGCCGCCGGAGCCGCCGACGTCGCCGCCGCCGGATGCGCCGACGCCGCCGGTGCCGCCGACGCCGCCGGTGCCGCCCACGCTCGAGGAAGCGGAGCCCGAAGAGGGCGAGCTCCCTCCGCCGCCGCAATGCAAGCAGAATCCACCGAGAACCAAGGAAAGAAGGAAAGAATGTCGACGCATGTGACCTCCGCGAAGGAGGTCACATTGTCATGTTCACAGCGCGTCCACCAAGGGAAGCACCTTTACGCGCGTCGACACGAGCGCGAGCTGCCCCCTCGGGCATTACGGCGCGATCCGCACGAGCCCGAAATCCGTCCCGCTCTTCGGGTTGAACCCGCGGCCGGCGAGCAGGACCTTTCCATCCGGCAGCAAGAGCCCGTCATACGCGCCCCACGCCCCCGCGGCCGAGACCACCGCGCGCCCCCCATTGCCGAAGCTCGCGTCCGGCTTGCCGTCGGGCAAATACTTGAAGACGATCATCTTGTCGCCGTCGAGCTGCGCCGTGCTCGCCACGTAAAACGAGCGGTCCGGGAGCGGCACGATCGCCGGGGTCTCCCAGGGCATCAGGCGGCCCTCGACCGTCATCTCGACGAGCCCGTTCGTGCCGAACGTCGTGTCACGCACGCCCTTCGCATCGACGCGCGCGACGCCGATCTTGAATGCATGGATCTGGCCCGGCTTGTTGATCACGCCCGCCAGAAGCAAACCACCGTCCGCTTCCTGCACCAGGCGGCTCACCGCGAAGGCATCGTTCACGGCCGCCAGGCCCCCACTGCCGAAGGAGGCGTCGAGCGCGCCGCTCGGGAGCAGCCGGAGCACGAACGAGCTCAGCGTCCCCGTCGAGCCCGCGGCGAGGATCGTGCCGTCGGCGAGCGTCAGCAGCTCTTCGATCGGGCCAGGGATCGTGCTGATCGAGAGCACCCCGTCGCCGTCGAAGCTCGTGTCGAGCGCGCCCGTCCCGAGCAGCCTCGCGAAGTAGGGGAACCCGAGCGGCGACAGGAAGGTGTCGAGCTTTCCTCCGAGGACGACGCGCCCCAGGCCGTCGACGCCGAGCGCGCGAGGATGGCCATGCAGCGGGACCTCTAGGTCGACGATCCCACCCACCCCGAAGCTCGCGTCGAGCGCGCCCGTCGCGTCGAGCCGCGCCACCCGAGAGAGGTTCGCGTCGAAGGTCTCGCCCGCGACGACCACCTTGCCGTCGGATTGCGGCGCGACGCCCACGGCATTGAAGAGCATGTCGAGCACGACGACGCCCTCCGCCCCGAATCCCACGTCGATCGTGCCGTCCGGCAGGTGCCGTGTGATCATCGCGCTCCGAGCGTCGCTGGAGGAGCTCGTCATGCCGGCCGAGATGATCTTCCCGTCCTGCGCCATTCTGACCAGATGGGCGACGTCCGGCGTCGCGCCCGATTGCAGCACGGCCAGGCCGTCCCCCTGTCCGTATGCGGTATCCAGCGCGCCCGCGGGCGTGAGCTGCGCGAGCGTGACGCCGATATCGGGCGGGAACTCCCACTTGCCGGCGGCGAGGACGCTCCCATCCGGTCCCACCGTGATGTCGCGGAGCAAGCCCGTCGCGGGGAGCGGCGCGATCCCCGCCGTCCCATAACTCGTGTCGAGGCTCCCATCGACGCCGAGGCGAGCCACCGCCCTCGTCCCGCCGAAGGCGACGAACCCCATGAGCGTCGATCCATTTGGCAAGGGCTGCACGGACTCCGGGGTTGTCCCTTGGGTGAGCTTCGCGAGCCCGCCGTCGCCGAACGTCGTGTCGGGCTTGCCGCTCGTGTCGAGCCGGAGGACCGCGGCACTGCCGAAGGACCTGCCGGCCACGAGGATCTTGCCATCCATGGTGAGGCGGCAGGTCGAGGGCGCGTGGGACGGCGTCCATGAAGCTTGGGACCACATCTGGAGGTCCGTCGAAATGACGATGCCATCCCCGTCGAAGCTCGGATCGAGCGCCCCGCTCGGCAAAAGCCGCACGATGGCCGTCCCCTCGTTGTTCCCGTGTCTCCCGCAGAGGACGATCTTGCCGTCGTTCGCGAGGACGACGCCCGAGGGGAAACTCTCGTTCTCGAACGGGAGATCGACCTTGCCCTGCTGCCCGAAGCTTTCGTCCACGCTTCCGTCGGCGAGGAGGCGCTGCACGAGATAGCGGACCGGCAGATTGGGCCCCTCGTAGCGGCCGGCGACGATGATCTTGCCGTCGGATTGGAGCGCGATCGAAAACGCCGTGCCTCGGGGGCCGAGCGCGAGGCCTCCTTCGCCGAAGGAAGACACGGGCTTGCCGCTCGCGTCGAAGCGCGCGACGAGCAGCATGTCCCACGCTGTCGCGCCCACGGCGACGATGTCCCCATTCGGCGCGGCGACCACGTCATGGAAGGCGGTCCGGCCGAGGGTGCTCACGAGCACCTTGCCGCCTTCGCCGAAGGAGCTGTCGAGCGTGCCGTCGGCATGGGCGCGGAAGAGCAAGCCCTCGCCGTAGGGACCGTAGAGATCGGCGGAGCTGCCAGCGACGAGGAGCTTGCCGTCCGGCTGGCGCGCCGAGGCATGAACGAGGTCCCAATTGGGCAGGCTCCCGGCCGCCGTGGCGAGGCCCTCCGCGCCGAAGCTCGGGTCGAGCGGCACGATTGCATCGGGGACGCCGCCGCCCGCGCCGCCGGAGCCGCCCGAGCCGCCGACGCCGCCGACGCCGCCCGCGCCGCCGACGCCGCCCGCGCCGTCGCCGCCGG
>NZ_JARZHH010000168.1 GCF_029946515.1 Polyangium sp. 6x1
CTGACGGTGGCGCCCGGGGTGACGCTGACGCTCGATCCCGGGGTGACGGTGCGTTTCTCGACGAGCGACGTGATGGCCTCGGGGACGGACCTCAGCGAGACGGAGCTCATCGTGCAAGGCACGCTGAGCTCGAAGGGGACGTCGGCGCAGCCGGTGACGCTGTCGGGCACGAGCTCGGGCGCGGGGCAATGGTACGGGGTCGTGTTCCGGCAGACGGCGACGAACCCGGTGGTCTCGGGCATGACGATCACGGACGCGCAATATGGCATCCACGTGATGGAGGGCGCGCCCGCGCTCTCCGGGTTCACGGCGCACACGAACTCGTACGGCGTGTACTACACGGGGACGGGCGGCGGCTCGATCTCGAACGCGGTGATCCGGAACAACGGCAGCCGCGGCGTGTACGTGTATTCGTCGGGCGCCGGGAACGTGTCGCTGTCGATCTCGAACGCGACGATCGTCCAGAACTCGTTCTATGGCGTGCACACGTACACGGGCGGGCCGACGCTGACGGCGACGATCACGAATTCGATCGTGACGGGCCACTCGATCGGGATCTACCGGGAGACGGGCGGCGGCACGTCGACGGTGACGGTGACGTACTCGGACGTGTGGGGAAACACGACGCAGAACTATTCGGGGACGAGCGGCGGCGTCGGGACGATCTCGTCGAACCCGCTTTATGCCGGAGCGCCGACGAACCTCAAGCTCACGGGGTCGAGCTTCTGCATCGACGTGGGCACGGCGACGGGCGCGCCGGCGAAGGACATCGAGGGCACGACGCGGCCGCTCGACGGCGACGGGATCAATGGCGCGGCGTTCGACATGGGCGCCTATGAATACGCGCTCGCCTCGGTCTGCGGCGACGGGACGCTCGGCGCGGGCGAGTTCTGCGACGACGGGGCGGCGAACGGGCAATACGGCAAGTGCAAGGCCGACTGCTCGGGCCCCGGGCCCTACTGCGGCGACGGCGCGACGAACGGGCCGGAGCAATGCGACGACGGCAACGCGTCGAACACCGACGGCTGCCTCGCGACGTGCCTTTCGGCGACCTGCGGCGACGGGTTCGTCCGCTCGGGCGTCGAGCAATGCGACGACGGGAACATGTCGAACACCGACGGCTGCGTCATGGGCTGCAAGACCGCGGCCTGCGGCGACGGCTACGTGCAGACCGGCGTCGAGCAATGCGACGACGGGAACATGACGAACACCGACGTCTGCACGAACGCCTGCAAGCCCGCGTCCTGCGGCGACGGCTACGTGCAGGCGGGCGAGCAATGCGACGACGGGAACTCGTCGAACAATGACGCATGCCTTTCGACCTGCATGAACCCGAGCTGCGGCGACGGCTACGTGCAGACCGGCGTCGAGCAATGCGACGACGGGAACATGGTGAACACCGACGCCTGCGTCATGGGCTGCAAGAACGCCGGCTGCGGCGACGGCTACGTGCAGGCCGGCGTCGAGGTGTGCGACGACGGCAACCAGAACGACAACGACACCTGCCTGAGCACGTGCCAGGCCCCGAAGTGCGGCGACGGCGTCGTGCAAATGGGCGTCGAGCAGTGCGACGACGGCAACATGAACAACGACGACGGTTGCCTGAGCTCGTGCATGACCGCGAAATGCGGCGACGGGTACGTGCAGGCCGGCGTCGAGCAATGCGACGACGGCAACATGGTGAACACGGACGCCTGTCTGAACTCCTGCGCGCAGGCCAAATGCGGCGACGGCGTCGTCCGCGCGGGCTTCGAGCAGTGCGACGACGGCAACCAGAGCAACAACGACGCGTGCTTGAACTCGTGCGTCACCGCGAAGTGCGGCGACGGTCAAGTCCAGACCGGCCTCGAGCAATGCGACGACGGGAACGTGTCGAACACGGACGCATGCCTGAGCACCTGCGTGCAGGCGAGCTGCGGCGACGGGTTCGTGCAGAACGGCGTCGAGGCCTGCGACGACGGCAACGCGAGCAACACGGACGCGTGCCTCAATCAATGCGTGCAGGCGAGCTGCGGCGACGGGTTCGTGCAGGCCGGCGTCGAGCCCTGCGACGACGGCAATGGCAACAACACGGACGCATGCCTCGTCGGCTGCAAGGCGTCGAGCTGCGGTGACGGATTCGTGCAATCGGGCGTCGAGGCCTGCGACGACGGCAACATGGTCGATAGCGACGCCTGCCGGAACAACTGCTCGCTGCCGGGCTGCGGCGACGGCGTCGTCGCGGCGGGCGAGGCGTGCGACGACGGCAACATGTCGAACACGGACGCGTGCCTCGGCACCTGCCTCGCGGCGAGCTGCGGCGACGGGTTCGTGCAATCGGGCGTCGAGGAGTGCGACGACGCAAACGCGAACGACACCGACGGCTGCGTCTCGGGTTGCAAGACCGCGAGCTGCGGCGACGGCTTCGTCGAGGACGGCGTCGAGGCCTGCGACGACGGCAACCAGGACGACACGGACGGCTGCAAGAACGACTGCACGCTGGCGACCTGCGGCGACGGCGTGGTGCAGGCGGACGAGGCGTGCGACGACGGCAACGCCGACGACACGGACGCCTGCCTGTCGACGTGCGAGGACGCGAGCTGCGGCGACGGGTTCGTGCAATCGGGCGTCGAGGAATGCGACGACGGCAATCAGGCGGACGGCGACGGTTGCAGCGCGTCGTGCGCCGATGAAGGCCAGGGCGGCGCAGGCGGCGGCGGCGGTGCCGGCGGCGCAGGCGGCGGCGGCGGCGCAGGTGGTGCCGGCGGCGGCGGCGGCGCAGGC
>NZ_JARZHH010000169.1 GCF_029946515.1 Polyangium sp. 6x1
GCCGACCGGCGCGCCCCCCGCGGCGGCTCCGGCTGCCCCCGGCGGCGCGGGCGGCCCGAATGCGGCCGCGCCTCCTGGCTTCCCGCCTGGCCCGCCGCCGCGCGCTGCCGCGCCGTTCGGCCCCGCGCCCGTCGTCGGCGAGGATCCCATGGCCGGCGTCAAGCAGGGCCCGAAGGAAATCGATTTCAAGCCGCGTAATGGCAATTTCATGGTCTCCTTCAACCTGGAGGAGGCCGACCTCAACGAGCTCGTCAAGGCCATCAGCAACATCACGGGCCGGCGCTTCATCTATGGCGGCAAGCTCCGCCAGATCAAGGCCACCGTGTATTCGCCGGACAAGGTCACGGTGCAGGAGGCCTACAGCGCGTTCCTCTCGATTCTCGAGACGAACGGCCTCACCGTCATTCCGCACGGCCGCTTCCTCAAGATCGTCGAGACCCCCGGCGTCGTCTCGCAGACGACCCCCATTTACGGCGCCGGCACCGCGGTCCCCGCCGAGGATCGCTTCATCACGCGCATGTATCGCGTCGCCAGCGTCGATCCGAACGAGGCCGCGAACGTCCTCGGGAAGTTCAAATCGAAGGAGGGCGACATCACGGTCCACCCGTCCGGCAATCTGATCATCATGACGGACACGGGCTCGAACGTGCAGCGCATGATCCGCATCCTCGAGGACATCGACGTCGGCGGTGCGGGCGATCAGATCTGGTTCGAGCCGATCCATTATGCCGGGGCGAACGACGTCGCCATGAAATTGAACGAGATCCTCGATCTCAAGCCCGGCGCCGGCGGCAAGGGCGGCGCCCGGGGCGGCGCGGCCGGCGGCGGCGGCGGCGCGGGCGGCGCGCGCATCCTCGCGGACGACCGCACGAACTCGCTCGTCATCACGGCGAACCAGCCCGATTACATGCGCCTGCTCGAGCTCATCAAGCGCATGGACGTCCCGCAATCCGGCGAGGGGCAAATGCACGTATTGCCGCTCCAGCACGCCGGTTGCAAGGACCTCTCGGGCACGCTGAACCAGCTCCTCGGCGGCGCGGCCGGCGCCGGCGGCGGCGGAGGCGGGGCCGGCGGACGCCGCGGCGCGCAGGCGGCTCCGCCCGTCCCCGGCTCGACCGAGGACATTTTCGAGGGCCAGGTCAAGATCACGTGCGACGAAGGCTCGAACAAGCTCGTCGTCACGTCCTCGCTCCGCGATTACGCCGCGCTCCGCAGCGTCATCGACGAGCTCGATCAGCCGCGCCGCCAGGTCTTCATCGAGGCCGTCATCATGGACGTGAACGTCTACCGCACGAACGAGGTCGGCGTCCGCTGGCACATGGGCGCGCCGGTCCCCATGGGCATCGAGGGCACGACGGATCCCGCCGTCGCGTATGGCGGCAACGATATGCTCAACTCCATCGGCGCGCCGACTTCGCCCACCCTCGCGAGCCAGCTCGGCGCGCTCGCGCTCGGCGTCCGCGGCCCGACGGTCTCCAACCTGATGGGCACCGGCGTTTCCCTCCCGGCGTTTGGCGTCATCATGCACGCGATTGCGAGCGACAACGATTCGAACATCCTCGCCACGCCGCACATCCTCGCGACGGACAACATCCCGGCCACGATCGAGATTGGCCAGAACATCCCGCTCCAGACCAACGTCGGCGGCGGCCTCGGCTCGCTCGCGGGCGCGGCGGGCGCGACCGGGGCCGCGGGCGGCCTCGGCGGCCTCGGCCTCCTCGGCGGCCTCGGCGGCGGGTTCTCCGCGCCCCGCCAGGACGTCGGCACGAAGATCGAGGTCACGCCGCACGTCAACGACTCCGATCAGGTGCGCCTCGAGATCACCGAGGGCATCTCGGAGGCTGGCCCGCCGGCCAACGACGCGCTCGGAACGGTCTCGATCACCAAGCGCAACGCGAAGACCACGCTCGTCGTTCGCGACCAGCAGACCGTGGTCATCGGCGGCCTCATGCGCGACGCGGTCACCAACAAGCGCACGAAGATCCCGATCCTCGGCGACATCCCCATCCTCGGCGCGCTCTTCCGCACCACGACGAAGACCACGCAGAAGACGAACCTCCTGCTCGTCCTGACCCCGTACATCATTCGTGATCAGGAGGACCTCCGGGCGATCTTCGAGCGCAAGATGCAGGAGCGGCAGGAGTTCCTCGACAGGTATTTCGTCTTCGGCGAGGCGGAGTGGGAGCCCCCGAAGGATTACGCGCGCGCCAATGGCCTCGTCGAGGACATCCGGCAATCGCAGTTCAAGATGGCGGAGCGGGCGCGGCTCGAGGAGGAATCCAAGCCCAAGGGCGCACGCACGCATGAGCCCGGACAACCCATTGCGGTGCCGAGCATCGCCGTCCGCGGCGGCGACGACGGCGGCGGCGGCGGCGTGCAGACCGCGCCCCCGCCGGCGGCGGCGGGCGGCAATGCGCCCGCTGCGCCCACCCCG
>NZ_JARZHH010000016.1 GCF_029946515.1 Polyangium sp. 6x1
GTCCACACTCGGTCGCGACGGCGGACCTGAACGGCGACGGCAAGCCTGACCTCGCCGTCGCGAACGGCGGCAGCAGCAACGTGAGCGTGCTGCTGAACCAGGGCAACGGCACCTTCGCCGCCGCGGTCAACTACCCTGCGGGCTCGAGCCCGCGTTCGGTGGCGGCGGCGGACCTGAACGGGGATGGCAAGCCTGACCTCGCCGTGGCGAACTGGGGCAGCAACAACGTGAGCGTGTTGCTGAACCAGGGCAACGGCACCTTCGTCGCCGCGGTCCACTATGCTGCGGGCTCGAACCCCCTGTCGGTCGCGGCGGCGGACCTGAACGGCGATGGCAAGCCTGACCTCGCCGTCGCGAACTACGCCAGCGGCAACGTGAGCGTGCTGCTGAACCAGGGCAACGGCACATTCGCCGCCGCGGTCCACTACGCTGCGGGCTCGGGCCATTCGGTGGCGGCGACGGACCTGAACGGCGATGGTAAGCCTGACCTCGCCGTCGCGAACGGGGAGAGCGACAACGTGAGCGTGCTGCCGAACCAGGGCAACGGCACCTTCGCCGCCGCGCTCAACTACCCTGCGGGCTCGTACCCCTCTTCGGTCGCGACGGCGGACCTGAACGGCGATGGCAAGCCTGACCTCGCCGTCGCGAACGCGGGCAGCGACAACGTGAGCGTGCTGCTGAACCAGGGCAATGGCACCTTCGGCGCCGCGGTCAACTACCCTGCGGGCACGAGCCCCCGTTCGGTTGCGACCGCGGACCTGAACGGCGATGGCAAGCCTGACCTCGCCGTCGCGAACGAGGGCAGCGGCAACGTGCGCGTGCTGCTGAACCAGGGCAACGGCACCTTCGCCGCCGCGTTCAACGATGCTGCGGGCACGGGCCCCCATTCGGTGGCGGCGACGGACCTGAACGGCGATGGCAAGCCTGACCTCGCCGTCGCGAACTGGGGCAGCCACAACGTGAGCGTGCTGCTGAACCAGGGCAACGGCACCTTCGCCGCCGCCGTCAACTACCCTGCGGGCACGAGCCCCCGTTCGGTTGCGACCGCGGACCTGAATGGCGATGGCAAGCCTGACCTCGCCGTCGTGAACGTCGGCAGCGACAACGTGAGCGTGCTGCTGAACCAGGGCAACGGCACCTTCGCCGCCGCGGTCCACTATGCTGCGGGCTCGAACCCCCAGTCGGTCGCGGCGGCGGATCTGAACGGCGATGGCAAGGCTGACCTCGTCGTCGCGAACAGGGACAGCAACAACGTGAGCGTGCTGCAGAACCAAGGCGATGGGACCTTCGCCACCGCCGTCAACTACGCTGCGGGCTCGGATCCCTCTTCGATCACGGCAGCGGACCTGAATAGCGATGGCAAGCTCGACCTCGCCGTTGCAAACTTGAACGGCTCCACCCTGAGCGTGCTGCAGAACCAAGGCGACGGGACCTTCGCCGCCGCTGTCAATTACACTGCGATGTCTCCTCTGTCGGTCGCGGCGGCGGATTTGAACTTCGATGGCCGACCCGATCTCGTGGTCGCGGGCGCAAGCACGGTAAGCGTGCTGTTCAATGCCTGCTTGCCATAGTGAATGTAAAATCGGGACCGCGAAAAGGAACCTTCCGCGAACGCTCCTCGTACATCCTCTCCACGCTGATCCCTCGGACGGCCACATCCTCGTGCCGGCCGACAACACCTTCGGGCGCACGCCCATCGAGGGAGGCAGCGCCAGCGAGGCGCAGGAGTCCGCCAGGGCTCGAGCGTAAGGCTTTCCCCAGGGTGCCACGGCGCATGGCCTCCTCCATGTGGCAACTCTCCCGGACGTGCTCCGAGGGCCCCCCAACGCACGGGACGTGGACGAAGGTCGCTCACCTCCTGCGCTTCCGCCGGTCCGTGGACCTCGCGTTCCTGGACGGCACGAACCCCGGCAACATGGCGCTGGCCCGGAGCATCGCGCGCGCCGTGGGCTCGTCGTCGACGATGCCCTCGCCGGGAAGGCGCCGCCCCGCAAAGCGCCTGCGCTCTCCCTCGTGACGCCCCCGAAGCGGAAGAGAGGCGCGTCATGACCGAGCACGACCAGGACTGAGGGCCGTGACGAGACCCCGGACAGCCTCCCCGCGGTGCTCTCGACCGAGCAGACTGCGCGCACGACCTCGCGCGTGTGGTCGGATCGGAGGAGCTGAAAGAGCGGCTCTGGGACATCCTCTCCCGCGCCGTTTGTAACCATGCGGGAATCTTGGTCCCGGGGCTCTCTCAGCCTGCTCCGCTCCCATCTCCCGGGGCGGGAGCTGAGCATTGGTCTCATCTCCGATCGGTACATTTCCGGGTGCGTCGGGACGTACCCCCGAGGACGCCGGCCCCAGCTCGTCGGCCTCGGTCATCGAGGGGCGCGGCGCTCGACGCCGGCCTCGTGCTTGTCGCCCTGGCCGCCGGCCCCAGCTCGTCGGCCTCGGGCTCGACGTCGGCCTCGTGCATCGAGGGGGCGCGGCGCTCGACGCCGGCCTCGTGTTCGTCGCCCTGGACGTCGGCCCCAGCTCGTCGGCCTCGGGCTCGACGTGCGCCTCATGCTCGCCGGTCCCAGCTCGTCGGCCTCGTGCATCGAGGCGGCGCGGCGAGCGGCGAGCGTAGAAATCTTCCCCGAGGTCTCGCGGCTGTGACCGCGCTCGACCGCGTAAATCCGCGAGCACGACGTGGGGGGCGGGTGCATCGAGGCGGCGCGCGGCGAGCGGCGAGCGTTGAAATCTCCCCCGAGGTCTCGCGGCTACGACCGCGCTCGACCGCATAAATCCGCGGGCCCGACGTGGGGGGCGGGTGCGTCGCGACCGACCCCGAGGCCATCGAGGGGCGTGGCGCTCGACGCCGGCCTCGTGCTCGCCGGCCTCGGGCATCGAGGCGGACGGCGCGGCGAGCGTCGAAATCTTCCCCGAGGTCTCGCGGCCGTGACCGCGCTCGAAATCCGCGGGCCCGACGTGGGGGGCGGGTGCATCGAGGCGGCGCGCCGCGAGGGGCGAGCGTCGAAATCTCCCCCGAGGTCTCGCGGCCATGACCGCGCTCGACCGCGTAAATCCGCGGGCTCGACGTGGGGGGCGGGTGCATCGAGGCGGCGCGCCGCGAGGGGCGAGCGTCGAAATCTCCCCCGAGGTCTTGCGGCCGTGACCGCGCTCGACCGCGTAGATCCGCGGGCTCGACGTGGGGGGCGGGTGCGTCGCGACCGACCCCGAGGCCATCGAGGGGCGCAGGCCTCGGGCATCGAGGCGGACGGCGCGGCGAGCGTCGAAGTCTTCCCCGAGGTCTCGCGGCCGTGACCGCGCTCGACCGCTTAAATCCGCGGACTCGACGCGGGGGGCGGGAGCATCGAGGCGGCGCGGCGCTCGACGTGCGCCTCGTGCTCGTCGCCCTGCTCGTCGGCCTCGGGCATCGAGGCGGACGGCGCGGCGAGCGGCGAAGTCTCCCCCGAGGTCTCGCGGCCGTGACCGCGCTCGATCGCGTAGATCCGCGGGCTCGACGTGGGGGCGGGAGCGTCCCGACCGACCCCACGGCCATCGAGGGGCGGCGCTCGACGCCGGCCTTAGCTCGTCGGCCTCGTGCTCGACGTGCGCCTCGTGCTCGTCGGCCTCGTGCTCGACGTGCGCCTCGTGCTCGTCGGCCTCGGGAATCGAGGCGGCGCGCGGCGAGCGTCGAGCGTCGAAATCTCCCCCGAAGTCTCGCGGCCGTGACCGCGCTCGACCGCGTAGATCCGCGGGCTCGACGGGGGGGCGGGTGCGTCCCGACCGACCCCGACGAGCAGGGCGCGCCGATCTCGTGCTCGTCGGCCTCGTGCATCGAGGCGGCGCGGCGAGTGTCGAAATCTCCCCCGAGGTCTCGCGGCCATGACCGCGCTCGACCGCATAAATGCGCGGGCTCGACGTGGGGGGCGGGTGCGCGTCGTGCTCGTCGGCCTCGTGCATCGAGGCGGCGCGGCGAGCGGCGAGCGGCAAAATTTCCCCCGAGGTCTCGCGGCCATGACCGCGCTTGACCGCGTAGATCCGCAGGCTCGACGTGGGGGCGGGTGCGTCGCGACCGACGCCGGGGCCATCGAGGGGCGCGGCGCTCGACGCCGGCCTCGTGCTCGTCGGCCTCGTGCATCGAGGCGGCGCGGTGAGCGGCGAGCGGCGAAATCTCCCCCGAGGTCTCGCAACCGTGACCGCGCTCGACCGCATAAATGCGCGGGCTCGACGTGGGGGGCGGGTGCGCGTCGTGCTCGACGGGCTCGTGCATCGAGGCGGCGCGACGAGCGGCGCGCGTCGAAATCTCCCCCAAGGTCTCGCGGCCATGTCCGCGCTCGACCGCGTAGATCCGCGGGCTCGACGTGGGGGGCGGGTGTGTCGCGACCGACCCCGAGGCCATCGAGGGGCGGCGCTCGACGCCGGCCTCGTGCTCGTCGGGCTCGTGCATCGAGGCGGCGTGGCGAGCGGCGAGCGTCGAAATCTTCCCTGAGGTCTCGCGGCCGTGACCGCGCTCGACCGCGTGGATCCGCGGGCCCGACGTGGGGGACGGGTGCATCGAGGCGTCGAGCGTCGAGCGTCGAATCTCCCCCGAGGTCTCGCGGCCGTGACCGCGCTCGACCGCGTACATCCGCGGGCTCGACGTGGGGGGCGGGTGTGTCGCGACCGACCCCGAGGCCATCGAGGGGCGGCGCTCGACGTCGGCCTCGGCTCGTCGCCCTGGACGCCGACCGCGGGCTCGTCAGCCTCGGGCATCGAGGCGGCGCGGCGCGCGTCGAGCGGCGAAATCTCCCCCGAGGTCTCGCCGCCGTGACCGCGCTCGGCGCGAGATGCGAGATCGTCAGCTCCCGGCCGGAGAACGCGGCCTCGCGCCTTGATCACTGGACTGACGGCAGACTCCCCCGTTACGGATGGCCGAAGAAACAACTGGCTGACTTGTGACACCGACAGTAATCTCAGACACCATTGTTTATGTACTAGGGGTGACACAATGCCGAATCTGTCCCGCCACTCTCAACTAGCATTAAGACAGGCAACAACCTCTCTTCGTCGGCTTGGCCCAAACTCGAATGCATCGGACATATTCAACGCCATTAACCAAAGCAAGAAGTTCGGCGCTGGATTTGTTGAGACATATTCCGATGTGCGTCCCTGGGAGGCAATTCATACAGCAATCAATCTTCCACCAGAATTTACCCAATCTATAATGGAGCGAAAGCCGTATGAGGCACAGCGTGCGCTCGATGCCGTTAGCAACGCAGCGGTAGGCAGGTTTGTTTGGGACGAACACGTAATGAGCGATGCGGATTGGAATAGTATCGATGGCTATCGTGCCCTAAAGGATCTGGGGTACGGCCACGCGTCGGCCCTTAAGCTATCCACCGCCAAGATCGGCCGCCACCACAAGAATACTTACATTGCGTTGATAACATTGCCAGATGTGCAATCGATATCGCCCGAAGAAATGCTCGTAATCGAGCTGCTTCATGGCGAGGTCAGAGCGTCCTTGGACCGAGCTCGCGTGCATTTCTTACTACGCGAGCGACTGGCGCTTCAAATATTTGACGAGCAGAAGAGCGGCGTCTTGCTATGTACCACCGGTCTTCGGCTCGTAGAGGCCAATGTTGTCGCGCATGTTATGGCGGCGCGATACGCTCCAGCGTTGGGGATTAGCGGCAAAGAAGCTCTCCTCCAGAATTTTATTTGGAGGATCGCGGGTGGACCTGCGAACTTTGGTGATGGTAGGCGCCGGATCTATCACCATATTGAACCTTGCGTCTTGGAGGCGTCAATACACTCCCTCCATCCTGACGTCTACGATTTGCCCGAGGATCGATTGCTGCTCGTGTGGACGGAAGTGTCGCGCGATGACGCCCCCGAAGAAGTCGTGATCCGGCATGTAAAGAGGTTTGGTCTTTCCCCCAGACACGAAGAAATAGCGATACTACTGCTCAATACTGGCATGTCCAGCAAGCAAATTGCCAGTCATCTGGGAATCAGTACCCGGACTGTAGACAAGCATATCGAAAGCCTCTATCGCGAATTCGATGTTCAATCGCGAAGTGAACTCGCAATGCGAATACTCAGAACGTAGGCCGCACTACGTGCTGTAAGCGCTTTTGCGTACTGACACAGACGCCGCCCAAGAGCATTCTTGCCACTACCTTGAGGCCTACGGCGGCGGCCACGCCGCAGAGGCCGGCCGCAAGGTGTCATGGGTAGCGGAGGATAATCATGAAAATATTCAAATACATCGTCGAAGGCTCCGGGTTCCTTGGCCTCTTTCTCTTGGGTGCAGTGGTTACGGGCTGCGGTCCAGCCCTCGATGATGGAACCGACTTCCTGGATGACGAAGCGGATCTGAGTGAGGCGATCCAGGAACTAGATAGCTACCGAACATACAGCGGGAGCTGGGCCGCATCGTACGCAACCAATAACTACAGTCGAGGATACGGAACCGGAACGACTCAGAATCCTTGGACAGATTACAACTGGGTGCCCAATGGCGGGAATTGTACCAACTTCGTGAGCCAAGCCATTATCGGCGGCCTATTGAACAACTCGTCCGCTACCACAGCGTTTCAGAGTCGATATGATTTCGACTCCGACGCTGGTTCGAGCTACTCGTGGTACTTCCATTCTGATGGCGATCGCGCCCCTGCATTCACCGGAGCACACCAGCTTTACACCTACGCAAAGAGTAACAAGTCCACGTATAAGGGCCTTCATTTTAGCTTCGTGACCAACGATACGCTACAGACGGCACTGAACGTAAGCCTTGTGAAAGTAGGAGACGTGGTGTTTGCGGATTGGCAACACGACGGGACAATGGATCACTCGATGATCGTCACCGCCATCAGTTCGAGCTACACAGGGTACAACCAGATCCGGCTCACGTATCAGACCAACAATACCACCAATAAGGGCCTTGGCGATCTCAATGCTCAATACAACAAGCAAGCACTCTTCTACGTCTATCGCCCCGTAGACTACAATCCCAGCGGTCTGTAGCCACCGAAGCTCGTCTGGTTCGCGGCCACGCCGCGTGTCGCGGGCCGTCGACCGCGTAAATCCGCGCTCGACCGCGTAAATCCGCGGGCTCGACGTGGGGGGCGGGTGCATCGAGGCGCGCGGCGAGCGTCGAGCGTCGAAATCTCCCCCGAGGTCTGGCGGCCGTGACCGCGCTCGACATCGAATTTCCGCCACCCCCGCATGCGGGGGGGGCGAGGTGGCGGAAACTAAGGATGCGCCGCGCGTGCATTCGACGTACCGGACGCACGACGAGCGCGGCGAGCACGCTTCAATCAAAGGCACGCGGGGTGCGCGTTTACCCGTGAAATAGGCCTCCCCTTGAAGGGGTCCGTTTCCGCCGGCCGTCTGTCGGGCCACGAATCCACCGGCCGGCGCTCGACGCTCGGGCGCGCAATCCCCTTGAATTGCCGCTCCAATCGCACCCCGTACCTCGTGCTCGTCGCATGCACCGTGTCGACGTCGCGCCGCGCGAGGCGGACGCGTCCATCGCTGCATGATGCCGGATGCGGCGGTCATTCGGCCTTTTCGCGATAGGCACCAACTCGCCATGCTCGCCGCGCTCGACGGTCGCCAGGTCGCGGCGCTCGACGCGCTCGACACGCTCGACGGTGGGACATGGGGGAGCCCTCGGGGCGCGGCGGGGCGGCATTTCCGCCGGCCCCCCTCCCGTTCAAATCTTCGCGTGCTTTCGATGGCTTGGACCGCGCTCGACGCGGTGTTTCCGCCGCGCCCGGACGCAGGGTGGCGGAAACGCAGGCGGCCCGACGCGCACGCTTGACGTGGACGGGCGAGGGTTTGCACGGGCGCACCCGCCGGGCTCGACGCTCGACACGCTCGACTGCGCGGGCGAGCTCCGCGGCGAAGTCGCCCCCGAGGCCGACGCGCCGGACCGCGCTCGACCGCGCGTTTCCGCGGCCCCTCGCGCCTTGCGCTCGACGGTCGCGACGTGGAAGGCTTGCTCGCACTCGACGGCAAGGGCGAACTCCGAGGCGAAATCTCCCCCGAGGCCGGCGCGCCCGGACCGCGCTCGACCGCGTGTTTCCGCGGCCCCTCGCGCCTCGCGCTCGACGGCCGCGACGTGGAAGGCCTGCTCGGACTCGACGGCGGGGGCGAGCTTCGCCGCGAAATCTCCCCCGAGGCCGACGCGGCGGGACCGCGCTCGACCGCGTGTTTCTGCGGTCGCTCGCGCCTTGCGCTCGACGGTCGCGACGCGGAAGGCCTGCTCGCGCTCGACGGCGCGGAGGGCGGCGAGCGGCGAAATCTTCCCCGAGGCCGGCGCGGCGGGACCGCGCTCGACCGCGTGTTTCTGCAGGCCCTCGCGCCTCGGGCTCGACGGTCGCGACGCGGAAGGCCTGCTCGCGCTCGACGGCGCGGAGGGCGGCGAGCGGCAAATCTTCCCCGAGGCTGACGCGGCGGGACCGCGTGCTCGACGGCACGGCCGGCGCTCGATGTCCCGACGAGCGGCGCACACGCCACGTGCTCCCGTGCGTCCACGCTCGCGTCGAGCACGCCACGTGCTTGTTCATCGACGGCACGACGCGCGCTCCCGGGCGCTACTCGCCGCCGAGGGATATGAAGGCGAGGTCCTCGATAGCACGCCCGTCCTGCACCGACGGACCATGCGCGTCCGCGACCCGAACCCCGGCGAGACCCGGTGCCAAGAAATACAGCAATGGCTCGACAGCCGGCCCGCGCGACCCGAGAGTTTCGTCATCCTCGACGACATCGACCTCGACATGCTCGCGGCCTTCCAGGTGAAGACGGACGCGGAGGCGGGGCTGCTCGACGAGCACGTGGAAACGGCGGTGCCGATTCTCGGGGAGGCGTGAAAACCAGGCTGGATATCCCCGAGATCAAGGCGGTCCACAAGCACGACCGCAGGCCGATGACGCGCGCGCCTTGTTATTCCCAGGACACTCGACACCCCGTCGGTACTGCGCCATGAGAGCGATTGACGGGTCCTGAAGCTGCGCACCTTCACCGGGAAGCGATTTGGGACCTTCCGTGCTGTCTGGTGGAAAGCAGAGGGGGTCGCCATGAAATTATCGAAGATTGCAGCGCTCGTTGCCATCGCCGTCGCTCCGCTGGCTTTTTTAGGCACAGCGAAAGCGAACCTGGAAGAGCCGATCGACAACACGAGCGACGCTGCTCTTGTTTCGACAGAGTCCAGCGAGGTATCAGACCAAAATCTGGCGAGCACGGATGATGCGAGCAGCAGCGTTGAAACGGTAGGCGTTAGCGAAGAGGCATTGGCAGCAAGGAGCTGCTCTTCGTCGGACCGCAGAAGGGACTGCTATTGCACGCGCGGCTGTTGCCGCACCCTCCATCGGTGCTGGTGCTGCTGATAGGTGCCGGGAAGTGAAGGAAAACCGCTAGGCCGCGCGGAGCTTCTGCCCCTCGGTCACCCGTCCCAGCCCCTCCGCCGCGAGATCGGCCGAGAGCATCCCGCGCTCGACCGCGCGTTTCTGCGGTCCCTCGCGCCCCGCGCTCGACGGTCGTGACGCGGAAGGCCTGCTCGCGCTCGACGGCGTGGGCGATCTCCGCGGCGAAATCTCCCCCGAGGTCTCGCGGCCGTGACCGCGCTCGACGTCGAATTTTGGCCACCCCCGCATGCGGGGGGGGTCGAGCGGCCATAATTCGGCCAAAAAGCTTGTCGCGACACACGCACGCACGCGCGGTCTCGCTCGTGTCCATCGAGCCCGGGCGGGTGCGTCGGGACGTACCCCCGAGGACGCCGGCCCCAGGCATCGAGGCGGCGCGTCGCTCGACGCCGGCCTCGTGCTCGTCGCCCTGGACGCCGGCCCCAGCTCGTCGGCCTCGGGCTCGACGTGGGCCTCGTGCTCGCCGGCCGCAGCTCGTCGGCCTCGGGCTCGACGTGCGCCTCGTGCTCGTCGGCCTCGTGCATCGAGGCGGCGCGGCGAGCGGCGAGCGGCGAGCGGCGAAATCTCCCCCGAGGTCGCGCGGCCATGACCGCGCTCGACCGCGTGGATCCGCGGGCTCGACGTGGGGGGCGGGTGCGTCGCGACCGACCCCGGGGCGCGGCGCTCGACGCCGACCTCGTGCTCGTCGCTCTGCTCGCCGGCCTCGGGCATCGAGGCGGACGGCGTGGCGAGCGGCGAGCGGCGAAATCTCCCCCGAGGTCTCGCGGCCATGATTGCGCTCGACCGCGTAAACGCGCCTGCCCTGCATGGGGGCGGGTGCGTCGCGACCGACCCCGAGGCCATCGAGGGGCGCGGCGCTCGACGCCGGCCTCGTGCTCGCCGGCCCCAGCTCGTCGGCCTCGGGCTCGACGTGCGCCTCGTGCTCGTCGGCCTCGTGCATCGAGGCGGCGCGGCGAGCGGCGAGCGGCGAAATCTCCCCCGAGGTCTCGCGGCCATGACCGCGCTCGACGTCGAATTTTGGCCACCCCCGCATGCGGGGGGGGTCGAGCGGCCATAATTCGGCCAAAAAGCTTGTCGCGACACACGCTTGCACGCGCGCTTTCGCTCGGATGCGTCGAGCGCGGGGCGGGTGCGTCGGGACGTACCCCCGAGGACGCGGGCCCCAGCTCGCCGGCCTCGTGCATCGAGGCGGCGCGGCGCTCGACGCCGGCCTCGTGCTCGTCGCCCTGGACGCCGGCCCCAGCTCGTCGGCCTCGGGCTCGACGTGCGCCTCGTGCTCGCCGGCCCCAGCTCGTCGGCCTCGGGCTCGACGTGGGCCTCGTGCTCGCCGGCCTCGTGCATCGAGGCGGCGCGGCGAGCGTCGAGCGTCGAAATCTCCCCCGAGGTCTCGCGGCCATGACCGCGCTCGACCGCGTAGATCCGCGGGCTCGACGTGGGGGGCGGGTGCGTCGCGACCGACCCCGAGGCCATCGAGGGGCGCGGCGCTCGACGCCGGCCTCGTGCTCGTCGCCCTGGACGCCGGCCCCAGCTCGTCGGCCTCGTGCATCGAGGCGGCGCGGGGAGCGTCGAGCGTCGAAATCTTCCCCGAGGTCTCGCGGCCATGACCGCGCTCGACCGCGTAAATCCGCGGGCTCGACGCGGGGGGCGGGTGCATCGAGGCGGCGCGGCGCTCGACGTGCGCCTCGTGCTCGTCGCCCTGCTCGCCGGCCTCGGGCATCGATGCGGACGGCGAGGCGAGCGTCGAAATCTCCCCCGAGGTCTCGCGACCGTGACCGCGCTCGACCGCGTAAATCCGCGGGCTCGACGCGGGGGGCGGGTGCCTCGCGACCGACCCCGAGGGCATCGAGGGGCGCGGCGCTCGACGTCGGCCTCGGGCATTGAGGCGGCGCGTAGAGCGTCGAGCGTCGAAATCTCCCCCAAGGTCTCGCGGCCATGACCGCGGTCCCCTAAAAATTTCCCGACCTCGCATTTCTGCCGGAAACGTGCCGGAAGCGTACGCAATTGGTCGATTTCTTCCCAAGGGTAGGAGGCTTGTATGGTCGGACGCCCTACCCAGCGAACCCCCGAGATAACCGCGCAAATTCTCGAAGGAATCCGCGACGGTCTTCTCCATCGCGGAACCGTCTGTAAGCTCGTCGGAATCTCGCCCCGCACCTTGCGACGCTGGATCAAGCAGGATCCGGCCTTTCGTGAATCGCTCCGCAATGCGGAGGCCGAAGGCGAGGCGAAGCTTTCCCGCGTCGTGGTGAAGGCTGCGACCAAGGATCCGCGCTTTGCGCTCGACGTCCTCCGGGCCCGCTATCCGGAACGATGGGGCAAGCGTCGTGCGCGCATCGAGACGGCTGAAAACGTGCCGCTCGACATCCCGCCGACCCTTCCGAAGGAACTCCGCGCCATCTGGCGGGAGGCCGCGGAGAAGCATTGGAAGGATCCGAAGCTCAACCGCGAATTGGAAATCTACTGGGCAACGGGCGAGACCTCGCGCCCCAAGCAGATCCGCGCCCTTCGCAAGCTCTTGACGGATCTCGAAACCGAGCAGGGCGACCCCGCCGACATGCCCCCGACGATCAACTGATCGCGCTGGAGAACGCCCATGATCCGCATCACGTGCTCCCCCGTGCCGGGGTTCAATGGCTACCGCTGTGGCTTCCGCGAAGAAATCCGCGGTGATCGTGTCGTTCGCGTCGGCCTCTTTTGGCCCGCTGGGGTGACGGAGTTACCCGACGATGCATTGACCCCCGAACAACTGGACGCGCTTTCCCGCGATCCCGGGAAACGGATCCGCGTGGAACGCGTGCCCGAGGCGCCCGACGCGTCCAGCGCCCCGCCATGCGCCGCGACGGGCCTGCCAGGGCCGACGGTCGAGCCCGAGGCGCCCGACGCGTCCAGCGCCCCGCCATGCGCCGCGACGGGCCTGCCAGGGCCGACGGTCGAGCCCGAGGCGCCCGACGCGTCCAGCGCCCCGCCATGCGTGGCGACGGGCCTGCCAGGGCCGACGGTCGAGCCCGAGGCGCCCGACGCGTCCAGCGCCCCGCCGTGCGCCGCGACGGGCCTGCCGGGGCCGACGGTCGAGCCCGAGGCGCCCGACGCGTCCAGCGCCCCGCCATGCGCCGCGACGAGCCTGCCGGGGCCGACGGTCGAGCCCGAGGCGCTCGACGCGTCCAGCGCCCCGCCATGCGCCGCGACGGGCCATCGAGCGCCGGACGTCGAGCGCCCCACGCGCCGCAATCGGCGAACGACGGCGCCGCGTGCCACGGCGCGTGGTCCGCCGACCCCGTGAGATACTCCGGTCCCATTCTCGAAACGGCGTGCCATTCGTGCGCCGGGTTGGGTGACTTGCGCCCATTTTCCGCCGACCGTGACCGAACCGGAGCCGTTGACGCATGACCGTAGCCGAGAAGATCGCCCTTCGTGAGGACGTCTCCGCCCCCGCGGCGCGTGCAGCGGCGGGCGTCGAACGCCTGGCGGGCGCCCTCGGGGAGCTGGGCTCCGCGAACATCGACGCGGGGGCCGCGGCGAAGATCGAGCGCATTTCGCGCAAGGCCGCCGATGCGCAAGATCGGGCCACAGCAGCCGCGAAGCGTGCGGCTCTCATTCGTGAATCCGCCTCGAAAGCGGAAGACAACGCCCGGATAGCTTCCGAACGCGCCGCGACTGCCACGCGGGACGCCGGGGAGCGGGCCGCGGAAGCTGCCAAAAAGGCGGCGCGAATTCGCGAGGACGCAAACAAGGCCGCCGCAAAAGCCGCGGAGACGGCAGAGAATGCCGCGCGATTACGGGAGGCGGGAGTACGCGCGAGCAAGGCCGACCGCGAAGCGGCGCGGACGGCGGCCAAAGCGGCGCGCCTGCGCATCGCTGCGGAAAAGGCAGAGGAGATCGCCAGAAAGCGAGCGGGCGCCGTCGCTCGCGCGCAATCCGTGGCGGAGCGGCAAGCCGAGAAGGCGGCCGAGAAAGCCGCGAAGCAACGGGGCGCGGCGGAGCGGGCGGAGTCGACGGCGAAAAAGCGGGCCTCAATCGCCGAACGGGCACGTTCGGACGCTGCGCGGGCGCAAAGCAAAGCCGAGGCTGGGGCGGTCAAGGCCGCGGAAAAAGCGAAGAAGCGCGCCGAGAAGGAAGAAAAGCGCCGGGCAAAAGGGCTGGCTGGCGAAGTCACCAAAGCCGAGGCGCGCTTGTGGGAATCGATCCAGAAATTCAACCCTGCACAAGAGCGGCGCGAGGCGATGCTCGAGCGCCAGCTACGCCGCATGAAGGAGTCCGCCCGGGCGGGCATCGACCAACAACCCGACGATGAGGGAGGATGGGGCACCTTCAAGCGCGGCATAAAGGCCGCTGCGCTCGTCGAGATTGGATCACAAGTCGCGTCTGCGGGGGGACGCGCGGCATTCGGTTTCGCCAAAGCGGCGATCGACGCCGCGGCATTCCGAGAAGATGCCACGGGCGCGCTACGGAACATCCTTAAAACGGGAGACGCGGCGGATCGGGCCATGCGCACGGCCATGGCGACGGCTGATTTCATCGGGCAAGGCCGACGCGAAACACTCAGCCAATACGTAAACCTACTCGGGCAACGGTTCAGCGCGGAGAGGGTCGATCAGATCGTCCGCTCGATGGCGGACCTCGGGACGGTCAACCCCGAGGCGAACGTCGACGGGATCCTCCGCGCCATTGGGAAGATCAAGGCCCAAGGCAAGCTACAGGGGGACGAGCTAATGATGCTCGCGGAGGCGGGGCTATCGGTCGAGTTAGTTTACAAGCACCTTGCTCGGATACTCGGGAAGACGGTGGACGAGGTAAAGAAGATGCAGCCGGCCGGGAAACTGGAGGCCGATCCGACGACGCAGGCCATTCTAGACGCGGTCAAGGAAATGTCGGGCGGACGGGCCGCGGGGCTTGCTGCGCGGGAAAAGTCGATCGCCAACATGTCCGGCCTCATGGCTCGGATCCAGGCCATCCCCGGCAACCTTCTCGGGGATCTGGAGGTGACCCCGGGAATGCGGGCCTACAAGGATTTTCTCGGCGGGATCGTCGATAGCCTGGACCCTTCCGGGCCCCGCTGGCAACGGATCAAAGGCGTTCTCGGAAGGGTCGTCAATTCGGCATTCGGCTCGATGTTCGGCGGCAAGGATCCGGGGGCACTCGTAGACCGCATTATCACGAAACTGGAGACCGCCGCGCCGATCATTAGCGCCGCTATGTCCGGCTTCAGTACAGGTTTCAGCGGTGCCATTCGTGTATTCGATCAACTGGACAAGTTCGCGGGGGATGGCCCCTTGGGGAGTATCGCCAAGGTGCTGGGGATCGACAAGGTCCCCTGGATCGAGCTCGTCGCGCGCGGGGTGGGCTTGATTGCGGGAGTAGCGGGGGTCGCGCTCGCGACGATCGGCGCGGTTGCCGTGGCTTGGGTTGGGTTCACAACCACGGTTTACGGTGGCATCCTTGCCACCTATGGCGCGATTGCAGAAGTCGCGGAAGCGGTCTACGCGTTCTTTTCCGGCGAGACGCTTGCGGCCAAGGGGTCGGGCCTCGGGGTCGCGATCGTCGACGGGATGGTCGGGGGAATCAAGGGAGGGGCCGCCCGCGTGACGGAGGCAATCGCGGCCCTTGCTGGGGGGACCATCATCACGGCGCGTAAGACGCTCCGAATCGGAAGCCCTTCCCGCGAGTTCATGGCGATCGGCGGGTACCTCTCGGAAGGTGCGGCCATAGGCATCACGGGGGGCGCGGCGCGGGTGATTCGCGCGGCGGAGTCCATGGCTATGGCTACCACGCGCGCCGCGAATGACAACATGGCCGGCACAGGGGCCGCGGTCGCCCCCACCGGAAGAACGAGCCCAGCACGCGCGCACGTGGCCGGATCCCTCGCCCGTGGGGCGGGGGGCGGGTTCTTCAATTACGGCACGATCGAGATCAATGTCACGGTGCAGGGCGACGGCGGCAAAGGAGACGCCGAGGAAATCGCCCGGGGGGTATGGGCCGAGCTACAGCGGCTCGCCGAGGAGGGGGCTTAGTCGGGGGTACATGAACGCGCGAGCAGGTACGTTTGTATGCGTGAACCTGCTACAAAAATCGCACGAGGTGGGGTAACGTCGCGGGGGTCGCCCGACACTTTTATAGGTCATGAACCTGGCCCCTTCTCTTTCGACGCCCCCCGGGCATCCTTCCGCCGACGAGCTGGCGGCGCTCCGGCCCGTTGTCCTCGCATGGACCGAGCGTTGGACCACGTGCCCCGAGGACCGCGACGACATCACACAAGAGGTGATGTTCGAGGCCGAAAAGAGCCGACAGACAAACCCCCCCGTCGGCCCCCTGCCGCCCTGGCTTTGGGTCATCGCAGCGCGCACGGCGGCGCGCTTCCTGCGACGGAAGCAAATGCCGGGCGTGCGCCTCGCGCGTCGCGTCGGGGCCATGCTGCGGATCCCATCGGCCGGGCCTTCCCCCGAGGAGATCGCGACGAATACGAACGCGCTGGAACTCGTCGCCGCCGTCCGTCCTGAACTCCCGCCCCGCATGCAAGCGGTGTTTTCGGCGTATTGCGATCAGCACATGACTCACGACGAGATCGCGGAAGCGCTGGGGATCCCGCCCGAACGCTCGCGCGTCTACCTCTGCCAGGCGATGGAACGGATCGCCGCTGCAATGGCAACGGCGAAGCGGAAGCGCCGGGGGATCGTGCTCCCCTTGTTTATCCAGCAATGGTTTCGGGGCGATGGTTCGCGCGACGATGGCGAGCCCTCCGGGCGGTCGCTCGGGACGAACCTGCTCCCCGAGTTTCCCGCCCTCCCCCGGCTCGCCGATGCCGCGGGATCGTGGCTCGGGGGTCTCGTGCTAGGTGGCGCGATCATGGGCGCCTATCTGCTCCTTTTCCCCGGGGCGCGCTGGGCTTCCCATCTGCCCGAGATCCAGGTTCACGTGACCGATGCATCCTTCGCGTCTCACGCCGTGATCCAGTGCAAGATCCCCGAGGGTGAGCCGGAGATCGGCCCCGAGATTGAGCGCGCGCCGTGTCCCGAACCGGTCCCCACCGCGCGCCCGGACGTCGCGCCGACCGTTCCCAGCACGATCAAGCGCAAGCTCGATGCACTCCGCCGGGAAAACACCCACGACCCGAAGGACCATTGATCACGCTGGTTTCGTGGGCGTATTGTTCCAAGGTTCGTACCTTACAAACCCGCTTGCCTATCGCACGAGGTTTGTCTAAACTCCGATCCCATGGTGTCGGGACGTCTCGCGGCTGTGGTTCTCGCCTGTAGCTTCGGGGTCGCGCCCTCCGTGCATGCGCAAGATACGGCACCGGGGGCGACCGTGGATCCCGAGGCAATCAGGGCTGCCGCGGAGGAGGCGCGCTTTAGGGAGCACGCGCGCCGCGGGCACCGCGCGAAAGCCGCGGGCAAGCTCGTCGATGCGCTGGACGCCTATGCGGACGCGCTCGCGATCCGACCGGACCCGCTCATCGCCGGACGTCTCGGCGTGGTGCTCGTCGCGCTTAATAGCCCAGCGGAAGCGGCGGATCTGCTTCATGATGCGGTCAATCGCGATTGGAGCGCGGACGAACGGGAAAGCCGTCAGTTTTCCGAGGCTTACCGCGTGGCGAGGGCGGCCGTCTGCATGGTCGACGTGCAGATATCTCACATGCCCGATACGACGACGCTCGACGGGAAGCGGATCAACGGGAAGCGTCATTCGGCATTCTTTACGTTTGTAATGCCAGGCGAGCACGAGATCCGCGCGACCCTCACGGGTTATCGGGACGGGCGCGCGGTGTTCACGGCGTGCAAGGGCGGGAGCATGGACGTCCCGGTCACCTTGACGCCGCTCCCCCCGGATCCTCCCATCGAGCCCATCCCAGCGCCCACGGCTCCCCCGGAGCCAGCGGCGATCCCGCGGCCCCCCGGTCTACCCGAAGTACGCCTAGAGACGCTGGGGGATCCCAGGCTGGGCATTGCTGGGGCGGTAGCGGTCGTGGATGGGAAGCCCTTGCCCAAGCAAGAGGATCCGTATGCGTACGACGATCCTCCGGAGAGTGGCGGGAAGAAATCGGGGGTGAGGGGGTCGATTGGCGTGGGGCCGGCAATGGTGATCGGGGTGGCCTCGTGGCAACCGGCGATCGGTGCCACAATCGCGGCCCACCTACAGCCCGCAGGTTTCTTTTCCATTGGCATTGATGCACGAGCCGCATGGTTGCCCTCCGGGGTGGGAGATCGACCGATTCGTGCGATGACCGCCGGGGGTCTAGTCAGCTTGTGCGGTCACTGGCGATGGCTCTTCGGTTGTGCCGTGGGGCATTTAGGCGTCTTGAAGGTGGACTTTGACAAGGGCCCGTACCTCGGAGCGTCTTTCGTTGGCTTCCGTCCCGGCTTTGGAGGACGCGTAGGCGGGATAATCCGCGTGGGAGGTCCATTTAGCGTACGTGTCGCAGGGGACGCTTTGGGCCTCTCTCACGGTACGCGAATCGGTGTCAATGATCAGATCATTGTAGAGCAGCCCGCAGTCATGATCGCTGGTACCACGATGATTGATTGGTCCTTTTAGCGGAGATCCCCATGAGTACACGTCTGCCGTCGGGGCTATTGTGTGGTATTGGTATTGCTATTGGAACGTTCGGAGTCGCAACAGTCTACGGCTGCAATGCCCCGCCCGAAACTTGGTTGGACAAGTGCGATCCGGCGTTTCCATTTCCCCCTCCGGACTGTCTGCCCGATGCTGGCTCTGACGCCGACGCGGACGCCTCGGATCCACAAGCTGCATGCGAGGCGCAAGGCGGGGAATGCGTCGAGATCCCCGACGATTCCGAGACCCCGGCTGGCTTCTGGAGCCCTGTACCATGGGCCGTCTGGATCGGCCCGGCCCCAGACATTCCGAAGGGGTGCCCCTTCGTTGGGGGCGAGCAGTTCAAGCTTTACGCCGGCCTCACGGCTCCCCCCATGCAGTGTGACCCCTGCAAATGCCAGGACGCCACGGGGCAATGCAGCGGCGTCCCGGGGGAGATCACGATCGGGGCTGGCATGTGCGGCGCGGTGGGGGTGCCGTCGCTCCCTTTTGACGGCCCGGGGGGGTGGGATGGGACCTGCACGGATGCGAACGCGCTACCCGCGGGGGCGCAGTGTCCCCCGGGAAGCGGCGTCCCATGCGCGCAGTCGATCACGTTCTCCGCGCTTCCCCCTCCGGTAAACGAGAAGTGTGACGTCAAGCCGTCGCCCATCATCAAGGCGGGCGGAACCAGGATCACGGAATGGGAGACGAGCGCGCTCGCCTGCCGGTCGAGCCTCGACACGTCGCTCTGTGGTTCGGGGGATAAGCTCTGCGTTCCGAAGGTTCTCTACCCCTACCGTCAATGCATCTGGCAGAAGGGGAAGCATACGAAATGCCCCAAGCCCTACAATTGGGAGCTGCCCCGGACCATGTACCCGTTTCAGCCCAAGGAATCGCGAGACTGTACAGCATGCACGTGTGGGCCCCCGCAAGGGGGTACGTGCAATGCTACCTTGCGGCTGTTCGATGATGGAGCGTGCTCGTCGGAGTTCATGAAGCGCCCGATCTCCTCGGTCTCGGGTGCATGCGATGTCATCTTCCCCGCCGGCCGGGCGATGGGCGGGAAGGCGGTCACGGACCACGCCTACATCGCGGGCATGTGCGAGGCCGGAGGGGGGGAGCCCATCGGTGAGGCGGTCGAGGATGACGAGAACGCCGTGACCCTTTGTTGTCGAGAATCGTACATTTTCGAGGAGTGACCGCTCGTAATCGCTTGATTTCGCTGGGGCGTGCCAACAGACGAGGACGATAGGACAATTGATGTCCTATCGTCGCCTCACTGGAATCGTGCAGCGAACCGCAGATAGGACGTTTAGCGTCCTATCCATGTCGCGTTCCTGCCCTGTTTTCCCTTGCCCTGATGCCCGGCCGTTCGGGACGATGGGCGCATGGCTCCGCGGTCCCTGCAATCGAATTGGGGCGTAACGGTCGAGGCTCGCTTTGGCTTGATGCCTCGCCACCCTTCCGCGCCCGAGGACGCCGCCGACACGCCCGAGGACCACCGGGGCCGGCGAACCCGTGCGAAACCAAAGGGCGTAATGCGGTTGGATGCCGCGGCGCTCGTCCTTGGAATCCCAACGCACGACACTTCATGGCGGCGGCGCGTCATGCGTCGTATCCGCGCCGCGGAACGTGCCACGGGCACGTCGATCCTCATTTCCCAGAGGGGGCGCACGGGTTGCCTCGTGCGTATGGATGGCCTGCTTGAACTCACGCCCTTTACCGCGGCGGTCATGCAGCGTCAGGACAGCATGGAGGAGCGGCTCCATACCGTCGAGCGACAGCTAGCGGAAGCTTTGCGGCTACTCCGGAGTCAATCGAGGTAGGGGCGTGGCTACCGACGATTTGCCTCCCGAGGTGATCGCGGCGCTCGCCACGTTGCTCCGTTATGCCGGGGGCCTTATGCGTGAAGCCATCGAGGCGAGCCCTAGCGGCAATGGTGGGGGCTTCTACGACGCGAAAACCGCGCCGATGGGCCGGACGGCGTTTCTACGCCTCGCGCGGGAAGGTGCATTCAAGGCAACCAAGATCGGCCGCAAGGTGCTGGCTCGCAAAGAGGACGTCGACGCGTGGATCGAATCCCGCGCGACCATTGCGCCGCATCGCTCGCCGCGTGAGGCCCCTGCTTCGGACGGGTATGGAGACGCGCTCGCGTTACACGAGGCGAACCGGGCCGCCGGTCACCACCTTCCGCCGCGCCGATCGCAGCGCGCGGGAAAGGCTCGCCGATGAGCCGTCCGGCCCCTTCCTTGACGCGGGGGCCTTCGCCTGGTAGGGGGTATGACAAGGTGGGCCCCCATGCATGCTGAAATCATGCACGGGAGCCCTGAGCCAAACCCCGTATCGACCGAGGTTTGACCTATGAATAGGGTAGCATCCGTCTATTTTGCGTCCAACTTCTGCGCGCCCTGGGCGCCCTGGATCGGAGGGTGATCCATGGGACGAGCGCGCAAGGGCACGTGGAAGCGATCGGGCGATCACTTCCTAGTCTACGTCACCCTTCCACAGTCGGCCGTTCCAGGCGTGAAGGATCGTCGCCTGCCTGGCATCGTGGTCCGGAAGGGGGTCAACGGTCGGGCCCTCACCGAGGCCGACCTTGACAAGCTGGCCAAGCTCTACACCGACCGTCCGGACCTCGCGCTGGCTCGCCTCGCGGAGGAAGGACGGTTGCCCGATTGGGTGCCGATCGAGCTGGTCCCCCGTGACGCTCTGCTCCGCGGAGCGACGGCGAACCCCACCGCGGCGAGCACCGCGGGATCGCTCCTCGAAACGGTCGAGAGTTACGCCGATCGCTGGCTCGCATGGCGTAACAAGCACGGGAACGGTTCGCTGTCCTCCTACACGTCGGGCCTGAAGGTGCATGCGCTCCGCGTGAAGGTGGACGACGGGACGATCGGAGAGAAGCCGCTGGCGGCGCTCACACGCGATGACGTCAAGCGCGTTGCCGCCTACTTCCGCAACGAAGCAGCGGCCGATCGGCTCGCAGAGAACACCGCGTCCCGGTACTTCTCCTACTTCCGCACGATGCTCGCCGCGGCATCGGACGAGGATGGAGACCCCGATCTCTACGTTCGGCCGGACAATCCCGCGGTAGGCGTGAAGGGCCCCCCCACGCCGAAGAAGCAGACGCGCGCCTGCTTCTACCCCGAAGAGTTTCTCCGGTTCGTTGCGTGCGAGGCGATCTCCATCCGCACGCGTCGTCTCGTCGCGCTCGCGGTGTACCTCATGTGCAGGTTGAGCGAGCTCGCGCGTCTGCGATGCGAGGACATCGATCTTGCACACGAGCGGATCACGATCTCTCGCTCGTACGATCGCAAGCGCAAGCGAGAGAAGGCGCCCAAGAACGGGCGCGGGAGATCGTTCACGCTCGAAGCAAACGTGATCCCGCTCTTGCGGGTGATGATCGACGAGGCGGGCGGGAGCGGGCTCATCTGTCCCATCAACGTCTACAAGGTGTCGGACGCGTTCAGTAAGTACCTCGACCGCGCGGGGCTGACGCGCCCGGACCTACGCCAGCGAACGAGGATGCACATCCCGATGACGATGCACGGGCTACGGGCGACGGGCGCGACGTGGGCGGCGCGGTCGGGACGCTACGGGGCGATCGAGCTTCGCCGGATCCTCGGGCACCAGAAGCAGGAGACCACCGACGTCTACTTCGATGAGGCCCAGCTCATGGGGCGGAACGTGGGCGAGGTCTTCCCCCCGCTGCCTGCTTCCCTACTGAATCGTTCCGGGAAACGTGCGAGCGGGGGGTAACATCGCGGATTTGTTGGGGGTCGGTTCCTGGGGCGGACAGCCCCCCCTGGGGTCTGGGGCAAAGCCCCAGCGAAGCGCCATCCAGCGCCTCGGGGGGTGGTGCATCTGCCTTGGACGTGCTAGGTCGCGCGGCCCTCTTTCCCCCGAACTGCGCCATGGCCCTCAAAGTTGCGATCGTCGGTCTGCCGAACGTCGGCAAATCCACCCTTTTCAACGCTCTGACCCAGACGGCGGCCGCGCAGGCGGCCAACTACCCGTTCTGCACCATCGAGCCGAATGTTGGCGATGTGGCTGTTCCTGAGCCGCGCCTCGACAAGCTGGCAGCGCTCGCCAGCTCGAAGGAGATCATCCCGGCTCGGATCAACTTCGTCGACGTGGCGGGCCTCGTGCGCGGCGCGTCCAAGGGCGAGGGCTTGGGCAACCAGTTCCTGGCCAACATCCGCGACTGCGACGCCGTCGCTTTCGTGGCTCGGTGCTTCCAGAACGACGACGTCACGCACGTCGAGGGGCGCGTCGATCCGCTCGCCGATCTGGACATCATCGAGACGGAGCTGATGCTGGCGGACATCGACAGCCTGGAGAAACGCATCCCCAACCTGGAGAAGCGGATTCGCGGCGGGGACAAGGAGGGGGCGACCACGCTGCGCCTGCTCAAGCTCGCGCTCGAGCAGCTCCACGCGGGGCGGCCTGCGTTCACGGCGAAGGTCGATCCGGACGATCAGAAGGCCTGGCGCATGCTGCAGCTCTTGACGGCGAAGCCTGCGCTTTATGTGTGCAACGTCGACGAGGCTGCGGCGGGGACGGGCAATGCGCTCTCCCAGTCGGTGGCCGAGCGTGCGGCGCGTGATGGCGCGAAGTCCGTGGTGATCTCGGCGCAGATCGAGGCGGAGGTCGCCCAGCTCGGCGCCGCCGAGCGCGCGGAGTTCCTGGAAACGTTGGGGCTCACGGAGCCTGGCCTGAATCGCCTCATCCGCGAGGCGTATGCGCTTCTCGGGCTCCAGACGTACTTCACGGTCGGCCCGAAGGAGGCGCGTGCGTGGACGATTCCGATCGGCGCGACCGCGCCCCAGTCCGCGGGCGAGATTCACACGGATTTCGAGAAGGGCTTCATCTGCGCCGAGACCATCGCCTACGACGATTTCGTCAAATTCGGCGGCGAGAGCGGCGCGGCGCAGGCCGGTAAGATGCGCAAGGAAGGGAAGGCATACGTCGTCAAGGATGGCGACGTGATGCATTTCCACTTCAACGTCTGAAAAAAACTCCCGCCTCCGCTCCCACCTCCTCGAAGCGCGCGTGAACGCCCCGGCCAGGGGACACCGTGCACGTGCGCATTATGTTCCTACCGAGCGGGCTCGCCCGCGTGGCTCCCGCTCGGAGGGGGAGGTGCGCCATGAAGCGTGGACTCGCGTGGGGATTCGCGGCGATTTCGCTCTTGTTCGTGCTGCCTGTATCCGCGGCGGAAAACGCGGCGGAGAATGCGGAGGCCGTGGAGGATTTGCCGAACGCGCTACCGGCGCGGGGGATCTGCCTCCAGCCGATCGTGACCGGCCCTTGCCGCGCGGCCTTCCGCCGGTATGCCTTCAACAGCGCCGTCGGCCGGTGCGTGCCGTTCATTTACGGCGGCTGCCGGGGGAACCTGAACAACTTCGAATCCCTGCGCGACTGCCGGCAAACCTGCGCCCGCCCCCCGTTCCGCTGGTGAGCGCTTCACCCGCTACGCGCAAAGGCGCGGGGGCTTTCCATACCCCCGCGCCTTCGCTTGTTTGTCACTTCGGCCCGTCCAGCGTGCAGAACCCGTTCAGGCAGATGAGCTCGGGGTTGCAGCAATCGGCCGCCGTCGTGCACTTGTCGCCCTCGTTCGAGCACATGCCGTTCGGGGGCGTGTCGCCGCAGACGAGCGCGCCGCTGCCCATCGGATCGGGCGAGCAGTAGCCATTGCAGCATTGATCGCCCGACTCGCAGCCGGCGCCGTCGGCGCGGCAGGGCTCCTGCACCCAGAAGCCGCGCGCGTTGCCGGCGAGCAGCTCCTGCGCGGGCAGGTAAAACGCCGGGTGGCTCCCGTCCACGCCCGCCGGCGCGTTGAGATCCACGGCCGCGACCCAGAGCTTCTTCGGCGTGATGTTCGTGAAGAGGTTCACGCCGCGCGGATCGCTGCAGAAGGGCGGGATCGCCGCGACGCTACCGTACATGCGGCGGCTCGTGAAGACGACCCAGGCATAACCGCCCGACGCGATGGGGTTCACCGTCGGCTCGTAGTTCAGGTTCACGTCGTCGCCGTGGTCCGCATTCATGGCGCCGACCTGTGCGCCGTCGCCCGTGCAGGTCATCGCAAGGGGCTGCGCGAGCTTCGGCAGGTACACGTTGCCGGCGTCCTTGCCATTGAGCTGGTCGAGCGGCACGGGCGCGCTGCCGTCGACGCCGGCCATCGCGATGTACGCCTTGGCGCCCTTGCGCGTGCGCAGATCTCCGAGGTTGTTGCCGTCGACGCCCGCCGTGGTTTGCTGGTGATATACGACGGCCTTGCCGTCCGGGAAAAACGCCGGCCAGCCGGGCCGCGTCTCCGCCGGTTGTCCCGTGTTGTCCACGACGACGAACGGGTTCGCGAAGGTGTTCGTCGCAGCATCGAAATCCATCAAGACGAGCTTCTGCTTCGCGTTCGTGATGGACGCGCTCGTCATCGGGTTGAAGACGACGCGCTTGCCGTCCGGCGAGAACGAGGGCGTGCCGACGTTCGTCGCGACCCCGCTCAGCCCCGAAACGGGCTGGACCGTGCCATTGACGAGCGAGACGAGCTGCCCCACGGTCGTGAGCGCGAGCGCGCCGTCCGGCGTGATGCCCGGGAACGAGCTGCCATTCGGGAGCGCCTTTTCGGTCACCATGTTCGGCGCGATGTCATAGGCCCACGGGGTGCCGCCGCCGTTCGACGTCGCGACGAGGCGCGAGCCGTCCGCCGCGACGGAATGGCAGACGCGGCACTCCGACTCGGCCCCGCTCTTGCCCGCCGTGAGCTTGGGCGCCGTGTCGCCGACCTTGATCGAGAGCACCGCGCCGCCGAACATGCCGTCGCCGCCGACGGCGCCGGCCAGGTTCTTCGCGAGCTTCGTGCCATATGAGATGTAATAAATGGCGCCCGAGAGCCGCCCCGGCGCGACCGTCCACGTCTCCGTGATCGGCCCGTACGCGACCTCGCCCTTCGCCACCGTGAGCTTCACGGTGAGCTGATCCGGCGCGCCGTCGAGCGTCTTTCCGCCCGCCGTATTCGTGGCCATGGTCCAGATGTCCTGCGGGATCGGGTGGCGAAGGAAGGGCGCCCCCGTCTGCGCGAGGATCTGCGGCTTTCCGAATGTGCCTTTCCACGAGAACGAGCCGCTCGTGGTCGTGAGCTCGATCTTGATGGCGTCGACGTCGCCGAGCGTCGAATCCCACTGGAGGAGCGGCGCCGTCATCCCGCGCGGCCAGACCGTGCGATCGTACGGATAGAGGAATTTCAGCCCCTCGGCCTGCCCATTGCCGCTCGGCGCGTCGAGCGCCGCGATCACGACGGGATTGTCGACGCCGACGCCGAGGCCCTCGCCGCCGACGCCGCCGACGCCACCGCCCTCCGTGAGCTGGGGGATCGTCGTGGCGATCTGACCCTGCTGCGCGGGGTTGTTCGGGTCCGCTCCATTCTGCTGCGATGTGAGCTTGACCAGAACATTACGCTCGAGGACCTCGCCGTTGAGGCCGGCCCGGACGCGGACGACGCCGCCGGCCGTGCCCTTGGGCGTGAACGTCGCCGTGCTCGACGGACCCGCCGTGATGCTTCCGATCTCGCCGCGATCGACGCTCCAGCCCGCGCCGATGGGGTTGCCGTCGAGGTACGAGGTGTACGTGACCGTCGGGGTGTTTTGACCCGCAACGACCGTGATCTCCTGCGGCGCGCTCGGCAGGACGTTGAAGCCCTGCATCTGGCTGCCGCCGCCGCTGCCGCTGCTGGACGAGGGGCCGACGAAGATGTCGCCGCCGTCCCCGCCGATGCCGCCGTTCCCCCCGCTGTTCGAGCCGCCCGCGCCGCCCGTGCCACTCGATGTGTTGCCCCCGGGGAGCCCCGTGGAGCCGCCGCCCCCGCACGCAGCTGCGAAGACCGCCGTGCCGAGGGCCGATACGAGTACGATTCCCAAGCGAGATCGACGTTTCAACATAAACCGCAATGCTACAGCGGAGGAGAACGAGGTCGCAAGGGTGAAGGTCACGGTCTGCGCGCGGCATGGCCTGTGCCAAACCGCGACCGCATGGCCTGCCAATCCAGCATTCTTGTCTTCTCGACCATGACGCAGCCGTTTCTCGTGTACCGCGATCCGGATGGCACGCGGCTCGTGCGCGGGCCGCTGAGCCGATGCGAAGGGCCCGCGTCCCGGCCAGGGCCTCAAGGCATGGCCGGGACGACCGCGCAATGGCCAGCGACGCAATCGGCTTTCCATTCCGACGGATACACCGGGGCGCAGGGCGGGCAGCCAAACGCGGGCGGGCATACGAGAGCGGACATCGCCTGGAGCGAGCTCGACGCGACCGCGACGAGGTTGGCCACGCCCCCCATGCAGGCCTCGCAGCAGTCCATGCCGAACCGGAGCGTGCAATCGGCGGCCGCGTTGCATTCGCTGAATGCGTGCTTCGAGACGTCGTCCTCCACGCAGCTGCCGGCCTCGCAATATGCGAAGAGGTCCGGGTTCGGCGCGCCCCCGCAGGCGGGGCAGGCCGTGGGCTCGGGACAAACGAAGGTGCTGTATTCGTCGACTTGATCGACGTGCACGGGCTCGACGTCGGCGAGCGTGGGCTCGCTGCACGGGCCGCAGCAGGAATTCTTGGCGAGGGTGCACTGACCCGGTCCCGTGCAAGCGCCGAAATTCGGAGCAGCGCCGCCGGTGCCGCCGCTGCCGCCGCTGCCGCCCGCGCCGCCGCTTCCTTCGTTGACCTCGCTGCCACACGCCGCCGGCAGCGTGGCCACGAGAAGGGCCGAAACCAGAAGAATTCCCTTATTGGATCGCGCTCGAAGCATGGGGGCCAGCCTACGAACCCGTGCTTGCACGAGGCAAGGGGGAAATGCGAGCGGGATGTCCTTCCTGGATCCGCCTGGGGCCGCTGTCGTGGTAGGATGCTGGATCCCGGCGCGCGGGCTCGACCGGCGGCCGAGGAGAGGGTAGTCCTCGTCAGGCATGAAGCAGGGGCATCAGCAGCAGCGGTACCGCGTCCTCGATCGCCTCGCGTCCGGCGGCATGGCCGAGGTGTTCCTCGCGGAGAGCGCGGGGATCGAGGGATTCAAGAAGCGGGTGGCGATCAAGAAGGTCTTGCCCCACCTGTCCGAGAAGAAGCGCTTCATCGCGATGTTCCTCGACGAGGCCCGGCTCTCGGCGAACCTCACGCATTCGAATGTCGCCCAGGTATTCGACATCGGCGTCGGCGATAACGCGTACTTCATCGTGATGGAGTACGTCGATGGCTCGGACCTGAAGGCCATCATCGAATTCATGCGCAAGACGAAGCGGCCCTTCCCGGTGGAGGTCGCCGTCTACATCGCCGAGAAGATCTGCGACGGCCTCGCCTACGCGCACGAGGCGAAAAACCCCGAGGGCCAGCCGCTCCGCATCGTGCACCGCGACGTCTCGCCCGCGAACGTGCTCATCACGAAATACGGGGAAATCAAGATCGTCGATTTCGGGCTCGCCAAAGCGACGAGCCAGCTCGAGAAGAGCGAGCCCGGCATCGTGAAAGGAAAATTCGGCTACCTCTCGCCCGAAGCAACGCAAGGGCTCGAGGTCGACGTGCGCACGGACGTGTTCGCCGTGGGCATCATCCTGTGGGAGACCCTCGCGCAAAAGCGGCTTTTTCTCGGCGAAAATGATCTGCAGACGGTGATGCGGGTCCGCGAGGCCGTCGTGCCGCCGCTCGCGCCGATCAACAAGGACGTGCCGCCGGAGCTCGAGAAGATCATCAACCGCGCGCTCGCCCGGGATCCGGAGAAGCGCTACCCGAGCGCGCGAGAGCTCGGCCGCGCCCTGAACGGTCTTCTGTTCAAGCTCGGAAAGCCCGTCGGCGCGCACGACGTCGCCGATCTCGTGAGCGGGACCGTGGCGCTGCGTAAAACCGCGGCCCAGGAAAAAGACACGACGCTGCACAAGCTGATCGAGGCCGCGCTGCTCGAGTTCAACTCGCTGCAAGACGAGCCGCGGCCCGGCGCGCCGAGGGAGAAGTCGAAGCCCGAGATTGCCGCGCCGCCGCCGCCCGAGGAGCGGCCGCGGGGGCGGGTCTCACAGTTCGAGGACATCGGCAAATGGGCCGAAGAAATGGATCTCGCGCCCCTCAGCAGCGAGGCGCGCTCGGCGCGGTTCGGTCCAGCGTCGGCGAGGACGGAGCGCGGGCCGGAGAGCAAGCCGGTCCCGAGCAAGCCGGCCGAGAGCAAGACTACCGAGAGCAAGGCTGCTGAGAGCACGGTCGCCGAGAGCACGGTTGCCGAGAGCAAGGCGGCCGAGAGCCTGCCGGCCGAGAGCCTGCCGGCCGTGACGGTCAAGGCGACGCCGCAGGCGAAAGCGGACGAGAGCGAGCCGATCGAGAGCCTGCCAGCCGAGACGGTCAAGGCGACGCCGCAAGCGAAGGCGGACGAGAGCGCGCCGATCGAGAGCCCGCCAGTCGAGACGGTCAAGGCGACGCCGCAGGCGAAGGCGGACGAGGGCGCGGCCCTCAGCGAGCCAGCCGAGACGGTCAAGGAGACGCCGCTGGCGAAGGCGGACGAGGGATCCGTCGAGAGCGCGCCGGCCGCGACGAGGAGCCCGGCGCCCAAGAAGGAAAAGGACGCCGCGGGCAAGACCGGCAAGGCAGGGAAGGCGGGCGCGAAGGGGAAGAAGCGCGAAGGCGCGAAGCTCAGTCAGGAGAGCACGGCCGCGGTCGCAAAGAAGAAGCCCATCACGAAGCCCGCCGAGGCCGCCGGCAGCAGCAACGTGATGTGGCTCTACGTCGCCGCCGCGGTCCTCTTGCTCGCGGCCAGCGCGTACTACGGCGGGTTGTTCGGGCCCTGAGCGCGCTTCACCGGGGCGCGGGTCTTCGGCCGCGCGCGCCCCGGTGCCGCGACGCCCTGCCGGCCGATCGACGGGATCTCGACGGCCACGCTGAGCCGCTGATCGCCACGCCAAACCTCGCCCGTGACCACCTTCGCGTTTTGCTTGAGCGCGGCCGCGACCGCGCCGATGACGACGCTGGTCGAGGTCGCCGGCGCGCCGCTGATCCGCGTGAGCACGTCGCCATCACGTAGCCCCGCGCCGTAGCCGCCGACGCCCTGGAGCGCGATCCCCGCGGGCCTCGGGCCGCTCGCGGGCACGGGGACACCCGAGGGGACGACGCCGCTTTGCACCGCGCGCGCGACGACGTCGGCGCGCACGTGAATGCCGCCGCGCGGCGCCGGGGTTCGCGAGGACGAACCTTTTTTCGCGGGGTCGAGCGTGTCGCTCGGTGGCTCGACGGGCGCTCGAAGCACGTCGAGCCCGGGCACGTGCGGGAGGTCGAGGTCGAGATCGAGGGAGGCAGGGCCCCGCGCGGGAGCGTCCGTCTCGTCGGCGTTGCGAAAGGCGAACGCTCGATCGAGCGCGTCGGCGAGGAGCGCGCCGAGGGAACGCGCGCCGTGGTCGACGAGCGCGCGTGCGGCGAAAGGAAGGGTGACGAGCGGAAGGACGATCAGGAGCGCGGCGAGCAAGCGAACGAGCGTCCGCTGCTCACCGCGCCCGAGCGAGAGAGAGAGCTGCTCAGCTCTCTTCCTCGTCGTCATCCTCGTCTTCATCCTCTTCTTCGTCGAGCTGCTCCTCGAGCTTGCGGAGCGCCTCGTCCTGCTCGCTGAGGGCCGGTGCGGTGCGGCCCTCCTGGATGGCCTTCTGCCGCGCCTTCTCGGCGGCGGCGCGGGCCTGCGCGACCTTCTGCATGACGGCAGGCTTCGGCGCGATGAGCAGCGTCATCGTGCGTTGCTCCATGGCGGGGCGCACCTCCACGTTCGCGAGCTCCTCGCACTGCTGCACGATCCAGTCGAGCTGCTCCTGCGCCTTCTCGGGGTGCGTGATCTCGCGACCACGGAAGCGCACGGTGAACTTGACCTTGTGACCGGCCTCGATGAAGCGGAGCGCCGCGCGCGACTTGAACGCGAGGTCGTGATCGTCCGTCTTCGGACGGAGCTTGATCTCCTTGATCTCGACCACGCTCTGCTTGCGCTTCGCCTCGCGCGCCTTCTTCTTCTCGTCGTACTTGTACTTGCCGAAGTCGAGGATCTTGCAGACGGGCGGATCGGCCTTGGGATTGACCTCCACCAGATCGAGGCCTCGCTCCTGGGCACGCCGCAGGGCCTCGTGGGTCGGCATGATGCCGAGCATCTCGCCCTCTTCCCCGATGACCCGGATTTCCGGAACCCGGATTCGCTGATTGATTCGGATCTGCGGTCCTCGCTGGGCCTGTCGAGGGTCGAAGCGTCGCATGCTCATGTGTGGTCTCGCTGTCTCCTTGCTTGTGCTCTACGGACAATCCACGGCTCGCCCCGTTCGCCCGTCAGGAGGACGGGAACAGGGCCCCCACAATCTCGCCCGGATGGTCCGCGTTATCAACGGGCGGAAGCTGTCTCCGGGCGCGAAGTCACGTCCGGCGCTCGTTCTCCACCAGGCACGGCCGGTCGGGAGGGCTCGTGCGGGGGAGGGACGACACGGGCGCCGACCCGGGCGGCGCGGCGGCGCGGAGGCGTGGGCCATCGCGGCGCGCTCGGCGCCTCCCGCGGGATTTGCGCGGGCGACGTGTCCTCCACGCGCGGGAGCCGCGGGCGCCTCGTGCACGACGGAGACCCCATGCAGGACGCGCGCCGCTCGCCCGGCGTGCATCGCGTTCGCCCCGCATCCACCGATGCGTGCGCTTCGCGCGAGCCGAGCGAACTGGACGTATCCGACGTCCTTGCTGACCCCAAAGGTCCTCACGAGGACGGGCAGGCGACATCCGCCAGGAGGCGGGAACCTGCAGAAGGGTCCTCGTGCCGAAACTTTGTAGGCGCGGCCGGGTTCGAACCGGCGACCCCTACCGTGTCAAGGTAGTGCTCTACCACTGAGCTACGCGCCTGTACCGCTTCCTCCGCCGCCCGCCGATGTGCGGTGCGTCGAAGGGAGGCGCATGGCTACCAGGCCCTTTCGGTCCGGTCAAGAAAAAAAACGAATCCGGGGGTGCGAAGGAGGGGGACCGGTAGCCGGGGGGACGGGAGGCCAGGGTAGGGGGCGACCATTTGTTCCGGGTTCTCCGGCGGTTCCTTGCGTGGAACCTCGATCGTGGGTATGGACGGCCGCTTTCCGAATGATCGGGGGCTCGCATTCGGGGAGCCAAGCTTCGTCCCCGTGGAGGTTACCGCCTCGTGACCACGCTGTTTTTGTCTCAGCCGACCACCGTCTCGCCGGGCCAGGGCGCGCCGCCCGCGCCCGCTCCTGCCCAGCCGTCCCAGGGCGCTCCGACGCAGGCCCCCGAGGGGGGCGGCGGCGGCGGCGGCCAGCCGTTCGGCGGGATGACGATCCTGTTCTTCCTGCTGCCGTTGCTCTTCGTGTTCCTGATGACGCGGAACCAATCGAAGAAGCAGAAGGATCTCGAGGCGGCCCTGAAGCCGGGTGACAAGGTCGTCACCCAGGCGGGGCTCATCGGCAAGTTGATCGAGGTCGGCGACAGGACGGTCAAGCTGGAGATCGCGCCCGGCGTGAACGTGCAGGTCCTGAAGGCCGCCATCCAGGGCGTCGACGGCGAGCCGAAGCCCGCGGCCGAGGCGAAGGACAAGGCGCAGGAAAAGAAAGCGTAGCGCGCGCGCTTCGGCTAAGAAGGGCTCGCGACCGCCCCCCGAGTCGACCCTCCCATGATCTACAACATCCTCCAGTACGCTTTCGCTGGCCTCGGCGCGCTGTCCCTCGGGCTCGGCGCGTGGCAGAGGTCGAAGCGCGGCGTCTTCGTCATGTCGGCGATCGCGTCGTTCTGCACCGCGATCGCCGCGCACTACCACGTGTTCTGGGCGACCGCGACGTTCGGGCTCGCCGTGCCGTGGGCCCTGTTCTGCGCGCTGAACACGATCGATCTCTCGTGGCGCACGAAGACCGGGTTCGTCCTGTTCCTCGCGCTCGGGTCGTGGCTCTGCATCTACCCGACGTACTCGGACGAGCGGTACGGCCGCATCGACCGCTCGGGCCTCGCGCCCGAGGAGCGCGCGAAGGTCGAAGAGGACGCGCGCGTGGGCAACCGCGGCGTGCGCGAGTGGCTGCTTTCGAACATCGACTTCCGCCTCGTGCGCGGCCTCGATCTGAAGGGCGGCCTCCGGCTCGTCTACACGGTCGACGTCGACGAGGCGATCAAGGACAAGCGCGACCGGTACTACGACGAGCTGCGCCAGGCGCTCGCGCGCTCGTACGGGATCATCGGGGCGGAGCAGCAGGCGTCGGTCGAGGATCTGAAGAAGCTCGCCGGCAAGGTGCGCGTCGAGAAGTCGCGCGAGAACGCGGGCACGCTCTTCATCAACTTCGAGGACGCGGCGGACGCGGACAAGGTGAACGACGAGTTCATGCGTCCGTTCCAGGAGATGCAGCGTCAGTTCTCGTCGGATCGCAAGCGCGTCACGCTTCGCATCAAGAGCGAGGTCGAGTCCGAGATCCGCACGAAGGCCGTGGCGCAGGCGAAGGAGACGGTGCTCCGCCGCGTTGACAGCCTCGGCCTCAAGGAGGCCGGCGTCACGACGCGCGACGAGGACATCATCATCGAGATCCCGGGCGACAACGATCAGACGTTCGCCGAGATCCGCGACATCGTCAGCCAGACGGCGCGCCTCGAGTTCAAGCTGCTCGACGATGATGTGAACTTCTTCGAGGCCGAGGTCCGGAACCCGAAGAACAAGGAAGTGAAGGGCCTGCGCTTCCAGCAGGAGCAGGTCTCGGTCGGCCCCGGCAAGCAGAAGGTCAACTACTACGCGGTCCTCGAGCACATGGAGGGCGAGGACATGCGTCAGGCGCTCGCGCGGCTGCGCGAGTGGACCGCGTCGCTGTCGGTGCCCGACGATCACGAGATCGGGTACGGCAAGTACCAGGCCTTCGACGAGGAGAAGGGCACGGTCGAGGACGTCGGCTGGAGGACCTACTACCTCTTCAGCAAGGCCGAGGTCACCGGCGACATGGTGCGCGACGCGCAGGCGATGCCGGATCCGAGCGATCGCGGCCTCGGCGGCTGGCTCGTGCGCATGGAGCTCACGGGCGTCGGCGCGGACAGGTTCGAGGACATCACCGAGAAGAACGTGAAGCGTCGCTTCGCGATCATCCTCGACCAGAAGGTCGAGAGCGCGCCCGTCATCCAGACGAAGATTCCGGGCGGCATCGCGACGATCACGATGGGCTCGGCGAACGTGGACCAGCAGGTCACGGACGCGCGCAAGCTCGAGCTCGTGCTGCGCTCGGGCGCGCTGCCCGCGCCGATCTCGCCCTCGAACGAGCAGCGCATCGGTCCGTCGCTCGGTCAGGACGCGATCGTGCAGGGCGCGAAGGGCGGCCTCGCCGGCGTCATCCTGGTGCTCCTGTTCATGCAGGTCTACTACAGCCGCGCGGGCGCGATCGCGAACTTCGCCGTGCTCTTCAACATGGTGCTGCAGGTGGCGATCCTCGCGATGTTCGGCGCGTCGATGACGCTGCCCGGGATCGCGGGCCTCGTGCTCACCGTCGGCATCGCGGTCGACGCGAACGTCCTCATCAACGAGCGCATCCGTGAGGAGCTGCGGCACGGCAAGAGCCCGCGGGCGGCGGTGGACGTGGGCTACGACAAGGCCTTCAGCGCCATCCTCGACGGGCACGTGACCACGCTGATCTCGGGCCTCATCCTGGCGCAGTACGGTTCGGGTCCCATCAAGGGCTTCGCCGTGACGCTCATCGTGGGCATCGCGGTCAGCCTGTTCACCGGCGTCGTCTGCACCCGGCTCATGTTCGACTGGGCGGTGCGGGCTCGTAAGGTCAAGAAGCTCCACCTAGGCTGAGGCGCAGCAATGGAATTCATCAAGCCTGGGCGACAGTTCGACTTCATGAGCAAGCGCTGGCTCTTCATGGGCCTCAGCGCACTGCTCCTGCTCGCGTCGATCGTCGCCTTCATCAAGCCGGGACCCCACCTCGGCACCGACTTCAAGGGCGGCACGGAGCTCGAGGTCGCCTTCCTCAAGTCGACGGAGGCCGGCGACATCCGTGCGGCCGTCGAGTCGCTCGGCTTTGCGGCGCCTGACGTCATCCGCGTGAAGGACAGCGGCGCCGAGGACACGCACCGCTTCCTGATCCGCGTGCAAGAGGTCAGCTCCCTCGGCGAGGAGCAGAAAGAGGCGATCCGCCAGAAGCTCTGCATCCTGCCCGAGGGCACGGCGGCAAGCGCGGAGTTCGAGGCGCGTTGCCCCGGGAACGCGCGCGCCAGCGAGATCAAGTTCAGCCCCGGCGGCGACAAGATCACGATGCGGTACGAGGTCGAGCCCGACCTCGCGGCCATCCGCTCGCAGCTCACGGGCATCCCCGGCGTCGAGCTCCGCACGGGCGAGAACAACCCCGTCGTCGTGAGCGCGCGTGACCACAAGGTCGAGGCGCAGCTCAAGTCGCGCGGCGATCAGCTCCTCGACGGCCTGCGCAGCAAGCTCGGCGCCGACGTGGTGCCCGAGCGCGCGCTGCGGGTCGAGTGGATCGGCCCCAAGGCGGGCGCGCAGCTCCGCGACGCGGCCATCCGCAGCATCGCGATCGCGATCGTGTTCATCATGGCCTACATCGCGTTCCGGTTCGATCTCCGGTTCGCGCCCGGCGGCATCCTCGCCCTCGTCCACGACGTCGGCATCGCGCTCGGGGCCATGATCGTCACGCACCGCGAGATCACGCTCTCCACGGTCGCCGCGATGCTCACGATCGTCGGTTACTCGATCACGGACACGGTCGTCGTGTACGACCGTATCCGCGAGAACCTGACGAAGCACCGGAACATGTCGTTCTCGGCGATCATCAACCTGTCGATCTCCGAGATGCTCGGACGCACGATCATCACGTCCGGCGTGACGGCGCTCTCGATGGTGTGCTTCCTCGTGTGGGGCACCGGCGTCATCAAGGATTTCGCCTTCGCCCTGCTCATCGGCATCCTGGTCGGCACGTACTCGTCGATCTACGTCGCCGCGCCGTTCACGGAGTGGATCGACCGCAGGTTCTTCGGCGGCCAGGCGACGGCCCAGAAGAAGATCACCCGCACGAAGGCCGTCAAGCGCGCCGACGCGGTGGTCTAGACCTCGCTCTCTGTCCGAGCGAACGACGCCCCGCGGTGCGCACCACCGCGGGGCGTTTCGTTTTTCCAGGAACCAGGCACGCCAAACGGGCGGGTTTTCCGACCGGCATGGACTCCGGACGGGGGCTGCGCTACGCGTGGACCCCACGGATGTTGAGCGAGGCCGCGTGGGCACAGACGACGGATCCCGAGGCGCGGAGCCTCCTCCTTCCGTCCGGCGCGGCGAGCTCGGAGCGCGAGAACGCGATTCGTGATCCGGGTGAGGCGTCCGTCGAGGCGCTGGAGCTCTCAAAGGCGCTCGGGCTCTCGATCACGGTGGCCGACGCCTTGTTCCGCGCAGGTCGCCGCGCCGACGCCGAGACGCGTCTCTTCCTCGATCCGCGCCTCGCCCACCTCACGCCGCCCGACGCGATGGCGGATCGCGAGCTCAGCGCGGATCGTCTCGCGCGGGCGATCCGTGCGCGCGAGAAGATCGCAGTCTTCGGCGACTACGACTGCGACGGGATCACGTCGTGCGCGATCGTGACCGAGGTGCTGCGCGCGCTCGGCGGCGACGTCGTGCCGCTGCTCGCGACGCGCAAGGACGGCAGCTACGGCTTCAACGCGAAGGCGCTCGAGCGCGTGCGCAAGACGGGCGCGACGTTGCTCGTCACGTGCGACTGTGGATCGAGTGATCACGAGCGCCTCGAGACGGCGCGACGCCACGGCATCGAGACGCTGGTGATCGATCACCACCTCGTGCCCGCGGAGCCGCTGCCCGCGATCGCGTTCTTGAATCCGCATCGGCCCGAGTGCGGCTTTCCGTTCAAGGGCCTCGCGTCGTGTGGGCTCGCGCTCTCGCTCGGCGCGGCGGTGCGTCGGGCGCTCGGCGCGAACCTCGACATGCGGCAGTGGCTCGATCTCGTCGCGATCGGGACGGTGGCCGACGTGGCGCCGCTCGTCGGCGACAACCGCGCGCTCGTGCGGGCAGGGCTCGCGGTGCTCGGCCAGGGCAGCCGGCCGGGCCTGCGGGCCCTGGCCGAGCTCGCGCGGCTGGATCTCGGGCACAGCGTGAGCGCGGACGACATCGCGTTCCGCATCGCGCCGCGCCTCAACGCGCCGGGGAGGCTCGAAGATCCGGACCTCTCGCTCGAGCTCTTGCTCGAACGCGACAGCACGCGCGCGGCGGGGATCGCGGCCACGATCGAGCAGCTCACGGCGCGGCGGCGCGCGATCCAGGAGGAGATGATCGGGCAGGCGCTGCGCGAGATCGAGGCGAACGGGTGGGCGAAGGAGCCGGCCATCGTGCTCGCGCGGCAGGGATGGCACCCGGGGATCGTGGGGATCGTGGCGGGCCGTGTGGCGTCGAAGTTCGGCAAGCCCACGATCGTCGTGGCGCTCGACGGCGGATCGGGGCGTGGATCGGTCCGCGGGCCGGCGGGTTTTCCGTTGCACGACGCGCTCGTGCTCTCGCGCGCCGAGCTCGTCGGGTTTGGCGGACATCAGGCCGCGGCGGGCGTCGAGGTGCGGGCGGATCGTGTCGAGGCGCTGCGCGCGCTCTGGTGCGATTCGGCGATCGCGCTCGGCGCGTTGAACCTGGGTCCGCTCGATGGCGAAGCGGACGTGCGCCTCGACGATCGCGACGAGCCTGCCGCGGTGGCGCGCGATCTCGAGCGGCTCGAGCCTTGCGGGCAGGGCAACCGGGCGCCGCGGGTGCTCGTGCGTGGCGTGCCGGTGCGGGTATCGCGCGTGATCAAGGGGCACCTGAAGCTCGAGGTCTCGCTCAAGCGGCACGTGATCGGCGCCTTCGGGTACGAGCTTGGGGGCCTTTCGAACGGCCTCGCGGGCGGGCGCGTGGACATCGTGGGTCGGCTCCGGCGCGACACGTTCCGGGGCGGCAGCGCGGTCGAGATTCGCATCGATCGGGTCGAGCGAACGAGCTAGGAGGGATGACCGTGAGCGAGCCGATCATCCGCTTCCGCGACGTACGCAAGGCGTTCGGCCCGAAGGTCATCTACCGCGGCTTGAACCTCGAGGTGTTCGCCGGCGAGACGCTCACCGTCATCGGCGGCTCGGGTGTGGGCAAGAGCGTGATGCTGAAGCTCTTGATCCGCCTGCTCGAGGCCGACGGCGGGTCGATCACGTTTCACGGCGAGGACATCACGCAGATGAAGGAGGCGAAGGCGCGCCTCATTCGCCGTCGGATCGCGATGCTCTTCCAGGGCGCGGCGCTCTTCGACTCGATCTCGGTGGGCGAGAACGTCGCGTATGGCCTGCACGAGCACTATCGCGACGAGATGACCGAGACGCAGATCGCCGAGCGCGTCGACTGGGCGCTCTCGCTCGTGGGTTTGCCGGGCATCGAGGCGATGCGCCCCTCGGATCTTTCGGGCGGCATGAAGAAGCGCGTCGGGCTCGCGCGGGCGATCGCGGTGCAGCCCGAGGTCTTGCTCTACGACGAACCGACGACCGGGCTCGACCCGATCAACACCGAGCGCATCAATCACTTGATCCGCGGGCTCAAGAAGGCGCTCGACGTGACGAGCATCGTGGTCACGCACGACATGAAGAGCGCGTTCACGATTTCCGACCGCATGGCCATGGTGCAGGCGGGCGAGATCATCCTGTCCGGCCGCGTCGAGGACTTCCAGCGGTCGACCGACCCGCGGGTGAAGAACTTCATCAACGGCATCGCCCCGGTCAACGAGGACGTCGAGACGCTCCTCCGCGCGTGACGAGCGGCGCGTCTTCGCGCATGATGGGGGGAGCAGATGAACAGGTCGCGCGACGTCAAGGTCGGGCTCTTCGTGCTGGCGGGGCTGCTCTTCTCCGCGCTCGTGATCTTCTTGATCGGCGATGAGCGGCGCTTCTTCAGCTCGTCGGTGAAGTTCACGACGACGTTCGCCGATGTGCAGGGCTTGAAGCCCGGCGCGCCGGTGCGCATGGGCGGCATCGACATCGGCAACGTGAAGAAGGTCGGGTATCGGCCCGGGCAGGCCGAGGCCGTCGTCTACGTCGAGCTCGACGTCGTGAAGGCCGAGGCCGAGCGCATCCGCAAGGACAGCATCGCGCGCGTCGCCGCGAAGGGCCTGCTCGGCGACAAGATGATCGAGATCTCGAAGGGCAAAGCGCCGGAGGCCGTGCCCCCGGGCGGCGAGATCCTGAGCGAGGAGCCCACGGATCTGATGGGCATCGCGCAGGGCATGACGTCGAAGGCCGACACGGCGCTCGGCAACCTGTCGAAGATGAGCGAGAGCCTCGCGGACGAACGGCTGCACCAGGATCTGCGCGGCAGCGTGTCGTCGATGAACAAGCTGCTCAAGGACGTGGCCGAGGGCGAGGGCTACCCGAAGAAGCTCCTCACGGACAAAGAGGAAGCCGAGCGGATCTCGCGCACGCTGCAAAACCTCGATCGCGCGGCCTCCGAGCTCGCGCTCACGCTGGCCGAGGTGCGCGGCGTGGTGACGCGCGTGAAGTCGGGGCCCGGCTTTGCGCACGAGGTCATCTACGGCGACGGCCCGCAGAAGGAGATCGCGCAGTTCGGCGCGGCGGCGGGCGAGGTCGCCTCCACGCTGAAGGGCATCCGCGAGAGCGACAGTTTTGCCCATGACGTCCTTTACGGTGGCAAAGGCAACGGCGCCGAGGCGCTGGCGAACGTGACGGCGATGACCGCGGATCTGCGGGCCATCGTCGCCGACGTGCGCAAGGGCAAGGGCACCGTGGGCGCGCTCCTCGTCGATCCCTCGATTTACGAGGACGTCAAAGCGATCGTCGGCAACGTGAGCCGCAACGACATCCTCCGCGCGCTCGTGCGGTACTCGATCAAGCACGACGAGAAGAAGCCAGGCGTCGAGGTGACGCCGGGCAAAGAAGAGCCGGCGGCGCAGAACAAGTAGATAAGCGCTTCATGAAGCGGCCCGCGTGACGCCCTTCGTGGGCAGGGCCGCGCGGAGGCGCGCGACGCCCTCGTGGATCTCGTGCTCGTCGAGGGCGGCGAAGCCGGCGCGGAAAAAGGGGCGCGAGCGGCCGTCGAAGGCGTAGCGGCGCGCAGGGTGGATCACGACGCCGCGATCACGCGCGCGCTCGGCCCAGGCGTCGATGTCGATCCCCGGGGCGACGCGGACCCACATGGCCATGCCGCCGGGCGGAGGAGCGAGCTCGACGGCGTTCGGGAGGCTCACGCGTAGCGCCTCTGTGAGGACGTCGCGTCGCGCCTGGTAGATGCGGCGCATGCGGCGCGCGTGGCGTTGCACCTCGCCGTCTTCGAGCAGCTCGGCCACGGCGCGTTCGAGCGCGAGATCGCCCTGCCGATCGACGAACGTGCGGATCGCGGCGAGGCGCTCCACGAGCGGCGCGGGCGCGACGACGAAGCCGATGCGCAGGCCCGGCGCGAGGATCTTCGACAGCGTGCCGATGTAGACCACGACCCCCGCGCGATCGGCGCTCGCAAGCGGCAAGACCGGGCGTCCGTCGTAGTGAAACTCGTGATCGTAGTCGTCTTCGAGGATCGCGATGCGGTGCGCGCGCGCGAGATCGAGCAAGCGGATGCGGCGCGCAGGCGAGAGCAGGGCCGTTGATGGGTACTGGTGGTGCGGCGTGACGTAGACGGCGCGCACGGGCTCACGCGCGACGAGCGCGGCGAGCGCGTCGATCGAGAGCCCCTCCGCGTCGACGGGGAGCGGCACGAGGCGCGCGCCCGTCTGCGCGAGCGCTTCCCACGCGGGGCGATATCCGAGCGCTTCCACCGCGACCACGTCGCCGGGCCCGAGCAGCGCGCGCGCGCAGAGATCGAGCGCCATCTGGCTGCCACGCGTGACGAGCACGTCTTCGGCCGACGCGCCGAGCCCTCGCACGGACGCGAGCATGTTCGCGAGCGCGGCGCGTAGCCGTTCGTCCCCGCGCGCGTCGCCGTATTCGAAGAGCCGTGGAGCCGATCCGCGCAGCACGCGCCGGTACGCGCGCGCGAGCAGCTCCGTCGGCAAGAGCCGTAGATCGGGCGTGCCGCCGGAGAACACGATCGCGCCCGGTGGAGCTTCGTACGCCCCGCCCACCGCGGAGGCACGCGCCGGCAGATCGAAGCCTGCGCGCGCCGCGATCGTGCCGAGCGTGGCGGGCGTGGCGCGGCGCCGCGGGACTTCGGGCATCGTGGTCGAGACGTACGTCATCGTGGCGCTGCGGGTCTCGACCCAGCCTTGCGCGGCGAGCTCGCGGTACGCGGCGACCACCGTGTTGCGATGAACGCCGAGAGAGCGCGCGAGCGCGCGGCTCCCCGGGAGTGCGGCGCCCGGGCGGAGCCTCCCACGGCGGATGTCCTCGATCAGGGCGCGCGTGATCCGCACGAAGAGCGGGACGTCGGGGGAGGGATCCAGGGCGAGCTCGAAGGGGTATTCGCGCACCTGACTGGTCTACCCGATTTTTCGGAACTGGTCCTTCTCGGGGTACCAGCTCGAGACCACCTTCCGGCCATGCGTAGGGAGATCTTTCGGATGGATCGTGCGGGCGCGGTTGCGCTCCTCGCGCGCGCGCCCGCGGTGCACCTCGCCTCGACGACGCCGGAGGGCGAGCCCGTGCTGCGCGTGTTGCACGGCGTCGTCGTGGGGGACCACCTGCTCTTTCACGGCGCGCCCGTGGGCGAGAAGATGGACGTCGTCGGCCGGCGTGCGGTGATCTCCGCCGAAGAGATCGTCGCCTCGATCCCGAGTTACTTCGTCGATCCGGAGCGCGCGTGTCCGGCCACCACGTTCTACCGGAGCGCGCAGGTGCACGGCACGATCGAGCGCGTCGATGCGCCGCATCTGAAGGCCGCGATGCTCGCGGCGCTCATGGAGAAGTATCAGCCCGAGGGTGGATACGCGCCGATCGACGCGGAGCATCCGCTCTACAAAAAGGCCGTTGCGGGCGTGCTCGTGCTCGGCGTGTCGCTGGAACGGCTCGATGGCAAAGCGAAGCTCGGGCAGAACCGCACGCCCGCGGAGATCGGTCGTCTCCTCGATCTGCTCTGGGCGCGAGGCGCGCCGGGCGACGCTCGGGCGATCGATCTCGTGCGCGCGGCGAGCCCGTCCTTGGCCGCGCCGTCGTTCCTCGAAGCGCCCGCGGACGCGACGCTCTTGTGTGCGATGGGGGAAGCGGACGCCGATGAGGCGACGGCGCTCCTCGTGGGTACGTACTGGTGCGAAGGCACCTCGTCCGATCGCATTCGCAGGAGCTTGCTTGGTTCGTCCGCCTGGGTCGGCGCGCGAGATCGCTCGGGCGCGCTCGTGGGAACGGCGCGCGCGATCGCGGACGGCGCGCGGCGCGCGTGGATCTACGACGTGATCGTCGACGACGCTTGGCGAGGTCGCGGGCTCGGCCGCGCGCTCATGCGGCTGCTCCTGAATCATCCGGCGGTGCGCGGCGCGGAGACGGTGCTCTTGCGCACGCGGGATGCCATGGGGTTCTACGAACCGTTCGGCTTCCGGACGCGGCACGTGCACCGGACGGATGGGCGGGAGATCCACGAGATGATCCTCGCGCGAACGGAAGCGAGCGGAGAGGCTGCCTGTCCGCTTGCGTCGGCGGGGAAAGGCACGTAGTTCAGGTGAGAAGGATCTCAGAGATGCCTCGTAAGCTCGCTGATCGTCTCTCTGCTGTGGCCCCGAGCGCCACGCTCGCGATGGCCGCTCAGGCCGCTCGCCTGCGAAGCCAGGGCCACAAGGTTTATTCGTTCAGCGTCGGGGAGCCGGACTTCGAGCCGCCGCGCCACGTGCTCGACGCTGCGAAGGCCGCCATCGACAAGGGCGTGTCGCACTACACGGCCGTCACCGGCACGCCCGAGCTCAAGGCCGCCATCTGCGCGGCCACTGAGCGTGATCGCGGCTATCGCCCCGCGCCGAACGAGGTGACCGTGTCGTGCGGCGCGAAGCATGCGCTCTTCAACGTTGCCCTTGGCCTCTACGAGCCCGGCGACGAGGTCGTGATCCCCGCGCCGTACTGGGTGAGTTATCCCGAGCAGGTCCGCATCGTCGGCGCCACGCCCGTGATCGTCGAGACGCGCGAGGACGAGGGCTTTCGCATGGATGCCGCGTCGCTCGAGCGCGCGATCACCGAGCGCACGAAGGCGGTCATCCTCTGCACGCCTTCGAACCCCACGGGCTCGGCTTACGCCGAGTCGGAGCTGCGTGCCTTGCTCGATGTCGTGCGTCGGCACGATCTGTGGCTCGTCGTCGACGAGATTTACGCCGACCTCACCTACGACGGCTTCCGGCACGTGTCGGTGCCTGCGATCGCTGAGGATCTACGGAGCCGTACGATCGTGATCTCCGGCGTGAGCAAGACGTATGCGATGACGGGGTGGCGCATCGGCTGGAGCATCACGCCGCCGGAGCTCTCGAAGGTGCTCGACGTCGTGCAGAGCCAGAGCACGACGAACGCGACCGCCGTGGCGCAGGTCGCGGCGGCTGCTGCGCTCTCGGGCCCGCAGGATGCCGTGCGCGTGATGCGTGACGCTTTTGCGAAGCGTCGCGATCGCATGGTCGAGGGCTTGCGCAGCCTCCCTGGCGTGCGCTGTAGGATGCCCGAAGGGGCCTTCTATGCGTTCGCCGACGTCCGGGGCCTCTACGGCATTCCGTACAAGGACGGCGCGATCAAGACCGACCTCGACGTCGCGATGTGGCTGCTCGAGGAGGCGCATGTCGCGAGCGTGGCGGGCACGCCCTTCGGGGCGCCGGGCTACGTGCGGTTCTCGTACGCGTGCTCGGAGAGCGACATCGATGGGGGGATCGAGGCGATCCGGGCGGTCATCGCGGCTGCTCGTGGCGGGGTCTGACAAACCGAGCGTCCCCATCATCAAAACACTTGTCGGACGACATGGCTTGAGCTAGTCATGTCGCCGTCGTCGAGCCGCGGCGCGGAGCGTGAACCACGCCCCGCCAAACTCCCGAACGGGCGCATAACTCAGCGGTAGAGTGCATCCTTCACACGGATGAAGTCACAGGTTCAAATCCTGTTGCGCCCACCCCGTATCCAACCTCGTTGACCTTGCTCTCCGGAGCCCTCGCGAGGTTCACAGCACAAACCCTCCCTTGCATCGACCGCATCGCGGTCGATGCACCAAGGGGCGAGGGCAGCGCCCGCAGAGGGGCGGATAGCTATCCAAAACTTCCCCGCATCGACCGTATCGCGGTCGATGCACCAAGGGGCGAGGGCAGCGCCCGCAGAGGGGCGGATAGCTATCCAAAACTTCTCCGCATCGACCGCATCGCGGTTGATGCCCAAGGGGCGAGGGCAGCGCCCGCAAAGGGGCGGATAGCTATTTAAAAATCCCCTGCATCGACTGCGCTTCGCGCAGTCGATGCACCAAAGGTCCAGGGCTGGCCCTGGTCCGGGTCCAGGGGTGGACAACCCCTGGTCGGGGTCCGGGGTGAAACCCCGGCGCTACGGCAGCATCACTTCGACGCGCTCGCCTGCTCGAGGCGCTTCGTGATGGCGTCGATCGTCGCGCGAAGGTCCTTGCGATCGCCGAGGCATGCGAAGCAGTCGGCTTGGCGGTGCCAGCTGCAGCCTTTCGTCGCGAGCAGAGGCTTCAGGTGCGCGAGGGCGCGCTCGTCGCCTTCCTTGGCTGCGCGTGCGAAGAGCTTCTTGCGATCACAGCCGGCGGCTGCGCGGAGATCGTTCGCGACGAGCAGGCCGGGGCCGGCGAGCTCCTTGACTTTGGGATCTGCGAACAACCGCGTTGCGCGCTCCTTCGGAAACTTGCCGAGCCCCGATGCGCTCAGGAGCTCGTAGAGCAGCTCGGGCCCACGCGCGCCCATCTCCTTGCCCATGATGTCGAGCGCTGTCGCTGCGACGTCGACGGGCCCGTTGGCCACGATCAGGAGCGCTTGCTTGATGTCCGGATCGCGGGCCATGTCCGGCGCGACTGCGAAGAGCTTGCGCACGGTCGTCATCGCCTTCGCGTAGTTTGCCTTGTCGCGCGTGTATGCGAGGGCGAGCGCCTTGAGCACCTCGGGCTCTTCGGGGTACCGCTCTGCGAGCGTCGCGAGCGCGGTTGCGCCTTTCGGCCGCGCCTCGCTGAGCTCCTCTGCGACCGATGCGCGGTTCGTCGTCGGGGGCGGCTCCTTCGTCGCGGCTGATGCCGATACTGCGATCACCGGCGCGGCGTCCTGCGCCGAACCTGCGTCGCTCACCTCCGCCACGGACGAACTCTGCTCGAGTGCGTCGATCGGCGCGGTGCCGCGCAGCGTGATTGCGAGCGCGACGATCCCCACGACGCCGATGAGCCCTGCGCCTGCGAGGATCACGGCTTGCACGCCTCGGCTGCGCGTCGGCAGTGGTCGCGCGCGCGGCGCCTGTCCGGGCAATGCCGGCGCGTACACGGTGGCTGCTTCGGCGATCACGCCGCGCTCTCCGCCTTGCCTGGAACCCGACGACCCAGCGCCGCTCATTCAGGTCCGCATGATACGGGCGACGCGCGGCGCGCACCATGCAACTGATGTGCTGTTCACAGATGGACACGATGCATCCGCCCGCGCTGCGAAGCGCGGGGCGGGTGCGGGGTCTTGAGGAGGAGTTGGGAGGGGGAGGGGGCGAGGGATGCGCGGGCGGCTGGATGCGGCCGCCCGTGGTGGATCACTCGTAGTCGTCGCCGCCCGAGGGGGGCTTGGGTGCGGCCGGCGGCGGCTTCGGCTTGTCGGCCGGCGTCGCGGCGGGCTTCGGCTCCGTCTTCGTCTCGGGCTTCGGCTCCGTCTTCGTCTCGGTCTTCGGGGGCTCCGCGGCCGGCGCTGCCGACGCGGGGGGCGCCGCGGCGCTCGCCGTCGTGGGGGGAGCGGCGTTCGCCGAGGACGAAGGCTCCGGCGCGGCCGAGGCCGAGGCCGCGGGCACGACCTCCGGGGTCGCAGCGGGCGTCGGCGCGGGCTTGACCTCGGGCTTGACCGTCGGCTGGACCTGCGGGGGGGTGGGCGCGGGGGGCGTCTCGTTCTTGCCTTGGCCGAGCGCGAGGAAGAGGCCACCGCCGATCGCTGCCGCGATGAGCAGGATCGTCAGGATCCTGCCGCCGCCGCCGCTGCTCTCCTCGACGGGCTCGGGGGGCGGAGGCGCTGCTTTCGCCGCGGCTGCCTTGGGCTTCGTGCCGCCGCTCTTGCCTTCGCCTTCCTTTGCCTTCGAGCCGCGGACGTCGACGGTCTTCGCTTCGCGGCGACCCTCGCCTTCGCTCTTCTTCGTGGTCGATGCGGCCTTCGCCTCGGGCTTCTTCGAGACGGGCTTCTCGGAGTCGGCCTTCTTCTCCTCGGCCTCGGGCTCCTCGGCCTTCGCTTCGGCCTTGGGCTCCTCGGCCTTCTCCTCGGCCTTGGGCTCTTCTGCCTTCGCTTCGGCCTTGGGCTCTTCGGCCTTGGGCTCCTCGGCCTTCGCTTCGGCCTTGGGCTCTTCGGCCTTCTTCTCCTCGACCTTGGGCTCGGCCTTCTTTTCCTCGGCCTTCTTCTCCTCGGCCTTCGGCGCTTCCTTGGCGAGCTCGATCTTGCCGCCGCTCACGTCGTCGAGCGAGCTGCCCGTGCCTGCGAGGGCTTGCTGCAGGAGCTCCGCGGCCTGGCGCATCACGGTGCGCTCCTCCGGCGGCGGCATGTCTGCCTCGGGCGTGGTCGACGGGAAGAACCCGCCACCGCCGCCACTCGACTCCGTCTTCTTCGCCTCGGGCGTCGACGTCGTCGGCCTGCCTGCGGCCTTCGCCGCGGCGCCGACCGCGCCGAGCCCGAGCATCGTCGAGGCGCGCGGACCGGTCTTGGATGCGGCCGCTGCGGGTGCGGGCGTCGCTGCTCCGTCCCCGTCGTCGCTCGCGCCTTCGGGTTTGCCCGCGTCGTAGGCGTTCGGGCCACCCTTCTGGTTGTCGACGAGGCGCTGGATCATCGCCTTCGAGTCGTCGTCGATCTTGATGAACTTCACGCCCATGCCGGCGGGCGACTCATCGGTCGACTGATCCGAATCGCGCTTCCAGACGACGCGGCCGACGCCGCTGAGCACGGACTTCTCCTCCTGGATGCGGATCTCGAACTTGAGCAGCGTCCCGGGGGGGAAGGGCGACGACGTCTTGATGAAGATGCCGCCCTTGCTCACGTCATGTGAATGGTTCTCGATGAACTCGTCGACGGTGGCGCTCTTGTAGCGCACGGTCATCGAGAGCACCTTCGCCCGCGGGTCCTTACGAGTGTCCTCAGCCATCAGGGTAGAGCTCCCATCTCGATCAACGAAGGGTCGCTCCGGGTCGCCCCGGCGCGAGCAGCGGCGCGGATGTTACCTTGAGGTCGCGCACAAACCCAACTACGTTGTAACCGCCTTCGGCCGGAAACTTTTCCGTACCGTCGTTTGCCCCGAGACCCCGCACGCTCGTGCTCGCTCGCTGATCCTGCAGATCGAGCGCGCCGCGCATGTGTCGCCTCCACGATAGAGATATCATTTCCGCATGTCCGTTCGGGACCACTTCCGCGCGCACGGACGAAAGCGCATGGAGCTCGAGGCCACCCTCGTCGACCCGGAGGGCCACGCCCGCGGCGTCACCATCCGCGACCTCGGCCTCGGCGGCGCGGGCATCGAGCTCTTCGAGCGCGACATCTCGGCAAACGCGGGAAATGAGCTGACGCCCGATACGTCCGTCACGCTGGAAGTGACGACGCCGTCGCTCTGGGACCCGCTCCGCTTGAACGGCACCGTCGCGTGGATCCGCCGCGGCACGCCCGGCGGTCGTCGCACACGCGCCGGCATTCGCTTCGAACACCACGACGCAGCCACGCTGCTCTCGTTGTTTCAGATCCTCTCGTAGCTACGCACGCCGCGCTTCACGTGACACGTGAGGCGCGGCGCGCCCCTCGCGGACGACACGAGCCTCGACGTGGCATCTTCGCGAGATCGCTATCGACTTTCAGGAGAGCAGCGGCGCGCGGTGCCCTTCCTGGTTGTAGCGGACGGCGTAGAGGCCGCCGAAGAGCGCGGACACGCCGATCGCGAACACCCAGAACAGAGGCGCGAAGATCAAGCTCGCGCCGAGCACGCGACCGAACACCATCACGAGGAGCGACGCGGCGAGCACCACGCGCAGCGGCGCGGCGTACGCGAGCCCGATGCCCGGGACGAGCGCGCCGAGCACGACCGCGAGCGTCACGCTCTTCCGCGGGACCGTGAGCAGGCCCTGCTGCGCATACGTCATGGTCGGGATGCGAGCGAGCCGCGTCGACCTCGCGTCGCGACGTCGCGCGAGCGGCGCGGACGTGGAGAGGCCGCGGACGCGGTACACGACAAAGCCCTCGCTCTCGTCGACCTCGAGATCGAGCAGCCCCTCGCGAGCCATCCTGTCGAGTCCCCGCTGAACGCGCTCGGGTGGCGTCCTGAGGTGCGCGACCACGTTGGCCACGGTGAGCGTGACGCCGCGGCTGCCGAGCTCGATCACCTCGACCTGAAAATTCTCGTAGCTCACCAGCGATCTTCTAGTGCTCGCCGGTGGAGGGCGCAGCGCATCGAAGATCGTTGGTGTACGGACGATTGGATGTAGAGGAGCTCGGTCGTGCGTCGAGCGACGCCGACGGATGTCAGAACGCGAAGACGGGGCCGATGGAGGGCGCGATGACGACGGCGAACGTGGTCACCATGAACATCGCCTTGACCTCGGCGGTCAGGCCGAAGTTCGGCGTGAAGGCGTAGGTGGCGCCGGCGCCGAGCGAGACGAAGTTCAGGCCCGAGATCTGGTAGGCGTCGAGGTCGCGGCTGACTGCCGGCGTGCTGCCGGGGCAGGAGTCGTCGGACGGATCGATCTTGTCCTCGCCGTTCTTCTGCAGCTTGTCGCAGACGGTGACGGGCACGGCCGCCGAGACCTTCGCGAAGCCGACGCCGAGGAAGCCGAACGGGCGGACCTGACCCTGCTCGAACTGGCTGCCCATGAACGAGTACCAGGCGCGCGCCTCGGCGTGGATCGGCGGGAAGCCGGACATGCTCGGGTGGAGCGAGTTCGGCGGCTGCTGATCCGACGAGGGGTGCCCGCCGAAGGAGACGCCGAAGCGCGCGCCGAGGCCGAGCGCGCCCGAGCCGAGCGTCACGAGCTCGCGATCGTACGAGGCAAAGACGCGACCACCCGCGGGCGCGAAGCCGCCCTGGATGCCGTTCGTCCCCTGCGCTGCGATCGGATCGCCGAAGAAGCGATCGCTGCTGCCGGGGTAGAAGCAGTAGTACGCGTCGTTCGAGCCCGAGCAGACGTTCTCGGCGCTGCTGATCAGCATCAGGTCGAGCTGACCACCGACGCCGATGATGTTCTTCTTGCCCTTGCCGGCAGGCTGGGGGCCGGTCTCGTCGCCCTCGCGCTTGCCTTCTTCGCACTGGCCGTTCTGGCAGATGAGCCCGGCCTGGCACTCTTGATCGGCCTCGCAGGTCGCGCCCCAGCCCTTCTCGCCGCGCTTCTCCTCCTTCGAGGTCTTCTCGCAGCCCGGCAGGCCCGGCGGACAGTCTTCCTTCGCCTTGCACTCCCTCGGGGGCTTCTTGCCCGGGAGCGAGGGCTCGTCACCTTCGAGCTCGCGCTTGATCGGGACGCGGTACGGATCTTTCTGCGAGCCCGCCTTGAGCTGCTCGCCGCTGTCGTCCGTGACCACGATGTAGTACTTGATGTCGCCCGTCGTGGTGACGTCCGCGCACGGGATCTCGACGCCCCAGCCCTTGCCGACGCGCTGCATCTCGAGCGAGGTCCACTTCGTGGCGCCGAAGGGCTTGTACCGGAGCGTCGCCTTCTCGACCGTGACGTCCTCGCCGACCTCGAGGTACACGGGCACGGGCGTGTTGACCGCCTGCTCCGCGATCGGCGTGTGCTCGAGATCCCCGCCGGGCTTCTCGCCGCCGTCCTCGCCGCCGTCCTCGCCGCCCGGCGGGGGCTTCGACGGGCCCGAGGGCTTGCTCGGCTTCGCCTGCTTCTTGGCCTCCTCGAAGGCCTTCGTCAGCTCGGGCGTGGTGAACGACTCGAGCAGCGCGGCGTTCGGGTCGACCTTGAGGGCCTCGACGAACTCTTCCTTGGCCTTGTCGAGCTTGTTCGAGCCGCCGTAGACCGTGCCGAGGGCGATGTGCAGCTTGCCCAGAACCTTTGGGCTGCAACCATCGTCGCCGCACTTCTTGAGCGCGTCCTTGAGCTTCTTTTCGGCCTTGTCGAACTCGACGGCGAGGTAGTCCTCGTCCATCGCCTGGTCGTGGAGCTTGAGGGCCTCTTTGTCCTTCTCGCCTGCCGCGAAGGCCGTGCCCGGGTAAGCACAGAGGCCACCCATGACGACAGCGGAAAGCGCAAAGGCAGCGAACGACCCAAACGGACGAAGATACACGGCGGTCTGTCCTCCGGGAGGAGCGATGGGGGAGGGCTCGGAACCGAGGTTTTACTTCTGACCTTCGGTCCGGACAAATTGCACGCGTCGATTGAGCGCGCGATTTTGATCGGTCGTGTTCGGAACGAGGGGCACTTCCATACCGTAGCCGTGCGATGTGAGCCGGCTCGGGTCGATGCCCTTCGCGACGAGGTACTTGAGAACGGCCGCGGCGCGGCGATCCGAGAGCTTCTTGTTGTACACGGCAGCACCCTTGTTGTCCGTGTGGCCCTGGATCTCGATCTTGATCTTCGGGTTGTCCTGAAGAACCTGCGCGACAGCGTCGAGGATCGCGAAGCTGTCGGGCTTGATCTTGTCCTTGTCGAACTCGAAGTGGATCTGCTGGGTGATCTTGATCTCCTTCTCCGTCACGATGACGAGAGAGGGCTTCTTCGGGCACCCAGGCTTGTCGCCGCCCACCACGCCGGGCTCGTTCGGGCACTGGTCCTCGAGATCCGGGACCGTGTCCTTGTCGTTGTCCGGCTCAGGGCAGCCGTCGACGTCCTCGTACCCGTCCGGATCCTCGGGATCGTTCGCGCAGCTCTTGCCCGTCGACGGATCCTTGTCCGCGTCGTCGAGGATCGTGTCGAGGTCGTTGTCGAGCTCGGGGCAACCGTCGTCGTCGAGGTAGCCGTCCTTGTCCTCCGGCAAGAGGACGCAGCTGTCCTTCGAGTTCGGAAGGCCGTCGCCGTCCGTGTCCGGATCGTCGGGGCAGCCGTCCTCGTCCTGGAAGCCGTTCCACGTCTCGGCCTCGCACGGGCACTTCGTGTCCTGCGGGTCGAGGTAGCCGTCGCCGTCGCAATCTCCGGGGGGCGGCGGCGGCGGGGGCGGCGGCGGCGCCTCTTCCTCGACGAAGCCACGCTCGGCGCACTTCTGCGGCGGCGAGAGATCATACGCGGCGTGCGTGTTCGCGCGCGCGATGTCGAGGTGCGCCTTCGCCTTGAAGAGGAAGCCCTGATCGAGCTCCGTCTCCGCGAACGTGAGGTGGCTCTTCGCCGTCGCGAGCTCGCGCGGCGCGCAGCGGATCGCGCCGTTGCGCTCGGCCTGTCCTGCGATCTTCGTGAGCCCCTCGATGTCGCCGCGCATGACGGAGACCTGCGAGCACGAGGCCTGACCGAGCGCCACGACGACGAGCGCCGGAAGCGCCCAGCGTCCGTACGAACGATCCGCCGGACGACGCGCCGGCTTCTGCATCCTGGTTGCGCCGCGCGTGCTCTTCATCGGCCCGATCCTTCGTGCGCCTGCTTCGCCAGAACGATGGCCTTGTCGGCGAACTCTTCAGCCGTGCTCGCGAACTTGATCGCGTCGCCGTAATCGGCTGTCGAGGCCTCTTCCATGGCCTTGTGGAGGTGCTCCTTCGCGTACCAGAACTCGTAGGGCGCGTAGCGCTCGGCGCCGAGCGCCTCCGCCGTCTCGAGCTTCGAGGAAGCGCTGCTCGAGGTGATCGCGTAAATCGATCCACCACAGCCGGTCGCGCCGACGAGGAACAAAGTCCCCATCGCTGCCAGCACCCCAGCTCCACGCTTGGGGCTCCGGGTTGCCTCCCGGCACCCTCCGCCCCAAACCCCGCTTCGGAACCGCCGCACGTGCGCCTTCACGATCCGCGTTCTTTCTGGAGCGACGACGGAACCGATCCGTCGCTCCCATCCGTGCCCGGGACGCTACCAAGCGTGCGCGCCGCGCGTCAACGGTGCTGTGACACGCGGGATACGGTCAAAGTCGACGGAATACCGAGACCACGACGCCGAGCAGCATCGTCGGCTTGAAGTCCGAGGCCCGCACGAGGATCGGGGCCATCTTCGAGTTCGCCGGCTGGAACCGGACGTAGTCCTTCTCGGGGAAGTAGTACTTGACCGTCGCCTCGTCCCCGATGAGCGCCACCACGATCTCGCCGCGCTGCGCCGTGGGCTGGCGACGCACGAAGATGTAGTCGCCGTTCAGGATGCCGGCCTCGATCATCGAGTCGCCCGTGACCTTCAAGCCGAAGATCTCGCGGCCGCCCCGGACGAGCATCCGATCGATGCGGACCGTGTCGATGAGGTGCTCTTCGGCGAGCAAGGGCAGGCCCGCGGCGATCCGGCCGACGACCGGGACCTCGAGCAGGTCGTCCTCGGGCGCCTCGGGCATCGAGAGCGACTCGTCGGCTCGTCCATTCGCGGCGGACATGTCCTTCGGCCGCAAGGCGCGGCTCTTCATGTCCTCCCGCGTCAAGTACCCCTTCCGCTCGAGCGCGCGCAGATGGTCGTTCACCCCGTTCGTGGAGCGAATGCCCATGTGCGCGCCGATCTCTCGCAGCGTGGGCGGATACCCCCGCTCGTTGATGGATTGGCGGATGTAATGCAGAACCTGCTGTTGGCGCTCGGTGAGCCCTTGCATCGCGGCGCCTACCCTACTGAACGGGCGGGGGGGTGTCAAAACTCCTGCTTTGTTTCTTACCGGAGGATTCGAGGAGGCTGGATCCGCCGGGCTCGCTAGGTCGCGGGGCCGCGACGCACGGCGCGCCCTTCGATCATGGCGCGCAGCTCCTCGATGTCACCGGCGTGCGCGAGCGCGTCTTCGAGCGAGATCGAGCGGCGCTGGTAGAGGCCGTAGAGGCACTGGTTCATCGTCTGCATGCCGCTGCCCGCCTGGCCGACCTGCATTTGCGAGTAGATCTGGTGGAGCTTGTCCTCGCGGATGAGGTTCCGGATGGCCGCGTTCGGCACCATGACCTCGACCGCGAGCGCGCGACCTCCGCCGATCTTGGGGACGAGCTGCTGCGTCATGACGGCCGCGAGCGTGAAGCTCAGCTGCGCGCGGACCTGCGACTGCTGATGCGCGGGGAAGACGTCGATGATGCGGTTGATCGAGGAGACGGCGCTGTTCGTGTGCAGCGTGGCGAAGACGAGGTGGCCCGTCTCGGCGATCGTCAGCGCCGCCTCGATGGTCTCGAGATCACGCATCTCGCCGACGAGCACGACGTCCGGATCCTGGCGGAGGATGTACTTGAGCGCGTCCTTGAACGACGCCGTGTCGGCGCCGACCTCGCGCTGGTTCACGACCGAGAGCTTGTGGTTGTGGATGTACTCGATCGGGTCCTCGACCGTGATGATGTGCAGGCGCTGCTCGGAGTTGACCTTGTCGATGATGCTCGCGAGCGTGGTGCTCTTGCCGGAGCCGGTCGGCCCGGTGACGAGCACGAGGCCGCGCGGCTTGTTGGCGATCTCGGAGGCCACGGGCGGCAAGCCGAGATCGTCGAAGCTCAGGATCTTGAAGGGGATCTGGCGGAACGCGCCCGCGACGGCGCCGCGCTGCATGAAGATGTTGGCGCGGAAGCGGGAAATATTCGAAAGGCCGAACGAGAGGTCGAGCTCGTTCTTCTTCTCGAAGACGATCTTCTGATCCTCGCTGAGGACCGAGTAGCAGAGCTCCTTCGTGTCTTCTTCGTTCAGAGGCGGGAGCTTGAGCGGGACGACCGAGCCGTCGATGCGCAGCAGCGGAGGCGAGTTCCGCGTGATGTGCATGTCGCTCGCCCCCTTGTCGACCATGACCTTGAGGAGCTGCTGGATCGTGTAACGGAGGGGCTCGCGCCCCGGCGTCTCCGCGGTCATCGCTAGTCTCCCATCGTGACGCGGCCGATCTCCTCGGTCGTCGTCATGCCCTGCATCACCTTCTCGATGCCCGCCATGCGCAGGGTCATCATGCCGTTCTTGATCGCGGCCGTCTTGAGCTCGGCCGTCGAGGAGCCCTGCAGGACGAGCTCCTTCAGGTTGTCCGTGAAGCGCATGACCTCGTAGAGCGCGACGCGGCCCTTGTAGCCCGAGCCGTTGCACGTCTTGCAGCCCGCGCCCTTCATGAGCTTCGCGCTCTTGATCTGATCGGGCGTGAAGCCGAAGTCGGCGAGGTGGCGGGGATCGGCCTTGTACGGCTGTCTGCAGTCGGCGCAGTTCTTCCGCGCGAGGCGCTGCGCGAGGACGAGGTTGACGCTCGCGGTGATCAGGAAGGGCTCGATGCCCATGTTGAGCAAGCGCGAGATCGTCGACGGCGCGTCGTTCGTGTGCAGCGTCGAGAGCACCATGTGGCCCGTGAGCGCGGCCTTGACCGCGATCTCGGCGGTCTCGAAGTCGCGGATCTCGCCGACCATGATGATGTCCGGGTCCTGGCGCAGGAAGGAGCGCAGCGAGGCCGCGAAGTTCAGGCCGATGGAGTCCTGCATCTGCACCTGGTTGATGCCGTGGAGGTTGTACTCGACGGGATCCTCGGCGGTGCTGATGTTCGTCTCGATCTGGTTGAGCTCGGAGAGCGCGGAGTAGAGCGTCGTGGTCTTGCCGGAGCCCGTGGGGCCCGTGACGAGGACCATGCCCCAGGGCTGGTTGATCGCCCACTGGAAGTCCTCGAGCGGCTTCCTGTCGAACCCGAGCTTCGTCATGTCGAGCTGGAGGTTCGACTTGTCGAGGAGGCGCATGACGATCTTCTCGCCCCAGATCGTCGGGCAGACGGAGACGCGGAAGTCCATCTCCTTGCCCTTGCCGAGCTTCAGCTTGATGCGCCCGTCCTGCGGCAAGCGGCGCTCCGCGATGTCGAGCGAGCTCATGATCTTGAGCCGGCTCGCGATCGCGTTCTTGAGCTTCATCGGAGGCTGCATCTCCTCCACGAGCACGCCGTCGATGCGGTAGCGGACCCGGAGCTTCTTCTCGTAGGGCTCGATGTGGATGTCGCTCGCGCCCTTCTTGATGGCGTTCAGGAGGATCGCGTTCACGAGCCGCACGACCGGCGCGCCCTCGGCCGCCTTCTCGAGCTCGAGGACGTTGACGTCCTCGGTGTCGACCGTGAAGTCGACCTGCTCGTCGCCGAACTCCGCGAGCATCTCGTCGTACGAGGGGCCGGCGGAGTAGGCGCGCTCGATGGCCTGCGTGATCGCGCCCTCGGAGGCGACGCGCGGCTCGACGATGGAGCCCGTGAGGAACTTGATGTCGTCGATCGCGTGGAGGTTCGTGGGATCCGCCATCGCGACGACGAGCGAGGTGCCCGATCGGAACAGCGGGATGATCTTCTGCTTCTCGCAGACGTCGCGCGGGACGAGCTTCAGGACGTCGGGATCGAACTCGGTGCCGTCGAGGTCGGCGACGGGGACGCCGTACTGGGTGGCGAGGAAGCTCGCGATGTCGTCGTCGGACAGGTAGCCGAGCTTCGTCAACACCTGGCCCAGGTTGGTTCCGCTCTTCCGTTGCTCTTCCTGCGCCTGGCGGAGCTGCTGCAAGCTGATGAGCTTCTCGCGGACGAGCAGCTCGCCCAGGCGGGTCTGACCGGTCGTGAAGTTGGACATCGAGCCTCCGATGGTCCGCGGAGGGAAGGGGAGAGTCAACAGCCGGGCACGGCGAGCCGCACGAGAGCCCTCGCGCGAGGCTTCCGATGCGCGCTACCATGCCGCGCAGTGGGTCTCTTCGATCGCTTCCTGCGCTGGGGCGAGGGCCGACGAGCAAAAGACGCGCGCGCCCGGGAGCTCGCCGGTGACCTCGCTTCCGCCGCCACGCTGTACGTCGAGGCCGAGATGCCGGACGAAGCGGCGCGCGTGCTTTTGCTCCGCGCCGACGCCGAAGGCTCGGCCGAGCAACGGATCGCGTTCTGCGACGTCGCCGCGCGCACCGCGAAGAGCGAGGAGATCCAGAAGCGAGCGCTCGGTCGCAAGGCACGGCTCACGCTCGACGTGATCCGCGCCCGCGGGGGCGCCTCGCTGAAGAGCGAGCTCGCGCGGGTCGCGCGTGAGCTCGAGGGCGCAGGCGAGCTCGAGCGCGCGGCCGAGATCTACGCGGAGCTCGGCGAGGCCGAGTCGGAGATCCGGGTGCTCACGGAGATGGGCGCGATCGAGAAGCTCGAAGAGCGCCTCAAGGCGTCCCACGCCGAGTCGCGCAAGGTCCGCGAGGTGACGGACGTGCGCAGGCGCGTCGCCGATCTCGACCGGACCGCCGAGCGGCGCGCCGCGCTGGAGGTCGCGCGGGCCGCGCTCGTCGAGCGAGACGACGACGTCGTCGCCGACGCCGCCCGCGCGATCCGAGCGCGCCTCGCGACGGGGCCGCTCGTGGATCTGGAGATCGGCGGGAAGCTCTTCCACGCGGCGCTCGGCGATGAAGTGACGATCGGTCGCGGCGAAGCGACGATCCTCGTCGGCGCGCGGGCGGTGAGCCGCACGCACCTGCGCATGCGCCGCGAGGGGAGCGAGATCTTCGTGGAGGACCTCGATACGCGGAATGGGACGATGCTCGCCGGCGCGCGCATCGAGGGAGCGATCCCAGTGGGCGAGGGGATTCGCCTCGAGCTCGGCGGCGAGGTGCCGTGCGGGATCGAGCGGCCGACGGCGTCGCCCGAGCGAGAGCTCGTGCCGGACGGCGTGGTCGTGACGATCGCCGGGATGCGTTTCCTCGCGCCGCTCGGCGCGCTCGTCGTGGGCGCGCTGCACGTGGATCGGGTGGTACAGGGCGACAGCGGGTTCGTGGTGCTGCGGACGCCGAGCGGCGCGCCGCGGCCGATCCTGGGCGAGTTCGAGCTCGCCCCCGAGGTGGAGCTCTGCGTCGGCGACGAGATCCGCGCGAGCCGCGGCGGGCCGGTGGTGCTGCGCGTGGCCAAGGGCAGCCGCGAAGGGAGCGGGAGCGGCGCGTGAGCTTGTGGCGGAAGATCAAGGGGAGGCTCTTCGGCGAAGGCGACGAGGCCACGAGCGAGGAGGCTTCGCGCGGCGCGGATGAGGGGACGACCGCTGCGGTAGGAGGCGCGCGTCGCGAGAGCGCGCGCGCCGAGGTGGACGAAGTATCCGCCGAGCTCGCGCAGCTCGCGCGCGTGGGCGCGCCGGACGGCCCGAGCGAGGAACGAGCGATCCTGCTGCTCCGGAAGGCGCGCGGGACGGTGCGCGAGGCCGAGGCCGCGGCGCGCGTGCTCGAAGCCGCGGAGGATCACGCGGTGGCGGAGGCCGTGCGGCTCGCGTGCGCGGACATCCTCGCGGCGCGTGGGGACGAGAAGGGCGCGCTCGAAGCGCTTTCGAACGCGTCGAGCACGCCGGCGCTCTTGCTCGCGGCGGATCTGCACGCCTCGCTCGGCCAGCTCCCGCGGGCGCTCGGGACGATCGAGCGCGTGCTCGCGCGGAACATCGACACGCCGGGCGCGCGTGAACGGCACACGCGATGGCGCGCGGCGCTCGGCGCGGCGCCAGGACCCGCGCGGCGACTCGACGAGGCCACGGTGGTGACGGACGCAGGCGCGCGCGCGCCGTTCCGGCTCCTGCGCGAGGTCGCGCGCGGCGGCGCTGGGACCGTCTACGAAGCCGAGGACGAGCTGCTCGGCCGGCGCCTCGCGTTCAAGGTCTACCACCGGCGTGGTCGCGACCGCGAGCACCTCGAACGGGAGGCGCGGCTCGCCGATCGGATGCGCGGACCCGGCGTGCTCCGCGTGCTCGACGCGGATCCGGAGGAAGGCTGGCTCGCGCTCGAGTGGATCCCGCGGGGCTCGGTGCGCGACGTGCTCGCGCGGGGCGACCTCGCGGCGCTCGTCCCCATCGATCGCTGGGCGCTCCCGCTCGCTCGGGCGCTCGCGCGGCTCCACGCGGGGGGGTTCGTCCACGCGGACGTCAAGCCGGCGAACGTGCTCCTCCGGGACACCGGCGAGCCCTTGCTCGGCGACTTCGGCATCGCGCGTCCGCTCGGCGCCCGCGGGGAAGGGGGAAGCGCCGGCTACGTCTCGCCCGAACGTATCGCCGGCCGATCGAGCGACCCGCGGGACGACGTGTACGGCTACGGCCGCGTGCTCGAAGACGTGCTCCACAGGCTCGGGGAGCGGGGGATCTCTACAGAAGAGGCCGCGCGGTGGCGCGCGGTCGCGGACGTGTGCATCGGTCCGGACGATCGGCGCCCGGCGAACGGCGCCGACCTGGTCGGGCGTCTGCCCACGACGCGGGCGAAGGGCCCGTGAGCCTCCCCGGGGCGGGTGCGGCCCAGGATACCGGGGAAGCGCCCGACCCACGAAGGGTTGTCGTTCGCCGCGCTCTCCGCGCCGAGGCCTGGTAGATTCTCTGCTTCGATGAAGGCCCGCGGCCCGGGAGCAGCCTGATGCGCTTGGCGATCGTCGCGACGCCCTCGCTTCTGTCCGACATGCGCGCCCCGCCGGGCGCGCTCGACGGCGACATCCTGCGCTCGCGTCTCCCTCTGGAAGACACGGGATTCGAGGTGGTGGACATCGATCCCCACGTGGATCTCGCCGAGCAGCTCGACACGCTCTTCGAGCAGCGCAAGCCGGGACCGGAAGACGAGATCCTCTTCTACGTATCGAGCCCTGTCGCGGTCTCGGTCGACGGCGAGTTCTTCCTCTGCCTCGATCCCGAGAACCCGCAGACCGGCGACGCGCTCACCGACGTGGTCGCCGTCTTTCACGATCACGTGTCGGGGCCGGTGGCCTTCGTGCTCGAGTGTCGCCACGCGCCGGCGCCCGCCGATCCGTTCCGCAGCGCGACCGTCGTCGCCGCCGCGAAGGAGGCCGTGAACCCGCAGCGCAGCGGCATCGAGCTGCTCATCGCCGCGCGGCCCTCGTCGCCCGGCGTCGAGGATCGACCGTCGCCGTTCACGCGCGCGCTCATCAACGCGTTCGACGACGCGGACGCGGAGACCGGCCTGCTCGCGCGGATGCTCTACGAGCGCATCAAGGAAGGGCTCGTCGGCGTCGTGCCGTGTTTCGCACACGCGCGTGGATGGACGCCGTTCGCGCTCATCCCGGTGCCCGTCGGATCGGCGATCTGGAAGGACGCGGGTGTGCCGGCGTTGGCCGACGCGCCCGCGACGCTCGACGCGGACGCGATGGAGCTCGGCGAGCGGCTCGAAGAGGTGACGCTCGAATCGGAGGCGGCCGAGGCGCTGCTCGGGACGCTTGGCAAGCCGCTCGCGCGTTCCGTGCGCGTGGAGGCCATCGACGCGCCGCCGCTCCGCGAGACCGAGAACACGCCGTCGAGCGTGGAGGTCGTGCTCGACGACGCCGCGTTCGGCGAGCGCGGTCCCGCGACGACGTTGCGCTCGCGCATCATGCCGAGCTCGACTGCGCCCGAGCTTGCAGCGACCGAGGGCGCGCCGGAGAGCGCGTCCGAGCCTCTTGCGTCCGAGGTCGCGCCGGAGAGCGCGTCCGAGCTCGCTCCGCTGCTGCAGGCGAGCGAGCCGTCGGCGGCCTACGTGGCGACGACGTTGCCCGAGGATCGCTCGTTCACGCGCCCCGAAGCGTCGGTCCCTCGCGTCATCATCCAGGAGCCAGCGCCTCCGTCGGTCGCGCCGGCGACGACGCCGAGCCCGCAGACGGAAGGCCACGTCTCCGACCCGGCGCCGCGCATCACCGTCGTGCCGGCTCTCCCGGAGCCTTCGGCGCCCACGGTCGCGTCGCCCGGCACCATCTCGCCGCCGGACGTGCCGACCACGTCGCCTGCGCCCGAGACGGCGCCGGCGGTGGAGACGTCGCCGGCGGTGCATCATCGCGACACGGGCGACGCGATGCTCGCGGCCAAGGATCACGAGGGCGCGCTCGGCGAGTACCGAAAGGCGCTCGGCCACCTCGCGCCCGGCGACACAGAGGAGCGCGCCGAGCTCTACGTCCGCCTCGCGACCGCGAAGTGGGGGCAGGAGAAACGCAAGGAGGCGATCTCGAACCTCGACAAGGCGCTCACGCTGCGCCCCGAGTATCGCCCCGCGCTCGAAGCGCTCATCGTGCTCAACGTGACCGAGCGTGATTTCCGCGCCGTGCACGCCGCGGAAGAGCGCCTGCTCGCGACGCTCACGAGCACGACCGAGCGCTTCGAGCACCTGATGGAGTTCGGCGAGCGCTGGGAGGGCATCGGCTCGGATCCCGGCCGCGCGCGCGCCTCGTTCGAGCGCGCCCGCGACATCCGCCCCGAGGATCTCGTGGTCCTCGGCAAGCTCCGCCGCCTCTACGAGCACGCGAGCGAGATCGACAAGGTGATCGAGATCCGCCGCCGCATCGCGGAGCTCACGCCGGTCCCGCGCGACCGCGCCGCGAGCTACCTGGAGCTCGCGACCTACTGCCAGGAGATCGGCCGCGAGGAGCTCGCGATCGAGATCCTCGAGCTCGCGATCGACAGCGACTCCAGCATGATCGAGCCGCTCGACACCCTCGCGCGTGTCCTCTCGGAGCGCCAGGAGTGGAGCCAGCTCGAAGCGATCTACCGGCGCGCGCTCTCCCGCCTCGATCGGCTCCCGCAAGGCGAGGCGCGGCGCCGCGCGGCGTGGGAGATCGGGCGTCGCCTCGGGCTCCTCTTCCGCGATCACCTCGAGGACCCGCTCGTGGCGCTCGCCTACTTCGAGCGCTCGGTCGACGAGCGCCCCGACGATCTCGGCGGCCACCTCGTCGTCGCGGATCTCGCCCGCAACATCGGCCGGCACGAGCGCGCGCTCGTCCACCTGCGCGACGCGGCGAAGCTCGATCCGCAGCGCGCCCAGTCGTTCCACGACATCTTCGACGTGGCGCAGAAGCTCCGCCAGCCGGACGCTGCGTTCACGGCCGCCGTCGTGACCGCGCACCTCGGCGTGGTCGAGGCGCGCGAAAAATTCCTCTACGACGAGCACAAGCCGAACGGCGTGCCGCGCTTCCTGAGCGCGATGCCCACCGAGGGCTGGGATTTCCTGCGAGACGAGCGGAGGGACACGCTCACCGAAGGCGTGCTCGAAGCGATCGCGGGCGCCGCGATCGCCGCGCGGCTCGAACAGCTCGGAAGCGAAGGCAGGCTCCCCGCGCTCGATCCTTCGCAGAAGCAAGACCTGCAGCGCAGCACGATCTCGATCGTGCGTTCGTTCGCCTGGGGCAGCCATTTCCTCGGCGTGACGCCGCCCGACGTGTACGTGCGCGAAGACGCCGCCGTGAGCCTCGTGGCCATCCCCGCGCCGGACGCCACGGTCCTCGCGGGCCAGCACGCGCTGCGCGGCCGCACGCTCGCGGAGCTCGCGTTCCTCGTGGGCCGGCACCTCACGTACCACGTGGGCCATCACCGGCTCTTGCTCTTCTACCCGTCGCTCGAAGAGCTCAGCGCGTGTTTCGTCAGCGCCATCGCGATCGCTTTGCCGGACGAGCCGATCCCCGCGAAGGTCCGCGACGTCGTGCTCGCGTACAAGCCGCTCTTCGAAGCGCACCTCGACGACGAGCAACGCAAGGCGCTGGAAGAAGCCGTCAACGCGTTCGCCGTGGCGGGCGTTCGTCCCGACCTACCGCGCTGGGCCGCGGCCGTGGAGCGATGCGCGACGCGCGCGGGCTACCTGCTCTGCGGGAGCCTCGACGTGGTCGCGACGCTCCTCCGCGCCGAGCCGCGCGGCGCGCTCGACGCGGAGACGAAGATCGCCGACCTGCTCGGATTCACGGTGTCCGAGGGGCACGGCACGTTGCGCGAAGCGATGGGGATCTCGGTACAGCCTTAGCGGTGGGGGGCGCCGGTCGGACCGCGTTGCGGTCCTTCCTCTGCCCCCCACACCCCCCGCGTTGTAGACCGGCGACGAGTTATTCCTTGCCCTTGAGGTACGCGAAGTACGCGTCGTGGCTCGGCGCGCGGCCGAGGAAGCGCGTGATCATCGTCCGCTCGTCCTCGCCGCCGCCCTTCGACAGCACCTCGGTGCGCCACGCGTCGGCCGTCGTCGTGTTGAGGAGGCCCTCCTTGCGGAAGCGCGTCAGCACGTCGCGCGACAGGCTCAGCGCCCACTGATAGCCGTAGTAACCGGCGTCGTAGCCGATGAGGTGCCCGAAGCTCGACTGGAAGTGCGTCCCCTTCACGAACGGGAACACGTCCACCTTGCCTTGCACCTCCTCCACCACCTTCGTCGTGTCGAACGGCGTCGCGCGCGCGTGGAGCTCCAGATCCAGCGACGCGAGGAAGAGCTGCCGCTGCGTCCCGAGCGCGAGCCCGAACGTGCGCGCCTTCGTCATCGCCGTGAAGAGCGCGTCCGGGATCTTCTCGCCCGTCTTGTAGTGACGCGCGAACGTGTCGAGCACCTCACGCGACCACGCCCACTCCTCGAACATCTGCGACGGCGCCTCCACGAAGTCGCGCACCGCGTTCGAGCCCGAGTACGACGCGAGCTCCGAGCGCGTGAGCAGCTGGTGCAGCACGTGGCCGAACTCGTGGAAGAACGTCGTCACCTCGTCGTGCGACATCAGGCCCGGCTGCCCGCCCTCCGACTTCGGGAAGTTGCACACGAGCGCCGCCATCGGCTGCTGCCACGTCCCGTCGGACAGGCGCTTCGCCGTGCGCACGCCGAACATCGCCGCGTGCTTGTACTTGTCGGGGCGCGCGTAGAGGTCGAGATAGAACTTGCCGATCTTCTCGCCCTTCGACCACACCTCGTACGCCGTCACGTCCGCGTGCCACGCCGCGGCCGGCACCTCGCGGTACTCGAGCCCGTACATCCGCGCGGTGGTGTCCATCAGGCCCTTCTTCACCGCGCCGATCTCGAAGTACTCGGCGATCGCCTGCGAGTCGAAGTTGTACTTGGCCTTCCGGACCTTGTCCTCGAGGTAGTACCGATCCGCCGGATAGAGCACGTCCGTCTTCTTCCCGCCGAGCCGCACGTGCTCCTTGCGCAGCTCGTCGAGCTCGCCCTTCACCGGCTCCTTCAGCGCGGCCGAGAGGTTGTCGAGGAACTCGCGCACGTTCTTCCGGCTCTTCGCCATGCGCGGCTCGATCGCGTAGTCCGCCCAGGTCTCGTAGCCGAGCAGCTTCGCCTTCTCGGTCCGCAGCGCGAGCATCTCCTCGAGGAGCTTCACGTTCTGCTTGCCGCCGCGGTTCGTGAACTTCACGTAGAGCTCGAGCGCGAGCTTGCGGTTCTTCGCGTACGTGATGAACGGGAAGTAGTCCGGGTAGTCCGTCGAGATGCGGACCTTCTTCTTGTCGTTCGGCTTGTGGCTCGCGACGTACTCCTTCGGCAGGCCTTCGAGCTCCTTCGGATCGACCTCGATCCACTCGGTCGAGGCGCCGATGTTCGACATGAACGCCTGGCCCTTCTTCGTGATCTCGGCGTTGAGCTCGCGCAGCCGCGCCTGCTTCTCCGCGGGCAGCTCGAGCCCGTTGCGTCGGAAGTCGCGCAGCACGTCCGCGAGCAGCCGCGCGCGCTCGCCTTCGAGCTTCTCGCCCTTCTTCGCGTAGGCCTGGATCACCGCGGCCACGTCCGCGTCGAGCCAGAGCGACGTCTGGAAGGCGTCCGTCTTCGGCTCGCAGGACTTCGCGGCTTCGCGCACGGCCGCGTCCGGGTGCGCCACGCCCATCAGGTACGGGAACTCTCCGGCGCTCGCGAGCTCGAGGATCACGTCGTCGAAGCGGCCCACCGTCGCCGCGAACGTGAGCTTGTCCGCGGGGGCGCCCTTCAGCGTCTTGATGTCGTCGGCGAGGCTCTTCGCTTTCGCGAGGTGCTCGTCGCAGAGCTTGCGCGCGCCGTCCGGCGTCGTGCCGATCGCCACCGGATCGAACACGGGCTTTGCGGCGGGCGCGGGAGGCGGATCCGCGGGTTTCTCGGTCGTCGCGGCGACGGTCGTTTTGGCCGTGTCCCCGTCCGTGTTCGGGGGCGTCACGGGCTCGGGCGTCGAGCCACCGCAGGCGAGGAGGGCGAGGGCGAGCGAGACGAGGGTGAAGCTCGGAGTGCGCATCGGAGCGCCCGTATACCATTCGGCGCGCTCTGCCAAAACCCGCCTGCGTTATCCTCGACGCATGCGCCCTTCGACTCTCTTCGCCCTTCTCCTCTCCTTCGTGATCTCCGGCTGCGGCGACCGTTCACCCGAGGACAGCTGCGCCGTCGTTTGCCAGAAAAACGCGCTCTGCCAGCCTGGCGCGAGCGAGTCGCTCTGCACGTCGACGTGCCTCGAGCTCGCGGCCGAAGACACGGCCTACGCCGCGTCCCTCTCCGCGCAGGCCGACTGTTACGAGGAGCAGTCCGAGTACTACGAGGACGAAAAGGGCGTGTGCGTCGCCCTCGAAGGCGGCGCTTGCCAGGCTTCGCCGCAGTGACGCGGCGAGGCCCGGTCTACGGCTCCGACTGGAACGGATAGGGCACGGCGCGCGGCGGCTCGAAGTTCTCCTTGATCAAGCGCGGCGACGTCCAGCGCAGGAGGTTCAGCACGCTGCCGGCCTTGTCGTTCGTCCCCGACGCGCGGTCGCCGCCGAACGGCTGTTGCCCGACCACGGCGCCCGTGGGTTTGTCGTTCACGTAGAAGTTGCCGGCTGCACGGCGGAGCTCGCGGCTCGCCTTCTCGATGAACGATCGATCGCGAGCGAACACCGCGCCCGTCAGCGCGTACGGGCTCGTCTGGTCGCAAAGCTCGAGCGCCTCGTCCACCTGGTTGTCGTCGTACGGCCACACCGTCAGCACGGGCCCGAAGAGCTCCGTCTCCATCAGCGTGTGCTTCGGGTCGTCGGTCTCCATCACGGTCGGCTCGATGAAGAAGCCCTCCGTGTCGCTCCACTCGCCGCCGCAGATGAGCCGCGCGCGACCGCCCTTCCGCGCCTCCTCCACCGCGCCCGTGATCCGCGCGTAGGCGCGACCGTCGATCACCGCGCCCATGAAGTTCCGGAAGTCGGAAACGTCGCCGACGCGGATCATCCGCGTGAGCTCCACGATCCGCTCCTTCAGCGCCGGCCACATCGACTTCGGCACGTACGCACGCGACGCCGCCGAGCACTTTTGGCCCTGGTACTCGAACGCGCCTCGCACGAGCGCGACCGCGAGCGCCGTCGGATCCGCGCTCGTGTGAGCAAAAACAAAATCCTTTCCGCCCGTCTCGCCCACGAGGCGCGGGTACGTCCGGTACCGATCGATGTTCTCGCCGACCTTGCGCCACATCCACCGGAACACCGGCGTCGAGCCCGTGAAGTGCACGCCCGCGAGGCTCGGGTGCTCGAGCGCCGCCGTCGTCACCTCTGCCGGATCGCCCATGACGAGGTTGATCACGCCGTCGGGCAGCCCCGCCTCGCGGAAGAGGGTCATGATCCAGTGCGCCGAGAGCAGCGCGTTCTGCGACGGCTTCCACACGACCGTGTTGCCCATGATCGCCGGCGCCGCGGGCAGGTTCGCCGCGATGGCCGTGAAGTTGAACGGCGTCGCCGCGAAGACGAACCCTTCGAGCGGACGCGGCTCCATCACGTTCCATATCCCGGGCGAGCTCTGCGGCTGCTCCGTCGCGATCTGCCGCGCGTAGGCCACGTTGAAGCGCAGGAAATCGATGAGCTCGCAGGCCGCGTCGATCTCGGCCTGATGCGCCGTCTTGCTCTGCCCGAGCATCGTCGCCGCGTTGAGCAGCGGCCGGTAGCGCGTCGCGAGCAGCTCCGCCGCGCGCAGGAACACCGCCGCGCGCGCCGTCCACGGCATCTCGCTCCACATCTTCGACGCTTCGAGCGCGGCCTCGATCGCGTCCGCGACGTCCGTGCGACTGCCGTCGTGCGCACGTGCGAGGATCAGGCTCCGCTTGTGCGGCGCGCGCACCTCGGTGAGGCGGCCCGTGAAGACATGGTTCTTCCCGATCACCATCGGGATCTCGATCGTCTCGCCCGACATGCGCGCGAGAGCGGCCTTGAGCTCCGCGCGTTCGGTCGTACCGGGCGCATAGGAACGCGTCGGCTCGTTGACGGGGTGGGGCGTGTTGACGATCGCGGCCTGCATGGCGCGCGAGTCTACCACTGCGATCCGCGATGGCGCTCTCGCGCCGTGCGCAGGTCCGTGCCGTCTTCCCAGGGCTCGCTATTCTCCCGTGGATGCAGATCCACCGGACTCCGCCCGAAGCGATCCTCGACCCGACCACCCAGAGGCCCCGGTTCGGCACGTACGTCGGGGGGCTGCCGCCCGTCGCCTTCGGGGCCGCGGCGAAGAACCCGCTCACCCGCGTGCGCCGCGAAAAACGCTGGTTTTACGTGGCTCTCGCCTCCGACGAGCTCATCTGCGCCGCCGCGATCATCCGCCTCGGCTACGCCGCCAACGCCTTCGCCTTCGTCGTGGATCGCCGCGAGGGCCGCACCCTCTGCGACGAGACCACCAAGGGCCCGCCGTTCAGCGCCTTCGTCGGCGACAGCGGCGGCGAGGGTTGCCTCGCCTCCTACCACCTCGGGAATAACCACCTCTCCGTCTCGCGGCCCGTCGGACAGAGCGATTACGTCATCGACGTACGCATGCAGGGCCTCGAGCTTCAGGCGCGGCTCGGCACCGCGGAGGCGCCGCCTGCGCTTGGTGTGGTCGCGGCGCTGCGGGACGGCCTCTTCTCGACCACGGAGAAACGCGCGCTCCTCTCGGTCTCCGGCTCGCTCGTCGCCGGGGGACGCAGGTTCTCGCTCGACGGCGCGCTCGCCGGGTACGACTTCACGGCGGGCCTGCTCGAACGGCACACCGCGTGGCGCTGGGGCTTCGGCCTCGGCCGCACCTCCGAGGGCAAACCCATCGCCTTGAACCTCACCGAGGGGTTCGTCGGGGATCGCGAGTGTGTCGCCTGGATCGACGGCGAGGTCGTGCCGCTCTCGGCCGTCCGCTTTTCGTTTGACCACGAACGACCCTTGTCGAGCTGGCAGGTCCGCGCGCCCGACGATCGCGTCGATCTCGGCTTCACGCCGAGCGGCCTCCACGCCGAGCGCCACGACTTCGGGATCGTCCGCTCGCGGTTCCTGCAGCTCGCCGGGGAATTTTCGGGGCGGATCCACGTCCCGGGCCGCGAGCCGATCACGGTCGATCGGCTCGCCGGGGTCACCGAGGATCAGGACACGTACTGGTGAGGGGGGCTGTCACAGCGTAGCGCCGGGGTTTCACCCCGGACCCGACGAGGGGCTGTCCGCCCCTCGACCCGGACCAGGGCAAGCCCTGGACCGTTGGTGCATCGACCGCGATGCGGTCGATGCAAAGGACATCCTCAGGAGACCTTCACGCCCTTGTCCTGGACGAGCTTGAAGAAGCCGGCTTCGTCGAGGAGCTGCGTGCCGTACTTCTTCGCCTTCTGCGCCTTGCTCGACGTCGAGTCGACCTCGGCGCTGACGAGGTAGTTGAGCTCCTTCGTCACGCCCGAGAGCACCCGCCCGCCGTTCGCCTCCACGAGGTTCGTCAGCTCGCCGCGCGGGCGGCTGAGGGCGCCCGTGAAGCAGAACGACATCCCCGCGAGCGGGCCCTCCTGCTCCTGCGTCACGGGCACGATGCCCTGCGCGATCAATCGCTCGATCTCGGCTTTGCGACCCTGGATCCCGCGCACGATCATGCCTGCCTTGATCGGGCCGAGCCCCGAGATCCCCGCGAGATCCTGCTCCGTCGCCGCGAGCAATTTTTCGATCGTCGTGTAGCCCGACGACACGAGCAGCCGCGCCGTTTGGATCGCGAAACCCTCGATGCCGAGCGCGGCCAGGAACACGGGCAGCGTGAGCGGCAGCCGGCTCGTGAGCTCGTCGAGCACCTTCTTCGCGATCTTGTCGCCGCGCCGCTCGAGGTCCGCGATCTGCTTCGGCTTCAGCTTGTAGAGGTCGCCCGGCTCCTTCACGAGCTTCGCCTCGACGAGCTGCTCGATCAGCTTGTCGCCCCATTCGAGCGCGCCGATCGCGTCGATCCAGTTGTGGATCCGGCCCTCCACGAGCGCCGGGCACTCCTGGTTGCGGCAGAGCAGGTACTCGCCGCTCGCCACGAGCTCGGCCGAGCAGCGGCGGCAGCGCGTCGGCGGCTGCTCCGTCTTGCCGCCCTTCTCGACGACCTCTTCGACGTACGGGATCACGTCGTTCCGGCGCGACACGAGCACCTCGTCGCCCACGCCGATCCCGAGCGCGCGCACGTTGCCCACGTTGTGCAGGCTCGCGCGCTGCACCGTCGCGCCCGCGAGCTCCACCGGCTCCACGATCGCGACGGGCGTCACGCGCCCGCTCGGCCCCGTGTCCCAGAGGATCTCCACGACCTTCGACACCTTCGCTTGCGACGCGAACTTGAACGCGGTCGCGCCGCGCGGCCTGCGGTTCAGCTCGCCGAGCACGGTCTGCGCGGCGGTCGAGTTCGCCCGCACCACGAGCCCGTCGATCTCGTAGTCGAGCCCCGCGCGGATCTCCGACGAGTACTTCCGGTAGATCGCGAGCACGTCTTTCAGTGTGCCCTTCGCGGTCCACGGCGTGCCGAAGCCCTGCTTGCGCAGGAACGTGATCTTCTGCTCCTCGGTCGCGACGTCGAGGTGATCGGCGAGGTCGTAGAACAGCACGGTCAGGTGCTCGCAGCCCTGGCCGTCGAAGCGCTTCGACGTGCCGGCGGCGGCGTTCCGCGGGTTCGCGACCCCCGGGAACGACTTCTTCATGTCCGACAGCTTGAGGATGATCTCGCCGCGCACGCTGAGGTTGATCTTTTCCTTCAGCTTCTGCGGCACGCCGCGCATGCGCGCGACGTTCGGCGAGATGCGCTCGCCCATGATGCCGTCGCCGCGCGTGATCGCGTCGGCGTACTTGCCGTCGCGGTAGATCACCTCGATCGAGATCCCGTCGAGCTTCTCCGCGACGAAGAGATCATCCGAGATCGCCTTGCCGCCTTCCTTCACGACGAGCTCGTCGCAGCGCGCGGCCCAGGCTTCGAGCTCGGCCTCGTTCACGACCTTGTTCAGCGAGCCCATCGGGATCTCGTGCCGCGCCTTTTCCCACTCGGTCACGGCCACGGGGGTGCCGACGCGCGCGAGCACGGGGTGCGTCGGATCGAGATCACGCAGCTCGTCTTCGAGCGCGTCGTAGGCGGCGTCCGAGATGTCGGGTTTGCCGGCGTAGTAGCTCGCGCGATAGCGCTCGATGCGCTCGGCGAGCTCGTCGATCCGCGCTCGCACGGCCGGATCCGGCTGTTTGTCCCAACCGTGGTGCAGGTGCGTCATCCTCGTGTCCTCCCTGAAGTCGCTTCGAACGTCACTCGAACACCACCTCGCCGCGCCGCGCGGCGGCGAGCATGTCGTCCATCCCCATCGCCAGCGGCGCGGGCAGCTCCTCGTCGCGGAACAATCTCACCTCTCGGATCTCGAGCGGATTCTTCGGCGATCGGTTGGGTGCAGCTACACGCGCGGAAACAACGATCGTCACCGCGTGAAACCGGATGTCTCGATCCGGCCGCGAGAACACGCCCACGATGGGGCCGATCGTCACCTCGTCGACGCCGGCCTCCTCGTCGAGCTCACGCGCGACCGTCGTCCGCAGGGTCTCGCCCCACTCGACCGTGCCGCCGGGCAGCGCCCAGGTCCCTGTGTCGGCGCGGCGGATGAGCAGCCACCTCCCGTCCTCCGTCCGGGCGGCCACGGCCACGCCGACCACGGGTCGCTTGAGGAGGTGCCGCACGATCTCTTGCGCCACGCCGAGAACCGACCGCGGCAGGTACGAGAGGGGCCCCATGCGGCGCGCAGAATAGCGGCCCATCCGGGGTCGGGAAGAGGCATGCGCGCAGTCCGGTCGATTTCAGTGGACGTGGTGCCCACTGGACACATGCACCCCCGCGCGAGGTAGGCTTCCCCGCATGCGTGAGCCCCTCGTCGTCGCGGCCGTGCAGATGAACAGCCAGGCGGACCTCGCCGAGAACCTCGGCCGCGCCGGCCGCCTCGTGGCCGAAGCCGCCTCCCGCGGCGCGAAGGTCGTGGTCTTGCCCGAGAATTTCGCCTTCATGGGCGGCGACGACGACGAGCGGCTGCGCGTCGCCGAGGACCTAGACGCGAAGGACGGCGGTCAGATCCGCGCCTTCCTCGCGGAAAACGCCACGAAGCACGGTCTCTGGATCCTCGCGGGCGGCCTGCCCGAGCGCTCTGCCGATCCGAAGCGTGTCCACAACACCTGCGCAGCCGTCGCGCCTTCCGGCGAGATCGTCGCGCGGTACCGCAAGATCCACCTCTTCGACGTCGAGGTCGGCGACGGCCAGCGCTACCGCGAATCGGCCTCGTGCATGCCAGGCGACGAGGCCGTCGTCGTCGACGCCGGCGGAGCGCGGATCGGCCTCTCGATCTGCTACGACCTGCGCTTCCCCGAGCTCTATCGCGAGCTCGTCTCCCGCGGCGCAGAGGTGCTCATCGTGCCCGCAGCGTTCACGCTCGCGACAGGCAAAGACCACTGGCACGTGCTCCTGCGCGCGCGAGCGATCGAGGCGCAGTGTTACGTGATCGCGGCGGCGCAATGGGGGAGCCATCCGAAGGGGCGCCGTACGTACGGCAAGTCGTGCATCGTGGATCCCTGGGGGGAGGTCGTTGCGCAAGCGTCGGAAGGGGAGGGGCTCGTCGTGACCACGCTCGATCCGGCCTATCTCGTGCAGGTGCGGGCGAGCCTGCCCTCGCTCCAGCACCGGCGGATCGGGATCGTTTCGCGGCAGACTTGAGGTGACTCCCAGAGTAGGCGTACCTTCCCGGATCGTGGGACGTCTACGCCTCGGGATCATGTTCGTGCCGCTCCTCGTGGGCTGCGCCGGTGGAAGTGGCGGGCAGCCCGTGGAAGGGCCGTCGCAGGGGACGGCCATCGAGACGGACAAACCCGTCGAGCCCGAGCTCACGGGCGCAAAAAAGAAGCTCCAGGGGACGTGGGAGATCGTCCGCTACACGTCGGATCACCCGATCCCGAACGAGGCGATGCCGCTGATGGCCGACCTGTTCGAGTCCCTGCGCATCCGCTTCGAGAAGGACGCGCAGAGCGTGCGAACCTCGAAGACCCCCGACGAGAGCGCCCCCTACCAAGTGGACGCCGAGTCCGGAGACGCCTTCACGCTACGAACGAGCGGAGGCATGTTCGACGGCGCCAAGTGCCGCTTCCTCGGCCCCGACGAGTGGGAAGTCACCGACCGCGGCAAGACCTGGCCCGGCGTGAGCGTCCTCCGTCGCGCAGCACGCTGAGCCCGCGACACGCACTCCGCAGAGCGGAGGCCGAGCCGCGTCATGGCGTCCGCGTGGGCGAGAGCGGGGCGTTGCCCCGCGCCCCAGAAGGGGGCTGTCCGCCCCCTTCACCCCGGACCAAGCGCGGCCTGGACCGAAAGCGGAGAAACCGCGCGATGCGCGGTTTCTCCGACGGCCTGTGGCAAGACCACGAGCGACCTCGCCAGCGGAGACAGCAGCGCTGCCCGCCTTAGCAGACACGTCAGCCCTGCTGTTTTGGCTGGCCAGCCGTCGCCGGTCTTGCCACGGGCCCGTTCGATGAACTGCGCAATGCGCAGTTCATCGAACCTCGGTCCAGGCCGCGCCTGGTCCGGGTCCAGGGGTGGACAACCCCTGGTCGGGTCCGGGGTGAAACCCCGGCGCTACGCTGTGGTCGAGAAGGGGGGAGGCCTGCCGGGGGGGACTGGCGGGCCGTTGGTCGAGCGACCTTGGCTCAACGCTTCGACAGCAGGGCGCGCAGCTCGGCGGGCCTGCGGAAGCCGATGCGGCGGGCGACGTCGCCTTCGCTCATGCCGTCGGTGAGCAGCTCGCGGGCTTTCTGGGCGCGCACCTCATCGTAGAAGACGTGAGGGGAGCGACCGAAGGCGGCGCGGAATTGCCGGGCGAAGTGGAACTCCGACAGGTCGAGATCGAGGGCGACCTCGTACGAGCGGATTCGTTGACCGGCTTCTGCGGCGGCGCGGATGCGCTCGCGGGCGACGCGCATGCGCTCGGGGGTGCTCTTCGGGATGATCTGCGACGGCTGCGGCGCGGGGATCTTGGGGATCGTCTGGGTGATGGGGGCCTGGCGAACCGCAAATGGCGGCATGTGCGAGGCCGAGGGGTTACGGGCGGCGGAGGGTGCGTTCAGCATCGACAAAGGAAGCGCATCGCTCACGGGAACCTCTCCTTGCCACGGGGAATCTCGCCGCTGCATGCGGCGCCGTGACGGCATCTCGACATTCCGCCTTTGCAACCCTCGGGCCGAAGGTCGTCAGGGGGGGTGACTGGTACCTGAATTTACCATGCAGGCATACCAAGAACGAATGCGCATAACGCTACGTGTGTGCCTGATAGCGGGATCGTGGAGTGACCCGGAGCGCAAATGTGCCGGGATTTTGCGCGGATATGGCGGATCTTTGGTGGAGGGGAGGGGGCTTCCGAGCATCGTTCCGACCCTTGCGGCGTTGGGTGCTCGGGCCTAACTCTGCGTATGAGCGGGTGGATCTCGTGTTGCGCCGAGTCTGCTCAACTCGCGCAGGTTCGGCTCCGGATGGCCGAAGGCGGCGCTTCGCCGTGGGGGCGAGGTTGCGCAAGCGCGTGGGCGCGCGTGATCCCGGACGCACGTGGGGTGCGTGGGGACCAACCGTGGATGTGAGGGGGAGGGGGGCGGGGGCGGCCGGGATCAGACGTCGATTTCGGCGTTCGGGGCTCGGTCCATGATGAACCGGAAGCGGGCCGAGGCGTCTTTGCCCATGAGCTCGTTCAGGATGCGATCGGTCTCGAGCTCGCCGTCGATGACCACGCGCAGGGCGCGGCGGCGGCGCGGGTCGAGCGTCGTGGCTTTGAGGTCCTCGGCGGGCATCTCGCCGAGGCCCTTGAAGCGGGAGATCTCGGCCTTGTTGCCCTTGGGCAGCTTCACGAGGATGCGGTCGCGCTCCTTGTCGTCGAGGGCCCAGTGCGTCTCTTTGGCGGCGTCGATCCGGTAGAGCGGGGGTTGCGCGAGGTAGACGTGACCGCCGCGGATCAGGCCTGGCAGGTGGCGGTAGAAGAACGTCAGGAGCAGCGTGGCGATGTGCTGGCCGTCGCTGTCGGCGTCCATCAGCAGGAAGATCCGGCCGTAACGGAGCTTCGAGGCGTCGAAGTCCTTGCCGAAGCCGCAGCCGAGCGCGCTGACAATGTCCTGGAGCTCCTTGTTCGAGAGCACCTTCGACGTGGAGGCTTGCTCGGCGTTCAGCACCTTGCCGCGCAGGGGCAGGATCGCCTGCGTGCGCCGGTCGCGGCCCTGCTTGGCGGAGCCGCCTGCGCTGTCGCCCTCGACGATGAAGAGCTCGCTCTCGTTCGGGTCGGTGGAGCTGCAGTCGGCGAGCTTGCCGGGCAGGTTCAGGCGGTGCGAGACGGCCGTCTTGCGGACGACCTGCTGCGTCGCCTCGCGGCGGGCTTCGCGGGCGCGGGCGGCCAGGATCGCGCGCATCACGATCGCCTCGCCGGCCGTGCCGTTCTCGAGCAGCCATTGCTCGAGCGCGGGGCGCACGATGCCTTCGACGGCGGGGCCGGCCTCGGGGTTGTTCAGCCGGTCCTTCGTTTGCCCCTGGAATTGAGGCTCCTGGATGTAGATCGACAGGAGCCCGACGATGCCTTCGCGGATGTCCTCGGCCGTGAGCGTCACGCCCTTCGGCTGGATCTTCTTGGCCTCGATGAAGGCGCGTACGGCCTTCACGATCGCGGTGTTGAAGCCGCTCTCGTGCGAGCCGCCCGTGTGCGTCGGGATGCCGTTCACGTAGGAGCGGAGCGACTCGTCGGGCGACTCGGTCCAGAGCAGCGCCGCTTCGAGCCGGATGTCGCCGTCCTTCGCGACGTGGAACATCGACGCGTGCACCGCGGGCTTGCCTCGCTGCGTGACGAGCTTCGGCAGGTAGTCGGAGATCCCGTTCGGGTGCACGAGCTCGACCGTCTCGCCGGTCGCCTGGTCCTTGAAGACGATGACCAGGCCGCCGTGCAGGTAGGCCTTCGCTTCGAGGCGCTCGCGGATGGTGTCCGGATCGAACGATGCTTTGTCCCCAAAGATTTCGGGATCGGGGCGGAAGTGCAGGATGGTCCCGTGCTTGCGGGTCGCGGCGCCGCGCTTCAGCTTGCCCGTGGGGATGCCTCGGCTGAAGGCCTGCATGTGCTCGAAGCCGTCGCGGAGGACCTTCACGTCGAGCTCGACGGAGAGCGCGTTCACCACGCTCGAACCCACGCCGTGCAGGCCGCCGGAGACCTTGTAGTTCGAGCTCGCGAACTTGCCGCCGGCGTGAAGCGTGCAGAGGATGAGCTCGAGCGCGGGGCGGTTGTACTTCGGGTGGACGTCGACCGGGAAGCCGCGGCCGTCGTCGCCGATCGTCGCGCCGCGATGGTCGGCGTCGAGCGTGACCTCGATGCGTTTGGCGTGGCCGTTGATCGCCTCGTCGACCGCGTTGTCGACGATCTCCCAGAGCAGGTGGTGGTAGCCGCGCGTGTCGGTCCCGCCGATGTACATCGCGGGGCGCTTGCGCACCGGCTCGAGGCCCTCGAGGACCTCGATGTCCTTCGCGGTGTAGCGCGATCCGGAGGCGGGCTGCGGGGTAGCGGTCGTTGCCATGGATCAGCTCTCCTCTTCGGGCTTGCCGAGGACGGGCGTCGCGACGGGGACCGGGACGAGCCGGACGACGCGGTCCTTCTTGGGGAAGACCTGCCGGCCGAACTCGCCGCGCGTGCCTCGAACCTTCTGCGTGGGTTCGCGCGCGACCTTGCCCTTCTCGGTCTCGACCTCGATGGCGTCGCGATCGTCGAGCATCGCGCCGACGACACGCTCGCCCTCGTCGATCTTCATCACGATCGCGCCCTTGCCTGCGCCCGAGAGCACGCCGATCTCCTCGACGGGCACGCCGAGCGCGAAGCCGTTGCTCGCGACGCACACGACGGCGCGGCCAGCGCTCGGGAGCAACACGGCGAGGATGTCGTCGCCCTCGTTGAGCTTCGCGAACTTGCGGCCCGCGCGGGTGCTCGGCTCGCGGTGCTGGCGGAGCGAGAAGCGGAAGCCCAGGCCTCCGCGCGTGAGCGCCAGCGCGAAGGGAGGCTCGGGATCGGCCGCGCCTTCGGTCGGCGCGGAGAGCTCCTCGCCGAGCGCGCGCGGATCGAGCGACATCATCGCGACCATCCGTTCGCCGTCGGCCAGCTTGAAGAGCTTCTGCACCGGATCGCCGTAACCCGTCGAGGGCGGGATGTCGTGGATGCGGCAGACGTAGCAGGCGCCGAGGTTCGAGAAGAACGCGACGGCCGAGCGCGTCGAGCCCGCGACGGCCGCGAGCACGCTGTCGCCGTCGCGGAGGCGCGTCGCGGACGGGTCCTTCAGCTCGCGCACGCGCTTCACCCAACCCTGGGAGCTCAAAACGACGTTCGCGTCCTCCGCGACGATGAAGTCCTCGGCCTGGAACTCAGGCTCGTCGACCGCGCCCATGATCTTCGTGCGGCGGCGGTCGCCGTACTTCTCCTTCATCTGGGCGAGCTCGTCGCGCACGAGGTCCCAGCGCCTCGTGTCGCTCTTCAGCAGCGCGTCGAGGCGCTTGGCCTCGGTGCGTTTGTCCGCGAGCTCCTTGCGCACGACCTGGATTTCGAGCCGCGCCAGGCGGTAGAGGCGCAGCTCCAGGATCGCGTCCGTCTGCTCCTCCGAGAGGTTGAAGCGCTTGATCAGCTTGCTCGCGGCGTCCGCCTTGCCTTCGCTCTTGCGGATGATCGCGATCACCTCGTCGAGCGCGTCGAAGACGATCTCGAGGCCCTCGAGGACGTGGATCCGCGCGCGCAGCTCGCCGAGATCGAACTCCAGCCGCCGCGTCACCGTCGAGTACCGGAACGTCAGGAACTGGTTCAGGATCTCGTCGAGCCCGAGGCGCTTCGGCGCGGCGACGTCGGGGTTGTCCGTGGGCACGAGGCAGGTGAGGTTCACCGGCACGTGCACCGCGAGCGGCGTGTGCTTGTAGAGGTACGCCATCACGAGCTGCGGATCGGTCCCGCGCTTCGTCTCGAGGACGATGCGCACGATGTCCGTCGACTCGTCGCGCACGTCGAGCAGCGGCGGCAGCTTCTTCGAGATGATCACCTCGGCGATCTTCTCGACGATCGCCTTGCGCTCGACGCCGTACGGGATCGACGTGATCACGAGGAACGAAGGCCCGCGCTTCGAGTCGTCCTCTTCGAGCTTCCACTCGCCGCGAAGCTTCAGCGAGCCCTGGCCCGTCGTGTAGACCGCCTCGAGCTCCTCCTTCGTCGCGTGCAGCTGCCCGCCCGTCGGGAAGTCCGGGCCCTTGATCTTCTTCAAGAGCCGGCTCACGGGCAGATCCCGCTGGTTCGAGAGCTCGATGCAGGCGTCGAGCACCTCCATGAGGTTGTGCGGCGGGATGCTCGTCGCCATGCCGACGGCGATGCCCTGCGAGCCGTTCACGAGCAGGTTCGGGAAGCGCGATGGCAGGATGACGGGTTCGCTCTTCGTGCCGTCGTAGTTCGGCCGCCACTCGACGGTGCGCTTGCCGAGCTCGCCGAGCAGCTCCATCGCGAGCGGCCGCAGCTTCGCTTCGGTGTAACGCATCGCGGCGGGTGCATCGCCGTCGATCGAGCCGAAGTTGCCGTGGCCCGCGACGAGCGGCGCGCGCATCACGAAGTCCTGCGCGAGCCGGACCATCGCGTCGTAGATCGCGACGTCGCCGTGCGGGTGATACTTACCCATCACGTCGCCGACCACGGCCGCGCTCTTGCGGAAGCGCCCGTCGGGGGCGAGGTGCAGGTCGTGCAGCATCGCGTAGAGGATGCGGCGTTGCACCGGCTTCAGGCCGTCGCGCACGTCGGGCAGCGCGCGCGACGTGATGACGCTGAGCGCGTAGTTCAGGTACTTGCGCTGCGCCTCTTCCGCGAGCGAGGTGTCGGGCACCGGCGGCGGCGGCGGCGGCTCGCTCCCACCCGGTGTCTTGGGGGCGCGCCGAGGCTTCTTCTGACCACCCTCGCCATCGAGGGGAAACGGGACCTGCTGGGCAGGGGGCACGGTCGTTATCTCCAGGGGTAGGGAGGCGAGGCGCGGCCGCCTCGGCTCGCGCGTGCCCCCCAGAAATCGACGGTGTACCCGCGTTCAGTAGGCCGCAGGCAGGGGATGCCATTACCCACGGAGCGCCGATCGGTCAAGCCACGGCGGCACGGACGGGGCGGGCCCCCGAACCCCGAAAAGCGTTCGTCCGCAGGGATTCTGCCGGTGAACACGCAGGCCGTCCCCATCGATCCCCCCTCTCCCGACGGACGCCCCTCGTCCCGGGCGCCCTGCCGTCCACACATGGACATGGAAAACCAGCCGTTCTCACCTTGAGACCTCCGGCCCGCTGGGCTACGGGGAGGCGCCTCTTGTACATGACGCCCACCCGACCCAACCGCCTGACGAGCCGGCTCCGGCTCCTGTGGACGAGCGCCCTTCTGGTCGTCTTCACGATCGTCGGGCACGCGCCTCGGGTGGCCTTTGCACAAGGGGGCCCGCCCGCTGCCGCAGCGCAGCCTCCTGCGCCGAAAGAAGCGGCAGGACAAGGCGACGACGAAGGCGCGGGTGAAGGCGAAGCGCAGCCCACGGCGCCGAACGGAACCGGCGCTGCTGCGCCCGGCGCGCGTCCGGAAGAGGCCGCTCAGCCGGCGCCCACGCTCGCGCCGACCGAAGCAGAGCTCGCGCGTGGTCAGCCCGTCGCGCGCGTGGTGATCGCGGGCAACCGTCGCATCTCGGCCGACGACATCCGCGCGTATCTCGGCACGGCGCGCGTGGGCAAACCCTTCACGCCCGAAGGACTTTCGCGCGACGTGCGCGAGCTCTGGGACTCGGGTTTCTTCGAGGACGTCGAGGTCGACCTGACCCGCCGCGACGACGGGGTCCACCTGCGGATCCTCGTGCGCGAACGTCCGAACATCAAAACGATCGAGTTCGACGGCAACCAGAACGTCAGCGCGGAAGACCTCACGGAGGCGCTCAGCGTCGAGGTCAAGACCGGCACGATCCTCAGCTACAACGCGATCCGCCGCGGCATCCAGAAGCTGCGCGACAAGTACGCGGAGGAGGGCTACTTCCTCGCCGAGGTCTCGTACGAGACCGTCCCGCAGCGCGACAACGAGGTGCTGCTCCGCTTCAAGATCAAGGAGCACGAGCGGGTCACGGTCCGGCGCGTCACGTTCATCGGCAACAACAACATCCCCGATGCCGAGCTGCGCGAGGTGATGATCACCGGGCAGGGCAGCTTCTTCGACTTCGGCACGGGTGGCGCGTTCCGACAGGACGCGTTCGAGCGCGACGTGCTCGTGCTCTCGGCGCTCTACTACGATCGCGGCTTCCTCTCGGTGCAGATCGCGACGCCGCGCGTGATGCTCACGCCGGATCGCACGGGCATCGAGGTGACGCTCACGATCAACGAGGGCCCGCGCTACAAGATCCGGCAGATGCGCGTCTACGAGCGCGACGCCGAGGGCAAGGAGATCGAGCCCATCGGCGGCCGCAGGCGCCTGCGCGAGATGGTCCGCGCGAAGAGCGGCGACTGGTTCAACCGCGCCGAGCTCGCTGCGGACCTCGGCCAGATCCAGACGATGTACCGGGATCAGGGCTACGCGAACGTGGAGGCCCCGCCCGCGACCGACCTCGACCCCGAGCGTCAGGAGGTCGACATCATCGTCGCGATCCGGCGCAACCAGCCCGTCAAGTTTGGTCGCATCGAGATCCGCGGCAACACGAAGACCCGCGACAAGGTCATCCGCCGCGAGATGGAGGTTCGCGAGGAGGAGCTCTTCAGCGAGTCGAAGCTCGAGCGCAGCAAGCGTCGCATCACGATGCTCGGCTACTTCGAGCGCGTCGACATCTCGACCGAGCAAGGCGACGACGCCGAGCACATCAACGTGAACGTCGAGGTGGTCGAGAAGCCGACGGGCACGTTCCAGGTCGGCGCGGGCTTCTCCAGCATCGAGAACTTCATCGCGACGGCGCAGGTCCAGCAGCAGAACCTCTTCGGACGCGGCCAGTCGCTCTCGCTGCAGGCGCAGATCTCGGGCCTCCGCCAGCTCATCGACGTGCGGTTCTTCGAGCCGTACCTCTTCGACACGCAGTTCTCCGCGGCGATCAGCGCCTACGATCAGCTCCGCGTCTACAACGACTTCTCGCAGACCTCGCTCGGCGGCGCGCTCACGCTCGGCTACCCGATCATCCAGCCCGAGCTCCGCGCGTCGCTCACGTACACGCTCGAGTCGAACGAGATCTCCACGCAGACGACGTCGACGCTCTTCGGCACCGCGTCGTCGGTGAACTACTTCCAGAGCGTGCCGCTCGCGAACGTCTACAACGACGGCATCACGTCGAGCATCCGGCCGACGATCACGTACGACACCCGCAACAACCAGCTCTTCCCGTCGTCGGGTATCTTCCTCCAGGGCTCGGTCGAGCTCGCCTCGAAGTACATCGGCAGCGAGCAGCAGTTCGTCCGGTTCCGGAATACCGCGCGCTTCTACTACCCGATCCGCGACTGGCTCGTCTTCAAGGTGAACAGCGAGTTCGGCGCGGTGACGAGCCCCTCGCCCGAGGGCGTGCCGATCTTCGCGCGCTTCTTCCTCGGCGGCATCCTCGACCTCCGCGGCTTCCTCCTGCGCAGCGTCGGCCCGCGCCTGACGTTGAACCAGACGCTCGATCCGAACGCGCGTCCCTTCGCCAACGGGACGAACATCGGCGGCAACCTGATGTACTACCAGAACGCCGAGCTCGAGTTCACGATCCTCGAGCAGGTGGGCATCCGCGGCGTTCTCTTCACCGACCTCGGCAACGCCTGGAACCTCGAGCGCAACTACTGCGAGGCGAACCCGGCGTCGCCGTTCTCCGCGACGAACCCCTGCTTCACGGCCGACCAGCTCCTCAACGTCCGCACGTCCTGGGGCTTCGGTCTGCGCTGGTTCTCGCCGCTCGGCCCGCTGCGCTTCGAGTACGGCTTCCCGTTCAGGCCGCTCCCCTACGAACAGTCGAGCCGCTTCGAATTCACCATCGGCAACTTCTTCTGAACCGATCCGCTGCATCGACCGCATCGCGGTCTTTGCACCCACGGTCCAGGGCTGGCCCTGGTTCGGGTCCAGGGGCGAACAGCCCCTGGTCGGGCCCGGGGTGAAACCCCGGCGCTACGCTCCGGACGGCCGCCGTTGCCCTTTCCCGCGCCCTCTGGTTGCCCGTCCGCGTTCCTGTTGGTAGCTCCATGGACGATGCGCCCTAGCCCGTTCCAATTCGTCCTGCCTCGCCCTGGCAAGGCCATCAGCGGGATGATGATTGGCATCACCGTCCTGTGGGTCGCCCTCGCGCTGAGCATCAACTGGGTGGAGGTCGGCACGGGCATCGCCCAGTTCATGGCCGGCACGACCTCGGGCGTGCTCCGCGGCCAGATCTGGCGCCTCTTCACGGCGCCGCTCCTCCACGACACCTCGAGCCCCGGGCCCTTCCTGATGACGCTCCTCGGGCTCTACTTCCTCGCGCCCACGCTCGAATCCCGCTGGGGCGCGCGGCGCATGCTGATCTTCCTCTTCGGCTCGGGCGCCTTCGCGTTCGCCACGCAGGTCGCCGTGGGCGCGCTCGTGCCCAAGCTGAATCAGGCCGTGTGGTTCGGCGGGCTCGGCATGATCGAGGCCGTCGCGGTGGCGTGGGCGCTGCAGAACCGCGACGCGCAGGTGCGCATGTTCTTCGTGCTGCCAGTGTCGGCGGGCGCGATGGTCGCGATCATCTTTGTGCTCTCCGTGCTGAACGTGATCGCGCTCAACCGGCACACGTCCGAGGGCCTCGTGACCCCGTTCGGCGGCATGCTGGCCGGCTGGCTCTTCGGCGATCGTTCGCCGCTCCGGCGCCTCTACCTCAAGCTACGCCTGCGCCAGATGCAGGCGCAGACGGCGGCCCTGCGCGCCGAGGCTGCCGCGTCGGCTGCGGCGGCTCGCGCGCGCCGCGCTTCGGGGCCCCCGCTGCGCGTGATCGAGGGCGGCTCGAAGGCGCCCCCGAAGGACAAGCGGTACCTCAACTAGTACGCTCATACCCTCTCTCCCTCTCATCGAGGGGGCGCTGCGCTGGGGCGTTGCCCCAGGCCCCACCAGGAGCTATCCGCTCCTGGACCTGGACCAGCGCCCGCGCTGGACTGAGGGTTGATGAACTGCGCGATGCGCAGTGCATCGAACAGCCGGGTCAAGACCAGCGACGACCCTGCCAACCAAGACAGCAGCGCTGACGGTTCAACCGGCGACGCGACACCACCAGCCTGTGGGAAGAACTGCGCATCGCGCAGTTCTTCCCCAAAAGGTCCAGGGCTGGCCCTGGTTCGGGTCGAGGGGCGAACAGCCCCCGCGGGGTCCGGGGCAGCGCCCCGGCGCGGCGGTGCCCATCGGGACTAATGCGCCGGGATCGTCGCGCACGTTCGCACGTCGGCGAGCGTCTTCGCGTGGCTCAGGCAGGAGAACTCGCCCGACGCGCGCGGCTTGCCGACGAGGTCGCGCTTGCAGTCGGTGACGAACGACTCCTCCAGCCGTTGCCCTTCGCTCTTCACGACGGCGACGGCCTTCTCGGCGGATGGGCTCGCCGCATCGGGGAACTTCGCCTCGGCGGTCCAGAGGGCGTGCAGGTGCTCGCCCACGGCCTTGCAGTCGCTCTCGGTCACGCTCCGCGCGCAGCCTGATGGCGGGAGCGCGAGGCCCAAAAGAACGAGGGGCGCTCCCCTCGCGATCCATCGCATCGGAGCACCCCTCGATTCCATTCGTTCCCCCGCGTTCGTCAGCTGTCGATGAAGCTCTTGAGCTGCTTCGAGCGGCTCGGGTGCCGGAGCTTGCGCAGCGCCTTGGCCTCGATCTGCCGGATGCGCTCGCGCGTGACCTCGAAGTCCTGGCCGACCTCTTCGAGCGTGTGATCGCTCTTCTCGCCGATGCCGAAGCGCATGCGGAGGACTTTTTCCTCGCGAGGGGTGAGCGTCTTCAGAACCTTCCGGGTTTGCTCCGCGAGGTTCATGTTGATCACGGCCTCGGCGGGCGAGATCACGCTCTTGTCCTCGATGAAGTCGCCGAGATGCGAATCTTCTTCCTCGCCGATCGGGGTCTCGAGCGAGATGGGCTCCTTCGCGATCTTCAGGACCTTGCGGACCTTGTCGAGCGGCAGCTCCATCTTCTCGGCGATCTCCTCGGGGGTCGGCTCGCGGCCGTACTCCTGCACGAGGTAACGCGAGGTGCGGATGAGCTTGTTGATCGTCTCGATCATGTGGACCGGGATGCGGATGGTCCGGGCCTGATCGGCGATCGCGCGCGTGATGGCCTGCCGGATCCACCACGTCGCGTACGTCGAGAACTTGTAGCCGCGCTTGTACTCGAACTTGTCGACGGCCTTCATCAGGCCGATGTTCCCCTCCTGGATCAGGTCGAGGAACTGCAGGCCGCGGTTCGTGTACTTCTTCGCGATCGAGACGACGAGCCGGAGGTTCGCCTCGACGAGCTCGGCCTTCGCGCGCTCGGCCATGCGCTCGCCTTCGCGGATGCTCTCGTAGGTGCCGCGGATGGCCTCGACGTCGATGTTGAGCTCTTCCTCGACCCGCTTGAGCCCCTTCTGCGCGTTCTTCAGGGTGGATTCGAGGTCGAGCAGGTCCTCGCGCGAGACGTTCAGCTTCTTCGCGAGCCGCGCCTCGGCGAGCTTGTTGCCCTTCACCTTCGCGAGCTCGCGGCGGAGCTCGGCCTTGCTCATGCCCGTGCGCTTCTCGATCTCGGTCGCGCCGGCCTCGGCCTTCTCCACCTTCGAGATGAGGCCCTTCAACTTCTGCACGATCTTGTCGATCGTCTTCTTGTTGAGGCGCATCTCCTCGAGCGTCGTCACGAGCTCGCCCGTGGTCAGGACGACCTCGGCGTCGAGCTGCTTGCGACGGCCGTCGGTCTTGACCTCCTTGCGCTCCTCGAGCAGGTCCGCCTTCTTCTTGTCGAGGCGCTTGACCTTGTCGATGAGGCGGATGATGCGGCGATCGGCCTCCTCCTCGTCGAACTCCTGATCGTCGCTCTCTGCGTCCTTGATGAGCTCCTTGACGCGGATCTTGTGCTTCCGGAGCTTCTCGCCGAGATCGATGATCTCGCGCACGGCGATCGGCGAGTCGAGGATCGCGGCGTTGACCGACTGCTCGCCCTGCTCGATGCGCTTGGCGATCTCGACCTCGCCCTCGCGCGTGAGGAGCGAGACGCTCCCCATCTTGCGCAGGTACATCCGGACGGGATCGTTCGACTTCGAGTAGTAGTCGACGTCCTCTTCCTCGCGGTCCTGCGTGACGACGAGCTTCTTGTCGCTCGCCTCCTCGTCCGCGATGCGCTTCGGCGCGATCTTCACCTGCGTCGCGCCGTCGACGATCTCGATGTCCTCGTCGCCGAGCGCGCCGACGACGTCGTCGAGCTGATCGGGCGAAACGTCCGCGGGCAGCGCGTCGTTCACCTCGTCATACGTGAGGAAGCCCTTCGTCTTGCCCGCATCGACGAGCTTCTCGAGCGCCTTGCGCGGATCCGACTTCCCCGCCCCATCCGGTGCCTGCGGCCTCGTCCCGCGGTCCCCCCGAGCGCCTTGTGCGGCTCCGCCGCCACTTTTCCCCGCGCCCGATCCGCTTGCCCGACCCGCAGACTGCTTGGCCTTGCTCGCCATCCCATTCGCTCCACCGGGCCCACGTCGGGCCACGTGCTTCAAGGAACCCACCGAGAAAAAAAACGTTCGTCACGCCCGCGCGGACGCATGCGCGCGCCCAAAAAACGTCAGCCGAGTCCCAACTTGGCCTTCGCCTTCCGCACCGCCTCGCGAAGCAGTGCCGCTTCGCGCTCCACATCCCCCAGCGGCGCGACTCGTTGGAGCTCGTCCACCGTCGCGGCTTTCTCGCGTGACAAGCTCAAGCGTCTCAACTTCCCTGCGTTCTTTAAGAGCTCTTCCCTCGCCACATCGGCCGTCTCGAAGACGGGCGACGCGAGCCGTCCAGCCGCGAATGCTTGGATCGACGCCGGGATGTGCGCAAGAAATTCGTCGGGAATAAGTTGCGTTTCCGTCCCAAGGGACTGACGCACCGCGCCAGCGGCCAGTGCAAGGTCACCATCCACCACGTCGAGTGCATCCATCACTTCAGGGTCGTCGAGCAGAACGGGATGGTCGAGAAGTGCACCCAGGATGTACTCCCCCATCTCTTGGACCTGGGAACGCGAACGCGCGCGGTGACCTGGCACGGTGGTCTCGGCCGCGCGGAGTTCCATGGGGTGTTCTGCGTCGTACCTCGTTGCATGTTCGAGGAGTTGCTCGACTTGACGCAGATCGGTCGGCGCCGTGCCGCCCACGATGAGCTTCGACGACAGCCGATCGGCGTACGTCTTCAGCATGAGGCGCTTCACGGGGTCCTTCTGCTCCCCGAGAAGGTTTGCCACCGCACGCATGCGCGCGAGTTTGCCGTCGGTCGTGGCGTCGTTGAAGGAGTCGTTCTGGAGCGCGTCCTCGATGAGGTGCTCGTAGACCTCCTTCGCGCTCTTGAGGACGCTCTTCAGCGCCTCGGGGCCCTTGGTGCGTACGAGCTCGTCGGGATCGAGCTTCGCGGGCAGCGTCGCCGCGCGGCCTTCGAGGCCGCCCTCGTGGACCGGGATGCGCGCGGCCCACGTGGCCTTGCGCCCGGCCGCGTCGCCGTCGAAGAGGATCGTCACGGTGGGCGCGAAGCGCTTCAGGAGCTTCGCCTGCGGCGTCGTGAACGCCGTGCCGAGCGGGGCGATGACGTTGCAGATGCCCCGCGCGTGCAAACTGAGAACGTCGAAGTTGCCTTCGACGAGGATCGCCTGGCCCTCCTGCCGGATCGCGTGCCTCGCCTGGTGCAGCCCGAAGAGGTGCTCGCCCTTCGTGTAGATCGGCGACTCGGGGCTGTTCATGTACTTCGCCGGCGATTCGCCCGTCGTCGATGGTTGGAGCCCCAAGCGTCGCATCTCGTCGGGCGTGGGCTCGGGGAGGCTCCGGCCGCTGAAGGCGATCACGCGGCCTTGCACGTCGGTCACCGCGAACATGAGGCGATGCCGGAACCGATCGTAAAACCCGGTGCCCGAGCCGCGCGCGACGAGCAAGCCGACCTTCTCCGCGACGACCGGCGAGACGCCTTGCCGCTTGAGGAAGTTCGCGAGCCCATCCCAGCCCGGCGGCGCGTAGCCCACGCGAAACGCCTGCAGCGCGTCGGCCATGGGGCCCGTCGCCTCCCGCGTGTCGAGCCCGCGCCGCGCGAGCTCGGCGAGCGCGTGGTGCGCGAGCGGATGCGCGCTCGGCCCGCGCATGCTCTGCTCGAAGAACGTCGCCGCGAGGTGGCTGACGGCGTAGAGGTCGTCGCGCGCGCGCCTGGCCGCGTTCGCCTCGCGCCGCTCCGCCTCGGTGGCGGTCTCGATGATCTCCACGCCGCTCCGCTCGGCCAGCGCGCGCACCGCCTCGGCGAAGTTCATGCCCTCGACCTTCATGATGAAGTCGATGGCCGTGCCGCTCTCCTTGCAGCCGAAGCAGTGGAAGATGCCGCGCTCCGGATTCACGTGGAAGCTCGGCGACTTCTCCTTGTGGAAGGGGCAGAGCCCGACGAACGATCGACCACGCCGGGTGAGGCGAACGGTCTCGCCGACGAGCGACACGAGATCCGTGCGCTCTTTGACCCGCGCGATCGTGTCGGCGTGAATCATCGTCCTACGGCATCAAGATAACGACGAACGCGCCGGTCGTCCCGAGCCCTCGTCTCGAGATCGATCGGCGCGTTCGTGTTCGTGATGCCCCTGATGCGCCTGACGCGCGTGGAGCCTTTCAGGCCTCGGGGAAAGCGGAGCCCGGCTTCTTGTGATCCGTGAGGCTCTCGTCGGGGGTCTGGCCCTCGACCATCTCCTCGACGGGCGGCGCTTCGGCGTGATCCACGAGGAAGCGCGTGTCTTCACGCACGAGCGGCAGCGGCGGATCGCCGATCAGCTCGAGCTGCGTGGCGAGCCACTGCTCCTCCTCGATGAGCGTGCGCCGCTTCGGATCCGTGAGGTCGCCCTGCCAGTGGTCGAGCTCTGCGTCGACCTCCTTCAGGCGCAGGCGAACCCGGACGACATCGACGTCGTCCTTGTTCACGTACTTCTCCGTGAGGAGCAGCGCCTTGTCGCCCACGACCTCGACGAACCCGTGCGCGACGGCGAGGCGATGCTCCTTGCCGGCCTCGTGGTACGTGACGAGGCCGGTGCGGAGCGCCGCGAGCAGCGGCAGATGGCCCGGCATCACGCCGAACTCACCCGCCACGCTCGGCGCGGTCACGTCCGTGACCTCCTTGCGCAGCGCGACGCCCGTGGGCGTCACGATCTCCAGCATGATGGTGTCGGCCATGATCAGGCTCGCTTGCCGCCCTCGGCGCGGGCCTTCACCTCGTCGATGCCGCCCGCCATGTAGAAGTCCTGCTCGGAGACATGATCGAGCTTGCCGTCGATGATCTCCTCGAAGCCCGAGATCGTGTCCTTCAGGCTCACGAGCTTGCCGGAACGGCCGGTGAACTGCGCGGCGACGAAGAAGGGCTGCGAGAGGAACTGCTGGATCTTGCGGGCGCGCTGCACGACGAGCTTGTCGTCCTCGCTGAGCTCGTCCATGCCGAGGATGGCGATGATGTCCTGCAGATCCTTGTAGCGCTGGAGCGTCTGCTGCACGCGGCGCGCCACGGTGTAGTGCTTCTGGCCGACGATCTGCGGGTCGAGCATCGTCGAGTTCGAGTCGAGCGGATCGACGGCCGGGTAGATGCCGAGCTCGCTGATCGCGCGCGAGAGAACGGTCGTCGCGTCGAGGTGGGCGAAGGCCGTCGCGGGCGCGGGGTCCGTGAGGTCGTCGGCGGGGACGTAGATCGCCTGCACGCTGGTGACCGAGCCCTTCGTCGTCGACGTGATGCGCTCCTGGAGCGCGCCCATCTCCGTCGCGAGCGTGGGCTGGTAACCGACGGCGCTCGGGATACGGCCGAGGAGCGCGGACACCTCGGAGCCGGCCTGCGTGAACCGGAAGATGTTGTCGACGAAGAGGAGCACGTCCTGGCCCTCTTCATCGCGGAAGTACTCGGCGACCGTCAGCGCCGAGAGCGCGACGCGGGCGCGCGCGCCGGGCGGCTCGTTCATCTGGCCGTAGATCAGCGCGGCCTTCGAGATGACGGGCGCGCCGGACTCGAGCTTCGACTCGCTCATTTCGAGCAGGAGGTCGTTGCCCTCGCGCGTCCGCTCACCGACGCCCGCGAAGACCGACACGCCGCCGTGCGCCTTCGCGACGTTGTTGATGAGCTCCATGATGAGCACGGTCTTGCCGACGCCGGCGCCGCCGAACAGGCCGATCTTGCCGCCCTTGCGGTACGGGGCGAGGAGGTCGATGACCTTGATGCCCGTCTCGAAGATCTCGACCTTCGTCGACTGATCGACGAACTTCGGCGGATCCTTGTGGATGGGCGCGAACTTGTCCGCGTTCACGGGCCCCGCCTCGTCCACGGGCGCGCCGACGACGTTCAGGATGCGTCCGAGACAAGCCGGGCCGACCGGCATCATGATCGGCTTGCCCGTGTCGCGGACCTCCATGCCCCGCACGAGGCCGTCCGTCGTGTCCATGGCGATCGCGCGCACCGTCGACTCGCCGAGGTGCTGCGCAACCTCGAGCGTGAGGTTGTCGGCCTCGCCCGAGATGCTCGGGTTCGAGACCTTGATCGCATTCAAAATCTTCGGAAGCTGGCCCGCCGGAAAGTCGACGTCGACGACGGGGCCGATGACCTGGGTAATCTTTCCAACCGACATGGGGCGGGGCTCCTCCAGCGAATCGCCATGACGACGAATGCGCGCGGCCACTACCACGGCCACCGTGGACTGTCGAGGGGTCCGGAGCGGATGAACAGGGGTTTTTACCCCTTCATCGCCGCAATCCGGGCGAAATCCTCGACCGCCAGCGTTTCACCGCGTACGTCGAGCGAGATCCCGGCTTCCCGGGCGCGCGCTTCGAGTTCGTCCTTGGACCAACCGTAGAGCGAGCGCCAGGCATTCCGCAGCGTCTTGCGTCGTGCGCCGAACGCCGCACGGACGGCCTCGCGAAACGCCTCGGTCTCCGCGGCCCGCGGCGGCCTGTGCGGCGCGAGGACGACCACCGCGGAGTCGACGTCCGGGCGCGGGTAGAACGCGCCGCCGCGCACCGTGAGCAGGCGCTTCACGTCGAACGCGGCCTGCATGAAGACGGTGAGCGCGCCGTAGGTCTTCGATCCAGGACGCGCGACGAGCCGATCGGCGACCTCGGCCTGCACCATGAACACCGCGCGATCGATGCGATCAGCGAGGCCGGTGGCCCGCTCGAGGAGCGCGCCCGTGATCTGATAGGGCAGGTTGCCCGCGATCACGTGCGGGCGCGGGCCGACGAGCTCGGCCGCCCAGTCGACGGCGAGCGCGTCGGCCTCGAGGATGGAGATGCGCCCTTCGGCGATCGGCGCTTCGAGCTCGGCCGAGAGGAGCGGCACGAGATCCCGGTCGCGCTCGATCGCCACGATCTTCGCGGCGCGTTCGAGCAAGGGGCGCGTGAGCGCGCCGAGACCGGGCCCGATCTCGAGCACGGTGCCGCCCGGCGGCGTGGTCGCAGCTTCGGCGATCGCGCGGGACGCGGAGACGTCGACCAGGAAGTTCTGGCCGAACCTCTTCTTGGGCGAGAGGCCACGCGAGCGGAGGCGTTCGGCGATCGACATGGGTGGCTCGTGATCTCGGAAGATGTTCGTTGGTGTTGCAACCGATGCGCGGACGGGCGGCGTACCGATCAGGTCGCCTTGGGGTCCGCGGCGTCGGGGCGCTTCGTCGTCGTGGCGCGGATCTTCGTGACGCGCACGCCGAGGCGGCGGAGCACGGCCTCGCTGCGGCTGACCGCGACACGCGTGCGGACGAGCACGGCCTCGGCGGCGACCCCGGCCGTCTCCTCCCACGCAGCCCGGCGCGTCCCGTCGGCGACTTCCTCCGAGGGCGAACCATCCGCGCGCGTCGGCGCATCCCAGGGCGGGAGCAGGCCCGGATCGAACTGCGGCATCGACCAGGTGACCGACGCCGAGTGACGCGAGAGGCGGCGCAGGGCGTCCATGACGGGTTTTTCCTGGGCGACCTCGGAGGGCGCGGGCGCGACGACGTGCACGACGCTCGGCTTGGGCTTGCTCTTGACGATCTGCGCGAGGATCTCGGCGAGCATGAAGCCGGACTCGTGGCGCTCGGCCTCACCGCGCGGAGGGGACTCGATGCCGTAGGCCGCGAGGTAGCGGCGCAGCGTTCGCTCGCGCGGGCTGCGGCCCTCGGGCGGAGGCGGTGCGAAGGGCGCGCGGGGACGAACCGCGTCGGCGCGTGACGCGAGCCTGTCGAGATCGCCGCGACGCAGATCCGCGAGGCCTCGCGAGTCGAGCGGTCGGAGGTGCTCGAGGACCCGGACGGCCACGTCGGCCTCGTCGAGATCGCTGCGCGAGGCGTCGTGCGTGCCCGTCGCCGTGACGAGCAGGTGGGCGAGCTTCTGCCCGTGCGCGGGCCCCTGGTCGGGCGGGACGAACGCGCGCACGGTCGACGCGTAGATCGCGAGGCCGACGCGATCGCCGCGCGAGAGGTACCGCGCGCAGATCGAGGCGGCCTCGTCGATCGCGAGATCGAGCGGCGCGCGGCCGAGCGGGCCGGCCCAGAGCTCGACCGAGGCGTCGAGCACGACCCACACGACGTCGCGCTCCTCGCGTTCGAAGTCGCGCACGAGCAAGATCCCGCGCCGCGCGCTCGCCTTCCACGCGATGCGCCGGAACGGATCCCCCGGCCGATGCTCGCGCAGCTCGCGCAGATCGCTGCCCTCGCCGCGCGCGCGACCGGGCCTTCCACTCGACGCGAGGAGTTTGCTGCGACCGCCGCGCGGGGAGGGGAGCCACGCCGCGAAGGGGCGGGGCAGGACCTCGACGCCGAAGGGGTTCGCGAAGGTGAGAGGCACCTCGAAGAGCCCGGGCGCGCCGTGGACTTCGAGCGCGAGGCCGTGCAGGCCGTGTTGTCCCACGCGCGGGGCGTGCACCGAGACCTTCACCTTGAGCCGCCCGGAGGCCATCACCTCGCCCGCGGAGGGCTCGATCGTGATCTGGAGCTGCGACGAGGCGATCGGCCGCAGGCGCACGTACCGCGCGGCGAGGGTGTCGCGGTTGCGCACCTCGGCTTCGATCTCGATCGTGCTGCCGCGGCCCGTGCGCACGACGCGGCGCGGCCCGCTCCAGAGCATCTCGAAGCCAGCAGCGCGGATGCGCGAGACGGAGACGAGCGTGACGGCGCGGGCGAGCGCCATCGCGAGCAGCATCGCTCCTCCCCACCCGACGATGGCCGGCTCGCGCGCGACGAGGCCGATGCCCGCGACCGAGATCGCGGCGATGCTGAGGTGCGCCGCCGTGCGCGTGGGAAAGAGCTGCATCGCGCTAGACCGGCCGCACTGCGCGCCGGTAGGCCACGCGCTGCACGGCGTCCTCCACGACCGCGTCCCGAGCGCGCGCGTCGCCCTCGGCTTCGGGCACGAGCACGAGCCTGTGCGAGAGCACCGACGTCGCCACGCCGCGCACGTCGTCCGGCGTGACGAACGGACGGCCCGCGATCACGGCCGCGCTCTTCGCGGCCTGCACGAGCCCGAGCGTCGCGCGCGGTGAGGCGCCGAGGAGCACGCGCGCATGCGAGCGGGTGAACGTCGTCAGGCCGACGGCGTACTCGTAGAGATCGTCCTCCACGTGGATCCTCCGCGCGATGCTCTGCAGCGAGAGGAGCTCCTCCACGCTCAGCACCGAGCGCGCGCGGGGCGGCTCCGCGTTGTGCGCGCGGAGCATCGCGACCTCGTCCTTCGCGTTCGGGTAGCCGATGGCGACGCGCACGAGGAACCGATCGATCTGCGCCTCGGGCAGCGGGTACGTCCCTTCGAGATCGATCGGGTTCTGCGTCGCGAGGACCATGAACGGCGCAGGCAGCTCGAACCGATCGCCTTCGATCGTCACCTGCCGCTCCTGCATCGCTTCGAGCAGCGCGGACTGCGTCTTCGCGGGCGCGCGGTTGATCTCGTCGGCGAGCACGACGTTCGCGAAGATCGGCCCCGGCCGGAGCGAGAACGTGCCTTCCTTCGGCGACAGGACGTACGTGCCGGTGATGTCGGCGGGCAGGAGATCCGGCGTGAACTGGATGCGCCGCACCGACGCGCCGAGCGCCGACGCGTACGCCTTCACGAGCGTCGTCTTCGCGACGCCGGGCACGCCCTCGAGGAGCACGTGGCCCTGCGCGAGCAGCGCCGTGAGCATGAGATCCACGGTGCGCGAGGGACCGATGTAGACGCGCGTGATCTCCCGACGGAGCACGTCCAGCCGCTCTTTGGCGGCGGCGATCTCCTCGATGGCGACGGCCTGGGTCAAGTGGCGCTCTCCTCTGCGGGTGCGGGCGGGCTCGGGGTTCGTGAGGGGTCGCTCGTCGGGCTCGTTCCCGACGGGCGATCGGAAGTCTTCTCGCCGGCCGCGCCGCCTTTACCGAGCGGCTCGGGCGTGATCGCGCCGGCCTTTTCGAGCACGTCCTTCACGACGGCGGCGGCGTGCCGGAGCGCCGCGCGGGGCACGCGGGCCGGCCGACCGGCGACGACGGACGCTTCGGCTTTTTGCATCACGGCGAGGACCTCTTTCAAGGCTGAGCGGCCACGCTCGTCAAGGCCCCCCGCGCGCTCGGCCGCAGAAATCACCGCGTCCGCCGACGGATCGAGGGGCGCGCCGAGCTTGTGCGAGAGCGCTTCGACGAGCGCGCTCTTCAGCTCGAGCAGGAGCAGCCCCGGCGGCGAGGACGGCGCCGAGAGCAAGGCGAAGCGCCCGGCCACGCCTCCCTGCGCGACGAGCGGCACGGGCCGCGCGAACCGCGGCTGCGGGCTCTTGTACGGGCGCCCCGCGGCCCGCGCGACCCACGCGGCCACGCCGACCACGGCGAGCAAGGCGAGCACCCAGTGCGCCCAGGTCGGCAGCCCGTTCTGACGCGCCTCCGCGAGGGCGTCGGCGATCGATCGGAGCTGGCTCTCGATGTCCTTGCGCAGCGTCGACTTCCCGCCGAACGAGCCCTCCTCGGAGAAGCGGTTGGCGACGATGAAGAGCCGGCCGCCTTGCCGTTCGCCGCCGTCCTCGTCGACGAGGTAGTGCGCGAGGCCCACGGCGAACGAGCGGTTACCTGGGTAGCGCAGCATCTGGTTCATGAGGCCCGAGGGGTCGCTCAGCGCGAACAGCCGGCCCTTGCCGACCTGGCCCGCGACCGCGACGATCGTCGGCGCTTCACCGACGGCGCGCACCTCGAGCACGGGCGAGAGGTTCGGGTGGCGGAGCCCCGTCGCGTGGTTCGTGACGAACTGCTGCACGTTCGCCACGACCGGGTGCGGGCCCGTGAGTTGCCCCTTGTCACCGGTGAGCACGGGCTCTGCGATGGCGAGCTGGGGGTTGTTGCGCAGGGCGGCCACGGGGCGCGAGGGCAGAACGGTCCGCTCGATGTGGAAGCGCCGCAGCGTCTCCTCGCCGCGGCCGTAGTCGTCCACGATCGCCAGGCGCCCGCCGGCCTTCATGAAGGCGGCGGTTTCTTCGGGATCCATGCTCTGCAAGGGGTGCAGGACGAGCACACCGTCGTTCGGCGTGACCTCGTTCCAGTCGAGCACGGCGACGGCCTTGACGCGTCCGTCGCCGAGCTCGTTCACCGCGAGCCCGTAGAGCTCCGAGCAGCCCTCCCACGTCGTGTCCGCGACGTCGAACGCGGCGGCGCGTGCGTCCACGGAGGCGAGCCCGATGCCGAGCGCCACGCAGATCACGAGGGAACGGCGCGCCTGCTTCGCCGCGCCCCGCGCTCGCTCCGGGGGCTTCGGCGACGAGGACGAAGCCCGAGAGGCGTGCGCTTCATGGCGCTCTTGCTCCGGCGATCCCACGCCATCCTGCGTCATAGAGGCGGCGAGCATATCACCGTCGTCCCGGGCGATAAGCTTGACCCCGTTACTCTCATTGCTAGATTCGACTCATGAACGGGCCCATTCTTGCTAGGCACGTTCATCCGAGCGACGCCACAGACGCGGTGCGGAGGAGTCCGGATGCTACCTCCTTTCATCATCGAACAAATCCGACAACGGGAAGAGAGGGAGCGCCGGCAGCGTGAGGAGAACCGACCGCGCCTGGAGCTTCCGCTCGAGCGGTACCCGGCCCCGCGTCGCCCTGGAGGCGGGCCGAAGGACCCTCACGAGGACGAAGACGACCCGAATCGCGGCGTCATCATCCTCGAGATCGGCTGATTTCCCGTCTGTCCCCATCGCCGAGCGGGCTCCCGCGCGGCGCTTTCTCGTTCGTTTTCACCCAGCCCCCATGTTTTTCGCGGCCGCGGCGTGCGTCCGGGCCGCAAGCTCGCGCGAAGTCGAGTCGCGGACCGGACGGGACGAATTTGCGTCTTGTCGGTCTTGACCGGTGGAGGGGTTCTGCCTACCCTTCGCCCCCCGTTCCCCTGGCGTGTTGCGTCGGGGGATCGCGAATGCGAGCGGGTCATGCCCGCGCCCGGCAAGCGCCGGATCTCCAAGAAGACCGAGGTTCACCGATGGCCGTTCATATCCGCCTCGCCCGGGCGGGCACGAAGAAGACCCCGTTCTACCGTATCGTCGTCGCCGACCAGCGCGCTGCCCGCGGAGGCCGGTTCATCGAACGTTTGGGCACGTACGACCCGCGCCGCAACGAGATCCGCCTGGACACGGCTCGCGTGAAGCACTGGCGCGATGTCGGGGCGCTGCCCTCGCACACGGTCGAGCTCCTGCTGAAGCGCCCGGACGTCGTCGCGGCGACGGTGGCGAAGTAACGAGGCATGGCGCCGTCTCCTGCGTCCTCCACCATGCTGCTGGATCTCGTCGCGCTCATCGCGCGCTCGCTCGTGGATCACCCCGAGAAGGTGACGGTCCGCGAGGTCACGGGTGACAGGTTCCCCCGTATCGAGCTCAGCGTGGCGCGCGAGGACATCGGCAAAGTGATCGGCAAGGATGGCCGGACCGCGCAGTCGATCCGCGCGCTCCTCAACGCGGCCGCCAGCAAGGCGGGCCTCCGGGCCCACCTCGACATCCTGGATTGATCCCGCGTAAGCGCGCCACAACCGAGCTCGAGGCCCCGCGACGGTTCGTCGCCGTCGCGGAGATCGCGCGCGCCCATGGGATCCAGGGCGAGGTGCGCCTCAAGCTCTACCACGAGGGCTCCGATCTCCTCGGGCAGCGGCCGACGCTCAAGCTGCGGCTCCCCGACGGCGCGGAGCGCGCGGCCGACATCACGTCGATCCGGAGCGCGAACAAGGCGGTGCTCGCGCGACTCGCGGGCGTCGCCGATCGGGACGCCGCCGAGGCGCTGCACGGTGCGATCCTGCTCGTGCCGAGGGACGAGTTTCCTCCGCTGGAAGAAGGCGAGTTTTACGCGTGCGACGTCGAAGGCGCGCGCGCCGAGCTCGGCTCCGGCGAGGTCGTGGGGCACGTCCTCACGCTGACCTCGTATCCGACCTGCGAGGTGCTCGTCGTCGAACGCACGGACGGCACCAAGATCGAGGTTCCGCTGCTCGACGGCTTCGTCGAAGCCGTGGACATCGACGCCGGGGTCGTCCGGCTCGTCACGATCGACGGCCTCACCTGACGAGGCGCGCACCATGCGTGTCGACATCGTCACCCTCTTCCCCGAGATGTTCGAGCCATTCCTGTCGACGGGGATGGTCGGCCGCGCGGTGCGCGCAGGCGCGCTCGACGCGCGTTGCGCGAACCTGCGCGAGCACGGGCTCGGCCGCCATCGCAGCGTCGACGACACGCCGTACGGCGGCGGCTCAGGCATGGTGATCCGCGTCGACGTCGTGGTCGAGTGCATCGAGGCTCTCGAGCAGAAGGCGCGCGAGGGGCGCGAGGGCGCGGACGCCACGCGCTCGCACCGCGTGCTGCTCTCGCCGCAAGGAAGCGTGCTCGACCAGCGCAAGGTCGAGTCGCTCGCTTCGCTGCCGTGGATCACGCTCGTGTGTGGTCGATACGAGGGCTTCGACGACCGGGTGCACGCGTTCATCGACGAGGAGATCTCGCTCGGCGACTTCGTGCTCGCGGGCGGCGAGGTGGCGGCGATGGCGATCGTCGACGCGTGCTCGCGGCTCCTGCCCGGCGTGCTCGGCAGCGCAGACTCTGCGATGCACGAGTCGCACAGCACCACGATGGACGGGCTGCTCGAGTACCCTCACTACACGCGGCCCGAGGAGTTCCGAGGGATGAAGGTGCCCGAGGTGTTGAAAGGCGGTAACCACGCAGCGATCGCAGCCTTCCGGCGCGAGCAAGCCGAGGCGCGCACAGCCTCGCGCAGGCCCGATCTCCTGGAGCGAGCGAAGCGCCTCCGGGCCGAGCGAGGTTCGTCGTGACGAAGGTCGCGCTCGCCCTGGTCCACCACCCCGTGCTCGATCGCGGCGGAGAGATCGTGACGACCGCGATCACGAACCTGGATCTGCACGACATGGCCCGGAGCGCGCGCACGTTCGGCGTGCACGAGCTTCACGTCGTGCATCCGGTCGCGGCGCAAAGGCTTCTCGCCGAGCGCATCCGCGATCACTGGGTCCACGGCTCGGGCAAGAAGCGCATCCCGGATCGCGCGGACGCGCTCGACGTCCTGCGGATCGTGCCGAGCTTGGAAGACGTGTACGCGTCGCTCGCGCCGGACGCGGGGCGCGCAGGGATCGAGCTCTGGACGACGGCGGCCTCGGCGAAGCGGGGCCCGGTGACGAACTATCCCGACGCGCGCGCGCGCCTCGCGCAAACGGACAAACCCGTGTTGATCACGTTCGGGACGGGGTGGGGCCTTTCGGGTGAGCTCGTCGCGGCTGCTGACGTTCGCCTGGCGCCCATCCACGCGGCGAAGGACACGGGCTACAATCACCTGAGCGTGCGCGCGGCGTGCGCGATCGTGCTCGATCGGCTGTTCGGGTAGCTCGATCGCAGCGGGCCGCGCGCGCGGGGAGGCAACGCGGATGTCCGCGAGCGACGTCGATCAGCGGGTCCGGGAGCGCGCGTTCGAGCTCGGCTTCGACGTGGTCGGCGTGGCGCGCGCCGACGAGCCGCTCGACGTCGAGCACGATCGCTACCGCGCGTTCATCGAAGCCGGGATGCACGGCACGATGCGCTACCTCGAAGAGCACGTCGAGGAGCGGCGAAGGCTCGACACGGAGGCGATCCTCCCGGGCGCGCGGAGCGTCGTGTGCGTGGGCCGTCGTTACGCCCGAACGGCCGAGGCCGAGGCGCACGATCCAGAGGTCGCGCGTGGCATCGCCCGCTACGCGCGCGGGCAGGACTATCACCTCTTCCTCCGCAAGAAGCTGCGTCGGCTCGCGGAGTTCATCCGCGAGCTCGGACCCGGGATCGACGCGCGTCCGCTCTGCGACATCGAGCCGGTGATGGAGCGCGCGTGGGCCGCGCGCGCCGGGATCGGGTTCGTCGGAAAAAACGGTCTCGTGATCGTGCCGGGGCAGGGGAGCTTCGTCATGCTCGGCGAGGTCGTCACGACGCTCGCGCTCACGCCGGGCGTGCCGATGCATGAGCGTTGCGGAGCGTGCACGCGTTGCCTCGACGCATGTCCGACGGGCGCGTTTCCCAAGCCGTTCGTGCTCGATGCGCGGCGGTGCATCTCGTACCTCACGATCGAGCAGTACGAGGCGCCGCCCGAGGATCTGCGCGCGGGGATCGGCGAGCACCTCTTCGGCTGCGACGTCTGCCAGGAGGTTTGTCCCTACAACCGGACGGCGCCGCCGCCCGAGGCGCGCACGCAGCAGTTTCATCCGCTGCCGCGCTGGTCCGAGATGCGCTTGTCGGATCTCGCGTCGATCGAGGAGGCGTCGTTCCCCGAGACGATCCAGGGGACGCCGCTCAGGCGTGCGCGGCGCGGAGGGCTCGCGCGGAACGCCGCGATCGTCGCGGCGAACAGGCTCGCGCGTGATCCCGAGGGGCCGAGCGCCGCGGATGATCTCAGGACCTTGGAGCAGGCCGCGGCGCACGACGACGCGGCGGCGCGCGAGGTCGGCGTGTGGGGGCTTTTGCGGATCGGGAAGGTTCTCCCGGAGCCTGGATCCAGCGGTCCCGACGAGGGCGTCGTCGATCCCGACGCGCCGCCCTTTGCGCCGCGCCGCTGAGCCGCTAGGTGGGCCCCGTGGGGATCGGAGACGACCTCGGCAAGCTGCTCGACGATCTGCGCCGGCACGACTCGGTGCTCTGGCGCCGCGCGCTCGACGCAGGCGTGACGCACGGACCACGTCCCTTCGTGCGCTACGCGCCGCCGCTCATCGGCCTCGCCTTCGCGATCGCGCTCGGTCGGCAGCGACGCGCGGTCCGGAAGCACCTTCGGCGCGCGCTCGGGCCGCGAAACGTGATCGTCGAGAACGTCGACGTCGCTCGGGTCTTCGCGAGCTTCGCGAGCTGCTTGACGGAGGCGTTCCTCGTCGGGCGCGATCGGCCCGAGCGTCTCGTCGGGCTCTGCGCGTCGGACGAGAACTACGTGCGCGCAGCGTCCGAGGGGCGCGGTGTGATCATCGCGACGGCGCACACGGGCGGCTGGCAAGCCGCGGGCCCGATCCTGCGCAGCGTGCACACGGCCGACGTCGTCGTGGTGATGGCGCACGAGCGCGACGAGCGCGCCGAGGCGCTGACGGACGACGCGCGCGACAAGGCGGGTGTGCGGATCGTGCACGTGGGGACGAGCCCGCTCGACGCGTTGCCACTCCTGTCGCACCTCCGGCGCGGCGGCGTCGTGGCGGTCCAGATCGACAGGCTCCCGAAGGGGATGCGCGGGCGAGAGGTCACGCTCTTCGGCGAGCCCTTCGTCGTCCCCGAGGGCCCGCTCTCGCTCGCCGCCTTGAGCGGGGCGCCAATCGTGCCCGTCTTCACGCGGCGGCTGGGTTACATGCGCTACGAGGTGCGGAGCTGTCCGCCGATCTCGCTGCCGCGCCGGCCCAGCGAGGACGAGCTCTCGCTCGCCGCGCGTCGCATCGCCTCCGCGATGGAAAGCTTTTTGCGCGAGAACCCCACGCAGTGGTTCCACTTCGAGTAAAGAGACCCCGCCATGGCAAGACTCCACGTGGGCCTGCACGCCCTTCAGGGCGACATCAAGAAGTACAAGGATCAGCTCGATCTGGTGGAGATCCGCCCGATCGACACGTCGCTGCCCGGCCCGCCCGGCTTGCGGAAGTTGCGCAAAGCGGCGCCGCCCGCGTTCGTCTTCAGCGTGGTCTTGCCGCGCGTCGTCGCCGAGCTCGCTCCCGGCAAGGCGCTCGACGACGCGCTCGCCACCTCGCTCGAGGTCGCGACGACGCTCGAAGCGCGATGCATCGTGCTCTCGACCTCGACCGAGATCCGACCGACCGCAGCGAACAGGAAGCGCATCGCCGCGCTCTTCGCGCGGATGCCTGCCGAAGGCGCGCTCCGCTTCTGGGAGCCGCGCGGCATGTGGGAGCGTGAAGACGTGATCGACACGGCACGCGCGGCAGGCGTGCTGCCCGTGTTCGACGCCGCGCGTGATGATCTGCCGCGCGGCTCCGTGGTCTACACGCGCCTTCGATCGCTCGGCGCGCAAGCGACGCTCTCGGCCGCAGCGCTCGATCGCGTGGCGAAGAGGCTCGGCGAGCGTCGGGAGATTTTCTTGGTGGTCGAAGGAACGCGCGGCGCAGCCATCCGCACGAAGACCACGCTCGTCGCCGCACTCGCGCGCTCGAGCCGCGCACCGGAAGCGGGATCGATCGCGGCGCCAGTCGCGCCCATCGTGCGCCCGCTCGTCGCAGAGGACGAGGAGCAGTGATCCGCGGCGCCCTCGCACTCGCGCGCTCGTCGACCACGCAGGGCCCGGCCCAGGCCGCGCTCGACGCCGGAGGCAGCGCGGCCGACGCGGTCATCGCCGGGTTTTTCGCAGCCGCCGGCCAGGACGCCTCCGTGCTGCTCTCGCCCGTCGTGGCGATCGTCGCAGGAGGTGGGGCCGGAGCGCGCGTGATGGACGGGCGCTCGCTCCAGCCAGGGAAAGGCGCCGCTCGTCCGCGCGGCTGGAAGACCGAAAAAGAGATCCCGCTCGGCGCATACGTCGCCGTGCCGCGCTCGCTCGGGCTGATCGCGATCCTGCACGCAGCGCGAGGTCGATCAGGGCTCGGCGGGCTCGCGCGCGCCGGCGTCTCCGCGGCAGAGGCCGCAGGCGCCACGAAACGCGCAGCGCTGATCAAGCGCGTAGGGTCGGCAGGGCCGCTCGCGCTCGCCTCCGAAGAGGCCGTGAGCGCCTTGCTCGCGGCAGGTGGGCCCGTGGCGGGCGGCATCCTCACGGCCGAGGATCTGGAGAGCGCAATGCCGGAAGATGTGCCGGCCCGGTCGACATCCGTCGCATCGGACGTGACGGCCATCAGCGTGCCCTGGGACGCGCCTCTCGGCCGGCTCCCGGTGGCCGACGCAATCCTCGCTTGCGACGGTCGAGGCCTCGTCGCAGCGCTGGCCTTCGTGCCGACGCGCCGCGAGCAAGGCGTGCTCGTGCCCGAGCTCGAGCTCGTGCTCGGCCGACATGCGCAGCCAGTGCGGCGCGGCGTCCCGCGGACGTCGCCAGGCGCGCCCCTCGACATGCCCGCCCCGCTCGCCATCGTGAGCAAAGCCGGGTTTTACGCAGCCGTGGCGCTGCTCGGGAAGGCAGGCGTCGACGTCGCAGGGCTGCGATCGCTCGCCGAGGGATGGCCGGCAGAGACGGCCGTCGCAGACCTGCGAGAGCAGGCGGGCGCGCTCACGGCGATGGCCTTGCTGCGGGACGCACGCGACGCGCGATTCCTGGTCTCGACCGGAGACGGCGCCGCGCGAGCCGACGACCAACCCTGAGAGGGTGCTGCAGCAGCGCCTCGCCGGGGTTTCACCCCGGACCCGACCAGGGGTTCTCCACCCCTGGACCCGGACCAGGGCAAGCCCTGGACCTCTGGTGCATCGACCGCGATGCGGTCGATGCGCTCGATCCACGGCTGGACCTCGCGGGCAAACGCTGCGATGCGGTCGGTAGACAAAAAGCATGCGCGCCCCCGAATGGAGGCGCGCTCTTCCGTGCCAGCTTTGCCTTCTACACGCTCCGCACGGCGCGGCGACGAGCCCAGGCCGAGCCTAGAGCGTGACGCCGTACCGCTTCGCGTACGCGACGACGCCGAGCTTGTCGATGGTGCGGATGTCGCGCGTCGTGAGGCTCAGCGTGACGTAGCGCTTGAGCTCCGGAACCCAGAGCCTGCGGGTCTGGATGTTCACGTTCTGCCAGCGCTTGGTCTTGATGTTCGAGTGGGAGACGTTCTGCGCCAGAAGCTTCCGTTTCCCAGTGATGTCGCTCTTCGCCATGACGTCCTCAGCAGGCATTTTCGCGCGCGTCACGCGCGGGACCCGTCGCTCGGGGCTGCGGAAAGTGGCGGAAGAGGCCGGGCATGTCAAGCACGAGTGGAGTGTTTCCATCTCGAACGTGCACGCCGGTCACGGCGAACGCTTCAGGACGGGCGCATTCCTTTGGGCGCAGGAGGCGTCGCATGGCGCGGATCGTCCGGCCAGGCGTGTTTCGGGTAGCGCCGCCTGAGCTCGCGCGCGATGGCCGGGTAGTGCCGCTCCCAGAAACCGGCGAGGTCGGTCGTCACCTGAACCGGGCGCTGGTTCGGCGCGCAGAGGTGCAGCACGACCGGCACCCGGCCCCGCGCCACGCGCGGCCCTTCGGCCAACCCAAAAAAATCCTGCAGGCGCGAGGCCGCCGAGACCGTGCCGTCGGGGCCGTATTCGAGCCGCAGCCGCCGCCCGCCCGGGAGCTGCATCGTCTCGGGCGCCCACTCGGCGACGCGCCGCGCTTGTTCCGCCGTGAGGCGATGGGCCAGCGCCGCGCCGAGATCGGCCTCGCGCAGATCGGAAAAACTCTGCCGGCCCACGCAGAGCGCGCGCAGCGTCTCCACGATCGCCGCCTCGTCGAACAGGGGGATGCCCGCTTCGGGGCAGTGCGTCCGGACGAACGCGACGCGCGCGAGCCATAGGTCGAGGCCATCTCCGCGGACAAACGCGCGGTAACCGCGAGCGCAAGCCGCCTCCGCGAGGGCCTGGCCGATGCGCTCGATCGAAGCAGGATCGGTGGCCGCTACGCGCGACTCCTCCAGCACGAGGCCCTCGTACGCGAGGCGCCGCGTGACCTCCACGCGCTCCTGCGCCGCGTTCCATCGGACGTCGGTGGTGTCGGTGATCGCGTCGGTGAACAGGTCGAGCAGCCAGTCGGCCTCGACGGCGCTCGCCGCGCGCACGACGACGCGGCCCTTCGTGCCCTCCGTTCGTTCCTCGACGTCGACGGCGACGACGTACTCCTCCACGCCGAGCACGCTCGACTCGGCGAGCACCGCCGAGCCGCCGGTGGCGAACACGATCTCGCGGCCGCTCCTCCCCGTCGCCGTCTCGGGCCTGCGCATGCGGCCCACGCGATCGGGGTAGCCCGCGAGCGTCGCGAGGAGCAGCGCGCGCTCGCGATCGAGCGCGCTCGCGGGCCGCTCGGCCTTGCGACGATCGACGAGGCGCGCGAGCTGCTTCGCCGCGCGATCCACGGCGAAGACGCGCGTCGGATCGAGGCCGAGCGCGCGCAGCCGATCCGGCGCGTGCCCTTCGAGCTCGGCCATCTCCAGTTGATCGAGCGCGTGGAGCAGATCCGATCGGTGCTCCTCTCCGCGCCCACCGCCGCGCCGATGCGACGCGCCCGAGACGCTCACCTCGCGCTCGCCGAGCAGCGCCGCGAGCACGCACCCTTCCTCGGCGACGCCGCGCGCCTCGGCCTCCACGACGAGCCGCGCCTGCCGCGGATGCGCCGGGAACCGGAGCATGCGCCGGCCGAGAGGCGTCACGCGGCGCGCCTCGTCGATCGCGCCAAGGCGCCGCAAGAGCTCTTCGGCAGCGGTGACGGCGGCGCGGGGCGGTGGATCCAGAAAGGGAAGCTCTTCGAGCGGGCCCACGCCCGAGGCGCAGAGCTCGAGCACGGTCTCGGCGAGATCCACGCGCAGGATCTCGGGCGCGTCGTGCTCGGGACGCGCGAGCAGATCGCCGCGCGTGAAGAGACGCAGAGCTCGGCCTGGTCGTGTGCGTCCCGCGCGACCCGCGCGCTGCGCCGCCGAGGCACGCGCGATCTTCGCGACCTTGAGCGTCGGCAGGCCCGACCACGGCGCATACGAGGCGACCCGCGCAAGTCCGCTGTCGATCACCGCGACGACACCGTCGATCGTCACGCTCGACTCGGCCACGTTCGTCGAGAGGATGATCTTTCGACGATCGGCCGGACGCACCGCGCGATCCTGCTCGGCCGGCGTGAGCATCCCGTGCAGCGGCAAGACGAGGAGGTGCTCGGCGTCCGCGATCGGACGCAGCGCCTCACCCGCGCGGCGGATCTCCGCGGCGCCCGGCAAGAACACGAGCACGTCGCCGTCGAGCCCGTCCCGCGCGAGGCGGCGCACCGCGGACGCGATCTGCGCTTCGAGCGGCCGATCGTCCGTGCGCTCGAGGTGCTCGATGTCGACGTCGTACATGCGGCCCATCGACCGCACGATCGGCGCGTCGAGCCACGCCGCGATCGGATCCGTTTCGAGCGTCGCCGACATGACCACGAGCCCGAGATCCTTGCGACGCTGGCGCGTGAGGCGCGCGAGGAGCGCGAGCGCCACGTCCGCGTGCACGTGCCGCTCGTGGAACTCGTCGAGGACGACGACCGAGACGCCTTCGAGCATCGGATCTCGCACGAGCCTGCGCGTGAGCACGCCCTCGGTGACGAAGCGGATGCGCGTCGCGGCGCTCGACACGTCCTCGAAGCGCATCGTGCAGCCGACGGTCTCGCCGAGCTTCTGCCCCATCTCCTCGGCGACGCGCCGCGCCGCCATCCGCGCGGCGAGGCGCCTCGGTTCGAGCACCAAGATCTCCCCCGAGCCCGCGAGGCCGGCCTCGAAGAGCGCGCGCGGCACGCGGGTCGTCTTGCCCGCGCCCGGCGGCGCTTCCAGGACGAGGCGGCGCCGCTCGGCGATCGCCGCGCAGATCTCGGGGAGCGAAGGTTCGATCGGCAGCGCCATCGAGCCCTACGTCCGCCTCGCGCGCTCGCGCAGCACCGAGAGCACGGCCGCGTGATCGTCCGGCGTGACCACGACCTTCAGGAAGCCTCCCCGGTCAATCACGATGCATCGATCCTTGCCCGGTCGCTCCATGTCGAGGTGGAACCAGTACGGCGCCGGGCCCATGCCCCAGAGGCGCAGCTTGCCCGTGAGCCAGCCCATCGGCAGGTCGTCCACGCGGAGAATCTCGCTGTACGGGATCCGCTTGCTGCCGACGGGGAAGTAATATCGCTTGATGGTGAGCGCATCGTCGTCACACACGACGTGCGGGTCTTCGTACAGGACGGTCATGGGGGAGGCCTTGGGGGCAGGTGACCCTGGAGACAATACCCCCGACCCGCGCTCCGGGGAGGCCGAGCGGCGATCGGCGCGGCTCGATCTGGCCCGCACCCGGGTCTCGATGTAGAAGGGACGAACGGGCCCTTCGGGGGCCGGAGCGAGTGAAATCATGCGAGTGCTCGTCTGCGAAGATCAGGACGCCATCCGCCGGATGATCGAGACGCTGGTCGGTTCGAGCGGTCACGAGGTGGTGGGCGTCGCCACGGGCGCGAAGGCCGTGGAGCTCGCCTCGACCGAGCGGTTCGACATCCTGCTACTCGACCTCATGCTGCCGGGCGCGCTCGACGGCTTCGAGGTCTGCGCGCGCCTGCGCGCCCATGAGTCGACGAAGGATCTGCCGATCTTCGTGATCAGCGCGATGGACGACCCCGAGTCGCGCGCGCGCGTGAAGGACGCCGGCGCGACCGCGTTCTACGCCAAACCCTTCCGGCCGCTCGAGCTCCTGAAGGACATCCAGGCCATCGCGGCGGCCACCCGCAAGTGACGCGAAAGAGCCGCTGATCAGGCGGCTTTTTCGTACGTACCCACGAGCTCCGCACGCTCGAGCACGTGCCCTTCCATGGCGCGCTCGAGCTCGGCCTTCGTCGGCGTGCCGAGGTCCGGCAGGATCACGTCGAGCGCATAGAGCTTGTGGAAATAACGGTGCCGTCCGATCGGCGGACACGGTCCGCCGTACGCGTCGCGGCCCCAGTCGTTTTTCCCCGCCCGCGCGCCCGCAGGCAGCTCGGCGCCCGCGGACAGGTCCGTCGCCGTCGGCGGGAGGTTGTAGACGACCCAGTGCACCCACGTCCGCTTCGGTGCGCGTGGATCCGGCGCGTCCGGATCGTCCACGATCAGCACGAGACTCTGCGTGCCCGGCGGGACCGACGAGAAGGCGAGCGGCGGCGATCGATCGTCGCCCTCGCAGGTGTGCTCCTTCGGGATGTGGCCGTTCGGCGCGAACGCGGTGGACGTGATCGTCAGCATGCTCCTCCTCCGGCGCCCGTGGTCGTTTCACGCGCGGCGCCTGGAACATCTGCGGCCCGCGGCGCCGCCCTCCCATCCCTGGTCGACGCTTGGGGGCTACGCCCGGACGAGCCGGGCTACGCCCCCAAACCCCCGGTCGACGCTTGGGGTCTCCGTCGCGAGCGGTTCGGCCCGGTCGGACCTGACACCCTCGCGAAAACGAGATACATCGTGCGCCATGGCTCTACGCGCGAACGTAGCCCGATGCGCGAGCATGATCGCGCTCGGCCTCGTGGTCTCCACGATCGGCTGTCAGGAAGAGAAGAAGCCCGCTGCGCCCATCGTCGACGCGGGCACGGATGCCCAGACCGGGCCGGTCGTCGGCGGCAAGCTCGGCGAGGCCCTCGCCGCCGCAGCCCAGGCGCCGCCCGCGCAGTCCGCTGCGCCGAAGGACGGCCCCGCGGGAGGTCCGCCCGAGTCCGGCATCTTCGAGCCCGCCGCGGCCGACGCCGCCCACGCGCCCACGGCCGCGCCCAAGATCGAGCTCTTCGGCGACGGCAGTGAGCCGAAGGTCCCGCTCTCGTACGCATTCGCGGGCGGCGACGAGCGCAAGACGACGCTGCTCCTCCAGGTGCGCGCGGCGCAACAAGGTTTGCCGCCGCTCATCGTCGAGCTCGTCTTCAAGGCCGACAAGGCGAAGGACGACAAGAAGACCGACAAGGCGGCCGAAGCGGCCCCGGCGGGCAAGCCCGTGGTCGTGAAGCTCGGAGCGGTGAAGGCGATCCGCGGCGACGTGCCGGCCGAGCTCAAGAACCTGAAAGACAGCGTGATCCGGTACCGGCTCCAGCCTTCCGGGATCGCCACGGATCTGGCGGTCGAGTACCCCAAGGACTCGACGCCGGGGATCGAGCTCGTGACGGGCTCGCTCGTCGACGCGGTGCTCGCGTCGACCGTGCCCTTGCCCGACAAACCGGTCGGCGTCGGCGCGTACTGGATGGTGACCGATCGGGCGCGCTCGTCGGGCGTGGACGTGCTGCGCTACCGCGTGGCGAAGGTGGAGAAGCTCGACGGCAAGCGGGCGACGCTCTCCCTCGAGGTCCGGCAATACGCGGCGAACACGACGCTCGGTTTGCCCGGCCTGCCGAAGGACGTGCCCGTGTCGCTCGAGCGCTACGAGTCGCGCGGCAAGGGCGAGCTCGAGGTCGGCGACACGCGGTTCATGCCCGAGCGAGGGCAGATCGCGCTCGTGATGCAGTCCCTCCTGAAATCACCGAATCAGCCGGCGGGTCAGCAGCTCGTGATCCAAACGGAGACGAAAGCCGCGCTCGGGGCCGCACCCTGACGCGCACGACGGGCGCACGTGGAGCGGGCGATCCCGTCCGCTCCGCGGCGTTTTCCGTGCGGCACGTTCCTTCTTGGCGGCGACGGGTGTTGGCGACGCTCGTGCATGAAACCCCTGCGGGAGGCGCGGCGGGCCCGTCCGACGGCGCGGTCCTCGCGGTAGCAGCATGGGGGACGCCAAGAACAAGGACACCGCGAAGCCGGAGATCCCGGCGAGCCTGTCGAATTTCCTCGCCGATGCCTCGCTGACGGAGGGCCAGAGGCGCCGGATCGCGCTGTTCCGCAGCGTGGAGAACGCGGTCTGCTCGCGCATCGAGCAGATCTGCGTGACGAGCGGGCTCGACGTCGTGGACGTGGCCGTGCTCGTCGTCGACGTCTCCGCGCACGAGCTGTTTTTCCAGGACGATGAGCCCGTCGGCACGTGCGTGCTCATCGGGCATCGCGACAAGGTCCACGCATTCCTGCGATCGGCGCTTCCTCCCGCGGAGGATGCTCCGTTCGATCCGTACGAGGATCTCCGGACGGCCGCGCCCGCGCGTTGCGTCCGCGTGATGATCGTCGATCAGGAGTCGCTCACCGTGATGAGCTACGGGACGTTCGTCACGGTGCGGCTCGACGCCTCCGAGATGCCGGAGGCGTGAGCCTCAAGAATTGCCAGGCTGGATCCAGGGCGGGGGAAACGTGAACGTGCTCCCGCCCGGCGGCCGGATGCCCGCCTTGTGCTCCACGACGATCTGCACGCGTGGTCCCACGCGCATCTCCAGCGGCCCGTGATGCTCGTGGAGATCTCCGTCGAGCACGTACCGCACCACACCCGAGCGGGCCTCCAGGATCGCGTGCTCGGCGAGGTGGTCGTACGTGTGCTCCTCGCCCATCGGGCGCGCCTGCCAGATGTCCGGGAGCTTCTTGACGAACCCGAGCGCGCTCGTGTGGATGCCGAGGATGTGGAAGCGGCCGGGGACGTGCCCCGAGCGATAAAAAGGCCGGAAACCGAGGCCAATCTGGTCGACCGTGCCCGCGGCGATGCAGAGGTAGTCCCGCATGGGCAAACGCACGCCGCCGGACAGCTCGACCGAGCCTTCCCAGCGCTCGGCGACCGGCGTCCGGTGCCCGAGCATGACGTTCTTGCTGGCCTCGTAAAGCGTGGACGCGGCGTGGACGGGGTTCGGCTCGGGGTGCCGGTAGTACTCGGCCATGTATCCGTGGATCGCGCCCGTGCCGAAAATGAAACCGTAATGGTCGTCGATACGCATCGTGTTGCGTTCGACCACCCGGAGCGAGGCCTTTCCGCGCTCGTTGTAGCGGGCGATCAGCGCCGAGAGCAGGCCGTCGGGCTTGCCGCGGGGCACACCCACGGCGTTCGCGACGGTGTTCATCGTGCCGCCGCGCAGGAACGCGATCGGCGGCAGCGGCTCGTCGCTGTAAACCTCGAGGAATCCGGTCAGGGTGATGTGATTCGTGCCGTCTCCGCCGGAGATGCCGAGCACGTCGATCTTGAGTTTTCGGAAATCCTCCGCGATTCGCGCGAGGTCCTCCCGCGTCCGCGCGGTGCGGACGACGCCTCGATCACCGAGGGTCCGCGCCAGCCGCGAGGCCGCGGCCGGGTCACGACGGTTCTGTCGGGAGCGAGGGTTCAGAACGACGCCAATGCCACCCATGTGATCATCCGTTACGGGATTGCGTCGAAACGTCAAGAACTTCGCGACGGCGAAATGCTTCAAAACGCCTGCGAAATGGCCTTCGCGGAGGTGGCGATTCGATTACGCGCGTAGCTCGAAGCGTTCGATCACGACTTCCCGCGTGGAGTTTTCCAGCGGGCTTCGAGATGGACACGCACGATATCGGCCATGAGCCCGATGTGCGCGCAGTGATCGGGCTTGTCGTCGCCGGTGTAACCGCGGACGTGGAAATCGCCCTTGTCGTAGCGGCGGATGAGATCCAGCCCGAGCACGTCCGCGCGCTTGGCCTTCTTCGGCTTGCCCTTGAGCTCACCGATGACGTAACTCGCGACCTCCGTCGTCGACGCGTAGCCGGGCGGGATGATCGACGAGTGGCTCAGGAACATGAAGCCCTGCTTCTTCGCGGCGCGCTTGGCGTAATCCAGGAAGACGTCGATCTGCTGCGTCTTCAGCGCCTTCGAGCGCTCGTCGGTGTAGCCCGTGTGCAAGGAGTCGAGCAGGATGACCGCGTCGACCTTCTTGCCGGCCGGCTGGCGGAGGATCTGCTCGATCGCGCCGTACCCCGCGCTCCACGACGAGAGCGCGAGCTTGCGGACGTGCGCCTTGGGGTTCCCCGTCTTCTTCGCCATCGCCGCCTCGACGCTGGCGAGGAGCTGCGTGAACGTGTTCGGCGTGGCAAACCCCTGCGCGTACGCGCCCGAGCCAATGCCGAGGTCGATGCCGACGAGGACGCTGCCCTTGGCGGTCTTGACGAACTCCTTGCGGATGGGCTCGTGGCCGTGGAAGTGGACGACGAGGTCGAAGCCGCCGTTCTTCGTGATGCCGCCCTTCTTCGGGGCGATCATCTGGCCGATCGAGGGCTCGTTCGACCAGCGGTCGTAGATCCCGAAGCCCGGGTCGGGGGTCATGCAGGGGTGGATGCCGCCGCGGCGCTTCTTCGCGGGCGCGCTCGACTTCGCTTCGCCCTTGGGCGCCTCCGCGCCGGCCGACTCGGCCTTGGGCGCGACGAGGACCGCGGGCTTGTTGTCGGCCTCTTTTTTGGCTTCCTGGGCCTCGGGCTTGGGCGCGGCGTCCTCGGCCGACGCGGGCAGGGACGCGAGGAGGGACGTCGCTCCGAGGAGCGAGACGAGCGCGCCGATGCGGTAGAGGCTCTTCGAGGAAAGGGAAAAGAAGCGCATCCGGGTCTTTGCCTCCTCGCATGAATACGGCGGAGAGGCCACTTTATTGCCGCGGACGGCCAGACGCGTGCAGAAAGTTCGTCGGTCTCAGCGGCCGGGGTAGCCGCCACCCGGGGGAAAACCGCCGCCTGGGGGCATTCCACCCGGGGGAAAACCACCGCCCGGGGGATAACCGCCGCCGGGGGGATAGCCCTGCGGGACGGCCTGCATCGGGTAGGGCTGGGCCGCGCCGGCGTCGGCGGCGGCGAGGATCTGCTCCTCGGCCTGCGAGGCGAGCTGCGCGACCGTGGCGGCCTGCTCTTGCGCGGAGAGCTTGCTGAAGAAGGCCCAGAACTCGGGCTCGCGGCCGACGTGCACCGTGGAGAGGACGAGCACGATGGGGACCGCGGGCTTCTCGATGTCCGCGAGCTCGGTGGCGCGCCTGCGCCAGTTCGAGAGGCCCTCGAACATGCGCACGGTCCACTGGAAGCCGAGGCCGAGGAGGAGGCCGACCATGACGCCCGCGACGAAGATGTCGGCGTCGAGCGGGAACACGAAGGCGGCGATGAGCCCACCGACGCCCGCGCCGATGACGAGGCCGGGCTCGCCGCCGTTGTGCTGCGAGGCGAGCGTGAGGAGCGCCGCTGCCTGCATGCCGGAGTTGCCCGTCTTGGCGGCCTCGCGCAGCGGCAGGAGCGTCGAGAGGCGCCGCGAGGCCGCCGCGCGCACGCTGAGGAAGCTCGCGAGCAGCGCGATCACACCGATGAGCACGCCGAGGCCGACCGCGAGCTCGCGCGAGAGCAGGCCCTTCGGCAAGGGCTCGCGCACCTGCGCGGTCTTCGCCTTCTCCTGCTCGGCGTCGGCGGCCTTCTTGAGCGCCGCTTCGGCCTGTTTCGTCGACTCGAGCACCTTGTCGACGGGCGCTTCGCCGAGCGCCGCGAGCAGCTTGCGCGCGGCCTCGACCTGCGACTTGTAGTCCTCGCCGGGCGTCACGGCAGCCGCGGTCGAGACCGCTTCCCAGCCGCCCGTCGCCTCGGTCTTGGCGCCGGTCACGGCCTCGACGATCGGCCGACACGGCGCGAGCAGCTTGACCTGCTTGTAGGACGGGAGCGCCGAGGGCCAGGCGAGCTCGACGTCGGGCTCTTTCTCCTTCGGCGGCGGCGGCTTCTTGCCTTTCACCGGCGGCGGCGTCGCGCTCGGCGTGGCCGTCGCGGCGAGGCGCGCGGCCTTCGCGGAGGCCTTGAACACAGGGATCTCCGTGTTCAGCCGATCGGCGGCGGTCTGGCAGGCCTTCCCCTGCTGCGCCTTCGCGTCCGCGGCCTTCGCGGCGGCGATCGCCGCGGGGTCGGGGACGAGCCGTCCTTCGGCTGTGACGAGCCGCACGACCGCGCCTCCGAACGAGAGCACGAGCACGGTCAGCGCGATGATCGTCCAGCGCATCTCCTCGCGTCGGGTGTAGACGTTCACCGCGCTTCCCTCATCACGGAATCCGTGGCCCCAGAGCGGCGCCGGCAGAGCCTCGACATGTCGTCTCCACGTCTAACCGAGACGGCTGAAAACCGCTACCTTCTGAAGGAGGCCCCCCGTATTTCCGCGGCGCGTCGGCCAGAAGGTGGGCCCGCCGGAACTTTCTGGTGTAGGGGACTCGGCAACGTGTCCGTCGTCGAACGAGCGTCCGCCCGCGCGGAGGTGGCCTCTCCAGGGGCTTCCCTCGAAGAGGTCTACGCGCCTCCGAAGAACGCGGAGCCGGTCGAGCCGCGGCGTGAGGCCGAGGAGAAGGCCGCGGAGAGCCCGCTCCGAGCGGCGCCGTGGGTCGCCACGACGTACTTCGGCGAGGGGCTGCCGTACTCGATCGTGCATCAGGTGAGCGCCGAGCTCTTCACGGCGTTCGGCGCGAGCCTGCAGGCGATCGGGTACACGGCGTTCTACGGCTTCGCGTGGAACGCGAAGTTCCTTTGGAGCCCGCTCGTCGACGTGTACGGCAAGAGGCGAGGCTGGGTCGTCGCGACGCAGATCGCGCTCGGGCTCGCGGTGCTCGCGCTCGCGATGCCGGCCGATCGCGGGGATCTGACCGTGGTGGCGTGGGGGCTCATCGCCGTGTCGATGCTCGCGGCGACGCAGGACATCGCGGTGGACGGCTTCTACCTCGACGCGCTGCCGGAGAAGCGGCAAGCGGCGTTCTCGGGGCTGCGCGTGGCGGCGTTCCGGGTCGCGATGCTGGTCGCGAAGGGCGGGCTCGTGGTGCTCGCGGGGATCGCGGGTGGCTGGCGCTACGCGTTCTTCGCAGCGGCCGCGATGATGCTCCTGCTCGGCGTGGGGCACGCGTTGTTTCTGCCGCGTCCCTCGGCGCCCGTGCGGGCCGAGGGCGAGGCGAGCGTGGTTCGAAACGTCGACGCCTCGTACATGCAGGCGTTCGTCACGTTCCTGCGCCAGCCCAAGGTCGGCCTCGTGCTCGCGTTCATCCTGACGTTCCGCGCGGGCGACGCGCTCATGTTCGCGATGCACACGCCTTTCCTGAAGGATCTCGGCCTGAACCTCGCGCAGCGCGGGTTCGTGAGCGGCACGTGGGGCACGGTCTCCTCGATCGCGGGCTCGATCCTCGGAGGGATGCTGGTCTCGCGGCTCGGCCTCGAGCGGACGCTCCTGCCGATCTCGATCCTCCAGAGCGCGGCGATCCCGCTCTACGCGTGGCTCGCGTGGACGCGACCGGGGATCGCGGCGATCACCGCCGTGGTGCTCGTCGAGCAGTTCGTGGCCTACGCAGGATCGGCCGCGTTCATGGTCTTCATCATGCGGCGCTGCCAGGGCGCCTACCGCGCGTCGCACTTCGCGATCGGCAGCGCGCTCATGTCGCTGGCGACGACGCTCGCGGGATCGGTGAGCGGGCACCTCGCGCAGAGCGTCGGGTTCACGACGTTCTTCCTGCTCGCGTTCGCGGCCTCGATCCCGGGCGTGATCCTGTCGATGTTCGTCCCGACGAACCGCGCGGACGAGGCGTCGGCGTAGAGCGTCCCCTCGGGGCTACATGGCCCGCGCGTCGTCGCTCCGGATCTCGGGCGCCTCGCTGCGCGGGACGGCCTCGCTGCGGGGCGGTGCTTCGGGCTGCGGCTCGCGGACGATGCGGGGCTCGATCCTGCCGTGCTTCCAGGCGTAGAGCCCGCCCGAGAGCGCGCCGTGGTCGTCGCTCGACAGCCAGACGAACGGGTGCTCGCCGATGCAAGGCGCGCCGTCGGGGCCCGAGGTGGCCGCGGACCACGAGCCGCTGTTGCCGATGAACACGGAGCCCTCCCACGAGCCGTCGGGGTTGTGCGTGTGGCCGAAGATGACGGCGCGCGCGTCGTGGATCCGCGCGACGTTGTGCATCACGCGGCTGACGCGGAGCCACGTCTCGGCGAGCGGAGGCTTCGGGACGAGGCGATCGTAGAGCACGAAGAGCAGCAGCGGCACGAGCGCGCCGAGGAGCCCGAGCGGCATGCCCACGACGCCGAGGAACAGAGCGCCGAGCGCCGCGCCGACGAGGATCACGAACACGTGATCGACCCAGAGCTCGCGCACGACGCGGAGGAAACGCGACTCGGCGGGCGGCTCGAAGAGGCGAGCGTGACGCGCGACGGCCGCGACGCGCTCGCCCGTCTCACGCGCGCAGGCGAGGACGTTGCCGCGGTAGCGCGCGCGGCAGAAGGGCCGCCGCGAGCGCCAGAGGCGAGCGAGGATGCGCGCGGTGCCGAACGCCCAGATGAGCGCGAGCCAGCGGCGTGACGGGAGGTAGTACCGCGCCCAGTGCAGGAAATAGCCGAGCTTCGTCATCATGACGGAGCTGTCGTCGTGCGGGTTGAAGTAGCCGAGACGCGAGACGAGCAGCCGCGTCCCCATCGAGCCCATCGTCGCCACGATCTCGCGCCCGCCGTCGTCATACGGGGCCATCGGGTAGCGGTAGCTGCAGTAGGGGTCGTAGAGGTGTCCGTGCTCGATGAGGACACGATCGGGCGTGACGTGCATCCACGCGCGGAAGTGGATCCGCGCGGCGATCGCGGCACGCGCGCTCGGGCTGCGATCACGCGCCAGGAGGGCGCACGCTGCGTCGCAGAGGCGGGCCGCGAGGTGCGCGCGGACCTCGGGCAGCGTGAGCAGGATGTCGTGGTTGCCCGACACGATCACGATCTCGTGCCCCTCGTCGAGCACGCGCCCGAGCGCTTCGAGGACGATCGGGTGATCGTCCAGGATCGCCGCGATCGCCGGCACGCCATGCTCGGCGTCGCGCGGGAGATCGTGGCAGACGCTGCGGCGGTCGATCACGCGCGGGGCGTCGAAGTCGAAGACGTCGCCGTTCAGCACGAGCGTCATCCGCTGCCCGCGGACGGCATGCAGGACCGCGCTCAGCATGCCCGCGATCTCGCCGTCCGGCAGGAAAGCTCGCTGCCGATGACGCATCCACGGACCCGCACCCGGCTCCACTTCGCAAAGGTGGATGTCCGAAATCACGAGCGTGTGATGCATTACGTTAAGGATGGCACGGCGACGCGTCGGACGCCTGCCAGGGGATCTCCTAACAGCTCGAAATCATTGGGAACGTATGAGGTCCGTCGGCGGCGGCCCGAGGGGGTTTTGGGGCCTCGCGAGGGCTTGCCGAAGGGTGGCGCGGACGCCCAGGTTCTACCGAGGCGGAGGGGAGCGATGCGGGCAACGGAGGCGTTGGGGCGGGCGATCGGCGGCGTTTTGTCTCCGATCACGGGGGAGGGGAGCCTGCTTCGTCGAGCGAGGCTCTTTCATCCGGACGGTGTCTTGTTCCGGGCAGACGTGCGGCCGCTCGCGCGCGAGGGCGCCGCGGGCGAGCTCGCGCAGAGGCTCGCGGGGCCTGCGCTCGTGCGGCTGTCGAGCGCGTGGTGGCGTCACGAAAAGGAGCTGCCAGACGCGCTCGGGATCGCGGTGCGCTTCTGCGGCCGCGCGCCGACGGCGACGTCGGTGGAGGCTTCTGCGCGCGATCAGGACCTGCTCTTCGCGACGTTCCAGCACGTCTGGTCACTGCCGTTCGCGCCGCTCACCACGAACGTGCACGACTACCTGGCGAACGACTACCACGCGATCCTGCCGTTCTACGTGCTCGGGCTCGGGCGCGTGAAATTCCGGCTCGTGCCGGCGCGGCAGAAGGGGGCGCAAGGCAGCCGGCGCGAGCGGCTGGAGCGGGCCGTCGCGGCGGGGAACGCGGTGCTGCGGCTCGAGGTCACGCGCGCCGGGGTGCTCGGCGTGCGGCTACGCTCGGCGGAGCAAAGCTTGCGGCTCTCGCGATGGGAAGGGGTGGCGCTGATCGATCTGCAGGAGCGATCGCTCGTGGATCAGGAGGCGCTGTCGTTCACGCCGTTCCACGCGGGCCGCGGGATCATGCCGGTCGGACCGTTCCAGATGATGCGCGCTGCCACGTACGCCGCGAGCCGCGCGGGGAGGAAGGTCGCGTCGATCGAGGGATAGTCCCTCGATCGAGCATCACTCGACCGGCGGCGGGATGGTCCAGCTCGTGTTCTCGGCGTGGCGCGGCTCGTCGTCCTCGTCCGCGCTGCCGAAGAAGTCGGCGATGTCATGTCTGCGCGCCTCGGCGTCGGCGCGTCCAAGATCGATGAGCCTGCGCGCGAAGGCGCCGTCGAAGAGAAGGTAACTCGCGAGGTCCGCCTCGGTCGCCTCGCCGACGTCGACGAGCGTGAGCATGCGCCGCGCGAACGCCGGTCCGCCGTGGATGTTGCCGCGACGCACGTACTCGGCCGCGAGCCGGCCGATGTCCTCGCTCGGGCGCACGACGAGCGAGTGGATGCGGTTGTACGGCATGCCGCCGCGCCGCTCGGCGCTCACGTTGACCTTCTCCAGGAACTCGCCGCCGAAGGTGTTCTCCGCGTCCTCGATGATGTGGTTCAAGCGCGTCATCACCTCGAGGTCGGTCTGGATGTGATCGAGGAGGAACGCGTTCAGGATCTTGCCGAGCAAGAAGGCCGCGCCCGGCGGCTTCTCGTCCTCGGGCATGGTGCTCGGGCCGGTGATCTCGCGCGACAAACCGATCGCGAAGACGTGCGTCGCGCCGAGCCGAAGCGCCGGCGCGATGGGCGTGTTCTGACGGACGCCGCCATCCATGAAGAGCTCGCGGCCGATGCGGACCGGCGGGAACAAGATGGGGATCGCCGCGGAGGCGAGCGCGTGCAGCGGGCCGATGTGCGCGCCGCGGATGAGCGTGCGCGGCGGCGCCGTCGTGGGGAGCGCGCCGTCGGGTCCGGTCTGCATGAAGGTGACCGTGCGGCCCGACGCGACCTCGGTCGCCGAGACGCTGAGCGCGCTGAGGTGGCCGCGGCGCAGCGTGCGCGCGACGGCCCGCCACGGGATCTCGCGCTCGACGAGCTTGGCCATCGGCGTGACGTCGAAGACGCCGGCCGCCGCCTTGCCGCCGCCGAGCAGGACACGCGGGAGGCTCACGGCCTGGCGGAGCCCGAAGCCGAGCACGTCCGGCAGATCGAGCTCGGTCCAGAGGTTCGCGAGGCGGCGGATGCCGGTCGTGGCGTCGCCGAGGTGCGCGGCGAGGAAACACGCGTTGATCGCGCCGACCGAGGTGCCGCAGAGGATGTCGATGCGCGGGACCGCGCCGCGCACACGGGCGAAGTTGTCGAGCACGTACGACAACACGCCGACCTCATACGCGCCGCGCGCGCCGCCGCCCGACAGGATCAACGCGACCTTTCGTCGGCCCGCCCCCGCTCGCTTCGTGGTCTTCGAACTCATGCCATTCCGCCGCGACGGAGCGGATCTGACCGAGAAGCGAGGTCCGATCCGTCTGCCTCGGACAGAATGCGCTCGACGACGGGTCTTCGCAAGAAGAGCGCGCGGAGGCGGCCATCTCGGACGTAGCCGGCGACCTTGCGTACGTGCGTCGCGGCGCGGAGCAGCGCGTCACGAGCACCGCTGGAGCCTCCTTTGCGGAGCGCTTCGATGCAGAGCGCGCGGACCTCGATGCCGTACTCGGAGAAGCTCGTGGCCTCGATCGCGCCGAGCGCCGTACGAGCGAGCAGGACACCGGTGTGATGCTCGCCCGCGTCGACGCGCGCGGCCGCTTCGATGGCGGTCGCGTGAATGTGGTAGCTCAAAAGACCTTGCGGCTCGGCGAGCTTGCGCGCGGCCTGCGCGTGGACGACGGCCTCGTGCGGGCGATTTTCGGCGCGCGCGAGCAGGGCGCGTACGATGCGCTCGTGCACGGTGTCGTACGCGCTGCCGGTGACGGCCACGAGCGCGCCCGCGTCGCCGCACATGGTGGAGGCCTCGGCGACGATGCCGAGCTCGAGGAGGATCTCCGCGGAGCAGAGGAGCGTGTCGGCGCGCGAGTCCTGATCGGCGTACCGCTCGTGCGCCTCGCGGGCGCGCTTGAGGTAGCTGAGGCCCCGCTCGGTGTCGCCGAGGCGCGCGTAGGCCTGGCCGACGTTGCTCAAGGTCTTGGCGATCTGGAAGCGGCCGCCGATGGCGAGGTCGATGCCGATGGAGGAGAGGCCGAGCGCGATCGCGTCCTCGAAGCGCTCCATGACGAACATCGCGTAGGCGAGGGCGTTTTTCGCGCGCGCTTCGCTGCGACGCGCGCCGACGGCGCGGAAGACCGCGATGGCCTCGGCGTGCGCCGCGGCGGCCTCCTCGACGCGGCCGATGCGGCGGAGCAGGACGCCCTTCGAGCGGAGCACCTCGGCACGTAGGCGTGGCTGGAGCTTGGCGACATGCGCGACCTCGAGCGCGCGCTCGCACGCGTCGATGGCGCCTTGCACGTCGCCGAGATCGCCGAGGATCTCGGCGAGGATCGTGTATGCCTCGACCTCGAGCGCGGGCAGGCGCGCGAGGCGCGCGATCTCGGTGGCGCGCTGCGCGACGGGCAAGCCGCGCGCGAGGTGGCCGTCGTCGCAGTCGAGGCGCGCGGTGCGGACGAGGGCGAGCGCGACGCCGCGGGCCTTGCCGCTCTGTCGCGCGAGCTTGCGGAGCGCTTCGAGGTGCTTGCGGCGCTCGCTCCGGCGGCCGAGGTGCCGGTAGATCGCTTCAAGCGCGGCGTGCGCGTTCATGCGGCGCGGATCCTCGGGCGGGAGCAAGGAGAGCGCGCGGAGGTAATAGCGGAGCGCGAGCTGCTCCTGGTGCGTCGCGCGCGCGGCAGCCGCGGCTTCGAGGTACATCTCCGCGGCGGGCACGGCGGCTTCGCCGCGCGCGAGGTGGCGCGCGACGATCGCCGCGGAGAGGCCACGCGCGAGCGGCGTGCGCGAGAGGTGCTCGCCGAGCGAGAGGTGCATGCGCGAGCGCTTGGCCGTGTCGAGCGCGAGGTACGCGACGTCGCGCGCGAGCGGGTGGCGAAAATCGACCGAGCCCGCACGTCGATCGCAGAGGCCGCGCGCGCAGAGGCGCGTGATCGCCTCGTCGTCGGGCAGGCGCGCGAGCGCGAGGATGTCGGTCTCCGTCAGCGGTCCGCCGGCGACGGCGAGCCAGTCGACGACGTCGTGCTCGGCGAGCGGCAGCTCCCGCAAGCGATCGCCGATGAGCTGTTCGAGCGTGGAGGGCAGGGCCTCGCTGCGCTCGCCGGGGCGCTCGTGCCGCACGAGCTCGTGCAAGCCCTCGCTGCGTTCAACGATCTCCAGCGTGCCGCGCTCGAGCAGCGCGTCGACCATCTCCAGCAAGAAGAAGGGGTTGCCCGCGACGCGCGGGACGAGCTCGCTGCACACGGCCGCGACGCCCTCCCGGACGCCGAGCCGCGCCTCGACGAGGCGCACTTGCTCCTCGGGTTCGAGCCCACGCAGCTCGATCCGCACGAGCCCCTCGACGTACGGCAGCACGCGCTCGTCGGCGCGCGTCACGAGCACGACGAGGATCGGGAGCGGCTCGGCCCTGCGGAGCAGCTCCTTCAGGAGCTCGAGGCTCGCGCGGTCCGCCCACTGCAGGCCGTCGACGACGACGACGATCGGTTGTCTACGCCCGAGCGCGGCGAGCAGGTGGCGCATGCCCTGGACGACGAGGTCATGGCGGTAGTTGCTCGCGTCCTCTTCCTGGTGATCGCCGTGCTTGCCCGTCACGAGCTCGGCGAGCCGCTGGATCTCGCGCGGCCCGCTCGCGCTGCGCCCGAACGGCCCGAAGACGTCGCGCAGCGCGCCTTGCGCTTCGTCGAGCGAGTTGTCGAGGCCCATGCCCGTCACGTCGCGCACGACGTCGGCGACGGTGGCGAGGGGCAGCTCCATCTTCACGGGCGAGCACTCGACCTGCACCACGCGCGCGCCGCTCGGGAGCTCCGAGAGGAACGTCGAGACGAGCGCCGTCTTGCCGATGCCCATCTCGCCAACGACCACGCGCGCCACGAGCTCGCCGAACGTGCGGCGCGACATGGGCGGCGCGTCGAACGCCTGCGTCTTCGGACCACTCGGCGCTTCCTGCGAGCTGTACGCCTCCGAGGAAGGCGGTGAGCCCGGCACGCCGCCGAGCGGCGGCGAGACGGCCCGGTGATACGCGGCGTAGAGGTCGGCCTTCTCGGCGTCACGTCCGACGAGGTCACTCTGGCCGAGCACGAGCTCCGCCGTACGCTCCTCGCGCGTCAGCAAGCGATCGAGCGCGTAGAGGCGCATCTGCGCGGGGACGCGGTGGCCGCCCGTATCGCCGAGCGTGAGGCTCGGCGCCTCGCCCCAGCGGAAGTCGCGCCGCACGAGGCGGTAGACGCCGCCCGCGACCCACGTCGTTCCGAACGGCGTCGCCGCGCCCACGCGATCCGCGAGCAGATCGGCGGGCTCCTGCAGCGTGTGCCGGACGAGGTGGCCTTGCGGATCACGCTCCCCCGAGGCGATGCCCCGCACGATGCCGATCGACGCGCGCAGCGGCGCGGGCAGATCCTCGCTCGCGCCGTCGAGCGCTTCGTGCACGTCGATCGCGAGCGTCGCGGCGTCGGCCGCGGCGCGTGACGGGTTCGCCATGAGGCCAACGACGGCGCGCGCCGACCACAAAGATTCCCACGACCACACCGCGCCGCGCTTGAACGCGATGTCGTCGAGCGTCTGACGTATCGACGCGCCCATCCGCCGCGCCGCCTGTTTTCCGTGCGCGCTCTCGAGATCGACCGCGCCGTCGATGCGCAGCGTGACGACCGCGACGTGCCGGACCTCGCGGGCGACGCGCGTGGGCTTCTCGCCGTTCGTGCCGTCGGACGGCGTCCGCGCGAGCGGCACGGCGGCGAGCGTCGCGGCCTCCGGCGCCTCGCGCGGGCTCGCGATCGGCAGCTCGATCTCGCGGCCGAAGAGCTCGAGCAGCATCGCCTCGATCGACGCCGAGTCGACGAGCTCCTGCTTCGCGAGCAGCGTGCGCATGATCGCCGCACTCATGTCGCGCGCGGTCTGGAAGCGGTGCTCCCGCGGGCCTCGCATCGCCTTGAGGACGATGGATTCGAGCTCGGGCGGCACGTCGACGGCGTGCGCCGACGGAGGCTGGAACGCGCCCGTCTTCACGGCTTCGAGCAGCGCGTCGTCGTCGAGCTTCCCGTACGGCGATCGCAGCGTGAGCATCTCGTACAGCACGACGCCGAGCGCGTAGATGTCGCCCCTCCGATCGACCCGCTCGCCGCGCGCCTGCTCGGGCGACATGTACCCGAACTTGCCCTTCAGCACGCCGGCCTCTTCGCGGAAGAGGTTCGCGCTCGCGATGCCGAAGTCGGCGATCTTCACCGCGCCTTCGTACGAGACCAAAATGTTCTGCGGCGAGATGTCGCGGTGGACGATGGCGAGCGGCACGCCGCCCTCGTCCTTGCGCTCGTGGGCGTAGTGCAGGCCCTTGGCCGCCTCGGAGACGATGTACGCCGCGACGAACGGCGGGATCCGCGCGCCGATGCGCCGCGCCGTCGACATGATCTTGCCGAGATCGAAGCCCTCGACGTACTCCATCGAGAGGAGCAGCCCGTCGTCGCCGTGGTCGCTGAACTCGTAGACCTGGACGATGTTCGGGTGGTTCAGGCGCGTCGCGAGGTGCGCCTCCTCGACGAACATCGAGCGGAACCGCCGCGACGAGCCGTGCGCGGGCAGGACGCGCTTGACGACGAGCAGCTTGTACGTGCCCTCGGCGCCGCGCTTCTTGGCGAGAAACACCTCGGCCATGCCGCCCGCGCCGAGGCGGCGCAGGATCTCGAAGTCGGCGAGCTGGTCGGGGTGCATGGCCATCATCGAGCGCGCGCCGGGAGACGGACGCCGCGGCTGCATGGTAGCGTCGCAGCCCACTCCCGTGACATCGAGCATGCTACGCCCCACGCCTTTCTACCGCAGCAAGCGGAAGCTCACCGTCGGCCTCTCCGCTTTTGCCCTCGCGCTCGTCGCCGTGCCCGCGCTCGCCTTCGGCCAGGCGCCGCCGAGCAAGGGGACCGACATGGAGTACGACCCCGATGCGAAGCCGCCGCCGCCGGCCGAGCCCCCGCCGCTCCCGCCCACGCAAGAGGGCGACTGGGGCGTCGGCGGTTCGGAGGAAGAAGGCAAATTCGCGCCCTCTGGCAAGACCGGAGCGGCGAAGCGGGAAGAGGACGAGAAGGCCGAGGAGGCGAAGGCCGAGGACTACCGCGCGCTGCCGCCGCGCGAGGTCGGCGTCGACATGGTCATCGGCTTCGGGGAGATCCGCGATGTCCTCAGCGATACGAATCCCACCGACGTCACCGTCGTCTCGTTCGTCCCCTACTTCTTCTGGCGTCTGAACGAGACGTGGGCGATCGGCGCGCGCGTGCCCTTCGCGACGGGCAGCATCGACGGTCCGATCGAGAACCCGGTCGACTCGTTCGCGCTCGGCAACATCGAGGCGAGCGTGCACGCGCGCTTCAAGCTGAAGCGGCGCATGACGCTTCCCGTGAGCCTCGCGATCGCCGTGCCCTCGGCGCAGGGCGACATGTTCCCCGAGCAGGACGCCGCGGGCGCGAGGCCGCAGGCGCTCGTGAACCAGGCCGTCGCCGGCGCGCGTGGCTGGGAGGAGCAAGCGCCCTACACGCCGAACCGCCTCGGCGCCACGCCGAGCGTCGGCTTCGCCTACGACACGCGCCTCTTGCACTTCGCGGCGAGCACGAAGTTCGAGCTCATGATCAAGACGGGCGGCGGCGCGCCCGAGAGCGACGCCGCCGGCACGTTGCACTCGCCCGCGTACAACTGGGTGACGGGCGCTTCGTTCTTCTACGACTTCCTCGACGGCATGGTCTCGCCGGGCCTGCGCGCGTGGCTCGCGGTCTCGCAGCAGCCGGTCACCAAGGGCACGAGCGACTACTCCGGCGCGCAGTTCGTGATCGAGCCCGACGTGAACAGCACGATCCCCGTCGGCAAGTCGCTCGCCGTGCGCGCCGGGCTCGGCTTCCTCGTCCCGCTCGGCGGTCCGATCGGCGGCTCGAACAGCGCGACCATCAATGGATTCCGTGTTCGCGCCGGCCTCGCGTTCTGACTTCCGGGACAAACCCGGAGAGCTCCCCGGAAGAGGCCGCTCACCGAGTCTGTAAGTCTCGGAAATCAGAAGATAAAACATCATCGTCCACGCTGGCGGACAACCTCCTCGCAGCTATCGTCCTTCGCCCCGGCTGCAAACCACCGGCCGCTGCGACCGTTTTGGTCAGCTGCGCGACGGATGTGCCGGGCGACGAGGTGCGACGCGATGGGATGGCTCTCGAGATTCGAAAAGCGGCTGGGGCGTGTGGTCGGTCCGGTGGTCGTTCTGATCATCGCGGTGACGATCGGTGCCCTCGTCTACTCGCTGCGAGGACCGCGCGAAGGGACGATTTCCTACACCGAGCTCACGCAAATCACGGGATCGCAAGCGGTCTCCGAGGTGCGCGTGGAGGGGGAACGCTTCTCGATCCGAGGCACGGACGGTTCGCTTCGGGTGGGCATCGTCGGTGACGAGGAGGCGCGTCACGCGCTCGTCGACAAGTTCGCGGCCGCGGGCGTCGCGGTCGAGTACGGCTCGCGCGAGGGCTCGACGGGCGCGCGCGCGGCGACGGCGCTCGCGCCGATCGCAGTGATGCTCGCGCTCGGCGCCGTCGGCATCGGGATGCACCGCAGGAAGAGCCGTGCGCACTTCTCGGAGGGACAGGCGCCGGGCGTCGGCAAGGTCCGCTTCACGGACGTCGCCGGCATGGACGAGGTGAAGGAGGCGCTCGCCGAGACGGTGGAGTTCCTCAAGAACCCCGAGCGCTTCGGGCGTCTCGGCGGGCGCGCGCCGCGCGGCGTACTGCTCACCGGTGAGCCCGGCACGGGCAAGACGCTCCTCGCACGCGCGGTCGCGACCGAGGCCGGCGTGCCCTTCCTCTCCGCGTCGGGATCGAGCTTCCAGGAGATGTTCGTCGGCGTGGGCGCCTCCCGCGTGCGCAACCTCTTCGCCGAGGCGCGCCGCGTCTCGCCCTGCATCGTGTTCATCGACGAGATCGACGCCGTCGGCCGCTCACGCGGTCGTGGGGGCGACTCGGCGTCGGCTGATCACGATCAGACCTTGAACCAGCTCCTCGTCGAGATGGACGGCTTCGATCACACGACGGGCATCGTCGTCATGGCCTCGACGAACCGCGTCGACGTGCTCGATCCTGCGCTGCTCCGCCCCGGCCGCTTCGACCGTCAGGTCGTGGTGCCGCTGCCGGATCTGCGCGGCCGTCGGGAGATCCTCGAAGTGCACGCGCGGCCGATCGCGCTGAAAGAGGACATCGACCTCGCGCACGTGGCGAAGGTGACGCCGGGCTTCTCCGGCGCGGAGCTCGCGAACCTCTTGAACGAGGCCGCGATCCTCGCGGCGCGCAGCGGGGCGGACAAGGTCGACTTCGAGCACATCGACAAGGCGCGGGATCGCGTGCTCATGGGCGAGGAGCGCAAGAGCCTCGTGATGGACGCGGAGGAGCGACGCGCGACGGCGATCCACGAGGCCGGGCACGTGACGGTGGCGCTCGCGGCGAAGCACGCCGATCCGGTGCACAAGGTGTCGATCCTCCCGCGCGGCCGCGCGCTCGGCGTGACGCAGGCGCTGCCCGAGCGGGATCGGCTGCTCTACACGAAGGAGTACCTCGAGGATCAGATCTGCATGCTGATGGGCGGGCGCGCCGCAGAGATGGTCGTGCTCGGCACGATGACCGCGGGGGCGGCGGACGACATCCAGCGCGCCGCGTCGCTCGCGCGGAAGATGGTGGCCGAGCTCGGCATGAGTGAGCTCGGGCCGATCAACGTGACGGATCATCCGGGCCACGTGACGCACAGCGAGCACCTGCACGCGCGGGTCGACGAGGTCGCGCGCAAGCTCGTCGAGCATCAGCTCGAGCGCGCCTGCCGCATCGTCCGCGAGACGCGCGACGGCGTCCTCCTCCTCTCCGAGCGGCTGCTCGAAGAAGACACGCTCGTCGGCGACGCGATCGTCGCGTGCTTCGCGAAGCACGAGGAGCTCGCAGCGGCAGGCTGAGCGGAGCGGGGCGTCGCCCCGCACCCCAGAAGGGGGCTGTCCGCCCCCTTCACCCCGGACCAAGCGCGGCCTGGACCGAAAACGACAGCGCGCATCGCGCGCTGTCGACCCGAGAAGGGCAAGTCGGCGATCTCGACGGTGGGTAACGGCGACGCGGGGATCCCGAGTCGCCGTTTCTGCTGGCTCGAACGGGTGCTCCCCGAGTGTCCTTCGCCCCGTCCGCGATGCGCCCCTCGGTGTGGGGCTTGTCTACGGTTTGCTTGGTTGCGGCGACGCCGGATCGACGGGCGGCGGCGTCGAGAGCGGGCTCCGCGTGGAGAGCGCGCGCATCCACGCCGCAATCGTCTCACTCGCGGGCGCGGGCCAGCCCATGCGGCTGAACCTGCGCAGGAGCTCGGGCGTGTGATCCCCGGTGCGGCTCGGGTCCTGGTACGTCTTCCGCGCGAGATCGAGCTCGTTCGCGGCGTCCTGGAACCGGCCCTCGTGGTACGCGAGCCACGCCCGCGTGAGCGCGAGGTGCTGCTTCGGCTCGGCCTCGGCGAGCCCCGTGGCCTCGCACTCGGCGAGCGCCGCGCGCGCGACCTCCGCTTGCCCACGCTCGAGCGCGATCTGCGCGACGATGATCTTGATCTCGACCTGCCCCCACGGATCGGCGAGCCGATCGAAGAGCGCCGTCGCGGCGCGCGCGTGCGCGTCCGCCATGTCGAGCTGACCTGCGTCGAACGCCGTCATCGCGAGCAGGCGCTCGCAGGCGCCCTCGCCGCGCGGGTTGCCGAGGTCGCGGAAGCTCCGGCGCGACAGGAGCGCCACCCGCCGCGCTTCTTCGAGCCGACCTTCGCGATGATCCGAGTGCGCGAGCGTCACGTCGCACTGGGCCATGCCGAGGCGATACCCGATCGCGTCGAACTCGGCGCGCGCCGTGCGCAGGAGCGCGCGCGCCTTCTCGGGCGAGCCGCCGGCCTGCTCGACGAAGCTGTGCAGCACGAGGCACTGCGCGTGGCCGAGCCGATCTCCGACGGCCTGGAACTTCGGCCCTGCGCTCTCGAGGATGCGGGCCGCGTCGAGGTGCGCGCCGAGCAGGAAGTCGATCTCCCCGAGGATCACCTCGCAGAGCGCTTGCCCGTGCGTGTCGCCGAGCGACCGGAACATGTCGAGCGCCTTCGCCACGAGCTTGCGACCCTCGGCGGGCGCGGCGAGATCACTGGCGACGTGACCGAGGAGCCGGAGGCACGCGGCCTCGCTCTCGGGATCACCAGCCTCGTGAAAGAGCCTGCGCGCCTCTTCGGCCTCGCGCCGGCAGTCTTCGAGCCGGCCCGCATGCCGCAGCGCCTCGGCACGCCACCTGCGATGCCTCGCGAGCGGCAGGCCTTCGAGCCGGCCGTCGAAGAGCGACAGATCGCGGAGCGTCGCCTGCACGTCGCGCTTGCGACCCCACGACTCGGCGATCGACCGGTGCAGGAGCTCTGCGGCGACGTTCACGTCGCCCGCGCGGAGGAGGTTCATCACGCGGTGACGCACGATGCGCCGGCTGCTCGCGTCGGGGTGATGGGCGAGCGCGTTCGCGGCGGCGCGCAGCACCGCGGCCGCGTCCGGCTGCGCGAAGAGCTGTCCGAGCAGGTGCTCTTGCAGGAGCGCGTGCGGCCACCGCAGCCGTTCTTCACCCGAGGCGAGCAGGATCTGCGCGCGCTTCATCGCGGCCACCGCGCGCTCTGCATCTACGCCGAGCGCCCCGAGCTCGAGCCGCAGCACGTCCTCGCGGATGTCGCCGCCGAGCGCCGCCGCCGCGCGCGCGCCGCGCCGGAGATCCTCGGGGATCGCGCGCAGCCGCTCCTCCCAGAGCTCGGCCGTCGTAGCGGCTCGCATCGCGAGCTTCGCTTCGGGCACCACGTACCGTCCGTCGCGCAGCTCGATGTGCCCGCCCGTCGCCCACGCATGAACGATCTGCAACGCGAAGAGCGGGTTGCCCTTGCTGCGTTGCGCCGCCTCGACCACGGCGGCCTCGTCGAGCGGTAACGTCTCGCGCAGGAGCGCGTGCGTCTGCGTGGGGTCGAGCGGCTCGAGCGTCAGGCGATCGCCGCCGAGCTCGCGCAGGAGCCACTCGACCCACTCGCGCGCGACCGGGTCCGTCATGATCGCCTCGTCGCGCACCGTGCCCACGATGAGCAGCCGCAGGCCCGGCGTCTCGCGGTGCAGCCGCGCCATGCCCTCGAACGTCGTCGGCGAGCCGTGATGCAGATCGTCGAGCATCAAGAGGAGCGGGCGGTTCTTCGCGATCTTCTGCAGCGCGTACTGCATCACGCGCCAGCGCGTCTCCGACGAGAGCGCGAAGCGTTTGCCCGTCGGGCCGATCGCGTCGCCTTGCGACGAGGGCCGGATCCACTCCGCCGTCGCCGCGACCCACATCTTGCCGTCGTCGTCGTCGGCCGCGACCTCCCACTGGTTCAGGAGGACCTTCTCGATGACGTCGCGCCCTTCACGCTCCAGCCGGTAGTGCTGCACGATCGCGCCGACCACGCCGTCGAGCGGCGCGGCGATCTTCCGGTACCTCGCGCGGAGCGGCACCATCAGGCCACGCTCGTGCACCTCCTCGCAGAACCACTCCGCGAGGCGCGACTTGCCCACGCCTGCTTCGCCCGAGAGGAGCAAGAAGCGGTGCTCCGCGCTCTCCGACGTGGCGATCTGGTTCGCCACGTCGAGCAGGCGCGAACGCTCCGCCGCGCGTGCAACAAAGGGGCTCGGACGCAGGCCGAGCAGGCCCGTCGTGGTCACTTGCGAGTCGAGGTAGGTGCTCTCGAGGAGCAGCGGCGAGTCGCGCAGCGGCATGGACATCGGCGGCGCGGCCGAGGGCCTCGGCGTCGCCGTCGGATCTCCGCTGCGCGGCCGCATCCGCCAGAGGAGCGTGCGCGCGTCGGCCGCGAACTCGAAGCGCTGCCACGGCCGCTTGTTCATCAGGCGCCGCACGAGCGGCACGATGTCCGGCGGGATCCCCGGACGGAGCGGCACATCCGGAAGCGGCGCGCTCTTGTGCTTGGCGAGCAGCTCCTCGTCCGTGCCCTCGTACGGCTCGCGGTTCGCGAGCATCGTGAACAGGACGCAGCCGAGCGAGTAGAGGTCCGTCGACGGACCCACGTGCGGCGCGGCATAACGGATCTGCTCCGGCGCCATCCACCCCGGCGTGCCTGCGCCCCAGCGGATCGTCGGCTTCGATGCGGGCGAGCCGTCGAGCCTGTGGTCGACGCGATCCTGCATGAGCCACGCGAGCCCGAGATCGAGCACGTGCACCGTCGGCGGCTCCGTGTCGTCGTGCGGGATGTCGACGAGGATGTTCGAGGGCTTGAGATCCCCGTGGATGACGCCGCGCGCGTGCGCGTGCGCCAGCGCCGCGAGCACGTCGTCGGTGATCTTCCAGATGAGAGGCCACGGCAGGCCGCCCTCCTCTTGCGCGAGGTAGAGCCACTCGTGCAGCGAGCGACCCGGAACGGCGTCCATCACGAGGAACGGCGTCCCATCGGCGAGCGCGCCGAAGTCGCGCGCACGTACGATGCACGGGTGCGCGAGCGCCGCGAGCGCGCGCGCCTCCTCGTGGAACCACCACGCTTCCTCGGCGCGTGGTCGCGCCCCTGGTCGGCTCAGGACCTTCACGGCCACGCGGTCGTCAGCCACGAGATCGCGGCAGAGGTACACGACCCCCATGCCGCCACGCCCGAGCTCCCGCCGTACCTGGTAACGTCCGGCCAGAATCTTGCCGATCGTGCCGGTTTGCTCGCTCATCGGACGGGCGACTATATCGCGCCCCCGGCCGCTCGGCACAGCCACGCGTCGGCCTGTTTTGGGCCCGGATCTGTCAAGTTCGATCCAACAATGCTACGTTACGGAACATGTCGAACACGGTGAGGCTGCTCGCGTTCGCGGGGGCGCGGGACGTGCTCGGTGCTTCGGAGCTCGCCTTTCCGCTTGAAGCGCCGTGCACCGCGGAGGAGCTTCTTCACCACGTTTGCAGCCGATTTCCCGCGCTCGTACCGTACCGGCGATCGATTCGCGTCGCGGTCAACGGCGCGTATGCGGGCCCCGACGAGGAGGTCCGCTCGGGGGACGAGGTTGCGTTGATCCCGCCCGTCGCGGGAGGGTGAGGCGATGGGGGTGACGAACGATCCGGCAGCCGAGAGGCGGCGATCCTTGCCGGTGCTCGGCGCGCGCGCGCTCGTGCCGACGCGCGTCTCGGCCGGCCCGCCGCCGCGCAGCGTGCGCGTCTCCGTGACCGATCGGTGCGACTTCGCCTGCACGTACTGCCGGCCCTCGCGGAACGACGGCTACGCGGACGGGCGCCTGATGACGCCGGCGTGGAGGACGATGTTCGAGGCGCTGCGCCGCGCGGGCGTGCGGCGCGTGCGACTCACGGGCGGCGAGCCCCTCGTGCATCCCGAGATCGTCCCGATCGTCGCGCACCTCTCCTCGCTCGGTTTCGAGGATCTCGCGCTCACCACGAACGCCTCGCAGCTCGCGCGCCTCGCGCGTCCGCTGCGCGACGCGGGCCTGCATCGCGTGAACGTCTCGATCGACACGCTCGACCCCGTGCGCTTCCGCGAGGTCACGCGCGGCGGGGATCTCGACGCCGTCCTCGCGGGCATCGACGCTGCGATCGAAGCGGGGTTTTCCCCCATCAAGCTGAACACCGTCGTCCTGCGCGGCGTGAACGACGACGAGCTCGAGCGCATCCTGCTCTGGGCCTGGGAAAAGCGCCTCTTGCCGCGGTTCCTCGAGGTCATGCCAATCGCCGAGGGGGCGAAGCTCGTCGCGGAGCACCTCGTCACCGCGGCCGAGATGCGCCGTACGCTCGCCGCGCACCTCCTCGCCGAGGAGGCCGTCACCGATCCGGGCCTCGGGCCCGCGAAGTACGTGCGCGCCCGCCACGATCCGGCGCTCCGCGTCGGGTTCATCACGGGCACGAGCGACACGTTCTGCGAGACCTGTGATCGCCTGCGTGTCTCGTCGACGGGCGTCCTGCGTCCTTGCCTCGCCACGGACGACGGCGTGGATGCATCGTCGCCTGCGCGCGCGGGCGACGCGGCGGCGATCGTCGAGCAGATCGGGCTCGCCTGGTCGATGAAGCCCGACGGCACGATCTGGAAGGGCTGCACCGAGGAGACCGCCGCGGGCGTGTCCATGCGCGCGATCGGCGGGTAGGATGCGGTCGCCGTGAACGAAGTATTTTCATTCGAAGCTGAAGAGATCGGGCCCGCGCTGGAGCTCGTCCCCCTCGCCGCGCGACGCGCGCTCGATCACGCCGGGCTCCGGCTGCCGCTCGAAGGATGGCGCTCTCTCTCGTTCGAGGATCGAAGGCGGATCACGCGCGCCGGCGCCGAGGCCGTCGTCGACACCGCGACCGTCCACGAGATCGTGCAGCAAGCCCACCCGCCCGCGCTCCCGATGCCGCTCGCCGCCGATCCGAGCCCGGAGCATCTGCCTGAAGGCCTCGCCGACGCCTTGCCGAAAGGCCGAACGATCGACGCGCGGACGTGGGCCGCGCTCTCGGGCCTCGTTCGGTTCGCCCTCGTGCACTGTGTCCGCCGCGCGGCGAAGCGCAGCGATCCGGCGATCCTCTGGGCCGCGCTCGACGTCCTCGTGCCTCGCGCTCCGGCGGAAGCATCCGACGCGACGAGCCTCTCCTCGCACCTCGGTCCGCGCGGCGACGTACGGATGGTCGACGTCGCCGAGAAGCAGCCCACGCAGCGGCGCGCGGTCGCCGTCGCGTGCGTGCGCATGCGGCCCGAGACCGCGTCTCGCCTCGCGCGCGGCGACACGCCGAAGGGCGAGGTGCTCGCGACGGCGCGGATCGCCGGCATCATGGCCGCCAAGCGCACGCCGGAGCTCATCCCGATGTGCCACGCGATCGCCCTGACGCACGTGGCGATCGCGCTCGACGTCGACGAGGCCGCTGCGCGCGTGACGATCACGGCGAGCGCCGAGGCCACGGATCGCACCGGCGTGGAGATGGAAGCGATGGTCGCCGCGTCGGTGGCCGCGTTGACGCTGTACGACATGCTCAAGGGCATCGACCGCGAGATGGTCGTCGAGGACGTGATGCTGGTGGAGAAGAGCGGCGGCCGATCGGGCCACTTCCGGAGGTCTTCGTGAGCGCGACGCGCATCCGCCGCGAGGCGCTCTCGCTCGACGAGGTCACCCAGATCGTGGCGCGCCCCGAGGCCGGCGCGATCGCGACGTTCCTCGGCGTCGTTCGCAACACGAACGACGGCCGCAGCGTGAGCCTGCTCGAATACGAGGCCTACGGCACCATGGCCGAGGCCGAGCTTCAGCGGATCCTCGAAGAGCTCGAGCGCGAGATCCCCGGCGTTCGTGTCGCAGCCACGCACCGCATCGGCGCGCTCCACGTCGGCGACGCCGCCGTCGTTTGCGCCGCGAGCGCCCCGCACCGCGGCGAGGCGTTCCGCGCGTGCCGCGAGCTCATCGACCGCATCAAGGCGAGGCTCCCGATCTGGAAACGCGAGCACGGCCCCGACGGACCTTACTGGGTCGGCTGGGAAGACGCGCGGTGCGCGCCCGATCATGGCGAGCACGCGCATCACGAGCACGCGCATCACGAGCACGCGCACGACGAGAAGCGCTGACGCTCAGAACGCGTCGATCCGGATCGCTTCGAGCTCGCTCCCGTCCTCGACGCGGCCCTGACTCGCGGGCACCACCACGAGCACCTCTGCTTCCGCAAAACTCGTCACCGCGCCCGACGCCTGGTTCGGCAGGAGCCGCGCGCGCGACGGACCCGCGCCCGGCTCGATCCGCGCGCGGACGAACTCCTCGCGGCCGGGCGCGCGATCGTACGAGCCCACCACCGTCACGCGCTCGCGCCGCGGGAGCGGCGCTGGATCCCCTTGCAACGCGCGCACGAGCGGCGCGCCGAAGAGCAGCCACGTGAGCGATGCGCTTGCCGGATTACCGGGCAACCCGAGCACGTGCGTGTCCCCGGCGCGACCGACGGCGATGGGCTTGCCCGGCTTGATCGCCACGCGCCAGAAATCGAGCGTCACGCCGGCCGCCTCGAACGCGGGTCGCATCACGTCACGATCCCCGACGCTCACGCCGCCGATCGTCACCACGAGATCACTGCCGCGCAGCGCCTCCACGACCGCCGCGCGCGCCACGTCGAGGTCGTCCGGTACATACGCGCCGACGCGCGCGATCGCCCCGATCTGCCGCGCTGCCGCCGCGACGAACACGCCGTTCGACTCCGCGATCGAGCCGGGTTTGCCGGGCTCGCCCGGCGACCGCAGCTCGTCGCCCGAGCACAGGATCGTCACCACGGGTCGCTGCGCGACGAGCACGAAGGGACGATCGAGCGCCGCCGCGAGCGCCGCATGACCCGGCGTCATCCGCGTGCCCCGCGCGATCGCCACCGCGCCCTCGGCGAGATCGGATCCACGCAGGCGAATCCACGCGCCCGCGCGTGGCGCCTCCCGCACCAGGATCACGTCGCCGCGCCGCTCGACGTTCTCCTGCATGATCACGGCATCCGCACCTTCGGGCAGCCGCGCGCCAGTAAAAATCCGGCACGCCGTCCTCGGCGCGAGCGCGGGCCTCTCGCCGCCGGCCGAGCTCTCCCCGACCACGGGCAACTCGAAGGGCCCGCCTCCCGCGAAGTCCGCCGCGCGCACCGCGTACCCATCCATCGAGCTGTGATCGAACGCCGGCATCGGCGCGCGCGCGACGAGGTCCTCGGCGAGCACGCGCCCGGCGACCTGATCCAGGCTCACGCGCTCTTTGCCTACGGGGCGCGCCGCGGCGAGCAGGCGCGCGAGGGCGTCGCCGTACGGCAGCATCAGTGCTTCCTCCCGTGCTTGCCGTGGTGATGACCGTGATGATGACCGTGTGCGGCGTGCTTGCCGCCTCGCCCTGAGGCCAGCGCGATCGCGTGCGACAGCGTCGGCGCGAGCAGCGCGTCCACCGCGAGCTCGACCGCGCTCGGGCTGCCTGGCAGCGCCGCGATCACCTTGCCTCGCACCACGCCGGCGATCGCGCGCGACAGCATCGCGCGGGGCCCGATCTGCTCCCACGAGAGCCTGCGGAACGCCTCGCCGAAGCCGTCGATCGTCTTGTCGAGCATGGGCTCGATCACCTCGAGCGTGCGGTCGCGCTGCGCGATGCCCGTCCCGCCCGTCAGCACGATCGCGTCGGCCGTGTCCGCGTCGCAGACGTACGTGATGGCCTCGCGGAGCACGTCCGGCTCCTCGCGCAGGATCGCGTGCGACACGACGGAGAAACCCGCCGCGCGCAGACGATCGACGAGCAGGCGGCCGCCCTCGTCGTCGTTCGGCGTGCGCGTATCGCTGAGCGTGAACGTGGCGACCTTGAAGACTTCGGTTTTTTCGTTGGTGCTCATAACGTTAACGGCTCCTCGGCTCGATGACGACCGAGCGGTGCGGCATCGTCAGCGCCTCTTCCATGGGCCCAGGATCGAAATCGAAGTGACGCTGCCTCAGCGGACGCTCCGGGAAGAGCAGGCGGAGGCGCACGTGGGGCGGCGCCGTCGGAGGCTCCTCGGGCGAGAAGAGCGTCCGCGCGATCTTTCCGCCGGGGAAGGGAGAGATCACCGTGATGTCCGTCGCGCCGCGCGAGACGAGCGCGTCGATCAACGTGTTGTCCGTGGCGCCTCCGTCGAGGTGCACCTCCCCGTCGAGCCGCGGCACGCGCGCGTACACGACCGGGATGAAGCACGAGGCCACGAGCACGTCGTGCATGTCGCGCCGCTCGTGGTTCGAGTGCACCACGAGCGCGCCCTTCTTCCGCGCGAAGAAGCGCCCCGCGTGCGTGGTCGCCACGAGCAGCTCGGTCTCCGTCCCGTGGAGCTTCTCTTCCGGCAAGAAGCGCTCGAGCGCGCCGCGCAGCACCGAGCTCATCCCGAAGGGGCTCCGCTCGCTCGACAGGTAGCGCCGCGACACGACCGGCGTCTTCGCCATCGAGCGCCAGAGGTCCGGGCCCACGCCTGCGAGGCCCGCGACGAGCGCCGCGCCGGAGATGGATCCCGACGAGGCCCCCGCCACGAGATCGAAGCGCTCGCCCGCGGCCACGAGGCGCGACAGCACGCCGAACTGGAACGCCGCCCGGCAGGCGCAGCCGGGCAAGGACAGCGCTCGCACGCCGAGGTCTTATCAGAGCCCGTGTTCGACGTCACCCTTCGCCGGGGTGGGGGCCCTCGGCGCGGAAGCGTCAAGCTCATCGCGCGCGTCCATGGCGTCGGCGCGCGCGCTGCGCTACGCACGTTCGCGTGGCAGAGCCGCTGATCCCCTACATCTCGCTCCCCGAGATCCCGCTCGGTTTCCTGCTCGACGTGCCCGTCCTGGGCAAGCTCTTCGACCCGGCGCATCCGCCGTCGATCAAGCCGTTCGGCACGCTCGTCGCGCTCGGCGTCTACATCGGCTCGGTCATCACGATGCACCGCGCGAAGGAGCGCAACCTCGACACGAAGAAGATGAACGAGTTCATCTTCTGGGTCGTCGCCGCGGGGTTCATCGGCGGGCACGTCCTCGACGCGATCTTCTACCACCCGCAGCGCGTCGCCCGCGATCCGCTCTACCTGCTGATGCTCTGGGACGGCCTGTCGAGCTACGGCGGCTTCATCGGCGCGATCATCGGCTGCTTCGCGTACAAGTTCATCAAGCGCGAGAAGGTCCTCCCGTATGCGGACGTCGTCGTCGCGACGTTCCCGATCGCGTGGATCTTCGGCCGCGCCGGTTGCTCCGTCGTGCACGATCATCCGGGCCGCCTCTCCGACGCGTGGTTCGCGGTTCGTTACCCGATGGGGAGCGGCTGGGTCGGCCGCTTCGACCTCGGCCTCTACGAGTTCGTCCTGACGATCCCGCTCGCGATCATCGTCACGCTGCTCTGGCGTCGTGGACCGCGCCCGCCGGGCTACTTCACGGGCGTCATCTGCATGGCCTACGCGCCCGTGCGCTTCGTGCTCGACTTCTTCCGCGAGGTCGAGGGCGCGAGCATGCTCGGCGGCGATCCGCGGTACGGCGGCCTGACGCCCGCGCAGTGGGCGTGCTTCGGCCTCTTCGCGGTCGGCGCGTACTTCACGTTCGTGATCGCCAAGAACAAGGCGGCGCCCACGGACGGCGGGCCTCCCGCGGCTCGCAAGAAGAAGCGCAAGAAGAAGGCTGCCTCCGTGGAGAACACGGCTGCGGACGAGGGCAGCGAGGGCAGCGAGAGCAGCGGCGCGGCGGGGCAGGAGAGCTAGAGGCTGGTCGGCGTATCGCTCGACGCGATCCACGTCGATCGTGGCTCGCGTCGAGCGGACCTGCCTCGCGTCACTCCGCGTCGAAGAGCGCGGGCTCGGCTTCGACCTTCGGCTGGCTCTTGGTGCGGAAGTTCCGCGGGAACCACGCGTCGGGCGCGCGGCGGATGTTGTGGCGCTCCGCGAACTTCGTGAACAGGTCGAACCACTCGAGCCCGGGCAGCTCGCTGATCTTCTGATCGACGCGCGCGATCGCCTTGCCGTCGAGGCCGTCGAAGAGGAAGCGGATCGTGTGAAGGACGTCTTCCTTGGAGCACATACCGTCGCCGACGGGGGTCCAGGCGAGCTTCAGCGCCGCGGAGACGATCTTCGCCGTCATCGGATCGCGCTGCAGGCGGCGCTTCGCGTGCTCGCGGTAAAACGCGTAGTGGCGGAGCTCCTGCTTCATGATCCGCTGGCAGATCTTGTTCAGGATCGGGTGATCGATCCGCTCGATGAGCGCCTGGTAGGCGCTGTACGTCGTGAACTCCTGGATCGTGCCCCAGACCATGTGCACGCCAGGCCAGTGCGTCGGGAAGAGCTTGCCGAGCATGTTCTGCCCCCACTCATCGATGCGCTCGCCGGGGCTGCGCGAGAGGAACATGTCACGCCGGTATGTCGGAGAAAGCGGCTCGCCCAGCGCTTCCATGAACCTGCGGAAGGCACGTCCGTGGAACTCCTCCTCGTACATCCACACGCAGAGGAAGGGCGCGATCTCCGGCTCCTCGTACACGGCGTTCGTGGACATGAGGGCCTTGGTGTAGAAAAACGTCGAGTTCTCCGTGAGCAGGAAATACCGCAGGCAACGGATCGCCTCGGGGGTCATCGGGTGCTTCGGGACCTCGGACCAGTCGATGTCCGAAAGGTCGACCCTGCCGGACGAATCCATCAAGCGCTCGATGTTGAAGTGCTCCGCCATCGCGTTTTGAACCTCGGGAAACGGGTCGTAACACGATTTACGTCTGGCGACGCAAGCGGATCCTCCGTCCCGGTCGCTCGGGCGCCCACGTGCTCCTCATCGGTGTTTTTTCGCTGCGTAGAGCGCTTCGCGACGCGGTTTTCAGCGAGCGAACGACGACGCGGGGAGGAGGTGACGCAGCGGGTCGAGCAGGGGCTCGAGGGGCCCATCGCGGAGGAATCGACACGCTCGGGGACGAACGTGCCGAGAGAGGCTCCCTTGACGCGGGAAGTGGGCCATATATCGTGGGCTGTAGCTCGTCCCAGGAGGTACGCTCCTCGCCATCGTGATGCGAGACGCGCCTCTCAGGGAGAGCGTTCGAGGCGAGCAAGAGGGCGCGAGCCTCGGAGGCGAGGCGCTAGGATCGATGGTGCGCAGGTTTTTCGATGGCTGAAGATTCTCGTAAGTTGTTCGTAGCAGGACTGCCCGACTCCATTACCGAAGATGTTCTCCGTGGGCTCTTCGAGGCGACAGGCGGCAACGTCGTCGAGGTGAGCCTTCCGAAGGATCGCGCGACGGGTCGGCCGCGTGGTTTCGGGTTCGTGACGCTCGCGACGAGCGAGGAGGCGAATGCCGCTCGCGAGTCGCTGGACGGCTCGTTCCAGGGCGGCAAGTCGATCTCCGTGCGGCCCTTCCAGGCCGAGCCACCGCGCCGTGAAGGTGGCGTGGGCGGCGGCATGGGCGGCCCGCGGCCGATGGGTGGTGGAGGTGGTGGCATGGGCGGCGGTGGGCCTGCTGCGGCAGCGCCTGACCGCACTCTCTACGTCGGCAACCTCCCGTACGACGCAAGCATCGAGGAGGTCGAGTCGATGATCACCTCGGCTGGCGGAGGCCCCGTCGTGCGTGTGCACTTGCCGATGGACGCGGACGGACGCAAGCGCGGCTTCGGCTTCGTCACGATGGCGAGCGCCGAGGCGGCGAAGGGCGCGATCGAAGCGCTGCGCGGTGTGGACGTGCGTGGCCGTCGGCTCGTCGTCAACCTTGCGCATCCCAAGGGCGAACGTCCGGCTGGCGCGGAGCGTCCCGGCGGCGGCGGTTACGCCGGCGGCGGCGGCGGTTATGGCGGCGGCGGCGGCGGTTACGGCGGCGGCGGCGGCGGTTATGGCGGCGGTGGTGGTGGGCCGGGCGGCTACGCTCCCGCGCCTCCTCCGCCTCCGCAACGCAAGACGTTCGACGATCGTCGTCGTCGTGGCGGCGGTGCCGGTCACGACGGGGACGGCCCGGGGGGCGGTGGTGGACGTCGCTCCAACAACAAGAACTGGGGCCGCGACGACGACTGGAGGGACGGCGGAAAAGACGACGAGTGATCGGGCTCGGCGAGCGCCCGAGCGTCAGCTCGGGCTCGCCCGTCCCGGCTCGCTTGCGATCTTTGCCCAAGGTCGTGCTCGCCGACGTTGACAGCGGCGGGAAATTCCGTAGGTTACCGCCCTCCTTTGCGCCCCCCCGTCGTGGTGGGGTCGTGGAGGGCGGGTTTCGCGGCGCCTCACGCGAGCGTGCCCGTGACCGAGCCGGCGCGAAACCGGTGAGTTTCAGGAGACAGCCATGCGCGACATCATCAAGCTGACGTGCGGCAATTGCAGCCGGGCGAACTACCACACGACGAAGAACAAGCGGACGATGTCGGACAAGTTCGTCATCAAGAAGTTCTGTCCGGTGTGCCGCAAGCACTACGAGCACAAGGAAGGCAAGATCTCGAAGGGCTGATGGCCTTCGCGGATCTGCCTGTGCATGTGCGAACGTGATTGACGGGTGGATCCATGGCATGGCCATGGGTTCGCCCGTGCTTGCTGCTGAACGGGTGTGCCCGACCTGAGCAGGTGCTCTCGTTGCGACACCCCACCATGGATGATAGGACCGCCGCCTGCCCGTGCGGCATGAATGCACGTCTCGGGCGGACCGGACCTCAAGCTTCAAGGGCGATGCGATGATCTTCGACTGGCTCTACGGCCTGTTCTCGAACGATCTCGCGATCGATCTCGGCACCGCCACGACGCTCATCTACGTGAAGGGCAAGGGCATCGTCTCTTGCGAGCCTTCCGTGGTGGCCGTGCAGCGCGACAACCGCGGCGGCAAGAAGGTGCTCGCGGTCGGCCGTGAGGCGAAGGAGATGCTTGGGCGCACGCCTGGGAACATCCAAGCCGTGCGGCCTTTGCGCGACGGCGTCATCGCCGACTTCGAGATCACCGAGGCGATGCTGCGTTACTTCATCGCCCGCGCGCACAACCGCCGCACGCTCGTCAAGCCGCGCATCATCATCTGCGTGCCCTTCGGCATCACCGAAGTCGAGAAGCGCGCGGTGAAAGAGAGCGCGGAGGGTGCGGGCGCGCGCGAGGTGTACCTCATCGAGGAGCCCATGGCGGCGGCCATCGGCGCCGGCCTTCCGATCACCGAGCCCTCGGGCAACATGGTGGTCGACATCGGCGGCGGCACGACGGAGGTCGCGGTCATCTCCCTCGCCGGCATCGTCTACTCGCAGAGCGTGCGCGTCGGTGGCGACAAGATGGACGAGTCCATCATGGCGTACATGAAGCGCAAGTACAACATGGCCATCGGCGAGCAGACGGCCGAGCGGATCAAGATCACGATCGGCAACGCGTACCCGCTCGAGCAGCAGCTCACGATGGAGGTCAAGGGACGCGACATGGTCGCGGGCATCCCGAAGACCGTGGTCGTGAACTCGGACGAGATCCGCGAATCGCTTGCAGAACCAACGAACGCGATCGTCGACGCGGTGCTCGTCGCGCTGGAGCGCACGCCCCCAGAGCTCGCGGCCGACATCGTGGACAAGGGGATCGTGCTCACCGGCGGCGGTTCCCTCCTGAAAAATCTCGACGTGCTGCTTCGCGAAGAGACGGGCCTGCCGGTGATGGTCTGTGACGATCCGATCAGCGCCGTCGTGCTGGGCAGCGGAAAAGCGCTCGATCACCTCGAGCTGCTGAAGGAAGTCACGATCAGCTGACCGGAGCGCGTGTGCAGGTAGCGCCCGCGCGTCTCTCGTGGCATCGAGGGATGAGCGGGGGCACCTCCCTCGTTTGACCCGAGCCGCTTTCCCAGCGGCAGCGCCGGCCGACGCATGAACTTCAAGCGATACCGCGACCTGGCCATCGTCCTGCTCGCCCTGGCGGTGCCGTTCTGGTTCCTCCGGGCCAGCATGCGTGATCCCGGCAAGGTCACGGGCGCCGACAGGGTGATCGTCCGGATCGCCACGCCCCTCCAGTACGCCGCGGCGACGCTCGCGCGCGGGCTCTCGAACATCTGGGGCGACTACATCTACCTGGTCGACGTCAAGGAAGACAACGCGCGGATCGCCTCGCAGAACGCGCGCCTCCGCGAGCGCGTGCGCAAGCTCGAAGCGCTCGAAGAGGAAAACCGGAGGCTCCGGCGCCTGCTCGATCTGCGCACGAGCGTCCGCACCGACGTCGTGAGCGCGCAGGTCGTCGGAAAAAACACGAACGAGTTCTTCCGCGTCGCGCGCGTCAGCCTCGATCGCGAGGCGCGCGACGTGCAGCCGAACCTTCCCGTGATCTCGCCCGACGGCGTCGTGGGCACGACGCTCAAGGTCTCGGGCGACACGATCGACGTGCGGCTCGTCGTCGACGCGGGCAGCGGCGTCGACGTCGTCGTGCAGCGGACGGGGGCGCGTGGGTTCGTCCGCGGGACGGGCGACGAGACGAAGTACCTCTGCAGCGTGGAGTACGTGCAGCGCACCGACGAGGTGGAGGTCGGCGATCTGCTCGTCACGAGCGGCGTCGGGAAGCGCTATCCGAAGGGCATCCCCGTCGGCAAGGTGACGCAGGTCGTGAAGCGCGACTTCGGCATCTACCAGCAGGTGTACGCGACGCCTGCCGTGGATTTTTCGCGGCTCGAAGAGGTGCTCATCGTCACGTCTGCGCCTCCGGAAGAGGCGCTGCCTCAGGCGCCCGCGCCGGGCGCGGCTGGCTCTTCCACGCCGCGGCGGTAAGGTCGGAGGGGAGGAGAGAGGACGATGCGAAACACCGCATTTCTCGCAGTCGGCATCGCCCTTCTCGTCATCCAGTCGAACCTCTACCGGCTGATCGGGCGGCTGCAGATCGCGGGGATCACGCCGAGCCTGCTCTTGCCGCTCGTGGTGTTCATGGGCGTGCACGAGTACTCGATCGCGCGCGGCGCGGCGCTCGCGTTCTTGCTCGGCTACCTGCTCGATCTGTTCTCGGCCTCGCCCATCGGCCTGTTCACCTTCATCACGGTCGCCACGTTCGTCGTGGCGCGCGCCGCGGGCGTGCGCCTCGCCGCGCAGACGCTCCTCACGAAGGTCGCGCTCGCCTTCGCGTTCGCGCTGCTCGAAGGCGTGCTCATCATCGTGCTCACGGCAATCTTCGGGACCGACACGGCGAGGCCGCGCGCGCTCGCGACGCTCGTCGCGCCGCACGCGATCGGCACGGCGCTCTTCGCGCCGCTCGTCTTCAGCCTCGCCGAGCGCGTGCACCAGGCGACCATCAACGTGCCGAGGCCCGGGGAAGGAGGCCAGCGATGAGCCTCGTCGTTCAGCGCTCCGACGTCAGCGAGTTCAGGCGCCGCTTCCGCTGGATCGCGCTCGCGATGGCGGTGCTGCAGCTCGTCCTGATCGGACGCCTGTTCCAGCTCCAGATCATCGAAGGCGACGACAACAAGGCGATCGCCCGCGAGAACATCGTCCGTCGCGTCACGCTCGCCACGACGCGCGGCCTCATCCGCGATCGAGCCGGCAAGATCCTCGCGGCGAGCCGGCCCTCGTACAACCTCTACGTCGTCCCCGAGAAGATCGACATGCAGGTCGTCTGGCCGAAGCTCGTCGAGTACCTCGGCGTCGGCGTGGACGAGCGGGCGCGACTCGAGACGCTGCTCACCACGATCCGCGCGAGCGACGGGCCCCGGAAGAGCCAGCAGATCCTGCTGAAGGAAGACATCTCGCGCGACGCCGTGGCCACGCTGCGCACGCACGACGCGGAGCTGCCCTTCGTGGACGTCGTGCCCGTGCCGGTCCGCTACTACCCGTACGAAGAGGTCGGCGCGCACGCACTCGGCTACATGGTCGAGGTCGACGCGGAGAAGCTGAGCCAGCTCCGCAGCGCGGGCTACGTCGAGGGCGATCGCGTCGGCGCGACGGGCATCGAGCGCGCGTGGGAGAGCTACCTGCGCGGCTCGCGTGGCTGGGAGAAGGTGCTCGTCGACGCGAGGGGTCGGCGAAGGCCGGGCGGCGAGGGGATCATCGAGGATCCGCGGCGCGTCGATCCGATCCCGGGCCGCGATCTCCGGCTCACGCTCGACGCCGACATCCAGCGCGCGATCGACAAGGCGATGCGCGGCGAGCTCGCGGGCGGCGTCGCGCTGATCGACGTGCGCACGGGCCGCATCATCGGCCTGTACTCGAAGCCGAGCTACGACCCGAACGCGCTCTCGGGCGGATCGGGCAAGCAGGTCATCCGCGACGCGTTCCGCAGGCTCTACTCGGATCCGCTCAAGCCCGCGCTCGACAAGACGATCTCGGGCGCGTATCCGCCGGGCTCGACGTTCAAGCCGTTCACCGCGCTCGCGGCGCTGGAGAAGGGGCTCATCGATCCGCGCCAGGCGACGAACTGCCGCGGCGCGCTCACCTTCGGCAAGCGCACGTTCCGGTGCACGCACGTCCACGGGCCGGTGGATCTCCACCAGGGGATCGCGGAGTCGTGCAACGTCTACTTCTATCGGCTCGCGGCTGAGCTCGGCGTGGGCATGGACGTCATCGCCGAGATGGGCCAGCGCTTCGGCCTCGGCGCGCGGACGGGCCTCGGCGTGAACGCGGAGGCGGCGGGGCGCATGCCGACGCGCGCCTGGATGACCCTGCGCAACAAGGGTCAGTTCCGGCTCGGCTTCGGCCTCAACGCAGCGATCGGCCAGGGCGCGACGACGGTGACCGTCCTGCAGCTCGCGCTCGCCTACGCGGCGCTCGCCAACGGCGGCACGCTCTACCAGCCGCAGATCGTGCGCGCAGTCGAGACGAGCGCGGGCACGGTGGTGCAAGAGTTTGCGCCGCGCGTGCGGCGGCAGATCGAGGTGAGCCCCGAGAACCTCTCGCTCGTGCAGAAGGCGCTCTACGCGGGCGTGAACTCCGAGGCCGGCACCGCGTTCAAGGCGAGGGTGCTCGGCGTCGACATGGCGGGCAAGACGGGCACCGCGCAGGTCTCGCACAAGCTCGCGCGCGGCGCCGAGGCCGAGCGCGTGTGGTACTTCAACCGCGAGCACGCGTGGTTCGCAGGCTACTCGCCCTCACGCGCGCCCGAGGTCGCAGTCGTGGTCCTCGTCGAGCACGGCGGCGCGGGCGGCAAGCACGCAGCGCCCGTCGCCTTCGAGGTGGTGCGCGCATACAACGAGCTCGCGCGTGAGCGCGTCACGCGCGCCGGCGGAAACAACGGCGGAAGCGCACGCACGCAGCCAAAGCCCGATCGTGGAGGCACGCCTTGATTCGCGGCGACGTCTCGCCCCGGGCGAGGGATCATTTCGACTGGCCGCTCTTCATCGCCGCAGCGCTCATCGCCGTGCTCGGCGTGGTCAACCTCTACAGCGCGACGAGCGTCTACCAGGGCGTGCGCGCCGAGCTCTACATCAGCCAGATCTACTGGCTCGTGCTCGGCGGCATCCTCGGCGGGATCCTCGTCGCCATCGACTATCGCCACCTCGAGCGTCTCGGCTACGCCATCTACACCTTCGGCGTCTTCTCGCTCATCCTGGTCTTCGTCTTCGCGAAGGACCTACGCGGCTCCAAGCGCTGGATCGAGTTCGGATCCTTCCGCTTCCAGCCGAGCGAGTTCATGAAGGTCTTCCTCGTCATCGCACTGGCGAAGTTCCTTCACGACGATCCACGCAGCGAAGGGCGCACACTGAAGGATCTCCTCGTGCCCGCGCTCCTCACGGGCGTGCCCGCGCTGCTCATCCTGAAGCAGCCCGATCTCGGCACCGCGTCGATCCACGTCCTCGTCTTCCTGATGATCGCCGCGCTCACGCGGGTCCGGTGGAAGAGCGTGGTCACGTTCATCGTGACCGTCGCCTGCGCTCTCCCCATCATCTGGAACTACGTCCTGCTCGACTACCAGAAGGCGCGCGTCACCGTCTTCTTGCGGCCCGAGGACGACATCCTCAAGACCGGCTGGCACGCGCATCACTCCCGCGTGGCCATCGGCAACGGCGGGCTCTTCGGCAACGGATACATGAAGGGCACGCAGAACCAGTTCAACTTCCTGCCCGACCAGTTCTCGGACTTCCCATTCCCAGTGTTCGCAGAGGAGTGGGGCTTCGCCGGCAGCGTGTTGCTCGTCCTGCTCTACGGGTTCCTTTGCCTGTGGGCCGTCCGCATCGCCTCGCTGGCCAAGGATCGCTTCGGCGCCGTGCTCGGCATCGGCTGCGGCGCGATCCTCTTCTGGCACGCGTTCATCAACGCAGGCATGGTCTGCGGCATCCTCCCCGTCGTCGGCGTGACCCTGCCGCTCTTCTCCTACGGCGGCTCCAGCGTGACCACGATGCTCATGTGCGTCGCGCTGCTCATGAACGTGTCCATGCGCCGCTACTCGGTCGTCCCCGCTCCGGAACGTCTCTAGCAGGCGCAAGCATAGCGCCGGGGTTTCACCCCGGACCCGACCAGGGGCTGTCCGCCCCTGGACCCGGACCAGGCGCGGCCTGGACCGAAGTTGCATCGACCGCGGTGCGGTCGATGCACTCGATTCGAGCAGTTTCAGCGAATCGAGCTTCGTGCGAGCCGCGCGTCGATCGCGAACGCATACGCCGCGAGCGCGTCGCGCGCGCTCATCTTTCCGCCCCCGCGCGCCGTGCGCACAGTCGAGCGGAACGACAGGTACCGGCGGCCGTCGAGCCCCAGCAAGAGCGGCACCGTCGAGGGATCCCGCGGCGCATCCGAGGCGCCAAACAAGCTCGCAGCACTCGCGAGCTGGCGCGCCACGAGACCATCACACTGCTCGATCGCCTCGGCGTAACGCCCGCCCGCGATGGCCGCCTCGACGCTCTGCACGAGCGCGTGATCGCCGTCAGGCCAGAGCTCCGCGAACGAGAGCCCCGCGCCCCTCGGCGCCTCGACGTGCACAGCCCCTTCAGCCTTCGCCGCAATGTTCACAGGCGCATGGTTCGACGCCGGCGCCGAAGGCGGAGGCGCCGGCGCTTGCGGGACGAGCGGCGCAAACGGCTTCGGCGGAGGGAAGACGGATCCACGCGTCCGACTTCGAACCGACTCGGGCGCGCGCGGCCTGCCGACCGTAGGCGGCGCCTGCACGGACGCAGGCGGCGGGGGCCGCACGGACTCCGTCTTCGGCAGGATCGGCGCCTCCGCAGGCGGCGCGATCGCGAGCTGCGCGCTCGACGGCGTGGCCTCTTCCTGGGCCTCGGGGAAACTCGTGACGGGCAGGGGAGGCGGGCGCATCGCGGCGCTCTTCAACTCCTCGGGATCCTCGATGCCCGTATCGGGCGGCACGCTGCCCCAGGCGCGACTCGGAGCCACGCGGTTGACCATCGCGGCGCTCACGGGCGGACGATCGCTGCGCGAGGCGTCGCGCAGGGCTGCCGCGAGCCCTTCTTCGGCCGGATCGTAAGCCTCTGCGGCCGCGGCGCGCACCGACTCGGGGATCTGCGACTCGAACGCCGCGAGCACGACCTGCGTGATGCGCTCCAGCGTCTCGTACACGCCCATGCCCGTCTTCGCGGACGCGGGCAGGGACGGCACGTGGAAGCGGTTCAGCATCCGATCGAGCTCCTCCATGGGGAGGACGTCGGGCAGGTCGCGCTTGTTGTGCTGGAAGACGATGGGCATGTCCGCGACGTTCCGGCCTTGATCGGCGAGGTTGTCGCGAAGGTTGTCGAAGCTCTCGAGGTTCGCGTCGGCGCGCGCGATCTGCGAGTCGCTCACGAACACGATGCCATCGGAGCCCGTCAGCACGAGCTTGCGGGTCGCGTTGAAGTAGACCTGCCCGGGCACGGTGAAGAGCTGAAGCCGCACGTTCATCCCGCGGATGGGCGGCAGGCGCATCGGCAGGAAGTCGAAGTAGAGCGTGCGGTCGACGGGCGTCGCGAGCGAGACGAGCTTGCCGCGGTGCTCGGGCTTGGCCGTCGCGTGGATGTACTCGAGCGTGGTCGTCTTTCCGCCGAGCCCCGGGCCGTAATAGACGATCTTGAAGACGAGCTCCCGCGAGAGCGGGTTCACCGACGCCATACGCGAGGCGACGATAGCATCATGGCCACCCGCCGCGTCGAATAAGCCGCAGGATCGAAGGTGCTTGCGAGGTGTCGGGACGAACGAAGGGTGGAGAGAGCTGGGGGAGGCGCGAGCTAGCGAACGCCCACGAGGGGACGCGGCACGGCGTCGCCGATGGCCTCGGTCACCGAGAGCGCGAGGGCGACCGTGCCCTTCTGGCCCTGGAAGTAATCGAGGCGGAGCTGGTGGCGGCCAGCCTTGAGGGTCTTCTTGGCCGTGGCTTCCTGGGGCACGTGCACGCCGTCGTTGTCGACGACCTTCTCGCCGTCGATGTAGAGGATCGCGCCGTCATCGGAGACGAGCTTGAAGAGGTAGCTCGCGTCCTTGGCGAGCTCGAACGGGCCCTCGTAGCGGATGGCGAACCACTCTTCCTGGGCGAGGACGCCGGGGAAGCCGCCCGAGAACTCCTGGCGCTGAACGATGAAGCTGTCGGTGAGGAGCGTCGCGAAGGGGACCATCGTGGAGAGGTCCGGCATCTTCGACGTCGTGTTGGGGATCACGTATGCGTAGCCCTTGAAGGCGCCAATCGAGCCGTTGCCGAAGGCGATGCGGCCGTTGATGCGCGGGGGCTCGACGACGGGCTTGGTGGTCCCGGTCGTGTTGGTCGGCGTCGTGGTGGTGGGCCGCTGCGCGTTCGTCGGGCGGCGGATGCCGCGGGACGGCTGCCGCGTCGTCGGTTGCGCTTGCTGCTGCTGATTCGACGGGGGCTTGTTGTTGACGTAGACCGTGCAGCCGCCAAGGGCGACCGCGGAGGCAAGAAGGGCGAGCCGGAGCGAGCTGTGCGACATGGCGTCTCCTGGGGAAGAAATCGATACGAGGCGGTAGACGGTCGGAGCCGAATTTGCAATCACCGCTTCGTCGGGAAATCGACTTGCCCCGTCTCGGACCCACGCCAGGACGAACGTTCTCCGCTTTCTTCCTGCTAGCGCCACGTCGGCGAGAGCTGCGCCAGGACGAGCGACGCCACGCACGTGAGCAGGCCGAGCCCCGCGGCGACGTTCATCCCGAGGTCGGATTTACCGTTCCGGTCGGAAACACGCACGGGCCTGGCAAAAATCACGCCGAAGACGATGCCGGCCGCGAGCCCACCCAGGTGGGCGATGTTGTTGATGGCAAAGCCGACGTTCGCCTGGTTGATCGCGAAGCCGAGCACCACGTTGAGGAGCACGGCTTGCACGGCGAACCGCTTCCACTGCGGGTTTCGCTGCCGGTAGAGCATCGCGACCACGAGCCCCATGATCCCGAAGACGGCGCCGCTCGCGCCCGCCGTGAGCGCATGGCCCGCGAAAACGGGATCGAAGAGGAGCGTGTAGGCCGCCGAGGCGACGAACCCGAAGACGCCCGTCGTGACGTACGTCAGGAGGAAACGCGCCGGCCCCACCGCAGGCTCGGCGATCCGGCCGAGCCACGAGAGCACGAACATGTTGCCGAGCAGGTGCAAGGCGCCGATGTGCACGAAGATCGCCGAGGCGAGCCGCCAAGGCTCCTCGAAGACGAGCGACGGGCGCAGGGCCCCGAACCGGACGAGATCGGTGGCCTCCGGACGAAGCAGCGCGCTCTGGAGGTCGGCGCCTCGTGTACGGAGCGCGACGTAGATCTGCGCCGTGCAGACCAGGATCGTGAGTCCAATCACGAACTTCGAGGCGAGCAAGGCTTCTGGATCGATCCGCGCGCCGAGGCGATCGACGGAGCGAGCGACGGTCGAGATCGCCTGCCCGCAGCGGACGCAGCGATCGAAGCCGGCTCCGTTCAGCGCGCCGCAGCGCGCGCAGGGCACCGCCTTCGTCCGCGAGGAGTGAGCTTCTTCAGCCAAGTCGACGCTCCCTTGGTGGAAATTCCGGCCTTTCCGACGAGAAAATCCGTTCGAGGCCGGACGATGCGGCGCACGGCGGCGCGCCGGGGCTCAATGTGGTGGCGATCGCCCGTAAGGTCGAGCGGCAAAGGCCGTTCTCCGGGCGTGCAAGCGTTAGCTCTCGCGTTCCGTCCGCTCGCGCCGCCCGCCCAGGATCCGATGGCGGCGCTCCTGCTCGCGGTCGGGCTCGGTCGTCGTCCGCTGCCGCAGGCGGCGAAGCCGTCGCCGGTCCAGGCTGTGCGGCCGAGGCCGAGTCCAGGTATGGTGGCGTCCGTGGCCGTTGCGCGTACGGATCTCGAAGCAGAGCGCGAGCTCTGCGAGCGCGCGAGGGCCGGTGATCGCGCGGCGCTCGGGCAGATCCTGCGTCGCTACGGGCCCATCCTCTACCGCTCCGTGCTGCTGCCGCGCCTCGGGCGTGAGGCGCTCGCGCAGGACGCGCTCGCCGAGACGTACGCGCGCGTCGTGGAGCGGTTTCATCAGTTCCAGTGGCAAGACGCGGGCGTCTACCCGTGGCTGCGCGTCGTGGGCTTGCGCATCGCGTACGACATCCTGCGTTCGCGCAAGCGCGAGACGCTGTACGAGCCCGACGATCTGCAGCGCGAGATCGACGCGGCCGACGCCGATCCGACGGCGAACGGCGAGGCAGAGCTCTGCGAGAAGCGCGACCTCGCCGAGGCGCGCGCGCGCGTCGAGGCGGCGCTGCGATCGATCCATCCGCGGTACGCCGAGGCGATCCGGCTGCGCGTGCTCGAGGAGCGATCGCGCGAAGAGGTGGCGAGCGCGCTCGGCGTGACCGTCTCGACGTTCGACGTGGTGCTGCACCGCGCGCTCGCGGCGTTGAAGAAGGCGATCGACGTGCCTCGCATGGCCGAGGGCAAGCTCGCGTCGAGGGAGGCTCCGCGATGAAAAGGGAGCACAAACTCAGGCTGGTTCGTCCGGACGAGCGCGTGTCGTTCGAGGACGAGCCGCCGCCGTCGCCCGAGGAGCTCGCGGAGGCGGAGGCGCTCCGCGCGTCGCTGGAGAAGGGAGAGCACCCGCTCGCCGTGGTGCTGCGATCGGCGAGCGCGCCCGCGTCGCTCGACGATGCGCTGAACGACGCGCTGATCGAGCGCGCGCTCGGCAAGAGCGAGGCGCGCGCCGAGGGAGAGGACGAGCCGCCCACGGCCTCCGAGCGCGCGGGGGCCACGAGGCTCCGTGACGCGCTCGATGCGCCTCGTGGAGAGGAGCGGAAGGCGCCGCTCGCGGAGCTCGCCGAGGCGCTCGTCGCGGCGCACAAGCCACGCGCGATCGAGCCGCTTCGCAACGAGGCTCTCATCGCGCGCGCGCTCGGACGAACGTCGGCGCAGCCGCGCAAGGGGCGCGTGCTGTCGGTCGTGACGGCCGCGGTCGTCATGGCAGCCGCGGCGGCCGCGGGCTTCGTGCTCACGGTGGGTTCTTCGACGGAGAGCCAGGTCGCGGAGGCGCCCGAGCTCCAGCGCTCTCGCTCGGCAGGCGAGCTCTTCGACACGCCGTTCCCGCGCGTGGGCGGCGCGTCGGCGCGCGTCGATCGCATCGCGGGCGCGCGCGCCACGGAGCTCCGGCAGAACCGCTTTGCCTTGTGGGGTGTGCGATGACGCGCCGCTCGGCGAAGATCACGATCGCGGCGCTCGCGCTCGCGGTGGCGAGCGCCGTCGGCGTGAGCTGCGCGCGATCGGAGCGCGCGGCGATGCAGCCCTCGGCGTGCGAGCCCGGCGCCGCGCCGGTCGTCGACTCGGTGCTGCTCGCGTTCCTCTCGAAGGCGCGCGCCGCGCACCACAAGGCCGATCTCGCGGAGGCCTCGGGCGACGTGGCAGGCGCGATCGCCGCGCTCGAATCGCTCACGGGCGGCGCGCGTCCCGGCGGCGAAACACCTCTGCCCGAGGTGAGCGAGGTCCTCTCCGACACGTACGCGCGCCTCGCGGATCTGCGCAGCACGCGCGGCGAGTACGACACGGGGCTACGCGACGTCGATGCGGGGCTCGGGTTGGCGAAGGAGACGACGTACTTCCGTGGCCATCTCTTCGAGGTGCGTGGGCTCGTCGAAGAGCGGCGCGCGAAGTCGCTACCCGAGGGCGCGGATCGCGAGCGCGCGCGCAAGGCCGCGATGGATGCGTTCGACGAGGCCGTGCGGATCCAGGATCAGGTGATCTCCTCGGCGCTCGGCGACGCTGGCGCGCGCTGAGCACGCGCGTGGCGAGCGAGGAGCCTGTCGCCGACGTCCGCGAGGGAGGGACGTGGACCCCGCGGCAACGGCGGAAGAACGACGCCGTGTACCTGCTCGTGCGGGCGCTCCTCGCCTTCGCGTTGCTCCTCCCACGGCGCGCCCTCCGCGCCGTCTGTCGCGCGCTCGGGTTCGTCGCGTACGTCGTCCTCCCGCGCACGCGGCGCGCTGTCGCGGCGAGGCTCGAAGCCGGGCTGAATCACTCGAACGTTCGTGCTCAAACGGTATTCACGACGGTCGCGGAGATGCTCGCCGACACGCTCGATCTGCTCCGACCGGATGAGCGCGCGGGCGCGCGGCTCTCGCTCGATCCGGCGTCGCGTCGCGTGTTCGCGGAGGCGCTCGCGGAGGGGCGCGGCGTGGTGTTCGTCGCGGCGCACCTCGGGCCCTGGGAGCGGATGGCCGCGCTCCTCGTCGAGGAGGGATTTCCCGTGGCCACCGTCGCGCGCGAGAGCTACGACCCGCGCTTCACCGAGCTTTACGAGCGGCTGCGCCGTCCGCGCGGCGTTCGTTCGCTCTACCGAGGCCGGCCCGGCGTCGCGCTCTCCATCACGCGCGAGCTCGCGAAGGGCCGGGCCGTGGGATTTCTCGTCGACATCCCCGCGCGTGTGCCCTCGGCCACCCGACGCCTCTTCGGCGCCGAGGTCCTCGTCCCGATCGGCCCAGCGCGGATCGCGCTCGCGCGTCGAGCCGCGGTGGTCGTGGGCACGTGCGCGCCTGCCGCGTCGACGCCGAGCGCCTCGGGTTCATCCCACCCGATCGTCCGGATCTCCCGCGTTCTCCTGGAGGATCTTGGTCCGGATTCTTGCGCCGAGGACGTTCTCATGACGAGAATCGCGGCGGAGCTCGAACGACGCATCGCGGCATGGCCGGAGGCTTGGCTCGGCAGCTTCGTTCCTCCCGGGCGTCCGGCTGCGTTGCGGGGCGCGCTCGATCCTCACTAGACTGAACGCTCGGTTTCGCGTCCGCTACGTCCGGTTCCCCCATGGTGCGTGTTCCTAGGCCGGTGCCCGGGTGCGACATCAAGTCGCTGCCGCTCAGGCCCGACGAGGCTTACCTGCTCTCGCGCATCGACGGCGTGGTGAGCGAGCGTGAGCTTTCGCTCATCACCGGTCTCTCGCAAGCCGAGGTGACGACCGCGCTCGATCGACTCTTCGTGCTCGGCGCCGTCGACTTCAACGAGCCGCGGGCCCCGGTGTCTCGCCGCGCCCATCCGAGCGTGGCGCCGTCCTCGGGCGCTGTGTCGAGCCGAGGGACCGAGGGACCGTCGAGCCGTAGCTTCGAGGGAGGCTTCGGCGCCGGGCCGTCGTCGCGAAGGTTCGAGCCGACGGTGGACGCGCCGCCCGCGAGTCGTCGGAGCTTCGAGCCGCTCGCGGATCTGCCGCCGCCGACCCGGCGCAGCATCGAGCTCTCCGCCGAGCGCCGCAGCGGCCCCGACACGACCGTCGACGCCCCGCCGGTGACGCGACGTGCGATCGAGTTGACGGTCGAGCAACCGCGCATCGTCGATCCGGAGCTCGAGGAGCCCGTCGATCTCGATCACGCGAAGAAGAAGCGCGTCCTCGAGCTCTACGACGCGCTCGACGAGCGCAACCACTACGAGCTGCTCGGCGTCGCCCTCGACGCGGACAAGAAGCAGATCAAGAGCGCGTACTGGGTGCTCGCGCCGGAGTTCCATCCCGACAAGTACTTCCGGAAGAAGCTCGGCACGTACAAGCAGCGGATCGAGGCGATCTTCGACAGGCTCACGCTCGCGCACGACGTGCTCACGTCGAAGCAGCGCCGCGCGGAGTACGACGCGTATCTCGAGCAGACGCGGCGAAACCGGACGATGGCCGCGCTCCTGGAGCACGATCCGACGGACATCCCCGCGGTCGTCGCGGCCGCCGAGGACGCGCCGCAGAGCGGACCGCCGACGTCGCCCGTTCGCCTCGACGAAGCGGGCGCGAGCCCGGAGAGCGTGCGGTCGCGTCGGTCCTTCAACACGAAGCTCGGGAGCAACCCCCTGCGGCGCGCGGTCGCCGACGCGGCAGGTGTTTCTTCCGTGCCGGCGACGCCTCCCCCGCCTGCGAATGATTCCTTCCGCCGCTACGACGCGACGCGGAACGAGGCGCGTCGGCTGCAGCTCGAGCGGTACGTGCTGGCCGCGAAGGTGGCCCTCGAGCGCAAGGACCTCGCGGCGGCGGCGAACGCCTACCGGCTCGCGGTGGCGCTCGCGCCCGAGGACGAGGGCCTCGCGCGCAAGGCGACCGAGATCCAGCAGCAGGCGGCGGCGGAGCTCGCGGAGGGGTTCTTGCGGCAGGCCGAGTACGAGGCCAGCCAGGGGCGCTGGTCGGAGGCCGCCGTGAGCTTCGCGAACGTCTGCAAAGCGAGGGGAGATGACCCCCGGGCCCACGAAGGCGTGGCGTTTTGCACGCTCAAGACTGGCCAGAACAACCGCCGCGCCATCGATTTCGCCCGGCGCTCGGTGAAGCTCGCGCCCGGTGTCGGCGAGTACAGGCTCACCCTGGCGCGGGCTTACATGGCGGCCGGGCTGGAGACGAGCGCGCGGGTCGAGATGGAGCGCGCCGCCGAGCTTTCGCCGAACGATGCTAGGATGCGTGAGGCGATCGCGCAGCTTCGCGCGCAGATGAAGAAACCAGACGGCGGCGAACCGGAGAAATGATCCCCGGCGGCGGCGGTCTCGCCGTACTTTTGCACGTCTCTCCCCGGCACCCACCTCCACGGAGCACCTGAATCGATGGAGCGCGTCATCGGAATCGATCTCGGCACCACGAACTCGTGCGTGGCCATCGTCGAGGACGGCGTACCGACCGTCATCCCCAACCGCGGCGGTTACAAGACGACCCCTTCGATGGTGGCGATCACCGAGGCCGGCAAGCGCCTCGTCGGTCACATCGCGAAGCGGCAGGCGATCACGAACGCGGAGAACACGGTCTACGCCGCCAAGCGCCTCATCGGGCGCAAGTTCTCGTCCTCGCAGGTCAAGCACGCGATGCTCTCGGCGTCGTACCGGATCGTCGAGGGGCCGCACGGCGACGTGCGGATCCAGCTCCGCGACAAGACGTACTCGGTCCCCGAGATCAGCGCGATGGTGCTGCAGGAGATGAAGCTCTTCGCGGAGGACTACCTCTCGGAGCCCGTCACGAAGGCGGTCATCACCGTGCCCGCGTACTTCAACGACGGTCAGCGCCAGGCCACGAAGGACGCGGGGCAGATCGCGGGGCTCGACGTCATCCGCATCGTCAACGAGCCGACCGCGGCCGCGCTCGCGTACGGCTTCGAGCGCAACGTCGAGAAGACGATCGCGGTCTTCGATCTCGGCGGCGGCACGTTCGACATCTCCATCCTGGAGATCGGCGCGGGCGGCGTCTTCAAGGTCATCGCCACCGCGGGCGACACGTTCCTCGGCGGCGAGGATTTCGACGCGCGGATCATCGACTGGCTCGTGCAGGGCTTCCGCGATCAGACGAGCGTCGATCTGCGGCAGGACCGCATGGCGCTGCAGCGGCTCAAGGACGCCGCCGAGAAGGCCAAGTGCGAGCTCTCGGGCGTGCGCGAGACCGAGATCAACCTGCCGTTCATCATCTCGAGCGGACGCAACGAGGCCTTGCACCTCCAGCGCACGCTCACGCGCGACGCGATGGAGTCGCTCTGCGGCGACCTCGTCGAGCGCTGCGTCGAGATCTGCCGCCAGACGCTGGAAGACGCGCGCATCGAGCGCGAGGAGATCGAGGACGTGATCCTCGTCGGCGGCATGACGCGCATGCCACGCGTGCAGGAGGCGGTGCGCCAGTTCTTCGGCCGCGAGCCTTGCAAGGGCGTGCACCCCGACGAGGTCGTCGCGCTCGGCGCGGCCGTGCAAGGCGCCGCGCTCGTCGACGAGTCGAAGCAGATGGTGCTGCTCGACGTCACGCCGCACGCGCTCGGCATCATGACGTACGGGTCGAACTTCGAGGAGCTCATCCCGATGAACACGACCGTGCCGACGAGCCGGTCGAAGATCTTCACGACGAGCCGCGACAACCAGACGGCCGTGAAGATCCTGGTCATGCAGGGCGAGAGCGCGCAGGCCGAGGGCAACGAGCTGCTCGGCGAGTTCGTCCTCACGGGGCTCCGGCGCGCGCCGAAGGGTCAGGTCGAGATCGAGGTGACGTTCGCCATCGACAGCGACGGCATCGTCTCGGTCGGCGCAAAGGACCTCGAGACCGGCCAGCAGCAGTCGATCCAGGTCACGGCCTCGAGCGGCCTGACGAAGGAGGAGGTCGGCGCGATGATGGAGGCCGCCAAGGAGTACCTCGTCGAGCGTCGCTCCAACGACGAGTTCGAGGGGGTCAAGCAGGAGGCGGAGAAGGTCATCGCGGACATCGAGAAGATGTTCCCGAAGGTACAGGCCATCGTTCAATCCAGCGATTTCGGGCGTGACGCCATCGAGAAGGCGCGCTCGATCCTCGAGCGTTGCCGCGATGCGATCGCCCGCAAGGATTTGACCGCGCTTCGTGGTCAGATGGACTCGCTCGCCCGCACGCACCGCATGTTCAAGGGCGTCATCGCCAGGCCGCAGGGGTGAGCACGGCGCGGCGCTTTTTCGGGGTGTGATGTCGCAAAAGCCTCCCGAACGATCGAACGAAGAGACCGGAGACGAGGGACCGAGCCCGGAAGGCAAGGGCCCCGCGGATCGCGCCGGCGCACGCAAGCCAGTCGTGCCGCGGGGCCTCGGCCTCGCCGGCGACACCGTGCGTCCGCCGCAGCCCGTCGTCTCGTTCGGCGACGCCGAGCCGCTGCCGGACGTCTTCCAGGACCGCGAGACGCTGCCGCCGCCCATCCCGATGGAGCAGCTCGTCGAGCAGATGATGCGGTCCGAGGAGAACGACGAGCCGCGCCCCACGTCCGCGGTTTCCGAGACGATCCCGCCGCCGGCGAGCGACGTGGACACGGTGCGGCCGCGCGGCGACGAAGCGAAGACGATCCCACCGCGCGGCGACGACACGATCCCGCCGCGGCCGCTTCACGAAGCGAAGACGATCCCGCCGCAGGGCGACGACACCGAGCCGCCGCAGCGCGACGAAGCGAAGACGATGCCGCCGCGCGGCGACGACACGACGGTCGACATGCGGCAGGACGATCTCGCCACGTTGCCGCCGCCGCTCATGGATCAGGACACGCTCCCGGGCGTGGCGCCGAACCTGCTCGAGGAGCACGAGCCGCTCTACCGCGGCATCGCCGCGCGCGAGTCGTCGTCGTCGCTCACGGCGCGCGCGCTCGACACCGCGGAGGCCGTGTTCGAAGAGCTCGGCGTCGAGCTCTTCCGCGCGCGGGACACGTTCGAGACCGAACCGCCGCCGCGCACGCTCGAAACGGAGCCTCCGCGCTCGCGCCCCGTGGAAGAACCTCCGCGCTCGCGCCCCGTGGAAGAACCTCCGCGCTCGCGCCCCGTGGAAGAACCTCCGCGCTCGCGTCCCGTGGAAGAACCTCCGCGCTCGCGCCCCTCGGACGAGTTCATGCGCGCGCGTGCGGCCGTGCCCGCGCCCGCGCCGTCGCCCGAGGAGACGCCTCGCCCTCGCCCGATCGACGAGCGTCCGCGCCTCGCGCCGCGCCTCACGCCGCCGAGGACCGTGAAGCCCACGCTGGATGCGCCGCCGCCTCCGCCGCCGAGCACGGCGGGTCGTCCAGGCTCGCATCGCAGGCGCGGATCGGAGACGGGAGCGCGCAGCGCCGAGTCGCTCATGTCGGGCGAGCGCTCCTCGCCTGTTCCGCACGTGCCCGTGAGCGAACGGCTGAACGAGGTGCGGTCGCGCTACGAGGCCGGGGATCATCGCGGCGCGCTCGCGCTCGCGGAGGCGATCCTGACGGACGCTCCCGACAACATCGGCGCGCTCAGCTACGCCGAGAGCTCGCGGCAGATCCTGAAGCAGAAGTACATGGCGCGCATCGGCGACATGAGCCTCGTGCCGCGGCTCAAGACCTCCGCCGATGAGCTCGCGCGGAGCCTCGACGAGCGCGGGCGCATGGTCGTCGCGTCGATCGACGGCGTGGCGTCGATCGAGGACATCATCGGCGCCTCGGGCCTGCCGACCATCGAGGTGCTACGGGTCATCCACGATCTGCTCGTGGCGCACAGGCTCGATCTCGCGACGTTCCCGAGAGGCAGACGATGAGCAAACGACAGGGGGGGTGGGGTGGATGGGGCCGGACGGTCCTCGCCATCGCCGTGGGCCTCGGCGCGACGTACGGAGCGGCGCTCGCGGCGACCGCGGGCGTGTCGGCAGAGCCTTCCGAAGCGGCGGGCGTCGAGCTCGCCGAGGCCGTGATCCCTCCGAGCAGCGCTCCCGCCGGCGCGCTGCCCGTGTTCGCGTCCGAGCCCATGGCCGCGCACGCCGATCCCGTCGCGAGCTACACGCTGCGCGCTTCGCTCGATCCGAACCTCCACCAGGTGCGTGGCGAGGGCACGATCGTCTGGCGCAACGCCTCGCGCATCCCGCAGCGCGAGCTCTGGCTGCACCTCTACCTGAACGCCTTCAAGAACGAGAAGACGAACTACATGCGGCAGCGCGCGCGGGGCTTCCGCGGCGGCAGCACGCTCGCCGACTACGGCTGGATCCGCGTCTCGAAGTTATTCGCACGCGAACTGGACTCGGAGCTTTGGGACAAGGCGGACCGTCACTCGCCCGGCGATCCCGACGACGAGACCGACATCCGCGTGCCCTTGCCGCGCGCGATCGAGCCCGGCGAGACGCTCACGCTCGACGTCGCGTTCGTCTCCGATTTGCCGAGCGTCACGCTGCGGACCGGGTTCGACGAGAGCTTCCACATGGTCGCGCAGTGGTTCCCCAAGCTCGCGAAGATCGAGCCCGACGGGCGCTGGGCGCACTTCCCGTTCTATCGCTTCTCCGAGTTCTACGCGGACTACGGCAACTACGACGTCACCATCGACGCCCCCGAGCGCTTCGTGATCGGCGCGACCGGCAGGCTCGACAAGGAGACGGCGAAGGACGGCCGCGTCGAGCGTCGCTTCCTGCAGGAGGACGTGCATGACTTCGCGTTCACCGCGTGGGATCACTTCCGCGAGGTCTCGGCGACGACGGCGGACGGCGTCGCGCTCCGTTGCCTCTATCCGCCGGGCTTCGATCGCGTCGCGACGATCGAGCTCGACGCGGTCCGGTACGGGCTCGAGCACTTCGGCGCGGCCTACGGAAAATACCCGTACGGCACGGTCACGATCGTGCATCCGCCGCGCGGCGCCGGCGGGGCCGGCGGCATGGAGTACCCCACGCTGATCACCACGGGCGGCGCGTGGTGGACGCCCGAGACGGGCGTGCGCGCCATCGAAGGCGTCACGATCCACGAGCTCGGACATCAGTGGTTCTACGGGCTCGTCGCGACGAACGAGCATGCCTTCCCGTTCCTCGACGAGGGCCTCAACACGTACGCGGAGGGCGAGTCCATGGAGGCGCGCTGGCCCGAGAATTCGGGCGCCCGCTTGCCGGGAGGCTTCGGCTTCGCGCTCCCCGCGGTCCACCGCGTCGCCGCCGCGGACGTCGAGCACAACGAGGCCGTCGCGCAGTCCGCCGCGCGCTTCGCGAGCGGCAGCGACTACGGCTCGCTCGTCTACTCGCGCACGGCGACCATCCTGAACACGCTCGCGGGCGTCTACGGCCCCGATCGCGTCCGCGAGGCGATCGGCCGTTACACGCGTCGCTACCGCTTCCGCCACCCCGGGCCCGAGGAGCTGCTCGGCATCCTCCGTGACACGATGGGGCCCGACGCCGAGCTCGCTGCGCGCCAGGCGATCTTCGAGCGCGGCTGGGTCGACTACTCCGTCGCCGAGATCAGCTCGAGCCGGATGGAGCCCATCGGCGGCGTGTTCGGCGATCCGGACAAACCCTCGGCGGCGCCCGTGCTCGACACGTACGGCTACCGCGGCCGTGTCCTCGTCCGGCGCCGCGGCACGCTCGTCTTCCCCGTCGACATCGACCTCGTGATGGACGACGGCTCGACGAAGCGCGTGCGCTGGGACGGCAAGGGCGTCACGCACGACGTCGACTACGAAGGCGAGCGCCAGCTCGTCGCGGCCGTCATCGATCCCGAGCATCGCGTGCAGCTCGACGACAACCTCCTGAACAACGCGCAGAGCGAGCGAGGCGGCGGGGTCGGCTCGCGTGTGCTCGAGCGTGGCACGTTCGGCGCCGAGCTCCTCCTCTGGCTCCTCGCTCCGTGAGCACCATGAACCACGCGCAAGGCACGATCGAAGAGAGACCTCTCGCGCGCAAGCGCCCCGGGGTCGTGTTGCTCGTCTACGCCTTCCGCCTCGTCGCGGCGGCGCTGCTCGCGTGGCCCTTCGCCGTCACGCTCGGCGGCGCCGTCTCCGGTTACCCGCGCGGCGACGCCGTGCTCTTCGATCAAGGCGGCCTGCTCCTCCTCGAAGCGATGCGCCGTTCGGCCGGCGCCCTGCGCCCTTCGAGCGCGACGAGCTTGCTGCTCTTCGTCCTCGTCTGCTTCTTCGGCCTCCTCCCGCTCGCCGCGCTCCTCGGCGCGCTCGGCGCGAAGGGCCGCGTCGCCGCGCGTGATCTCGGCGCGTGGGCGCTCCGCCCGATCGGCGCCTTCTCGCTCCTGCTCGGCGCGGCGGCGCTCGTGGAGGTGCTCCTCGGCGGCGTCGTGATCGCCATCGGCAACGCCGTCGCGCGCAAGGAGGCGATCGACACGCGCGCCGCCGATCTGATCCGCGTCGGCTTCGTCGCTGGCGCGGTCGTCCTCGTCCTGCTCGTCTCCGTCTTCCACGACCTCGCGCGTGTCGCGGTCGTGCGCGGCGAGCTCGGCGTGCGCGCGTCCATCAAGCGCGCCTTCGCCGCCGTTCGGAGCGCTCCGCTCGCGCTCCTCGTCGGCTGGTCCTGGCGCGCCGCGCTCGGCGCTGCGCTGCTCGGCGCTGCGCTAGTCGTTGGCTCCCGCATCGGCGTCGAGCGCACGTCGCAGGTCTTCGCCGGATTCTTGGTGCACCAAGCATCCGTGCTGGCGGTCTTGTTCCTCCGCGCCTCCTGGCTCGCGGCGGCCATCCGCCACGTCGATCGCGTCCTGCCCAGCCAAGCCGAGCTCCACCCCCAAACCCCCGCGACGAGCGAGCCCGTCGACCCGACCTCGCCCTCCGAATCCCCTGCCGAAGACGACGCCGACCCTCCGCGGGCCGCGCTTCCTTCCGCGGCTGGTCCGGCCGAGCCCCCCGCGTCGCTCGACGTCCTCGCCCGAGACCCCGCGAAAAACCCTGCGTCGGAGGCCCCGGGCCCGTTGCCTCTTCCCGCGGATGAAAAAGTTGTCGGGGAAGAACAATTGGGTGCTTGACTTGGGTGACGTTCCGCGTAACGTACGCGGTCCGCGGAGCTCGCAAGGGCCCACGCGGTGATGCCCAGGTAGCTCAGTTGGTAGAGCAGCGGATTGAAAATCCGCGTGTGGTTGGTTCGATTCCGACCCTGGGCACTACGATTCGATTCCAGACGCCGCCTCCCCATCGAGGTGGCGTCTGGCCCGGGGGGGCCACGCCCTTCGTAGGACGGCGATGCAGCGTTCCCTCGGCTCATGCACAATGCATGACGGCCGGGTGAGCGACGATCGCTGCTTGCTCGGCGCGGCTCGGGTTCTTTGCTTGGCGCCGCGGCGCCGGGAGAGAGGCGGCAACATGAGAAACAAACACGCGCTTTGCGTGGGGATCGGCGCGACCTTCGCGCTCCTCATCGGGCTTTCTGCGGGCGCTTGTGGTGGCGGCGACGCGGCGACCGGGGGCTCGGGTGGCACGGCGAGCAGCACCGGCGTGGCGCAGGGCGGCATGGGCCAGGGCGGCACGGGCGGCGACGGCGTCGGCGGCTCCTTCACGGGTGGCGGGCCGCCTTGCTCGAACCTCGAATGCCAGCAGGTGAGCTGCGCCGGCGGCGCGAAGACCACGGTGACCGGCAAGGTCTATGATCCGGCCGGCAAAACCCCGCTCTACAACATCACCGTCTACATCCCGAACGCGCCGCTGAAGCCGCTCCCCGACGGCGCGAGCTGCGATCAATGCGGATCCGTGCTCTCCGGTGACCCGGTGGTCACCGCGCTCACGGACACGCAGGGCAGGTTCGTCCTGGAAGACGTCCCGGTCGGCAAGGACATCCCGCTCGTCATCCAGGTCGGCAAGTGGCGCCGGCAGATCGTGCTGCCCGAGGTCGCCGAGTGCGTCGACAACGCCCTCACCGATCCCGACCTCACGCGCCTCCCGCGCAACCAATCCGAGGGCGATCTCCCGCGGATCGCGCTCACCACGGGCGGCGCCGATCCGCTCGAGTGCCTCCTGCGCAAGATCGGCATCGACGACGCCGAGTTCACGCCCGCGGACGGCGGCGGCCGCGTCCAGCTCTTCTCGGGCCCGGGCGGCTCGAACAAGTACGCCGCGTCGCTCAATGGCGGCGCCTCGTTTGCCGCGGCGACCACGCTCTGGGGCACCGTCGACAGCCTCAAGAAGTACGACATCGTCCTCATGGCCTGCGAGGCCGCCCAGAACGGCTCGCAGAAGCCCCAGGCCGCCCGGCAGGCCATGTTCGATTACGCCTCGCAGGGCGGGCGCATCTTCGCCTCGCACTGGCACAATTACTGGCTCGAAGAGGGCCCCGAGCCCTTCCCGCAGACCGCGGTCTTCAACCACCAGGCCGACCTCGAAAACCCCTTCACCGCGAAGATCGACGACACCTTCCCCAAGGGCGCCGCGCTCCGCGACTGGCTCGTCAACGTGAACGCCTCGACCACCCCGGGCGAGCTCGTCGTCAAGGAAGGACAGCACACGGTCGACGAGGTCAACCCGGCCATCTCGCGCCGCTGGATTTACGGGGAAAACCCGGGATCGGTCCAGTACCTCACGTTCAACACGCCGATCGGCGTGGCCGAGGAGAACCAGTGCGGGCGCGTGGTCTTCAGCGACATTCACGTCTCCTCGGGGGACGAGGTCGGCGTCGCGTTCCCGAGCGGCTGCAAGTCGACTGATCTCTCGCCGCAGGAGAAGGCGCTGCTCTTCATGCTCTTCGACCTCTCGGCCTGCGTGCAGCCCGACGACGAGCCGCCCATCCCGCCGAAATGAGGCTGGCGCCCGATCCCCGCTCGACTATGGGAGGGCGGGTATGCGGATCGTCTCGTCCCTCCCTTCGATCGTCGCGGCCGTCGTCTTCGTGGCCGCGTGTTCCGCCGCGACCCCCGAGCCCGTGACGGGCGGCCCTCCGCCGCCGCCCGCGCCGCTTGCGCCCCCGCCCGCGGCCGCGATCCCCACCGAGAAGCCCGCGGACGCGGCGCCCGCCGACACGACCCCGAAGACCGGAGAGCCTGCGCCGGCGACGACGAACGCCATGGCCACGCCTGCGCCGACGCCCGTGGCCTCGGCCGAGCCTTCGGCGTGCCCGCCCGACATGAAGCTCGTCGAGGGCGAGTACTGCACGGAGGTCGAGCACAAGTGCAAGAAGAGCTGGTTCGACAAATCGAACAAGAAGACGGTCTGCGAGGAGTTCGAGCCGGTCAGCAAATGCGTCGGCAAGAAGGTGAAGAAGCGCTACTGCGTCGACACCTATGAATGGCCGAACCAGAAGGGCGTGCGGCCCGAGGTGATGAACCGCTTCCACCAGGCGCAGATCAAGTGCGCCTCCGTGGGCAAGCGCATGTGCACCGAGTCGGAGTGGAACTTCGCGTGCGAGGGCCCCGAGATGAAGCCGTTCCCGCACGGCTACGTGCGCGACGCGGCCAAGTGCAACGGCGACCACCTCTGGGACGATCCGAACATGAAGAAGGTCGCCGCGCGGGACGGCGACGAGCTCGCGCGGCTCTGGAAGGGCGTGCCGAGTGGCTCGCAGCCGAATTGCATCAGCGATTTCGGCGTCGCCGACATGCCGGCGAACACCGACGAGGTCGTCGCGAGCGAGCAACCCAAGGGCTCGCGGCACGCGCTCTACGACAGCGTCCACACCGGCGGCCCCTGGTACAAGGGCGTCCGCAACCAGTGCCGCCCCAAGGTCTACACGCACGACGAGGACTTTTATTATTACTTCCTGAGCTTCCGCTGCTGCGCCGAGGCCGACGGCAAAGCCACCGATCCGCGCACGCCGTGGCAGATCCGGGACAAGTGGACGATCCAGAAGGTCGAGAAGCGGGCCGGTTTCACCATCACCGAGATGCAGAAGAAGCTCGACCAGAAGAAGCAGGGCCAGTGCACCTGCGCCGCGCACGACATCCTCTGCAAGACCATGTGCGGCACGTTGCTCGGCCCTGGCGCGGTCGACGCGAAACACTGACCGTCGGGTCAGCCGGAAATTCGAGTGACCGCCCCCGAGGCGGGATCGCCGGGTGTTTGTGGCGAGAGCGCCAAAGGTGTACCGTGGCGTTCCCATGTCGGAGTCCCAGGACGTCCCCGAGCGCCTCGGCCGCTACGAGATCGTAGAGCGGCTCGCGTCCGGCGGCATGGGTGAGGTCTTCATCGCGCGTTTCGTCGCGCCCGGCGGGTTCGTCAAACCCGTGGCGGTCAAGCGCATCCACCCGTTCCTCGCCGAGGACGAGACCTTCATCCACATGCTGCACGACGAGGCCAACGTCGCTGCGGCGATACGACACCCGAACATCATTTCGACGATCGACGTCGGCTCCGAGGCGGGAAACCACTTCGTCGTCCTCGACTACGCGAACGGCGACCCGCTGCAGCGCATGCTGCGGGACATCCGGAAGAACCACGGGACGGCGTTCCCCGACTGGATGGTCGCCTGGATCGGCGCCGAGGTCGCCTCCGCGCTGCACGCCGCGCACGAGGCGAAGAACCTCGAAGGCGAGTCGCTGGAGATCATCCACCGCGACGTTTCGACCTCCAACGTGATCCTCTCGGACGCGGGTCACCCCATGCTCTTCGACTTCGGCGTGGCGAAGGCGAAGCAGCGCATGGTGCAGACCTCGCACGGCGAGCTCAAAGGCAAGCTCCCGTATATGGCCCCCGAGACGTTCCGCGGGCAGGACGTGGATCGGACCGTCGATGTCTTCAGCCTCGGCGTGATGCTCTACGAGCTCTGCACGGGCAACTCGCCCTTCGCGCGGAACTCGGATCTCGAGACGATCATGGCCCTGCAGAGCGCGGTCGTGGAGCCGCCGAGCCACGTGCGCGACGCGATCCACGCCTCGCTCGATCCCATCGTGATGCGCACGATGGCGCGCGAGCGGGCCGAGCGATATCCGACGGCCCTCGCCGTGGAGAATGATCTCCGCGCGTGGGCGCGCGCCCGCGGCGCCCCGCACGACGCCGCCTCGGCCGCGGCGTGGATCGCCGAGACGTTCCGGGACCGGTGCGCGTGGCGCAAGGCCCTGCTCGCGCGCGTGGCGAGCAATGCGCCGCATACGCGCGCGCAGATGAGCTCGTCGCCGCGCATCAACACGCTCACGCCAGGCTCGTTCACGCCGCCGCCGTCGCAACCCTCCGCGCGGCTCGCGACGCCGGCCCCAGGGTCGGCGCGCTTGGGCACGCTGAACCCCGGGCAGGCCCCGCAGATCCCCGCGCCGCACGGAAATACCCCGGCGCCGAGCAGCTACGTGCCTTTCCCGCTCGGCCCCGAGCAGAGCGGCACGTCGAGCTCGTCGATCCCGGGCTTCGCGCAGAGCGACCCGCAGGCGCTCGGGCAGGGCATGCCTCCAACGCGGAGCGCCGTGTCGATGCTGCACGTCTTCCTCGGCGTGTTCGTCACGCTGCTCCTCGGCGGCGGCGCGCTCCTCCTCCTGAGCACGCGCGGCCGGGGCGACGACACGCTCGCGGCGGCCGCGGCGCCTCCGTCGGCCCTCTCGCCCGTGCCCGCGCCGTCGCCCGCGACGATCCCTGCCGCGCTCGTCGCGCCCTCGTCGTCGGCCGCGCAGGAGCCCCTGGCCGCGTCCGCCAAGCCTTCCACGAAGCCCGGCACGACGACCCCGAAGGCGGGCCCGACCTCGGTGAAGAAGGGCGGACCTCTCGTCCGGAGCTACGATTGATGCGTCGTTCGCCGCTGCGATGGCTCGCCATCGCCCCTGTCGTCGCGTGCTTGTTCGTCGCGCCTGCCGCGCTCGGGGCGGGCCCTGCCAAACCCACGCCCGAGCAACGCGAAGCGCGCGCCCTCTTCGATCAGGGCCTCGCGCTCAGCGACGAGGGCAAATGGGCCGAGGCCCTCGAGGTCTTCCGCAAGTCCGACGACATCAGCCCCTCGACGAGCGTCCGCTTCAACATCGCCGCCTCGCTCCGCGCCCTCGGCCGCTACGTCGAGGCGCGTGACACCCTCGACGGCGCCGTCGCCGACGCCGACGCGCGCAAGGCGCCCATCAAGCCCGCGCTGAAGACCGAGATCGACAAGCTCCGCGAAGAGGTCGCCGGCAAGATCGTGCGCATCGAGCTGCAGAGGAGCCCCACGGACGCCGACGTCACCGTCGACGGCGCGCCCGTCAAGCTCGCCGAAGACGGCCGCGTCGACCTCGACCCGGGCAAGCACGTGTTCGTGATCAGCGCCAAGGGGTACGACACGACCACGGTCACGAAGACGCTCTCGCAGGGCGACACGACCCTCACGCTCACCGCGCCGCGGGCCGCGACCGTGGAGGCGCCCAAGCCCAAGGACACGCCCTTCTACAAGCGCGGCTGGTTCTGGGGCACCGTCGGCGCCGTCGCGGCGGGCGCCGCCGCGGTCACGGTGATCGTCGTGGTCACGCGCCCCGACGGGTCCTCCGTCGCCGGGCCTCCGACGAGCACCATCGACCGTGTCTTTCCTGCCGTCGTGAGGTTCTGATGCCGGACGCCGCTCGCGAAACGCCCCGTCCTCGCCGGCGCGCGGCCCTCGCGCTCGCCGTGGGCTCGCTCGTCTCGATCGGGGCCGGCGGCCTCGTCGCGGCGTGTGGATCGGACGTCTCCGAGGATCCGAGTTACCTCCTCGTCGAGCTCGCTCCCGTGGAGACGCCCGCGAAGCCGGGCGCGGCGCGGGTCGTCGTCACCAAGGGGGGCGCGGAGATCGCCGCGCTCTGCGTGAGCCTCGCGGGGGACAGCCCCGCGAGCTTCGTCCTCAAGCGCGACGCGGGCAAACCTGCGGCGGACCGCGTCAACATCGAAGTCCTCTCGTTCGCGACCCTGAAGGGCCAGGAGAACGCCGGGCCGGGCAAGGAGTTCGCTTGCCCGACCGCGCTCCCGCCCGTCCTCGGCGACGTGCAGACCATCGACATCGACTTCTGCGAGGCCGCGACGCGCAAGCTCGTCTTCCACGTCGGCTCCGTGTGCGGATGCAACGACGCCGACGCGGGTCCTGGCGACGCGGGCCCGACCGACGCGGGCGACGTCGACGCGGGCCCGTCCTCGTGTGGATGCAGCCCCGGCTTCTCCTGCGGCGCGGGCCTCACGACCACGGGTCAGGCGTGTGGACCTTCGACGTGCTGCGGCACGACCGTATCGTCGGCTTGCGCGCTCGGGAGCTAGCCCCGTCCGGACATTGCGCGCGCCCCACGATCGGCGCGACGATGAGACATGTCCCGGAAGGCCGCTCCTCTCGCGCTGCGCGGCGCCGTCGTCGCGGTGCTCGCGTTTCTCCTCGTCGTGTTCGGCTTGCATTGCGGCAGTGACGTCGCGCCTTCGGCGACCACCGACGTCACGCTCGTGATGGGCGTCGGCACCGAATGCGCGGCGCGCCTTCGCTCGATCACGATGAAGGTCGAGACCGGGGAGCGCGTCGACGAAAGCGAGACGATCCCCGTCACGAGCGCCGCCGAGCTCCCGATCGCGCGTCGGATCACGCTCTCGGATCCCGAGGGGACGAAGCACCGCGCGTCGGCCACGTTCGACCTCGCGCGGGACGATGCCTCGATCGTCACGGAGACGGTCGTGAACGAGTTTCCCGCGGGCACGACGGGCGTCGTCCCGCTCAGCTTGCCGTGTGTTTGCCTCGAGCATCCTTGTCCGACGGGGTACGTCTGCGTCGAGAATCCGCCGGGCAGCGGCACGCCTTCCTGCGCCGCGCAGCCGAACTGCGGCGACGGCGCGTGCGTACCCGGCGAGTCGTGCGGGAGCTGCCTCGCCGATTGCCCGTGCAATTGCGGCGACGGTACCTGCGAGGGCACCGAGACGTGCGCGAACTGCCCCGCCGACTGCAAGCCCTGCTGCGGCAACGGCACGTGCGACACGGGCTTCGGCGAGACGTGCGCGAATTGCGAGGGCGATTGCGGCGCGTGCTGCCCGAACGGCACGTGCGACACGAGCTTCGGCGAGAACTGCTCGACGTGCGCGGCGGACTGCGGCGCCTGCTGCGGCGACGGCACGTGCAACTTCGGCGAGACGTGCTCGACCTGTTACGACGACTGCGACTGCTGCGGCAACGCCGTCTGCGAGCCGGCAGAGATCCTCTGCGGCGCATGCGTCGAGGACTGCGGCGCGTGCCCCAACTGCGGCGACGGCGTCTGCCAGAACTACGAGAACAACGACAAGTGCCCGACCGATTGCCCCGCCGGCTGCGGCAACGGCAACTGCAACGGGACCGAGTCGAAGTCGAACTGCCCCAAGGACTGCGGCGAGATCTGCGGCAACAAGTCCTGCGGCGGCAGCGAGACCTGCCAGAGCTGCGCGGCGGACTGCGGCGCCTGCTGCGGCGACGGCACGTGCAACTTCGGCGAGACATGCCTGACCTGCTCGAAGGACTGCCCCGGCGCGTGCTGCGGCAACGGCTCGTGCGAGAGCGGCGAGACATGCTCGAGCTGCGCGGCGGACTGCGGGCCCAAGTGCGGCGACGGCGTCTGTCACTGCAGCGAGGCCGTCACCTGCCCGGCCGATTGTTCTGGCATCTGCGGCGACGGCACCTGCCAGCCCTTCGAGACCGCGTGCACCTGCCCCGGGGACTGCGGCGTGTGCGCCGGCATGTGCGGCGACGGCGTCTGCACCGTGGGCAGCGAGAACGCGTGCACCTGCCCCGGGGACTGCGGCAAGTGCCCGCCCTGATCCGCCCGTGAAGATCCTCCACGTCGCGGCCGAGCTCGCGCCCGTCGTCCGCTTCGGCGGCATCGCGGACGGCGTCGCCGGGCTCGCGCGCGCCCTCGCTCGCCTCGGGCACGACGTCACCGTCGTGATCCCCGCGCCGCCGGGCAAACGCCTCGATCCGGAGATCCCGATCGCGCCCGGCGTCCGCGCATGCGTCGTCTCGGTTCCCGACGTCCCCGCGCACCTCGGCATCTACGGCCGCGAGGGCGACGGCGAGCACGACACCGCGCGCCGCTTCGCCTTCTTCGCGCGCGCCGCCGCCGCGATGGCCGAGGGCTTCGACGTCGTCCACGCGCACGACTGGCCGGGCGCAGCCGTCCCGTACCTCGTGCGCGAGGCCCGAGGCCGAAGGCCGCGCACCGTGCTCACGATCCACAATCTCGCCTTTCAGGGCGTCTTCCCGCCGGAGACGCTCGCGTTCCTCGGCCTCGGCCCCTCGCACTTCCGCCCCGATGCCCTCGAGTTTCACGGACGCGTGAACCTGCTCAAGGCCGGCCTCCTCGCCGCCGACGCGGTCACCACGGTCTCGCCCACGTACGCGCGCGAGATCCTCGATCCTGCGCACGGCGAGCTGCTCGACGGCGTCTTGCGCGCGCGCGTCGCTCGCGACGGAAAGGGCATCGTCGGCATCGTCAACGGCATCGACGTCGAGGCCTGGGACCCCACGCGTGATCCCGCCCTCGCCGCGCCCTTCGGCCCCGACGATCTCGCCGGCAAGGCGCTCTGCAAGCGCGCCTTCCTCGCGGAGACCGGCCTCGACGCGGACGCGACGCGCCCGCTCGTGGCCTCGCTCGGCCGCGTCGTGCCGCAGAAAGGCGCCGACCTCATGGCCGCGGCGATCCCCGACCTCTGCCGCGCCGGCGCGACCGTCGTCGTGGCCGGCGCCGGCGACGACCCACTCGAACGCGCCCTCACCGCCGCAGCCGCGGCGCACCCCGCACATGCGCGCTTCCTCGGCGCCGTCACGGACGCGCGCGCGCGCCGCCTGCTCGCGGCCGCGGACCTCTTGATCATGCCCTCCCGCTTCGAGCCCTGCGGCGTCGTGCAGCTCGAAGCCCAGCGCTACGGCGCAGTGCCCGTCGCGCGACGCACGGGCGGGCTCGCGGACACGCTCGTCGACGAAGACGAGCATCCGGGCCGCGGCACGGGCCTCCTCTTCGACGCGCCGAGCGCACAAGCCCTCGTCCTCGCGGTCCGCCGCGCCCTCGGGCACCTCGCCGGCCCCGAAGGCGCGTCCTTGCGCCGCCGCGTGCTCCTCGCCTCACCGGGATGGGATCGCCCAGCGAGCCTCTACGCGCACCTCTACGGCCGGCTCAGTGCGTCGGGAACGGGGCCGTGTACCGCATGAAGCGCCGCAGGTAGGGCGTGTCGAACTGCACCTTCGTGATCCGCTCGACCGAGATCATCGTCGGCGACTCGTCCCAGCGCCCGAGCGCGTCCACGTAGTGCAGGAGGACCGTCTCACCGCCGACCTCGAGCAGCCGACCGAGGTAGAAGTCGCCGTCGTCCTCGCCCTCGTCCTCGCACTCGATGATGACGTCCGCGTGGTGCGACTGGATCGAGCGAAGCGCCGCGGGAAAACCTCGCAGATCGACCTCGAACGGCAAGCGCAGCCCGCCGAGCAGCCCCTCGCTTTCGAGCATGCGATCCCAGTGCTCCTCGTGAGCGCCGCGCTCATGGGCGAGCACGTCTTCCAGGCGGAAGAGCGTGTAGCCGTCGGGTTCGAAGTCATCGAAGCAGTGGATGAGCCCAAGCTCGGGCCCAAGGCCGAGGAGGTACCCGTGCAGCGACGGCTCGCCCGACAAACGTCGCTCGAGGCGAATCATCTTCCCCGTCCCAACGTGCTCGACCAGCGACGCGTACATGGCTCTCCGCGCAAAAACCCAGCAGAACAGCGCCAGCATAGAAGCAGGGGCGGAAGGCCCGCAAGATTCCGTGGGCGTCGCGCTGGGGCTTTGCCCCAGGCCCCAGCAGGGGCTGTCCGCCCCTGCACCCGGACCAGCGCAAGCGCTGGACTCGGGGTCGATGAACTGCGCGATGCGCAGTTCATCGAACGGGCCGGGTCAAGCGCGCAGCCTCAGGGTGCGACGAGCCCCCGCTGCGCGAGCGCCTCGCGGAGCTTCATGGCGCAGTCGAACACGATTGCCTGCATGCCGACGGCGCGGGCGCCCTCGCAGTTTTTCTCGCGATCATCGACGAAGAGCGCCTGTTCGGGCCGCTCGCCGAGCCTCCGGCAAGGGACGAGGTACGCCTCGGGATCGGGCTTGCGCGCGCCGGTCTCGTACGAGACGAACGCGCCGTCGAGCAGCATGTCGAGCTCGCAGCGCTCCGCGATCCAGCGGTACCAGGGCGGATAATTCGAGAGCGCGTAAAGCCGCACGTCAGGCGCGCTCGTTCGGAGGTCCGCGAGCAGCTCGCGGATGCCGGGCAGCAGCGCGTAACTCTCGCGGACGACCTTGCAAAACCCCTCGGCGTCGAAGGAGCGGCCGGGCAGGAACATCGAGAGGAACGCGCGCTCATCGATGCGCCCGAGCTCGAAGTCGACCCACGCCGTCGGGTGCTTGCACCGGAGCAGCTCGGGCAGGCTCATCCCGAGGAACGAGGGCATGACGTCGCGGAAGGGGTCGCGGACGAGCGTGTCCATGACGTCGAAGAAGACGAGCCGCGGCCTGGGAAACACGCCGGGAGGATGGCAGCGGGCGTCGGGGTGGGGAAGGGGAGGCGTTTCGCTGGGGCTTTGCCCCAGGCCCCAGCAGGGGCTGTCCGCCCCTGCACCCGGACCAGCGCAAGCGCTGGACTCGGGGTCGATGAACTGCGCGATGCGCAGTTCATCGAACGGGCCAGGTCAAGACCGCAACCCGAGACAGCCGCGCTGACGGTTCAACTGGCGACGCGGTACAGCGGCGGCCTGTGGGAAGAACTGCGCATCGCGCAGTTCTTCCCCAAATGGTCCAGGGCTGGCCCTGGTTCGGGTCGAGGGGCGAACAGCCCCCGCGGGGTCCGGGGCAGCGCCCCGGCGCGACGCCTCCTACGCTCGCTTCGGCGTCAGCACCGCGGCCCCCGAGAAGCGCCCGTGCCGGAGGTCCGCGAGGGCTCTGGCGCCCTCCTCCAGCGGATAGACGTTCACTTCGGTTCGTAGCGGCACGCGAGGGGCGAGTGCGAGGAACTCCTCGCCGTCTTTCCGCGTCAGGTTTGCGACCGACCGCAGAACGCGCTCGCCCCACAGGATCGAATAGGGGAACGAGGGGATGTCACTCATATGGATCCCCCCGCAAACCACGGCCCCTCCTTTTCGCACGGCGCGCAGCGCGGCCGGGACGAGCTCGCCTGCGGGCGCGAAGATCAGGGCCGCATCGAGCTCCACCGGCGGCGGCTCGTTCGATGCGCCGGCCCATTCTGCTCCCATCTGGAGCGCGAATTCTTTTGCCTTTTCATCGCCGGCCCGCACGAAGCCGAAGACGCGACGACCCTGATGCCGCGCCACCTGCACCACGAGGTGCGCTGCCGCGCCGAAACCGTAAATGCCGATTCGCTCCGCGTCCCCCGCCATGCGCAGCGTCCGATAGCCGATGAGACCGGCGCAAAGGAGCGGCGCAGCTTGCAGATCGGGATATCCCTCGGGAATGGGAAAACAATACCGGGCGTCGGCGACGGCCCGCTCGGCGAATCCGCCGTCGATCTGGTAGCCGGTGAAGCGCGCTGCGTCGCAGAGGTTCTCGCGTCCCGAAAGGCAATACGAGCATTTTCCGCAGGTGAAGCCGAGCCAGGGCACGCCCACGCGCGCCCCGCGGGCGAAGCGCGGCGTTTGGCCCGGCTGCGGCACCTCCGCGAGCACCTCGCCCACGATCTGGTGGCCGGGCACGAGCGGTAGCTTCGGATCGGGCAATTCGCCGTCGACCAGGTGAAGGTCGGTCCGGCAGACCGCGCAGGCTCGCACGTCGAGCAGCACCTCCCCCGGTCCGGGCGTCGGCTCGGGGCGTTCGAGGAGCGCGAGCGGGCGGCGGGGTTCGGTCAGGACGAGAGCGCGCATGCCTTCAACATGGGCGGGAGACGGGCCGCGCAAGCCCCCACGCGCACCGGGTGGTTGCCGGCGGGCCCGTCCGGCTCTACCCTGTTGGGTCAAAACATGGGATCCCATGGATCGGAATCGCCGTCCGCCGAGAAGGCCGAGCTGACCGCCGTGCTCGACTCGCTCCGTCACATCATCCGGGCGCTTCGGCTCTCGTCGTCGGCCGTGGAAAAGGCGCACGGCGTGAGCGGGGCGCAGCTCTTCGTCCTCGGCGAGCTGGCCAGCGGAAAACGCTACTCCATCGCCGAGCTCGCGGCGCGCACCGCCACCGACCCGAGCTCCGTCTCGGTCGTGGTCGCGCGCCTCGTCCAGCGCGGCCTCGTCGACCGGCACGTCTCTCCGGACGACGCGCGCCGCGCCGAGATCGCCATCACCCCCGCCGGCAGCGTCCTGCTCCGCGAGGCCGCCCCGCCCGTCCAGCTCAAGCTCATCGCCGCGCTCGCCGACCTGCCCGCGGACGAGCTTGCCGCCCTCACGCGTGGCCTCGGGCGCGTGGCCGCCGCTGTCGGCGCCGAGGGGCCTGCGCCCATGTTCTTCGAGCCGGAGTCGGACCGCCCGTCCCGGCGGAAGGCATGATCTCCTGCGCGGAGCCCTCGGTGCTGCACGCCCCACGCCCTGCCGCCCCGTCGACGCTCGCCGAGGCGGTGCATCGCTTCGGCCGCGACACGGTGGCGTTTCAGTCCCTCGCGCCCGGGATGCGCGCGTGGCGTGACGGCGCGGGGGGTTGGGTCGCGTTCGCGGACACGGGCCGGGCGTGGATCGCGGTCGGCTCGCCGCTCTGCGCGCCCGAGCATACGGGCCGGACGGCGCGCGCGTTCGTGCAGGCTGCGCGCGGGGTGGGCCGGCGCGCTGGGTTCTGCGCGGTCGAGGATTTTCCGCGCGACGCGTTCTTCGAGCGTTTGCTCCTGGGTCGGCAGCCGGTATGGGATCCGCTGCAATGGGATCGCGTGCTCGCCGGGCGGAGGAGTCTTCGCGAGCAGATCCGCCGCGCGCGCGCCAAAGGCGTGCGGGCGCGCGTGGTGAATGCCGAGGAGCTCGGGGGCGAGCTCGGCGCTGCGATCGCGGCCCTCTCGGCGCGCTGGTGCGCGGGGCGGCGGGGCGGCGCCTTGGGCTTCTTGCTCTCGGTGGACCTCTTTTATAGGCCCTCCGAGCGGCTCTACGTCGTCGCCGAGCGGGGCGCTCGCCTCTGCGCGGTGCTCGCGGCGGTGCCGGTGCCTGGCCGGGGCGGCTGGTTTTTCGAGGACATCCTCCGCGCCGACGACGCGCCGAACGGGACCGTGGAGCTCGTCGTGGACGCGGCGATGAAGGGGCTCGGGGCGGCGGCGTGCGGGCGCGTGACGATGGGCCTCGTCCCGCTCGCGGGGCCCTTGCCGCAGGGCTTGCGGCTCCTGCGGCGCATCGGGCACAACGTCTACGATTTCGAGGGCCTGCGCGCATTCCGGGCCCGCTTTGCGCCCGAGGCGTGGGAGCCGGTCTGGTTCGTCCGCCCGCGCGACACGAGTGAAATCGTCGCCTTGTGGGACGTGGCCTCGGCGCTCACGGGCGGGCATCCCCTTCGTTTTGCGTTTCGCGCGTGGGCCGAGGGCAGGAGAGGCCGGCCTCGACGCGCGCCGGGTGGAGCGCCGGCCGGCTGACGCACGGTTTGACCGGGACGAACCTGTGCGCGATCGACAGCGACAGTTCCAGTCTTGACGCGACTTTCCAGCCACCGTAGGAAGGTTTGTCCCTACACCTCGGAGGCCTCGTTGAAGAAAATCGCCATTCGCGTGGGCATCGGGCTCGCGGCCGTGATCGTGGTGCTCTTGATCGTGATCGCGACGCGCCCGTCCACGTACCGGGTCGAGCGTCATGCCACCATTGCGGCGCCGGTGGACCTCGTGTTTGCCCAGGTCAAGGACTTCCGGACGTGGGCGTCGTGGTCTCCGTGGGCCAAGCTCGATCCGAAGATGAAGACGAAGTTCGACGGCAAGCAAGGCGAGGTCGGCGCCGTGTACGAATGGGAGGGCAACGACGACGTCGGCGCGGGCCGGATGACGATCGCCGCGGTCAAGCCGAACGAGCGCGTGGACATCAAGCTCGAGTTCCTGAAGCCGTTCGCGTCCAAGGCCGACAATGGATTCGCTGTCGAGGCGGCAGGAAAGGAGACCAAGATCACGTGGTTCATGAGCGGCGAGAACGATTTTCTCGGGAAGGCATTTGGCCTCTTCATGGACATGGACGCGATGATCGGGAAGGACTTCGAGAATGGCCTCGGGAACTTCAAAAAGGTCGCCGAAGAGGCCGCGAAGGCGCCCCCAACGCCTGCCGAGCCCGAGACGGTGAACGCCGCCGCGCCGAAGTGACCGGCCCCCGAAGACGGAGCCCGTGACGGGGGCACGTTTCTGGCACCGTCGGTCCGTTGACGAAGAAGCGGATATCCTGGCATTGTCAACCGCTCCTGTGTCCACCGATTCAAACGCGGGCGCAGGGAGGGACCTCATGCCGTACCCCGGACTGGAAGAGGAGTGCGCGGCGCTGCGCGCGCGGGTCGCCGAGCTGGAGGCGCGCCTCGCAGAAGCAGCGCCCGCCGATGGCGGCCCGCCTCGTGAAAGTCGCGCGTCCGCTCAGGACGGCGAGATCATGCTTCTCCGGGCGGCGTTGCGAAGCCTCGCCGTGGGCGTCGTCCTTTGCGATCGTGAGGGCAAGCTCGTCCACTTCAACGACGCGGCGATGATGATGCTCGGGAAAGGCGCGAGCGACGCCGGGCCCTGGGACTGGTTCGAGCGATATGGTCTCTTTCTGCCGGACGGCGTGACCCCGTTTCCGACGGGCGAGCTTCCCCTCGCCCGCGCACTGCGGGGAGAGGTCACGGACGGCGTGGAGATGTTCGGGCGGAACGACGCGCGGCCCGAAGGCGTGGCCATGGAGGTCTCTGGCCGGCCCATTCGCGACGAAAAGGGCGAGCTCGTCGGCGCCGTGGTCGTATTCTGCGACATCAGCGAGCGGAAGCGATACGAGGCCGAGCGCGAGCGTCGGCGACGCGCCGACGAGCAACGCATCGCCGCCGAAAAGGACAGGCTTCGGATGGCGCGGATCCTCCAGGGGCTGCTCGACAACCTGGACGTGGTCGTCTGGGCGACCGACGAAAAAGGCATTTGCAACTTCCACGACGGCCGCGGAGCACTCTCGGCAGGCGTCGCGCGCGGTCAGCTCGTCGGGCAAAATTTCATCGCATCCGACGAGCACGTACGCCGCGCGCTCGCGGGCCATCCCGTCCACGTGATCGGCAAGTCGGACGGGGTCGTCTGGGAGCACTGGATGATCCCGGTGACCGAGGAAGACAAGCGCATCTCGGGCGTCATCGGCATGAGCCTGAACATCAACGAGGCGCACCAGATCAAGACAGACCTCGAGGCAAAGCTCGCGCTGATTCAAAGGCAGCAGGAGGTCATCTTCAATCTGGAGACGCCCATCATCCAGGTCTGGGATCGTGTCCTCACGCTCCCGATGGTAGGCGTCGTCGACAGCCGTCGCGCCGCGCGTGTCACAGACGACCTCCTCGCCTCGGTGGCCCGCACGCAAGCACGCTTCGCAATCCTCGACCTGACAGGCGTCGAGGTGGTCGATACAGCCACAGCCGGGCACATGCTGAACATCATCAGCGCCGTCCGGCTCCTCGGGGCAGAAGGCATCATCACCGGGATCAAGCCAAACGTCGCCCAGACCATGATCTCTCTCGGCCTCGACCTGTCGCGCGTGCGCACGCTCGCCACCCTGCGCGACGGCCTCGGTCTCGCGATTCGACAGCTCGCGTCGAATTGAGCTGGAAGGCGCTTCGCTGGGGCTTTGCCCCAGGCCCCACCGGGGCTATCCGCCCCTGGACCCGGACCAGCGCAAGCGCTGGACTCGGGGTCGATGAACTGCGCTCCGCGCAGTTCATCGAACAGCCGGGTTCAAGACCAGCCACGATCCTGCCAGCCGAGACAGCCTCGCCGACGGTTCGACTGGCAACGCCCGTTGAAGCGTGAGACGCCCTCGATGGTCTTGCCAACGGCCTGTGGGAAAAACTGCGCATCGCGCAGTTTTTCCCCCAAAGGTCCAGGGCTGGCCCTGGTTCGGGTCGAGGGGCGAATAGCCCCCGCGGGGTCCGGGGCAGCGCCCCGGCGCGACGCTTACAGCTGTGTGCAGCGGGTGCTCGTGCAGGCGTAGCCGTCGAGACAATCGCGACCGTCCTTGCAGGAGCGCTCGCAGACGCCGGCGACACACGCATTGCCCATGCCGCAGCTTGCGTCGCTCAGGCATTCGACGCAGTGGTTTTCGACGCAGTACTGGAACGCCGCGTTTTTGCCCTCGCAATCGCGCTGGTTCGAGCATGGCACGGATTTCGGCTCGGGCACACAGGCCGCCCAGGCGACGACCATTCCGACGGAAAGGACGAACCAGCGTGTGAAGGAAGGTTTCACGTGGCGGACCTCCAGACGCGCGGTTGCAGCAGAGAGTATGCCACCGCGACGAAAAGAGGTGCCCTGTGGCGCGCGTGACCTCCGTGTCCGTCGGTATCAGGCGCCTGCGTCGTCCACGCTGCGATCCCGGAGCCGATACCCGACTCCTGGCTCCGTCACGAGCCATTTGGGCCGCGCTGGGTTTGCTTCGATCTTCTTCCGCAGCTCGGCCATGTGGACGCGGACGTAATGGGGCTGGTTTGCGTAGGCCGGGCCCCAGACCTCCTTCAGGATGTGCTGGTGGGTCAGCACCTTGCCGGCGTTCTGTGCGAGCAAGACGAGCAGCTTGTATTCGATGGGGGTGAGGTGCACTTCTTGGCCCCCTCGTTTTACCTCGCGCCGCACGAGATCCACGCTGAGCTCTCCGACCTCGATGGCTTGCGCCCCGCTTGGCGCTGCCCCCGCGCGCGCGTGCCGCAGCGCGACTCGCATCCGCGCGAGTAGCTCGTTCACGCCGAAGGGTTTGGTCAGGTAATCGTCTGCCCCTGCGTCGAGTGCGGCGACCTTGTCGTCCTCGCGCCCGCGCGCCGAGATGACGATTACGGGCATCCGACCCCATTCGCGGATCCGGCGCGTGAGCTCGATTCCGTCGCCGTCTGGCAGGCCGAGGTCGAGCAGCAGGAGCTCGGGATTGTGGGTGCTCGCGAGCATGAGCGCCTCTGCGGAGGTGCCTGCTTCGAGCAGCCGATAGCCGTGCGACGTCAGCGTCGCGCGCATGAACCTTCGCATCTGGGGTTCGTCCTCGACGAGGAGGACCAGCGGACGAAAATCCGTCATGGCCGCGCCTCCTCCACGTGCGACGAGATGGAAGGGGCGACGCCGGGGATCGGCACGCGGATGCGGAAATTTGCGCCGCTCGGGCGGCGATTCTCGGCGGTGATCGTGCCGCCGTGCGCCTCGACGATCGCCTTGCAGATCGCGAGCCCGAGCCCTGCGCCGGCGCTGCCTGTGTGCCCTCCGCGGTAAAACTTCTCGAAGATGCGCGACTCGCTCCCGGCCGGGAGGCCTGGGCCCGCGTCGGCCACCTCGATGAGCACGACGCCGGGCTCGCTGCGGGCGAGGACCTCGATCGGCGATCCGGGGCTCGTGTACCGCGCGGCATTCTCGAAGAGATTGATGAACACCTGCTCGAAGAGTACGGGATCTACGGACAGGAGTGGTAACGCTTCCGCGATCGCGACGTTCACGGGCCGCTCCCCGAGCTTTCGTTCGAGCCGCGTCAGCGCGGAGCCGACGAGCTCTTCGAGTGGCACCCATTCGCGCTTCAGCGCCACCGGGCCTGCTTCGAGGCGGGTCATGTCGAGCAGGTTCGCGACCAGCCTCTCCAGCCGCTCGGCCTCCTCGCAGATCGAGTCGAGTAGCTCCGCGCGGGTGTTCGCGCCGAGACCCCCGTCGTCGCGCAGCGCCGTGGCCGCGCCTGTAATTGCCGAGAGCGGCGTGCGAAGGTCGTGCGAGACGGCCGAGAGCAAGGAACTGCGCATCTCTTCCGTCTTCGCGCGCAGGGCGGCGGTGTTCGCCTCGCTCGTGAGCCGCACGCGATCGAAGGCGAAGGCTGCCTGCCTGCAGAATGCGTCGAGGAACGCGCGTTGCTCGGCCCCGAGCGGCGTCGTTCCTTTCGGCGCGAGCACGAGCACGCCGAGCGGCGCGCCTCGGACCGTGAGTGGAGCGCATACGATCTTCGAGCCCGGGAGCGTATCCGTGCCCAATCCTGAAGGACGGGCGTGTTCGAAGGCCCAGCGGGCGACCGCGAGATCGGCGGAATCGAGGCTCGTTGCGGCTGGGGCGACGGCGACCGCCCGCATGGCGCCGTCGTCCACGGATTGCAGCACGTGCGCCGTCGCTTCGAAGACCTGCTCGGCGTGGCGCGCGACGGCCGCGGCGACCGCCTCGGTATCATCCGCCGCCGCGAGATCCCGGCTGAGCTCGTAGAGCGCGGCCGTCCACGCCTCGCGATGCCGCGCGTCTTGCTCCTGGCGCTGGATGCGGGCCGTCAGCTCGCTGAGGAGCAGGCCGACGCCGAACATCATCGCGAACGTCAGGAAATACCGCGCGTCGGCGACATTCAATGTGTGAAAGGGCGGGACGAAGAAAAAATCGTACCCAGCCACGCCGAGCGCGGCCGCGAGGATGGACGGGCCTCGACCGAAGCGCACGGCCGCGAGCATGACCGCGAGCACGTAAAGCACTTCGAGATCGGGCACGGGATAGACGGCGTGCACGGCCGCCGCGAGGACCGTCGTGGCGACGACGAGCAGGACGGCCCACCCGTACATCACGGCGCGCGTCGGCTCCTTCGGCGCCTCGGCTGGTACCGGCGCGGTCTCCGCGCTCTCGCTCCCGCTGATGACGTGCACGTCGACGTCCCCGCTGCCCCGCACGACCTCGTCGAGCAGCGAGCCGCGCAGCCGGTCCCGAAGGCGCGAATGCGTCGGCTTGCCGATGATGATGCGCGTGACGTTGTGCTTGCGCGCATATCGCAAGAGCGCTTCCGAAATGCTCGTGCCGGAGAGCCTCGTCACGGTGCCCCCGAGCATCTCCGCGAGGCGCAAATGGGATTCGAGCCGCGCCCGATCGGCTTCGCTCGGCGCCTTCACGGCGGGCGATTCGACGTACGCCGCGACCCACGGCGCGCGCAGGCCCGCGGCCATGCGGCTCGCCGCGCGCATGAGCCGGCCCGAGCTCGGCGCGGGGCTGATGCAGACGAGAATGCGCTCGCCCGCGGGCCAGGGCGTGACGACGCCGTGTTGCTCGCGGTACTCCCGCATGTCCACGTCGACGCGCTCGGCCGTGCGACGGAGCGCGAGCTCGCGCAGGGCGAGCAGGTTCCCGCGCTTGAAGAAGTGCGCCGTGGCGCGCTTCGCTTGCTCCGGGAGATAGACCTTTCCCTCGCGGAGACGCGCGAGCAGCTCCTCCGGGGCGATGTCGACGAGCTCGATCTCGTCGGCCCGTTCGAGGATCGAATCGGGGATCGTCTCGCGCACCTGGATGCCCGTGATCTGTGCGACGACGTCGTTCAGGCTCTCGACGTGCTGCACGTTGACGGTCGTGTAGACGTCGATGCCCGCGTCGAGCAGCTCGATCGCGTCTTGCCAGCGCTTCGCGTGCCGCGATCCCGGGGCGTTCGTGTGCGCGAGCTCGTCGAGCAGGAGGATCTTGGGCCTTCGCGCGAGCGCGGCGTCGAGGTCGAGCTCGTCGAGGGCGCGCCCGCGATACTCCACCTTGCGCCGCGAGAGGACGTCGAGCCCTTCGAGCAAAGCTTCGGTCTCCGCCCGCCCGTGTGTCTCCACGATCCCGGCGACGACGTCGAGCTTCTGCTCGATCGCGCGCTCCCGCGCGACCTGGAGCATGCGGTACGTCTTGCCGACGCCGGGGGCGAACCCGAAAAAGATGCGGAGACGCGCTCGTTTTTCGCGCCCCTCTTCTTCGTACGCCCTCCGGACGAGCGCGTCGGGATCGGGTCGGCTTTCGGGATCGTTCATGGACGAGCTTCCGCGTGATCGAGGGCGAGGTGCAGGCGTAACACGTTCACGCGCGGCTCGCCGAGGACGCCGCTCAATTCCTCTCGCGCCGTCCCTCGCGGCGGAGGCGCGTGATGCAGGGGCCGACGAGGCCCTTCAGCGCGAGCAGTGACATCAACATGCCGAGCGAGCTCGCGGCGCCCCAGGGCCCTGGCCGACCGGCGTCGTACAGCACGAGCAAGAGACCGAGACCGAGCCATACCCAGAGGAGGCCCCTCTGCTCGCTCCCCTCGGGATCACGCTCGATCTTCGCGTTTTCGTTTCGTCGGTACGGGTTCATCGTCAAAACCACGTCGTCGCGCCGAGCGTGACGGAGTCCTGGGTGCTGCGGTTCGGGACGAACGGCGCGTCCAGCCCATTGCCCGCGACCGCGCCGCCGAAATACATGGTTCCCGCCGCGTGATCGTGGCGGTATTCGAGCCGGAACGACGCTCGCTCGTGCGGGCGGAAGTCCGCCGTCGCCGTGCCGGACGCCACCCACGAGACCGGCCAGAAGATGGCCGAGGCCGTGCCCGCGTCGCTCGTCGGCACGCGCTCGTGGAACGCGTCTCCACGCGCCGCGAGGAAAAGCTTCTCCGCGACACGAATACGCGCATGGAGCGCGCCCGCGATCCAGGCGCTCGTTCCGAAATGATTGGGCTCCGTCCCTCCATTGAGATGCGCGATGAACGAGAGCCTGTCCGTCGGGTGGACGGTCGCGTGCGCGTCGACGAGGTGCCGCCAGGCGCGGCCCTCGGGGGCGCCGCGGGGCCGCTCGACGCCCGTGAAATACAAGAGCGAGAGAGCGACCTTGTCCGGCCGCGTGTACGTGACCTGCGCCGTGAGCGATTTCTCGTCGTTGTTGTCGACGACGCTGTTCCAGCCGTTGTAACAGGCGAGCGTGACGGCCCAGGCGTCGCTCAGCGGATACGTCGCGCGCGCGCCGGTATGGTAAAACGGAAGCCCGAAAAACAGGTTCGATCGGGAGAAGTTCCAGCCGTCGCGCACGGCGATCCCCTCGGGTCCGATCGGCGAGAGGAAGAGGCCGGCCTGGACGAGGAGCCCGCGCCCGATGTCGAACCGATATCCCGCGTAGGCTTGCTGGACGTACTTCCAGAGCTCCAGGCTCGTCGCGTTCGTCCCGCTCGCGCCCGCGAGCGCCGGCTCGGCGAGGTAATACGTGCTCGGCGTGTGCCCCACCTGGAGCGTCACCCGCCCCGCGATTCGCTCGACGTCCCAGGACGCGTCCAGGGCGACGTTCGACAGCGTGAACGTATTGTGCCGGTTGTCGAACCCTCGATAATGGGTGATGCCATTCGAGGGCCGCCCGAAATTCCACTGGTAAAACGCCTCCACATACCCGCCGAGCTGAAACGTGGCGGGCGGCGGAGCCTCGTCCGCGCGCGCCTCGGGGACGGACGCGAGGAGCAGGGCCACCGAGCCGAAGAGGACGCGGCGATCCGGGAGCATGCCGGCGAGCTGCATGCCGCGTATATAAAGCTTTCCGTGTAAGCGGGACGTCAAGGTCCCGCGGTCGGGTATCAAGAAAGTATCAAGATTGGGTCCGGGATGTCGGGGGCATCCCCGGAAGGGGGTACCCTTCGGGCCCCATGACGGTCGAACCTTCTGAAGTGCCATCTACGAGCGCGCATGCGCCGTCCGCGGCACATGCACCGCACGCGGTTCGCTGGCCGCTCCTCCTCGGCGCCCTCGGCGTCGTGTTCGGCGACATCGGCACGAGCCCGCTTTATGCCATCAAAGAATGCTTCAGCCCCGCGAGCACGCACCGGGTCGACGCCACGCCGGAGAACGTGCTCGGCGTGCTGTCGCTCGTCTTCTGGTCCCTGCTCCTCGTCGTGACGGTCAAGTACCTGACCTTCATCCTCAAGGCCGACAATCAAGGTTCGGGAGGCATCCTCGCGCTGCTCGCGCTCGTGCCCCCACGCAAGGACGGCAGCGCCGCCCTCGGCCCGCTCGTGCTCCTCGTCCTCTTCGGCGCGGCGCTTCTTTATGGCGACGGCGTCATCACGCCGGCCATCTCGGTCCTCTCCGCGATGGAAGGGCTCGAGGTGGCCACGACGTCGCTGAAACCAGCGGTCGTCCCGCTGACCGTCGTGGTCCTGCTATCGCTTTTCTTCGTGCAGAAACGCGGCACGGCGGGCATCGGCAACGTCTTCGGCCCGGTCACGCTGATCTGGTTCTTGACGATCGCGGCGCTCGGCGTGCGCTGGATCTGGCTCGAGCCTTCCGTGCTCGCGGCGGTCGATCCGCGGCACGCGGTCGGGTTTTTCCTGGAGCACAAGGGCCACGGCTTCTTGTTGCTCGGCGCCGTCGTCCTTTGCATCACCGGCGGCGAGGCGCTTTATGCCGACATGGGGCATTTCGGCCGTGGCCCCATTCGCACGGTCTGGTACGCGGTCGTCTGGCCAGCGCTGCTCCTGAACTACTTCGGCCAGGGCGCCTGCCTCCTCCGGGATCCCTCGGCGGCGACGAACCCCTTTTATGCCCTCGTCCCCTCCTGGGCCCTCTATCCGACGGTCGCGATCGCCACCGCGGCGACCATCGTCGCCTCGCAAGCGCTCATCTCCGGCGCCTACTCGCTCACGCAGCAAGCCGTGCAGCTCGGCTATTTCCCGCGCGTGACCATCGTCCACACCTCGAAGGAGACCGAGGGCCAGATCTACATCCCCGAGATCAACCGCGCGCTCTGCGTCGCCTGCATCTTCCTCGTGCTCTGGTTCCAAAATTCGAGCGCGCTCGCCGCGGCCTACGGCATCGCCGTCACGGGCACGATGGGCATCACGACGGTCGTCTATTTCGTCGTCGTGACGCAGCGCTGGAAATGGCCACTCTGGAAGGCACTCCCGCCGGTCCTGCTCTTCCTGAGCATCGACCTCGCGTTCTTCGGCGCAAACGCAGCAAAGTTCTTCCACGGCGGCTGGTTCCCCATCGTCATGGGCGCCGCCATCTACGTCGTGATGACGACCTGGAAGGCTGGCCGCCGCATCCTCGGCGAGGCCTTCAAGGCAAACCTCCTCCCGCTCGACTCCTTTCTGCGCGACGTGGAGGCGCGAAAGCCGCACCGTGTCGAAGGCACCGCCGTCTTCATGGCGTCGAACCCGCAAGGCACACCCCCCGTGCTGCGCCACCACCTCGAGCACAACAAGGTCCTCCACGAACAAGTCGTGCTCCTCTCCGTGGTCAACGAGCGCGTCCCGGAGATCACCTCCGAGGAGCGAATCGCAGTCGACGACATGGGCCACGGGTTTTACCGCGTGACCGCGCGATACGGCTTCATGCAAACGCCGCACGTGCCGAGCGTGCTCGCCGCATGCAAGGGCCACGGTCTCGACGTGAATCTCCGGACGACGAGTTATTACCTCGGCCGCGAGACACTCCTCCCCACAGGCCGTTCCCGAATGATGAAGTGGCGCAAAGCCCTCTTCGCATTCATCTCGCGCAACGCCCGGCCAGCGACCGCCTACTTCGGCCTGCCCCCGGGCAGGGTCGTCGAGCTGGGGATGCAGATCGATCTGTGACGGCGCCTCGCTGGGGCGTTGCCCCAGGCCCCACCAGGAGCTGTCCGCTCCTGGACCTGGACCAGCGCAAGCGCTGGACGCGTGGTCGATGAACTGCGCGATGCGCAGTTCATCGAACGGGCTGATGCAGAGCGAGCGTGCTACGCGTCGCGAATGCGGCAATTTTGCTTCTCGTGTTCAGGCGCATCACGCCCGCCTTCCATGCGCAGCCTCGTCCTCGTCACCGCCCTTTTGATCCCTGCCTGCGCCGCCCAGGAAGCGCCGCCTGTGTCCTCCCCGGCTGTCTCCGCGCCCGCGAGCGACGGGCCCGCACCCTCCGCCGTCGCGCCGCCCGCGAGCGACGCGCCGCCGCCGGACCGTTGCGGCGCCACGGAGGCAGGCCCCTTCACGAATGAGCCCATCACCCTCGACGGCCGCACCCTCACGCCTGCTCAGATCAAGGCCACGCTCCTCGCGAACCTCCAGCCATCCACGTCGCACGGCGGGGTCGCGGTATGTAGCTACCTCGTGTACGGCTCCGGTCCGAAGCAACTCTACCTCGAAGCCCTGTGCGAGGAGGTCGTCGTCAAGGACGGCCGCGTGGCCATCGCGTCCGGCCGGCGCACCCCCGCCGTGATGGACCTCGACGCGACCGGGGCGCCCTCTGGCGTCCGCACGCCCAGGGATGGGTCGCTGTACGGGAAAGACTTGAACGTGCTTTTCCCGCCCGACGCGCAGCAAGCGATGAAGACCCGCTTCAACCTCCGGGAGCTCGAGCGGGCACTGAATGCCGAGGCCGCTTGCCGCCTCGGCGTCTCTCCCCCGTGAAAACCGCGGGGCCCGGGGCAGCGCCCCGGCGCGACGCCTCCCCAGGCGACCTCTCAAAAAAATGCATGAAGCGATGCGACTTGCCCCGGCGACGCGTGATCTGGGTGCAAGGAGCACGATTTCACGCGTCACCTCTGCGTCGTCGCTGTTCGCGAGACCCTCTGCGGGTGCGGCTCGAGCTGCAAGGAGAGGGCAAGGGGCCCAACGCAGGCGCAAGGTCGATGGAGCCTGGAAGAGAGAATCCAATGAACGGAAAACGAACGCATTTCGTCGCGCTGCGGTGCCTCGTCCTCGCCCTCGGGGTCGCCGCCGCCACGACAGCCTGCGGGGGAGAGCCCGCAACGGAAGGCACGGCTCCGGCAGCCGCAGAGCCCCCGGCGCGGCAGACACCCGCGGCCATGGGGAAGGACCTGCGCGCGGCCTACATCGCTTCGACGCAGCGCGGGGCGCCGCCGCATTATGCCGCGGAGGCCGCGTCGCTCGGTCGCCTGCGCGCCGACAACGAGGCGCAAGCGTTTTCGACGACGCTCGACGGCGCCGGCGTGCAGGTGACCTCGCGCGACGGCGGGGCCACGTTCTCGATGCGCGCGGCGGCCTTCGGCTGCGCATCGGACGTCACGACGCTCGGCGAGGCCACGCCCGAGGCGGAGGGGAATTTCGTTCGGTATCGCCGCGAGGGCCTCGACGAATGGTATCTGAATGGCCCCCTCGGGCTCGAACAAGGGTTCACGCTCGCGCGGGCGCCGGCTTGTGCGGGCACGAAGGTCGTCACGCTGGAGCTCGGCGGCGATCTGCGGGCCGCGCTCACGGATGAGGACGGTGATGGGCGTGGAGATGCGCTCGATCTCGTGGACGACGCGGATCGCCGCGTGCTCGCGTATTCGGCGCTCTACGCGACGGACGCGACGGGCCGGGAGCTCCCTGCGTGGCTCTCCCTCGAGCACGGGCGGCTCGCGATTCATGTCGACGACGCGGACGCCGTGTATCCGGTGGAGATCGATCCGCTGATCACGCAGCAGGCGAAGCTCACGGCGAGCGACGCCGCGGGGGGCGACCTCTTTGGCATGGCGGTCGCGATCTCCGGGGACACCGCGCTCGTCGGGTCGCCCTGGGACAGCGACAAGGGGTTCGCGTCGGGCGCCGTGTACGTCTACGTGCGGACGGGCGGCATCTGGATGCAACAGGCGAAGATCGTGCCGTTCGACGGCCAGGGCTCGGACCGGTTTGGTCATGTGGTCGCGCTCTCGGGGGACCGCGCGCTCATCGGGGCGCCTTATGACAACCTGAATGGCGGCTCGGCGTATGTCTTCGTCCGGAGCGGCGGCGTCTGGACGCAGCAGGCGAAGCTCGTGTCGAGCGACCAGGTGCCGGGCGACCTCTTCGGCCGATCGGTCGCGATCGAGGGGTCGACCGCGCTCATCGGCGCGGAGAACGACGACGCGATGGGCGCCTACTCGGGCTCGGCCTACGTCTTCGTGCACGACGGCATCTGGACCCAGCAAGCAAAGCTCGTGGCGAGCGACGGCGTGCCCTCCAGCGTCTTCGGTAGCGCGGTATCCCTCTCCGGAGACACCGCGCTCATCGGAGCCGAGGAGGGGGACGACGACAATGGCGTGAGCACCGGTACGGCCTATGTCTTCGTGCGGAGCGGCTCGACGTGGACCCAGCAGGCGAAGCTCGTGCCGGGCGATACGACGGACGCGGATTACTTCGGCATTTCGGTTGCGCTCTCGGCCGATACGGCGCTCGTCGGGTCGTACAAGAACAATGCGAAGGGCTACTCCTCCGGCGCTGGTTATGTGTTCGTACGGAGCGGCGCCGTGTGGACCAAGCAGGCGAAGCTCCTCGCGAGCGACGGGGTGGCGGGCGATGGCCTCGGGTACGAGGTGGCCCTCGAGGGAAACAAGGCGATCCTCGGCGCGTACGGCGCAACCGCGCAGGCGACGGGCTCCGGGGCGGCCTACCTCTTCGTGCGAAGCGGCGCGACCTGGACCGAACAGGCGAAGCTCGTCGCGAGCGACGGCGCGATGAACGACCGCCTCGGCATTTCGGTCGCGCTCTCGGGCGGCACAGCGATCGCGGGGGCGCACTTCGACGACGGCGTGGGGGTCGACTCCGGATCCGCCTACATCTTCGACGTCAAGTCGAACCCGGGGAGCTCCTGCGCGGGCCTGCTCGATTGCAAGAGCGGGTTCTGCGTCGACGGCGTCTGCTGCAACACGGCGTGCGGCGGCGGCGCCGCGGGCGATTGCCAGGCATGCAGCATCGCGGCGGGCGCGGCGGCGGATGGAACCTGCGCGCCGCTCGCGGCGGGCACGGCGTGCCGCGCGAGCGCGGGCGCGTGCGACGTCGCGGAGACCTGTGACGGCGCCGCGAACGATTGCCCTGCGGATGCAAAGGTCGCGATGGGCACCGCGTGCCGCGCGGCCTCCGGCGAATGCGACGTCGCCGAGACCTGCGACGGCGCCGCGAACGATTGCCCTGCGGATGCAAAGGTCGCAATGGGCACCGCGTGCCGCGCGGCCTCGGGCGAATGCGACGTCGCGGAGACCTGCGACGGCGCCGCGAACGATTGCCCCGCCGACGCCAGCGCGCCGGATGGCGCCGTCTGCACCGCCGGGACGTGCACCGGCGGCGTGTGCATGAGCGGCAGCGGCGGAAGCGGCGGCTCCGGCGGCAGCGGCGGCGGCTCTGGCGGCAGCGGCGGCGGCTCTGGCGGCAGCGGCGGCGGCTCTGGCGGCAGCGGCGGCGGCTCTGGCGGCAGCGGCGGCGGCTCCGGCGGCAGCGGCGGCGGCT
>NZ_JARZHH010000170.1 GCF_029946515.1 Polyangium sp. 6x1
CGCCGCCCGTGCCGCCGCAGCCGCCCGCGCCGCCGCCGCCGCCGCCGTTGCCGGTGCCATTGATGACGAACGCCCCGGTCTGGCCGCCGCCGCCGCCGCCGCCGCCACCGCCATTGCCGTGCACGCCGATCACGCCCGCGCCGCCCGCGTAGCCGACCCAGAACAGGCTCACGGTCGTCCCGCCGTTGCCGCCTGTCCCGTTCCCGCCGTTCGTCCCGGCCGCGCCATTCTGACCGCCGCCGCCGTCCGTCCCGGTATTGCCAGCCGAGCCGCCGACGCCGCCGGGCGTATTCCCGGCGCCCGCGAGCCCCGCGCCGCCGGCGACCGCGTCGCCGCCCTTGCCGCCGAGGCCGCCGGTCCGGCTGCACGCGCTCGTCCCGCCCGAGCCGCCGGACGCCGGTGTGCTGGAATCACAAGCACCGGGGCCACCCGCGGCCCCATTGCCGCCGGGCTGGCCGACCGTCCCCGCGGCCCCAGAAGCCCCCGCCCCCGCCGCGCCGGCGGTGAGCGTGCTGTTTTTCAGGACGAGCGCCGGGCAGTTGTTGCAGTACATCGCGTAATTCGAGATGCTCGCCACGTTCGTGTCGAGCGTCTGGATCGCCAGCCTGTCGACGGTGATCGCCGCGACGAGGTCCTTGCCCTCGACCGCGCTCACGCGACCGTTCAGCACGGCGCTCGATTGAATCGTGGCCACGTAGGCCGCGCTCCGCGCCCAGCCGTTCTGCGCCGAGTAGCCGCCGTACACGGACACGCCGTTCGCCAGCGCGATGCGGCCGTCGTAGAGCCCCTGCGACACGTACACCTGCTTCTTGCCGAGGACGACGGCCTTCGAGATGCCCGCCGAGATCGTGGCCATGGGCGACTCGCGGGTGCCGGCGTTCAGGTCGCTCCCGTTTTTCGCGACGAACACGGCCGCGGACGCGTCGCCGTCGATGCCGTCGCAGTTCGTGTCGGCGAACGTGTCGTCGGGCAGGTCCGCCCCGACGAACTGGCACTCGCAGCCGTTCTGCTGGGAGCCGTCGACGTCGACGTAGCCGGGCAGGCAGGAGACGAGCTGGCACATGCCGGACGAGCAGGTCGATTGCGCGTTCGGGATGAGCATCCCGCAGTTGTTGTTGCAGCCGCCGCAGTTCCCCGCGTCGTTCGTGAGGTTCGTCTCGCAGCCGGTCGAGCTCGTGCCGTCGCAGTTGCCGAACCCGACGGCGCAGACGCCGAGCGTGCACGTGCCCGACACGCAGGACTCGGCCGCGTTCGCGAGGTCGCACGCGGCATTGCACCCGCCGCAATGGGCGAGGCTCGTCTGCACGTTCGTCTCGCAGCCGGTCGAGGCCACGCCGTCGCAGTTGCCGAAGCCGCTGTTGCAGGCGCCGAGCGTGCACGCGCCCGACACGCAGGACTCGGCGGCGTTCGCGAGGTCGCAGGCCGCGTTGCACGCGCCGCAGTGGGCGAGGGTCGTTTGCAGGTCCGTCTCGCAGCCGTTGCCCGGGATCTGGTCGCAATTGCCGAACGGCGCCGTGCAGGCGGCCGGCACGCAGGCGCCGCCCATGCACGCCTCGGTCGCGTTCGGGAGATCGCAGGCGGCGTTGCAGGCGCCGCAATGCAGGACGCTGCTCGTCACGTCCGTCTCGCAGCCGTCGCCCGGCAGGCCATTGCAATCGCCGAACCCCGTATCGCACGAGCCCGGCTCGCAGGACCCGGCCACGCAGACGGCGGTGGTGTTCGGCAAACTGCACGCGCTATCGCAGCCGCCGCAATGCGACGGGTTCGTCATGGTGTCCGTGTCGCAGCCGTTCGTCGGATCTGCGTCGCAGACGGCCTTGCCTTGGGGGCAGCCCTCGGCGGTCCCCACGATGGGCACGAGCACGACGGGCGTCGGGGCGCCGCCGATCGTCGCCGTGACCTCCACGTCGAGCGGGTCGAGCGGCTCGGCAAGGCCGGGCGAGGTATACGTGACCTCGAAATGAAGCGCGGTGCCGGGCGGCCTGTCGAACGGCAACGTGACCGGCACACGGATCGGCGGATTGGGCGCGTCGGGCACGTAACGGACCACCGCGACGGAGAAATCGGGGCTCGCCACGTTCACCGCCTGGAACGACGCGGTCGCGTTCGAGGCATTGTCCACGCGGAAGAGCCGCATCCGGGTCGTCCCCGCGGGCACGAGGCCATACGAGAGCTCCTCGGGGCTCGCGCAAGGCCCGTCCGGGCCCGCGTCATTCAGCACGCAAAGCTCGAGCCCAGCCACGGGCCCGCCACCCGCGCCGCCCGCGCCGCCCGCGCCGCCTTCGCCCCCTGCGCCGCCGGCACCCCCTTGGCCGCCTGCGCCGCCTTCGCCGCCCGTGCCTCCCGTGCCCGCGCCCCCACCTTGGCCGCCTACGCCGCCTACGC
>NZ_JARZHH010000172.1 GCF_029946515.1 Polyangium sp. 6x1
CCGCCGCCGGCCGCGCCGGGGCGCACCGTGCCGCCGCCCGCCGCGCCGAGGTTCAAGCCCGCGATGCCGCCGAGGCCCGCGCCCGCGCCCGAGGCGGCCGCGTTGTCGAGCAGGCCGAGCGGGACGTCGCCGCGATCGAGCACGCCCGCCGTCGCGTTGCCCGCGGCGTTCAGGGCGCCGAGCATCTGCATGTCGAGCTGGTTGAGCTCGTTGGCGATCGCTGCCGCGCGCGTGTCGCTGATCTTGCCGCCTGCGCCCTTCGCAGCGGACGCGCCCGCCGCGGCCTTGGGCGCCTCGGCCGGCGCGGTCGAGGCCGGCGTGGGCGTCGTGTCGGCCTCCTTCGGCTGCTCGACCGGCGGCGGCGGAGGCAAGCTCCGCACGGTCTCGAGGATCTGCGCGACGTCGACCTCGTCGTTGACGAGCGGATCCATCCAGTCCGAATAGATCGTGCCGACCGCGCCGAAGTGCAGGAGGAACGAGAACGCCGCGATGATCGTGGTGGTCCAGTCGATCGACTGGACGAACCCGCCGCGCACCGAAGCGGGCAGCTGCGGCTTCGGCTGGGGCGGCGGCGCGGCGACGAACTGGAAGAGGAAGGTCGTGTCGCCGACGACGATCTTGCCGCGGGCGTCGTCGCTGAGCGGGACCTGGAAGGCCTGCACCTGGCCGAAGCTGACCTTCTTGGCCTGGGATTTCAGCGAGGCGAGGTCACTCACGCCCGTCTTCAGCGCGACGCGGCCGGCCATGCCTTCGAGGAAGTTCAGCGCGTATTCGTCGCCGACGAGCTCGAACAGCCGGAAGCTCGGCGGCACGTTCTTGTTCGCCGTGACGAACATGCTCTTTTCGCTGGGGCCGATGGTGACGTGGGTGCGCTGCTTGATGATGCGCTCCTCGATCACCTTGCCGCCCTGGACGACCCCGACGCGCAGGACCTTCGGGCCCGTCGCCTGGTTCATGGCCCGCATGACCGCGGTCATCTGACCGGTGCTCGACCCGGACCCCGTCTGCGTCGTCGTCTGCGTCATGAAAAGGGTCTCCGCCTGGGGCGATGAAGACGCCCAGCCGACACGGAAGTATCCACGGAAGGGTACACAACGGCGGGAGATCGGTAAAGCACACGGCTCACGCGCCGCGTCTCCGGCCGGGACGAGGCGCGCGCGGGGGACCGCCCGGGGCGAGCCGGTCGCGAAGGCCGAGGGCGTCGACGAGCGCGTCGACGGACTTGCGTTGATCGTCGGCTAGCTCGCGGGCGCGACGACCGAGGGCCGCGCAGGTGGCCGCGGCGCCGAGGCCGAGGACGAGGAGCGCGGGCGCGGCGAACGAGATCGAGCTGGGGCGAAGGAGGACCGTGATCACCGCGAGGAGGAGGCCTCCGTAAGCAGCGATGCGCGTGGCTGCGCCGGGCCAGGATGCAGTCGCGTCGAGCGCGAGCTCGATCTCGGCGAGCAGCTCGTCGACGGCGGCGCCGCGGGCGTCTTCGGAGGCGTCTTCGGTGGATTGGATCAAGGCAGCGAGGCGGCGCTCGGCGCTGCCTTCCGGCGCACGCGCGGCGAGCGCCGTGGCGCGCTCGTTCATGGGGATGCGCTTCAGCGCGAGGAGGAGCTCGGCGGTCTTGCCGGAGGTCGCGCGCCGCACGCGCGCGAGGTGCGCCCACGCGAGGAGCACGGAGGCGGAGGCGATGAGGACGCCGAGCGCGAGAATCAAGCGTCGAGGCGCGATCGTTGGATCAGAAAGGATCCTTGAAGATGGCCTCCTCGATGCGATCGAGGAAAGGCTGCCGGAGCTCGGCGAGCGTGAGCTTCGGCTGAATGCGGCTCACGTCGACCGCGGCGATCGGCTTCTCGATGCGGCCGGTGATCGTCACCTCCGACAGCGTGATCGCGCCGCGAGGTTTTTTGTCTTTTTCCTGCGCCTCGGCGGTTCGTACGGACGAACCCACGATCACGAGCCCCGCGAGGATCAGCATCGCTCTCCGCATGCGCGACCTCCGCTCCACAAGATGCCTCGTCCGACGCGCGTCGTCCATGTGCCTAGAAGCCCGGAGGCGGCGTGGAGAACGGCGCGACGATGGTGCTGGTCGGCGTGGGCGCAGGCGCGGGCGCAGGCGCGGCCGGCGGCGGCGCGGGCGCGGCGGAGCTGTCCGACGGCGCAGGCGCAGGCGGCGGGGCCGCGGAGCTCGCGGGCGGC
>NZ_JARZHH010000173.1 GCF_029946515.1 Polyangium sp. 6x1
CGGGCGGGACCGGCGGCGCAGGCGGCAGCGGCGGCGCAGGCGGCGCAGGCGGCAGCGGCGGAAGCGGCGGCAGCGGCGGCAGCGGCGGCAGCGGCGGAAGCCCCGCCCCGGTGTGCGAAGAGTTTTACGAAGGAAACTATTACCACGTGCAGAAGGGGCGCGCGGTCGTGTGCGGCGCATTCAACAGTTATGCTTGCGCCGTCGGCTCGAACCAGAACCTCGGCCTCAACAACGTGCTGCCTACCTGGATCCGCAAGACGGGCCCGAATTATTACGAAGCCGGCCGCTGCCCCTGAGCGTCGCTGCCCTCGTGCTCCTCGGGGTGACGAGCCGCGCTGCGAAGCGTACACTCTCGTCCTCCGGGGAGCGACGCATGACCTACCGCGACGAAAGAGACGCCCTCCGCGGGCGCATCCAGGGCCTCGAGCAGGACCTCCAGGACGCCCGGAGGTTCCAGCAGACGGCCGAGGAGAAACGCGCGCGTATCGAGCAGATCGAAGGCCGCATGCGCGAGGCCGAGCAGGATCTGCAAGCCCTGCGGAGCGAGCTCGTCGCGCTCCGCGGCGCGCCCCCGCCGAAGAAAAAGAGCTCTTTCGTGGTGCCCGTCCTCATCGGCAGCACGGTGCTGCTCGCCATGACCGGCTCTCTCGTCGCGTTCCTGGTCATGGAGCCGCCTCCGCCCCCGCATGAGCCTGTCGTGTCCCCCGTCGTCGTCACCGAGCCCATCCCCGCCACGGAGCCGCCTCGCTCCGTGGCGCCCCCCGCGGCGCCGCTCGCGCCCATGCGCCAGGTGGCCGCGCGCTGGACGGGCAAGGTCACCCACGCGAGCGGATTGCCGTTCGGCGCAGGCGCCTCCTGCATCGTGGATTCGACCCTCGAAGGCAATGGCGACAAGGGCAACGTCGTGGATCTTTCGGTCACGTGCGGCGGGCGCCCCGTGTATCGCTCGTCGGACAAACTCGAAGGAATGAGCATGAACGGATTCGGCCTCGGCGAGGAGCCGGGCAAGGACGCGGGGACATTCACGTACGCCGTGCGTTACAGCGATACCGGCGCGCGGTCGGGGCCTCGCACGCAGATCTCGCTCGATTCCACGCAGGGCCAGGGCGCGGTGTGGAGCGACGTCGTCCCGATCTTCCGCGTCGAGTTCAAGCTCCCGACGTTCAGCGCGCCGGTGCCCGGCGAGCGCCTGCTCCCGGCCGCGCCCGCGAAGGTTCCCTGACGTTCAGAAGGGATAAACGATCGAATACAGCCGGAACTCGGCGATCCCGTCGCCGGCGACCGTCGGCTCTATGGAATCGGCGAGGCTGAAGCGCGCCTCGCCGCTGAACGCGATCCAGTTCGCGGGCCGGTAGGCGAGGCCGAGCCCGAATCCGCCCTGGAAGAGCACGTCCTTTTTCTTGTTCTCCTCGGAGAACAACACGCCGAGCGACGTGAGGATCAGGTACGGCTGGAGGCGTTTGTCTTCACGATAGAAGATGAACGTGTTGAACAGCAGCGGCATGTCGGTGCGATCGATGCCTAGATAGCTGTTGTAGCCGAACTCGACCTCGAGCTCGAGATACCCTCCGTAGAAGCGGAGCCCGCCACCGCCTCCGATCCCGAATTCATTGCGGTTGACCATCCAGAGCGTGGAGAACCGCCCGGACATCGCGAATTTCGGCCCGTACCCGCCGATCGGCGGAGGGCCACTCTTCCCCGGCGTGGTAGGCGTCACCGGCGGCGTATAGACCGGCGGGGGAGGGGGCGGCGGCGGAGGCGGCGGCGTAAAGACCGGCGGCGGCGGAGGCGGCGGCGGGGGCGGCGGATGCCACGTCGGAGGAGGCGGCGGGGGTGGCGGCGGCGGAGGCGGCGGCGGTGGGGG
>NZ_JARZHH010000174.1 GCF_029946515.1 Polyangium sp. 6x1
CCCGCTTCCACGACGGCCCTCCCGAGCGCGATCGCCAAATGCGTCTTGCCGACCCCTGGCGGCCCGAAGATCAGCACGTTTTCCGCCTGCGCGATGAAGCGTCCCGTGGCCAGCTCTCGCACCAGCTTGTTGTCCACCGAGGGCTGGAACTTGAAGTCGAAGTCATCCAGCGTCTTCACCGTGGGGAAGTGGGCAATCTGGATCCCCATCGCAATGCGCTTTCGCTGCTTCGACCCCACCTCCTCGCGCAGCACAGTGTCGAGGAAATCGAGGTACGTCGGCTCTGTACGAGCAGCCTCGGTCAGGAGCGCATCAAGCCGCTCGGCGACGTAGCCGAGGCGCAGCCGGGTTAGGCTTTCGAGCACACGCGCGTGCACGAGGTCGGGGCTCACGAGGCCACCTCCTCGAGCGCAGCCGCGTAGTCGGACAGGCGGCGCCCCAGGGCTTCCAGCGGGCTCGGGGGCGGCGTGGAGGCCAAGGGCGCGGGCTGTACGCGCCATAGGCCCTCGTAGTGGGCCTTCTCGATGACGCGCGCGTACGGCTCGAAGGACCGCTCGTGCCGCGCGACGAGCTCGGCGCCGCGGTAGATGCGCACTTCATGCTCGCCGAGCGCGACCTCGACGTTATCGCGCACGAGCCGATGCGGGACGCTGTAACGGACCGTATCGACGTCCACGAGCGCGTCATTGGCGACGCGTCTGCGCAGGCGCTGCTCGCGCACGGGCACGGGGCGCGCAGGCAACGGGCGCAAGGCGTGCCGCTCGTCGCGCTCGAAGCGCACGATGGGCGGCTCGTGCGTCGTGCCGTGGATACGCTGGTCGGCCTCGACCATCCAGGCCGCGAGGTGCGCCTCGAGCGCCTCGAACGAGTCGAACTCGCGCTCGGCGAGGCCATTGCGCTTGACGTACTTCACTGCGGACTCGGTCTTGCCCTTCGTGCGCGCCCGGTAGGGCCCACAGGCGCGCGGGAGGACGCCCCAGTCGCGGCAGAAAGCCACGTACGCCGGGTGAAACGTCACCGTGCTCGTCTCGCGGTCGCGGCCGGCGACCAGGGCGCGGGCATTGTCACCGAGCAGCGTGCGCGGCACCCCGCCGAAGTGGCGGAAGGCCGCGGCGATCCCCTCGCGCCAATCATCTTGTCGCTCGCTGAGAAATGCCTTGACAAACAGACGTCGAGAATGGCACAGGACCGCTACGAGCAGGTGTACTCGTGTCGGTTTGCCGCCGATGCGGACCACCTTTTGACCAAAGTCGATCTGCATCTGCTGGCCCGGGTCCGTCTCGAAGCGCACGCTGGCCGCATCCGCGGCGAACTGCTCGCGTCGCTGGTCGGCCACGGCGCGCTGGACCGTGCGCACACTGGCCTCGACGCCGCGCTGCCGTAGCTCACGCGCGACGACGACGGCATTGCCGCCGGCGAGACTCGTGTAGAGTTGCCGGGCCTCGGCTCGACCATCGTCGTCGAGTCGGCGTCGGCCCGGACGAACCTGAACCTCCGCCTCGGGTCCAGCCCGCAGGTAACGTCGCACCGTGTTACGGGCAACCTCGAGCTCTCGCGCGATCCGCTTGGCTCCCCAGCCACGAGCGGCCAGATCGCGGATCTGCCGGATGATCTCCGGCTCCACCATGTCCTGCACCTCCGCTACCAGAGGTGTCTTCTCCCAGAGTTTGTCCAACATCCCCGTCTCCTCCTCCACCGAGCCCTGGGAGGGGGTCAGTTTTAGTGTCGCCAGGGGGTCAGTTTTACTGACGCTCTACA
>NZ_JARZHH010000175.1 GCF_029946515.1 Polyangium sp. 6x1
GCGGGCGGCGACGGGAACGGCACCGCGCAAGGCGGCTCCGGGCAAGGCGGCGCAGGCGGCAATGGCGCAGGCGGCAATGGCGCAGGCGGGAGCGGCGCGGGCGGCAATGGCGCGGGCGGCAATGGCGCAGGCGGCGCGGGCGGCGCGGGCGGAGGCGGCGGAAATGCGGCGGTCTGCGATCCCCTCCAGGAGAAGGTCGATTTCACGCTCGTCGAAGCGACGAAGTGTTACCCGCTGCAGCCTGAAATCCCGCAGTGCCAGGAGATCATCGACGGCCCCTGCTGCCCGATCAGCGTGGTCGCTCAGGATCTGCCCGAGGTCATCGCTTACAAGGATGCGTTCACGAAGTACCAGAACGCCGGCTGCGACGCGGCCTGCCCCCCGATTCCCTGCCCGGCGATGCCCCAGTTCAAGTGCACGGCGAACGCGAACGACCCGACCACGGGCGTCTGCACGCCGGTCACGCCCTGACGGAGCCGAGCGCCCCCATGACCCCGCCTGACGCCCTCTTCGAGCAAGCCGCTCGTGCCCTCGAAACCGCGCGCGCGCTCGTCATCACTGCGGGCGCGGGCATGGGGGTCGACTCGGGGCTGCCTGATTTCCGCGGCAACGAGGGATTCTGGCGCGCCTACCCGCGGTACAAGGACCTCGGCCTCGGATTCTCGTCCCTCGCGAATCCGCGCTGGTTTTCGACCGACCCCACCCTCGCCTGGGGTTTTTATGGGCACCGCCTCGAGCTCTACCGCAAGACCCGGCCGCACGACGGCTTCGGGGTGCTCGCGCGGCTCGCCCAGCGGATGGAGGACGGCTGCTTCGTCTTCACCTCCAACGTCGACGGCCAGTTCCAGCGTGCGGGCTTCGACCCCGAGCGGATCGTCGAGTGCCACGGCGCCATCGATTCCCTGCAATGCACGCGCGCCTGCGGCGCCGGCATCTTCCCCGCCGATTCGTACACGGTCGAGGTGGACCCGACGTCGTTCCGCGCCAAGGAGCCGCTGCCGACATGCCCGCGTTGCGGCGCGATGGCCCGGCCCAACGTGCTCATGTTCGGCGACGGTGGCTGGGATGCGAGCCGCACGGACGCGCAGGAGGCGAGGCTCGGCTCGTGGCTCGTGTCGATCCGGGGCGAGGCGCGCGGCCGCGTGGTGGTCATCGAATGCGGCGCCGGGACGGCCATTCCCACGGTTCGTCATTTCAGCGAGCGGATCGCCACGAGCCTCGGCGGCCTGCTCGTGCGGATCAACGTCCGCGAGCCCGAGGTCCCCGCGGGGCACGTCGGCCTGCCGCTCGGGGCGCGCGCGGCGCTGACCGAGATCGAGGCGCGCATCAAACCCCGCGCGAAGAGCTGATCCGCCACACGCGCTCGATCGCGCGATTCGTGGGGCCACAAAACAAGAGCGGCGGCATCCCGAAGGACGCCGCCGCTCTTCGTTTCGTTACGCCGACGAACTACGCCGCCTTGCGCCGCCGACGCGCCGCGACGAGCGCGCCCGCGAGCACGAGGACGACCACGCCGCTCGCGTCGCGGCTCTCGCCGACGGTGCGGCAGCCGCAGCCCTCGTCGTTGCCCGCGTCGCGCCCGCCGGTGCCCGCGCCGCCTTCGCCGCCGGCGCCGCCCATGCCGCCGCC
>NZ_JARZHH010000177.1 GCF_029946515.1 Polyangium sp. 6x1
CGTGACGCCGACGCCGCCCGCCCCGCCGACGCCGCCCGTGCCGCCCGTGCCGCCGACGCCGCCCGCCCCGCCGACGCCGCCTGCGCCGCCCGTGCCGCCGCCGGTTCCTCCGGTGCCGCCCGTGCCTCCGGTCGCGCCTGCGCCGCCCGTTCCGCCTGTCGCGCCGTTACCACCTTGGCCTCCCGTGGTGTCGTCCGAGCACGACGCGAGGCCGAGGGCGCCCGCGAGCAGGAGCAGCGAGCTGGAAAAGAGAAGGGTACGAGCCATCAGGAAAACCTCCGGGAGCAACGCGCCGGCGCGGCGACGCCCGAAACCAGCGGTGGTGCGGCCACGTGGAGCACCCGCCGCGCATGTCGGATCCGGAGCGCGCCTGCCGGGAGTGCGCCTCCGATCGAGCGGGCCGAAGCGACTTCCGAGCATCGTCTCAGATTTCGGCGTGCGGCTCAACTCGGACGAATGAGGTCCGACGCGAGCTGCGGCCGCGCAAACGAACGGCTCCCATCGTGCGAAAACTCGCGATCTGGGGGGATGGCGCGGGGACGGAGACGGGCGGGAGGCGCGACGTCCGGAGGGGCTACGCGCTCGGGGCGCTCGGCCGCCGAGCGCGCGCTCGGGGGCGGGTCAGTAGCTCGTGATGAGCGCGAAGCAGGCGTCGTACGCGTTGTTGCAGTCGGGCTCGGAGCTGTTCGTGATGCAGTCGGCGAGCTGCTGGAGGGCCGTGTTGTTGAAGGGGTTCGTCTCGAGCTGGCAGCCCTGCGTGTCGAAGGTCTCGCCGTTGATACAGAGGTCGTTGGCGACCGTCTCGCAGGCGAGGGCCGCGTCGGCCGAGGGGCAGGCCGCGGCGTACATCTTGCCGACGCAGTCCGCGACCTGCTGGTCGTCGCAGGCGTTGGCGGGCTCGACGCCGATGTCCGAGAGGCAGCTCTGGAGCACGCCGGCGGCGCCCTTGGTGTAGATCTCGAAGCCGCGCTTGCAGGTGCCGTAGCCGGGGGGGTCGAACTCGATGGCGTTTCCGTTCCCGTCGGTGCCCTGGCACTGGGCCGCGGGGCCGTTCGGCTTGGGCGTGATGTTCATGGCGTCGCAGGCCGCGACCTCGGTCGTGCCCTGGTCCGGGCCGACGCAGGCGGAGCCGCCGCCCTGGCCGCCCTCGCCGCCGGCGCCGCCGACGGCCGCGCCGCCCTCGCCGCCCTGGCCACCGGCGCCG
>NZ_JARZHH010000178.1 GCF_029946515.1 Polyangium sp. 6x1
TCTCAGGTCGAAGAGATTGTTGCGTAAGCCTCGGTAGCGGGCACGCGGCCCCTGCTTGGATGCAAGATGGGCGAGTCGGTGCTCCACGCCAACGCGTTGCCTGAGGGCTTCGCGCCCTTTGGTCGTCCCGACGAGCTTACGGAATCGTTGCTGTCTCTGCTCATCGGGAGCGATGCGTATGGTCCGCCCCGCATCATTGCTGGCTCTCGTGCAGCGAGGCCGGAGAGGACACGCATTGCACGTCAGGGGGTCGAATTCTACGAGCTCACCGGGGCGGAAGTTCTGCGTATGGCCCGCCGGGCAGGTGATCGTTCGGAGACGGAAGTTCAGCTTGAAGTCAGCCTTCTTGAAGCGGTCGCCGTTGGTCGCGTTCCATGGCTTGCAGTAGACCATCGCGCCGTTTTCAGCCGAGGCTTCGACGAACTCGCTGTTGACGTATGCTCGATCGACGAACACTTCTCCAATGGCCTCGTGCCGTGGCGAGCGCGCGAGGTCTGCCTTCAGGCCGGCAGCGCCTTCCCCCTCCGGGCGATTGGCCGGCGTGACGGAGCACGCCAAGAGCAGCTCGGTGTCGAGGTCCGCGGCGATATGCTGCTTGTAGCCGTTGAATCGCTTGCTCTTGCTCTTGCGCCCGTGGCGCATGTCGGGGTCCTCGATCGAAACGCGACGATCCTTCGCGACCCCTTCGCGAATCCGCGGTCCGCCGCCTGGCGGCTCCGGATCCAGGTCCTGCTCGCGAAGCTGCGCGATGAGCTCAAGCAGGTCCTTGAGCGGCGGCTCCTCCGCCGCCTCACCGACCTGCGCGCGGATCCAGGCTTCGAGAGCCTCGATTTGCCGCACGAGCTCGCCGATTGCGTCGGCCTTCTGGTCTGGATCCGTCCAATCGATGTCGAGCCCCGTCTTGATGCTCAACGCCAGAAACACGGGCGCGCCTGCGCAAGCCGCGATCTCTTCGGCCTTACGGCCGAGAACCATGGCGGCGGCGGAAAGCAGCTTCGCCGTGGCGCGACCGAGCAGATTGAAGGTGTCTTCGACGCGCCCTGCGCCCTCCAGCGGCCTCGAATCGACGCCGATTCGTAGCGTCTTGGGTAGCTTCTTCCAATCGAAGCCTTTCGTCTTCTTGGCGAGC
>NZ_JARZHH010000017.1 GCF_029946515.1 Polyangium sp. 6x1
GGCGCTGCGGGCGCGGGCGCGGGCGTGGGAAGGGCGGCGGAGGCGGGCGTGGGGGGCGCGGCGGCGGGGGGCGGCGCCGGGGGCATCAGCTCGGCGGCGGGGCTTGGGCCGGGCGCGGCCTCGGTTTTTGCGCTCGTGCAGCCTGCGAGCGCGCCGAGGACGAGGACGGCGAGGCCCGTACACGACGCACCTTGGACGAACGCGGAGGGCCTGGGAGCAGAGGCGCGAGGCATGGCGAGGCGCGGCGCGGGCCGCTTTCGACTCCCCAGTTACGCGTTTGACGCCCGGTGTGCAAAACATTTAACCTGACGGAGGCCTCTGCGCGGGAAGGAAGAGCCATTTTTGGCCGCCCGTGCCCGGGCCGGTTCGTGTCGTCGAGGAGGCGCCGTCCGATGAGCTTGGGCCACCGTAACCATGGGCGGATCGTCTTGATCGGAGCGTTCGTCGCGGCGCTGTTCGCGGCGTGCGCGCAGGGCAATCACGTCGAGCAGCCGGGGGGCGGCGGCGGCGCGGGCGGCGAGGGCGGCGGGGGCATTCCGCCGGGCCAGATCGGCGGACCGTGTGGCGACGACGTGCCTTGCGAGCAGGGGGACTGCACGGTCGTCGGCGCGAACAAGTTCTGCACCGTGCCGTGCCCGCCCGGCTGCCCCGACGGGACGTACTGCGCGATCATCAACGGCGACTCGATCTGCGTGCCGGATCTCGGCAGCCAGTGCTTGCCGTGTACGACGAAGCTGCAATGCCTGAACCCCTCGGACACGTGCTTGCGGGCGCCTGCGGGGGATCGCTTCTGCGCGCGGGATTGCACGACGGACGGCCAGTGCCCGAACGGCTTCACGTGCCTCGAGGGCGCGAAGTACCCGCCGAAGCCGGACGGCGAGATGCCGGACGCGGGGCCGCCGGACGACGCGGGGGACGCGGGGGATGCGGGGTCGGACGACGGGGGCACGGACGCGGGGCCGACGAAGCCGCCGCAGGGGGAGGCCTACAAGTTCTGCGTGCCCAACGTGCCGTTCTCGTGTCCGTGTAGCGAGAAGCGCGATGGGGTCGAGAAGGATTGTTCGAACTCGAACGACTACGGCACGTGCACGGGCGTCGAGATGTGCAACGGCGACACGGCCAAGTTCGAGGGGTGCACGGCGAAGGTCCCCGCGGCCGAGACGTGCAACGCCCTGGATGACGACTGCGACGGCATGATCAACGAGGGGGATCCGAACGAGCTCTGCAGCGCGGAAGGTCCGGTGCCGCCGCACGCGTCGTGGGTCTGCACGGCGCAGGGCTCGTGTGATCTCGGGCCGTGTGAGCCGGGGTGGGCGAGTTATCCGCCCGGCCCGATCTCGAACGGCTGCGCGTGCCCCGTCGAGATGGGCGAGCCGAACGACCTCTGCGCGAACGCGACGGCTGCGGGCAGCGTGAGCGACACCGCCGGGAGCAGCCTCACGATCACGGGCACGCTCGGCGGCGCGAACGACGTGGATGTGTGGTCGTTCGACACGGTGGACACGAACGAGGTCACGACGAACTCGTACCACGTGAGCATCGATTTCGTGGCGCCGACGCCGAACGACGAGTTCGTGATCGACGTGATTCGCGGCGACGCGTGCACGGATACGCCCACGGGCGGCGGCGCGGGGATCACGTCGTACGACTGGTGCGTCGACGGGAAATCGGCGGACGGCCTCTCGGGCGAGGTGCCGTGCGCGAACGACGGCTCGCAGCCCGTGCACTGCAACAACAACAGCACGAAGTACTTCGTGCGCGTCTACCGCAAGCTCGGCGCGCAGGGGTCGTGCACGCAGTACAGCCTGCTCGTGACCGCGAAGGGCGGCGATCCTTGCGATTTCACGCAGAAGTGCCAGTAACGCGGACCCATGGACCTCGAGCCTAACGAGACCGAGGCGCTCGTCCAGCGGACCGCGCGGGACTACGCCGAGCGTGTGATCCGGCCCGTCGCGGCCGATCTCGACCGCGACAAGGACATCCCGCGCGACATCCTGCGAGGGCTCGCCGACCTCGGCCTGATGGGCGTGAACGTGCCCGCGGCGCTCGGCGGGGCCGAGGCGGGCGTCGTGGCGTATGCGCTGGCGATGATGGAGATCGCGCGCGCGTGCGCCTCCACGGCCGTGACGATGAGCGTGACGAACATGGTCGCGGAGGTGATCGCGCGGTTCGGCACGGAGGCGCAACGCGAGACGTACGTGCCGCGGATCTGCGCGGGCGACTACGCGGCCGGGTCGTTCGCCTTGAGCGAGCCGGAGGCGGGCAGCGATCCCGGCTCGATGCGGACCGTGGCGGAGCGGACCGAGGGCGGCTGGGTGCTGCGCGGGCAGAAGCAGTGGATCACGAACGGGGCGTGGGCCGGCGTGTTCGTGGTCTGGGCGCGCACGGGCGGGCCGGGGACGCGAGGGCTCTCGGCGTTCCTCGTGGAGGGCGGGACGCCGGGGCTTCGGTGCGGCCGGCCCGAGGACAAACTCGGCCTGCGCGCGTCGAACACCGTGCCGATCGAGCTCGACGACTGCAAGGTGCCGGCGGACGCGCTGCTCGGCAGCGAGGGCGAGGGGTTCAAGATCGCGATGATGGCGCTCGACGGCGGGCGCATCGGGATCGCGTCGCAGGCTTGCGGCATCGCGACGGCGGCGCTCGAGGAGGCCACGCAGTACGCGCGGGAGCGCAAGCAGTTCGGCCGATCGATCGGCGACTACGAGGCGATCCAGTGGTCGCTCGCGGATTGCCGGACGGAGCTCGAAGCGGCGCGGGCGCTCACGCTGCGCGCGGCGTGGCTGAAGGAGAAGGCGCGGCCGTTCTCGGCCGAGGCGGCGATGGCGAAGCTCTACGCGAGCGAGGCGGCGAACCGGATCTGCCAGCGGGCGCTGCAGATCCACGGCGGCTACGGTTACGTGCGGGATTTCGCGGTCGAGCGTCACCTGCGCGACGCGCGCGTGACGACGATCTACGAGGGGACGAGCGAGATCCAGCGGATCGTGATCGCTCGGAGCGCGACGCGCTGATGGGTGGGAGGCAAACCCGTTGGGGCTCCAACGGGTTTGCCCGTCAGACGAAGATCCGCGTCAGGACGAAGACGACGACCGCGATCACGGCCCCGAGGAGGAGCGTGTAGAGCAGGACGCGCTTCAGGATGACGCGGAGCTTGTTCTTGAGCAGCGTCTTGACGAGCTTCCAGAGGAGGCCGAGGACTTCACGGATGAGCTTCCACACGCGGAGATCCTAGCGCGGCTCTGCGCGCGGCGCCTCTCGGCCGAACACTTCTTCACCGAGCTTCGGGCGTGCTCACTCCGCGACGAGGGACACTTTGCCGGCGTAACTTCCAGGCGACGGGAAGCTCATGCCGCGCAGCGCGTCGACGATACACGACGCCGCGGCGTCGCCCTTCGGATCGGCGCTCGACACGCCCACGGAGAGGGGCTTGCCGTCGGTGTCGAGGTACATCGTGGCCTTGATCGGGCCCGCACCCTGGCTCGCGCGGCACGTGGCGAGCGCTTGCTTCGCCTTGGGCAGCTCCTTGCCCAGGCGATCGGGGTCGAGCGAGACGGGCGGGCGCTCGTCGGCGCTCGGATCGAAGGAGAAGCCACCCTCGGCGAGGCCTTCCTTTCCGCCCACGGGCGAAGGCCAACTCGCGCCGCGCAGCGCGCCGAGCATGCACGACTCGGTCTCGCGATCGCCGAGCGTCGACTCCTTGAGGAACGCGACGGTGGCCGTGCCGCCCTGCGCGATCCGCAAGGCGAAGCGGATCTCGCCGCCCATGAACGGGATGCGGCGGACGCCGTTGTGGAAGCACGCGCTGAGTTTGTCCGAGGTGCGCTGGAGCGTCGACTGGACCTTGTCCTGATCGAGCGCGCCGATCTCGGCTTCGACGTTGGCGCCGCTGCTCCCGCCGCTCGTCGAGGAGTCCGTGCCGCCCGTGTCCGGCGGCTTGTTCGTCGTCACCTCGCCTCCACAACCCGCGAGCGAGGCGAGCGCCGCGAGCGCGGTGACGAGGGCCGGAAGAGAACCAACACCCAGGCTTCTTTCGTTGCTCTTCATCATCCCTTCAACATGGTTTGCGCGATGATCGATCGCTGCGTTCCGCTGCTCTCCTCGACGAGCTCGGTGGTGCGGGCGTCGCGGAAATGACGCCCGAGGCCCTCGCTCGCGCCTCCGCCGCGCGCGCCGAGGATGTCCATGGCTCGGTGCGCGACGCGGGTCGACATCTCGGAGGCGAAGAGTTTTCCGATGGATCGCTCGGCCGAGGAAGGCAGGCCGCGATCCGCGAGGTGCGCGGCGCGGAGCACGAGCAGGCGCGCCGCTTCGATGTCGACGGCCATGTCGGCGAGCTGTGCCTGCATGCCGAGCAGGCCCGGCGTCTTCACGCGATCCTGCGTGCGCTTGACGTGCGCAGCCGCCTTGTCGAAGGCCGCGCGCGCGACGCCGATGGCCTCCGCAGCGACGGCGATCCGCGCGTCTTCGAGCGCCGCTGCGGCGATCGAGGAGCCTTCCCCCGGCGCGCCGATCACGTCGGCCGCGTCCACACGAACGCCACGCGCGCGCAGCAAGGCCGCGCTCGCCGCGCGGCGGCCCACGGTGGCCTCCGCGGGGACGAGCGTGAGGCCGGGGGCGCTCTTCGGGACGAGGAGCGCGACGAGGCGAGGATCGTTCGGGTCGCGGTTCGTCGCGGCAAACACCAGGAACACGTCCGCCGCGGGGCCGAGGATCACGGGGCCGGCCTCGCCTTCGAGGACGAAGCCACCGGCGGCGCTGGGCTCGGCGATGAGGGAAACGGGCTCCGCGGGATCGGGCATCGCGGCCGCGCCGAGCGAGGCGCCGCGCGCGAGCCGGGCGAGGTGGTTCTGCTTCTGCGCGTCGCTTCCGGCGCGGAGGAGCGTGCGCGCGACGAGCGCGACGTGCGTGCCCACGATCGCGGCCGAGCTCGCGCACGCGGCGGCGATCTCCTCGATCGCGAGTGCGAGCGCGACGAGGTCGCCGCCCGATCCGCCGTGCTCCGCGGGGATCGTGAGGCCGAGCAGGCCCGCGTCGCCGAGCGTCCGCGCGTGGCCTTCGGGCAGGCGCGCGTCGTGATCGATCTCGGCGGCCCGCGGCGCGAGCTCCCGCGCGGCGAGCGCGCGCGCGGCTTCCTGGAAACGCTTTTGCTCTTCGGTGAGGTCGAAGTCCATGGCAGGTCGTGAAAAAGGGTCGATTCGGTTCGGGCTCAGAACGTGCCCAGGAGCGAGGCGCCTCCGCCGTGGGGGACGAACGAAGGGACGAGCCACGCGCGAGGCGCCTCGGGAGCGCGCTCCTTCGCCGGGGAGCGCGAGACGAAAAACAGCACGACGCCGGCGGCCAGGGCAGCTCCGCCCATGCTGAAGCCGATCGTCGAGACGAGGGCCTTCGTCTGCGCGCCCTCGATCAAAGCGAATCCCTCGGCGTTGCACTTCTTGCCGGGGCAAAGTGGCTCGGCCGCGCCCACGTCGCTCGACGCGAGCCCGCCGAAGACCGCGCCGACGCCGAGCGCGACGGCGCCCAGGCCCCCCGCGACGAACGCCGCGGTGCGCAGGCCGTTCGCGCCGGAGGATCCGGCCGGCGGCGCGTCGATCTTCTCGACGGGCTTCACGCTCGGATCCGGCGCGAGCGCAGGCACCGAGACGGTCTTCACGTCGGCATCCTTGCCGACGACGATCTTCGTCGACCACGACAAAAACCCGGGCGCGGTCGCTTCGATCGTGTGCTCGCCGGGATCGACGGGGATGGCGTCGCCGAGCAGCGCGGACCCGAGGACCTCGCCGTCGCGCTCGATCACGAGGCCCGCCGCGGGGCTCGTTGCCTCGACGCGCAGGCGCGAGAGCTTGGGGGCGAGTTTGCCCGCGAACTCCTCGGCGATCCGCAGGCGATCGGTGTCGCCCGTGGCGTGCGCCAGGGTCGCGGCTTCCTTGTACCGCGCCCACGCGGTGGCGGTGCGGCCGAGCTGCTCGTTGCAGAGCGCCAGGTTCAAGAGCGCGCCGACCGAAGGATCGAGCCGCGCGCTCTCCTCGAACTTCGGGCACGCCTCCGCGGGTTTGCCCTGGTCCAGGAGCTCGCGGCCGCGCAAGAAGGCCTCCTCGGCGATGGCCTTTTTGTCACCGCCCTGCGCGGCCGCGTGGCCCGGAGCGAGCGCGATCGACGCCGCGAGCGTGAGCGCGGCGGCGAGGATCCTCCGAGGGGCGCGGGCCCTCGGGGCGCTAGCGGCGCGTGAAAGCGGATTTCGCATCTTTCTTCGTGGTGCTCGTCGGCGCCGGCGTCGCCTTGCCCGTGGGCTTCGGGCCCGGCGGAGGTGTCACGGACGCGCTCGCGGACGCGGCCACCATCGGTGACGCAGATGCCGAGGCGCTCGGCGGGGCTGTGGATTCGGGCGTGACCGTGGGCGTCGTGGACGTCGGCGCAGCCGCGATCGTGGGCGCGGGGATCGCGGGGACCTCCACGGGCGCGCCGCTGGCGACCGCCGTCGTGGAGGACGCCTCGACGCTCGATCGGAACAGGAAAATGAGCACGCCGCCGAGCAGCCCGACGAGCGCGCCGAGGCCGAGCACCACGAACCCGAACGATCGACCTGCATCGCTCGGCGAAGGCCGCGTCCGCGCGGCGCTGGCGAAGGCGGCGGCCGCATGCGCGCTCCGCGGGCCCGTGTAGAGATCGGCCTCGATGCGGCTGAGGTCTGGCTCGATCGTTTCGAGCTCCGGGGGCTCGGTGAGCGTGACGATGCTCGGGCCGGTCGTCGTGGCCGACGCCGGCAGCTCCGGAGCGGACACGATCTGCACCGGGAGCGGCATCGTCTTGTGCGCGGCGCTCTGCACAGCGACGTCCGCGGGCGGCAAGGCGGCGGCCAGCGTCGTGCTGATGGCCGCGTTGCGCCGCCCCGTGTTGGGAAGGGGCACGGTGCTCGGGCCCTCGGGGAGCGAAGACACGAGCCCCGCGTCGGGGAATTGCATCGCGGGCAAGGTCGGCTGCGAGGGCATGCGCGTGGCCTCGGCGCCGGGCGCGCCTCCGGCGAGGGGCGTGGGAAGGCCGGCCATGCGCGTGATCCGCTCCAGCGTGCTCTGCGAGCGCGGCGGCGCGTAGGGCGCGAGCGCGACGGCGAACTCGGCGATCGACTGATATCGCCGGTTCTTGTCGCGCTCGTAGGCGCGCTCGAGCCGCGCGGCGAGGTCCTCCGGGACGTCCGGGCGGAAGTCGCGGAGCGGGCGCGGCGTGCCGGTGAGGACCTCGGCGCAGAGCTGGGGCAAGGTCTCGGCGAAGAACGGCTGCGTGCCCGCGATGAGCTCGAAGAGCGTGATGCCGAGCGAGTAGATGTCGGTGCGGTGATCGACGCCGCGCGTCTCCTGCATCTGCTCGGGCGACATGTAGAGCGCCGAGCCCATCGCGGTCGAGGTGCGCGTGAGCGCGTGATCGCCCGGCGCGCCCTGCATCTTCGAGATGCCGAAGTCGAGCAGCTTGACGAGCGGCGATCCGTCGCGGCGGCGTGCGAGGAACAGGTTCGCAGGCTTCAGATCGCGGTGCACGATGCCGTACGAGTGCGCCTCGGCGATGGCCTCGCAGGCCTGGAGGACGTAATCGATCGCGTCGGGCACGTCGATCACGCCGTCCTTGAGCTGCCCCGCGAGGTCCCGGCCGTCGAGGAACTCCATCACCATGTACGGCGCGCCGTTCTCGAGCGTGGCCACGTCGAGGACGCGGGCGACGTGCTCGCTCTTGATCTTCACGGCGGCGCGCGCCTCGCGCTGGAAGCGCGTCGAGGCCTCGGGGTGCTGCGCGTACTCGGGCAGGAGGAATTTCAGCGCGACCCGCTCGTCGAGCGCGACGTGCCGGGCCTCGACCACGTAGCCCATGCCGCCTTTGCCGAGGACACGCTCGACGCGGTACTTCTGGGCGAGGAGGGTGCCCGGTACGACGGCCGCCGCCGGCGAGCCATGGGGAGACGCATTCGACGTCACGGACCTCTGCGCATGATGGCGCCCACGGCCGTCCGTCGGCAAGGGCGTTCTGTCACGTGGACAGCGGGAGATCGAAGCGCACGGCCGTCCCCTTGCCGAGCTCGCTCTCGATCTCGATGTCCCCGTTGACGGCCTCGATGAGGGTCTTGACGACGGAGAGCCCGAGGCCCGTACCTTTGCCCGAAGGTTTCGTCGTGAAGTACGTCTCGAAGACGCGCGCGAGGATCTCGGGCGCGATGCCGGTTCCCGCGTCTTCGACGAGGCAAAACGCGCGTCCCGTCTCGCGGCTCTCGCTCACCTCGATGCGGATGAGCCTCCCCTCGGGCGGCTGCTCCATCACCGCGTCCGCGGCGTTCGTCACGAGGTTGACGAAGATCTGTTCGAGCTTCGTGCGGCTCATGGCCACGCGCACGGGTACCTCGGGCGCGTGCGTCATGATGCTGACGCGCTTCGTTCGGCCCGAGACGTGGAGCATGGAGAGCACGTCGGAGATGACGGCCATCACGTCGAGGACCTCGTGCCGATCCTGGGTCGGCGTGCCGAGGTGCAGGAGGTTTCGCGCGTGCTCGGTCAGGTGCGCGACGCCGCGCTCGAGGGCCACGAGATCGTCGGGCTCCGGTGGCTTGCCCGCCTTGGCGTGCATGCGGATGAAGGTCGCGGTGTGCGTGAGGACGGCGGCGACGTTGTTGAGCTCGTGTCCGACGCTGGCGGCGATGGTGCCGAGCGTGGCGAGGCGGTCGGCCTGGAGCAGGCGCGCGCGCGTGCGCTCGAGCTCCTCGGCGAGCCACTTGCGGTGCGCCTCGGGATCCTGTGAGAGCGGCGGCACGTCGCTCTTGCGGCTCGCCACGACCACGCTCGAAGGACCGAGGCTGTGCGGGCCCGAGTGCGGGGTGCTCTGGAACATCGGACGCGGGGGAGGGGGAGCCGGGAGGGGAGGCCCGAGAGGGCGCTCTGCAGGCGTTGCCTGCGCTCTCACCCCGCTCCCACGTCCATCGCTCTTGCCGTCGCTCATGCCTGCTCGGGCGATGGTACCACGTTCGGCCCTGTGATCACCGAGCGTTTGGGGTGCCAACGACCGGCTCGAACTCGTCCCAGCCGTACCGCTTGAGGTAGTTGCGCCAGACGCCCTCGCATTGCGGCCCGTATTTGCACGTTCCGCACGCCTCGCGTTTGTCCCGCTGGGCCTCGTCGAGATCTTGCCGCGTGACGAGGACGAGCCCCCGGCCCCGTCCGTCCGCGGCCCGCTCGGGCGCGCGCGCCGCGTCGAGGTTTGCCTGATCGCCGAGGTCGAAGTGCCGGTAGCGCTCGACGTACCCGCGGTTGAAGTCGGCGACGCCCTCCGTCGTGCAGAGCGGGATGTCGACGAGGAACGCCATCGGCCGCGGCTCGCCGACCTCGGCGAGGAAGCGCCGGAACGCGGCGGCGGTGTCCGTGTAGCGCGGGAAGATCTGCTCGAAGTACGTGTCGGCGCGGCCGTTCGCCTGCATCACGTTGAAGACGACCTGGTCGACGCCCGCCTGCCGCAGGAAGCGGTAGATGTCGAGCATGTGCGGGAGGTTTCGGTCCGTGAGCACCGTCGAGGTGTGGAGCTCGACGCCGAAGCGCTTCAACTTGGCGATCGAGGCGAGGCCGGCGGCGGTCTGCTCGAAGCTGTCGGGCGTGCGGGTGAGGCCCTCGTGGAGCTTCTTCGTGTGGCCGTGGATCGAGACGTAGAACCGGTTCATCCCGGCCTTCGCGAGCAGCGCGGCGTAGGGCAGGTGCGAGAGGCGCCTGCCGTTCGTCATCACGCTGATCTTGCGGTAGCCGAGGCCCTTGGCCATCGACACGAGGTCGGGCAGCTCGGGGCGCGTCGTGGGTTCGCCCGAGGTGAAGCAGACCTCCTCGGCGCCTCGGTTCTGTTCGAGGATCCAGCGCACGCGCTCGGCGGTCATCGCCGAGTTGTTCACGTAGCGGCCGTCGCGATCTTCCTCCATGCAGAAGATGCAGTTGTTGTTGCAGACGGCGCCGATGGAGACGTGGATGCGCTCCTCGCGGGTGGAGAGCCGCTCGGCGATGGTCGGCTCGGCAGCGTTGGCTCCGTCGGACAAGCGTCGGCCTCGACAAGAGCGTCTGCTAGCGAGCGGCGTGCGTCAACCGCTTCGGGGGTTTGGGGGCGTAGCTCGGCTCGCCGAGCGTAGCCCCCAAGCGTTGACTGGGGTTTGGGGGCGTAGCTCGGCTCGCCGAGCGTAGCCCCCAAGCGTTGACTGGGGTTTGGGGGCGTAGCTCGGCTCGCCGAGCGTAGCCCCCAAGCGTCGACGGTGGACGCGGGCCGGGAGGTTTGGTAGCCCCTCATTCAAATGGACAGGAATCTTTTCCGCGAAGAGCACGAGCTGTTTCGAACGTCCTTCCGCCGGTTCGTGGAGCGCGAGGTCAAGCCGCACCAGGAGCGGTGGATGGAGCAGGGGAGCGTCGACCGCGAGGCGTGGCGCAAGGCGGGCGAGGGGGGCTTTCTCTGCCCGTGGCTCGATCCGGCCTACGGCGGCGCGGGCGGCGATTTCCTCCATTCGGTGATCGTCATCGAGGAGATGGCCCGGTCGTATGACTCCGGCTTCGCGATGTCGCTCCACTCGGACATCGTGGTGCCGTACATCGAGACCTTCGGCACGGAGGAGCAGAAGCAGCGCTGGTTGCCCGGCTGCGCGTCCGGGGAGATCGTGACGGCGATCGCGATGACGGAGCCCGGGACGGGCAGCGATCTCGCGGGGATCGCCACGACGGCCGTGCGCGACGGCGACCATTACGTGCTCAATGGGGCGAAGACGTTCATCTCGAACGGCATTCTCTGCGACATCTGCATCGTGGCGGCGAAGACGGACGCGGATTCGGCGAACGCGCACCGGGGGATCAGCCTGTTCGTCGTGGAGGCGGGCGCGCCGGGCTTCGTGAAGGGCAAGAAGCTGCGCAAGATGGGGCTGCCCTCGCAGGACACGTCGGAGCTCGCGTTCGAGGATTGCCGTGTGCCCGTGAAGAACCGCCTCGGCGAGGAGGGCGGGGGCTTCTTGATGCTGATGCAGAAGCTCCAGCAGGAGCGGCTCGTCGTGGCGATCGGGTGTCAGGCGGGGGCGGAGCGCATCCTCGAGGACACGGTCGCGTATTGCAAGGAGCGCAAGGCGTTCGGCAAGCCGATCTCGAAGTTCCAGAACACGCAATTCAAGCTGGCCGAGTGCGCGACGAAGGTCGAGGTGGGCCGCGCGTTCCTCGATCGCCTGATCGCGGAGCACATCGCGGGCAAGTACCTCGTGAAGGAGTGCTCGATGTCGAAGCTCTGGCAGACGGAGATGCTCGGCGAGGTCGTCGACGAGTGCCTGCAATTCTTCGGCGGTTATGGATACATGCTCGAATATCCGGTGACGCGCGCTTACATGGATGCGCGCGTGCAGCGCATCTTCGCCGGGACGAACGAGATCATGAAGGTGATCATCGCGAAGCAAATGGGGCTGTGAGCGCCGCCTTCCGGCGCGATTCGCCCCTGCCTGCCTGACGCGCCTCCCGAGGCTCGGGTCGCCGAGCCGCATCCGCATCGACATCCATTGGACCGAGCGCTTCCTCGTCAGGGCCATGTTCCGTGGCCCCTCGGGGAACGGGTGCGTCCGCGTGCCCTCGTCGAGGCGTTCGTCTAGCCCGATTGAAATTTGCCGGCGGATCCCGAGCACACGAGAGCCGTCGGGGGGCGGGATCGAGGCGCCCGAAAAAAAGATGCGACCTCGGGACGCGGCGAGCATCTCCCGGACGCTGGGCCTGTGGTTGAAGGCGCAGCGCCGTACACAAGCTTACGAACCGGGTAGATGACTATGCATATCAGACATCCTGGAGGGCCTCGCATCGCCCTGCATTTCATGGCGCTCGCCCTTGCGCTCGCTGTCTCGCTGGTTGTTCCTCGTGAAGCCCGCGCCGCGACGACCATCGCCGGCGGCACCATCGGTACACAGACCTGGAACGCCGCGGGCAGCCCCTACAATGTCCAGGGGGACGTCACGGTGCCGAGCGGCGCCTCGTTGACCATCGAGGCCGGCACGGTCGTGCGGTTCGCGAGCAGCGACGGGCAATCCGGCGGTAGCGACACGGCCCGCATCGAGCTCATCGTGCAGGGGCAACTCAACGTCAATGGCACGGCGGCGAGCCCCGTGCAGTTCATGGCCCAGAGCGGGTCGGCCGTGGGCACGTGGTTTGGCATCCGCGCCGGTGCGGCGAGCGCCGTCACCATCTCCGGCGCGTCGATCGCCCATGCGAGGCAAGGCGTCACCTCGAGCGCGGCGGGTATGGGTCTCGCCGTCGAAGGTACCACGATCACCGCCACCACGTATGGCTTCTACCTCCTCGCCGGCACGCCGACGCTCACGAACGTGAGCGTCAGCGGCGGCTCCGTCGGCATCGACATCGCGGGGTCCGCCGCAGCGACGATCAATGGCTGCACGATCAATGACAATACCAACCGCGGCATCCGGATCTTGACGACGGGCGTGGCTGCGGTGAACACCATCAACAATTGCGTGGTCCGGAATAGCTTTTACGGGCTCGATCTGTCGGCCGAGACGAACGCCATCTCGACGGTGAACATCACGGGCGCCACGATCCACGAGCAGTCCCGCGGCGTGTCCGCCTCCGCGTCTTCGGGCGCATCGACGACGGTGAACCTCAAAAACTCGAACGTGACGGACAACACCACCGGCGTCTACGGGGCGGGCGGCGCGGCGACGGTGAACGTCACGTATTCGAACGTCTGGGACAACACGACGAACTATACGGGTGTGACCCCCGGTCCGGGGTGCTTTTCGGCGAACCCGCTGTACGTGAACCCGCTGTCGAACCTGCGGATCACGTCGAATTCGCCGTCGAGGTTCGCGGGAGACGCGGGCCAGGACATCGGGGCGCTGCCGTACGTGAATGACGCGACGCCGGGGTATCATGGGACGCTCTGGACCGATACGACGCTGACCTTGGCAGGCTCGCCGTATAACGTCGCGGGGGACATCACGGTGCCGCCGGGCCGGAAGCTCTCGATCGAGCCGGGCGTGGTGGTGAACTTCTCGAACGGCGACATCATGGCCGCGGGCACGGACACGGAGCGCGGCGAGATCCGGGTGCGGGGGACGCTGGAAGCCATCGGGACGGCGGCCGCGCCCATCACGCTGCGCGCCCTCGTGGCGGCCGCGCAGAACTGGTATGGCGTGCGGGTGCTGTCCGGCGCGACGGCGGCGACGCTGACGCACGTGAACGTGCGGCATGGGTACAATGCGATCCATTCGAGCGCCGCGGGCAACGTGCTCGGGCTTTTGAACGTCACGACCGACACGTCGCTGCACGGCCTGCTTCTCGACGCGGGAGCGCCGCTCATCAAGAATTTCACGACCAAGGGCAACGAGTACGGGATCCGCGTGGAGGGCAATGCGTCCCCCACCTTCTCGGGCCTGACCGTGAGCGACAGCGAGTGGGATGGCATTGATTTCCGCCCGGAGAGCGGCACTGCCACGGTGACGATCGAGAACGGGCTCTTCCGCTCCAACTGGGACAACATCAGCCTGAACGCCACGGGCACCGCGACCGGCACGCTCCACGTGACGAACACGACGGTCCACGGTCCAGGCGCGTTCGGCGTGAGCCTGAGGGCGGCAGCGAATGCGACGGCGATCGTGAACGTCAAGAACAGCATCATCACCGGGGTCACGACGGGCGTCTACCGGGACAACGCGACGGGCTCGACGGCGGCCAACGTCACGTACACGAACGTCCTCGGGACCTCGGCGAACTACGACAAGGTGGTGGCGGGAGCGGGCTGCATTTCGCAGAATCCGGGTTTCGTGAACGCGCCCTCGGACCTGCACCTGGCCATGGGCAGCCCGTGCATCGACAAGGGCACGTCGGTGGGCGCCCCCCTCACGGACCTCGACGGCAAAACGAGGCCGATGGATGGGGACGGCGTCAATGGCCCCGCGGTCGACATGGGCGCGTACGAGTTCGTGCCTCCGTTCTATTGCGGCGACGGCGTGGTGAACGGCGCCGAGGAGTGCGACGACGGGAACGCGTCGAACACGGATGGGTGCCTCACGACGTGCAAGACGTCGGGCTGCGGCGACGGCTTCGTGCAGATGGGCGTCGAGGAGTGCGACGATGCCAATGCGTCGAACACGGACGCCTGCACCACCACGTGCAAGAATGCGGCGTGCGGCGATGGGTTCGTGCAGGCGGGCGTCGAGGTGTGCGACGACGGGAACCTGTCGAACACGGACGCGTGCCTCGCGACCTGCAAAATGGCCGCGTGCGGGGACGGCTTCGTGCAAGCGGGCGTCGAGCAATGCGACGACGGCAACCTGACGAACGGCGACGGCTGCCTCAATTCCTGCAAGAACGCCACGTGCGGCGACGGCGTCGTCCAGAGCGGCGTCGAGCAGTGCGATGACGGCAATGCGTCGAACATGGATGGCTGCGTGCAGGGTTGCAAGGACGCGGCGTGCGGCGACGGCTTCGTGGAGGCCGGCGTCGAGGCGTGCGACGACGGCAACCCGATCGACACGGACGCCTGCCGGAACAATTGCAGCTTGCCGGGTTGCGGCGACGGCGTCGTCTCGGGCAGCGAGGAGTGCGACGACGGGAATGCGTCGAACAACGACGCATGCACGAGCACCTGCAAGGCGGCCAAGTGCGGCGACGGCCACGTGCAGGCGGGCGTCGAGGTGTGCGACGACGGCAACCTGTCGAATGCCGACGGCTGCCTCAACACCTGCGCGCCTGCCAAGTGCGGCGACGGGTTCGTGCAAGACGGCGTCGAGCAATGCGACGACGCGAATGCGTCGAACATGGATGGCTGCGTGCAAGGCTGCAAGAAGGCCACTTGCGGCGACGGCTACGTGGAGGCCGGCGTCGAGAGCTGCGACGACGGCAACCAGAACAACGAAGACGACTGCTCGAACCTGTGCGCGTCGGCGACCTGCGGCGACGGCATCGTGCAGGCGGGCGAGGCGTGCGACGACGGGAACGACTCGAGCACCGACGATTGCCTCGCGAGCTGCGTCGAGCCGAGCTGCGGGGACGGCTTCCTCTGGGACGACCACGAGGAGTGCGACGACGGCAATGACGTCGCCGGCGACGGCTGCGCGTCCGACTGCAAGAACGAGGAGCCGGGGGCGGGCGGCGCAGGCGGCGCAGGCGGCGCAGGCGGCGACGGCGGCGCGGGTGGCGACGGCGGCGCAGGCGGCGCAGGCGGCGCAGGCGGCGACGGCGGCGCAGGCGGCGCAGGCAGCCAGGGCGGCGGCGGCACCGGCGGGGGCGCGGGAGGCGAGGACGGTGGCTGCGGTTGCCGCACCGTCGGCTCGACCAGCGACTCGCACACGGGCCTCGTGCTCGGAATTGGCGCAGCGCTGATTGCCCTGCGGCGTCGTCAGCGGCGCGCGGCCTGACAAGGACCGGGGCGGCCCTCGCGTGAGGGCCGCCCCTGCGCAGCCGCGAGCGTCCGGCGCGCTAGCAACGACGCTTCCATCCTCACACACATCCTTGCGCAGAGCCGCGGCGAGCGGTGTAGAATCGGGCGGCAATGCCCACGATCCACTACGCGCCCGACGGGATCTCCCTCGACGTCCCGGAAGGGCAGACTCTTCTCGCCGCCGCGCTCTCCGCCGGCATCCCGCACATTCGCGCCTGCGGCGGCAATGCGCGCTGCTCGACGTGCCGCGTGGCTGTTCTCGAGGGGCTCGAAAACGTCGACCCTCGGAATGAGCGGGAGCAGTCGCTCGCCGAATGGTTCGGGCTACCGCCGAGCGTACGCATGGCCTGCCAGACGACGGTGCGCGGCCCCGTCCGCGTCCGCAGGCTGGCGCTCGATCAGGAGGACGTGCAGATCATCAGCCGTCTGCGCGCGGGGAAGGCGGCCGCGCTCGGGGCCAAGCTCCCCGTCGCGATCCTCGTCGCCGATATCCGCGACTTCTCGGCCTTTTCCGAGGGGCTCCAGCCGTACGACGTGATCTATGTGCTGAATCGCTATTTCGAGGCCATGGGGCGCGTCGTGGCGGCCGAGGGTGGCTTCATCAACAACTACATGGGCGATGGCCTGACGGCGCTCTTCGGCGCGGACGGGCAGCCGGACGCGCCATGGCGGGCGGTGCGGGCGGCGCTCGGGATGCTCGACGCGGTGAAGCAGCTCGAGCCGTACCTCGTGACGAGCCATGGCCGGGCCTTCGACATCGGGATCGGGATTCATCTCGACGAGGTCGTGGTGGGGCCCGCGGGCGCGAGCGACACGAAGCTCATCGCTGCGATGGGCGGCGCGGTCGACTTCGCCTGCCGCGTCGAATCCGCGAACAAGGAGGTCGGCAGCCGGCTGCTCGTCTCGGAGCCCGTCTACAGCGTGGTGGCGGACAAGGTCTCGGTGGGGCGCACGGCGCGCAATGCATCCAAGCAAGGCCCCGAGCTCACGCTGCACGAGATCACGGCACTCCGCTGAGCCAGCGTCGCGCTACCGGCCCCTCCGCAGAATCCTACCAATCTTCTTGCCGAGCCCGTCCGGGCCGGCGGGGGCATTCGCCACATCGGCGGCGCCCGCCGAGACGAGCCGCGTCATGCGCTCGGGCGTGAGCGACGAGGCGCACACGAGGACCCGCGCCCGCGGCAGGGTCCGGGCGAGCTCGGCGATCCGCGCAGCCGCGCCGTCCACATCGGCGCCCGCGTCGACGAGCACCACGGCGAGGTTTGCCCGGGCCTTGTCGTCCAGGGCTTCGAGCGGGATCAAATAAATGCCTTGGGATGCGAGGCCCGTCACACACGAAGGATCGACGCCCCCCGGGCTTGCCATCCGGATCCAACCGACCTCCGTGAGCCCGTGCCCCGGATCCGTCGTATCGCCGGCGGGGGCGCGCTCTCCCTCCCATTGCGGCGCGCGTGACGCCCGCCCGCCGAGCGGCTCGTTCCCTTTGCGCGTGACGAGCTGCGTCGCCAGCGATTTGGGATCGAGCGCGTCCTCGAGCCGCTTCCTCACGATCGCGGCGCTCGCCGGCCTCCGCTCCGGCTGCTTGGCGAGCATTTCGAGGCGCAGCTTTTCGAGCAGCGGCGGCACGGGCTCCGAGCCGACCGGGCGCGCGAGCGGCGGCGGCGGCAAGAACAGATGCGCCGAGATGATCTCGATGGAGTTTTTCCCGAGGAACGGCGGCCTGCCTTGCAGCATCGCCGTCAGCACGCACCCGATCGCATAGATGTCCGTCGAGGGCCCGACCGCGAGCGAATGGCATTGCTCGGGGCTCATGTACTCGGGCGTGCCGCCCACGGCCTCGGGCTTCGTGAGCGTCGAGCCGTTATCGTCCTCCTTGGGCAATTCGACGTGCGCGAGCCCGAAATCGAGGATCTTCACGGTGCGCCTGCCGCCCACGTCCGTGAGGAAGACGTTCTCCGGTTTCAGATCCCGGTGCACGATCCCGCGCGCGTGCGCCACCTCGAAGGCGTCGAGGATCTGCACGAGGATGTCCCGCACGTCGGTGAACGGCGGCGCCGCGTCCCGGTCGCGGAGCCACGCGTGCAGCGTGACGCCGACGAGGTACTCCATCACCAGAAAGGGCAACCCGTCGTCCTCACCGTAATCGATGACGCGCACCACGTTCGGGTGGTCGAGCAGCGTCGCGGCCCGGGCCTCGCGGTAAAACCTCCGCACGTAGTCGGGCTCGATCGCGACGTTGTAATGGAGCAGCTTCACCGCGACCGGCATCCGCAAGGTCACGTGTTCGGCGCGATAGACCTCGCCCATGCCGCCCGAGCCGATCCGCGCGAGGAGGCGATATTTGCCCGCGAGGACGAGCCCGACATGGCCGCCGCCGCGCTCGCGGGGGACCGAGGGGGCCGCGGGGGAATGCGCGGCGTGCGGTGCGCCGAGGGTTTGCAGCGTCGTGTGGTGCTGCGCTTCGAGCTCGTCGAGGTCCTCGGCCCCGGGCGGCCGCACGCTGATGCGCAGGGACGCCTGCGCGCTCGTGGGGCCCCCGGGCCGCGAGGGCGAGCGGTCGTCGTCGTCGTCGTCGCTCATCGGCTCTCTCCCTCCAGGCGGAAGCCCAGCGATCCGGTCACCGTGCCCGCCGCCTGCCAGGTGACGCTCTCCGCCCGCCCGACCCAGCCGGACAGCGCGAGGAAAACCGAGCCGCCCGCCTCGACGCCGGCCGTCAGGCCATAAGGAACCACGACCGTGCCGGTTTGTCCGATCGTGGCGAGCACGTGCGCATCCGCGACGACGTACGCCCGGAGCCAGCGCAATGGGTCGTAGGTCGCGCCCACGAGCAGATAGGGCTGCACCCAGGGGATGCGCGCGGAGGGCTCTTCCAGGAGGAACCGCGCCCCCGCATTGACGACCCAGGTCATGCGGCCCTTCGCCCCGCCCGCGGCGCCGCCCACGTCGAACATCAGATCGCCCTGATTGGCGAGGGGCAGGCCAATGCGGAAGAGCGGCGCGATTTCGAGCTCGGACGCGCCTTCCTGGAAGACACGATATCGCGCGCCGAGCCACGCCATGTCCTCCGTGGGCACGCTCCCCGGCATTTCGACGGCGTCTCCACGTTCGAAGGGCGTCGTCACGATGAGCGCGTCGAGCCCGAGCGGGCCAAACGATCCGCTCACCCGGCCATTGGCCTGGAAGACCGGGCCATTCGCGGTGATGCCCGCGCTCAGGCCTCGACCGACGGTCGTGGGCGCCGTCGGGCTCGTCCACGGCACGGCCGTGACGCCGGCAGGCCGGAACGGCGGCAGCCACGCCCCGAGCGGGCGGAAGACCGGGCGCCGTGGCGGCGGCGGCGGGGGTTTGTCCGGGGCCAGGATCGTGGTCGTGCCGAGGACTTTTCCGTGAGAATCGAGCACGTCGAGCCGCGCCTCTCCGTGCGCGTCGCCGACCGGGAGGGAAGCGACGAGCGCGCCGCCCTCGGCCACGGCGAGCGGGACCGTCTCCACGCGCTCCCCGAGGCGAACGCGGAGGCGCGGCGCGACGCGCTTCGGGACGTCGATCTCCCCGAGCCCCTTCGTGGCGACCCGCACGTGGATCTCGCGCTTCGCGGTGTCGAACGTCGCCGCGGGCGTGACCACGACGGGCGTGGGGACGAGGGTGATCCGCTCCTCGAGCCCGCTCTTCGTGCGGAAGCGCAGCGTCTTCGGTGCTTGCTTCAGGAGGTCGATCTGCGCCGGCGGCGGGCCGAACGGGCCCTCGTCGAGGGCCACCTCGACCGGGCTCGACGCCGTGAGCGCGAGGATGCCGTAGGGGTTCACCGTGACGGTCTTGCCCTCGAACCGCGCGCCCTCGCCGCGGAGCTCGGCCGCGACGACGTCGATGGTGCGCGCCTCCGAGGCGACGCCGAGGTACTCCTCGACGTCGATGGCCCGGACCCGCACGCGGTACAGGCCCGGCGGCATCTTCTCGGCGCGGAACGAGCGCACCTCGGCGGGGATCTCTTCACGCACGACGAGATCGTGGAACCCCTCGTCGCGCGAGACTTCGAGCCGGTAGGCCTTGGCCTTCTCGACGGGGCTCCAGCTCGTGGTGATCACGGCCGTGCCCGGGGGCGCGAGCACGACGGACGGCGATCCACCGTCCTCCCAGCGCGGCGCGGGCGGCAGCGGGCGCGGCGGGGCGGGGGGCGCCTTCCCCTCGAAGCGCGTGCCGTGGTCCTTCGGCACCGTGACGGTCTTGCCCCCCGACTGGACCTGCGCTTTGCCATCGAAGACCGCCACCGTCGTGCGCGTCTTCTTCCGCTCGACGACCGTGTCGCGTGACTCGGCGCGCACCACGCCCCCCTCGGGCACGGCGACCTCGGCCGGCTCGCCGCGCAGCGCGGACAAACCCGCCTGCACCTCGCCCGCCTCGATCTCGACCGTCGGCGGCGTCTTCGAAACGCGCGTCTTGCCGGCGGTCCCGTAGATCACGACGAGCGTGTTCTGCGCGAGGAAGACGTGCGTGTGATCGAGGAACTCGATGTGCGCGCGCCCCTCGTCCATCGTCTGGACGTTGTGGTTGCGGTAGAGCGACGTGCCCGTCGCGACCTCGTTCCACGCGCCGCCGGAGGGCCTGCCGCGCACGTCGGGGTGGGCCGACTTGATGCGCGCGTCGGGCACGCTCGTGACGCCCTTCGGCAGGATCAGCGTGATCCCCTCGGGCAAGGGCTTGCGGCTCGCGCAGTCGACGCGGTTGTAGCGGTTGATGAGCGGCACGTGCGCGGCCGCGCCGTACATCACCTTCGCGATGTCCTCGCACGTCTCGCCCTTCTGCACGCCCCAGTGCACGATGGGCTCGAGGAATCCGGGCGGCGGCGGCGCGTCGGCGTGGGCGCGCGGCGCGGCAGCGAGCACGAGGGCCAGGGCGGCCAAGGCTCCTTTCACTGCTGTGCGCATGCCCATTCCTCCGGAGTCGCGCCCTGCCGAACCGCGGCGCGGTCGCCAGCATAGACGCGGTTCGTGGCGCATGGCGAGGCCCGCGCGTCCTGCCGTGAACGGCCTTCCTCCCGCTTCGTTTCGGGTTGCCCCCCCGCGGCCTCTGCCATAGCGTCGCCACCCATGGTCGCCCGGCTTTCCCGCTCCCTTGCGTGCGCGGGCGCCGTATGGCTCGCGCCCGCCGTGGCGCACGCGCAGGCGGCGACCGCGCTGGAGCGCTTCGAGCCGGCGCCCGCGGGGGACGGCTTCTTCGCCGTGCCGCGCGCCGAGGTGCCCGGCGATCTGCGCGCCACGGCCGCGCTCGTGTTCTCGTACGCCGATTCGCCGCTTTCGCTCCGCGTCGGGGCGGGCGACGCGGCAAAGGACGCCGGCGAGGTGGTCTCGTATCAGGTCACGGGGCACGTCGTCGCCGCGCTCGAGATTCGCCGGTTCTTGAAGATCGATCTCGACGTGCCGGTGACGCTCGCCCAGGGCGGGGACTCTCCCTCGATCACGGGGCTCGTCTCGGCGCTGCCGCCCGGCACGCCCGCCACGTACGGATCGCCCGACGGCGCCGCGATGAACGACCTCCGGCTCGGCGTGCGCCTCGTGCTCTTGCCCCAGCGCGGCGCGATCCCCGCGGCGAGCCTCGTGTACGCGGTCTGGGTGCCGACGGGTGACGAGACGGCGTTCGCGGGTACGGGCGAGGTCCGGCACATGCCCTCGATCGTCGTGGGCGCCGACATGGGCCGGTTCTCCTACTCGGTCGCGCTCGGGCGGCGCGTGCAAGACACGCGCGGCGGCCTCGGCCTGCTCGGCGGGGAGCTCATCGCGGGAGGCGCGATCGCCGGGCGTTTCGGCCGATTTTCGGCGCACGCGGAGCTCTACGGATCGACGGTGACCGTGGAAGCCGCGCCGTTCGGGCGCGGCACGACGAACATCGAGCTTTTGCTGGGCGGCCGCGCCAGCGTGGGTCCGCTCTCGTTTGGCCTCGCGGGTGGGCCCGGGCTCACGGCCGGCGTCGGGACGCCGACGTTCCGGCTCGTCGCGAACGTCGGCGCCTCGTTCGACGTGCCGCGGAAGGCGCAGGCGAGGACCGAGGCCACGAAGCGCGGCGGCGCGGCGGCTTCCGCCGTGGATCCGAAGGCGAATCCGAACGGGAAACCCAAGCCGATCGTCGATGTCGCCGCGGGGCCGGACGCCGACGGCGACGGTGTTCCGGATTCGAAAGATGTTTGTCCGGACCGCGCCGGCGACGCGACGCCCACGGCCGCGCGCCCCGGTTGCCCGGCCGATCGCGACGGCGACTCCATCGCGGACGTGGACGATGTCTGTCCGGACGAGCCCGGCGTGGCGAGCGCGGATCCCGCGCGTTTCGGCTGCCCGCTCGACGCGGACGGCGACGGGATCGCCGACGCCGCCGACGCTTGCCCCAAGGAGCGCGGCGAGGCGAACGCGGACCCGAAGATCACCGGCTGCCCCCCGTCGGTGCGCGTCGAGGGCACGCAGATCGTGATCCTGCAGGAGGTCAACTTCGCCACCGGTAGCGACGTGATCGCGCCGGAGAGCTACGCGCTCCTGGAGCAGGTCGCCGCGGTCTTCGCGCAGCATCCGGAGATCGCGCGCGTCGCGATCGACGGGCACACGGACAACGTCGGCGCCGAGCGGGCGAACGTCACGCTCTCGCAGCGGCGCGCCGTCGCCGTCGTGCGCTGGCTCGTGGATCACGGCGTCGATGCGCGGCGCCTGGAGGCGCGTGGGTTCGGGCCGCGCAGGCCGGTCGCGAGCAACGACAAACCCGAGGGGCGCGCGAAGAACCGTCGCGTGGAGTTCCAGATCCTCCGGCGCACGCCGCTCGGCGAGGCCGGCTGGAAGGAAGGGGCCGCGCAGCCATGACGCAGCGCAGAGGCGCACGCGAGGGGCGCGATCCGGCATGAAGCTCGGCTCCATCGGCGCACGCGCGCTCTTGCTCTTCGCCGCGGTCGGGCTCGTGCCCGTCGGCGCGGTCGTGGCGCTCCTGCTCTCCGTGAACCGCCAGGCGGTGCAGACGAGCGAGCAGCAGCTCCAGGCCGCCGTGCTCGAAGAGCTCGAGCGCGCCACGATGCGTCATGTCGAGGGCGTGCGGGTCGACGCCGACGCCGTGGCGTTCGCGCTGCACCAGGCCGCGGGCGCGAAGCCCGCCGCGGGGGGCGGGGATGGCCTCGACGCCGTGCGCGCGACCCTCGGGGCGCGCCGCGAGATCGGCGCCGTCCGCTTCGAGGTCCCCGAGCGCGGCGTGAGCACGGTGCTGCGCCAGAAAGGCGACGACGTCGCCGCGGGCCCCGACGTGCCCGCCTCGACGCCCGAGATGCGAAAGGCCGCGGACGAGCACGGCATGGGCGTCTCGCTGCTCGGATCGGGCAAAGGCCTGCTCGTGGTGCCGATCCCCGCGGTCGAGGGCGCGGCCACGACGGCGCGCGGTTACGTCACGGCCGCGCTCGATTTTGCCGATCTCCAGCGCGAGATCGACGACATCGCGGGACGTCGCTTCGGCGGCGCGGTCGGGCTCGTCGTGGTCGACGCGGCGCGGCGCAGCGTCGCCTCGCACGGCATGCCCGAGATCGGCGCCTTCGCCGACACGACGAGTCACCCGCTTTGGACGGGTTTTTCCAGGGAGAACCCCGGGCTCGTGGGCGTGGTGCGCGTCGCGCCGTACCGCGCGGAGAGCGGCGCGGACATGATCGGCGTGGTCCGCTTCCTCCCGGGCCTCGGCTGGGGCGTCGCGCTCGCGCGTCGCGAGGAGGACGCCTTCGCCGTGCTCTCGGCCATGCAGCGCCGCGGCGCCCTCGTCGCGCTCGGCGCCGCGCTGCTCGCGCTCGCGGCGGCGGCCTTCTCGGCGCGCTGGATCGCGCGGCCGATCGTGCACCTCGCGGGGCAAGCGCGCCTCGTCGGCGAGCGTCGCTGGCGCGAGCTCTCGCTCACCTCGCCCCGCACCGACGAGATCGGCACGCTCACGACCGAGCTCTCGCGCATGGCGACCGACCTCGAAGGCAGCGAGATCGAGATCGCCCGCCAGGCCCGTCAGCGCGCGGATCTCGGCCGATTCCTGAGCAAGGAGCTCGTCGAGGCGATCGTGAGCGGCCGGCACGAGCTCGCCCTCGGCGGCCGCCGCGCCACGGTGAGCGTGCTCTTCGCCGACGTCGTCGCGTTCACGCCGCTCGCGGAGACGAGGCCCGCCGAGGAGGTCGTCGCGCTGCTGAACGAGCTCTTCTCGGTGCTCACGGAGGTCGTCTTCCGCCACGGCGGCACCGTCGACAAGTTCCTCGGCGACTGCATCATGGCCGTCTGGGGCGCGCCCGTCGCCCAGGAGGATCATGCCGCGCGCGCGCTCGCCGCGGCCGAGGACATGATGCGCTTCCTCGAGACCGCGAACGAGTCGTTCCGCGAGCGCTACGGCACCACGATCGAGCTCGGCATCGGCATCAACTCGGGTGAGGTCCTCGTCGGCAACATCGGCTCGGACAAGCGGATGGAGTACACGGTCATCGGTGACGTGGTGAACGTCGCCGCGCGCCTCGAGGCGATCGCGCGACCGAACCAGGTGCTCGTCGCAGATACCACCTGCGCGCTCGTGGCGAACGCCTCCTTCGAGCTCTCGCCCCTCGGCGAGCGCGCGCTCACAGGCCGGAGCGCGACCACGAAGGTCTACGAGCTCGTGACGAGCTGACGCCATTTTCAGCCCGCCGCATGACGCATCCCACGACCAAGGGCGCGGGCATGGGCTAGAGTAGGCGCGCGCAATGAACAGGCCCCCGTTCGGAAGTGATCCGTCGCTCCCCGGCGTCCTCGGACGCAACTCGGAGACGACCCCGCAGTTCTCGGACCCCGTCATGATCCCGCGGATCGAGCTCTGCGTGGAGCGCGAGGCGGGCAAGGCGACCGAGCGCATCGTCGTGCTCGAAGGCGAGCTCTTCCGGATCGGGTCGCACGCGAGCAACGACCTCGTGATCACCGACCCGATGGTGTCGCGCTTCCACTGCCGGATCGCGCGCGGCGCCGGCGGCTTCCGGCTCATCGACACGGGCTCGCTGAACGGCTCGCGTATCGGCGGCGTGCGCGTCCGCGACGCGGATCTGCCGCTGCCCGAGTGCCGGATCGAGCTCGGCGAGTCCACGGTGCGCGTGCGCGAGCTCAACGCCACGGCCGCGGCCGACGTGCCTGCCGCGCCGAGCTTCGGCTCGATCTTCGGCGCCTCGCTCGGCATGCGCCGGCTCTTCGAGCTCTTGAAGCGTGTCGCGAAGACGGACGCGAACGTGCTCATCGAGGGCGAGAGCGGCACGGGCAAGGAGCTCATCGCCACGGAGATCGTGCGCCGGAGCCCCCGCGCGAACAAGCCGCTTGTGATCGTCGACTGCGGCGCGATCTCGCCGAACCTCATCGAGAGCGAGCTCTTCGGGCACGTGCGTGGCGCGTTCACGGGGGCCGAGCGCAACCGCATCGGCGCGTTCGAGGCGGCCGACGGGGGCACGGTCTTCCTCGACGAGATCGGTGAGCTGCCGCTCGACATGCAGCCGAAGCTGCTCCGCGCGATCGCCTCGCGGGACATCCGGCGCATGGGCGAGAACCAGTCGCGCAAGGTCGACGTCCGCGTGGTCGCCGCGACGAACCGCAAGCTCGAGCGCGAGGTGAACCTCGGCCGCTTCCGCGAGGATCTCTACTATCGGCTCAGCGTGGTCACGGTGCGCGTCCCGCCCTTGCGCGAGCGCATCGAGGACATTCCTTTGCTCGTGAACTGCTTTCTCTCGGCGCTGGAGGCGACGGACAAGGCCCACCTCTTCACGGCGGAGGTGCTCTCGGAGATGTCGCGGTACGACTGGCCAGGCAACGTGCGCGAGCTGCGCAACCACGTGGAGCGCCGCGTCGTGCTGGAGACCGTGGCCCCGAGCTTCCGCGACGAGGAGGAAGACGCGAGCCCCGCGCCGGAGAGACCCGGACCGAGCGCCGGCGCCGTCGACATCGAGGTGCCGTTCAAGACCGCGAAGGACACGATGATCGACCAGTTCGAGCGCGCCTACCTCGGCGCGTTGCTCGCCTGGGCCGACGGCAACGTGAGCCGCGCGGCCCGCAAAGCGCAGCTCGACCGCATGTACCTGCACCGCTTGCTCCAGCGTCACGGCCTCCGGCGCGCGGGCGCCCTCGAATAACCTTCAGCGCTTCGCCCGCGCGCTTCGGTGCGCGAGCAGGAGGTGCCGGAGCGCCGCGGCGGCGGGCGGCAGGCGATCCTCGCCGCGATGCACGATGTGCATGGGCCGAACGATGGGCGTGGCCGGGTGCGGCACCTCGACGAGCCGGCCGAGGGCGAGGTCGTGCTCGACGGCGAAGCGGCTCACGAGGGCCACGCCGATCCCCGCGCGCACGTTGCCCTTCACGGCCGCGATGCTGCCGAGCTCCATGACGACGTCGGCGTCCGGAAAATGCTGGTCGAGCAGCGCGCGTGTGGTCGATCCCCGCCCGAACGTCACGAAAGGAGCGCCGTCCGCCGGCAGGCCCGGCGCGGCGACGAGGATGAGGTGATCGTCGATCCAGGGCTCTCCGTCCGGATGCGTGACCACGCCGAGATCGATCTCCCCGCGCTCGAGGGCGTCGAGCACCTCGGCGGTCGTCGCTTCCCGCAGGCGAAACCGCACCCCCGGATGTGTCGCGCGGAACGCCGAGAGCGTCGGGGGCAAGAGATACGTACACGCCGTCGCGCCGGCGCCGAGCCGCACCTCACCGGCTTCGAGGCCCTCGACCTCGGCCACGGCCCGCATGGCATCGCCCACGGCGGCGAGGATGTGCAGCGCGCGCGGCAAGAGCACGCGCCCGGCGGCCGTCAGGCTCGTCCCTGCGCGATCTCTATGGAAGAGCCGCGCGCCGAACGCCTCTTCGAGCCGCTGGATGGACGCCGTGAGCGCGGGTTGCGACAGGTGGGCATGCCGCGCGGCCCTCGTGAACGTCCCGTGTTCGGCGATGAGGGCGAAGTGCCGCAGGGCATCAAGCATCAGTTGAAGTTATCACGACCTTCCGAACAATCGATTGGCTTGATGGCGACCGGGCCCCTACGTCTGGTATCGAGGAGGTGGAGCGATGCTGGCGCTTCTCCTGGTTTTCGGGGTTCTGGCGGGTGTGCTGACGACGATGGCGGGTCTCGGCGGGGGCATCCTGCTGCTGCTCGGCCTGTCGCTCGTGTGGGGCCCGGCGGCGGCGCTGGCCTCGACGGCGCCGGCGATGCTCTTCGGCAACCTGCATCGGCTGTGGCTCTTGCGGGACGCGTTCGACCGTCCCACGGCGAAGGCGTTCGCCTGGGGCGCGGTGCCCGGGAGCTTCGTGGGCGGCCTGATGGCGGCGTGGATGCCGGAGGACGTGCTGCGGTGGCTGATGCTCGCGATGACGGCGGCGGCGCTCGGCCGAGCGTTCGGGCTTTACACATGGAAGCCGCGGGCGGCGGCGATGATGCCGGCGGGCCTTGGGATCGGGGCGATCAGCGCGACGGCGGGCGGTGCGGGCCTGCTGGTCGGCCCGCTCTTCATGGCGGCGGGTCTCACGGGCAAGCGATTCGTGGGCACGATCGCCGCTGCCGCGGTGGCGCTGCACGCGGGGCGGGTGGCGGCGTACGGGCTCGGCGGGATGATGACGCAAGAGACGGTGGTGCGGGCGACAGTGCTGACGGTGGCGGTGATGGGCGGCAACGTGGTCGGGTTGTGGCTGCGGGATCGGGTGCTCGATGAGCGGCGAGCGGAGCGGCTGGAGCTCGGTGCCCTGGTGGTGTGCATGGGGCTGAGCATGGTGGGGGTCGGGAAGGGGTGAGCCTGGGGGTGGAACTCTAAAGGAGAGGAGGGAGGTGGAAGCGGGGAGGGGAGGCGGTCAGCGGGGGCGATTCGTGGGGGATTGGAGGGGGGTCGAAAAAAAGACGTTGACAACCGATGCGGAACATGGTTTTTCTGCGCGCCCGTTCGACGGGAAGTGCCGCCTTAGCTCAGTGGTAGAGCAACGGTTTCGTAAACCGTAGGTCTCGAGTTCAAATCTCGAAGGCGGCTCCAGGCGTTTCTTGGGTGATTCCGCGGGGTTACTGACCGCGAGGTTGATCGCCCGTCTCGTTGCCAGAAATGTTGTGGCCTCACTGTGGCCTCAACTGACGATGGCCGCTCAGAGCTGGCCCTCGTCCTGGCCGTCCGTTCGGGACCCCTGCCGAGGCCGACGCACGGGCAGCCGACGGGCTGCCTCTTCCAGGTCCTGCTTCAGGAAGTGGACGTACTTCTGCGTGGTCGCCAGGTGCTTGTGACCTGCCATCCGCTGGACAACGTGGACAGGGATGCCTGCGCGGAGCCAGCTGGTGATCGCGTAGTGTCGGAGACAGTACACCGACCACCCGCTCAGGCCCGCCCGCCGGCAGACGCGCTCGAACGCTTGGTCGATCCCGAACTGACCCCACGGCTTGCCGTGGTCGTTCAGGGCGACGTGCGCCTCCCGCGGTCCCTTCCTCACGATGGGGGCGAGGAGCCGAGCGAGTTCCCTGGAGACCGGGATCTCTCGCTGGCCGGTCTTGGGCGTGTGGATCTCGCCGTGTGACCGACCCTCGCGCACGCTGAGGAAGCCGCCCACCGCCACGCCGTTCTCCCACCGCAGGTGCGCGTCCTTGCAGCGGAGCGCGCGGACCTCGTTGGGGCGAAGCCCAGCGTCCGACATCAGGGCGAAGGTCGGGCGGTGGGTCTCGCGGGCGTCGTCGAGGATCTTCTGGACCTGATCGTCCGAGGGGATCTCGAGGATGCTCTGCCCGATGGGCTTGAGCTTCGGCAGGTTCGCCGGTCGATCCTCCATGTACCCGCGGCTCTTTGCGAACCGGAGGACCGATCGGAGGACGATCTGCGTGTTGTTGCGCGTCGAGCGGGTCAGCTTCCGCCGGGACAGGTCGAGGTCGAGATCCGCAGCGGCCTTCCCATCGACCTTGTCCAGGGGGAGCTCGCCGAACCTCGGGAGCAAGGTGCTCCGGAGGACCGACTCGTAGCCCCTTCGACTCGTGACCTTCAGCTCGGCCACCATGAAGGTCTCGCGGTACTCGGCGACGAGCTCCGCGAAGCTCTTGGTGGCCTTCGCCCCGCCATCCGATCCGGAAGGGGCACCGGCAGCGATACCGCTGGTCGATGCCGCTGGCTCGTGCGGCTCGCCGTACTGCGCAATGTTGAGCAGATACCGCTTCTCCTCCGCGCGGGCCGCGGTCCAGGTCTGGACCTCGGCATCTTTGCGGAAGCGTCCCCGGCTGCCGTCCCGTTTCTTGTACTGGATGTCAATCAACAGACGGGTTTCCCCGTATCGTTCTACTTTGCGGACTGCCATGGTCAGATTCCTTTCCGACCATCCCAGCCACTTTTGCGAGGCTGGGACTGTAGCACCGGCGCCGTCCTCACGGGACCCCCCACGCCTCGGAGAACCGCACCCGCCAGATCCGGCCGAACTTGCGCGCCCGCACGCCGTCGACACTGGCCTCCATGCCGCCGTCGGACGCACGCACGGCGCGTCGCTCCAGCGTCTTGCGCAGCGCGCCGGCATTCATGCCGAGATGCGCCGCGGCACGGTCGAGGGGAACCCACGCCCCGACCCCTGGATGGACTTCTCCCCGCTTTCCCGACATGCCGGTACCTCCTTCCCCTGCCGCCCATGGCCACCTCCCCGACGCGCGCGAGGGCTCCGCGGCGTCACGAATGGACGACCGGCGAGGGGGCTCGAGCTCTCGGCGAGCGACCCCGAACCGGGCGTCCGTGGGGCGGAATCTACGGTATGCGCGAACGATGCTTCAAGGTATTTCGCGAACGATATCGAATATTTGTTGGAATTGTCGCGTTGGATGCAGGATCCGGCACACCACCCCTTGTTTCAAAGGGTATCGATCCAGGAAGGGCCTGAGAAACGATCCATATTTCGCCCCGTCGCTACACGCTTCACGCGTCCACTCCAGGACGAACCGATCACCATCGGTTTTAGCGTCAAATCGCGTGATCGACTTCACGTTGCGGCGCCGGATGCACGGCGCGGGCCACGAGCCATCGGATCCAGCAAACGCCCGCGATATTTGCCTGATGCGAGATTGGCCCCTTCATTCCTAGGGGGCGAGACCCGGCTCTGCCTGGAAATCGAACCACATTTCACCCTGTCGCTCGAGCGTCCCGACCCCGTTCGCGCGCATTTGCGCCGAATCGTTCGTCGCTCCATCACGTTTCGTGGATGATTCTTCACAATAAGCCCTCCGCGAGACCCGTAGGTTACCGCCCGCGATCGTCAAAAACGCCGCGCTTCTGCACGAGTGGCGCCGGGCGCCCCTTTATTTCCAGGGGTCGACCGGCGGGCGAGCCTGAGAAACGATCCATATTTCGCTCAGCCGGGTGGGGTGGTGCACGAATGATCCGGGCTCGCGCGGCTCGGAGGTCCCGACCGGGCTCGCCGACGAGCTCGACGCCCGCCCTGTGAGCGGCTCGTCGACCCCGCCAGGGGCCGATCCTGGGACCCTCGCCAGGCTCACCTCGTGGCTCTTCCAGGCTTCCACCGCAAAATGCCGCCATCGGCGCCGCTCCTCGACGCCTTCACGATGAGGTTCGTTCTGCACGGATCGGGTCCGTCCAATCCGAACGATCAGGGGTGCACCTGGGCACCGTGCACAGACACATCGAGCCAGGGTATCAAATGGCAAACCCAGTGTACGCGCTCGACGAACCGTTGAAAGCCAGTTCCATGCATCCGGAGCGATGCCCCCGCTTGTGACGATGCGCGCTCGCGAGTCCTAACCCCAGGAGTTTATCATTGCGAACCTCGCAGAGTGGCTCGAATCATGCCAAATCGAGTATCTCCTACGCACATACTACTTTAGTAGAATACCGCGCGGCGGTCCGCAACGCCGAACCCTGGAGACGACAATCACCGACAAAAGGAGGATCGTCCGGGCCGTATGGGTAGGTCCTGACGCTACGGAAGGCGTAGCTCGTGACGGCGGAAGCGCGCCAGTCGATCTCCAAACCCGCTAAATCATCGCTCGGAGCCTTGAGAATGGCTCCGTCAGCACCCCTCCTGGGACTGGCAAACTCCGACTCCTGTCTCACCGTGCCCATCGCTCTGTCGGTCCTACGAAACAAGCCGATCGCGCCTCTTCGCGGCACGACGACCTGCGCGAACCGGGCGCAGCAAAACGCATGTTTGTCCGCGGAGCGATTGCAACAAAATGAACGTGCTTAGCAAATACCAATTGACCTCGGATCGCATTCTCCTTCATGATGGCACCGCGCCATGAACAACGCGGAATCCGGTGCGCTCGACCGGACATCAGTCGAGCCGGACCCGGGGGGACATCCGCCATTTCCGCGCGCTGGCACGGAAAACGGTCGTTACGCCCGGAATTACTTCGAGAAAATCCTCGTTCACCGCTTCCTTCCGGACGGTACGAAAGAGGTGTGCCCCAAGATCTGGGCGGGCTCGGAGCTCACGAGCTGGCAGCAGATCCTCGATCTGTATGGCGGTGAGTGCTCCTATCGGCTGATCGCCATGACTGGGTGGGGCCTGTGTCATGCAATGACGGATCGCATCTACTTCCCCGAGCCGCGTTTTAGGCAGCTCTTGGGAGTCCACGGGGAGGCCTGAGCCATGACCGAACCCGAACTTAGCGCCCCTGCCGTCGAACCCGATTTCGGCGGTCATCCGCTATTTCCTCGCCCGGAAACGGAGACCGGCCGCGATCCCCGGAAGTTCGACGTCATTCAGATCATCCGGTTCCTCCCGGACGGGTCGAGGGAAACGTGCCCCCGGACCTTCAAGGGATCGGAGCTTCGCTCCTGGCAGCTGGTCTACGACATGTTCGGCGGCGGCCAGTATCAGGCCGTCGCGCAGTGCGATAAGACGCATCGTTACCAGGCTCGGTCCGAGAGGGTGAACTTGCCCGGCCCATCGAAACCGTTCAACGACGAGGGGAAACAAGTGCCGAAGCAGGACACGAGTCAACCCGTCGCGACGCTGCCGCCCCCGGTTCCGGGCGCGCCCGCGCCATATTACGTAGCGGCACCCGGGCCTGCGCCGAACCAAAGTCCCGACATGATGCTGGAGCTCGTGCGGCTCATGTTCGAGAGCAACGCGAACGCCCAGAAAGAGATCCTGCGCGCGGTCGAGCGGCAGACGACGAATCAGCCGAACCCCATGGAGATGCTTCGCGAATTGCTGCCGCTGCTGCTCCAGGGGAAGGGCTCGAGCACGAGAGACCTCCTCCAGGGCGTGCATCTCGCGAAGGAGCTGCTCCGCTCCGTCGGGCATGCGCCCGCCCCCGCCCGCAGCGGCGGGGACGACCTCTCCGAGCTTGCGGGCATGGTGAAACTGCTCATGAGCGCGAAGTCGGGGGCATCGTCGAATGCCCCTGCGCCCGCACCGGAAGCGCCTGCGCCGCCGCAGTCCATGCCGGGATGGCCCCCGGCAGGATGGGCGCCCCCGGGATGGCCGCCTCCGGGGTGGCCGCCCTACGCGATGGGAGGCCCGCCGTGGCCCTGGTATGGCCCGCCTGGCTATTACCCCGGCATGCCCCCGCAGGGGCCGTATGCCGAGCCGGTGCACCCGCATGCGCCGCCGCCCGCGCCGCCCGTCTCCGCGCCGCCGCGCGCCCCCGTGGCGCCCACGCCGGGCCCCGTGGCCGACGTGGCACCGCCCGCGCCCGTAGCGCCAGCCCCCGTGCCCGTGGCGCCCGTGGCGCCTGCACCTGTGGCGCCTGCGCCTCCTCCCGCGAGCTCCGCCGCGGCGCTTCCGGGCGCCCAGCCCATCGAGGCTCCACCCGTCGCCGTTGCCGTTCAACGCCCTGCGGTCACCTCGACGCCGGTTCGGGCCGCGCATGCATACACGCCCCCGCCGCCGCCTCGGCCCGTGGCGACCACTTACGCCACGCCCGTCGCGTGGACGTCGCCCGAGCCGGAGAACGGCTTCGCGCCGGACGAGGAGCTTGTCATCGTTGAAGATGTCCCGGCGATTGATCACGAGGGAGCCCTGGGCAAGATCCTCGACGCCTTGCAGAAACCTCCACACGCTGGGGCGGCACCGTCTCCGCTCGCGAGTGCGCTCGGCGACGAAGGGTTTCGCAGCCTCGTTTCCTCGCTCTTGCCTGAGGAAGCGAAGCAGGGCTTCTACATGCTGCTCGCGCAGCAAGTCGGGGGAGGTGGGTGATGGTCAAGGTCGCTATCATCGACTTTCCGTCCAATCTCGCCAAGGCACGCTACATGGCCGCCGGAAGCGTGAGCGATCTTCGGCTGCGCGAGGTACAGCGCTGGGCCGCGGTTTTTCAGAAGCTTCCGCTCGAGCAGCGGCCGGCCGCGATCCTCAAGTTCTGCCAGTACGCGATCGACTACGTGCGCGATCCGCGCCGGGAGGTGCTCGAGGATTCGGCCGTGACGCTGATGCGCGGGTATGGCGATTGCGACGCGAAGGCCCGCGTCTTCGTCACGCTCTGCCGGGCCTGCGGGGTCATCGCACGCGAGAAGCCCGTGCGTCCCGCAGAGGATTTTCCGCACATCCTCGCCGAGGTCTACCTCGGCGGACGATGGTGCGCCGTGGATCCGACGATCTTGAATTCATCCATCGACCGCATTCCGCCGGGATGGATGGCGGTGACGAACTACTGGTAGTAATTCCGTAGGGGGACACATGCTGCGCTGTGCAGTCTGTTATCGGCGCCGGTCGCCGATCTCGGGAGGGTTTTGTCTATGCGGTGCCTCGGTCTGGGAGCCCGTGCCGCACGAGGTCCCGCCCGGCATCGTGGTCGAGTCGCTCGACGAGGCGGGGAAACCCCTTCGCCCGACGCACTTTCCGGCGATCCTGTCCAAGGCGCTCGGGGGCGTGGTGCTCGGCTTGAAGGTCCTGGTCGGCGGCGTTCCGGGCTCGGGCAAGTCCACGCTTTGCGCCGAGCTCGCGGCGCAGATCGCCGAGCGCCTCGACGGGCTCGGGTACTGGCTCGACGCCGAGCAAAACCAGCAGCTCGTGCGGGAGTTGTTTCCCAGGACGAACTCGTCCCCGCATCGGATCCGCCTCGTGAGCCGCCACGGCAAGGGCAGCAAGGTCGGATGGCGCGAAGCTCTGAAGGCCGTGCCGCCGGATGCCGCAGTTATCGTCGTCGATTCGCTCCAGCGATGGGGCCGGACCTTCGTGGAACAGACCGCGCTGCTCGAGGCCCTGGCCGTGATGGCTCCGACTGTGCTCGTTGTCTCGCACTTCAACAAGGCCGGCCAGTTCGCAGGTCCGATGGGGAACGAATACGACGTCGACGCAACGGCGATCGTGAAGCCGACGAAGGTCGAAGTGACGAAGTGCCGCTGGAGCCTCTGCCCGCGCACCGTCCAGCGACCGGCAATCTCCGAGGATGTCGCCTGACGGCGACGCGGAACGAAAGAGAGGACCGTATATGCGAGCGATCACGTTGTCGTACGACACCGGTGCGCCCTTCGACGAGCAAGGCAATCCCTTGGGGGAAGCTTCGCCCATCGAGGACACCGGCGATTTCATGCAGATGCTCTCCGGTCTGTTCGGAGGGGGAGGCGGTGGCGGTGGCGCCCCGAACGCGAGCAGTGGCGGTGGCAGCCTCGGCGAAAGCCTCGGGATGCTGGCCGGTGCTGGCCTCGGTAGCCTCATCGGTCCGGCGGGAACGGCCATCGGCGCGAGCATCGGGCGCGCCGGTGGGGGATTGATTGAGGGGGCGGTGAAGACCGCGACCGCGCCGCGGAAGCGCAAGCTCACGAAGCACGAGCGCAAGATACTTGCCGAGGGGCAGGAGAAGACCCGGCGTACCGGAAACCCGGTGTACGCCGATGAAGCAAATTTGCGGGTTCACCGTCCCGCGGACTACCGGCGCAGGCGCGCCGCGGGAACGCTGCCCTCGCAACGCATGGCCGAGGAGCAGCGTCCGCCCACGCAGCCGCCTCCGGCGCAGTCGAAGACGCCACGAATTCGATTCGATTTCTCTGGAGCGGCGCACGAGCCGTCGGAGGAGCAGCGCGTTTTCGCGCCCGAATACTACGAGCGGCCGCACGAGGATCGATATGACGACACCGCAGCGGTGGATACCCGACCGCGACCGCTGCGGCACACATCGATCGCGCCCTTGAGCCCTGCATACATGGAATCGCTGATGCGCGATGTACCCGCCGTGAAGAACATCGACCCGCGCCTTTTGCGGCTCGCCTCCGGTAACGTCAGCGTGGCGAGGGACGTCTCCGGGGTCGACCCGACGACGGGCACGTACCACGCCGTGCCTGGCGAGACGCCGCACGGCATCACCAAGAAGCTCACGGGGCAGGTGGAGCGCGTGCAAGAACTGCTCGCCGCCAATCCGGGTAAAGCCGATTCGTCGCCCGTGTGGAACATCCCGCCCGGGTGGCTCCTCTACGAGCGCGAGACGGGCGCCCTCTCGACGACGCGCAAGTACGTCGTGCAGAGCGGCGACAGCCCTTTCGCCATCGCCAAGAAGCTCGGGGCGAGTGACCGATCGTGGTGGGCCGAGCTCCGCGCTGCGAACCCGCACAAGTCCGTAAAAAACGGAAACTGGACGTCGCTGCACGCCGGCGAGGAGATCGGCATTCCCGACGCGTGGCCGCAGCACGCTCTCGCCGTGCCCGTCAATCCCGCCGCGCCTGCTCCTGCCCCGTCGGGGATTCCCTCGGGCGCGCCGCCGAGCACACCGACGCAGTCGCAGACCCCTTCGGGCCTACCTGGTCCCGGGCAGAATGCGACGCTCGATCCCGGATTGCTCCTCCAGGTGCAATTCATGCTTGCCCGGTGGGCGGCCCGTAACCCTGGGGCTTGCAACCCCGCGGATTTCGGAAGGACGAACTACGACTTTACCGGCACGACGACGCCGCGGACCTCGCTGGCCATTCAATCGTTCCAGCTTTGGTGGAACCGCGAACGGCCGACGCGAATGCTTCGCATGGACGGGAGCCTCGACCAGCCCACACAGGACGCGCTGCGGGAGGTGGAGCAGGTCTACACGACGCCGCCGCTGCTGCCGCAGATTTACGTCCCGGGCTCGACGTCGCAGTATGGCACGCCGCTCCCGTCGAGCCAGCAGCAGCAGCCCGCACCGACCCCGCAACCGACGCCAAACCCCCAGCCGGTGCCCACCTCGACGCTCGAGCAGCCGGTGCCCGGTACCACGATTCCCCCGGGCATGCAGATCCCGCCGGGATGGCCCTATGGCTGGCCGTGGGGTTGGCCGTGGCTGAACAATCAGCAGCAACAGCCGCAGCAGCAACAACCGCAGCCCGTACCGCAGCCGCAGCCCCAGCAGCAACCGGTCCCGCAGCAGACCTCACAGCAGCCGCCCATTCCGCAGCAGCAGCAACCGGTCCCGCAGCAGAGCTCGCAACAGCAGCAACCCGTTCCACAGCAGCAGCAAGTCCCGCAGCAGCAGCCCATGCCTTTCCCATTCCCCCCGTTCGGGCAATGGCCGCAGATTCCAGGGTTCCCGGCGATCGCGGCTCCCCAGATGAACATGCCAGCGCCGTCCCCTGCCCCCAGTGTGATGGGAACGGCCCAGCCTGATTCGTGGCCACTGGATCCGCACATGCCCGAGGATTGGAAGAACACCGCGCGAAATCTGCTTCTGTCGATGGACCCAAACCTGCTGGAGCAGGCAGCCATCATCTATGAACAACGCGGCTGCCCGGTGACCGCGAACTCGCTGCGTATGCGTGCAACCTTGCTCCGGGCAGCGAATCCCGGCCCGGAATACGAATACCCCGTCATCGACACCACTCCCGACACGAGCACCAGCAGTTCGTCGAGCAGCCCGAGCCTGCTGCCCGTGCTCGCGTTGATCGGCGCTGGAATCGCGTTCTCCTGAATGGAAGGGGCCGGCCGGATATGTTCTCGTTTTTGCCCTTCTGGTGGTGGAACTGGTGGCAAGGGCTCCAGCAGCCTACGCCCGTGCCGTCGCCGGCTCCCTCCTCCCCCTCAGGTACCTTCCGCTGGATGCATCGGGAGCGGGATCCGGTGACCATCACCGCGGCTGCTCTCGCGACCGCGAAGAATGGGATCTGGCTCAAGCTCGACGCGCGGACGCTCGCTCGACAGTTTCGAGCATTCGTCTTGCTGTCGCTTCAGACTGCGCCGCTTTCACATACGCCCGTCCCGCTTGGTGAGCTCGGGCCGCATCTATACAGCACGCAGGAACGCAACGCCGCTGGCTCCGCCATCGCTCGGACGCTCGTGCTGCTCGCGCCTCCGAAGATCCGGCCAACCGCGGACGTGATTACGGAGGAGGACGCACCGACGCAGATGGCTTTCGAGACGGGAGCCGCACCGGTTCTGATCGTCCTGTTGGTATCGGCGTGCGCGCTCGCCGCGGCCTATCTCGGGAGTGTCATCGCGGAGGCCGTCTACGGCGTCCGGTTCGACGACGAGATCACGAAGCGGATGCTCTCGACGCAGGCGAAGGCCGTCGAGGTCCTTGCGCTGCACGTGGAGCGCGAGCGGATCGCGGGGCACGAGCTCCCCTTCGACGACAACGAGCGCGCTGTGCTCCTCGAACTTGAACGCATCCAGCGCGAGCTCGCCACGGCGCAGCGGCGCCCGCTGCCTACTCCGTTCGACGGGGCTACCGAATTCGTGCGCGCGGCGACGTCGTCCCTCCTCCCCATGGCTTTAATCGCCCTCGTGGCATTCCTCATCCTCAGTCCATCGAATCGGAGGTCATGAACCCATGGCAGAACGAAAAGAAAACGTGCGTGTGAGCCGCAAGTGGGTAGCGGTTCCTCGCGCACAGATCGTCCGCCGCAAGGGACGGCGACGCCACATGGCGCGCGACGTCGGCAAGGGCGTGCTCTACGTCGCGGGCGCTGGTGCGGTCGTCGCCCTGCTCGCGAACCTCGACGACCTGAAGAACAGCAAGGAGGTCAAGGACAAGTGGTGGCTCTTGCCGCTCGGGATCCTGACGATCGGCTACCTCCTGCGCAAGCGCGGCAATGCATACGCGAATACCGTGCTCGCGGTCGGGGGCGCCATGTTCGCGCTCGCGTACGCTGCGCAGTCGAAGCAGGCGCAGGCCCAACAGCCCGCGCAGCCGAAGCAGGTGGCCCCGAAGCAGAGGGAGGCCGGTGCGCCCTTCACGCTCATCCCGGGGCCGCAGGGATTCGCCTGGGTGCAGATGCCCGACGGCCAGTTCTTGCGCGTGCCGCTCAACCGGACGCAGGTCCCGCCTCGTGTGGCCGAGTCTTTCGCGGCGGCCGGGTGACAACAACGACAAATCGAACGGAGGATTTCGACGATGACGACCAATGGTATGGACCTCGCCAAGCAACAGGTCCTCGACATTCTCTCGCGCACGGACGCAGAGGGCGAGACGGCGGCGCCCATCGACGAGCCGGACTACGACGACACGGCGGGCCCCGACGACGAGGACGACGTCGCGGGCGTCGAACTCGAAGCCGAGGACGGCGACACCGGTGACATCCGGGCGTTGCAACGACGCGGGCGCCACTCGATCACGCTCGAGGAAGCTCGTGCCCTCCAGGCCCGCGCCCGCGTCCGCGGCCAGGCCGCTGGCAAACGTCGCGCCCAGGTGAAGGCGAAGAAGACGGGGCGCGTGCAATTCCCGCCCAACATGGTCCGGCCCGGCAAGGGGGCTAAAGACCTCGTGGAGAAGTGGCACCGCAAGGGCGAGCCGTTCGTCGTGCGCCAGGACGGCCATTTCTACTCCGTGACCGAGATCCGGTGCGTGTGCGAGGGGACGGCGAAGAGAGCTTGGCTCCGGATCCGGGCTGGGAAGTATCTGTTCTTCGAGCGCGCGGTCGGGGACGACATGACGTTCCTCGGCACCGTGCCGGGTCGGATGACGACGAACCTGACGAACCTCCAGCGTCCGTCGAAGAACACCTACAATGAGCAGGACTTCCTGATCCGCTCGATCACCATGCAGGAGGCGGGGCTTCGCGTCCGGTACGATCCCGCGGAGATCAAGGGCATCCCGGAAATCGGGGCAGCGGAGCCGGTGCTGCTCGGCAACGGGTGGTTGTGGGACGACGCGGGGGCGTTCTTGCCTACGGAGATCTTCCACGATTTCTCAGGCGAAAACCTCCTTTACCGCGCTCTGCGGCGCTCGGGGGTATTGTTCTTCGCATGGGACAAACGCGGCGTTGGCGGCAGTGGCACGGCGCGCCAGGTGCTCGTCGACCACCTGCGCAATGTGCCCGACGCGAAGGTGAAGACCCTCGAGCGCACGTCCGGCGGTGCGCCCGTGTTGCCCGTTCCCGATGGCTACATCTTCACGGACAACCCGGAGCACAGCGAATACGGGGCCTTCACGGCGATGATCGAACTTCAGGACGACGTCGTGTTCCCGATCAAGCCGATCGATCTCGGGTCGGGCTCGCCGATGAAGCCGGTCGAGATCGGTCTTTACGTGCAGCTCTCGCTCAACGGCGTGAGTTTCCAGCACGAGAAGCGGTTGCAGGGATCGACGTGAGGAGGACGTGATGGTGAGCGTGACCGAGATAGACAGTGAAAAGGAGCGGAACGTCGTCGAGACGGACCCAGCGCTGGAGCCGTCGAATCATTGCGTGGTCATCATGGAGCAATTGCCCCTGACCTACCACGAACCTGCTCCGACGTGGCGCGTGTCGGTCGCGCTCACCATTCGCGATGCGGGCGTGTTTGGCAAGTTGTCGATACAGGCCGACTTGCCGACCGTGATCATTGGGCCGCTGCTCCTCAAGCGGCAGATCGTGGCGGTCGCGCGGTATCCAGGACGCGTGGCGTCGTGGTCGTTCCGGTTCGAAAGCGATGCCGGGCGGGCCAAGGCGCTCGTCTGGCTGCATCCTGGCGTTTCCCCGACCGATCAGTGCGGCATCCACGTCGTTCAGCACGCGCGTTTCGGATGAACCCTCGTGAGCTTCGTGCTCTGACTCTTCGCTCCTGGCCGGTCCCGGCCAGCCGAATTGCTCTCCCGGAGTTGCAAGCCGTGCAGGCGGTCGTGGACGACGCGCCACCGCTTCTCGTGCCGTCCATTCTTCGCGTTCTCTACGCTGAGCCCGTGACGGCAAGGGCACTGCGATGGGGGGACGTCAACGCGGTGGTCGACGCGTTGCGGTGGCGGCGATGGGCGGGTCGGCCGCCGCCCGACGTACTGGCGGCGAGGAAGGCAGCGACCGCCGAGCAGCTCCACGAGCCGATCGCGATCCCGGTGGCCATGCGGGACGAGCTCGGCGACTTTCCCGAGGAGATCCTCACGAGCGAGGGCCGGCTCCGGTTCGAGGAGGAGTATTTGCCCCGGGTATGTACGGCCGAGCATGGCTCGGCGCACCCCGAGGCGAAGGCGGCGCTCGTCGTCGCGGCGCGGACGTTCGTGCTGCGGGCGATGCGGGATCATCCGTTGCTGGGGAGGACGACGCCGATCTCCAACAGCACGCGGTTCCAGACGTTCGCGCGGACTGCGGGGGCCGAGTGCATCGCGGCAGCCGAGAGGACGAGGGGGATCGCGATGCGGTACGGCGGGCGGCTGATCGTGGCGAACTATGTCGCGGGGGCCTTGTGGAGGGACGACGGGTCGGTGGGGAAGGACCCAACGGAGACCGAGCGGTGGGTTACGTACAACGCAGGGAAGAACGGGGCGGACGTGAAGCCGACGCGACTCACGTTGTCGACGCATCCGGGGAATCGCGGATGCATGAGCCAGAATGGGTCGGACTGGCTCGCACGGCATGGGTGGGGATATCAAGGAATATTGAGGTTCTTTTACGGGAAGGATGTCGACATTGGCGCGAGAAACGGTAGCGGGAATAGTGGCGTGCTTTTCGGGCTCGTGGGGTTGGTGATGCTGGGGTTGGCCCATGATGGCTGACTGCTGCTCACATGCGAGTTGTTGACGGCAACCTACCGGGACAGCTTGCCCATCCGTCGCAGGCACTCTTGAAGGCCATCCTGAAGGTTTCTCCGTGTCGGCAAAGTACTCAAATCGATGCCGAGCGACACGAGCGTCTGCGCGACGTCCGGCTGGACTCCCGTTAGAATGCAAGTGGCGCCTAGTAGCTTTGCTGCCATTGCCAAATTCAGTAGGTGACCACCGGACGCTGTATCCACCGTATACACGCCCGAAATATCAATGAGCGCGAAGCGTGACTGCTTCTCCATGGTAGCCGCGAGCAACGTGTCGGTGAGCTGCTGGGCCCGCATCGAGTCCACGACGCCGAAGACGGGCACGACGAGCACAGAGTCCCATACCGATTCAGGTCTTGCGGGGCTCTCAGGGCCCCGTGCGGGGCCTTTCTTTCACGACCGATGGCGGCCTCCTTGCGGCCGGCTGCGGAGACGGCGCGGTAAGGCTCTGGGAGACACGACGCTGGGAGCTGAAACGGACGCTCGCTGGCCATACGAAGCGGGTCGTCTCCGTGGCCTTCGATCCCCGTGGCGACACGCTTGTCTCGGGTTCATCGGACGGCACCCTCCGTGCCTGGAACGTCGTCACGGGCAAGGCGCTGGGCGTGCTGGCAGAGAACGCAGGCGCACTCGAGTGCGTGGCCATGAGCCCGGACGGGCGATACGCTGCATCGGCGCATTCGGACGGGACGGTCCGCGTTTATCGATGGCCCTTCGACATGACGCCGGGGTAATCGCGGCCGAAGCAGAGCGTTGGGCGACTCGCGCGAAGGGCGAGGTTCAATCCACATAGACACGCGCGAGCCCGAGTCCAGAGCCGCGGGCGGCTCTGACGACGATCTTACCAGGCCACTCGACATTCATCGAATGCCGGAAGCACCGCGCGCTTCCCTGGTTCCGAGCTGCGGTCGAACGCCGGTGCGCGAGGACTCCGGCCGGCGAAGTCGGAGACCACACCACGAGCTCAAGGTCGAGCACCGTAACCCCGACCCCCGTTCCAACAATTGAGTAACATCTTCCAGGCTCCAGCGGGAGCGGCAGCTCGAACGCTTGTCCCTGATGGAATTGCGCACCCATGGCTGGGCCCAAGGGGCGCATGCCTGGGGCCTCCACCACGGCAAGCCGATCGAGCCAGGGCTCCGCTTGGGCGGTAGCGGCTGAGGGGAGAAAGGTCACCACAGAGCTGTGCTGGGGTGCCGTGGACAGGAGCGCCGTGGGCGGGGAGGGCGGGGGCGGGATCGCCGGCGTAGACGCGGTCGTGGGGGCAGGTGCAGCGACGGGGTACGGATACGGCACGAGGACCGGCTGCACGACCTGCACGGTCGTTGTGTGCGTCTCCTGGTAGTGCGTCTCCTGGTGGTTGTCGTTGACGGTCGTCGGTTGCGCGGGGCTGTTGAGGCGGAACTCGACGGGCGGGACGCCTGGGATCGGGCCGGTACAGGCGGAGCTAGCGAGGATGGCGGCGAGCAGGACGGATTGAGCGAGCTTCATGAGGACCCCTTGGGTGCGGCGATGTTGGATCTCCGTGGAGGCCCGAACGTTGCGCATTTGGAATACGCGAGATTCTTGCAGACGCGTGAGACCTGTCGCCTCGTGTGCCCACTACGCCCGCAGTATGTAATGGGCGAAATGCATGGTCGCCCGTTCGGAGCCTCTTATCTGGCTCGCTCGTCGTAGACTATGAGTCACAATTTGCTCGACGACCGGCCCCTCGGCGATTATGGTCCGTCCGTACGAAACACGACGCGTGCCCAATGGGCACCGCAAGCCGTTGCCGCACCTCATGCCTCTTCGTCATCGGGCAAGAGGGTGCTTTCCGCGTCCCGAAACAGGTCGCTCGGGCGGACGTGTAATGCCGAAGCGATGCGCCAGATCGACAGCACCGTTGGATTGCGTATGCCTCGTTCGACGCCGCTGATGTAGGTGCGGTCGAGCTCGCAGAGGTCCGCAAGGGCTTCTTGCGAGACCCCCTGGCGGAGCCGCGCCGCACGCACAGCGGCACCAAAGGCGCCGGTAACCCGTTTTCCTTCGTCGCGCTTCACGTCGTCCAGAGTCGACGAGTGATGACAGGAAGTCTACGGACTATGAGTCACATTTGTGAGGAGGATGGCCTGCTGCCGGGGCGGAAGCGAGGCCCATCGTGATCCGCTACCGCCACGATCCCAATCGTCCTGGCGAGCCGATCATCGAGGCGAGCCCACGAGAGCTCGACGGCTACCGTGATTTCATTCGCGGGTACCTGGTGAAGACATGGAGCGTGCTGGGTGACGATGACGTCGAAGACATTGCCCAGGATACGCTCATCGCACTTTGCCGCATCGTCGGGGAAGGGCGGGGTCGCGGTGTGTACACCACTTCCCCCGAGGACGTCATTAAGCGCATGGCTTCAGCCGTCGCATGGCGTCTTGCTCGCAACCTCAGGAAGCGCAGCCACAACCGCCACCCGGCGGAGTCGCTCGACGAGGATATAGACATCCCGGATCCCGGGGCGCTGCCCGATCAGGTGGTAGAGGCCCGGAGCACGCTCGAGCGTATTCTCGAATCGGATGCGCGCGCGACGCGCGTGCTGGTGCTGTTCGCGGCCGGCTCGGGCGTGGCCGAGATTGCGCAAGCGTTCGGGGTTCAGGTCACCGCCGTCTGGCCGATGATCTCGCGAGCCAGGAAGAAGCTCTGCTCATGAGTCATTCCTCACGAGTGAAGGAACGCTGGATTCCTCTCGCCCAATCCTTCAGCACTTGCGTCGCCTCGCGCGCCGGGAGAAACCTCAACTTGTCGAACCCGCGCGACAATTCGTCGTCGTTGGCACCTGTAAATATGAACATGGGCACGACATCGAGCGCCGCCGCAATGCGGCCAATTGGGATGATCGTCGCGTTGACGCGGGCCCGCTCGATGCTCGACACATACCCCCTGGACAAGCCGCTCGCCTCCGCGAGCTCTGCCTGAGTCATCCCACGATGCAGGCGCAGCTCACGGACGCGGGCACCCACCCGGACACGAACCTCTTGAGCGTCACGTTTTCCTTGCCGAAGCACAGGCTGGTCCCTCCCGACGGGGGAAAACCCGTCACGCTCTACCCATACCACGCCTTGCCTCCGTCGACAAACCCTTCTGTCAAAAACCGATTGTCCGGTCACACCATCCGCCGGAGCAGACGCCCGGGGGTTTGTCTCCGGCCTTGACGGGTGATCGTGGCGCGCGGTAGCATACGCCCCCGATGCACGTCCGCCTCTTCCTCGCTGCATGGCTCGTGACGTCGGCAACCGCCGCACCGTTCCTGGCTGCCGGTTGCTGGTACGACGACGTCGACATCGGTTCGGACTGCGCGCCGGGAACGCCCCCGAAGTGCTGCCCGTGCCCCTGGCCGGAGGACTGCCCGGACGGTGCTCCTCCGCCGCTCCCCGAGTGCGTCGATGGCGGCACCGAGGCGGGCGATGGCTCGCAATCCTCCTGTACGGATGGGACGTGCGTGGTCCCTGCTCCCGACTGGGCGCCCGTGCTGCTCGCCACGGGTGCAGAGATCGACGTGCCCGTTTGTCCGGAGAACGCGCCCGAGATCGCCTTCGAGGGAAGGCCCGCGCCGGGGGCGTGGGGGCTCGTGTGCCCGACGTGCACGTGTGATTCACCCGTAGGAGGAGGATGTCACGTGCCCACGACGTGGACGGTCACCTCGGATGCGTGCGCGGGCGGTGGTGTCAATACCAGCTTCGATCCTCCCACGGCTTGGGAAGGGAAATGTTCCGCGACGAACTCGATCCCGGCAGGCCTCCAGTGTGGCGGCGTGCCGTGTGTCGGAGGGATCGACATCTCCGCGCCCACCATTGAGGAGCCGCCCTGCACGCCGCATGGCGATGATCCGCCGCCTGGACCGGCCCATTTGGTGACCGGAGGGTTTGGCGCGCCGTTCGCCCGCGCCTGCGCCCGTGCGCCTTGGCCGGCGTGTGAAGGAGAGGAGGTTTGTCTGCCGCTCTCGGGTGCGCCGTTCGCCACGTGCTTGATGCACGCGGGCGACGAATCGTGCCCCGAAGGCTGGCCGGTCAAGCGTCTCCTCTACGGACAGGTCGACGATCAGCGGCAGTGCGAGGCTTGCTCGTGCGGCCCGCCTATGGGCGCGATGTGCTCCGTCAAGGTCCACGTGTACAGCGACGCTGCGTGTACCGTTCAGCGATTGGAGGTTGACATCTCGCCCGAGATGGGAGGCGGTTGCTTCCCCCTCATGTCCGGCGTTGCGCTCGCTGGCATCGCCGCCGAGGTGCTCGACTATCAGGCTGGCACCTGCGAACCGCATGGCAGTGAGCCGGTAGGCGACGTCTTCCTCGCGGACGCAACGACGTTCTGTTGCCGCGAGCCCATGATCTGAACCGGATCAGAACCAGTAAAGGAGCGACGCACCGAAGTTCGCCGTCACTGGCTCCGTGCGCCATCGCGTCGGTTGCTCTTCGGCTTTGAACCTCGATCGGAACAGGTTCCCTGCGATCTCTACGTCCATTCGGACCTTCAGGCGATCACCGATCGGATGTTCGAGGAGCCCGCGGATGGCGAGGCCGACGAAGTGGGAGCGACTCGGGTTGGGATACGTTCGATTTACGGTCTCGGCCCACGTAGCTCCGGCCACGACCCCTCCACAGACGCCAAAGGATTCGCGCAGGTAGCAGGGGCCCAAACTCGTCGAGGCCGTGTGCATACGCACGAGCGTCATTCCAAGGGGCCGCGTGAGCAGCGGAAAGGTCGCGCGCGCATTTGCCTCGATCGTCCACCGCTTTGCGACGCGATATCCGCCGCCGATGTGCGCGCCTCCGACGACCTCGGGGGCGATGCCGATCGCGAACAGCCCTCCGGTCCCGAGGAACCATCGACGCTCGACGGGCAGCGGGGGCGAGGGGGGCGTCGGGGGCGCTGATGGCGGCGGACCTGCGGGCGGAGGCGGCTTCGGCGAGGGGCAGGGCTCCGGAGCCTTTGCGGGCGCCGGCAGCTCCTCTGGCGGGGCCTCGCGCTTCTCCATCCAGAGCGCCGCTGCGAGCGCCGCCTTGTAGAGCACCTCGTGGCAACACATTGCGGCCGGGTATTCGCGATGGATCGTGTCGAGCACCTGGTCGTCGAGGTCCTTGAACACGAGATCCACACCGTACCCGCCTGTTGAGGTTCGGACGATGCGCGTCGAAAGGACCCGGGACGCAGGTGGATCCAGAAGCGGCTCCGCGAGCACGAGATCGAGGAGACCCTCGAAGTCCTGGAGACGGTCACACGCCGGGAGCTCCTTCGCGGAGAGCTCCACTCGGTAGTGGGGAGACTCGGCCTCCGCGGCGGCTGGTGTCACGGCTAACATGGCGAGCATGAGAAGCAGGACCGCCAAACCAAGATTGGCGCGCCGTTTGGTTGGGTGGAACACGGGCTCCCGGATTTTTTCGGGGTGCATGTCGATTCGTTGAAGGGATTTGGGCCTCGTCGACCCTGTACGAGGGAGGGGACGTTGACGCGACCCGAGAGGTTTTACCGTGAACCAGCCCAAAAAAGAAGAATACGATGAGCTGATCGCGCTCATTCCGCTTCTTTATAAGCGAGCACGAGCGAAGGGCGTTCACGAGCAGGACGCCTCGGATGTCGTCGCCAATGTTCTCGTGGACGTTTATGCACGAGAGAAGCCACTTCCGACCGCATCGGACGAACGAAAAAAGATCGTTCTGGCAATCCTGAGTTTCCGCATACTGACGCACATCAAGGAACGCAAGGCGCTGGAGCGGCAGGAGCTCGTGGAGGGGTCAGCCATCGAGCTGCTCGTGCCGGAGCCGCGGGATGCGATCGTGGCGATGGAGGAGCGTCAGCGGATCGAGAGGATCTGGCCGCTGCTGCGTCCGGAGTTTCAGCGCGCGATCGAGGGGAATGCGCTCGGGGAGAACGCCGAGGAAACGGCGGAGAGGATGGGCGTGAGCGTCAAGTCCGTGGAGACGTGGCTACAACGCGGCAGGAAGGTGGCCCGTTTCGAGCTGGCGAGGCTCGACACGATCAAGAGGCCCCGCGGCATTCGGACGGTGGTGGTCCTGGTCGGGCTCGGGAGTTTCCTTGCGGCCGCACGGGTCGCGGAGGCATTCGTGGGGTGGGGGCGCGGGTTCTTTCGTGTCAGCGCGCGCGTGCTCGGCGCGCCGTTCCGCGTGTTGCCGAGCGTGGCGGCTGGTGTCCTCGCTCTGGCCATCACGCAGCAGAAGCCGTCCGCCTCGGCCAATGAATCGGGGGCGGTCGTGGTGCAGGCGGAGCCGAGGGGGGAGGCGGAGGCACCAAGGATGGAGTCGAGCGCATGTGCGCCTCCTCCGGTGATGGGCTCGTCCTCGGTCATGGTTGTCTCGGCGCCGAAGACGAGGCCGCGGTCCGGAGCGAATGCGTCCGATAGACCGAGGCCCGACAAGGCTTCACCGTCGGATGCATGGCTCTTCAAGGCCAAGGCCGCATTGCGTCGTGGGAATGCTCGACGTGCCCTGGAGCTCGTGGAGCTCGACGCACGCGAGAGACCGCAGCCGGACGAGGATCGGGAGAACCTTCGCGCCGCGGCGCTCCGGGCCTTGGCCGGCCAGCGCTGACGAGCGGATTGGGTTCGTCGAAAAGTTACGTTGCGCGCTCCCGGAAGGGCGCGAGGGCACTTCTCTGGGCGAGCCGCGTCCGTTGCGCCCTTCCGGGAGCACTTTTATCGGATCACGAGCATCACGAGGGCGACGGCTGCTTCGCGGAGTCGCGTTCGTCTAGGCATGAGGAAGGGAGATCCCGCGCGTGGTCGCCGCCCTCGTGATGCTCGTGATCCACCCACGCCACGGAGATGCGTTCATGTCTGACGAGGGTCCCCGAACGATGCGTCCCGATGAACCCCCCAGCGCGCCGAGCTCGCGGGTGCAAATGAAGCTCGTGGTGGGGGAGGGGCGCTCGTCGTCTCCGCCGCCGCCTCCGCGGTTTCGTGTGCCCCTTCAGCGGGCCATTGACGCGATGCGCGAGCTGTTCCCCGCCGAGCTCGCGGAGGTGATGCGCTTCGTCGACAAGGTGCGCGCGGCGCGCGGGGCGGCGGCGGATCCGGATCTCGTCTCGCGTGTCTTGGGCGAGCTCCTTCGCCTGCTTCCGAGCTACCGCGACACACCCGGCGTGCCGGTGTCGCTCGTGCGTGTGGCGTTCCCCGAGGTGCCGAAGACGCTGCTGGATCGGGCGTTGCTCACGGCGGAGGAGCGGGGGTTGCTCCGGCTGGTTGCGGCTGACTTCACCGCGGCTTTCGTCGAGCCGTCTGCCGGCGTTCCGACTGCGCGAGGGTTGCTCTACTTCATTGTGCCTGTCAGGTGAGCGCGATGCAGCAGTCATGCCGAGCCATGAGGGGCTCGCTCAGGAGCGCATGATCACGCCGCCAGCGGCCACTCAGCGTAGAGGGCCTCGGCCTGGGCCATGAATTTGTCGATGAAGGGCTCGAAGTCCTCGCTCTTCACGTTCTTCCGGCGGAGCACCCGCTTCACGGCCGCCTGGATGGCCGCCCTGACGTCGTCCCGGTGGGACTCGGTCCAGTCGACCTTCAGGTTCTTCTTGATCGTCTGCACGACGTCGTGAACCAGGTCGCGGAGGAACGGCTGATCGTAGACCGTCTCGTAGTTGTCCGAGACCGCGTCGTAGAAGGCCAACTCGTCCTCGGCGAGCCCGAGGGCCTTCGCGCGTGCGTCGCCTGCATCCAGGTCCTGCCGCATCTTGATCATCTCCTGGACCACGGTGGCGGCGTCGATGATGCGGCTGTGATAGCGCTGGAGTGTTCGCTCCAGCAGCTCGCGGAAGGACTTCGCCTTGGCGAGGTTCCGCTTCTGGCGTCGACGAATTTCGTCGAGGAGGAGCTGTTCGAGGAGCTTCAGCCTCAAGTTCTCGTGCTTCCGGTCCTTGAAGGTCTGGAGGAACTTGTCATCGAGGATGGAGATGTCCGCCCTCTCGATGCCGGCTGCTTTGAAGATGTCGACGACGCCTTCTGACTGGACCGTGTCGTCCACGAGATCGCGAACGGCGACGTCCAGGTCCCGCTTCGGCTTCCGGCCCGGGATCACCTTCGAAAGCTGCTTGCGCACACGCTGGAAGAAGATGATCTCGTCGGCGTGTACGCGGCAGTCGTCGAGGTGCTTCACGAGCAGGAACGCCGTGGTCAGCCGCAACTCGGCCTGAAGGTACTCGTCACGGCGCTCATCCTCTTCGGCAAGATAGCCGTAGACGAAGGCGTAGAGATCCTCCAGGTCAATGCGTGAGAGCGTTCGCCACTTCGGGGCCTGCGCTGCTTGCGCGGCGGGCAGCAACTTCCGCACCGCTTCGAGGCACTCGAAGAAGAGGGGCCGACCCTTCGTCTCGATGTCGGGCGCGGGCTCACCCTCGCCGCCACCCTTGGTGTAACGGTCCGTAGCTTCGCGCAGCTCGTCCCCGATTCCGATATAGTCGACGATGAGGCCGTGGGGCTTGTCGCGGAAGACCCGGTTCACGCGAGAGATCGCCTGGATCATGTTGTGCCCGCGCATTGGCTTGTCGACGTAAAGCGTATGCAGGCACGGAATGTCCGTCCCCGTGAGCCACATGTCGCAGACGATGACCATTTTCAACGGGTCGTCGGGATCGACCATCCGCTTCTTGATGGCATCGCGCTTGGCCTTGGTCGTGAGGTGCCCGGCTTCGCTCCATTCCTTCGGGTCCTTCCCGAGGTTGCCGGTCATCACGACCTTGATCTCCGGGCAGTTCGGCAGCGCACGAAGCGCGTCGTAGAGTCGAACGCAGTTTGCCCGCGTCATTGCGACGACGAGCGCCTTGCCGGCGAGCGTGGCGGTTCGGTCAAGGAAATGGTCCAGCAGGTCGGCAGCGAGCTTCTTCACGCGGTCCTCGGCGCCCGCTGCCTCCGCGAGGGCCGCCCAGCGGCTCTTGCGCCGCTCGATCTCGATTTGGTCGAGGTCCTCAGCGTCCTCGGTGATCTCCTTGAGCGCGCGGTCCACATCGTTGCGGCCGAGGTGCAGCTTCACCATGCGCGGCGTGTAAAAGATGCGGACGGTCGCCTTGTCTTCCTGCGACTGCTTGATGTCGTAGGTATGGATGATCTCCCCGAACACCTCCTCAGTGTCGGCGCCACTGAAGCTCACCGGCGTTCCCGTGAACCCGAGGCGGCGTGCGTTCGGGAGCGCCTCGTTCATGTAGCGGGCATATCCCTCGAGGAAACCATATTGTGATCGGTGAGCTTCGTCGGCGATGACGATGATATTTGACCGAGTCGAAAGCACCTCGTGCGAAGTTTCTCCTTCGCGCAGGCGGAACTTCTCGATCGTGGTAAATATTACCTCTCCGCCCTCCGTACGGAGGAGTGAGCGCAGATCAACCCCGCTTCCCGCATGCTGAACGGGACCAACAAGCGACCGGACCGCGACGAACTGGTCGTGGAGCTGATCGTCGAGGTCGTTCCGGTCGACCTGGATCACGAACGACGGATTCTCTAGCTCCGGCATGCGGCGCAGGATGCCGACGAGGAAAGCCATCGAGAGGGACTTGCCGGATCCGGTTGTGTGCCAAACTACGCCAATCCGCTTGTCGCTCCCCGCGAGGAAAGTCTGTCGGGTCTTCTCAGCGGCGAGGCGGACGGCGAAGAACTGGTGGTACTTCGCGCCCTTCTTCGTCACCTTCTCGTTTGCCTCCTCGAAGGCAATGAAGTCTCGGACGTAGGAGAGTAGCCGGTCCTTCGGGAACAGCCCTTCGATGAGCGCCTTCATGGAGCTCATCGTCGCCGGCACGACGTTGCGCCCGTCGATGGACTTCCACGGCGCGTACCACTCATCGCTCGCGGTCCACATGCCGTGCAGCGTATGCACGCCGTCGCTCACCACGGTGATTGCGTTGAACTCGAAGAGCTGCGGGAGGTCGTGGATGTAGTGCTGAACCTGGTTCAGCGCGTCGTCGACGGTCGGCGCGTCGGAGTACGGGTTCTTGAGCTCGAAGAGGACGAGAGGGAGACCGTTGACGTAGACGATCACGTCAGGCCGGCGGTCGTTCTTTCCACCGATCCCGAGTTGGTTCACGACAAGAAACTCGTTCGCGCTGTGGGTCTCCCAGTCGATCGCGTAGATGTGCCGGTACTCGATACGCCCGTTCGGGTGCTCGACGCGAACCTCGAAACCTCGTGTGACGAGCTGGTGGAACGCGAGGTTCCGGCGGAGCGGGTCTACGCCTTCGGGGCGGCTCAGCTTAGCGACGGCCTCGTCGATTGTAGCTGTCGGAAGATCGGGATAGCGCCTCGCTAGGTTCTCGCGGAGCCGGGGCGTGAGGACGACTTCGGCCTCGTCCCCACGCTCGACCTCTGACCCGTGGCACCATGCGTATCCGGCCCTCTCAAGTCGATCGATCGTGGCCAGCTCGAATTCGGTTTCCGTTCCGCGATGGCGCGCCATTTGTACCGCCCTCCTATACTACCTTAGAGATGGCCTTGTCGGCCTGCTTGATGGTTACCTCACCCGAAAGCAGAGCGGGAAGCAGAGTGTCCCGCAGTGTCTCCAAAGTTCGGTTTTCGACTCTATTTGCCACGAGTTTCGCAAGCAGAGGCTCCTGGACCTGCGAGAGCGCGGACAACAGCGGGCCCTTCGGGACAACCACACGTGCGTCGGTGAGGTGATGCCGTCGAATGTGGCCCATCGTCGTCGCCTTGTCGGCTGCGATCGCCTGGAATTCTAGCAGGTGTTCCTTCACCCAGTGGAGATAGAACCACTTCGGGTATTGCTGAGACGTGACCTTAAAGAGATGCTGGTTTAGCGCTCCCGGGCCACCACACCACACGTCGACAAGGAGGCTTCCCGACCATGAGAAGATGACGTCACCGTCGTGAATAACGTACTCGGCCGGAATCCCTGCGCTCGCTCTCTCGGCACCAGCGGAAGTGCCGGCGCGAAGCTGCGCGATCTTGATGACCGGCAGATCTGGACCGTCGTCCGGCGGGAAGTTCTGAAGAGCCAGTCCGTTGAGAAACTCGGCGATGCTGTCGAGCGGGCAAGTGGTCCACCCTTGCGGGATCGGCCCAAGCTCCGAATCCTCGAAATGCTTGGGTAAGAGTGGCAGCGCCGCATCGGGAACGCCCACCGGGCTGCGCCCGACCCGCTTGGCCTGCACCGGATCGAAGTCCACAAACCACGACTTGAAGAGGGCCGACGCCAGTGCTTCGAGTGTGCGATTCATGCGGCGGTTCAACTCGAGCTTGTCGTCGAGGACGCCGAGGAGAGACGCGATGGAGCGTTGCTCGTTTAGCGGCGGGAGTCGGAGAGCGACCTTGCGAAGCTCTGATTGTCGGATGCCGAGTACTGTGGTGCCTGTGGCTCGCGCCCGCAGTTGCTCCTGTACTCCGTCGGAGAGCATCAGGTACTTGAGAAATTTCGGAGCAAGCAGGTTTCGGTCGCCTCGAAGTGTTATTACCCGCTGCGCCAGAGCGACTTTCTCGCCGTTCAACTCCGCAATTTCTCCGAGGGGGGCTTCGGTGGTCATGACAACGTCGCCGGCCTGCGGTATACCGCGCCGCATCCAGGAATCATAATCGGCCGGATCGATGAACTCATCAGGCGCAAGAATGCGTCCGTCCTTGATAACCTTTGCAGTCACCAACGGAATGCCGGACGTCGTCTTCGTCGGGCTCTTCCCTCGGTAGTCGATGAGTGCTGCCATGCATTCCTCTAGCGGCAGCGTGCGCCAGTGAGGAGTGTTGCTTTCAGCCACCTTCAACCTCACGGAGCCTAGCGAGGAGGACCGCGTTCAGCTTATTCGAGTCGGCCAGCTCACGTTTTAGGTTCTCAACGAGCTTTGGAAAGCGTTCTTCGAAGCCTGCTTCTTCACTGTCGTCGTCGGGAGAGCCGACGTACCGCCCGGGAGTAAGCGCAAAACCGTGCTCCCGAATCTCATCAACAGTGGCGACCTTGCAGAATCCCGCGCTCTCCTCGGGGGCCGACTTTAGTCGAAACTGGCGGTATGTCAGGGCAATACGCTCGATTTCCTCGGCAGATAGCTGTTTTTGCTTCCGCGACCCCGGAATCAGCGCTCCGAGCTTCTTCCCATCGATGAAGAGCACCTCACCGGAGCGCTTGCGCAGCCCGTTCCCCCCCTTGCGGCTCTTCGAGAGGAACCAGAGGGAGCATGGTATCTGTGTGTTCGCAAACAGTTGACCGGTCAGCGTGACAATGCAGTCAACGTAGTCCTGCTCGACGAGCGCCTTCCGGGCCTCTAGGCGTGCAGTCTCGCTGTTCGACAGTTCCCCGGTCGCCATTACAAACCCAGCGGTCCCTCCCTCCTTTAGGTGCGATAGGAAGTGAAGGATCCACATGGTATTCGCATTCCTCGGCGAGAGCGGCATCCGCTCCTTTCCGAGCACTAGACGGGGGTCCTTATCGGCGAGCTTGTCGGCTCCCCAGCCGTTCTCGCCCTTCGCACCATCGTTGAATGGTGGGTTCGCGATTACGTAGTCCGCCTTCAACGTCGCGTGCTTGTCATCCGTGTAGGAATTGCCGAGCTGAATGTTCCCGTCGAGGCCGTGGATGAAGAGGTTCATCCGGCAAAGGCGGTAGGTAAAGTCCTTACTCTCCTGCCCGAAGAACGAGAGCTGGTGGTTGTGCTTCGTGAACAGATCGCTCTGCACGAACATGCCACCCGACCCGCAGCACGGATCGAAGACGACGCCCTTCGTGGGCTCCAGCATCGCGACGAGCGTTTTCACGATGCTCGCCGGGGTGAAGTACTCGCCGCCCCGCTTGCCCTCGGAGGACGCAAACTCGCCGATGAAGTACTCGTAGACGCGGCCGATGAGGTCCTCACCGCCGTGGTCGAGCGTGAACACGTCCTTCGAGAAGAGGTTGATCAGCCCGCGAAGGCTGTCCGCGCTCATGTTCGAGCCGGCGTAGATCGGCGGGAGGAGGCCGCGCAGCTTGTCGGAGTACTTCTTCTCCAGAAGCTCGAGGACGTTGTCGAGCTTCACCTTGATGTCGTCTGCCTGGGCGGCCTTGCGGATGTTCTCCCAGCGAGCCTCGGCCGGGATGACGAAGGCGCCCGCGCTCCGGTACTCGTCCGGGTCGTCGAGGGCCTTCTTGTCTCCGTAGTAGTCGCTCTTCCGATCGTGGAAGACGAGGTGCTCCAGTTCCTGCCGGCGCTTGTCGTACCGGAGCGAGAGGAAGCGCAGGAAGATGATCGGCAGGACGTAGCGCTTGTAGTCGGCAGGCTCGATGGAGCCGCGCAGCGTCACGGCCGCCTGCCAGAGCTCCTTCGTCAGCTCGACGATCGAGCCGTTGCCGTTGCCGTTGCCGTTCTTCGCCGCGCCGTTCGCGGCCTTCGTCGTCTTCTTAGCGGCCATCGCTCGTGTCTCCCACAGCAGCGCGCACGCTGATGTCAACGTCCGACGGAGACCCAGCGACCCCGATCCGGCGGGATAGGGGCTCCTTCGGGATCCCGACCCGCCTCGCTATGCCATCAACCGAGGCGCACGGTGCGGAAGTCTCGATCGGCTTGGATACTGCGCTCATCAGCGCGAGACTACCCAAGATCCGGGAGATTCATCAAGGATCATGATGGCTTTGCGAACACCGTCGTCCCGGCGACGGTTTCTAGCGACGTCTCGACGTGGATGCCGTGAGCCCGGTGCGTGTGGTTAGGGAGACGGTTTCGGATGAGTCGATGTGGTCCGGGACACCGAGTCTGTCCTAACGGGGTCAGCCTCCAGCCACGATCTGCAACGGCAGGAGGGCTGGACAGGAGAGGAAGGATCGGTGTAGTCTGTGATACACGAGGAGTAGCCAAGGCGTGACGTATATTGAAAGTACCAGGTCGTTTGATAACTAAGCCGGGAGAGTCCCACCGGATTTTATCCTGGTGCAGGTCGAGGGAGCATCTTCATGGACTACAACGATATTGGTACGCTGGTTGGAGGCGTTTCCACTGGCGTACTTGCGCTTGCCGGTCTGGTTGGCGTAGGTGTTGTTTATCAGGACTTGCGCATTCGTCGACTGCAACTGAAGGAAACAGTCGCCCGTTCGGAGGCATCCCTCAACGTCAACGTCGAGGTGCGAGCCCTGCGCGGGCGCGACACCAATGGCAAACCGAATCGTGTCGTCGAGACCAGGGTTTCTTTGCATAACAATGGTAGCGACACACTAGCGATTGCTGCGCTGTACGTTTCGATTCGTGGATTGCATCCAACCAAGAGCACGTATGTAGGCAGCGTACCGACAGGCGGGCGCATGTACGCGTACACTCAATCGGAGCTGTTTGCGACAACGCACGTCATTGCGCCTCGTGAGAATATTGGTCGTGTGGACAAAGGTGTTTTTCAGGTCGCGCCGGATGAGTCCGAGGAGTTTGCGCACTGGGGAGCGCTAGACGAGGAGGCGGCCAACAAGAGCGGCATTGTGGTTGTGGCTGTCGACGTCTTCACGGTTGCAGCAGATCTTATCGGTGTACGGTACAACCCTCTCCGGGTGGGAATGCCTCATCATGCCAAGTGGACGGAGTATATCAACGACGGGGCGCGTCAGGGGTTTTGCGTTTTTGCGAGAAGTGGCGCGGACGAAAATGGAACGCCGAAACGCGTCCTACGAATGCGTCCCAAGAAGTGGAATGGCGACGAGAGTACCTTGATTATTGACCCGTACCACACAAATGAGTTTGCTGACGTGCTACGATCATTAGTGGAGTGGAATCGCTATCGCGCCGTGTCGTTGTGTGACTCCCCATAGGGACCCGCTGACGTGCGCCCGGAAGACGCCACCAGCGAGAGCATCGACGCCCTGGGGATCGCCGCCGTGCTGGGTCCTTCCGCGTACTTCTCCGACTGCACTTCGACGTCCGAGTCCGGCGCCGTGGGCGGCATGCGCGCTTTTACGCGACGCGGAGAGTCCGCGCGTGAAGGAGCGTGGGCTCCAGTACAGCCGCCCCGACCGAGGGAGCGCCTCGCCGAGCGTGGGCGCGGCTGAGCCCGCATGGGAAGCGCTCGCGAACGCCGAGTAAGGGGTGAACAGTTTAACTTCCGTCCGTGCTCGCCAGCGTTCGTACGTGATTGCGCGGGACTTGCGATTAATCGGAAGTTTGTAACCAAACCACCGCTCTTCTGGACAAACTGCCGAGCCTCCTCGTGGCCTCGCCGTGGCCTCACTGTGGCCTCAACTGGGGTCCCAAGACGTCTCCAGACGTCTCATCCCGTCGCCTCCCCGCAGCACCATCACCTTCGCAAAAATGGCTGAGATGATGCTATTTTCGTCGCCGTTTCATGTACTTGCGGCGCTCTACCGGAGACCCCTCCAGATTGTTTCGTAAACCGTAGGTCTCGAGTTCAAGTCTCGAAGGCGGCTCCAGGTGTTTTCACGAGTGATTCCGGGCCCTTAGCGGGCCCGTTGTCGATCGCTCTCCCCGGTTGGTCGCGGCTCTGTTTCCAGGCCGTTGCCCAACTGTTGCCCAAACCCGGAAGCCGGTCGGCGACCGGTCGGGCTCGTCGGGAACCTCCCGAGCACTTCGAAAAGTGCCTGAAACCTAGGGTTTCGAGGGACGCACGGCGCGTTCGGGACTCCGCCGGGATCGGCTGGGCCCGTTGCCCATCCGTTGCCCTGCTGTTGCCTTGGCCGTGGGGATCTCCGCTGGATCGTAGGCGATCTCGGGGATGTCGCCTCGTGACCCCGCGGGGCTGTTAGGAAGCGTCCGATCGCCTGCGGTTGGCGATCCGCCGGGCTGCCTCTTCGAGGTCCTGCTTCATGAAGTGCACGTACTTCTGCGTGGTCGCCAGGTGCTTGTGACCTGCCATCCGCTGGACAACATGAACAGGAACGCCAGCCCGGAGCCAACTGGTGATCGCGTAGTGTCGGAGACAGTACACCGACCACCCTTCGAGCCCGGCTCGCTTGGCCACGCGCCCGAACGCCTGGTCGAGCCCCCACTGGCCCCACGCCTTGCGGCGATCGTTCAGGGCCACGTGCCCCTCGCGCTCGCCCTTCGCCAAGGGGGCGAGGAGCTTCGCGAGCTCCGGTGAGACCGGGATCTCGCGCTGGCCGGTCTTGGGCGTGTGGATCTCGCCGTGGGACTTGCCCTCACGGACGCTCACAAACCCGCCGACCGGCTCCCCCTTCTCCCACCGAAGCAGCACGTCTCTACGAAGGAGCGCGCGAACCTCGTTGGGGCGAAGGCCGGCGTCCGCCATGAGGCGGAAGCTCGGACGGTGGGACGCGCGCGCGCAGGCGATGAGCTTCTCGACCTGCTCGTCGGAGGGGATCTCCAGGATGGCCTGCCCGAGGGGCTTCAGCTTCGGCAGGTTCTCGGGCACGGCGTCCACGTACTTCCGTGACTTGGCGAACTTCATCACGGAGCGCAGGACGATCTGCACGTTGTTCCGCGTGCCGGGCTTCAGCTTCCGCTTGGACAGCTCGAGATCGAGGCCGGCGGCGGCGTTGCCGTCCACCTGGGTGATGGGCAGCTCGCCGAACTTCGGGAGCAAGGTGCTCCCGAGGACCGACTCGTAGCCTTTCCGGCTCGTGACCTTGAGATCGGTGATCATGAAGGTCTGCCGGAACTCGTCGACCACATTGGCGAACGTCTTCACCGCCTCCGTGGAAGGAGGCGGCCCCTCGGACGAATTGCCATCGGACCCAGGCTCATAAGGCGAGCCATACTTGGCGATATTCATTTGATATCGCATCTCTTCCGCCTTGGCTGCCGCCATGGTTTGCACTTGGGCATCCTTGCGGAATCGCTCCTGGCGTCCGTCTTTCGTCGTATATCGAATGTCAATGAACAGGCACGGTTTCCCGCGCCGCTGGGACTTGCGAACCGGCATGGTCAACAACCTTCCTGCCCGTCCCAGCCACGGCTGCGATGCCCGTCCTGTAGCACGATGCGCGAGCTCACGGGACCCCCCACGCCTCGGAGAACCGGACGCGCCAGATCCGGCCGAACTTGCGCGCCCGCACGCCGTCGACACTGGCCTCCGTACCGCCGTCGGACGCACGCACGGCGCGCCGCTCCAGCGTCTTGCGCAGCGCGCCGGCATTCATGCCGAGATGCGCCGCTGCGCGATCGAGGGGAACCCACGCCCCGTACCTACTCGCGGACGGGACACATGCGTCCTGGCCGCCGGAGGAGTGGCAGATCGGCTGGCTTCGCGATATCGCGAGTGAGGCGCGCGCCGGCAGGGTCCTGCTCGTTGCGACACACACGCAACAGCGGTACACGGAGCGGTTGCCCCAGGGCAGAGCGTTCTGTTCGACCGTGACGGTCCTCCGCATGGCCACGGGATGGCCCCTCGCCCGCGCAGGCCCACTGGACGCCCCGGTCGTCACGAGGGAGGACGCTCTCTACGTGTACTCGTACGCGAGCGCGGACATCGACGCGCCGGCCCACGCGGCGCAGCTCGTGCGCGTCGTGCCCGAACTGAGCGCGCGGCATCTCGGGCCGTGGGTTGCGCAGCAGGGATTGCCTGCGGCCCCACCGTCGCGGTCCCTGCTCGGCTTGGGGCTTCTTGGGATCTTCGCAACGCTCTTGCTCGATCCGGGTCCGAGCTACTCCGACCGGCGGAGCACGCCCCTCGAGTTCGGCGGTTGATCTTCCCTGAAAGACCGCTGGATCTTCCTCACCCACTCCTTTAGCACTCGCCCTGCTTCACGTGCCGAGAGATATCTCAGCTTGTCAAGCTCGCGCGACAAATCGTCGTCGGCGCCAGTAAACATGAACATGGGCAGCACATCGAGCGCTGCTGCGATGCGACGAAGTGGAATCATCGTCACGTCGACGCGGGCGCGCTCAATGCACGATAGATACCCCCTGGACACGCCGCTCGCCTCCGCGAGCTCCTCCTGCGTCATCCCCCGATGCAGGCGCAATTCACGGACGCGGGCGCCTACCCGGACGCGAGCCTCTTGCTCGCCGCACTTCACTTGACGAGGCACAGCCAGGTCCCTCCTGACTGACGGGGTAAAACCCATCACTCCGACCAACCCATACCACACCCCGCCTCCGTCGACAAACCCTTCCGGCCACTCCCGGTCAGTCACACCGGCTGCCGTAGCAGATCCACCACGTCGAGCCCGAGCGCCCTCGCCAGCCGGTCCATGTTGTCCACCGAGATGTTCCGCTCCCCGCGCTCGACCGAATCCACGTACGTCGGATGCAGGGCCGCGCGCTCGCCGAGCGCTTCCTGCGACAACCCCTTGGACTTCCGGGCGGCGCGGAGATTCTTCGCGAACCGCTCACGAGCCGACATTCGGGGTGTTGACGTACGCCGCGCCACGGCCGCAGCGTCTCAGGACCCCGAGCACGGGTCCAAAGACTATAAGTCGTGATCCGAGCCAGGCCAAACCGTGGTAGCGTCGTTCCTCGCCGAAGCCGGGGATGGCCGTCGTGATGGACGCGGTCAGACTCGCCTACCATGACCGCCGGTCGAAAGAACCGCCGATGCGATCGAAAGCCGCGCTCTGTTGCGGGGGCGCGGAGGGCGCTACTCCTTGCTGCACGGGGTCCAGAAGGAGAGAACGTGATGAACACGGACGCACACGGAACGCATTCGGCGGTGATCTTCGACCGCGAGCGGGCATTGAAATACGACACCAATGTGCACCTGGCGATGGCGGGTTTCCGCGCCATGTACCAGGTCGTGGCCGAGGTGCAGGTCGCGGCGCTCGGCGGGCCCGAGGCCGCGTCGCTGCTCGTGGTGGGTATCGGAACCGCGACCGAGGTGCTGCCTTTCGCGCAGATCGCGGGGCCCGGTTTTCGTTTCACGGGTGTGGATCCCTCCCCGGAGATGGTCGCGCTCGCGCGGGAGAAGCTCGCGGCGGAGGGGCTTCTGGAGCGGACGAGCTTGCATGTGTGCGAGATTGGGGAGCTTCCGCGCGGAGAGTTGTTCGACGGGGCGCAGATGATGGGCGTCTTGCATCATCTGCCGGGGGACGAGGCGCGCATCGGGATCCTGCGTGAGATCGCCGCGAGGCTGAAGCCGGGGGCGCCATTCGTGATGGGTTGCCGGGCGGGAAATGTGCCGATCTTGCGGGCGGTGGAGGAGCGACGGTCGATGTCGAATGGAGTGCCGCCGGAGATGATGGAGCAGCGGAGGAAGATTTTGAATGCGCTGAAGGTCCCGTCGGAGGAGGAGGTCTTCGGGCTCCTTTCGCAGGCGGGATTCGTGGAGCCGCGGTTCGTCTTCGGGGAGATGCACTTCAAGGTGTGGGTGACCCGGTACGAGCCCTCCACGATCGGCGCGTAGCTCCCGTACGCGACAAACCCCTTGGCCTTCCGGGCGGCGCGGAGGTTTTTCGCGAACCGCTCACGAGCCGACATTCGGGGTGCCGACGTACGCCGCGCCACGGCGGCAGCGTCTCAGGACCCCGGGCGAGGGTTCACAGACTATAAGTCGTGTTCCGATCCAGGCCAAACCTGTGGTATCGTCGTTCCTCGACGAACCCCGAACCACGAACGATGCCTCGTTTGGCCCTTCTCCTCCTCGCAGCTCTGGCGCCGCTCCTCGCGGCGTCGCGCGCGGATGCGGACCCCGAGCCGCCGCGCCCGGCGTTCCGGCTGCAATATCCGCTTCCGCCTCGCCATGGAACTCTCCTAGCGCAAATCCGCGCCTTTGGGTTTGTCCACGGAAGTGGGGGAGGATCAACGGTGTGCCGCGAACTGGCGGAAGCTCGAGCGGCACACATACGAGGTGCTCGACGCGCAGGCCATCAAAGCGGCGCAAGCCATGCCGGAGGAACCCGAGGCGCGCGCGGAGCTGGTGGACGCGTTGCGCGTGGCGTTGGGGAGGCTCGACGCGACGGACAGGCAGCTCCTCGTCTGGCGCTTCGTGGAGGGCGAGGCGCTGCGTGAGATCGGGAGGCGGATCGGGTTGCGGAAGAGTGGGGCCGAGGTGCGTGCGGCAAGAGCACGGAAGCGCCTACGTCGCTTGCTCTTTCGCCCACGCATGAAGGACCATTGACGTCGCCATTGGTCGTACCTTGGCTCCCCCCATCCGCGCGGTGGTTGAGCCGATCGGCGAGGCTACCCCTGCGACTTGCGCGCTGGAAGCTGCGACCCAGCCGACTCCGCAATGATGGTCCCGTCCCCGCGTCGGGCGGATCGGCGTGGCGACCGTCGAATGGCCGACGCCGGGCGCGCCCCCGCCGAGGGCCGAGGGGACGCCATCACGGCGCGAGCGACGCGACGAACACGTCCGACGAGTAAAGACCGTTATAACCGAAGCTCGCGACGTGCTCCTGGTCCCCCCAGTGGATGGCTCCCTCGAAGCTGCCGCCCACGTAAATCTGGCCCGCTGCATTCACGCCGACGGCCTCGCCCCATTGGGGCAAGGTTTTCGAGTCGGAGTCCCCCTCCACGCGCGACCACCGGAATGCGCCGTCCGCGGCCGAATACGAGGCGACCACGATATCCGACGCGCCGGCCGTCGTCTGCGCGGTCCCGCTCCCGAAGTCGACCGATCCGCGCAGCGCGCCGGTCACCACGACGTCGCCGTTGTTTCCGAACGTGACGCCCTTCAAACCTCCGGCGCCCGTGAAGGCCCTCCCCCATACCGGCGCGGTGGACGCGTCGAGCTTCACCATGAAGAACGTCCCGTTTTGCGGGCCGGCGATTCCGAGATCGACGATCATCGGCTTGTCCCCCGAGTCCGTCGTCAAGACGAGCGTGTCGTCCGGCCCCGCGGCCACGCGAACCCACAAATTTTGTGACTGATTCGCGGCGTCTTCCGGAAAGCTCCTGCTCGCGACGTGCTCTCCCGTCGCCGAGAGCCTCGCGACGAAGAGCCCCTTGTCGAGCGTCGCGACGCCAAAGTTGATCGTGTTGGTGTTGTATCCCGCGATCACGAGCCGGCCTTGCGAATCGAAGGCGGCGCCCGTGGCTGTCTGGAATGCGGTGTCCCCGTAACGTTTCGTGAAGATGACCTGACCATCTCCCGAGAATTTCACGGCGAATGCATCCCCGGGAGAACCGCCCCCGTTGATCTGGTTGCCGCCGAAGGTCAGGTTGCCGGTGAACGTGCCGACCAGCGCGATGGACCCATCGGGGCCGCAAGCTACGGCCTTTGCGTAGGCCGAGGCCGAGCCGTTCGAGACCAGGGAGAAGCGATGGTTGCCCTCCGCATCGTAGCTGACCACGAACGTCTGCATCGACCCGGTGCCGACCTTCAGGCCTCCGCCCGCGTTGATGCCGCCGCCGGTGGTATCGCCGACGACCGCGACGTTGCCCTGCGGATCGACGCACACGCCGCGCATGTGCAATACATTGGCCGATGCAATGTTGCGCGCCCAGATGGGTTGGCCGGTACCGTCGAGCTTCGCGACGAATCCGTCGAGATTGTACCCCACGTTTCCGAGCAAGAGGCCGCCGCCGAAGTCCATCGAGCGAAGATAATCGCCCGTGATGAGCACGTCCCCTCCCGCGTCCACCGCGAGCCCCCCGAGTTTCTCTTCGGTTTGTTCCATGATGTTGCTGCCGAAGCGTCGGCTCCAGCTCGTCGAGCCGGGGCACGTCGCGTTTGCGCCATTGCAGTCCTCGTCCACCGCCGTCTTGCAATCGTCCGTCGCCGGCAAGACCTCCCCCTCGCACGGACCAAAGCCGGAGCCATCGGGCAGGCACGTCGACATCCCGCCGAGGCACGTCCCCACGCCTTCTGTGCCGCCGGGCCCGTCATAGCAGCCCTTCATCGTGCCGGGTACGCAGATTTGTGCACCACTCGAAGCGCTCGATGTCCCGCCCATTCCACCAGCGCCGCCGGTGCCCATTCCACCAGCGCCGCCGGTGCCCATTCCCCCTACGCCGCCGGTGCCCATTCCACCAGCGCCGCCGGTGCCCATGCCGCCAGAGCCGCCCACGCCCCCAGAGCCGCCGGTGCCCATTCCACCAGCGCCGCCGGTGCCCATGCCTCCGGAGCCGCCCACGCCCATTCCACCTGCGCCGCCTGTGCCCATGCCTCCAGAGCCGCTCGTGCCCATGCCTCCGGAGCCGGCCGCGCCGTTGGTCCCGGTCCCGGGATCGTCCGAGCATGCGCTGGCCCAAAGCCCCAATGCAACCACAACGAGCGTACGCGTCTTCATCGTCATTCTCCTCCGCAATGTCCGCAGGTCATTCCGTTCGGACAGGGCACCCAATCGGCGGTCGCACCGGGAGCAGGATTTCGTCGCTTGCGCCGGTGGCAGAGACGCGCCTCACGCACGCCCAGCAAGGTGCTCTGGGCCGCAGCGGGAGCCGTGGCCCGATCGCGTCTTTCGGCAGCGCGCTTACCGCGCGGCGGCGCACTCGGGGCGCTGACCGGCGAGCCACGTCGCCGCGCGCTGCTCGCGATCGTTCATCGGGAAGAGAGCGCCGGCGACGACCCGCGCGCGCGCGCAGTCGCCGGCCGCAGCGAAGCAGTGCGCGAGGCTCACCCGGGCGTGGAAGACGGTGCCCGGCGCCGGCGAAGGGCGTTCGCCGATGGCTCGCTCGAGTTGCGTGGCGAGCTGCTCGCAACGCGCGACCGTGCGGGGCCCGAGGTGTGTCTGCGCCGCCACGGCGAGGATGCGCTCCTCCGGGGAGGCCCGGCTCGTGTCGTCTGCGGGGCAGTATTGCAACAGGGACCGCTGCACCGCGACATCGTCGTTGCCGGCGGCGCGCATGCGCTTCGCGCCTTGCTCGCACTGGCCGGCGAGCATCTCGCACGAGGCGCGCGTGTGGGCCATGATGCCGACGCTCGCCGCGTCGAGCTTTTCGGCCCGCGCGAGGAGCTCCAGGCACGCCTTGCCGTTCCCCCCGCGGAACGCTTCCGCTGCCTTCTGCATGAGCTTCGCGGCCTCGCCCCTGTCGCTGCCCGACGCGAAAGGCGTGCCGGAACTGGCTGCCGCAGCGATGGGGGCCGCGAGGCGCGCGCTCGCGGGCAGGAGGGGTTGTAAAAACGCCGGCGGCTGCGGAGAAGGAGCCGGCGCGGCGGTGAGCGTGGCGGACGGTTCGGGCGCTGCCACGCTCGGCGCGGGCGCGGTGGTGCTGTGGGTCGGATCGACGCCGTTCGCGGAGGTGGTGCTCGTGGGTATGGCTCGGTCGCCCGGGAAGCCGGCCGCGGCGAGCGTCGCGAGGCCGACGCCGACGAGCGCGAGGGAGACCGCGCGCGCCCGGCGCGGAGCGGCCACGGGACGCGCATCGAGCGAGGCCTCGAGCGCCGCGACCAGCGCCTCCACGTCGCGGTGGCGGGCGGCAGGATCGATCGCGATCGCGCGGGCGAGGGCGTCCCACAGCGCGGGCTCCGGGCCGGCGCTCCCCCACCGCTCGCGGCCGAGGCGCGCGAGCTCTGCGGCCGCCGTGCCCGCCGGCAGACGCGCGCCCGTGAGCGCTTCGAGAAGACAGAGCCCGAGCGCGAACTGATCGACTGCCGGGCCCACCTCGCTGGCGCGCTGCTCGGGCGCCATGTACGCCCGTGTGCCGGCCGGGTCGGCGCGCTGCTCCGCGCCCACGGCCAGCCCGAAATCGGCGACGCGCACGCGCCCGTCGTCGCCGAGCAGGAGGTTCGCTGGCTTGATGTCGCGGTGCGTGAGGCCCGCCGCGTGGATGGCGGCGAGGCCGCGCCCAGCCTGCACGTATGCTTCGACGCGCTCGCGAAAGCCCGGCCCGTGCCCCGGCCAGGCCTTGTCGAGCGTCGCCCCCTCGACGTACTCGGTTGCGAGGAAGACGGCGCCGCCCTCGACGCCGACGTCGAACACGGTGAGCACGTTGGGGTGCGTGACCTTCGCGAGCGCGCGCGCCTCGGCCGCGAGCCGATCGGCGGCGCCGGCCTGGTCCGGCCTCATCAGCTTGAGCGCGACCCTACGTCCGAGCGCCGGATCCCAGCCCTCGTAGACGACCCCCATGCCCCCCGCGCCGACCACCTGGCGGATCTGGTAGCGACCGAGGCTCGGAGCTTCGTGCGGCGGGCTGGGCGCCGCGGCGTGGGGCTCGCTCGCGGCCCCAGGGGGAGAGGCGCCGAGGACGCGCCCCAGCTCGACGAGGGCGCGGCGGCAGGCGGCGCAGTCGTCGAGGTGACGCTCGAGCGCGTCGCGCTCGGGCGCCGCGGCATGCCCTTCGACGAAGCTGCAGAGGGCCTCGGTGTCGGGGCAGGACGCGAGCGGCGGGCGCATCTCATTCGTCCCGGGCAAGCAGGCGCGAGAGGCTCAGATCGAGGTTGCTCTCGACGATGCGTAGGATGCTGTCGAGCTCGGCGTCGCCGACGCGCAGCGCGCTCGAGAGCTCCTCGCGCGTCGCGTCCGAGAGCCGCTGCCGCGCCTGCGCCGTGCGCCGCGCCGCCGTCGCGCGGTGGACCCCCAAGGCCGCCGCCACCTCATCGCACGTCAGGCCGTCGAGCACCGAGAGGCGCAGCACCAGCCGCTCTGCCGGCTCGAGCCGTGCGATCGCGCGCGAGAAGGCGGCGCGGAACGCATCGCGATAATGCGCCTTGAGGAAATCCAGCTCCACGTCGCGGCCGTCGGCGACGGCCTCGAGCGCGTCGCCCTCGGCCTGGATCTCGCGCCGCTCGCTCTCCGCGGCGTTCACGAAGGCACGTACGGCTGCGACGCGCAGCCAGTTCTCCAGGAAACCCCGGCCCGAGTAGCTGGCGATACGCGGCTCCGCGCCCGGCCGCGCGGCGAAGAGCCGCTCGCGCAGCATCTGGCGGAGCTCGGCGCGGCGATCTTTGCTCGGCGCGAAGCGGGCGGCGACCGCGTCGATCACGCCGCCGAAGCGCCGTTCGAGTTGCTCGACGGAGCCCGGCGAGCCCGCGGCGCAGGCGCAGGCGAGATAGAAATCGTCCGCCCGCACGCGGGCGAGCGCGGCCTCGGGATCGGGTGCCGCCGCGAGATGACGCTCGAGGTGACGGAGGAAGAAGTCGTCGTCGAGGTCGAGCCCCGGCCAGGCGCCTCGGCCTGCAGCCGCGAGTGCCAGCCTCGCCTCCTTCATGTGCATCGACGCGGCGATGGTACGCGGAGCTCGGCCGCCGGCGCAAGCGACGAAATCCTGCCCCCGGCGCGCCGGCGGCGCGTTCGGTCGACTGGCGCGGGCGCACGCCTCGGGGGGATCCCCGCGGTAGTCCACCTCTATGGGATCAGGTCCGTTGTCCAGTGACCAGCGGATCAGCGCCGCAACGTCGCGGGGGCCTATCTCTCCCGGGGTGCCAAACGAAGGGCAACGGCCCGCCTGAGCTCGCGCACACGCCGTGAATGTATGTCACGCCCGGGACCGCCTTGAATCCGATGGCGCGCCCTGGGGGCGGATGTCGGTGCACTTCTCCTTGGTAGACGCAAGGCTGGCCCCCGTCGACCCATGCCCGTCCGAAGCGCCGGCGTCGGGAGCGCCTTGCAGCTACGTGACCACGTGCAGCTACACCGTCGATGACGGCTGCGGCCCAGAGGAGCAGACGGCCTCGTGTGATGGCGCGGTCTGGACCACCGAGGGTATCTCGACCTGCAATCCCCCGCCCCCTGATTATTGTGTTTCCTACAAGAACGAGACGGAATGCGGCGCGGACGCAGGCTGCCGCTGGCTCGTCCCGGGCTGCGGGATGCCGGCCCTCCCCGAGGCGGGCTGCTTCGCCGTGACGGATTGCACCGGCGACTTCGATTGCCCCATCTCCGGCGGCACGTGCCAGGAGGTGAGCATCAATCCCTGCCACAACCAGCCCTGCGGCGCCTGCGGCATGACCGTCTCGGTGTGCGTGACGCCGGCCGCTCCCTGACGGCGCGGGGATGATACATCTTGGCCGTACGCCGATCGCGGTGACAGCGAACGCAAGATTTTTCTGGAGAGACCCCGGCGACCTGCTCGACGATCCAGGCCGACCGACGGCCGCGGGCTGCGCGGCGTCCAAGCTCGCCGATCCGGTTTTTCTCGGCCAGGTTTGTCTCGACGCCTGAGTTTGTCCTGTGGTATGCCCGCGCCATGCCCCGAGTCGTCCATTGCCTCGCGCAAGGCCAGGAGCTGCCCGCTGTACGAAACGTCGGGTACGGCATTCCACAATTTGTGGATCACCGTGGAAGCCGGGAGCGCGGGCGGGGAGGGGACGTTCGACGGCTGGATCGCAAGCGGTGAGCGGGGCGCGGGCGCGCGGCCGCGCCATGGTATGCTCCCGCGGTGAAGCTCGCACGCAAGCTCGCCATTGCCCTCATTCTGGGCGTCTTCGCGGTCGTCGCCGTGCACGCCTACCTCCGCGTGCGTCGGCTCATCGCGATCTTCGAAACGGACATCCGCCACGACGCGCACGCCTATGGCCGCGCCCTCGCCGCCGCGATCGCGGAAGTCTACCACGCGGACGGCAGCGAGCGCGCTCGCGCCATCGTGGCGGTCGCCAACCAGCGCGAGAACCACGTGCGCATCCGCTGGGTCTCGCTCGACGCGCCCGCGGGCAGCGAGGACGCCCCCGCCGCGCCCCGCGCCGAGCTCGATCCCGTCGCGCGGGGCGCGGAGATCGTGCTCCGGCTTCCGCACCTCGACGACGTCCACGAGGAGCACCTCGTGACGTTCGTGCCCGTCGTCGCCCCTGGCGGCGGAGCGCTTGGCGCCATCGAGCTCGCGGAGTCGCTCGCCGGCGAAAAGCAATACATCCGCACGACGCTGCTCAACACGGCGCTGGCGAACCTCGCGGTCGCGCTCGTCTGTGGGCTCATCGCCACGGCGCTCGGCGTCTGGTTCGTCGGAAGGCCCATGCAGAGCCTCATCGCGCAGGCACGGCGCGTCGGCGCGGGCGACCTCTCGGCGCGCCTCTCGCTCTCGCAGCGCGACGAGATCGGCCAGCTCGCCCAGGAAATGAACCTCATGTGCGACCGCCTCGCGGACGCGAACGCACGCGCAGCGCGGGAGACGGAGGCACGCATCTCTGCGCTGGAGCAGCTCCGCCACGCCGATCGCCTCGCCACCGTCGGCAAGCTCGCCGCGGGCATCGCGCACGAGCTCGGGGCACCGCTCCAGGTCATCTCGGGCCGCGCGCGCCTGCTCTGCGAGGACGGCACGAGCCGCGAGGAAGTCGAGAAGAACGCGCGCACCATCGCCGAGCAGACCGATCGCATCATCCGCATCGTGCGCCAGCTCCTCGATTTCGCGCGCCGCCGGGGCGCCGAGAAGGCGCGCGTCGACCTGCGCGCCCTGGCGCGGCGCACGGTGTCGCTGCTCCAGCCGCTCGCGGACAAACGGTCGGTGTCGATCGAGATCGTCGCGGGCGAGGTGCCCGTCGAGGCGGGCGCCGACGGCGAGCAGATCCAGCAGGCCGTCACGAACCTCGTGGTCAACGGCATCCAGGCCATGAAGGAGGGCGGCGCGCTCCGCGTGAAGGTGCACGAAGAGCGCGTGGTGCCCCCCGGCGACGTCGGCGGGGACGAAGCCACGTACGCCTGCATCGAGGTCGCCGACGAGGGCGAGGGGATGCCTGCCGACGTCGTGGGCCATATCTTCGAACCCTTCTATACGACGAAGGACGTGGGCGAAGGGACGGGGCTCGGGCTCTCGGTGTCCTATGGTATCATCCGCGAACACGAGGGATTCATCCGCGTCGACAGCCAGGTGGGCAAAGGCAGCCGGTTTCGCGTATACCTGCCTCTGTGCGGCCGAGCATCCCCGGGCGTGTCCTGATCATCGACGACGATCCCGACGTTTGCGAGCTGCTCGACGCGGGGCTCGAGAAGCGCGGGTTCGTCACGTCCTACCGCACGAGCGGCGAGGCGGGCCTCGATCTGCTCGCAGCCGAGGACTTCGACGTCGTCGTCTCCGACCTGCAGATGAAGGGCATGACCGGCCTCGCGCTCTGCGAGCGGATCGTGGGGACGCGGCCCGACGTGCCCGTCATCGTCATCACCGCGTTCGGCAGCCTCGACACTGCGATCGCGGCCATCCGCGCGGGCGCATACGATTTCCTCCCCAAACCCTTTGAGCTCGAAGTGCTGCGTATCGCGGTCGAGCGGGCGGTGTGGCACCGGGCGCTGCGCGACGAGGTGAAGCGGCTCCGGCGCGCGGCGGCCGAGGCGCGCGAGTTCGAGGAGATGGTCGGCGCGAGCGCGGCGATGAAGCGGGCGACCGACATGCTGGAACGCGTGGCCCATCTCGACACGTCGGTGCTGATCACGGGCGAGAGCGGCACGGGCAAGGAGCTTGCAGCGCGTGCGCTGCACCGGCGAAGTGCGCGGCGGGGCGGGCCGTTCGTCGCGATCAACTGCGCGGCGATGCCCGAGGCGCTGCTCGAGAGCGAGCTGTTCGGCCACGTCCGCGGCGCCTTCACGGACGCGCGCGCGGCGCGCACGGGCCTCTTCCAGAAGGCGCACGGGGGGACGCTCTTTCTCGACGAAATCGGCGACATGCCGCTCGGCCTGCAACCGAAGCTCCTCCGGGTCTTGCAGGAGCGCGCTGTGCGGCCCATCGGCGGCGACGATGAGGTGGCCGTGGACGTGCGCATCGTGTCGGCCACGAACCGCGACCTCGAGGCGGCCGTGGAGGAGCGCCGATTCCGGGAGGATCTCTATTATCGGATCCACGTGGTCCAGGTGGAGATGCCGCCCTTGCGCTCGCGCGGCACGGACATCCTGCTGCTCGCGCAGCGATTCGTGGAGAAGTTCGCCGCGGCGACCGGACGGCGCGTCACGTGCCTGTCGCCCGCGGCGGCGGACAAGCTCATGAGTTATACGTGGCCGGGCAACGTCCGGGAGCTTTCCAATTGCATCGAGCGCGCCGTCGCGCTCGCCACGTTCGAGCAGATCGGCGCGGAGGATCTGCCCGAGAAGATCCGCGCCCACGAGGCCAAGCACGTGGTGGTGGCCACGGACGATCCCGCGGAGCTCTTGCCGCTCAAAGAGGTGGAGCGCCGGTACATCCTGCGGGTCCTCGAAGCGGTGCGGGGCAACAAGACGCGCGCGGCGGAGATCCTGAAGCTCGATCGCGCCACGCTCTACCGCAAGCTCGCTCGGTACGGCCATGGCGACGGCGGAGGCGCGTAACGTCGCAGAATGCTACAGCGCCGCGAAACACGACGCTCGCACGCGTGTCTGCGCCAGGAGCCGGTGCGAAATGCGGCGGGGATCCGCGTGGCGCGCCGTTTGCAATACCGCTGCGCCCAATGGCGCAACCGACATCGAGCGCGGCGTGGGACCTCGGAGGTGGTGGAGACGAGCTGCCGCGTCGCGCGGGGTTGCGCGTCGTCCTCGCCGAGGACGACGTGGAAGTGCGCCTCCTCCTCGCGCAGGCCCTGCGCAAGGACGGGCATACGGTGATCGAGGTCGAGAGCGGCACGCAGCTCTTCGAGTTTTTGCGCGCGCTCGCGCAGGGCGCGCCCGACGAGAGCCATCCCGACGTGATCGTCTCGGATATCCGCATGCCCGGCAGGAGCGGGATCGACGTGCTCGCGTCCCTGCGCGAAGTCGGGTGGCGCACGCCCTTCGTGCTGACCACGGCGTTCGGCGACGCGGCGACGCACGCGCGCGCGCGGGCCGCGGGCGCCTTCGCGGTGTTCGATAAACCTTTCGACGTTGACGATCTGCGCACGGTCGTTCTAAACGCCGGCCGGCGCGCGGGCGCGGCATGTTCGACATCCGGGGGCCTGGGCTCTACCTCATGAGGCTCGACGGCGGGCGGCCGAAGCGAATCTCGACGCTCCTCGGCGATTCGCTGCGATGGGAGCCGCTGCCGCCCGGGCGCGCAATCGAGATCGACGCAAAGGTGCCATGAAAGACGAGGGTATGAAGAAGAGGTTCGTCCAAGCGATGTTGTGGGTCGCGCTCGCCGGCTTCGGCGGCGCGTGCGCGGAGGGCACACCCCCAGGAGGCGGCGGTGGAGGGGGGAGCGGCGGCCAGGGCGGGTCCTGTCGGAACGACGACGATTGCCCGACGCCGGCAAATCCGTGCGTGACGGCGACCTGCGACGCCGGCGCGTGTAGCACGACGCCCAAGCCGGCCGGCACCGTCGCACCCGAGCAACAGCCCGGCGATTGCGTGGTCCAGCAATGCGACGGGGATGGAAGCGTGGTCCCGATCGACGAGGACGGCGACCTGCCGGTCGACGGCAATCCGTGCACGAACGACGTCTGCACGAGCGGCATCAGCTCGAACCCGCCCCTCGCTGCGGGCACGGCCTGCGACGACGCCGGATCGATTTGCAATGGCAGCGGCGCCTGCGTCGAGTGCCTCACCGCGGCCGATTGCCCGGGTTCGGACACCACGTGTCAGACCCGCGTCTGCGAGATGGGCGTGTGCGGCGTCGACTATGCGCCCACGGGCACGCCCCTTCCCTCGCAGATGGCTGGTGATTGCCTGCAGACGATCTGCGATGGCTCCGGCGGCACATCCGCCGACGTCGACGACGCCGACGTGCCCATCGACGGAAATGCATGCACGGCCGATGTCTGCACGGCCGGCGCGCCTTCGAACCCGCCGCTCTCCCTCGGGACGGCGTGCAACCAGAATGGCGGCAAGGTCTGTAGTGCGAGCGGCGTGTGCGTCCAGTGCAATACCGGCGCGCAATGCCCGAGCGGCGTCTGCGCGAGCGGCGTGTGCAAGGCGGCGAGCTGCGCCGACGGCGTCCAGAATGGGTCCGAGACCGACGTCGATTGCGGCGGCGCCGGTTGTCCCGCCTGCGGGGTGGGCGAGGGCTGCCTCGTCACGGCCGATTGCAAGAGTGGCCTCTGCGTTTCCGGTGTCTGCCAGCCTCCGGCCGTGCTCGGCACCTCGCCCGCCGACGGAGCGGCGGGCGCTCCGGTCAGCTCCACGGTGTCGGTCACGTTCAGCGGCGCCATGGATCCGGCCACGCTCACCACGCAGACGACGGTCGGGCCGTGCACCGGCACGGTCCAGCTCTCGACCGATGGATTCGCGACCTGCCTCGGCTTCGCCGCGGCCTCGCCCGTGATGTCGGGCAATGGCACCGTGGCCACGTGGACCCCGTCGCCGGCGCTCTCGTATGGTACGACGTACCGGGTCCGCGTCACCGTGGCGGCCAAGGGGATCGACGGCGCGGCGCTCGCGGCGAGTTATGCCTCCAGCACCGGCTTCGGGACCGCCGCGCCTCCGGCCTCGGCTCCCTGCGCGAGCACGGTGGTCATCAGCCAGGTGTATGGCGGAGGCGGGAACTCTGGCGCGACGTACAAGAGCGATTTCGTCGAGCTGCACAACCGCGGCAGCACGTCCGTGAGCCTCGCCGGCTGGTCGGTGCAATACGCGAGCGCGGCCGGGACGACGTGGCTCGTGACGAACCTGAGCGGCACGATCGCCCCCGGCGGCTATTACCTCGTCCAGCAGGCGAGCGGGGCGACCGGCAGCGCATTGCCGGCGTCCGACGCGACGGGCACCACGAACATGAGCGCCGCGGCAGGCAAGATCGCCCTGGTCGACGCCACCGCCGCGCTGACGGGCGGCTGCCCGAGCAGCTCGCACATCATGGATTTCGTCGGGTATGGGAACACGGCGAGCTGCTTCGAGGGGAGCAGCGCGGCCCCTGGGGCGTCGAGCGCCGCGCAATCGATCCAGCGCCTCACCGGCGCGTGCGTCGACACCGATGACAACAGCGCCGACTTCGCCACGAGCCAGGTCGCGCCGCGGAGCACGGCGAGCATGCCGAGCGCCTGCGCCTGCGCGGGCGACGTCACGGCAAACGAATCGGATCAGCCGTACGAGGTCGATTTTTGCAACGTCGAGCTCCCGGCGTCGATGACGGTCTCCGTGTCGGCCATGACGCCCGTGATCTACGGCCGGGTGTACGAGGCAGGCGTGACCGAAGCTGCCGGCGCGAGCGCGACATTGCAAGCAGAGCTCGGCTTCGGCCCGGCCAGCGTCAACCCCACCACCCAGAGCGGCTGGCAGTTCTTCCCGGCCACCCACAATATGCAGATCGGCAACGACGACCAATACAAGGCCTCGTTCCTCGCCCCCACCCTCCCGGGCGCCTATCGGTATGCCTATCGGGTCAGCCTCGACGGGACGCGGTGGACCTATTGCGACTTGAACGGCGCAGGCTCGAACGCGGGGCTCTCCTTCGAGGTGACCCAGCTCGGGACGCTCACCGTGACGCCGTGACGACGACGTCCTGAGGGCGAAGATCAGGGCGGCGCTTGGCTTTTTCGGCGGTCACGTGCGCTGCGGCCTCCGCCGAGCCGGCCCAGATGAAACCGTATCCCACCCACCAGGCTCGCATCGGGCCGACCGCCTTCCACGTCGGCGCCGCCCCACGCCCATTCGACGCGTCCGCGAAGCTCGAACGTCATCGCATCCCAGAATCCGCCGCCAGGGGAGAAGCCGAGCGCGCCCGTGGCGCTCGCATGGTGGAGCCGCTCGCTCAGCGGCTTTCCGAAGAGCGGCGTGTACAGCAACTCGAGGTCTGCATCGAGCCTGGGGCGCTCGGCGACGGCACGAATGCGTATACCGGCTGTCGGCCCCACTTCGGCGTACACGGTCGAATCGAAGGTCGATTTCCACAGCCAGTGAGGTGCGACGGTCAGGCCTCCGATCCCCTCCAGGACCAAGGGGCCGCGCGCGTTGCCCACCACGGTCACGAGGGCCAGCGCGTCGAGGCGAAGCCTCATGAGCCCCGCCTTGCCGGCCGCGTCGAAATACGAGCGTCCCATGAAACCGAAGCGGGAATCCTGGCGAGGGTAGCCGCCAAAGTCGACGCTCACGTTGAATGCAGTCACGCGCTGGCCAGCGCCCATGTCCATCCCCAGCGTCCCGTAGCCAGGATCCTCGGGGGAGAACATCACTAGGTACGGTACCGCTCCCGGGACGGCACCCAGGAGCGCCAGGAAAGGTATGAAGGCTCCGTTCCAACCCTCCTCATCCGTGGCATGGGCACGGCTCGAAACGGCGATGCAGGACAGGGCCACCAGCAAGGCACACAGGCGGCGAACGGAGGCGGTTTGCATCCGGTGCCTGGTCTCGGTGGTGCGCTCGAAGACGGTATCTGACGACGCCGACCGCGCCCTCATGACATCCTCGGAGCGCGAAGGTCCCGGATCCGATGCCCAGCGAGGCCGGGAGCGCTCGAGTGGGCAAAGGTTGGTGCTCGTTCGTGGGGGGTCACGTCGTGGCGTTTGCAAAAGAGTGAGTCCACGAGGGCTCGAGCTTAAAGCAGCAGCGCGCATCCGCCCACTTAACACTTTTTAATGGGGGGTCGCGACGCGGTGCGTAGGTCGTCGGGCAGGTCGAGACGGCCCTGCGCGCGCCCGCGAGCGCCAGCCGGCGCGCGAGGAGCGTGCTCGGCGTCGGGGAGGAGGGCGTCGATCCCCAACCCCGAAGCGCTGCTCCGCGCGCGCACCGAGAGGTGCTCCTCGTCCGATGCGTCAGCCTTGCCGACGCACCATTTCGTCAATCCAGATGGGGGCGAACGGAGATGTGCACCCCTTGGAAACCGGATAATCGCGATAGATCCCCAGCCTCTCGCCAATGGCAATGGCCCGCTTGCGATGCTTGGGGAAGTGAATGCCGATTCCTGTAAGGCAGAAATTCATCGTCCATTGCACTTCCGAAGCAGCGGTTGCCATTCCCGTCTCGATACGGTCCAGGAGCGCTGGCAGATCGAGTCCGTCCGGACGTTTGGCGATGCGCTCGGACGTCAGGCTCCAGCCGGCGCGGGCGGCCCAGCGGTCATCGTCTTGCATCCATGATTGGCGAAGAGATTCCTTGTCGGGATGGTTCTTGACGACATTGGAATTCAGCCAGTCCGCAACTTGCGCGAAGTCGACGGATCGCACCATTCGATCCATCTCGTCGCGAGACAGGTTTTGGGGCTCGAGCAGAAGGACCGCCAGGAGCCGGGCATCGATGTTCCCGGTGTCCCAGAGAGCGATGGCGAGCGGGTGGTTGGTCTTGACCTTCGCGGCGAGCTTCCGTATGTCACCAAGACGGACGCCGAACTGATTGTCCCCTGCGCCATGTTTCTTGTTTTGCGCACGGACCTTCTCATGACCGAGAGATTTCAGCTGCGAGAGGGCATCCTCGAGAGTCATTGTCATGCCTGTGGCGCTCCTTGCGTCGGAGAATGCGGGACACGGTTTGATCAGGTCATGCCAATCCTTGCATTCGGTCGAGACATCAAAGACTTTGCTGGGACGCACGTCAAGAGGGATGTAGAGGAGGGGCCAGGGTAACACCTGCTCAGGCGCGTCTGGACGGCTACCGCGCATCGGACTTGGTCGACATGGGCGACCTCGGCACGACGAGCACGCACGTGATGTTATCGTTCGCGTCGCGCTGAATCGCCGGGCTGACGAGGCCGCGCGTTGCCTCGTCGAGGTCGGCGCTCGCACGAAGGGTGGCGACGATCTCGTCGGGCGAAACGAAATCGTGGAGCCCATCGGTGCTGAGCAGATACACGTCGCCTGGACGGCAGGGCAACGTCCGGACCTCGAACGCGAGATCCTTCTGCATCCCGACGGCGCGGGTGAGGATCTTGCGCGCCACTTCCGGCGACATGTCGGGAGGGAGCTCGCATCCGAGCCTCGCGGCGTCGTTGAGGAGGTTGTGACCCTCCGTGAGTCGTTCCAGCGTATCCCCCACGATACGATGAACGCGGTTGTTGCCGACATGGGTCACGTGGACGCCCTCCTCGTCCACCGCGAGGGCCGCGAGGGTGCAGCAGGCGCCGGTGAGCGATCGATGGGCCGAGGCGTGCTCGATGATACGGAGGTTGGCGAGACGTACCGCCTCGACGAGGCGGTGGGCGCCGGGCGCGTCGCGCGTCGCCTCGAATTGCTCCCGCATCACGTCGAGGGCGAGCTCCGTCACGACCTCGCCCGACGCGATCATGCCGCTCATGCCGTCCCCGACGACGAAGAGGCCGAGGTCCGGGAACACGCCGAATCGGTCTTCATTTCGATCACGGAGGTGACCGATGTCGGTCGCGCCAGCGGCGAGGGGACGGCCATCGAGCATGCCCATGCCGGGATTGTATCTCATCCCGAGCCCCCCGTGGGGGGCCCAGCGCTTCGCGCGGCGCAGACGCGTAAGCGTCGGGGGATGCATCCGGCGCCTCGAGCGCCGATTTCGATGACCGCACACCCACCCTGCTCGACCCGATCCGGACGCGAAGTTCCGCTCAGCTCAGCGCCCAGCGAGCGCGCGGTCGATGGCCGCGCGGAAGTCCTGCACGGGCACGGCGCCCGGGATGCGGCGGCCGTTGACGAAGAACGTCGGCGTGCCCCTGATTTCGAGCCGCGCAGCCTCCGCCTTGTCGGCGGCGAGCTGGGCGTCGGTCTCCGCCGATCGCATGTCGCGGCGCAGCCTCGCGACGTCGAGGCCGGCGGTCTCGGCGGCGCGCTCGATTCCCTCCTGATCGAGCGCCCCGTGGGCGCCGAGCAGCGCGTCGTGCAGGGGCCAGAATTTGCCCTGCGCCTGCGCCGCAATCGCGGCGCGGGCCGCATCCTCGGCGTGCGCGTGGAACGGGAGCGGGTGGTGCTTGAAGGCGATGCGCAGCTTGCCCGGATACACCTGCTCGAGGTCGCGCAGCGTCTTCTCCGCGCGGGCGCAGAAGGGGCACTCGAAATCGGCGAACACCACGAGCGTGACGGGCGCGCTCTCCGGCCCCCGCACGGGCGCTTTGCCCAGCGTGACCTCCTCGACGATGTCGGACGGCGCCTCGGCCTCCGCATGCTTGCAATCGCAATCGAGTTTTTCCCCGTGGCACCCCTCCGCTTCGGGCGCAGCTTCCTGCGCCGCCGGCGCGGCGGCGGGCCGTATCGGGGCTTCGTCGGTCGGGCCAATGCTCTCGGGCGCCTGGCTGCACGCCGCGGCGAGCGCGACGGCGACGAGGGCCATGGAATGGGTGAGAGAAACGAACGGCGAGCGAATCGCGTGCGACATGGCAAGGGCTCCTGGGCCGGGGAAATGCGGGTGGCGGCGCGTGCCGCCGGATCCCTCGTCCGGCCTCATTCCTCCTGTGGCCCGTCCTCGGAGCAAGTTACACAAGATTGACTCATGCACCCAGAAGGCTCCTCGGGCTCGGGCTCGGCGCTCGGGACGACCGCGGACGCGCATGCATAACAAGTTTCCCCGGCGCGTGCGTCCTCGTGGGCCGTCGCGGAGGGCTCGGCCGTGAGCGGAGGCGCCTCCTCCCGGGGCCACGCGAGCAAGACGAGGAGCGCCGCAGCGGCCGCGAGGACGAACCCCGGCCCCGCCCATCCGAAAACGGAGCGCAGCCTGCCTCGCGCCTTCGCGCGCGAACGAGGCGCCTCCGCGATCGGGCGGACCCTTTCGGACGCGCGCGCCCGCGCCAGCACCGCCTCGAATGGGGGAGGCGGGGGAAAGGCCGCCGCGCGGGCCGAAAAGACGCGCTTCTCGCGCTCGAGCCAAGCCATCTCCTCCTTGCAATTCCGACAAACTTCGACGTGCGCCGCCACGCGCGCGGACGCCTCCGGGGCGAGCTCGCCCCGAAAGAACGCCTCGACCGCCTCGGCATGGCAATCGCTCATCGCGCACCTCCTTCCTCGAGCTCCGCGCGCAGGATCTGCCGGGCGCGGTGGATCTCGATCTTCACCTTGGGCACGCTCCATCCCATGGCGCGCGCGATATCCTCGTAACAGAGATCGTGATCGAGCCGCAGCAAGAGCACCGTGCGGCGATCCTCGGACAGCTTGTCGAGCGCGCCCTGCACGAGGCCGAGCGCCTCGCGGCCGAGGACGTCCTCCTCGGGCGAGCCGGACGATGCATTCGCGGGGCGCTCCTCCCAGGCCTCGGGAGGGTCGTCGGTGAGCACCTGCCGGCGCCGCCGGCGCGCTCGTTTGACCTCCATCGATACGTGCCGGGCGATCCCGAAGAGCCAGGGTACGGGGCGCCCTTCGGCCTCGAGGGTGTGAAGCCGCTGGAAGGCCCGCACGAACGTCTCCTGCGTCGCGTCGCGCGCGGCCACGGGATCGCCGAGGAGATCGCACAGGAAGCGATGGATCTGGTGGGCGTGGGCGGCGTAGAGCGCCTCCAATGTCGAACGTGTCACCTCGGGGCTCCCCGCGCGCGGGCCCCCGGCGGGAGGGGCGTCCGTCGCCGCGCGCGCGAGCGCCGGGGCGATGAGGGAGGCGTCCGGGATCGAGGTCACGCAGCCACTGTGGCCGGAGGAGCCCGCAGGTTACAACCGATCTGCGCGGGGGGCTCGCTGGGCTCGCGACGTCAGGCCGAGGCGACCTCCTCCACGAACCTGCGGAGCCACACGTTTGCCGGGTCCGACTTAGCGTGCGCGTGCCAGTAGATGTGAAGCTGCACGGGTGGCAACTTGAACGGCAACGCGCGTCGCGCGAGCGCGTGGACCTTGCCGACCTCGCCCGTCAAGCGCCGCGGCGCGGTCAGCACGTCGTCCGAATGAGCGACCACGCGAAACGCCGTGTCGTAGTTCTGACAGCGCACCACCACGCGCCGCTCGACGCCGAGCTTCAGCAGCGCGTGATCCTCGAGCACGAGCCCTGTCGCTCGGCTCGACACGAGGACGTGAGACGCCGCGACGTACTGCGCGACCGAAAGCTTTGGCCGAAGGGGGTGCCCATCTCGCACGACGAGGCAGAAGTCGTCGTCGAGAACGCGACGGTGTCGTACCGGCTCGTGGACCGGCATGAAGACATCGAAGGCGATATCGATGTGTCTGGACGCAAGCGCACGCGCAATGGCAGAGCGTTGGTACGCGACGCTCGCCAGCGTGGCAAGCGGAGCCGCCTTCGCGAGCGCGCTCCGGAGCTGAGGGAGGAGCATCGGCTCGATGGAGTCGGGCATCCCGACGCGAAACATCAGCGTCGTCGTGGAAGGCTCGAACGCTCCCCACTGATGGAGGAGTCCGCGCAGCTGAGCCAGCTGTTCGACGAGCGCGGGCGCCATGCGCAGGCATGTCGCCGTGGGCAGCATCTCGGTCCCTTCTCGCTCGAAAAGCGGGTCGTCGAGATGCTCCCGGAGCCTTCGCAGCGCATGGCTCACTGCCGAGGGGCTCAGCGCGAGGACGCGCGCCGCCCGCGTCAGGTGGCGTTCCCGGAAGACGGCCTCGAAGACGCGGAGCAGGTTGAGGTCCATCGTGTCGAAGCGATCATGCACGCGATTCATCGAGGTGAATGAAATCATATCACTTCCTTCATCGGGACGCTTCAGCGAAAAGTCCTCCCGTATCGCGAGCGCGTGACCTTCCCCCCGGACAGCGGACATCGGCCATGACAGAGACCCTTCAGGAGCAGCAAGCGGCCTGCGAATGCGGCGTTTGCCAGTTCGAGGTCGGCGCAGCGCCGGCCGTACGTTTCTTTTGCCACTGCACGATCTGCCAAGCCTACAACGGCAAGCCGTTTGCCGACGTGACGGTGCTTCGCGCCAGGTACGTCGAAGTGAACGACAGAAGCCAGATTGCGTTCAAGAAGTACCGCCTGCCCCCGAACATCGACCGCGGGCTCTGCAAGAACTGCGGCAAGCCCGCCATCGAATTCGGTGGCTTCGGCTCGGCGAAGCTCGCCTTCATTCCCAGCATCAACTTCAAGCGCCAGGAGCTCCTCCCGCCGCCTTCGATGCACATTTTCTACCATCGGAGGCTGAGCGACGCCGCCGACGACTTGCCCAAGCACAGCGGCTATCTGGGCAGCCAGATGGCCGTCGGCGGACGGATCATGCGCCTCTTCCGAGGAGGTGGCGGATGAGCAAGACCAAGCGCATTCTCCACGTCGTCAGCAACGTGGACCACTATGACGGCCGGTCGACGCCGACCGGCTTGTGGCTCTCGGAGTTGACGCATGCCTATGACGTCTTCGCCGCGCGGGGCTACGAGCAGCGCTTGGTCAGCCCGAAGGGCGGGCGGACACCTCTCGAGCCCCGTTCGCTCAAGTGGCCGTTTCTCGACGCGTCTGCAAAAGTGCGCTGGGCAGATCCGGCTTGGTCGGCGCTGCTGTCGTCCACCGCTCGGCCTGACGAGATCGACGCCGCAGGCTACGACGCGATTTACTTTACCGGTGGCCACGCCGTCATGTGGGACTTCCCCGACGACGAGGCGCTCCAAGCTCTCACACGCGACATCTACGAGCATGGTGGGGTCGTCTCTTCGGTGTGCCACGGCTACTGCGGACTCCTCAACACGAAGCTGTCGGACGGACGCCTCCTGGTCGCAGGGCGGCGCGTCACGGGCTATTCGTGGTGGGAGGAAGTGCTCGCCGGCGTTGCGACGAAGGTGCCCTACAACGCCGAAGCGGAGATGCGCGCTCGCGGCGCGCGATACGAGAAGAGCCTCCCGTTCCTATCGAAGGTCGTTGTCGACGGGAGATTGGTGACTGGGCAGAACCCTCAATCCGCGAAGGCGACCGCGAGGAGTGTCGTGTCTCTCCTCTCTTCATGATTCGCACACGGCAATCGCGTTCGGTCTTGAACCGCTCGCGAGGAGAATTCACATGCTGACCAAGTTCAAGAGAGAAGTTCTCGACAGGAAGCCTGCCGAACGTGAGCGCAGCCGCTTCACAAGGCACATGGCCGCCCTCGCATTCGCGCTTGGTGCTGCGACGTTCCTCAATGGCTGCGTCATTAGCCATGTGACACGGGAGGGGCCGGAGTGGAACGTTCAAGCTGACGAGAAAACGCTTGCCGTCGACTCGTCCCCCCAAGGCAATGATGACCTCGCGCCGTTGAGCGACGAGTTCGAGGACGCTTCCACGCTTCCGCAGTGGGCAAAGCTGAGCGACGTGGAGGGATGGCCGGATGAGATCAAAAAGCTGGACGCCAACACGGCGAACCCAGGAAATCTCACCGTGGAACCCTATGCGAGCTTCTGGTTCGGCGACTTTCACGCGCCGTTCCTCTTCAAGAAGGTGACGGGTGATTTCATCGTCACGACGCGCGTGCTCGTGACGGGGGCGACCGCAGACGTACCCGCGCGGGGGTATTCGCTTGCGGGTCTGCTCGCTCGCGCGCCGCACGACGAAGGGCGCAAGAATTGGAAGGAAGGCACGGAGAACTGGATCTTCATCACGGCCGGGAGCGGCGACGGTGACGGCGTCCCTCAGTTCGAGACGAAGAACACCAAAGACAGCTCGAGTCGGCTCGAGCTCAGCCCGCGAACCCCCGGCTGGGTGGAGCTTCGCATTGCGCGCGTCGGCACGCGCATCACGCTTCTTCGTCGTGCGGAGGGGGAAGACTTCCGCGTCATGCGCCGGGAAGAGCGTCCCGACCTGCCGCGAACGCTTCAGGTGGGGCTCATCGCGTACACGGACTACGACTCGCTGAAGTGGGACCTGATCTTCAATCGTGTCGACACGTATCACCAGCGCGTCATCACCGACGGAGTGCCGGACCTCATTGGTCGCTTCGACTACGTTCGCTTTCAGAGGCCATCGGTCTCCAAGCGGTGATCGAGGACGGAGACGCGGTCGCAGCTTCCTCCTCCTGGGCCGGGTGGGCGCACAAAAGTACTTGACATTCACGAAACCCTTTGCACTACCCGGTCCTCGATACCGCTCCACGCGTCCAGCGTCGGACCGGCCGCGGGCGCAGCAGGAAATCAACGGCTGCTAGGACGAGCAGACGGTTCCGGCTATTGTTAGGGTATCCGCCAGGCGGCGAGCCGTGGCGGAAGGTGCATGAGCGCTCTGACAGAAGGCAGCATCATCGCCGGCCGATACCGGCTCGGTCGCCCGCTCGCGAAGGGCGGCATGGGATCCGTCTTTTTCGGCGAGCATCTCCAGCTCCGCACCAGCGTGGCCATCAAGCTCATGGCGCCCGCGCTTGCCGCCTCCGCCGACGCGCGCGCGCGCTTCGAGCGTGAGGCGCAGGCGTCCGCGGTCATCAAGAGCCCGAACGTCGTGCAGGTGTACGACTACGGCGTGGAGGGCGACTGCCCGTACATCGTGATGGAGCTGCTCGACGGCGAGGACCTCGAGCGCCGCCTCGTCCGCGTCGGGCGCCTCTCACTCGAGGCCACGGTGGACATCGTGGAGCAGGTCTGCAAGGCCCTTCGCCGCGCGCACAAGCTGGGGCTCGTGCACCGCGATCTGAAGCCCGCGAACCTCTTTTTTTCGCGCCACGGCGACGAGGAGCTCGTGAAGATCCTCGACTTCGGGATCGCGAAGGCGAATGGTCCGGTGCTCGCTGGAAACGCCACCAGGACGGGCACGCTGCTCGGATCGCCGCAATACATGAGCCCGGAGCAGGTGCGGCGCGGGAAAGAGGTCGATCCCCGCAGCGATCTGTGGTCGCTCGGGGTGATCGCCTACCGCTGCGTGACGGGCCGGCTGCCGTTCACCGGCGAAGAGATCGGTGATCTCCTCGTCGAGATCTGCACGGACCCGATCCCCGCCCCCTCGAGCATCCACGGCGCTCTCGGTCCCGACGTGGACCGGTTCTTCGAGCGCGCGCTGACACGCGACGTCGGCAAGCGATTCCAGAGCGCGGACGAGCTCGCCGACGCGTTCGCGGCGCTGGTGAGGGGCAGCGAGCCCATGCCGATGAGCTCCTCGTCGCCGAATCACGCGCTCGGCCCGCCGTCAGCGCCGGGCGCAGCAGCCGTCCACGCGCCGGGACCAACTTCGGGGGCGGGCGGAACGCTGTCGCCCTCGGGGCTCAGCCTCGCGCAATCGCCGGCGAGCAAACCGCGCACGATCGCGGTGGCGGTCAGCATCGCTCTCGCGGCCGGCCTCGCCGTCGCGCTCGGCGCGTTCGCGTGGTCGCGCTCCTCGGCCCCGAGCGCGCCTGTTTCCAATCCGGAAGGTGAAGAAATGCGGCCGGCGTCTTCCGAGCCCAGTCCCGCCAGCGTCGAGAGCGCCGCGGCGTCCCCGAGCGAAACGGCGCCCGCGAGCGAAACGGCGTCCGCGAGCGGACCGGCGTCCGCGAGCGGCACGGCAGTGGGCGCAAAGGCGCCGTCCGCAAGGCCCGTCAAGGGCGCGGCCCAGCCGAAAAAATGGACCAAGACAGGCCATGATCCGCTCGACCATCAATGACGCCGCGCGCCGCGGGGCACGCTTCCGGCCGGCCGTCGCATGCGTGACATGGGCGATCGTCGCGGGCGCGGCCCCGGCGCGCGCCGAGCCCGTGAAATCGGATCCAGCGGCCGCGGAGGCGCTGTTCAAAGCGGGCCGCGACCTCGTCAAGCAGGGAGATTATGCCGCGGGCTGCCCCAAGTTCGAGGCTGCGCTCGCGCTGAATCCATCCGCCGGCACGATGCTCAACATCGCCAGGTGCCACGAGCATGAGGGCAAGCTCGCGACCGCGTGGGAGGATTATCACCGCGCACAGACATTGAATCGCGAGACGGCGGGCGCCGCGCGCAAGCGGGAGCTCGACGACATCGCAATCCAGGGAATCAAGGACCTGGAGCCGCGCCTGCCCAGGCTGAGGGTCGTCGTCACCGCGCCTCCTGCCGGAATGGAAGTCTCGCGGGACGGCAAGGATTTGCCGAGCGCCGCGTGGGGGGAGGCGCTCCCCGTCGATCCGGGCAAACACGAGGTCAGCGCGCGCGCCCCGGGTCACAAGCCTCGGACGGCCTATGTGACACTCGAAGAAGGCAAGACGAGCACGGTCGAGATCGCGCTCGAGGTCGGGACGACGCCGAGCGGCGGTGTCCCCGTCTGGGCGTGGATCGCCGGCGGCGCCGGGCTCGCGCTCGTGGGCGTCAGCGCCTATTTCATCTACGACCATCAGGCCGCGATCGACGCCCTGCATGAACACTGCGACGTGAGCTACAATGGCACGTACTGCGCCTCGGGCTACGATTACGGGGCGGACAATGGGCGCAAGAACCTCGATTTCGGCCTCGCCCTGGGGCTAGGCAGCGCAGGCGTCCTGGCGCTTGGCGCCGCCGTGTATGGGATCGCGACAGCACCTCGCTCGAAATCGGCGGAGCCGCAGGGCGTCGCGGTGATGCCCTGGGTCGCTCCCGGCGCAGGCGGGGCGTGGATTTCCGGGAGATTCTGATGGCAGCATCGAAGTGGTCTCTCTTGTGCGGCATGGCCCTGGCAGGGGGGCTGGCCGGTTGCACCGCCGACGTCGTGCCGAGCTCCTCGATCGCGAGCTGCACGGATCTGGCGGCCACGTGCGGGCCCAAGAAAGACGAGATATGCTGCGCGAACTCGCTCGTCACGGGAGGGGAGTACGAGCGCCTCGAGCTGGATCAAAACAAGTCTTATCGGGCCACGGTGAGCGACTTTCGGCTGGATCGCTTCGAGGTGACCGTCGGGCGGTTTCGAAGGTTCTTGAGCGAGTATCCCGGGAACATGCCGGTCGCGGGTGATGGGGCTCATCCGAACATCGAGAACAGCGGATGGTACGATTCTTGGCCATTACCGCAGGATCAGGCCGAGCTCCACGCTTCTGTGGAGTGCAATCCCGACTACCAGACCTGGACGGACGAGCCCGGCGACGGCGAACACAAGCCCATCAATTGCGTCAACTGGTATGTCGCGTTCGCCTTTTGCGCCTGGGACGGCGGCCGATTGCCGACCGAGGCCGAGTGGACCTATGCAGCGGCCCGCGGCAGCGAAGAGACGAATTACCCGTGGGGGAGCGCCGCGCTGGACCAGGACCATGCGGTCTATTGCCCGAACTACTCGGAGGTGGATCAGGGCTGTCCGACCGCGACGCGCGCCGACATCGCGGACGTCGGCTCCAGGTCTCCCGCGGGCGATGGGAAATGGGGACAAACCGACCTGGCCGGCAACGTGCGCGAGTGGACCCTGGACTTCCACGACGTGTACCCGGACGATTGCGTCGATTGCGCCAACCTGACGAATGTCATCGGAGGCCGCGAGGCGCGCGGCGGCGACTGGAACAACGATGCGGCGAGCCTGAGCTCGTATCAACGGATCGGTTACGACCCCACGGCCAAGATGAGCTGGGTGGGGTTTCGCTGCGCTCGCCGGCCGCGCTGAGGGTTCAGGGCGCGTTGCACATGATGATGTGCTCGACGCCGTCCATGAGGATCTGCTCCACCCGCGGTGCCTCGATGGCCCGGGCGTCGGCGAAGCGCTCGAGATCGAAGGGCGGCGGGTTGACCTCCAGATAGGCGAGGATCTGGAGCGGATATCCTTTCCAGCGGATGACGCAGAAGCCGACCACATTGCGGCTCCCGGCGGCCCCGCGGAGGCCGAGGGCGAGCTCGATGCTCGGGGTGTCGTGCCCTTGATCGAGGAGGATCTCGGCCTCGTGCCCAGCCCGCCGGAGCTCGGCCGCGAATTCCTCCATTTTCGGCCGGAGCATATCGTCGCGGAGGGACGCGAAGCTCCGGAGGAAATCGGCCTCGTCCGGCGTCCGCCCCTCGGCGATGCGCCGCGCATAACGCGCGGTGAGTCGCTCGAGGCGGAGGCGGTTTTGCTCTTTCATGCGTGCGTCAGGGAGCGAGGATCAGCACCTTGGTCTGGCTCGGAGCGACCGTCATGCCCCGGGCATTGGTGCGGTTCTGCATGGTGGGGCTCGTCAATCGCGTCACCGGCGCGCCCTTGATGAGCACCTTGCGGGCTCCCGCCACGTGCCGCGAGGTGCTCATCACCGAGCGCGAGAGCACGCCCCCGGTGATGCCCGGGTTGTCCCCGTTGGTCATGGGCACCTTCGTGCGCAGGTTGTGCGCCGGCGCGCATACGAAGAGGACCTTGTAGACCGCAGAGACCGCCATGGGGTTGGCCGCGAAATTGGGATAGGGGATCGGCGTGGGCACCGGGGGCGTGAGGCATACGTCGGGCATTGCGAAGGCCATGCCCCCGCGCTGGGTATTGGCAAACATGGGATCCTCCTCAACCGATGTGGACCTGACCGCCGTCGATCTTGGTCAATTCTCCGCTCGTCACCAGGGTGGTTTGCGACTTGATGTTCACCGCGGCCTTGGCCGAGACCTCGTAATACCGGGCCCGGACTTGCTCCGATTCGGCGATGAAGCGATAGGCCCTCGTCACGCGCGACACCCAGCGATCGGCCACCGACTCCACCGATCGGGCCACGGTCTTGACGTGATCGATCTTCGCCACGAGCTGATCGCCGAGGTAGCTCATGGCCTCCACGGCCAGCGCCCCTTCGCGGGCGTGGACCCGCACCTTGCCCGAGGCCAGCGTGGTCTCGCCGGGCGTGGCCATGCACATGCCATTCTGGGCGCGGATCGTCACCTTGCCCGCGGGCGCGCTCATTTCCAGATCGCCCTCGGCCACGAGCCGCGTCGCCCCTCCGCCCTGGCGCCTGAGCACCGCGAGCACGTGGCAGCCCTCGTCGTGGAGCGCGAGGAGCACCAGGTCCCCGAGCTCGGGCTCGACCAGGCAGCTCACCGCCCTCTCGGCCTCGTATTCGCCCGAGCCCACGCGCACCTGGAGGCGTTTGCCCAGGACCGCGGTCACCGTGCCCACCTCCTGGGTGGCCAGGGTCTCGGTCCGCTGTCTCGCCAAGTTATCTCGCATCGTCGTCTCCGTATCTGGAAAGAGGCCTCTCAAGGAGACCAACGCTCCGCTTCGAGCAGCTCCTCGTCGTCGCCCAGAGCGCCGGCCCGGCTCGTGAACACCGCTCCTTCGTCGCGCGTCTGGTGAAAGCGGGCGCGGAAGAGCTTGGCGTGCGATAGGTCCGCTTCCTCCACGCCGGCGTGGGAGAAATCGGCGTAACTGAGATCGGCGCCGCGGAAGCTCGCGAGCTTGCACGCGGCGCGAAGGAAATGGGCCTGGTAGAGGCAGGCGTCGGCGAAATTCGCGGCCTCGAGGTTGGCCTTTTGAAAGACCGCCTGCCGGGCGTGGAGTCCTTTGGCCGAGGCCCCGCCGAGCCGGGCCTCGGCGAACATCGCCCGCTCGGCGTTGGCGCCGTCGAGCTTGGCGCCGATGAGCTTGGCGCCCTTGAAATTGGTCTGCACGAGCAGCGCTCGGCGCAGATCGCAGCCGCTGAGATCGGCCTCGTCGAGCATGGTGAAGGATAGGTCCATCCCCGAGAGATCCTGCCCCTGGAGCTTCGTTCCGCTGAGCACCGAGAGATGTATCCTGGCCCCGCGCAGGCTCGCGCTGGAGAGGTCGGCCGCCATCAGGCAGCAGCGCTCGAGATCGGCCTCGTCGAGGACGATCTTTTCGAGCTCGGTCTCCACGAGCACGAAGCGATCGAGCTTGGCCTTGAGAAAGCTGGTCTCGGCGGCGCGGCCCTTGATGACATCGACGATGGTCAGGTCCGCGCCCTCGAAGGAGACCCGGGACAGGTCACATTCGACGATTTTCGCGTCCACGAGATCGCTGCCTTTGAAGACCGCGCCCTGCATGTTGCATTCGTGGAACGAGGTATGACGGGCCTTGGCCCCGCTGAGCTCGGCGCCGCCGAAGTCGCAGGCATTGAAGATCGATTCGCTGAGCTTCGCGCCCGTGAGCTTCGCCCCCCGGAAGCTCACGCCCTCGAAGACCACGCCGCCGAGATCGAGGCCGGAGAGATCGAGGCCGCCGAGATCGGCGCCTTCGATGATCTCGCCCTCGGCGATCAAGGAGAGGAGCTCGTCGCGCGTCATCCTTCGTGCCTCGTGAATGCCACCTGCTTCACCAGCGCCCCGGCGAAGCTCGTGCGGTCATCGCCGATGGTGTGGAGGAGGCTGGCGCCGAAGAGGTTGGCTTTCTCGAAAATCGCGCCCGGCACCTTGGCCTTGTCGAGGACGGCCTCCATGAGGTTCGCGCCGCGGAGATCGGCCTCGCTGAGATCGGCGCGGGCAAAGCGCGCTTCGCGGGCGCCGAGGGATGCGAGGCGCGCGCCGCGGAGCACGGCCTCGCTGAAGTCCGCGCCCTCGGCCCGGGCTCCCTCGAACGTGGCGCCCTCGAGGTTTACGCCGCTGAGGTTGGCCTCTTCGAGATCAGCGGCCGAGAAGTCCGCGCCTGGCAGCGCCGAATCCGCAATTACGGTCAGGCCTCGGGCCTGCGCTTCGCGGAACGAGGCCTTCTCGCCGCTGAAGTCGAGGAAGCTGGTCTCCACGAGCGTCGCGCCGTCGAAATTCGCGCCTGCCCCCTTGCATTGCAGGAAGGTCGCCTCGCCGAGCTGCGCCCCGGTGAAGCGCGCCTCGGTGAGATCGAGTTGATAAAATTGAACCTTGCGGGCGTCGGCGTCGGTGAAATCGGCGCCCATCACCCGCGTCTCGAAGAATTCGGCGCCGGTGAGCTCGGCCCCGGCGAGCTGGGCCCCATCGAGGCGCGTCTTGTAGAGGATCGCATCGCGGAGATGGGCGCCGGCGAAGCGCACGCCCGAGGCCTCGGCGAAGCCCAGGTTGGCGCCCACGAGCTTGGTGTCCTCGAAGCGCGCGCCCTTCAAGATGGCGCGGGCCAGGACCGCGCCCGAGAGATCCGCCGAGCTCAGATCGCAATCCGAGAGATCGGCTCCTTCGAGCAAGGCCTCGCGGAGATCGGCCTCCGCGAGCCGCAAACCGTGCAGATCCGCGCCGGTGAGATCGCGCCTGGCGAGTGACTCGCCCGCGCCGAGCGCCGCCTCGACCTCGGCGCGCAACTTGGCCTTTTCGGCGTCCGAGAGAGCCTCGGCAGGAGGAAACAGGTGCGCGTGGGCGCGATAGGCCTCGAGCGAGGAGGCCTCGATCTCCCGGAGGTCGGCGACGAATCTCGGATCCGCGATCCTGGCTTCGAGATCCGGTATCGGAGCGCCGGCTTTGCGGGATGTCGCGGCGATCTCGCGCATCTGGGCGATCTCGGTGTCCGCGCGGAACTTCGGGGGCCCTCCGCCCTCACGCTGCGATTTTTCGCGGAGCGCGTCGAAGTCGATCCCCTGCGCCGAGCAGTTCCTGCGCGCTTTCTCCTCCGCGTCCCTGCTCCGGGTATCCAGGTCTTTCTCCAGCAAATCCGCTTCGGCGTCGAGGCCCTGAATGTAGTCGGCCAGATCGTCGCCCTCGGGTATCGGCGCTGCCGCGCCAGGGCGGTTTGGGAGCGCCTCCTCGGGATCGAGACCGGCTGCGCGGAGATCCTCCCGCGCCCGCGCGAGATCGCGCTCGGCGCGGAGGCTGGCGCGTTTCTCGAGGAGCTCGTCGTCCTCGAGGAGGTCGTCCATGTCGCCGCTGAGCTCCTCGTCGAACAGGGGCGCGTTCGGCGGCAGCTCCGGGAGCAGATCTCGCTCCCGGAGGGCTTCGACGAGCCCCTTCTCTTCATCGAGGCGCTTGATGAGCACCTCGCGGTAATGCAGGGCGGGCTTGGGCGCATCGGCCCTCTCCAGGCCAGCGAGGAGCACCGCCACGTCTCCGGCGTCGTCCTCGGCGACCTTGATCACGCCTCGGAAGATGGCGACGCCGCGCTCCAGATTGGGGAAAAGGAGCACCGTCTCGAGGCGGGTGACCACCTCCCGCAATGCCCCCTCGGCGGCCACGCCCTCCGCCGTCTCCGCGTTCGACACGAAGACGCGGGCGTGAAGGAGGGGCACATGGCTCTCGATGCGCGATCGCTTGGGGTGGAAGTTCTCGAGAGCAATGGCTTCCCCGCCCTGGAAGTACGCTGCGATGCGCTGATCCGCGGGCGCGACCTGGAAGGCCTCGGGATCGATATCCCGGGCAAAGCCGGGGAAATCCTTCTCGAGCCACTCGGAGCCATAGGTGCCGAGTTTGGCGCGGCGCTCCTCGAGCGTGGGATCGAGGGCCCCGAAGGAGGCCGGCGGCGGCCTTTCCCGAGGCGAGGTGATCATGTGCCGGGGATCTTCGAGGTGCGGGAGATAATGCACCGAACGGCCCTCCTCCTCGACCGGCGAGAGGCCCATTCCCCGGGGGTTCTGCGGGTACGAAGGACCGCCGAAGGCGTTTTCCCAGGCGATGATCATCTCGGTGATCGGCTCCGGGTCCGAGGGCACCCCGTTTTTCCAGACGCGTTTGCCGACGGCATAGACGGTTTTGTCGAGGATCGGTTTCTCCGCCGGCCCGAGCTTCAGGCGGGCGGCGAAGGCCGGGCTCGCTTTGCCGCCGGGGGCGAAGGCGGTGCCGTACACGAGGATTTCGCCCCGCGGTTTGGGCATTCCCTCGTCGAGGATTGGCTCCGCCCCGGCGGCGCCCTTGCCGAGCTCGGGCGTGACCCTCTGCCACATTGCATCTTCGGGCAGGGGCACCTCCGGCGCTTCGAGGGGGAAGTAGGCGCAAATGCCGACGCTCAAATGGTGTTCGCCGCGGAGGGTGAACACCCGCTGGAAGACGGAGAGACGCTGGGGCTTGACGACGCGCATGGAGGGGTCCGGGGCAGAGAAATGGGTTTGCGAATCGATCTCGAAGCGACGAGGAGCTCGGCGCCGGCTACAGGACGACGAATCGCCCGGTGCGCCACATCTCCTGCCCCGCCTGCTTCAGCTCTCGGTCGAGCCTCGAGATCCGGGTCCTGAGCCTCTGCTGATTGACCTTGTTTTTGACCTCGACCGCGACACCATCGAAGATCTCGAGCGTTTGCCCGGTGATCTTGTACATGGAGTTGCCCCGCAACGTCTCCCGGACATTGCCAACCGTGCTCAGGTTGACGAGCCCTTGCTGGGTTTCGTCGAGCTTTCCAATGTGCGTCGCATGGGCGTCCCCGGCGTGGAGAATCTTCTCTCTTCCGTTGTGCGTATCGGTCAGATTGCCGTGGTGGAACGACACCGTGTCTCCCTGGTGCACCTCTTTGAGCTTCCCCATGTGGGTCACGTCTTCGTCGCCGCGATGGATCTCGGTCACGCTTCCGGTCTGCGTCGACGTGGTGTCGCCAATGTGGAGCTCGGTCTTGTTGCCTTTGAGGGTCTCCTTCTTGTTGCCCTTGATGGTCTCGCTCTTGGGCCCGATGTAGAGCTCCTTCACCTTCCCCAGGGTGAATGCGAACTTGCCGCCGAGGAGCTCTTCGGTCTTGAGCCCGACGAGGAGCTCCTGCTTCCAGCCGCCGACGTACTCCTGCACGGTGGCGAGCTTGAAATCCTCGGTGGCGCCCACGGTGAGCGTGGTTTTGTTGCCGAGGACCTTCTCCGTCTGGTGCTTCCACTCGTTGGTCTCGTCGCCCTCGGCCTTGATGTCGAGGTTCCCCTTGGCCGTGATGCTGATGTCGCCGGTGACGTTGACCGTCCAGTTCTGTCCCACGGTGTTGTCGAAGTTCTTCCCGATGCTGACGAGGCCGTTGTCGTCGGTCTTGGCGATGAACTCGTGCCCGTCGTTCGGTGAGCCCATGCGGATGTAGCTATTCGAATAGGGCGTGGAGAGCGTGACCCGCTGCGATCCCGCGAGATCCTCGAGCTCCAGGCGGTTTCGGCCGCCGGTCTGGATGACGTTCTTGGTGTGATTGCCGCTGGTCACGGGGCTCGGGGTGAGCACGTTGGGGACCACGCCGGAGATCACCGGGCGATCGGGATCTCCGCCGAGGAAGCTCAGGACCACCTCGGTGCCCTTGCGGAGGGGAAAGTGAAATCCCTCGATGCTCCCGCCGTGGGGTTGCATCATCCGCACGTAGGTGGATCCGGAGCCGCTCGGGGAGTCGTTCTCGTCGAAGTTGAACTTCACGAGGTAGCGCCCGTAATCGTCGATCTGGGCGTATTCGCTCTCGCCGCCGCCGTCGACGACGCCGTTCTCGAAACCGTAGATGCGCGGCCAGGGCGTCCGGGATTCAGGCCGGAACTGGGTGCTGGCCGGGATGGCCGCCACCTCGACGAAATAGGTGTCCTCGTGCTCGAGGCCGATGAGCTCCTTGAGGTGCGCATCGCCGGCGGCCTGGTTGCCCTGGTGGTGGACCTCGATGGCCAGATACTTGGTGTTGAAGCGTGGGCGGGGGTGCTCTTCGAGATCGAAGGTGTAGCCGGCGCGGAGGTGCATCCGCGTGCCCGTGGCCCGGGCGATCGATTTCCGGGCGAGGAACTCCTCGGATCGAATCCTGGCCAGGCGGGCCCCGGTGTCGGGAGAGAAGAAGCGCTCGCCATAGAGGCTGACCTTCCCGGCCCCCTTGGCCGAGACCGCCGCAGACCCCGAAATGTCGAGCTTCGGCCGCCCATAATCGTAGTCGCGGAGCTTGACCTCGGCGGGCATGGATCCGTGATTCAGGGAGAAAGAGCGGAGCGAGGCGCCGGCGCTGCGATCCGCCCCGGTCTGGGGGAAATAACGGACCGGCTTGCCCATGCCCTCGGCGGGATAGGACTTGTCGTCACAGAAGACGACCTTCTCGCCTCCCTCGCTGTGCTCGAAGAAATAATGAATCCCCTCGCGCTCCAGCCAGCGGGAGACGAAATCGAAATCGCTCTCGCGGTATTGACCGATGTGCTCTTCCACCTCGTAGCTCTGGGTGAGGCGGAATTCGTAGCTGCCGGCGAGGCCGTTGTCGTCGAGGACCGCCCGGATGGCGTCGGGCGCGCTCTTCTTGGTGAAGATCCGGCTGTGCCGCGAGAGAGCGAGCCGTGAGAAGCGGGGCACGAGCACGACGCGCACCAAGGCCCGGCCCCCATGCTCGTGCACCAGATCGACGTCGCCGAGCACGCCGGCGAGCACGAAGGGCGGGACGTCGTCGCTCTCGCGATCGATCACCAGGCTGGCCGGGTCGCCCACGGCTTCGGCGAAATCGATGTCGCCGTCGTCGCTGTGAAATTGCAGGTACACTTCGAATCGATAGGGACGCGACATCGCTTCGGTGCCACGGAAGCCGACGACACGCGAAGGGCGGGGAAGTCCGCTCGACGAAAAGGTGATGAGGTCGCGCATGGATGTACCTTTCTCATCGCGGCGCCGAGGTTCCCGGCGCTTCGGGCGCGGAGTATAGCGATCCGGCTCCCGAGAAAAAAGACGTGATGACCCGTCTCGCCGCCCTAATCCTGCTCGAAGTTGGAGGCTCTGCCGAGCGGTACGCGCCGAGCAGCCGGAGCGGGATTTTCGAGATGCCGTTTCACCGGACCTGGGCGATTTCTTTTTCGACCTGCGCGGCGAGCACAGGATCGGCCATCCGCTTTTCCCACCGCCGTTTCACGCGTATCCACACGGTGCGCCGGATCCGGAGAGCATCGAGCGCCGCGGAAAGGCTGCCGCGCTCGTCGGCGACGACGAGGGTTGCGTAGGTTTTTACGTCGAGCGGGCCACGGATGGCCTCCCACGCAGCGATGTACGCCGCGTCGAAGCGATCGCGCAGCGCCTTCACCCCGCGCTTGACTTCCTGATCCACAGCCTCGTTCCAGCGTTGCTCCTCGGCGCGCCAGGTCTCTTCCGTGAGCCTGTGCCCGGCGAGGATCTCGGCGCGCGACGCAGCACGCTCGGCAAGCTCCGCTGCGATCGCGGCACAGCGCTCGAGGTCGATCGGATCGTGCGGTGAAGGTGGGGTCGCTCGTGCAGGGGCCGCGGGAGGCGCTGGTGTGGCAGGGGGCTCTGCACCGGGCGAAACGATGGGCGCCATCACGGCCGGAGGCGTCGGCGTGGCCGGCGGTGCGGGAGCGGCGAAAGGCTGCGGCTCGGGCGAGATCCTCGGCGCGACCTCTTCGGGCGCCGGGGCGAGCATCATCGTGCCGGCGTCGAAGGCGGGCGCCACGATGCGCGGCGCGATCTGCGCGGACCAAGGAGCGCCCGGGATCGGCGCAGCGGGCCCTCCACGCGGGGCTTGCGTGCCCGGATCCGCGAAGGGAAGCGGCGACGCCGTGACGACGTCGTCATCGGGCGGCAGCACGAACGTCGCGCCCGCGGCGCCGGTCTGCGTCGCGGGTTCGTCATGATTCGAAGCAGGCGAAAATGGCAGGATCGGCCGCGACGCCGGCGCCATTTCGTTGTCCGCGAGCACCACGGTCTCCGCGCCCTTGCCGATGACCATCGTCACGGCGTCGTCGCCCTCGACGCCGGGCGATAACGCGCGTGATGCGGGCGCCGCAGCCTGCTCCATCCATCGCGGATCGGGCCACACGAGCGCCTCTCCCGCGACCTCGATGCCTGCGACGAGGCGCGCGGCCGCGAGCGCCGCCTCGCCCGCGGCAAGGGGAAAGCTGCGCCGGCACACGAGCGTGCATCGCTGCTCGTCCCCGTCGATGCGGAGCGTGTCGGCCATGAGATCGAGCGGATGTCCCTCGGGCACGCCGAACGGGGAGAGACCAAAAATCCTCACGACGCCGCGCGCCCCTGGCAAGCGCGTGGCGACGCGCGGCCGCGTGGGCGAGAGCCCTTCGAGCACGATCCATTCATCGCCGCGCAGGAACATCGTGCGCTGATCCGGGGGCGCTGCCTGGAAATACGACCAGTCGAAGACATCGGGGATCTCCGCGATCGCGCCCTCCAGCGCCTTGCGCGGCGTGGCTCCCAGGAGCCGCTTGCGCGCAGGCCAGGCACGCGCGATCGGGCCGAAGCCGGCAGGGCGAAGCGGTGCGCCCGGATCGGTGATGCTTGCCTCGCCGGCGCCCGGTGTGATCCCGAGCGGATTTTCCTCTCCCAGCGCGCCGCTCCACGCGCGCTCGTAGACGACGGGCATGCGCTGAAAGCCCGCCTTTTCATGGGCCACGAGCCGCTTGTCGAAGAGGGGCCTCGTGCCGTCGAAGACCGCGAGGCGTAATGGCAAAGGCTGCGCGGCGCGCTCCGGGGGCGCATAGGCGTGGCCCGTGAAGAGCACATCGGCGCGGCCCAGATACGGCGCCACGTCCGTGGTGAAACGGACGCTGCGGCTCGGATTGTTGCCGTGATGCACCTCGGCCCGCAGGATCGGCTGCGGATCGGCGCGCTGCATATCGGCGTCGGGCACGAAGGCGAACGTGGCCTTGGCGATGACGGTGAGGTGGAGCTGCCCCGCGGCGCGCCACGCAATGGCAGTGGCGGCCGACGCCGGCAGGGCGATCACATCAGCGACAAGCGCGCTCTCACGCACGGGTCGCAGACCTATCACGGCGGCCCCCATCCTACAAGGGATCTTTTGGAACGACAGCATTGAACAATTCTGCCGGCGGATGATCGGAGGTGTACGATGCGTCGATCTCGTTCCCGGTTCTGTAGGTAAACCAGGTCACGGTTCTTCGCGCATTGCGATTCTTCGCGCGTCGCCCCGTCGGCTGGAGAGGGCGCGGGTGTACCTGTACCTGTATCTGTACCTGTATCCGTTACAGCCGTCATGTCAGCGCTCGTGATGCCTCGACGTCCCGATCTCCTGGGATGTCACCTGGGGGCCAAGTAGGCCCAACGCCTTCTCGGCGAACGGACGGGCCCAAGAAGTCGAGCCATGGCTGGCACCACCCTTGCTATTGCGGTTTTTACCCTTCAGGCCCCCGTGGTATCTTGCATGCTGGTGCGAGCTGAACGCTTGCACGATGGGAAAGTGAAACAACATGATCACCTCACGGCGTAACTTCCTTCAGGTCGTCGGCGGCACAATCGTCACTTCGAGCTTTGGCGCCGGCTGCACGCCCGATCCGCCGCCGCCGCCGCCTCCTCCTCCTCCTCCGAATGTCGTCAAATACACGCTGGCCCCCCAGTGGGTGACGAAAACGATGGACGGCCTGACCGTGCGGCTGCGGAGCTACAATGGCAACCTCCCCGGAGATACGCTCACGGTCAGCCCCGGCGATCGCCTCGAGGTCACGATCGACAACCAGCTCACGCCCTACGACTCGAGCGCCTGGGATGGGAATCACAACGTACCGCACGACCTCAACACGACGAATCTGCACCTGCACGGCATGGCGGTCATCCCGCACTTGTTCAATGAGGTGGGTACATCCGAAGCACACTCGGACATGATCGCGATCGAGCCAGGTACGTCGTTTACGTACGTCTTCGATATCCCGAGAGATCACCCCTCCGGCATGTATTGGTATCACCCGCACCACCACGGCTCGACGGCCGTCCAGGCGGTGTCGGGCATGGCGGGCGTCATCATCGTGAAGGGTCCGATCGACGATGTGCCCGAAATCGCGAAGGCGCAGGATGTGCCCATGGTCATCAGCGACATCGGGCTTTTCGAGTCCGAGACGAAGGCCGGCGAATGGACGTACGAGCCGATGCAAAACGCCATCTGGAACACCTTCGGCGACGGGACGGCGGAAAATCCCTTCGTCCGGATGTGGGACGAGATGAATGAGAAGTGGGTTGCCCGACCCGATCTGAAGAGCGGCTTCACCACCGGCGATTACCAAGTGCGTTTCTACTGCGTCGATGCAGTGCCCGTCTATCGCGAGGATCACGTGGGCGGCAAGACGCCCGCGGGCACGCAGATTCTTCCGGATGGCAAGAAGATCGACATGCAGCCGGGCGAGGTCATTCGACTGCGCATCCTGAACGCCTGCTCGGACCTCGTGATGCCGCTCGTCTTCCCGGACCTGGATATCCACTTGATCGCCATGGACGGCGTCCCGTTCACCGCGCCGCGCAAGATGAAGACCGTCCTGCCGCCGGACGGCCAATGGGATGGCGTCGTCGACTACAATGCCGCCGCGACGAGTCTCGTGCTCGCGCCGGGCAATCGCGCGGAGCTGCTTCTCAGGGCCCCCGATCAAGCGGGGACCTACACCATCGTGCAGCTCGGCCACACGGGCCAGCAGTTCCTCGACGCCGCCCTCAAGGTCCTCGCCACGATCACGGTGGCAGGCGACCCGAAGCCCATGGATCTACCGAAGACCTTGCCAGGCGCGACCCGGCACCAGCCGCCCATCACGCAGGCCGACATCTCGGACACGCAGAGCGTCATGTTCACCGGCAGGTTCGACCCGGAGGGTATGGGCATCGGCCTGAACAACCCGGTCGTCGGAATCGATTTCAGTCTCAACGAGCTGCAATACGATGTCCACACCATCAATACCATCGTGAAGCTCGGCACATCGCAGGAGTGGACCTTGAACGCGATGGAGCATATGAATGGGAACGGCGAGGGACACCCGTTTCACATTCACGTGAACTCCTTCGAGGTCAAGAAGATCGGCAACATCGACCAACCGCCGGGCACGATCATGGACACGGTGTGGGTGGGCATGAATCAGACCGTGAAGGTGTGGATGCGCTTCAAGCAATGGACGGGCAAGACGGTCTACCATTGCCACATCCTGCCGCACGAGGACACCGGCATGATGGCGAACCTGCTGATCACCGAAGACCTGAGCTGATCAGGTTCCTCGCCTGGCCCCCCGTGCGGCACTGTACTGGGGGGTCCCGAGAGCATGATGCCTCCCCGGACATGCTCAGCGCGGGCCCCCCAGCTCTTTGACGAAGAACCGCCGCACGTCGTCCTTGTAATACTGGAGCGCCGACCCCTCGGGGCTGTGTGGCTGTCCGGGCATGATGAGCAGCTCGAAGGGTTTGCCTTCGCGAATCAAGGCCTCGGCCATGCGCATCGTCGTGGACACCGATGCATTCACGTCGCTCGTGCCATGCATCATCTTGAGCGCGCCACGAAGGTTTCGCGCGAGAGATACGTTGGACCCTGCCGCGTACCCGGCTCGATTCTCGTTCGCGAGACCCAGGTTCGGCTCGTTGATGACGGCCTCCTCTTCGAGGGCCCCGGGCGCCCCAGCATAACCCGCCTTGAACAGCTCCGGCGCGGTCAACATGCCGCGAAGCGCGAAGTAGCCGCCCCAGGAGTGGCCGTAGATCCCGACGCGGCTCATATCCATGTAGGGCCGCGCGGCGGCGGCCTGCCGCAGCCCGGCGACGTGATCGGGGATCTCGGTCTGACCCACGCGCCCATAATTCGCGTCTTGGAACGCTTTGCTTCGCCCCGGTGTGCCGCGCGCGTCGAGCACCATGACCACGAAGCCCAGTTGCGCCAGCGAATTCGCCCACCGCGACTCGCCGGTGCCGACGAAGCTCCAGGGCACGACCGAAAGCCACGGGCCGGCGTAGATGACGTCGAGGACCGGATATCGCTTGCGTGGATCGAAATCCCACGGCTTGTACAGCACGCCGTACAGCGGGGTCACGCCATCGGCAGCCAGGACCGTGAGGGGCTCCGGCGGCGAATCATGCAACTCCGCGAGCGCGCTCGTGTCCGCTTTCGCGTAACGGAACGGAGCCCCACCGTCGGTCGAGCCCACGTCCCACACCCGCGGCTCCACGCGCGTGGAATGACCATCGATGTAATAACGCCCCGACGGCGCGAGGAGAATCCGATGGATGCCCGGGCTCGGCGAGAGCTGCTTCAGGTCGCCACCGGCGAGGCTCGCACGATAAAGCAGGCGGTCATAAGGAGCTGCGTTGTCAGCAGAGGCAAGCAAAAAGACCGTGTCTGCCTTGAGGGCGACGCCGACCACTTTATGTACGGGAAACGAGCCTTTGGTGACCTGACGCTCGAGCGTCCCCGCGTAGTCGTACAAATAGACGTGCCGAAAGCCGTCGCGCTCGGACATCCACAGGAAGCGTTTGTTGTCCTCGAGCGGAGTGACCTGCAGCGACCACCCGTCCACCGCGAAATCGAGCGCACCGACGAAGCTTTCCGGTCGGTCCTCGCGCAGCACGAGGCGGGTCTTCCCTGCCTCTGGCTCCACCGCCGAGAGCTCCAGCCGTTTGCCATCGCGGGACAGCTTCAGCACCAGCGCTTCGCTGCCATCGGGGCGCCAGCCCGAAAGCCAATCGTAGCTCTCCCCAGGCGCGGCCGGAACCCGCGTCACGCGGCCGGTCGCAGGCTCGACCACGTGGAGCTCGGACCGCATCAAGGGGGTCCCGACCTTGGAATAGGGCACCATCTTCACCTGCTCGATGCCCGTTGCGTATGCGTAATCGACGATCGGAATCTTGTGGACGCCGCGCGCGTCGTTGCGCCAGATCACGAGGAATCGGCCGTCGGGAGACCATGCCCGCTCGGGGATCTGCCACTCGTAATTCTCTTCGCCGCTCCGCTCCAGCAAAGGATTGCCATCGCTGTCGACCACGGCGAACCCAGATCCGCGTTGAACCGCGATGTTTCGGCCATCGGGAGACAGGTGATGGCTCGGGGACAGCATCAACGCGGCGCGATCGGTCGCAGCGAGGGCCACGACGCGCCGATCGGACAACCCGAGCGCGAACGACCGGCCCTCGAGCTGGAAAACAATCCGGCGATTCTCGGGAGCGAGCCCAGGCGCAAGCACGAATCCGAGGTTGTCCGGTAGCTCGACCTTCTGCCCGACCAGCTGCGAGAGCTGGGCCTCGAGCGCGTCGCTCGACAGGACGGGTACCATCGTTCGCTCGTGCGCGTCGACCAGGACCCACGTCCCGCGATGGGGACCGACCGCAGACCAGTACACGAACTGATCGCGATCGGGGAGCCATTGCGGCGCGACGAGATTGTCGCGAATGCGCTCGAGGAACCGGAAATACTTCTCGGCGAGGTCGAGCCGCGCTTGCAATGGATCGCCTGGGGCAGGTGCCGTCCTCGGAGGCTGGCAGCCGAGCATCGCAGTCACGAACGGGAAAACGAAGAGGGCGAGCTGTCTCATGGCATGGCACTCCAGGGGGAGGTCGGCGATTCGTCGAGCAGCTTTGCCAGTACGGTGAGGCCCCGCTCGAGCTCGTTGCGAGATCTCGCCGCGCCGAGCGATACCCGAATGGCGTTGGGCGCGCTTCCGGCGCGGGCGGCGAACACGTGCGCCGGACCGATGAGCACGTTCCGCGCGGCAGCCTGCTCCAAGAGCTCCATCGCCCGCCGGTGCTCCGGAATCCTCATCCAGAGGAAATACGCGGTAGCATGCGCGAGATATGGATGGTTCTTCAATATCTCCGCCGCAATCGTCTGGCGGGCGGCGGCCTCGCTGCGCCGCGCGTCTCGAATGGCCGCTGCCGTGCCGTCGTGAATCCATTGCGTCGCGATCTCGACCAGCAAGGGCGAGCCCGACCAGACCGTCGCTCCGGCGGCGATCTCGAGGCTGCGTCGCGCCTCGAGTGGTGAACGAATGAAGCCGACACGGAGGGCAGGGACCGTCGCCTTCGACAGGCTCCCGATGTAGTACGTCGCCTCGGGGGCGAGCGCGGAGAGCGGCGGCGGCGCGCCGGAGACGAGCGGAGCGAGCGCGCCGTTCTCGATGATCGTGACCCCGTACTTGCGGCAGATCGTCACGACCTCCTGCCGACGCTCGAGTGGCATGATGGACGTGGTCGGGTTGTGGTTCGTCGGAGTGCAATAAAGCACTTTGGCCCCGCTCGAACGGCATGCCTGCGCGAGCGCATCGGGGATGAGCCCATCCTCATCGACCGCCACCGGATGCGTCGGCAGCCGGAGCCATTGCGCGGCGCCGAGCGCGCCGGGATAGGTGACCTCCTCGACGAGCACGCCGGTCGTCGTCGCGAGCGCCGACAGCAACATCACGGTGGCGTGCTGCGCGCCGCTGCACACCGTGATCTCATCGGGGGACGCGACGACGCCGGTCGACGCGAGCCAGCGCCCGCCCGCGGCCCGTTGCGCCGCGGTACCACCATGCGACTGATACCCGCTGAGCGCGCCGAGGTCCGCGCGTGAGCTCAGCTCAGCGAGTGCGGCAGCGAGCGCGCAGTGCCCGAGATCGCCTGACATGATCGGCGTCGCGGTCGGGCCGAGATCGATTCGATCCCGGTCGAGCATGGGCGAATACGCGTCGCGATCGGTGAGATTGTTGACGAACGTCCCGCTCCCGACCTGGCCACGAACGAGCCCGCGTCGCTCCGCTTCGGCGTACGCGCGGGTGATGGTTCCCAGCGATGCCCCGACCGCGTTCGCGAGCTCGCGGTGCGTGGGAAGTCGGTCGCCAGCGCGCAGCTTGCCGGCGCTGATGTCGGCCGCGAGCGCGTCGACGATCGCCGCGTACAGCGGCGCGCTGGAGCGTCGAAGGCGTGGTTTCCAGGCATGACTGGGCATGGCGTATGTACTAGTCTACTCCAAGAAGTGTCATAGTACAATCTTCCGGGCCCAGAAGGCGGGGCGGCGCGGCAGGATGTTTCGAGGCTCTGTGGCCGCCCGCTCAACGGCTTGGCGCGGCGCCGAGCGGGCCCCCTGCAGGCGCCCCGGGGGGCCTGTCGGCGGCCGTCACGGCCTCGTGAACTGCGCGACGAGCAGCGCGATCCAGCCGACGACGATCGCGACGGAGCTCGTGCCCGCGAAGGCGGCTGCGGCGCGCTGGCCAAGACCTCCAGCGAAGGCAAAGGCGTCGACGCCGAGCGCGCGGAACACGTACGCCATCGGGTTCACCCAGCCTCCGTAGACGAGCAAGACCGCGACCGTCGTCCCGCCGCTCGACACGGGCCAGCGATCGAGCAGGAACGCGGCCACGGCCTGCATGAAGGCGAGCATGAGCCAGTCGAGGTGCGCAGCGGTCATCGCCTTGTGACGCAGGGTGCGTCCGCGATCGTGCATCCACGGTTGCCGCGCAACGACCATCGACCAGCCGAGAAGCGAGGAGAACGCAATCTGGGCGCCCGCGTTCAACGCGAGCAAGCGAGCAGGATCGAGCATGCGACCGTATGACGCACGTCAGGCCCGACGAGTAGCCCTCTCGCCGAGGAGCTTGGGATTTGGGGCACGCCTCTCGCCTCGAGCCTCGGGTTCGCCCATCCAGCCGGAAGCCCCTGCGACTTGCTCTTCATCGGGCCATTGCACGGGCTCATGGCCGGCCTGGGACCTCAGCGAGGATCGATGGGGCTGAGTCGGCCGACTCGCTCCTCGATTGCATGCGCCGCATCGAGACAGAGGTTCTCTCGCAGCCCTCGCCCGGGCCCCGGGGTGAGGAGCTCAATGCCTCGGTCGCGCTGCGAGCCATCGCTCGAGCTCGGCAGCTTCGGGAAGTCTTGCCTTCGTGGAGCGGGCGAAGGCCTCCTTCGCCGCGTTCGCGAGCTCGAGGGCGCGTTCGTGATCGCCTTTGCCCTCCCACAAGGCCCGCGCAAGGGAAAAACGCGTGCTCGCGAGGACCTCGGGACGACCCTCCCAGGTCTTCCCCTCGCAGAGAGCGAGCGCGCGTTCGAGCGGCGCAAGTGCCTCGTTCGGGCGGTGTAGCGCGAGGTGGGTTTTCCCTATCGGAGTCAGCACCTCGGGGAGGCCTGGGTAGTCAGGACCGCCGACTTTCTCGAGAATGACGAGTGCACGCTGGAAATGCGGGAGCGCTTGCAAAGGCTTGTCGGCGCGGAGCAGCATGTCTCCCCAGTCGACGAGGCCGGGGACGACGTTCTGGGATTCGGACTCGCCTGCCTTCTCGAAGAGAAGGTTGGAACGCTCGAAGCGGGCGGCCGCGGACGCATACAGCTTCTCCTCCGTGTCGATCTTGGCCAGACAATGCGTCGCCAGGGCCAAGCGAGCGCTCTCCTTCCCCAGTTGTTTCTCGGTGATCGAGAAGGCCTCCTGGCAATATACCCGCGCCTTCTCCAGTTGGCCTGTATAGATGTGCACATGACCAAGGACCTCGGTGGCATCCGAGATCGCTGGGCTATCGCTATCGTGCGTCTTCCGCCAAAGGCCCAGGGCACGGCTCACGTAAGAAATCGACTCCTCCGCCTTTCCTTGCTCGAAGAGTGCGAGTCCGGTGAGGTACAGGGTCTGGGCGGCATCGCGGTTGTATTGCCCGTACGACAGGTCGATGAGCGGAAGCGCGCCTTGGAGTAGAGTCACGGCCTCCGCGTATCGACATTTCCCAAAGAGCGCCACCGCGATCCGACGCCGCATCCCTGCGGTCCGTGGGTGCGTCGGGCCGAGGTCCTTGACATAAATGTCGAGTGCCTTTTGAAGCGCTTGGTGGGCCTCATCGAACCGTACCCCCTGACTCAGATACGTAGTGGCCAATTCTGCATGCGCCCTGGCCACGTTGATGTTGTCTGGTCCGAGCATCTCGACCCGCCGCTCGAGGACACGCTGGTACCTGTCGACGGCCTGCATCATGTTGCCCTGTTGCCCGAAGGAATATCCTTCGTACCTGAGCAGATCCGTCTCGAATGCCTTGTCTCCGCCGATTCGCTCCAGCGCTGCCCGCGCGGCGCGGTTGATCCGCATCGCCTCATCGAAACGGGCTTGCGCGCCTCCGGTGACGAAGAAAAGCTCCATCTGGGCACGCGCAGCCACCCGGTCGTGTCGGCCTGCTTCCGCGGCCAGGGCGGCCTCGGTCAGCGTTTGCGCTGATGCCTTCACCTCGACGTCCTGCTCGAGAATGCCGCGTTCCAGGAGCGCCTCGGCCTCGAGGGGTCGATATCCCAGCAGGCGCGCTTCTTCCGTGATTTCTCGGATGAGCGCGAGGCTCTCTTTGTACTGGCCCGTGCGGGTGAGCGCCTTGGCCTCGGCGAGGCGGCCGCGCAGCTCGTCCACCTTGGCGCGCGCCGTCGGGTCGCTGGGGGGCCGAACAGGCATCGTGAGCAGGTCCGTGCGTGCACACAGCGCGACGGGCGCCACGTTCCCCGCGGCTTCCACGGCCTTCTCCACCGTCTTCGCATTCGCGCGCTGGAACTCGGTGGTGAGCGCCTCGACCTCCCGGAGCCGGTCCTTCAAGCATTGCATCCGCAGGTCGAGCAGGGACTCGGATTGCTCGCCGCGCATGTGCGTGGCCTCGCAAGCGTCCGTGTGCATCGCGACCCAATTCGATGTATAGGCGTCGAAGGCGCGCTCCACGCCCTGCCAGGCGTCGCTGGCAAAGGACACACGCGTGGCGAGGAAGGCGTCGCGCACCGCTTGCTTGCGTGCCTGATCCCAGACGCCCGCGAGGTTTTGTTCGGCGCCCTGGCACAAGCGGGGGGGCGTTGCCGCGGGCTTCCTGAGCGCGAAAAGAGCGCTCGCGCCCAGCGCCAGGGCCGTGACGGCAAAAAGCGTGATGCGGCGAGAGCGAGCGCGAGGATCGTGGGTGAGCGCAGAGAGCAGCTCATTCATCGATGGGAAACGCTCGGCTGGCTCCCCGGAAAGCCCGCGCAGGAGGGCTTGGTGAATGCGCTTCGGAATGCGCCTGTTCTTCGGGGCCGTGCGTTGAGGGCCGCGCGAAATGGACGCGAGCAGGCTCTTGTACGTATCGCCCGAGAAGGGGCGCTCGCCATACAGTGCCTCGTACAGCGCGACGCAGAAGCTGAACTGATCGCTGCGCGCCTCGACCGAGTCGCCCTCGATCTGTTCGGGCGCCATGTATGCCGGTGTTCCCACGAGCGCTCCGCTGCGCGTCAGGTTGGCGGCCAGGAGGCGCATGGGCTGTACGCCATCCCAATCAGGTAGAGCTTCCTCGTCCCTCTCTTCTTGCTGACCTGCGGTCGTACCCAGCGCAGCGCGTGCCAGTCCAAAGTCGGTCACGCAAACGCGACCGTCGTGCCCACAAAGCACGTTATCGGGCTTGAAATCACGGTGGATCAAGCCAGCCGCGTGGGCCGCGGCGAGGCCGCGCCCTGCGAGCACGAAGCGATCGAGCACCTCGCGTGTCTTGCGTGGGCGCTCGCGGAGCCATTGGGTGAGCGTTTGTCCGTCGAGGAGCTCCATCGCGACGAACACGTGCTCTCCCGCCGTGCCGCAGTCATGAACGGTGATGACGTTCGGGTGCGAAAGGCGAGCCATGGCCTGAGCCTCCCGGAGGATGCGCACCCTCGAGCCCTCGACGCCGAGCTGCTTCATGATTTCGGGGCGCAAGATCTTGAGCGCCACTTTGCGGTCGAGCTCGGGGTCATAGGCAGCGTGGACCACGCCCATCCCGCCCATGCCAAGGCAGTCGAGGACAAGATAACGTCCGATGAGCGTACCGCGCGGCAAGAGAGCGGCCGGGATCGGTGCATGATGGCTGTCCAGCGTGCCGTGGGCAGCGAGGGTCGGAGCCGCACCGACCTCATCCGCGAGCAGGGACGAGCGAGCGAACTCCACCAGAGCGCGCCGGCATTCTGCGCATCGATCGATGTGCCCCTCGACCTGTGTCGTCTCCTCGTCGGAGAGCACACCTCGAACGAATTTGAGGACAGTGTTCGCGTCGATACAATCCATGGCCGAGCCGTGGACGAGTCTACTGCGCGCTTGGGGTTGCAACAATTGCCATCTCTCCGCCGACGGTGTGAGGCCGCCGTCAATCGGCCCTGCGTTGGCCGGACGGACGGAGGATGGAGATTTTTTTGCGACAGGTTGCCGAGGTCGGTGTCCATGAGCGCGAGAGGCATCGGTAGGCGAGAGCTCGGGTGGCGCTCCCGGCGTGAAGCATTGCGCGCGCGCGACGTGCGTAGGGCGCGCTCGTGCGGGCAGGGCGCTGCGTGCGTGCCCATGCGCCCACGCGTCTCGTGAGGAAGGAAGAACTAGGTCATGCGTTCATTCTCGATCTTGGCGTTCGTGGCTTTGGCCGTCCCGGTGATCGGCTGTGGGAGCAGCAGCGATGGCATTTTTGCATCCGGGGGGACCCCGGGCGCTGGAGGCTCCGGCGGCGGAGCGGGGGGCGCCGGTGGCGCCGGCGGCGGAGCGGGGGGCTCCGGTGGCGCCGGCGGCGGATGCGATACGCAGAGCTGCAACGAGCCTCCGCCCGCCGCGTGCGCCGATGGCTCCACGGTGATCACCTACGAGAGCCAGGGGGCCTGCTCGGACGGCTCGTGCTCGTACCCCTCGTCGACGACGCCCTGCGATGCACCGCCCCCGCCCGCCTGCAATGACGATGGCTCGCTCCGCACCTATTCATCCGCGGGCACGTGCACGGACGGCGCATGTTCCTACGAGCCGATGGACGCCGATTGCGGCGCCGCGGGCTGCTGCGAGGACCATTGCTGCGAGCTCGAGCCCTCCAACGCCGACACCCTCGGGCAGCTCGAGCAGACGGGTCTCGTGATCTCAGCGCCCCAGGGGACCTTCGACACATCGACCGGCTGCATCACTCCCTCGGTGCTGGGCGACTGCAAGGTCGTCGTGCCCGCCGGCTCGCCGGAGGTATGCGTCTGCCGGGCCGACGAGCTGACGATCAGCTCGCTCACGATCGAGGGCAAGCGCGCGCTCGCCATTTTCGCGACCAGGAGCGTCGCCGTGGGGGCCATCCATGTCATGCCGGGCGCGGGTACGGGCTGGACGTACGAGAACAGCGACGAAACTTCGGCAAGCGGTGGGAGCTATGGCACGACCGGCGGAAATCCTGGGGCGGCCACCACGCAGGGGACGCCCGCCATCGTGCCGCTGACCGGGGGCATGAACGGCCAGAGAAGCGACAACTCGGGCGGCCTGGGCGGCGGCGCCCTTCAAATCAGCGCGGGGCAGATGATTACCATCGACATCGGGATCAACGCCGGAGGAGGGGGCGGAAGGCCGGGCTGGGGAGGTTCGTCCGGGGGGGCCGGGGGCGGGAGCGGCGGAGCCATCCTGCTCGAAGCGCCCAGCATCCTCATGAAGGGGACGCTTTCCGCCAATGGAGGCGGCGGAGGCGGCGGTTCGAGCAATAACCACGGGAGCGGTACGGTTGGGGGGGCCGGGTGGGGGACGACCGCGGCCCCGGGCGGCAGCGGCACGGACGGCTGGGGTTGCGCCCTCAATGGTTACACCGTCGGGGGCGACGGCGGCAAGGGGTCGGCGGGCGATAGCAACGGTCAATATGGGCAGGATGGCGATTCCGTCTTCGGCTGCCTGGGCGGCGCGGAGTACGTGGGAATGGGCGGCGGCGGTGGCGGCGCCGGTCGCATTCGCATCAACACGCTGAATGGCTGCAACTGCTCCGGCGCGACGTCGGCATCGGTGTCGATCGGGACCGTCGTGCTGAAGTGACTGCGGACGCAGATCGTGCGGGTCTCCTACGCCCTCGACGAGTGGAGGAAGTAGAGGGCGGCCCGGAGACGAAACTCGGCAAGGTCTTCCTCGATGGTCGGACCCTCGAGACGCGGTGGACCCCGTGTCCATAGACCGCAAACTCACTCCGCGGCGTCTATCAGATACCGGTGGAGGCTCAGGTTGAGCTCACTCTTGACCAGGGCGAGCAGACTGTTGAAATCAGCGTTGTCGAGCCCCAAGCGCTCGCGGAGGAGGCGTTGTGTCTCGAGGAAAATGGACTCCCGCGCATGCGCAATCCACCGTGCGACGGTCGAACGGTGGACCCGGTGGATGGCCCCGATCTGATCGATGTTCAAGCCATCGATGAAATGGAGGCGTAGCAGGTTCCGATCGCGCGCCGACAATGCTGCAACTGCCGATTCGAAGGCATACTTGAACTCGTTCCTGTAGCGCGACTTGAGATACTCCATCTCCGGGGACGCGTGGACTGCGAGCCCATCGAGGTGGTCATCCGCGTCGACGTGTACGCCCTCTCGCTTGCGCCCGCGCCGCGCGTTGAGCGCCATGCGCGTGGCGGTGACCCGGAGCCAGGCGCCCAGCGACCCGACTCCGGCATACTCGCCGATTTTCGGCAGCTCATCGGGCTCTGCAGCAAACAGCTTCTGACGGAGGAGCTGGAGGAGATCGCCACTGTCCGTGGCCCCGGCGACGCGCGCCATCGCTGCCTGGAGCCATGCAAAATAGCAGCGCTCGATCTCTGCAATGGCGGTCGAGTCGCCGTGCGCGGCCGCGCAGGCGAGGTAGAGATCACGGGTGTTCAGGGTTCCGAGGGCCTCGAGGGGTCTGTGTGTCGAGGAGAGGCGCCCCCCCAGGTGGCGGGCAAAGGTTTCACCTGTCACATGAATCTCGGGATGTGCTGCATGCGCCGCCTCGATGAGCGCGCAGAGCTTCGCTTCGAGCCCTGATGTTGCGGCTTCGGTCTGCGTGGACGCGCCACCGAGCACATCGAGGAAGACGGCTGCGAGCGCGCGAGACGGTGCCATGAGTCGCCGATCTTACCAGGAGGTCGGTCCTTCATCAAGCGACGGAAAACACGTTCCCACGGAAGCGGAGTGCAGCGGGGGTGGCGAAATACGATGGCGAGCGCGGTTCAGAGCACCTCGGCCGGTCGTCCCTGGTGTGTCGCGGCCACAAGCTGTGCATCGAGGGAGTGGGGCGCCCCGTTCGCGCGCGCCCGTGCTAGGGTGGCCCTCCTGTGATCCAGATTTTCGGCACGACGAAATGCAAAGCAACGCGCGCGGCGCAGCGGTTCTTCGCAGAGCGCGGCATCAAGGTGCACAGCGTCGACCTGCGCGAAAAAGGCCTCTCCAAGGGAGAGCTCGCCAGCGTCGCGCGCGCCGTGGGCGGCATGCGCGCGCTCTACGATGCGGAGAGTCCACGCGTGAAGGAGCGCGGGCTCCAGTACAGCGCCCCGACCGAGGCACGCCTCGCCGAGCTGCTCTTGGAGGATCCGCTGCTGCTCCGCACGCCCATCGTGCGCTCGGGGACGCGCGCGGCGGTGGGCGCGGCCGAGCCCGCATGGCGGGAGCTCGCGGACGCCGAGAAGGCGCGGTGAGGCGGACGGGAGGTATTCGAAAGAATGGAGAAGCATCCGTCTGGAATCAAACCTGAATCGTGGCTCGTCTCGGCAGGCCGCGCTTCCGAGCCCGGCGCTCCGCTGAACGTACCGCCGATCCCCGCATCGAACTTCATCATCGGCAGGGGGCGCGAGTACGCGCGCGATGATGGTACTCCGACCTGGGAAGCACTCGAAGAAGTCGTCGGCGGGCTCGAGTCTGGCAAGGCCGTGGCGTTCGCCTCCGGCATGGCCGCCATTGCCTCCGTGTTTGATCAGCTCGCGGCTGGTGCCGTCGTGGTGCTACCCGATGATTGCTATCAAGGTGTCGCAGGCCTGGCAGCAGCGGGCGCTGAAAGACGGCGTTGGTCCGTGCAGCGCGTGGCGGTGGACGATACCGCCGGCTGGATTCGCTCCTGCGGTGTCGCCGACCTGATTTGGCTTGAATCCCCCTCGAACCCGCTGCTGACTGTCGCGGATCTGGAGGCTGTCTGCGCAGCGCCACGCAAGCCCGGAGCGATCGTCGCCGTGGACAACACCTTCGCCACGCCTTTGAATCAGCAGCCGCTCGACTTCGGTGCCACGGTGTCTCTGCAATCGGCAACCAAGTTCATTGGCGGCCACTCCGACCTGTTGGCAGGGGTCGCCACGACGAAAGACGATGCGCTCTTTCACGCCCTCAGAAAGTCTCGCGAGTTGACGGGCGCGACACCAGGAACGCTCGAGGCCTTTCTTGCCGTCCGAGGCGCGAGAACGCTCGCACTTCGCTTACAACGGGCCCAGCAAACAGCCATGATGCTTTCGCAGCGGCTCGAGACGCACCCGCTGGTCACTCGTGTCCGGTATCCAGGCTTGCCCTCCCATTCGACGCATGCGACGGCCAAGCGCGTGCTCAAGGGCTTTGGAACCATCCTTTCGTTCGATCTGCTCGGAGGGGCTGCGTTTGCGGATCGTGTCTGCCAGAACGTCAGGCTCATCCGCCATGCCACCAGCCTCGGAGCCGTGGAATCGACGATGGAACGAAGATCTGCGATCCCGGGACAGGGACACCTTCCGCCGTCGCTCCTACGGCTCAGCGTTGGTATCGAGGACGCCGACGATCTCTGGGCCGATCTCGACGCGGCCATAGGCTCGGCTGCACCGTGACTCCTGTCGCACCACCCGACCCACCACATCCTCACCCCTACCGACGATACGGCCGAGCTCGGCGCGAGCCTGTGTATACCCGTGGAAAAAAATTCCGCGGTTGGGCGCTTCGTAATGCTCGGGACGCCGCAGGGCGTCCCGTTCCACATCGTGCAGTGGGCGCGTCGAGCAAGCGTGCCCGCGGTGGCTCCATACGCGTCGCAATGCACAAATCGAGCACGCTTGCGCAGTTCGCGCAGCATTGCGCAATTCGGCCCCCGCAATCGACCCGCCATTCCCCCCTCCTTGCCCCCGAACGAGCGCGGCATGCAATGTGCTGAGCGCATCGGCCAAGGAGATCGAAGATGAAGAAGATTGGTTTCGTCGTGCCGTCCGGTGTCGCGCCCATCGCCCCCTCGCACGCGCGAACAAGGGGGAAGCGCCTCGCCGTGATGCCGGTCGTGCTGGGCCTTCTGGCCGCCGCCGCCAGCGGGTGCACGATGGAGACGGCCCCGGCCGACGACAGCGAGGTTTTGCAGGCCACCGCCGAGGCTTCCGCGGCCCTGTCGGCAACGCTGGTGGGCGCGGTGGAGCGCCAGCAGGTCGTCGGCGACGTGTACCATTACAGCTTCCTGCTGAAGGTGGGGGACACGCCCAACGCGCGCATCCGCGTGCACCGGGTCGTGCGCGAGGATTCGCCCCATGTCGCGCATCCGACGTCGCAGGCCATCCTGCTCATGCACGGCGATTTCGCGACGTTCACCACGAACTTCACGCCGTCGCTGATCAGCGCTGCCGCGAAGCCCGATCGCGATCTGGCCGTGTACCTGGCCAAGCGCGGGATCGACGTGTGGGGCGTCGATCGGCGGTGGACGACGGCGCCCGCGGAGGGGACCGATTTCTCGGATTTCGCCGGCATGGGGGTGGCGCAGGCCGTCTCGGATACGGGCCTCGCGCTGTCCTTCGCGCGCACGCTCCGCACCCTGACGGGCGGGGGCCAGGATCGCCTGTTCCTGGGCGGGTTCAGCAGCGGCGCGCAGCTCACGTACCTCTATGCGGCCGAGGAGAGCCAGAAGCCGCTCGCGCAGCGTCAGGTGAAGGGCATCGTGCCCATCGACATCTACGGCAAGCTCTCCCCGGCGGACGAGTCGCTGAGGCTCTACGCCTGCGCCAATGCGGCCGACGAGTATGATTGGGTCGCGCAGGGGTTCGTGGACAGCGACAACAGCTCGTTCGCCCAGCCGCTGGGCGCGCTCGCGGCTTCCGACCCCTGGGGCGCTTCGCCGATCTTCCAGGGCTACACCAACCGGGACGCGATGCTCGGGTTCGTGTCGGCGACGTTCCTGCTTTATGAGCCCAAGCCTCAGTATCACCTGGTGGCCGGCATGTACAAGAATGGGTTCCCCACCGCGTTGCGTTATTCGTCGGAGGCGCTCGTCAGCGACTGGCTCGCGCATTCGCCGCCGCACGAGTCGCTGGTGGAGACCGCCGACCGAGATGCCATGTGGTGCGGGACCGGGACCCTGCCGCTCGCGGATCACCTCGCCAACATCTCGGTGCCGCTCTTCTACCTCGGCGCCGCGGGCGGCTTCGGCGATCACGGGCTTTATACGACCACGCTGGTGGCCTCCACGGACGTGACCACGCATGTGGTGCGCCGCCTCCCGGCCTCGCGCGAGGTCGAGGACTTCGGCCATGCGGATCTGCTTTACGCGGAGGATGCGCCGGCGCTCGCGTGGGCGCCGCTCACGCAGTGGCTGCTCGCGCATTGAAGGTTTTCGTTCCCGTCAGCGCTACCGCGCCCCCTTCAGGGCGTCCTCATTTCTTGAGCTTGCCGGCCGCCTCGAGTTTTTTGAGCTCGCTGTGCCCACCGACGAGGATCCCGTCGAGGAATACCATCGGGAAGGTCGGAAAACCCGCCCAGAGCTTGATGGCGAGGCGTTCCTTCCAGCGGGAAAAGTAGCTCCCGTACTCGAGATACGTGTACTTGATGCCTGCCTGGTCGAGCAATTTGCGAGCGTTTTTCACGACCGGGTTTTGCGCCATGCCGACGACGACGACGGGATCACGCGCGACAGCGGCTGCGACCTCGTCGACGATGCCTCGGTGGAAAGACGCGAGGATGTCGTGGACCTCGGGGGAAACCTTGTCGCTCGAGAGGGTGGGGCGAGTGCTCATGGTCACACTCGTAGTCCAGACACGAGCCTGTGGCAACGTCGTTTGCTCCTGCAAGTCCTTGTGCGACGCCGGCCGTCGACCGCGAGGAGCGCCCGTTGCGACACAGGATCAGAAGAGCAGCGCGCGCACGGGGCTCGCTTCGAGCGCGACCGGCAGAGGCGGGCAAACGAGCGTGTAGCTGCCCGCCGCGACGCCATCCAGATCGAGCGCGACGAGCGCGGGCAGCCCTGCGGCCGCAAGGCGGTTGTGGGCGGGGAAGGTCGTGGAATCGAGAGGGTCGAGGCTGTAGGCATCGAATCCGACGAGGAGGGGGCGGCGCCCGAGCAGCGCGTCGATCGCCTGCGGATCCAGAAAGACGAGGTCGTCGGCGGGAGAAGGAGCACGCCAGCGGGCGCTGTTGCGCGTGCGGAGGAGGAGGCGGCTCCGGCGCGGGATGCGCGTGAGGTCGCCGAGGTCCGAGGCCTCGATGCGGTCCTTGGAGAGGCGCGCGAGATCCAGAACGAAGGCGGGGCCGACGAAGGTGTCGGGCGGAAAGGCGGAGAGATCCGGGGCGCCGAGGACGAAATGGGAGGGCGCGTCGATGTGGGTGCCGACGTGGGCGTGAAGGTGGAGGCTGGAGACGTCGAGCGGGGCGCCGTCACGAATGCGCGCGAGGGGACGCAGCTCCGGAGGGGGATCGCCGGGAAAAACGGGGGTCGTTGCGGCAAGGGGGAGCGAGAGGTCCTTGACGAGGCGCATGGCTTGTGAAGGTAGCCGGGCCAGCGGGGAGGTGTCGAGGAATCGAACGGTGAACGCGGGGGCGGCATCAACGCCATCCACGGCATCACGCGTGTTTCGCAAGGCGCGTTTCGCCGGCGCACGGGTTTGTCCGCGGATGCGCGCTCGGGCTCGGCCTTTCTACGCCCAGCGTATAGCAAACTGGGGGGCTTGCGGCAAGACCCAGGTCGTGCCGTAGAGTCGCTCGCCTCGGTCAGACCCTCTGGCCGAGGTGAAAATCTCCAGGAATGGGAGGAGCGACATGCGGGCGTTGTTGTCGACGGATGGGTCACGCGGGGGCGTCGAACCGATGGCGGGACGCGCGGTGCAGCCGGGGGCACGCGGCGCGGAGGCGCGGGTGTGCGCGGCGCTTGACTTTGCGGAGCTGCTGGCCGGAGGGTGGCAATGACCGAGCATGCGGTGGTGATCGTCGGAGGGGGGCCGACGGGGCTGATGTTGGCGGGCGAGCTTTCGTTGGCGGGCGTCGACGTCGCCATTGTCGAGCGGCGCGAAAGCCAGGAGCTCGTCGGCTTGCGCGCAGGCGGTCTGCACGCACGTTCGCTCGAGGTCCTCGATCAGCGCGGAATCGCCGAGCGGTTTGTCTCGCAGGGACAGGTGCATCCGGTCGTGCACTTCCACATCCCTCTCGACATCAGCGACTTTCCCACCCGACACAACTACGTGCTCGGGCTGTGGCAGAACCACATCGAGCGCATCCTGGCCGGCTGGGTCGACGAGCGGGCCGTGCCGATCCATCGCGGGCGTGAAGTGACGGGCTTCGCGCAGGACGAGAGTGGCGTCGACGTCGTGCTGTCCGACGGCAGCTCGCTGCGGGCGGAATATCTCGTCGGCTGCGACGGAGGACGCAGTCTGATCCGAAAAGCAGCCGGCATCGAGTTCCCCGGCTGGGATCCGACGACGAGCTGGTTGATTGCCGAGGTCGAGGTGTCCGAGGAGCCGGCATGGGGCATCCGAAACGACGCCACCGGTACCCATGGACTCGGCAAATTGGACGATGGGCGGCGAATGCGGGCCGTACTGACCGAGCCGCAGGTCAGACACGGAAGCGAACCGACCCTGCGCGACGTCAGCGAAGCGCTGATCGCCATCTACGGGACAGACTACGGGATCCACAATCCCACATGGATCTCGAGGTTCACGGATATGACGCGGCAGGCCGCGACCTACCGTGACAGACGGGTCCTGCTGGCCGGCGACGCTGCGCACGTGCATCCCCCGGTGGGTGGACAGGGCCTCAACATCGGTGTGCAGGACGCGGTGAACCTGGGATGGAAGCTGGCCCAGGTGGTCAAGCGGATATCCCCCGAATGCCTCCTCGATACCTATCACGCAGAGCGCCACCCGGTCGCTGCCCGCGTATTGCGTAGCACGATGGCGCAGGTCGCGATTCGCCGTCCGGACGATCGCACGAAGGCCTTGGGCGACTACGTTTCCGAGCTCCTCAGCATGGCCGAGCCTCGCAAACGACTGGCCGCGGAGATGTCGGGTCTCGGCGTTCATTACGACCTCGGCGAGGGACACCCGCTGCTCGGACGCCGCATGCCCGATCTCGACCTAGACACCGCCGACGGCCCGCGGCGGCTCTTCACGCTGCTGCACGCGGCCAGGCCGGTGCTGCTCAACCTCGGGGAGCGCGGTGGCTTCGACATCACTCGATGGGCCGATCGCGTTTCGTTGATCGACGCCCAATACGTGGGTGCGTGGGAGCTTCCGGCCATCGGGGCGGTCACGGCTCCCACTGCCGTTTTGGTTCGGCCTGACGGATATGTGGCCTGGGTGGGAGACCTGACCCAGGTGGGGCTCGCGGACGCGCTCACCACTTGGTTCGGACCGCCTGCTGCGGCGTAGCGGGGAATCGTTTCGCGCTCTGACCTCGGGACGTACAGCTGTCGCCGCATTGCCGCGTACCCCGAGTTCCTCAGTGAGCACGCGCTGGGGAACGCGATCGACATTGCGGGCTTCGATTTCGGCCCGCTGCCGAAAGGGCAAAGCCTGCCGGAGGGCATCCCGGCCGGCTTCAAGAACGGCTTCGAGGTTCGCGTGCTCTCGCACTGGAAGGCGCAGACAGGCCACGCGGCGATCCACGCGCGGTTCCTGAAGACGCTCGCGAGGCGGCTCATCGCACGGAAAGACGTCTTCCGGGTGCTGCTCGGGCCGGGCTACGCGGGGCATGACAACCATTTCCATTTCGACATGGCGCCGTTCCGGATGGTGGAAATGTACGACGGCGGGCAGCCGCTGGTGCCGCCGCCCGCGTCCGTGAGCAGTGGCGACGCCGCCGCAGCCCAAGACGTAGCTCGTTGATCGTTGATTCGAGGCGCCGGCCTGGGGTAGGGTCATGCGCCTTACGGGCGTGTGGGCGAGGGATCGACCATTCGCCAGAAAGTCGAAGGTCAACGATGCATCGTTTTCACGCTTGCAGCCTCGCGCTCCTCTTGGTTGCATTGTACGCAGGTTGCAGCTCAGACCCCGCGAATTCGAGCTCGGGCGGCGGCGGTAGCGGCGGTGGCGGCACCGGCGGCGCCGGCGGCGCCGGCGGCAGCTCGACGGCCAGCAGCGGGAGCGGCGGCACGGGCGGCTCCGGCCAGAACCAAGGTTTGTGCGCTTCCGGCAAATACATCATCTGCGAGGATTTCGAGGCCACCGAGGTCGGCGCGATCCCGCAAGGGTGGACCAAGCACGGCGACCCCGCCGCGGTCGCCGACGATGAAGCGGTGAGCGGCGCCCACGCGTTGAAATTGGGCCCGACCGTCAACGGGGAGCGTCGCATCTACCACGACGGCTCGAAGCTCGGCAGCGGGCACTGGGGCCGCATTCGTTACAAGGTGGCGCTCCCCGTCCCCGACGCCTTCGTCCATTCGACCCTCGTCGCGCTTTACGGAAGCGGCCCCACCGTAGGGCCGGAGGAGGTCCGCGTGGTCGATACCGTGAAGGAGGACAAAGACGGCTGGAACAACGACGGCAACGGCTCTCACGTCCAGTACCTCTACAACGTCCAGCCGAACGGGGCCGAGTTTGGCAAGGGAAGCGAATACACCTGGATGTTCGATGACCAGTGGCATTGCGCCGAATGGCACATCGACGCGCCGACGCAGAGCTACGACTTCTACATCGACGGCGTGCACGTCGATCAGATCAGCATCGCGAACGGAGCCGGCAACTACGAGGGCTCGGAGATCCCGGACGCTTTCAGCGAGGTGCGCATCGGCTGGAACAACTATCAGCAAGCCCCGCCCGGTTTCACCGCGTGGATCGACGATATCGCGCTGCATAGCGAGCGCATTGGCTGCCAAGAGTAAGACGCCTGCGCGCTGGGCGGAGGCGCGTCGGACGGCGAGGGGCGCGCCCGTCCCCATCGACGACTCCACCGACCCAGCGAACGCTGGTGCGGGCACCGGGGCAAGGATGTCCGGGCGTTCTCTCTCCCAGGGAGCGCCCTTTTTTCATGGGCCTGGTGTACAGTGACGATGACACCATGCCCTTGCCCCGGTTTTTCCCCGATCCGGTCCCGAACAACGTCGCGCTGACGGTCGTGGCAACCGCCATCCTGCTCCTCGCGCCGCTCGCCCTGACCGTATTCTTGCGGTGGGTCGTGCGCCAGGCGACGCAGTCGGTTCGCTCGAAGTCCGTCGAGAGCGCCGCCGAGCAGGTCCAGAAGTCGCTGCGCCTCGTGGCGACGGTCCTTTCGTTGCTCGTCGTGGTCGGGGGCTGTGCGACGCTCGCCATTGCCATCATCCGGGACATCGATCTTTACCCGTGGGCGAACCGGTTCGTCGCGTACGCGAGCGTCCGTACGGGGGAGGACCTCCTCCACGGCGCGGCGATCGTGGTCGCGGTCGCGGTCGGCTGGCTGGCGCTGCGCATTTTCTTCAAGTCGCTGCTCGACCGCGTCGAGGCGAAGCTGCTCTCCGTCGCGGCGCTCGAGGGCCAGAAAGAGGAGATCCCGGTCCTGCGGCAGCGGGCCGCGAGCCTGGGGAACGTCGCGTTCCTCTACGGCCTGCACCGCCTCGGCAGCGGATCGCTGGGGCTGCCGGGGAGCCTCCACTGGCTGCTCGACACGATTCTCTACGTGCTCCTCGTGGTGTGCGCGGCGCGGACGCTCTCGGGGATCGGCGTCCTGAGCCTCGAAGGGATCGACAACGTGGGCGCAGCCCGCCTCGAGAAATCGGCGCTGCACGTCTACTACGCCGGCATCCGCAAGCTACTCCCGCTCGCCAAGCGTATCCTCGAGGCCATCATCCACCTCGCGGCGGCGACGCTCGTCGTGCGGCAGTTCCAGACGCTCGAGGCCTTCGCGCCTTATGGTCCGCGCATCATCCGGCTCCTCGGGACCTTCCTCGCGGCCCGCGTCTTCGTCGAGCTCGCCCGCGTGATTCTGGTCGAGGCGTTCGGAGGCGAGAAGGGAGCGGAGGACGAGACCTCGAAGCACCGCGTGACGCTGGTCTATCTCCTCCAGAGCATCGTCACCTACGTCATTTCTTTCGGCGCGGCGCTGATCATGATGGATCAGCTCGGCATCGACACGAAGCCGTTCCTGGCCGGCGCGGGCATCGTGGGGCTTGCGGTGGGCCTCGGCGCGCAAAAGCTCGTCAACGACATGGTGAGCGGCTTCTTCCTTCTGTTCGAGGGGCAGTTGCTCAAGGGCGATTACGTGCGCATCGGGGATTGCGAGGGGACGGTCGACTCGGTTCAGCTCCGGGTCACGATGATCCGCGACGGCTTCGGCCGGATGTTCACGTTCCGCAATGGCGACATCGGCACGATCATCAATTTCTCACGCGAGTACGTGCACGCGGTCGTGGACGTGGTCGTCGATCTCCACGTGAATTTGAATCAGGTGTTCGATGCGCTCGTGGAGGCCGGGAAGCGCCTCGGGGAGGCGCACGCCGATCGCGTCCTCGACAAGCTGGTCGTTCGTGGCGTGACGCAGATCGCGCAGACCGGCATCGTGGTTCGTGTTGCCGTCAAGCTCACGCCCGGGGATCCGGATCCCATGCCGCGGATCCTGCGCAAGTTCATCAAAGAGGTGTTCGACGAGCGCCAGATCCGGCTCGCGAACGCAAACCAGGTCGCCGTCGTGCTGACGAACGATGCCGCCGCCGAGGCCGGTCGAGCGCCCGAGAAGCCGCGCCGCGCGGCGCTCGAATTCGAGGCGCTGCCGCCCGCTCCCTGAGGAACACGATGCGTCGTTCCTTGATTCATTCCCTCGACCTGCCGCGTGGCTCGGACGCCCGCGCGCTCGCCGAGAGCCTCGTCGGCCCTTTCGCCGTCGCTTCCATCAGCGGCAGCGACGGGGCGTACGAGGTTCAGTTCGTGAATCCCTCCTCGCTCGTCGCCGTCATCGGCCCGTCCCACGCGCGCTTCTTCGTCCAGGAAGTCGAAATGGATGCCGCCGACGAGGACGAAGAAGCGGCGGAAGGAGAGGGCGACGAGGAGGACGAGCCGCACGATATCGCCGAGGCCGTGAGCCATCACCTCGCACGCAGCGTGGGGCTGACGAACGACGACGAGGATACCGAGGACACGCCGCCCGCGGACGAGAGCGATCGCCTCGCCCGCCATGTCATTGCGCAGCTCCTCGAGGGCGGCCTGTTGGAGCTCACTTCGCCGCGCTCGCGAGCCCACGTCGAGGCGCGCCTCGCGTATTGCTTCGAGCGAGGGATGCGCGGAAGCGCGCTCATCGAGACGCTGACGGAGGTGCCCGGCGTCGCGGAGATCTATGCGTCGGACGAGGAGCTCTCGGCGTTGATCGCCCAGGGCCGCCGGGCCGTCCCGCGGACACCAAGGCCGCGATGAAGCGGGTGGGCATTGGCTTGGGTTCCTCGAGGCGGAGCTGATCGACGCGAGCGTGGATCGAGCGTTGACGCACGGGGATCGAGCGTGCGAGAATCCAAACGACGGCGCCAGGGGGCGGTACGGCAACAGGTGGTCATGGCATCCGGACCTCGCAGCACGACCATGCTCGCCGGCACTTGCGTGGCGCTCACGCTGGCGGCGTGCGCGGGGGCGCCGTCGCGACGGGAACAGGTATTGCGCTCGTTCCGGCAAACCGTGGCCGAGGATCTCGCCGAGGCGGTGACGTCGCCGGTGCTCGACTGCGGTGAGGTCGCGATTTCGTACGAGGAGCTCGTCCAGCAAGACAGCGAGCCCCGGCGCTGCTTCGCCCGTGCATTCCGCTCCTGCAGACCCGCGCGCGTGGATGGCTCGTATCACGGCGTCGATAGCGGGCCGTTTTACTGGTCGGCGGTCGTCACCGCGGGGGCCGACAAGGCTGGGTGCGAGGTTCGTCATTACGAAGACGCGCGCCTCGATACCCATGGCGAACGGTCGATCGCGCGATACCGTTGCGGCGACCCGGCTGCCGGGACCGGCGCGGGCGAGAGCAGGCCTTCATGCGAGCTGGTTTGGAGGGAGCGGCACGTGCTCTGCAGGGCGTATGCAGGGGAGACGGCGGCGCCGGGGGGCCGTCAGGGTTTGCCGGCGAGAACGGCGTGCGTGGAGCTACCGGCCGACGTTCGATGGTCGATCCCGTGATCTTTCCCCCGCTTTCGTGCTCGCGGACCCCCGGGATGCCTCAGCCGCCCGTGGGCGCGGGGGCCGGTTGCGATGGCGGCGCCGGCGCCGGCTTCACGTCCGTGTTCTGGCCAGCGACAATCGACCACGCGCCCGCCGATTGTTTGATGACGTAGCGCATTCGCGTGCGCAGCACGCCCTGCTCGGTGGCCTGCACGCCCGGGGGCAGCGCCGTGTACCCCGTGACCACGTGATCCATGTCCACCACGGCCACGTCGGGATCGATGATACGCAGCTTCCGCACCGTCACCTCCGTCCGGCTCTCCTTGAAGACGCTGTCGAAGAGGAGAGCGTGCCTCTTCTGGATCTCGTCACGGCCGTTGAAGATCGTCCCCACGATATTGATGAATTCGGCGTCCGGAGCGAAGGACTTGCTCCACGCCGCCGCGTCGTGGTGGTTCCAGGCCTCGGTCTGCTCGGCGACGAGCTTGCGCAGGATCGCCTCGTCGTTCTGAGACGAGCCCTGGGCCTTCTCGGTCGGGTCGGGGGTGGAAACACAGCACGTCAGGAACAACGCCATGACGGCCGAGCTTCGCGCGAACGTGTTCATCAAGAACTCTCCTGGGATCCCATGACGAGGAGCAGAGCATCGGTTCCTCGCGGAGAGGGATCTCAATGACATCCGTCGGGAGGTGTCAAGCGCGCCGCGCTCCAGGCGCTCGTGGGCGGCCAGATCCAGCGTCAGAAGCGGAAACCCAGGTTGATGTCCACGGTCGGCCCGAAGAGGCTGAAGCCCGGGCGCGCCGTCTTCCCCAGGAAGGAAGTGCGGTGATATTGCCCGCCGAGCCCGAGGCCGAGCAGGACGCGATCGCCGAGCGTCCACGTCCACCCGGCGCTCAGCCCCACCGCGAACGCAGGGCCCCAGACCTTCTCCGATGCGACCGTCGAACGGACGGGGCCCGCCTGCGTGAACGGCGAAATCCAGAGCCCACCGGGCGCGTGCCCGAGCGGGTGAAAGAAGACACGCCCACGCAAGACCATACCGATCACGTCCTCGTCCGGCGGGCGATCGCCGCCGCCCAGGCCGAGCACGTTTTGCGTGACCGTCCAGGGCCCATAAAGCCCAGCGGTCGCCTGCACCGTGACGTGACAACCGAAAGCGCGCTGATAACCGGCGTTGATGACGTGCAACCCGAGGTCCGCGACGACGGCGTTCGGGCGCTCGGCGCACGACGGTTCCTCGGCTCGGGCGGAGCTGGCGAAGAACAGGATGGCGGCGGGAATGAGCAGATGGAGGGCGGAGCGTAGCCTCATGCGGGGCACGAACGTTGCCCCGTTTGGCGTCGGGGGGCAACAGGAGCGGGGAGGTTTTTCCCAGGGTCGGGGAGCCGCGCCGTTGTCACGCGGCGCGCGCTCGTTGTAGGCTCCACCAAGGCCGCCAGCACCTTGGCCGGAAGAGGATCCTTTTCATGAAGAACCCGACACGGTCGACCCTGATGACGACGCTCGTGATCGGCGTGATGGCGTATTTCGTCGCCACGGTGGGTCACGAGGGCGTGGGTCACGGGGGCGCTTGCTTGATCGTGGGCGGGAAGGCGCTGCGGATGTCGAGCGCCTGGTTCGATTGCGACAAGCAGGGATTGAGCGAATGGGCGGTGCGCGTCATCAAGGCCGGCGGCACCGTCGCCAATCTCCTCCTCGGCGCCTTCTTTTTGGCCATGATGCCACGCGCGCCTGGGCGGCCCAGCAATCGCTGGTACGCTTTCTGGCTGCTCGCGGCCACGAACCTTTTCATGGGCGCGGGGTATCTGATGACGTCACCCTTCGCGAATCATGGCGACTGGGCCGATTTCATCGGGGGCCTTTCGAGCCCGCTTCTCTGGAGAATCTCGCTGACGGTCCTCGGAGCCATTCTTTCGGCCGCAGCGCTGCGCGTGCTGCTACGCCGGCTCGACCCTCACCTGGGCGCCGAGCTTGCCGAGCGCGTGACGGCGGCGCGCATCCTCTGCTGGGTTCCGTACGGCGCGGTCGGTGGCGTGCTCTTCAGCGTCGCGGCGCTCATGAATGCCGAGGGAATGCAATACGCGCTGTCCTCCGCGCTCGCGACCCTGGGAGGCACATTTTTTCTGGCATGGCTCCCCGCGTGGGTGAAGGGCCCGCGGGGGGAGGTCGGACAAACCCTGGAGCTCGCTCCGACACCCGCGTGGTTGACGGCGGGCGCTGCGATCACGGCCCTGACGCTGGGCGTCCTTGGGCCGGGAATCCGCTTCTGACTGGGCGCGCCCCGTGAACCCATTTGGCCGGCGGGTGCGCATTCCCCAGGATCGACGACGACGCGGCTCTTGACGGAAGTTGCTCCGAGCGGCAGGCGCGGTGCGCAGCGGGCCACGGCGAACGCAGGTGCGATCCCCCTAGTCCCCGCGCGCTGCCGTGACGTATGATCGCGCCCATGTTTCGTGGTCGCAGCCTCGTCCTCGTGCTCCTGCTCGCCGCGTGTGGCGGGCCCTCCTCTCCACCACCCGCCGAGCCCGCCGCGCGTACGGCCGCCGATCTCGGGCCGATGTGCCATCGCTACTACGCGCGGCAAGGCACATGCACCGACGACTACCTGTCCGCGGTGCTCGACGTCCGCGTCGAGCTCGACATGCCGAAGGGCATCGGCGAGCGCGTCAAGGCCGAGGGGCGCGACGTGGTCCTGAAGGAATCGCGCGCCCATTGGGAGAGCGACATGGAGCCCGCGAAGATCGACGCGATGTGCGAGGCGATGGCGACCCGCACGCCAGCCGATCAGGTGGAGCGGCTGCTGAAGCAGGGCGACGCCTGCGAGGCGGCGGCCGATTGCAAGGCGTTCGCGATCTGCGCGGTCGGGACGGAGCGGTCGTACATCGCGTCGGGCGCGACACACCATTAGCGCGATTCTGTCATCCTCCGCGATCTGCCCCGCGGCGAGCTCGTTCTACGGGCGCTTCGCGGTTTGTCTTGGCGTGACGTTCACGCGGAGGAACGCTCGACGAGGTCGGCGGCGACGGCCGCGCCATCCGCCGCCACGCGGCCGGCGATCTCGGCTGCGCGCGCAGCGACCCCTCGAGCGAGCGCGGCTTGCAACGCGGGCAGGAGGGACTCCGCGTGCAGGGCTCCACGCGCCACGGACGCCCCGATCCCGAGCGCCCGGACGCGCGAGGCCCAGTAGGGCTGATCGGCGAACATCGGGACGATCACCTGCGGGACGCCCGCGCGCGCCGCCGTCGTGGTCGTGCCCGCCCCGCCGTGGTGCACCACCGCGGCGACCCTCGGGAACAACGCCTCGTGATTGACGTCGCCGATCGCGATGCAATCGGAGGCGCCGTCGATCCGATCGAGCTCGGCCCACCCCTGCGACAGGACGACGCGGCGCCCCGCAGCCCGCACGGCCTCGATGACGATGCGGCCGGTCTGCTGATCCGCAGGCATGCTGCCAAAGCCGACGTAGACGGGCGGCTCGCCTGCGGCGAGAAATGCTTCCAGCGCCGGGTCGAGCGGCGTCGGATCGGGGAGGAGCCAGGCGCCCGTCTGCGTGACGCGCAGGCCAGGCGTCGCCGGCAGCGGGCCGAGGACCGGGTCCGCGGCGAGCCATGGATCCTCGCCCAGGATGTAGCTGTGGACGTCGCTCAGCGGACCGAGGCCGAACCGCTCCCGGTTGGCATTGAGCCGCTCGAGGAGGCGCTCGTTCCAGCTCCGCGATTCGTCCTGCCAGCGCTTGCGATTTCCTTCCGGGTCGCCCCCGGTCTCGCCGCCGGGCGCGTGTTCCGGCGACGGCAGGGCCACCGGCGCGTACAGGGCGACCACGGACGGGATGCCCCGCCGTTCCGCGATGGATCGTGCGGCGTACTGGTGCGCTCCGCCGGCCACGATCACGTCGCATCCCTCGGCGGCCGACGCGGTGGCGTCGAACTGGTCTTTCGCGAGATGCTCGAGCAGCGCGCGGAGCTGCTCCGGCGTCGGTGGGGCCTGCGCGGCGGCCCCGCTCGGTGCGCGCATCGCGATGCCGATCGGGGTCGCCGTGAAGCCCAAGGCCCCCGCCCCGTCGATGAAGTTCGGCGGAATGCACAGCCTCACGTCGTGCCCCCGACGCCGCATCTCGACGGCCAAGGCCACGACAGGTTGCACGTCCCCGCGCGTCCCGACTCCCGTCAGCAACACCCGCATCGCCCCTCTCCCTTCCACCACGCACGCCCGCGTGGATGACGAACGGCGATGATGGCACCACGAACGCGATTTGCCATCCGCTCAGCGTCGGTTTCCGCCGGATGCGAGGCGCGATCCCGAGGGGCCATCGCCGCCGGCGATGTCCCTTCATCGGACGTGGAAGGGGATTTCGAGCCAGGTGATCCCCCCGCGGTTGTCGCGGACGATCGCAAAGAGCGTCTCCTCGCCCGCGGCGAGCGGGGCCCGGAGATCGCCGGCCGTACTGCCGACCTTGCCGCTCTCCGGATCGTAGAGCAGGCGCGTGGAGCTCACCTGACCTCCCGTGACGTAGTAATCGACCAGGATCCTCTCCTTGCCCATCTCGCCGTCCTCGGTGCGATAGCTGGGATCGGGCTCGTGACTCCCTTCGGGGACCGAGATGTCGAGCGGTTTTGCAGGGCATTGGTCGATCTCGGGCATCGCGCAAGGGGCCATCGTGATGCCCTCGCTCGGATCGACGGTTTTCCCGTCGAAGGTGAGGTGATCGATCGCGGGATTGGAATTCGGAAGCAGGACGGGGAAGACGAAGACCCGCGAGAACGCGAACATGAAAGCCTCGGGGCCGAGCTCCTTCCGCTCCGCGTCGAAACAGCCGAAGGGGACCGCCTGCGGGCCCCTCCCACGCGCGCCGACGTACTCGACGTGCCCGGTGCACGCCATGTGGAAGACGACGAGGGTTTTGTAGAACGGCGCGCTCCCGGGTCCAGGCGGCCCGGGCATTCCGAGCACGTCCTCGGGCACGTCGAACGAGAACGACATCCCCTCCTTCAAGCGTGGCGTGAGGTCTTCGCCTCGCGGGAACGCGCCGGCGAAGGCGGGATAACATTCATACGGCGCGCCTTCCGGTGGATCGGTGCAGACCGTCGGGATCCAGAACACCCGCATGGGATGCGCCTTCTCCGCTCGCCCGTCGAAGGCGAGCACATCGAGGTTCACCGTGTCCCCGGGCGTCGCATAAGGTTTGTCGGTGCGCGTCGCGAGGATTCGCACGCTCGTTACCTGATTCTCGGGATCGAACGAGGGAAAATTGCAGCCCGTCGCCCCCAGCATCCAGACAGCCCCCAGGATCCAGGCATTCTTGATCATAACTCCCCGCGCAGCCCCAGGCTCGGCAAGATGGGCAAGCCGCTCACGTACGACGACTGGGTGTAATCGTAGTTGTAGGTGATCCCCTCGGGGTTCTGGTGGTTGTAGATGTTCTGGATATCGATGTAAGCCGAGAGCTTCCACGACGTGAAGGTCCACGTCTTGTCGAAGCGCACATCGAGCTGGTGGAAGAACGGGAGCCGCGCGCCGTTCGGCGGAGACGCGGTCGCAGCCTGAAAACTGCCGGTCGTCGCGTCATAGGCGCCGCGGGTCGTGGGGGTATAGGGGTTGCCCGAGACGAGGCGGAAGCGCGCGCCGAGACGATACCCGCGACCGAGATTGTAGCTCGCGATCGTCGTCAGCACGTGCGTCTGATCGTACGGGGATCGGGCCGACGGCTCCGATGGCTCGGGGCGGCGCTCGCTCCTCGAAAGCGTGTACGCGATCCATCCGAAGAAGCGCTCGTCGGACTTGTAGCGCAAGAGCCACTCGGTGCCGTAGACGGACCCCGCCCCGACATTCCCCGCGCCGTCCGAGACCAGCCTGTCGAGCTGCTTGTAAAACGCGTTCACGGAGAGCTCCACGCGGGGGCCGAACTCCTGCTCGAATCCGACGTCGTAATGAACGGATCGGTTGGATTTGAGGCCTTCCTGGCCGAAGACGGGATCCGTCTCGAGCGGGCCCGGCGGCTGGTAGAAGATGCCGGCGCCCGCCTTGAGCGCCGTGCGGGGGGAGCCGCTCGTCAGCTCTTGCCTCAGGTTCAAGCGGGGAGAGAGGTCCCAGCTCTGGGTCGAGCTCGCGTAATCGAGGCGGAGCCCCGGCACGACACGCATTCCCTGCCACGGCATGAACTCCCATTCCGTGTACAGGCCGCCGAAGAGGCGGTTGCCCGATTGGGTCGTCTCCAGCGGCACGTCCTCGGGTCCGCCCGCGGGGACCCCCGGCGGGCGGGGACGCGGCAAGCGGAGATGCAGGTCATAGGGGCTATAGATCATGTCGATCCCGACGTTTGCCCGGACAGACCGCATGACCTTCTGCGAGACCTCCGCGCGCCCGCTGATCGGGAGCTCGGTCGTCGTGAAGCCGAGGGCGCCGAAGCCGACGTCCACCGAGTCCTGCCCGACGGCGGCCGTGACCTTGAGCTCCGTGCTGTCCGTGAGCTTGTGCTCGTAGCGGGCCTGGAGGCGCCAGAAGCTCGTATGGGTGCCGATGCCGGTGAAGCTCGTCGCCCCGGCGTTCGGATTTTCGTTGAAGATCTCGAGGCCGTCGTCGGAGCCGAAGAACAAGAGGCGCAGCGACGCCCGCTGGCCGAAGTCCTTCTGGAGCATGACCTGATAATCGTAATAACGCGGCGCCGTCGACACGCCCGCGCCGGCCGCCGTGAGGACGGGGCCGAGCCAGCCGTCGAACCACGAGCGGCGACCGGCGATCAGAAAGGTCACGCCCGTCTTCGGGATCGTCCCCTCGACGAGGAGCCGGGCGTCGATGAGATCGAGCTGCGCCATGCCGTGCAGCCGCCCGTCCTTTTTGGGATCACGTATCCCGACATCGACCATGCCGCCCATCCCGCGCCCGTACACCGCGCTGTAGTTCGAGGGATAGAAGTTGATCTTGTCGAGCGCCTCCGTCGGCACCACGGAGCTCAGGCCGCCGAAATGGTACACGATGGGCACGGGGGTGCCGTCGACGTAGGTGGTCGTGTCCTGGGGCGCGGATCCACGAACGATCAATTGGCCGCCGAACGGAGGCGGCCTGGCGACGCCGGGGAGGTTTTGCAGCGACCGCAGCGCATCCCCGTTCGTCCCTGGAATGAGCGCGATTTCTTCCCTCTTGAGCGTGCGTTTCGTCACCTCGCGGGGCGGGCGCTCCCCGCGGACGACAATCTCCTGGACCGGCGGCTCGTCCTCGCTCGCGGCGTCTTTCTCTTCGGGGGCTTTTCGGGGCAAGAGCCTCAAGACGACGTTGGTCTCTTCCCCGGGCGTGAGCTCTTCGTCCGCGGATTGGGGTTCATACCCCGGCGCAGTGACGGTGATGTGCGTCGGGCCGACGGTCACGTTTTCGAGGGCCCAGGATCCATCGGCGGCCGTTTGCGTCGTGTGCTCGGCGCCGTCGGCCGTCCGCACCGTGATGCTCGCGGGGGCAATCGGCGAGCCGGCCGTCTGGTGCTCGACACGTCCCGTGAGCTTCGGCGGCGGGGGCACGAAGACGTACCGGAACTTGATCCGGGCCGGGATGTTCTTGTCATTGCGCCGGGCCGGTTCGAAGACGAGCTTCTCGGCTGCGGCGACGGCGGCCTCGTCGAATCCGTGGCCTCGCGGGGCCTCGACGGTCGCGCGCCGAACCGCCCCGGAGGAATTGATTTCGAGGATCAGGTCGACCGTGACTTCCTCGAAAAAACGCTCTTTCAGCGCTTGCTCCGGATACTTCACGCCAGGATCGGCCTTGAGCCGCGGCGGAACGATGACCGGCGCTGGCGCGGCGGCGTCGCTCGCGGCGGGCGGCTCGTCGGGCGCCTGGGCGAGCGCGTCCCGTGGTGCCAAGGACGCCAGGAGGAAAACGACGGCAGCGCCGCGTCGGAGGGGAGGGTCGGTAAGCGTGGCCAAGGTTCTCGGGGGACAAGATGCACGCATGGCCAGCGCTCGGGGCTTCGATCCGACGAGCCGTCGGATCCCTCCGACGAGATCCTTTCTTTCGATCACGAATCTCGGGAGGCGGGCCATGGGACGATCAGGCCTCGGCTTGCGGGGGCGGCTCCGCGGCGTCGTCCGTGCGGGGGAGCGTCTTCCAGGCCGCGCTGACGACCAGGTCGACCTCGCCGCCGACGCAGCTCCAGGGCTGCCCCGGTGCGCCGGTCGCCTCGACGAGCGCCTCGACCGCGCGTCGCCAGGCCTCGGGCTGGGCCGACACGTTTGCCCCGGGGCGCGCCGGCGTGCATGGCGGCGGGGGCGCCGCGCTCGCCGAGGTGGGGAGCATCGCCGAGAGGGTCAGGCCGAGGAGCGTGGTGCGCAGCGTCAAGAGGCGAGAACTCCACCCCTCCTTGCCCGCTCGTCGGCGGACCCTTCGGAGAAAAATGGCACGGGCGTGCGGGGCGGGTCAAGCGAGGGCTCGCGTTGTTCCCAGCAGAGGTCTGTCCCGTCCGCTCGCTTGGGTCCGCGCCGCGATCTCCGCACGCAGCCGCGCGGGGATCACGTCGTGCGCCGCGCGATCACAGATAGTCGAAGCAGCTCAGGTCGCAGGACACCGCGGCGGTCGCGGCGCAGACGTTGAATTGCTTCAAATTCGCGTCGCTGGCCGCGTCGCACGCGTCGTAGCAGATCTGGAGCCCGCCCGGGTTGAAGCACTCGAAGAAGTTGTACACGTCGCAATGGTCGCGACACTCGAGCTTCAGGTCCGGGCAATCCTGGATGCAGCTCTGCGACGATTCGCCGGGATCGCAGACCCCGTTGCCGCAGGGGTTCGGCGGGCAATCCCCGGGGCAGCTCTGCGACGACTCGCCCGGATCACAGACCCCGTTGCCGCAAGGATTCGGCGGCGCGCAATCCTCGGGGCAATTCTGGAACGACTCCCCCGCATCACATGCCCCATTGCCGCAGGGGTTCGCCGTGCAGTCGGCCGGGCAGGTGGAGGAATTTTCGTCGCCGGTGCACTGCTTGTCCCCGCATACACTCGCCGCGATACACGAACCCCCCGTACACACCTCGCCGCAGCCGCAATTCGCGTTCGATACGCAACCCGCCTCGCAGAGCAAGGTCGTGGGATCCGCGCAGTAGGTCCCAGGCTGACACGTGACGGCGATCCCCTCGGGGCCGCACGAAACGAAGCCTTGCTCCGTCGAATCGCAGGTCGGGCCTGCGCCTCCGCTCCCGCCCGCGCCGCCCGCTCCCGCTTCGCCGCCTTCCCCGCCCGCACCACCTCCGCCGCCCGAGCAACCGCTGACGCTGAGAACGAGCCCGACGAGAAGCGAAGGCACAAGAATACCGAACAACGACCGCATGGGTTTCACCTGGAATCGGCGGATGGACCACGAGCCCGCGCGGGCGAATCCCTCGCCCACGGCCCGCGCGTGGTCCCCGCTCGACCTTTCGCGCTACCTGACGCCAGCTGCCTGCCGTTCTTGCACGGATGCGCGAAAAAAAAATTCGTCGGCCTCAGCCGGCCGATCTTCCCAGCAAGCTCTCCAGGCTCACGTCCAGCGATTGCGCCAGGCCGAGCAGGCTCTCCACCTGCGAGGCGGAGAGCTTCAGGCGGGCGCTGAGCCCGCCGCGCGTGCGCTCGAGCACCTCCTCACGCGCCCGCGCGATCCAGCGGGAGATCGTCGAGGCGTTCACGCGATGCATGATCGCCAGCCTGTCGAGCTTGATCCCCTCCGCGTAGTACATGCGCAAGAGGTTGCGGTCGCGGCTCGACAGCGCCGACATCGCCTCGCGCAAAGCCTCGCGCAGCTCCTCCGCGTGGCGCTCGCGCGAGAGTTTCGACTCCGGATCCAGCGACGGATCCATGGCCGCGAGCAGCGCGCGTTCGTCCGCGCGCACCTCGTGCCGACCGCGCCTGCGCAGGCTGATCCCCGTCCGCAGGGCGGCCACGCGAATCCAGGCCGGGAGCGGCCCGAGCCCGGCGTAGGTCGCGAGCTTCGGCGCCCCGCCGTCGCCCACGAGCAGCCTGTGGCCGAGCACCGATCGCACCTCCTCGACGAGCTCGGACGCGGCCGCCATCCCCCGCAGCGCGGCATGGACCTCGACGTCGAGGCGCCGGCCGAACTCCCGCAGCGCGGCGGCGTCACCCGCGAGGCACGCGAAGGCCAGCAGGAGATCGGCGGCGAGCACGCTGGAGAGCGCCTCCTCGATGTCGTCCTCGCCCGCGATGCGCTCGGCGAGGTGGCCGATGAACGCCGCCTCGTCCACCGCGACGTCGGGGAAGGCGCGCCGCGCCTCTTCGAGCAGCGATCGCAAACGGAGCTCCAGCGCGTCGACGTCGCCGAGCCCCGCGGCCAGCGAGGGCGCGAGGCGCCCGCAGAAGGCGCTGGACAAGGGGGGCAGCGGATACGGATGCACGCGGCCATGATACACAAAGCCCCGCAACGACGATGGAGCACCCTGGAGAGAACACCATCTTCGCGTTCGTCGAAGGGCGACTCGCGGCGGCCGAGGCGAGCCAGCTCGACGACCACATCGACGCGTGCGAGACCTGCCGTTCGCTGGTGATCGCGGCGGCCCGGGCGTCGCTCGGCGCGGGGAGCGACACGGAGGGGGCCGCTCCTCCGTCTCCGTTCGAGGACGCGGCCCCGCTCTCGCCCGGCGCGCGGCTCGGCCGCTACACCCTCACCGACGTGCTCGGCAGGGGCGGCATGGGGATCGTGTATTCTGCACACGATCCGACGCTCGATCGCAAGGTGGCGCTCAAGGTCCTGCGCGGCGAGGTGACCGCGCGCGTCGGGGCCGACATCGCGTCGGCGCGGCTCCTCCGTGAGGCGCGCATCGCCGCGCGGCTCTCGCACCCGAACGTGGTGACGATCTACGACGTCGACAGCCACGGCGGGCAGATCTTCATCGCCATGGAGTACGTCGACGGCGAGCCGCTCTCCGCCTGGCTCGAAGCGGGGCCTCACCCCGCCGGCGAGATCCTGGAGCGCTTCACGCAAGCCGGGCGGGGGCTCGTGGCGGCCCACGGCGCGGGGCTCGTACACCGGGATTTCAAGCCTGCCAACGTGCTCATCGGCAAGGACGGGCGCGTCCGCGTCAGCGATTTCGGGCTCGCCGGTTGGACGAGCGAGGACGCCTCGGGCAAGGCCGCGGCCGAGGGAGCGGCGACGCTGACCCGGACGGGCGCGCTCCTCGGAACGCCGCTCTACATGGCCCCGGAGCAGCACCGCGGCGAGAGGGCAGGGCCGCACGCGGACCAGTTCAGCTTCGCGGTCGCGCTGTACGAGGCGCTCTACCGGCGCTCCGCGTTCGAGGGCAAGACGCTCGACGAGCTCTCGGCGAGCAAGGCGCGAGGACCCGCCGAGCCGCCCGGCGGCGGCGAGGTGCCCGAGCACGTCCGGCGCGCCCTGCTGCGCGCCCTGCGCCCGCAGCAGGAAGAGCGTTTTCCATCCATGGACGCGCTGCTCCAGAAGCTCGCGGCCGACCCCGCGCGCACCCGCCGCCGCGCCGCCGTCGCCGTGCTCGCGGGCGTCCTGCTCGCGGCCGGCCTCTCCGTTCCTGCCTGGATCGCGCGGGAGCAACAGCGCGTTTGTCGCGGCGCCGAGGTGAAGCTCACGGGCGTGTGGGACGAGGGGCGGCGCGCTGCCGTGCGCGGCGCGTTCGGCGCCTCGAAGGAGCCGTTTGCCTCGGTGGCGCTCGGGCAGGTGGAGCGCGCGCTGGACGCTCAGGCGGCCGCCTGGGTCGCCGGCCATGTCGACGCCTGCGAGGCGACGCGGGTGCGCGGCGAGCAGGCCGAGTCGGTGCTGGCGCTGCGCATGGCCTGCCTCGATCTGCGGGCCAAGGAGCTCAAGGCGCTGGTCGACATCTTCTCCGAGGCGGATAGCGCCACGGTGAGCCGCGCCGTGCAGGCGGCGAACGCAATGACCCCGGTGCGCGCCTGCGCCGACGTGGCGGCGCTCTCCGGGCCCGTGCCGCCGCCGGACGATCCCGCGCTGCGCGCGCGCATAGACGCCGCGCGCGGGCAGCTCGCGCGCGGCAAGGCGCTCTACGACGCCGCGAAATACCCGGCCACGCGCGCCCTCGCCGACGAGGTGGTCGCGGAGGCCAAGGCGATCGCCCACCAGCCGCTGCTCGCCGACGCGCTCGACCTCCTGGGAAAGGTGCAGCAATCGCAGGGCGCGCACGCGGAGGCCGAGGCGACGTTCCTCGCGTCGATCCGGGCGGCAGAGGCGGGCCGCCACGATTGGCAGGTCGCGAATGGGCTGACGTCGCTGGTGTTTTTGGCGGGGCACCCGCTCGGCCGCCCTGCGGACGCGCATCGGTGGGCGGAGCTCGCCGCGGGAGCGATCGCCCGGCTCGGCGGAGACGTCGAATTCGAGGCGGCGCTGGCGGGCAACGAGGCGCCCGTCTACCTCGAGGAGGGCAAGCTCGACCGGGCGCTCGAGGCCGCCTCGCACGCCCATTCGCTCGAGCAGCGGCTGCACGGCGACGCGCACCTCCACACGGCCAAGGTGAAGACCAACCTCGGCGCCGCGCTCGTGGCGCTCGGCCGTTACGCCGAGGCGCGTGGCCATTACCAGGGCGCGCTCGCGACGTTCGAGGGGATGCTCGGCCCGGAGCACACGGCCTGCGCGACGGTCCTGAACAACCTCGTGGAGGTCCATGTCCGGCTGAACGATCTGCCGGCGGCGCGCGCAGCGGCCGAGCGGGCCTTATCCATCCGCGAGCGCGCGCTCGGCCCCGAGCACATCGCGCTGGCCAGCACGCTGCTCAACCTGGCCGAGGTGATGATGAAGGAGCGCGCATTCGCCGACGCGCGCCCTCGCCTCGCGCGGGTGGTCGCCATTTACGAGAAGACCGTGGGGCCGGCGCACCTCAATCTCGCCGAGCCGCTGGAAAACCTGGGCGAATTGCATCTGGAGACCCACGAGCCGGCGGAGGCGATCCCGCTGCTCGAGCGGGCACTTTCGCTGCGGGCGTCGGGCGCCGAGGGGCCGTACAAGGACGCATCCACGCGGTTTTTGCTGGCGCGCGCCCTCGCGGCGGCGGGCAGGGATCGCGCCCGCGCGAAGAAGCTCGCGGAGGAGGCGCAGGCGACCTATGCCGCAGGGGGCGAGGCCTGGGCGGCGCCGAAGGCGGAGATCGTGGCGTGGCTCGCGCAGCGGTGAGGCGAACCGTGGCGGCTCCATCGCCCCTGCCCATCAATTCGTGCTTTCGTGCGCCAGCCTTGCGACGATCGCGAGCCCTTCCTCCGCATGCCTCTGCGCAAGGGTCCACCCTGCCTCGTCGCAATGCCTCGTATACGCGTCGATGGCCTTCATGAGACAAGGGCCCGAGAATCGGAGGAGACGGCCGGAGTCGCCACGCATCCCCCACCCGGGATACAGCATCGAGCCAGCGTCCAATGCGTTGACCAGCACCTGCGTCCACATGTCGAAGGCCATTGAGAGCAGGCGACATCGCGCATAGCCGACTCCATTGTCGCGTGCGAGGCGCGGATCGTCCGGGTCTGGAGCGCGTCCTTGTTGCGCCTCGGTGATTCCTTCGATCATTAGAGCTTTCACGTCGGGACGATAGGACGTCTCGTCGGTTCCAATGGCATCCATCAGTCGAAGGACGCGCGGCGCTCTCTCGATTTGCTCGGCTGCGGTCCGGAGGAGATGCTCGACGAGCCTTTTGCTGAACGGAGCGTCCTCGATCCACTTGGGCTCCATGCAGCCCGCGTACACGTTGACTCCACTCACCACCATCTCGACGCTGCGGATGGCGCCGGCCACGTGTTTGGACAGGCGCTGGATGGCAAGGAACGCGGATTCGCGGGCTTCCGATGACATCGCGCAAGGGTACCACTCCTCCAGCGCGCGTGGAAGAGCGGTCCACGAGGGACGCTCATCGATGGGGGAGGGGAACGAACGGGAGGTGTGTCCCCATCGTATCCAGGGATCGGCCATACGAACGATTCTTTTCCCCGGTACCAAGCTCGCCGAACAGACCCGCTCCCCAGCATTTCACCTGTCCAGCGTCCGCTCCGCCGAAGAGGACGCAGGTATGCGAGGCCCCCACGGCGATCTCCTCGACGGGGCTGTTCGTCCCGAGATCGACGAACGGAAGAGCATCGCCGAGGGATTCGCGTTTGCAACGATCGAGGTCATCTCCGACGCCGAGCGCCCCGAATTGATTGATCCCCCAGCACTTCACGCGCGGCGCGGAGCTGTCCCCCTCGACGATGGCGCAGAACCTGCTCCCGGAGGTCGCCGCCGAGGCGGCACGTAATCCTTTTCCGAGCAAGATCGGGGCGGACACCTCGGGGCAATGGCGATGGCCGATCGCGCCTCCGTCGACGAAGTCCCAGCAACGGAGAGCGCCTTCGTCATCGAGCGCGCACGAGCCCCCGACGCCGCCGACGAGGGCGATGGTGCGGCCCGGGAGGGGCACCACGTGCTCCGTGCCGACGCGGACATTCGGAGCGTTCAAAAAATCTTTTCCGACGACACCAACGGAGCGGACGCGCCCATCTTCAAATGCAACGTTGAGCGAGAGGCCTCCCGCCGCCATCGCGAAGGGCCTCTCCTTCGTGCCGAAATCGACGGCTTGCACCGGGACGAATCGCTCCTTGCCCCCCGGGATCTCGCCGAAACAACGCACCTCCCGCGCGGACCCGTCCTCGACGAGCGCGCAGGTGTACTTGATGCCCGCCGCGATGGAGACGATGGTCCCTTCGCCCATGTCGATCTTCGGCCAGGCATCCCCGAGCTCTCCCGGAGAATCGCCGCGATTGTCGTCGAGCCCGAGGGCGTGCGCATACCCCCAGCAGGCGAGCCGCGCTTTTCGTTCCCCGGGAAGCGGGGCCAGCGCCGCGCAGGCGTGCCGCTGCCCGGCGCCGAGGACCGTCGCTCGTTCGCGCGCGCCATTGCGGCGACCCAGATCGATGGGCGCCGCGCGGGAAAGCGCCCCGGGCGTGTCACCCAGATCGAGCTTGTTGCCTTGCCCTGGAACGCCATCCTCCCCGCGCCCCCAGCAGTACACCTCTCCGTCGTTGAGGACGCAGGTGATATGGTCCCCGGCGACGAGACGGGATCGGGCGACGACAAACCCACGCGGCGGGGCGCTCGGCTTCGCGGAGGGCAGGGCGCTCGAGGACGAGACGGCCGTGCCGGCCTCGGCGTTCGCGGGCGGAACGGGCGGAACGGGCGCGCTGCAGGACGAGACCGCGAGGGGCAGGACAAACAGGGCCAAGGGGAGGTTCTGGCGCACGCCCGTTGATACCGCAGCGGCAAACCATGCGTCAATGGCAGTCCTCGAGGTCCCCTCGGGCGCACCTCCGCGGCGCGACCGCGGCCCCCAGGGTGCGCGGTCGGCGCCTCGGCGGGCACGAGATCCACCATCCCCCGCCGCCGTGGAGATAGGACAGGATATGTCCGTCATGCGGGCACTTCTCCCTGGACGCGGGGGCTTTCGGCGGGCAATCTACGCCGCGCTCGACGACGGGCCACGCATTCGATCCGAGCTGGCGGATCGCGTTGCCGTGGGACGGCTCGGTGCGCGCATGGGTTGAGGTTCCATCCCCCGTCGGGCGAGGAGGCTGCGGTGTCGCGCTGCGATCGCAGTGGAGGAGAATGAAGAAGGTCCTCGAAATTATCGCGGTCATCGTGGTGGTGTTGTGCCTCATCAGCGTGGGCGTTCTGCTCTCCCGCGCGCCCGGGAGCGGCGCGCGAGCCATCCCCGGAAGCGCCGTGGACGACGCTCACACGGCGACCATCATCGGAGGCGGGCCGTGAGGCGCGCCTCCTCGCCTTGTCCCCCGCGCGGCTGAGCTCGGGCCGATCGCGCCACGTCCTTCCCCGCATCCGATGCGCCGCTGCGCGAGCGCCGGACCGTTTGACCGCCACGCGGCAAGCGTGCTACGCGCCGAGCGTATCAAGAGCGTGCCGCGCGTCCCGCGCGCCCTGCCCCGAGGAAACCAAACCAAGATGACGAAACACAACCGCGAGCGGCTCGCCGACGGGATCCTGGGCGGCGCACAGGTCGGCGAATGAGCGCAGGAAACAACGTCGTGCGTATCGACATGCCTGGGGCCGTCCCCATCGCGAACGGCACCCTCGTCGACGTATGGATGGCGCAGCAAAAGGGCGGCATGTTCTCCTCTGACTACAACGGCACCTGGCTCCAGGTGGTCGACACCGGCGTGATCTATTCCGAGGCCGTGTTTTATCGAGAGGTGAGCTCCGTGGTGAATCGCGAAACTCCTCCGTCGCTGGAGGTGCGCGGCGATCTGCACACGCTCGCCAAGTTCCGCGGCCGCATCATCTACTGCCGCGTCGCGTACACGTACGAGCTCCAGATGACCACCCTGCTCGTGCAATACGAAAACGCCCCCGCGGCCTATCGCTGACGCCGCGCGGCCTGCGTGATCCGACGCGGTGGGAGCGATTCTGGGCTGATTCCTGCTCGACGCTCTTTCGGCTGCCATGGCGGCGCGCTTCCCGTATACTTGTCCCGTCCGCCTTTCCCTTCGTTCAGGAGCGATCGCCCATGACGCAGCCCCAGAGCCGCAGAACCTTCCTCGCCGTCCTCGCCTCCGCCTCCGCCGTCCTCGCCTTCAGCCCCTCTGCGCGCGCGTGGTTATCCGAGCCCGACGCCGCCTCCGATGCCGTCCCCGTCCCATCCCTCGACGGGCAGCTCCTCTTCGCTCCCGACGATCTCGCCGCGGCGGCGGACGATTTCGGCCACTTTCTCCACCACACCCCCGTCGCCGTCCTCCTGCCTGGCTCGATCGCCGACATCCGCGCGATTCTCCGCTTCGCCCACGCCCACCGGATCCCGGTCGGCGGGATGAGCATGATCGGCAATACCCATAGCGTCTACGGCCAATCCCAGGTCGAGGCGGGCATCGTGATCAACATGGCCTCCCTCGCCACCATTCACGAGATCGACGAAGACAGCGCGCTCGTCGATGCCGGCGTGCGCTGGGTCGACCTCCTCGCCGCCACGACGCCGCTCGGCAAGAGCCCTCCGGCCCTCACCGATCACATCGACCTCAGCATCGGCGGCACCCTCTCCGTGGGCGGCATTGGCGGCCAGGCGTTCCGCCATGGCATGCTCGTGGACAACGTCCTCGAGCTCGAGGTCATCACGGCGCAGGGACGACTCGTCACCTGCTCGCCCACCCACCAGCCCGACCTTTTTCATGCGGCCCTCGGCGGGATTGGCCAGTTCGGCATCATCGTCCGCGCCCGCGTCCGCCTCATCGACGTCCCCGGCATGGTGCGCCGCTATACCGCCTTGTATCCCGCCCTCGTCGACCTGATGGCCGACCAGGAAAAAGTCATCGACGACGGCCGCTTCGACTACGTCGAGGGGTTCGCGCAACCCGCCGAAGGTGGCGGATGGATGTATCAGATCGAGGCCGTCAAATACTACGCCCCGGGGCAGCCCCCCGACGACGCCGCGCTCACCGGCGACCTCACCTTCGCGCCCTCCACCCTCACCGTGGAAGACCTCACCCACTTCGATTTCGCGAACCGCATTGCGCCCCTCGTCGCGTTCCTGAAGTCCATCGGCGCCTGGCAGCTTCCCCACCCGTGGATCGACATGTTCGTCCCCGGCTCCGAGGCGGCCTCCTTCATTCAATCCGTCCTCGACCAGACGACCCTCGACGACATGGGCGGCGGACCCATTCTCATTTACCCGTTCAAACGCGCCGCCGTCACCGTTCCCTTCGTCGCCCTCCCCGACGAGCCCACGGTGTATCTCTTCTCTCTCCTCCGCACTGCGCCCCCGCCCGTCGTCTCCGATCTCCTCGCCAAGAACCGCGCGATCTACGAGGATCTCCGTGATCTCGGCGGCAAACGTTATGCCGCGAGCGGCGTCCCCTTCACGTCCGATGATTGGCGTGATCACTTCGGCTGCATGTGGCCGCTCTTCGTTCACCTGAAACACCGCTTCGACCCCCGCCGCATCCTCACGCCCGGCCCTGCCATTTTCGACTGAGAGGATGTCCCACCGATTGCGGTGCGAGTCGAGCCGCGCTCAAAGTCCCAGGCGGGCGCGCGCCTTCACGGCTTCGTCGGGAAAGTCGCTGAACACCCCGTCGATGCCGAGGCGGTAGAAGACGTCGTACTCGGTCGCCGGGCTCGCTTCGTAGTCCCCGGCGAGGAACATGGCCTCGCTCCGGAACGTCCACGTATGGACGAACAGGCCTTTGGCGTGCGCCCGCGCGACGAGATCCGTCGGCGCGAGGGACGTTCGATCCGCGTCGTCCACGCTGCCGTCACCATTCACGTCGTCCGCTTCTCCGTCGCCGTCCGCGTCGACGCCCTGCGCCGACACGATGTACCGCTTCCAAGGCGACACGCCGTCCGCATAGCCCGCGACGAATGAGAGCCCCTCGTCCGTGAGCAGATCGGCGAACGTACGCGGGTCGTTTTTCTTCGCGAAATCGTACGGTTTGTCGAAGGGCGGGGCGAGCGTGATCTTCCCGTCGAGCGCGACGCCGTCCGCGTCGATGAGCTGCACGAGCGGGAGCGACGTCTTTTGCCGCAAGTATTGCAGGTTTCCGACCTCGAACGACTGGAGGATCACCTTCGCGTCCGGGCCCGTGAGCCCGGCCTGCTCCAGCGCGGCGAGCAGTTTGTCCTCGAGCGGCAGGCCGATGTCTGCGTGATAGGTCGGATGCTTCGTCTCCGGGTAGACACCGATGGCGCGCCCGGTCTCCGCCGATTTCTGCTTGGCGAGCGCGAGGATCTCCTCGAACGTCGGGATCTCGTACTTGCCATTCTGATCCTGCGGCCTGTAGCTCCGCGGCTGGACGGCGCGGAGCTGCTTGATCTCGGCGAGCGTGAAATCGCTCGCGAAAAACCCTTCCACGGGGACGCCGTCGACGGTCTTCGTCGTCTTCCGGTCCGCGAACTCGGGCTTCGACGCGACGTCGGTCGTCGTCGAGATCTCGGGCTCGTGGCGGGCGACGAGGTGGCCGTCCTTCGTGGCGACGAGGTCCGGCTCGATGAAATCGGCGCCTTGCTCGATGGCCAGCGTGTAGCTCGCGAGCGTGTGCTCGGGCAGGTACCCGGAGGCCCCGCGATGGCCGGTGACGAGCGGCGCCTCGCCGTTCAACGTCTTCCAGGCCTCGGGCGGGGGGGTGTCTGGACGCCCGCCGCTCGTCCCATTGCCGCAGCCAACCAGGAGGGCCGAAAGGAGCACCCCGCGGACGGCCGTCCGCGCTTCGATGACCGGTATTTTCATGAAGGATATCCTCGCCGCGTCGTCGTGGCGGAGCGCCACGGCAACGGATGATCTCGTGATGGGCCGACGATCGCAAGGCGCTTCACGCGGAAGTAACGGTAGCTTCGCGGACGCGACGCGTGAGGTCCGCTCCCGGGAACGACGAGGGCGCGGCGGGCAACCTGGTGCGGACGCGATTCGCGCGCTCGGGCAAAGTCAGCCCGAGGTGCGCCGAGCTCGTTTGAAGGCGGAAAACGCGAAGCAGATGCAGGCGCTCCAGCGGCACCCGCGGGAAGGGATTCCGCAGCTCCTCCGGGCGCACTATGGACGGGATCATCCGACGCAGGGACCGGAAACGAAATGCTCGAGCTCGCCTCCGGCACGCCGTGTCGAGGGAGAGCCTACGCTGCATTCAGGGGGCATGGCGATGTGGGTTGCCGGGCGACACGCCGGGTCGTGAATCGGGCACTCTTCCTGTGGGTCCTGCTCAGCCTGCTCGCGTGCAGCGGCCGTTATGGACGTGAACCGGGCGCCGGCGCGAGGATCACGGTCCGGGGCTCGGATACCCTCGTCGTGCTGATGCAACGCTGGGCCGAGGCGTACACGGCGAACCGGCCGGACGTGGTCGTGGAGGTCTCCGGCGGCGGCACGGGCACGGGTATCGCCGCGCTCATGAACGGGACGACCGATCTCGCCATGGCCAGCCGCCCGATAGCGCCCGAAGAGCGCGCCCGGATCGAGGACAGCGGCGCGAGGCTCGTCGAGGTCCCCGTGGCCCTCGACGCCGTCGCCGTGTACGTGCACGACACGAACCCCATTTCGTCGATGACGCTCGACGAGCTGCGAGACGTCTTTCAGGGCAAGATCCGGCGCTGGAGCGAGCTTGGGGGCGCGTCCCGGCCCATCGTCCTTTATTCGCGCGAATCGAGCTCGGGCACGTATGCCTACTTCAAGGAGCGGGTCCTCGAGAAAGGCGACTTCGCGCCGGAGGCCCAGAGCCTGCCGGGCACCGCGGCCGTCGTGCAAGCGGTCGCTCGGGATCCCATGGGGATCGGCTACGGCGGCATTGCACGGGCCCGCGGTGTGAAGGTGCTCCCGCTCGAGCTCGACGACGGGAGCCGCGTCCCACCCAGCCGCGAGGCGGCGATGGCCCGACGTTATCCCCTGACGCGCCCGCTCTTCCTTTACTTCGTCACGCCGACGAACCCGGGGACCGAGGCGTTCGTGCATTGGATCGTCGGCCCCGAGGCGCAGGGGCTCGCCGAGGAGGCGGGTTTTTTTGCATGGCGGGGCTCCTTATGAGCCGGGGCATCGCGCCTCGCCGGCGCTTCCGCCGTTCGCTCGGCGAGCGGCTCGCCGAGCGCGCGATTGCCCTCGCGGCGGCCTCGGCGATCGGCGCCATCCTCCTCATTTTCGTATTCGTCGTCCGTGAGGCGCTGCCCTTGCTCTGGGACGGCGGCGCCGACCTCGCGCTCGTGGCCCCGCAGCACTACCCCGGTTATGACCATCCGGCCTACGTATGGCAGCCCGTGGGTTACCCGCCGAAATACGGCGTGGTGCCGCTGCTCGCGGGCTCGCTGAAGATCACGGCGCTCGCCATGGCGATTTCCGCGCCTCTCTCGCTCCTCGCGGCGATATACGTCGCCGAGATTCTGCGACCGCGGACGCGCGCGCTGATCAAGCCGGTCATCGAGCTGCTCGCGGGGGTGCCTTCGGTCATTCTCGGCTTCTTCGCCCTCACGTTCATCGCGGACGCGACCCAGGACATCCTCGGCTGCACCTATCGCCTCAATGCGCTCGTCGCCGCGCTCGCGCTCTCGCTCGCGGTGCTGCCCGTGATCTTCACCGTATCGGAGGACGCCATCCACGGCGTGCCTCTCGCGCTCCGCGAGGCCTCCCTCGCGGTCGGCGCCCGTCGCCACCAGACCATTGCCCGCGTGGTCCTGCCGGCCGCGCTGCCGGGGATCGTGGCCTCGCTGGTGCTCGGGTTTGGCCGGGCCATTGGCGAGACGATGATCGTGCTCATGGCCTCGGGCAACGCCGCCGTGCTCGACGCATCGCCCACGTCGAGCGCGCGAACCCTGACCGCGACGATCGCGGCCGAGCTCGGCGAATCTCCTCGCGGCGGCGAGCACTGGCGCGTGCTCTTCCTCCTGGGAATGATCCTGCTCGTCGTCACGTGGGCGCTCGACACGTTATGCCGGGTCGTGGTGCGAAGGCTCGCGCGTCGGCTCAACCCTTCCGAGGGGGAGGGCCCGTGAACGTCGGCGATCGCGCGCTCCGGTTCGTCTCGGGCCTCGCGCTCCTCGTGGTGCTCGTCGCAATCTTTGCGATCCTCGGGATCGTGGTGGTGTATGGGGCGGGCGCGCTCTCGTGGCAAATGCTCGTCGATGCGCCCTCCAGTGATCTCGCCGGGGGCGGCGTGATGCCGGCCATTTATGGCACGGCGGCGTGCACGATGCTGATGACCTTGGCCGGCGTTCCCGTCGGGGTCGCGACGGCCGTTTATCTCGCCGAATACGCGCCGCAGCGATCCTGGTTCGCGACGGCCGTGCGCGCTGCCGTGCGGAGCCTCGCCGGCGTGCCCTCGATCGTATTCGGGCTCTTCGGCCTGGGCTTCTTCGCGCTGTTCGTGGGAGGCCGCATCGACGGCATGTTTTATTCGGACGCGACCTCGCCCGTGTTCGGAAGGCCCGCGATCCTCTGGTCGTCGCTCACGCTCGCGGTGCTCACGCTGCCGGTCGTCATCGTCACCACGGAGGAGGCCATCCGCCGCGTCCCGCGTGAGCACCGCGAGGCCTCCTATGCGCTCGGCGCGACCAAGCTCACGACGATCGCGCGCGTGGTTTTGCCGCACGCGCGCGCCGGCATTCTCACGGGCGTCGTGCTCGCGGTGAGCCGCGGCGCGGGCGAGGTCGCGCCGATCCTCTTCACGGGCGTCGCCAATTACCTCCCGCGGGTCCCGACCGACGTGCGGGATGGGTTCATGCATCTCGGTTATCACGTGTATGTCCTCGCCACGCAGGCTCCGGACGTCGATCGGGCACGACCGATGCTCTTCGGCACGGTGCTCGTGCTCCTCGTGCTCACGCTCGTGCTCGACGCGGCGGCGCTCGTGCTGCGGGCGAGGGCGCAGCGAGGGACGCGCGTATGACGGCGAAGATGGAGGCCCGGGATCTCGTCGTCCATTACCGCGAGAAAGTGGCGCTCCGGTCTGCGAGCCTCACGATTCCCGAGAACCAGGTGACCGCGCTGATTGGCCCCTCTGGCTGCGGCAAGAGCACATTCCTGCGGGCGCTGAACCGCATGCACGAGCTCCATGACGGCGTGCGGGTGACGGGCAAGGTCTACCTCGACGGCGCCGATATCCTCGACCCGCACGTGGACCCGGTGGAGGTGCGCCGGAAGGTCGGCATGGTCTTCCAGCGGTCGAACCCGTTCCCGAAAACGATCTTCGAGAACGTGGCGTATGGCTTGCGCGTGGCGGGCGAGCGGAATCGCGCCGTCCTCGAGTGCCGCGTGCACGAGTCGCTCGAAGCGGCCGCGCTCTGGGACGAGGTGAAGGACCGGCTGCACGAATCCGCGCTCGAGCTCTCGGGCGGGCAACAGCAGCGCCTCTGCGTGGCGCGCGCCGTGGCCGTTCGGCCCGAGGTGCTCCTCATGGACGAGCCCGCCTCGGCCCTCGATCCCATTGCCACGGGGCGGATCGAGGAGCTCATCGTGGCGCTCAAGGAGAAATACACGATCGTGCTCGTCACGCACTCCATGCAGGAGGCGCGGCGGCTCAGCGATCAGGCTGCGTTCCTCTATATGGGCGAAATCGTCGAGGTGGCCCCCACGCCCGAGCTCTTCGAGGCTCCCCGGCAGCCGCGCACGCAGGCGTACCTGCGGGGTCACTTCGGCTGAATTGCGGAGCGGCGGGCGCCGATTTCAGAGCTGGCCGATCAGGATGAGGCCGACACGATCCGCGGAGGTCATGGGCACGACGGCCAGCACGCGGGGGAGGGAAAGGCGCGAGGCCCTTTCGGCAGGCGCATCGACATCCTCCGTGGAGAGCACGGCGATATCGATCGCTGGAGCGGCCAGAACGCCAAGGAAACCGCCGAAGATGGCCGAGACGCCTGGAATGTCGTCGTGGCCCCAGGCGAGCCCCATCCCGGCGCCAATCCCGGCCATGACCACGGGGAAGCCGAGATTCAGCGCGAGGCTGCCGAAGCCCTTGCCGACGTGACCGTGCGACCAGTGCACGATCGGCGGCACGAACGCCCGCAAGCCGAGGGTCACGGGCCCGAAGAGCGCGAGCTTCACCGTCGACAAGGGGAAGGCCACGATGTCGGCCGCGCCGATGCCGATCAAGGTTTGCCACCCATACCAGCGCTGGACCCGTGTCGAGGTCGGCGCGGCGCGCACGGAGGGCAGGGGCACGAGCGCCGGCGTATGTCCCACGGGTATCATCCGTGCATGATTCTTGGGGGAGGCGAATGGATACGTTGGAACGAACGGGGACATCGCGAGGCGCGTCGCGGGCGACGCCGCTGGGGTCGGAGGCGGCTCCGCGGCTCGCGCAGGGGCGATGCCCGCCCCGAAGGCAAGCGCGAAGGCAAGCATGGCCAGGCGTGTCATCCACGCGCTTATACCATTGCCGACAGCCTGTCAGCTATCCTTCCTTCGGTCCAAATGCCTCGGGGCGCGCCAGGGTAGCAGCGTCGTGGGGTTCGTCGCGCTTGCGGCGCTCGGGGTGTTCGGGCTGTAGGTGCAGGGAACACCTTTTTCTGTCGACACGGAAGAGCCCCATCCGGATGGGCGTTGCGCACGGCCTGGCGGGAACGCCATCAAGCTGCCGCCCTCGACGACAGAGAGGGGCGGCCTGCTTTGCTCGCACAATCGGCACGGCGTGCGTACCGGATGCTTCTTTCCGGGAGCCGTTGCCGTGATCATGGAACGGAGCGTACAGGAATGCGTTTTTTCGAAAAGGCGAGCTTGGTTGGTCTCTTTTTGACGGTCACGGCCTGTGGAGCCACTTCGGGTCCCGCGGGCGGCGGAGGCGGTGGTGGGGAGGGAGGCCAAGGAAGCGCGTCCACGAGCTCGGGGCCCGGCTCGTCTTCGAATTCGAGCAGCGGGTCGGGGGGCAATGGCGGAGGGGGCGGGGATGCGGCATGCGTGGAGGCATGCAACAAGTCAACGGCACTGGTCGCCGCGTTCGGGTGTAATGCAGACCCAACCAAATGCAATTGCAGCCCTGAATGCGCGGACGAGCTCTCCGCGTGGGTCGATTGCATGCCGCAGCCCCAGGAGACCTCCGCGTGCTCGTGCAACGAAGCCAACGAGCTTTCCTGTGATGACACGGTATGCCAGGCGGAGGGGAAAGCCTTCCAGGATTGCTACTACAAGTAGCCCGCCGAGACACCGTCGTCTGGTGGGCGCGCCTTCGGCCCCCCGCATCAAAGGCTTGCGGGGGGCGCGAAGGGGCGATCACTCCGCAGCGCAGGGCATTGCGCGGAAAATACGGACGGCGCTGCCCTTCGTGCCCTTCGCGGCGAAGGCGACGCTGCCATCCGGGTAGGCGCGGAACGCCTGGTAACGATTGCCCGGCACGCCGGCGTCGAGCACGTCGCTCACGGCTTCGCCGGTCGCCACGTTCAGGACCTGGACGAACATCTTTCGATTTCCGTCGGAGGCCTTGAGATCCCCCGAGGCGGTCGAGGTCTCCCAGCCGGCGAGGAGGTACTTGTCGCCGTAATTCGCGAGGTAGGGCGCGCGCGCGTTCTCCCCGGCCTTGCCGGCGAGCACGATGTCCTTGTCGGCCGTCCCGCCGTTGAAATGCAGGAGGTGGACCTCGGCGAGGCCGTCGGCGAGGGCGGGCTGGCCATCTTGACGGTCGCTCGTCAGGGCCCAGTATCCGCCGTCGTGATCGAGGGCGACGTCGCTCAAATTCGCGTACGCGAGGTCGATCCCCTTGATCGTGGAGACGGCCGGGGCATAGGCGATCCGGTTGTTGTTGTCGGTCTTGCAGATGGTGACGTATTTCTTCGCGTCCGGATCCCAGGTGATGCGCTCGTAGCCGCTGTGGCTACAACCCCAATCGAACCCGCCGGAGATCGGCTCTCCGGCCGGGGAGACGACCTTCATGCGATCGCCTTGGTGGATGTTGATGCAGCCGCCTTGCGTGACGCTGATCGCCGCGCCGAAATAACCGGCGAAGTTCGTGCCATCCGAGGCGATGCGGCCGTGATGCGCGTACCACCAGATCATGAAGACGTCGGGGCCCGTCTTGCCGGTCGAATACGGGGGCAGGGCCGCGCTCGAGCTCGTGAGCTTCGTCGCCCAGGACTCGCTTTGGCCGTCGAAGCGCACCATGTACATGTCGTGGCATGCCACGGGCGGGTTTGGCGGATTGCCGCAGAGGTTCGTCGGATCGCCGCAGTTGAGCGTCCCGCCGCCTTGGGCGTCGCGCGTGAGGAGGAGGACGCCGCCTTTGTCATCGGCATAGAGGTCGCCGAAATCGTGGGCGTCGATATCGACGAGGTCACCGACGAGCTTGTCGTTCACGTCGAGCTCGGCGACGTGGACCTTGTCGTCGCTCCCCATGAAGGCCAGGCGGGAGCCGCCAGACGGTTTGGGCGAAATCGCGAGGGGGCGGAGATTTACCTCGTCTTCGTTCTGGTCGACGGCGATGGGGAGCTCGACCTCGGTGACGGTCAGCGTCGGAGTGCTGCATTTGCCTTGCGTTGGGTTTCCGGTCATGCCTCCGCCGGAGCTCGAAGAGGCCCCACCCATGCCCGAGCTGCTCGAGCTTCCCCCTGCGCCGGCGGCATTTCCAGCGCCGCCGCTGCCCGGATCCCCGGAGCCCTTTTCGCCGCTGCAGGCGACGACGAGCGCGAGGGGCAACGCGAGGAGGACGGCCGTGAGGGGACGTGCGTGGGAAAAAATTCTAGCATTCATAAAGTGTCACTTTCGGGGCTTGGAGGGACGACAATCCGAAGGCGCAAAGGATACCACGCGCGTCCAGGGATGGGATGGCCTTGGGGAGATGCGGAAGGGAGCGGGGTCCTCGGGGGCTTGGAGGAGAGCGCGCCTCGTGATTGACATCCCGGTCGATGCCGCCGACCATCGAGGTATGATCAAGCGTATCTTTTGCATGGTGCTGTTCGCGTCCGGGCTCGTCCACTGCTCGGGTGGCGAAAACGGGGCGACGTCCGGCCCCGGGGGGCAAGGGGGCGGCGCGGGGGGCGGGAGCGCAGGCGGGAGCGGAGGCATGAACGCGGGCGGCGGCGGAATGGGAGGCGAAGGCGGCTTCCTCTTCCCGAGCGGCTCGGGGGGCGGGGGCGGGTCGTGCACGCCGGCGAGCGCGGTCGAGACGGTGTGCGACGGCAAGGACGACGATTGCAATGGCCGCGTCGACGACGTCGACGTGGGCCAGGACGGGATCTGCGATTGCTTGCGGATCGGCATCGTCGGCAGCCCGGGGAGCAACCCCTCCTCGAACTTCCAGGCATGGCTCACGGCGCGAGGCACGAGCGTGGAGCGGACGCACCAGACGCCCGCGGAGGTCCTCGATGCTGCGCTCCTCGACAAATACGACGTCATCATCTTCGATCGATTGGCACGGCCTTACACAGCCGAGGAGGCGAGCGCGCTCGCGGCGTGGGTGGAGACGCGGGGCGGGTTCGTCTCGATGACCGGATATACCGACGCGGATCCGGATTTCTACACGAACACGCTGCTCGCCCCGTTCGGGCTCGCGTATCAGCCCGGGCTGCAGTCCGAGCCGGTGACGATGTTCGCGGCGCATCCGGTGACGGCGGGCCTCTCGTCGGTGACGTTCCTCGGCGGATACGTGGTCGGGGACCTCGGCGGGAGCGGCGGCACGAGCACGGCGATCGGGAGCATCGCAGCGGGGCCCGTGGCGTTCGCGCACGAGCGGGGCAAGGGCCGGGCGGTGGTGTGGGGCGACGAGTGGATCGAATACGACAGCGAATGGCAAGCGCTGCCCGAGATCGAAAAGCTCTGGGTCAACATCATCGCGTGGATCGGGCCGCAGGATAGCTGTCAGGTCACGGTGCCGAAATGACGGCGCGCGCGCGGACCCTCCAGCAGGCCGCGGTATAACGGACGTCGGCTCCGTGCACGTAGGGATCGAACGCGGCGCGGACCGTTTCGATCACCTGCGTGCGCGTCTGCTCGTCCGCCGTTTGCAGGACCAGGCCGAGGGGACCGAGCCGGGTCAAGTAACGGACGAGCTCCTTCTCGGGCAGCGTGCAGGCAATATCGATCGGCTGGATGTCGATCTCGGCCCAGCCACTCTCCTCCAAGATCGTGGAGACTCGGCCGGCGTCCGCGAATGCGAATTGCCCCGGCGCGCCCGGTCGGCGGGCGGGGAGGTTTGGCAGGAGCGGCGCCGCGGCGCGCTCGGCCGTCGTCATGAACGGATTGTCTGCGGCGCTCCGCCAGGCGAAGAACTGGAGCTCGGCGTTGTCGCTCGCGGCGCGCCGCAGGTTCGCGAAGGCCCGGACAGGGTCTTCGAAAAACATGACGCCGAAGCGTGAAATGATCATGTCGAAGCTCGCGGGCTCGAACGCGTGGACCTGCGCGTCGGCGCGAAGAAAGCTCACCGGCGTGCCCTCCCGTTCGGCGCGTGCCCGGGCGGCGGCGATCATCGGATCCGAGATGTCGATGCCGACGCAGCGGCCCTTCGCGCCGAGCAGCCGCGCGGCGGCGAGCGTCGTCGCGCCCGTGCCGCAGCCGATGTCGAGCACCCGGCCTCCGGGACCGGCGGAGACCGCGGAGGCGAGCAGGTCTTCGAACGGCTTGAACATCGAGTCGAGCAGCTCCTGCGCGTCGACCCAGGCACGTCCGGCGGGGCCGTTCCAAAGGGCCGTCTGTTCGTTCTCTGTGGGCTGTGTTGCGCTCATGGGCGTCTCCTTCCTTGCTTGTTGCTTGCCACGACGAGGCGTGAGCTGCACCATGCCAGTTCAAGTCGACTTGAGGTCAAGCGTGAAAGACCTGGACATCGCCGAGGTGGCGCAGCGGTCCGGCGTGCCGGCTTCGGCGCTGCGGTTCTACGAGGAAAAGGGGCTGATCGCCTCCGTCGGCAGGAGGGGCCTGCGCCGCCTGTTCGATCCCGGCGTCCTCGAGCGGCTGGCGATGATCGCGCTCGGTCGTGCCGCCGGTTTTTCGCTCGACGAGATAGCGCTCATGTTCGCGCCGGACGGGCAGCCGCGCATCGATCGGCGGATGCTCCTCGCAAAGGCGGAGGAGCTCGACAAGACGATCCGCGAGCTTTGCGCCATGCGCGACGGCCTGCGACACGCCGCTGCCTGCGCCGCGCCGAGCCACATGGAATGCCCCACCTTCCGCCGCATTCTGCGCGCCGCCGCGTCGGGAGCCATGGGAGCGAGACGGAAGAAGGCTCCGCGGCCGCGGAATGGCGAGGGCTGACGGGCACGTGACATGAATGCGATTCCGTAGGGTAATGGCCTCGAGGTCCGGGGCGAGGCTCACGCCGCTGCTTCGTCGCCACGGGCGAACGTAGCTCTCCGTCGAGGACGTGCTAGGGTCGCTCCCCCCATGGATTCCAATGCGACGCTGCACGACGCCCTCGCCGAGTTTTTCGCGCACTTTTCGTCGAATTTTCTCCAAGGGCAGCGTGAAGTCCCCTCGTTCACGGCGAGGCGCGTCGGGACGTCGATCGAAGTGGCCATCCAAAGAGCCGAGGGCGAGCCGATCGTCCTCCGCCAGCGGGGATCCGCCCTGTATCTCCTCGCCGGGCGGGTCTGGGCCGAGACCCGCGTCCACGAAGCGCACGGCCGCTCATGCCTTCTGCCGACGCTCACCCCCTATCCCGTTGGTTTCTCGACGCAATGGGCCAACTGGCAGAACCTCCAAAATGCGGCGCTGCCCGCGGTCGGCCGGATCGCCCTGGCGCTCGATGAAGATGCGCACGAAGAGGCGGTCCTCCTCCTCCGGCACGTCATCGACGTCGACTCCGGTTATTGGCTCGAGCTCGAGCACGCCGTGCCAAACGAGCTCCGGAAGGAGGCGCTCGCGGAGCTGTCCGAGCTCAAAGAGCGGACCCGCTCGACCTCTTCGCTCGGCGGCCATCTGAAAGCGCTCGCGCCTCACGCCACGAGCAGCGATCCTCGCGAGCGCCTCTTCGTGGCCAAGCATTATCGATACACCACGAAGCACCTCTCGAATGACAATCACCTCACGTTCCTGAAAAACATCCAGCCTGCGCTCGACGCGTGGCTGAAAGAGGAGGACGGCGCCGTCTTCGAGACGGCGGTGGGGATCGCCGAGATGCTCGGGTACAAGTTATTCAACCACTGCGCCTACGCTGAGGCCGAGCCTTGGCTGTCGACGGCCATCGATGCGGGGGTCGCCGGCGCGGAGCTCTTCCGCGCCCGCTGGGAATGCCGGCTGTATCTCGGTGACGAGCGCGCCGCCGCGGAGGATTGGCGCGCCGCCGAGCCGATCGGCGACCCGGCGCAAGGACTCTCGCTCGGCTTCTTTTTTCGTGGCGACCGGCAGGATCGAAGGGCGATTGGGCTCGCGCAGGTGGCGCGATCCCTCGGGAAGCTCGCAGGCGGGGAAGACCCCTGCCGCGATCGGCCGAAGACCAAAAAAGCCAAGCCGATCTCCGAGGCAGAGCGTTCGTCGCTCCTCACGAGGGCGCGCGTGCTTGCCGACGAGGCGGTCGGCATGATCGACGAGCGCGCGCGGGGGGACGAGGCGCGCGCCCGCGCCGGCGAGGGGGTCACGGAGCGCGGCTTCGAGGCGCGTATTTTCGCGGCGCGGGCCTTGGTCCGCGAAGGATCGGGAGACACGGCCGGCGCGCTCGACGATTATCGCCGGGCGCGTACGCTCGCCACCGCCGCCGGGCTCTCCTGGCACGGCGATCTGCATGGAGAGGACATCCGGCGCCTGGAGCAGGCGGGCAAAACGAACGGCGGCGCGATTCCGGAGAGCTTCGACCCCGTCTGGTTTCTCGCGAGCGAGCGCAGCGACGACGAACGCGGCCGAGCTGTCGCCGCGTGGGGCGCACAGCCCTGGCGTGGGGTCCCCGGCGCTCGCGAGCGCGGCGCGTCGATTCCGATCCCCTTCGTCCTGCTCAAGGAAATCGTCGATCACTCGGCGGCCCTGTGGAAGCTCGGCGAGGCTGACGGCGTGAAATTGCCCGATCGGCTCGAATTCGTGCAGCGGGCCCGGCCGCTCCTCGATCGCTTCGCCGACCGGCGCGACGCCGACCGTCTGGCGAGCGTCCTCGACGACGCGCACGAGATCGCGTTCGATGTCTTGCCCCGCCATGAAAAAGCCGAGCGCGCGCCGTTCTTCGCTTACCTGCGAGCGCTCGGCGACGCGGAAACGATCGACGAGGCGGTTGTCCTCTCCGCGCTCGGCGACGACGCGTGGGGGCGGCTCACGCGACGTCTCGAGGCCAAGCTCGACGAGCTCGACCCGCTGCGGGACGTTTTCGACGCGACCGTGCGCGCCGGCGCGCCGATGGAGGCGGTCGCTGCGGCGCTCGCCGCGTACCGGGAGCTCTTCCGGAACGACTGGGGATCCTTCGGGACCCCGCGGCCGGCCTGGGTGAAGCTCGCCCAGCCGCTCGAACGAGCGGACGGCGCGAAGCTCTCCGCGGCGCTCATCGAATGCATCCGCCGCGAGCAATCCGTGCCGGGGTATTACGGTTTGCAGCGCATGCCCGCGAAGTACCTCTGGCCGCTCTTCTACGCGTGGCACCCTGCGACCGAGGAATTCCTGAACGAGGTGCTCGCGGGAAAACTCGACAATGGAAAGAGCCTCTCCGCGACGCAACGCAAGGCGCGCCTCGAATGCCTCGCCTGGTTTGCCGCGGAGAAAAAGCTCACCAAGCTCGACGCGGCGCTCGCGAAGAGGCGCCGGTAGCTCTTCGGCCGGCGGGTCGTGATGCGCGTAGCTGCCGCGCACGTCGCGCGGCAGCTTTCATATCGGTGTCGCTTCGCGGTAGGCTGCGCCCATGGATGTCGTGTCGTTTTGCGCCCTGCGCGCCTCGTTGTTCCCCTGGCAGCCGCGTCAGGGCGCGCACGCGCTCACGGTGATCTGCAAGGCGACCTTCGAGCTCGCGCCCGGCGAATCGCCGCTCGCCGCGAGGCGAGAGGCGGTCTGGGACACGAAGAGCCCCGCGAGCGACATGGCCCCGTTCAAGCGAAGGGCCGATGTGCTCGTGCTCGGGCGCGCTCATCCGTCGAAGTCGCCCACGCCCGCCGTGTTCGTCGCGCAGCTCGGCGTGGGGACCTTGCAGAAGTCCATCGAGGTTCGCGCGGATCGCGGCTGGGCCGCGGAGGGCTTCGGCCCCGTCGCGCCGACGTCGCCTGCGCGTCTTTCGCTCCTCGGGCAGCACGCGGCGAGCTGGGATCCGCGCACCTGGAACACGAAGCCGCTGCCCGAGGATGTGGACGGCGCGTACTTCAACCTCGCCCCCGCCGATCAGCAGCTCGCGAACCTCGCGGGGGACGAGCCGATCGTGCTCGTGAACCTGCACCCGTCGTATCCTCACCTCGAAACGAAGCTCGCCCGTGTCGTCCCGCGCGTGAACGTGCGACGCACGGGGGCGCCGGCGCAGGAGGTGCGGCTCCGCTGTGACACGTTGATCCTCGATACGGACCGGCAGATCGCGATGCTGGTGTGGCGCGGCGTGGTGCTGCTCGCGCATGCGGCGGAGGGAGGGCTCGTCTCGGTCAACATGACGGGCGCGGAGGGGGCGGCCGGCATCGACGTGGACACGACGCTGACGCTCGTGACGCCGGAGGGAAAAACCGCGCCGCAGGCGCCGCCGGTGCTCCCGTTCGTCGCGGGAGGACCCGGCGCGCCGAGCATCGCGATCCACGACGACGTCACGCGCCCTTTGCCTCCGTCGAGGGACGAGGACGAGGGATCGGGCCCGAGGACGTTGACCCACGTCCCCGCCCTGGCGGCGTCGAAGCCGGCGACGCCGTTCGAGCCGGCGAAGCGCCCGACGCAGGTGGAAGCGGATACGGAGGAGCCCGACACGAAGCCGTTCGACGTCCCTGCGAAGCAAGAGCGCGTGGAGGCGCGGACGAACGTGCCACCGATGCCGTTCGAGGTGCCCCGGCCGGCGCTCCTGGGCATCGCGGCGAAGATCGAGGCAGCGCCGACGACGGCGCGCGCCGTGGAGAAACCCGCGATGCTCGGGCCCCTCGCGGCCCCCGACAAACCGTCCGCGGAGGCCCCCGTCGCGGCCGCGGCGGCCAGCATCGAGCCCGCGCCGACCACGGAGCCGGCGGGCAAGCTGAACACGGCGCAGGAGGAGCCCGAGGCGCCGATCGAGCTCACGATCGAGCAGACCGCGGCCATCGCCGCCGAGCTTGCCGAAGGGAAGCAGGATCGCGCGAAGGTGCTCGATGCGCACGCGCTGCGCGAGCGCTCCTGGCGAAAGAACGAGCGGCGCTGGGCCGACGCGATCGACGCGGAGTCGGCGCGCGGGACGCACAAGCTGCGCGACGCCTACGACGCGGCGTACGTGGCGAAGGTGGAGTCCTTCCGCGGACCGATCACGCTGGAGGCATTCACGCGCCTGCTCGTGGCGCTCGAGCGCGGCAAGACGAACGAAGTGCTCGACGCGTTGCGGATCCAGCGCCCCGCGCTCATGCCGATCGTGCGGCTGTGGACGCGGAAGGTGGCGACGGACATGAAGCTCGGGGATGCGGCGAACGACGCGCTCCGTGCGGCGCGGCGGGCGTGAGGCGCGCGTCAGGGCTCCGGGATGCGGAGCGGGCCGAGGCCGGGGACGCCGATCTCGTGGGTCCGCTCCGTCGCGGCGGCGAGCCTCTTGGCTTGCCGCGCGTGGTGTTCTTCCCAGGTGAGGGGCATGGGCGGATCGTCCGAGTTGAGCCGCACGCGCTCGCCGGTGATGGCCACGTCATCGTTCGCCTTGATGACCACGCCGCCGGGCGCGGCCTCGACGCTCACCTCGCGGGCGCGCTCGATGGAGGCCTTGCCGACCTCGCGGATCGCGCTCCCGCGCGTGCGTTCGTGCAGGCTCCCGCCGACGTCGAGCGTGGCGTCGCCGGAGGTCTGGATCGCGAGCGTCTCGCTCTTCAGGGCGAGGTGCTTCTGGGCGGCGATCTCCAGCGAGACCGCGGAGAGCGAGAGGACGGGTCCCGCGTCGGTGAGGCGGAGCGAGAGGACGAGGTTTCCGTCGGCGCTGCGGACCTGAATGTGTTCTTCACGGCCCGTCTCCTCGATTTCGATCGATCGTCCGGAGGCGAGCCCGATCGTGCGCGCCGGCGCGGCGAGTGTTTCGCCCCGCGCGGGCGCGAGGGCCGCGGCGGGAGCGGGGGTTTCGGCGTCGTCCTTCACGGGGACATGATAACCGAGTTCGGGGAGCGGGTGGCATGACCAGCGCGCAGGCGGTCGCGAACGCGAAGAGCACGGACGGCAAGGTGTGGCTCGTGTGCGTGGCGAAACGGGCGTATTCGTTCGCCGGGGGCAAGCTCCGGCTCGCGGACGTGGAGGTGCCGGTGCGCCGGGAGCCGGACCTCGAGGTGGGCGACGACGGCCGCATGCGCGGGCTCCGGGACGATATGGACCTCTTCCCGCCGAAGGTCGCGACCGACGTGATCGTGACGGGGCGGGCGTATGCGCCGGGCGGCAAGGCGCGCGAGGCGACGGTGAAGGTGGCGGTCGGGAAAAACGCGCGCGTGCTCCGGGTGCTCGGGGAGCGGCGGGCGGAGGTCTCGATCGACGGAGTGGTGCGGTTCTCGGATCCGGCGCCCTTCGAGAGCGTGCCGCTCGCGTGGGATCTCGCGTATGGCGGGTACGACGCGTACGCGCACGACGAGCTCTGCCCTCCGAAGCGGCGGAACGGGCGGAGGATCGAGCCTTCACCGCGGCAGGAGGGGGTCTTCGCGTATCCGCGGAACAAGGTGGGGCGGGCTTATTTCATCGACGTGGACCGGGATCGGGCGGACGGGGCGTTGCTCCCGCAGATCGAGGATCCCGGCGATCCCTTGACGCCGTCGCGGTTTTTTGTGCCACACTGGAAGAAGTGGCTGGATCAGCCGATGCCTGCGGGGATCGGGTGGGTGCCGCACACGTGGTATCCGCGCATGATGCGGCTCATGGGTGGGTTTCTGGAGCACGATCCGGCGACGAAGCCGATCCGGGAGATGCAATTCGCGGACGGCGAGGATCTCGCGGGTCCGTTCCGGAAAAACGAGGTCCTTCCACGTGGGCTGCAGGGGGCGGCGCCGGGGATGGCGGTGGAGCGATTGCGGGGGGACGAGGTGGTGATTTTGCAGGGGCTCGCCTCCGGGGAAGGGGAGACGAGGTTTCCATTGCCGGGGGAGAGGCCGCGGATCGAGGTGAGGCCGCCGGGGAGCCCGAAGGTGTTCACGCCGGAGGCGGTGCTACAGACCGTGCGGGTGGACGCGGAGGCGCGGCGGGTGGTGATGACGTGGGCGGGGGTGGTGCGGGTGATGGCCCCTGTCGATCCGCAGGCGACGACGCTCCGCGTCAATTGGTGATCCGACAGGACCGAGCCATGGTGACTACTCGCTTGGGCCGCGAAGGGGGATGGCTGCCCTCGACAAGGCCTGGTCCACGATTTCCTCGTCTGTCAATGGCGGCTCATGCCAGTAAATGAGATCGGTCACTGCCGGATTCCCTGTCTTGGCCTGGAGCTCGCGAATATAGGCGTCCAGCTCTTGCTCCGTGCCACGCGCGGACCGGATCTTGTTGACCAGCTCGAGCAACCGTGTCCTGTCGGGTCCCTGATTCATTGCAGCTCCGCGGTGCATCTTCGTAGCTTCATCAGAAGTGATACGACGGATCGAGTATCGTTTGATGGAACTGTGGTGTGACGACCGTGAGGTTCGCCATGTCGTAGACAGCTCCGCCGTGCTGTATCGGCGTGTTGTGGTGCAGAATGTACGACATGTGTCCACCGTATTGCTGTGACGAGTGTGCGATTGGCGCGAGGCCTTGCGTCATGCGTGTCTGGTTCGCGGCGTTGAACACGGACGATGCCTGGGGGTCGGCCGCCATCTCCTTCCAGAACGCTTCGCGAAAATCGTCGAAGGTGTTGAATTGGCGGCCGTTCAGCTTGTCAGCCACGGATTGGGGGATTCTCCCTGCATTGCCATGCGATCCCCTCAGCCAGTTGCTGGCATCCGGATGATTGTTTCCTGCCGTGGCAACGCCTGGCGAGTTTCGACAATCCAGACCGAACGGGTCGACGTCGACGATCGGATTTCCGCAGAACGCAAAGACATCGGAGCCACCCAGAAGCCCCAACGGATCCGGGCTGCACCACCTGCCTGTCGACGCGTCGAAGTACCGGAACCTCGTACAACAAAGCCCCGTCTCCTCGTCCGCGTATTGCCCGAGGAGCCGGAACGGCGACTCCACGGCTCGACCCGTCCGCCCCGGCGCCGCGTACGTCTCCGTGACGCGCCCCCACGCCGAATGCGTCGCCGACCACGCGACCCGCCCCTCCCGGTCGATCAGCTCCTTCGGCACCCCCACCTGATCGACGACGTAACTGAACACCTCGCCCCGCTCCGCCTGGAGCAGCGGCAAGAACGTGCCCGGCGCATGGACGAAGGAGCGCCGGCCGTACCGCGTGTCCACGTCGCTCGCGACGACGTCCCCGTCCCACACGAAATCGACGGCATGACGAAGGTCGCCGTATTCATCACGGAGCTCCTTGCGTACCCGCCGGCCGAACGCGTCATAGGTGAAGCGCAGGCGCTCGCCCGACGGCAGAGCGACCTCGCGCAGTCGATCCCGCGCATCCCAGCCGTACCTGGTCCGCTGGCCCGTCTCCTCCTTCGAGATCCGCCGCCCCCGCCGATCGTACGTGTATTTCGTGCGATCCGCGCGGAGCAGCAAGTTTCCCTTGCCAATCTCCCACGCCTCGCCCTCGTCTGCCTGCGCCGCGCCCGTGTCGAGCCCGTCGAGCATCTTCTGGATCGAGCCCGCCGGATCGTACGCGAACACCTCACGATGGTCGCCCCGCTGCGCCGAGAGAATCTGCCCGACCGGATCGTATCGGTACGCCGTGGCGCCCCACCGCGCATCCTCGACGATCTTGGCCCGTCCGAGCGCGTCGTATTGCCAGAGCCGCTGCACCACCGCCTGCGGCACCCCGCCGCCAGGCCGCCGTGCCTCGACGCGTTGCTCGATGATCCGATCCATCGAGTCGTATTCGCTCCGGATCGAATACCGCCCCGCGCCGTCCCGTCGCGCCGTCTCCCGCCCGAGCATGTCGCGATCGAACGTGAGCTCGTGACCGTCGTGCGAAACGCCGGCGAGGGCCCCGAACGTATCGTATCGATACCGCGTCGTCGCGCCCTCCGGCATCACGCGCGCCGTCCTGCGGCCACGCGCGTCGAGCTCGTACCGGATCCGCTTCCCGTCCTGGATCTCGGCCACGACGCGGCCGAAGCGATCCCGCTCGAACGCCGTGACGACCCGCTCTCCGTCCTGCTCCACGACCGCGCCGAGGAGTCGGCCGAGGTGATCTCGTTCGAACGTGATCGGCCCATCCGTCGAGCCTTCGCGCAGCACGTTGCCGAGCCGGTCGTATTCAAATGCGCGATGGCTTCGATCGGGATACTCGATCCGGTCGAGCCTCCCGGCCTTCGAGAAGGCGTACTTCAGCACCCGCCCGTCGAACGTGGCCTCCTCGACGACCCTCCCTGCCGCGTCGTAAACGAATTCGTACCTCTCGTCCCGCGGATTCTCGATACAGCGGAGCTTCTCCTGCGCCGAATACTTGAACCGCCAGGTCCGCCCGTCGGGCTGCACGAGCTTCGTGAGCACGCCCGTCCCGCCGTACTCCATCCGCGTGACCTGCCCCGACGCGTCCACCACGCGGATCGGATTGCCCAGCGGATCGTACGCCGATTGCGTGATCGTGCCGTCTGGCCTCTGCACGGACAGCGGTTGCCCCAGGCGATCGTACGCCACCGCCGTGAAGCGCCCGAGGGCGTCGGCTCGTCGCACGGGCCGGCCCAGAACGTCGTGCTCGTACGTCGTCCGGGCGCCACGCGCGTCGACCTCGGCCACGACGTTGTGCTGGGCGTCGTGCGTGACCTCGACGAGGATCCCCTCGTCCCCGCTCACGCAGGTGAGGCGCCCCTTTCCGTCGTACGCGAACGAATACCGGACCCCTGTCGGATACTCGACCCGCTGCAGCGCGCCGAACCCGTCCCGCGAAAACCGCGTCGTCCCCTCGTCCGGACCGACCCGCAACACCGGAAGGTCATCGTCGTACTCCCACCGGGTCATGTTCCCCGCGGGATCGACCTCCTCGACCTTGTTCCCCCGCGCATCGTACCGGTACCGCGTCGCTTCGCTGGCGCCGTTCGTCTTGCCGATTAGGTAATTGTCCGCATCGTATTCACAGGTCCGGATCAGGATCCCATCCGGCGTCTCCTCCCGGACGACGAGCCCCGACTCGTTCCAGTGAAGGATCCTCGGCTCCTCGTTCCCCTCGACCTTTGTGATGCGTTTTTCCAGGTCGTACGTGAGGACCAGCGTGTGCAGACCGTCGTCCCCCCACGTCTTCTTGCAGCGCCCCGTCTCCGGATCGTACGCATAATGAAAATTCACGCCGTTCTTCAGCGTGGTCTTCACCATCCGGTGATCCTCGTCGTACGCGTAACGCTCCGTCTGCCCGAGCGCGTCCGTCACGCTCTCGAGCTCCCCCATCTTCGCGTAGGTGTAATCGACCCACTGCTCGAAGGAATCACCGACCCAGACCTCGAGCCGCGCGATACGCCCGCCGTGCGTCGTCTTCAGGCGCACCTCGCGGCCCGCCGTATCGATCACCCGGCGCAGGCGACCGTTCGTGTATTCGAGCACGATGGAATTGCCGTACGCGTCCCGGATCGAGCGGAGAAGCGCCTTTCCGCCCGGCGCCTCGGGCGCGAAATGCCGCACGAGCCGCGTCTTGTGGCTCGTCACCTCGAACGCCCCGCCTTCGAGCGCCCGCAAGGTCAACCGATCCATCCGGTGGAACGCGCTCTCCCCCACGCGGAGCGCGCGGAAGTACACGTCGCGGCCCTCCTCGCTGCGCAGCGAGAGCAGCCCGTCGTCCGTACGCTCGATCCATTGCTCGAAATCGTGCGCCCACCCGCCGCGGCCGAGCGAGGTTCGCGCAAGCGCGCGTTTCGACGAGTAGTGCCTCTTCCACTCGAACGGAATGGCCCCGGGCAGGACCAGATCGACTTTTCGATCGACGACGTCCCCGCTCGTCAGGTCGACCGGATGCCCGCCCTCGCACCGCACTTCGTCGCAAAGATCCGAGGCCTGCCCGTCCGCACCTTTCGCCGCGCTCTCCGCAGCTTCCCCGGCCACCTCGTCGCTTTGCTTGGCCGCGGATTCGAGCCCCTCGCCGAGCACCTCGTCCGCGTTCTTCGCCGCCCCCTCCACCGCCTCGTCCGCCTTCTTGAAGAACGGGGCAATGAGATCGTCGCCGAGCTTCTTGAGCGCCGCGCCGCCGAGGTTCATGACGACCTCGAACGCGAGGTCGATCACGAGGTCGACCGCGAGCGAAACCGCGCCCATGAGGAAATCCATCACCGTGGGCGTCGTCTGGACCGTGCCCGGGTCCTCCACGAGGGACGTCGGCCATTTGCCGTACTCCCAGCAATCGGCGTTGAGCGACATCGCCCCGCCGATCACGCAGCACGTCGCCTGCTCCCCGCAGATCTGGACGGCGCCCCGCGGCAGCCAGCATTTGTGCGAGCCGAAGAGGATGTGTAGCGGCGTCATCAGATCGAGCGGGCTCGGGAAAATGCCGATGTGCGGCCACAATTTCGAGGGCTCGTGCCCGTGCGTCACCGACGGCACGCCGTTGAACATCACCGTCGGCTTCTGCTTGTCGCCCATCGAGAGCGGGTGCAGGAGGTTCAGCTTGAAGAACCACATCGGCACGAACGGCCAATGGATCCCGTTGTGCCCATCGATCCCGACGAGCAGCCATCCCGCGTCCGTGTGGAAGTTGTTCGCCATGGCCGCTCATGCCTCCGGGAAAAATTCGCTCGGCAAGAGCGCCGCTCGCCGCTCCTCGAATTGCACGAGGCCATAGGTCGCCTTTGCGCGGAACACGAATCGCGCTTCACACGCCTCGGCGTCGATGTCGACGGCGTCGAGCCGCGGCACGATCGTCTCGCGCGTGCCCCCGACCGACATCGCGATCACGACCGGCGATCGCGGCACCACGAACGAAAGCACAGAGCCCCCGGGCCGCATCCCCGCGAGCACGATCTCGGTCCCCGCGCCGATGGTGTCGAACGTCATTCGCGGCGCCGCGCGGCTGCCGAGCTTGCGAACGCCCGTCATGTCGAGCTCTTGCCCCTTCATCACGTGCTTCGCCCGCATGCCGCCCCAGAGCGGATAGGGCGCGAAGCAGACGGGCTCGGGGTGATCGTCCCAGAGGCGCACGAGCGCCGCGGGATCTTCGAGCTGCGGGAGCGGCTGATTCTCGGCGCGCGCCTCGTCCGTGGAGAACCCCTTGCCGTCGAAGTTCAGCGGATATCCCGCCTCGTGCTCCGGGACAAACGCCTCCTCCCCGTCCATCTCCACCACCGCCGCGGGCACCTTCGAAACGCCGCCGTACGCATTCTCCCAGCTCATGGCCACTCGCTCGAACGGGATCGGCGAGCTCGGCGTGAGCCCCCCGAGCGCCCCCCGCTGCCAGACCCGCGTCCCGAACACCTGAATGTGCTGGTCCGACGAACCAACACGCAACGACGCCGTGGCCTCCCGCGCGCGATCGCCCCGGCGCGGATACACGAAGCCCGTCGCGCACACGGAGGCGACCTCCTTCGAAAACATGGCGTCGTTCGGGACCTTCGAACGCGCGTCGAGCGCGAGAGGCCGTTGCCCGGGGACGAGCGCGAGCCCGCCCGGCGCGATCCGGTACGTGATCGCGCAGAGGAACAGCGCCGTGATCCGATCGTCCTCCTCGCCGTTCGGAACCATCGCCGCCGGGAGCGGGGTCTCGTTGACGAATTTCATGCGCGCGCTCAGTTCAGCTTGATGAGCCCCGCGGTCACGTTCACCGCGCCGCCGCCGTCGATGTCGACTGGCGAGCCCTTCACGGTCACGGCGCCGCCATTGATGGTGATCGCGCCGCCGTTGATCGTGATCGTCCCCGCCGTGATGACGAGGCTCGCCGTGTTGAGCTGCGTGAAGGCGGCGCCGTTCAGGGTCAACATCGTGGTCTCGACCGTCGCCATCGCCGCGGCGTTCACCGTGAGGACCGTCGATTTCAACGCTTGCGTGCCGTCCGCCTTCATCTCCTGCGCCGGCGCCTCGATCTTCTGGCTCGCCCCTGATTTGAGCGCCTGCGGCCCCGCCACTTCGATCGTCTGCTCGCCGCCGATTTGCGCCTTCTGGTTCCCGGCGACCGTGATGTCCTGCGTCGCGCCGTAGTTCGCCTTCTGGGGGCCCGACACGTGGACGTCCTGCGCGCCCGTCACCGTGAGTTTGTCGTTGCTCGAAATGGTCGACTCGCGGTTGCCCGTGATCGTCTCCGTGTGGTTGGCCGCCACGGTGACCGTCTGGTTCGCTCCCACGTCGACCGTTCGGTTCGATCCGACGCGGACCGATTGATTGGCTCCGACGTTCGTGTTCTGGTTCGCGCCGACCGTGACCGATTCGTTGCCCCCCACCACCTCGGCGTTGTTCCCGCCCGCCAGCGTGGTCCGGTTCGAGCCCGTCATCTCGTTGCGATCGACGCCCGCGGTCGACGCGCTGTTGTTCCCCACCTTCTCGGTCCGATCATTGCCGGCGTCCGAATTCCAGTTGAACGGCGTGTGCATCTTGATCTGCTCATTGCCCGCCGTATCGTCGAACGTGAGCTCGTTGAAGGCCCCCGAGGACGGGCTCGACATGGTCTTGAGCGTGCTCACCGTGGGAGCTCCGCCCGGCGGCCGGTTCTTCCCGTTGTACACGCGCCCCACGACGATCGGCCGATCTGGATCTCCCTCCTCGAAATCGACGATCGCCTCCACCCCGACGCGCGGATGGAACACCGCGCCCTCGCCGACCCCCGCGAAGACCTGGTTCACGCGCACCCAGCACGACGTCGGCTCCTTTCCGTGCCGCGCCGTGTCCGTGTCCCAATGAAACTTGAGGCGGACGCAGCCGATCTCGGCGCCCGGCGGTCCACCCACGTGGATCTCCGCCCCCTTCGTGCTCGGCTCCGCCGTGACGAACGCCGTCTGCGAGCCTTGAATCCGCGGCTTCGGCGTCACGCGCGCCGGGCGGAACCTCGACTCCGCCACGGAGCCATTCTTGCCGCGCCGCGCGCATTCGAACGTCACGGCAAATGGCACGCCGGAGAGCGCCATCGCCGTCGCCGCGCTCGGCGGCAAGACGCCCGCCTGCTCGGCGCGGACCTCGATCTTCGTGACCAGGTATTCGCCCTCGTAGCGAGATTGCGGGTGTTCGAGCGCGAAGATGCTCCCCGCCGCGATCGTGCGGCACGTGCTCTCGCCGACCGCGTAGCTCGCCTCCACCTCCAGCCGATCCAGCGTGGCCGCCGCGAGCGGCTTGCCCATGGCCGGCGTCTCCGTGTAGCGCCCCGGATACTCGTGGTACACGAGGTCCGCGCTCGCCGGCCGCGCCGGCTCGGCGACGGCCATGTCGAGCGTCGGCTGTTTCCAGTTGTAATCGAGGAGCGAGACCTTGCGCGGGCGGAGGCGCGCCCCGAGCTTCATCGATTGCACCGCGCGCCCCACGAGGCCGGGGCCGAGCGGCGCGAATGGGTCGAGGCGCGTGCGACCCGCGTCGCTGTCCGAGAGGACGAGCAGGCACACCCCGTCGCCGTTCTCGTAATGGAACGAGATGCCCTCCTCCTCCAGGAGCCGACACACGAAGGCGAAATCGCTCTCGTTGTACTGGACGCAATACCCGCGCGTGGCCACGTCGTCGATCCGCGAGGCGTCCGCAATGCGCCACGTGTACTGCTCCATCGCCGGCGCGAAGCTCAGATCCTCCCCACCGTCGGGCGGTGCGTTCGCCCCGGCCGAGAGCGAGAGCTCGGGGTCACCCTGCAAGACCGCGTCGATGATTTGCCGCGTGGTCTTCTCCAGGAAGATGCGACAACGCATGCGGTGCATCGCGCGCGTGAGCGGGGGCGCGAGCACGAGGCGATAGAGCATGCCCCCCGGCACGGGCCCGAGCTCCTCGGCCTCGACGACGATGCCGTGCACGACGCGAAATGCCGGCTGCGTCGTCGTGGCGATCCGCAGCGTCGCGCGCGCTTGAATGAGCTCGTCCGGATCGAGCTCGGGCGCGGGCTCGCGGGCGAAGGCCGTGATTTCATAACGATAGAGGGTCGACAGGGCCTCGGTCCCGCGCACGGACACGACGCGCAGGTGGCTCCACGGCCCCGTGGGCCCAGCCGCGTCTTCCCAGGCGAACGTGAGATCGGTGCCGCCGAGCGCGCCGCCGCCCTCGCCGAGGCCCGCCGCGCCCGCGCGGCTCGCGAGATCCTCGAGCGCCGCGCCGCCCTTCGCCTGGAATGCGCTCACGGCCTTCTCGGCCACGCGTGACGTGATCGCCTTCTCCTCGAAGATCGGCATCTCCGGCTCGCGCAGGCCACCGGGCATCTGCGTGGGATCCCCTCCCGGGCGTTTGACGAACGACATCCTCTCTTCTCCCGCGTCCCCGGGTCCACATGAAGCGGCCCGGATGTGCGGGCGCATCCTAAACTCTCTACGTGCACAAAGGAAGAGGTTTCCTGACGAGCGGGGGGACGCCGTCGTCGTCGACGCGAACGTGCGTTACCCGGCAATCGGGGGACAGTCGCTCGGGCTCGGATGCCCATCAATGGGGAAAGTGGTCTCGGCTGGCATACCAGAGACGCTCGGTGAACCCAAGGTAAGCCTTGGCGAGGAGCGGCCCGTCGGGCCGCAAGACGAGCTTGATGCCCACCGTGCCCAGGATTCGACTCGGCCAGCGATGATGCGGCAGCGCGACGATCGCTTCGGCGGGCCAGCGCAGGAGGGCCTCGGCTTTTTCCGGCGAGCAGGCGCCCCGCGCGCGGAGCTCGTCGAGCACCGGCTCCCACCGCGGATCCCCGGGCGCGTGGTAGATTTCCAGGCCGAGGACGGGCTCGACGTGGTCCGTCACGTCGAGGTGGCAGGAGACGTGGCCCGTGCGCGGGAAGAGGGACGCGAGCAGGTCTTCGAGGGGCGGCCTCGCGCCGGGCCACGCGATTGCGTCGAGGTAACCCGGCAATGCGTCCACGGGCAGGGTCGAGACGACGCGGACGGCGTCGAGCCCACGCGTCGCGAGCGGCGCGACATGCAGCGCGCGCCCCTCCCGAGGCAAACACTCGATGCAGCGGATCATCGCGCGCTCCGCGGCCGCGGAGAGCGGACGCCCGAGCAGGAGCGCGGCGGCTTTGCGAATCACCTGCAGGCCGACCTCCCGCGTGGCGCTATCCTGCGGCCCCGGGGGGAATGCGTCGAGGAGGTGCCGATCGACACAGGGAAAGGGCAGGGGCGCTGGCAGGGCGTCTTCCCGCTCGACGTCGAATTCGAGCCAGAGCACTGGCACCCATGTTTGCAGGAGAGAGCCCTCGCAGCTCCAGGCTTCGCAAAAGCTCCGCACGGTTTGCCACGCTGGAGCATTCTCACGGGCCGGCCGGCGCAACATGGCCCGAGGGCCGCCTTCCTTGGCGAGGAGATACATCAGGAGGTCCACGCGCGGGTCGTCGCCGAGGCGGCACTCGACGGCGCCGCCCGAGGCGACGGGTGGCAGCGCGCCTGCCAGGCGCACGAGCGCGCGCTGCGTGTCGGGTGGGACGAGCGCCGGGGGAAAGAGCGACGCGGCGAGCTTTAGGGTGTCTTCGAGCGCGAGGATCATGGGTTCACTCCTTCACGACGAATGCGATATCCCGCACCACGAAAGCTTTTCCCTGGGCATCGAGCACGTGAACGCTGTACCGCCCCGTGGGGATGTCCCTGCCGAGGCGAAACGTCACGTCGACGCTCGATTGCGGCGCCTTGGGGTTTTTCACGGCCGAGGCTCTCCCGGGGATCTTCGTGTCCCCCGATTGAAGCTCCCAGGTGTGGAACTCCTCGGGGAAGAACGCGCCGTAATACGTCACGGTGACGGCATGTCCTCTTCGTCCTTCCGCGATTCGCGGCGCCGTGGTCCGCGTCTCGGGCGGGATCCATGGCGCGGGCTGAATCGCGTATTGCCTCAGCGGCTCCTCGGAGCATGTCCGGAGCCACTCCTCATCACTGTCGAGAAGACGCTCGGTGCTCGGTTCCCTGGAGAGCGCATGGCGAGACACGACGGCCTCCGGATCCTCCAGGAAACGCCGCCGAAGATCCGGATCCTCCTCCAGGCGTCGGAGGAGGTCGGGCTCGCTCGTCGTCTCCTCCGCCTGGACGTCGGTCGCGGCCGGGTCGCGGTAAAAGACGTAATTGGGCGCGTAGGTGCTCGCGAGGATGATGTCGGGCCGACGCGAATACGCGTACTGGACACGCACGACGTCCCCCGGCTGGAGACGCTCCGCGAACGATATCCAGTTGCCGCCGGGCACGGACGTCCATTCGCGGGAGCCGAGCGCGCGCCCGTTGCGCTCGACCTCCAGGATCGCCTCGGTGGTCTGTCGCGAGAGGGTGACCACGGCGCGGGAGCGCTGGATCATGAAGAGCTCCCGGGTCTCCGTCCAGTCGCTGCGATCGAGGTCGCCGACCAGGATTGTCTCGCCGATGGTGCAGGTACCGGATGTCCACGCGGGGCTCGTCTCGAAACCTCGCCGGGTGCCCAGATAGATTTCGAGCGGCGCGCCCATGCCATAATACGACGGACCCCAGCGGGTCGCGAGCAGATCCAGCACGCCGTCTCCGCTCACGTCGGCCAGCCGCACCCCCGAGCCCCAGCCGACGGTGTCGGAGATCCAGACGGGGTTTTCCCCTGCGCGAGGTGAGAACGCCATGATGGGCGCGGCGCCGCTCACGCCCCTCGCGCAGCTCCCGGGGGGCGGCGGCTCGATGGGATAATTCGCGTACGCGCGACGGGCATAGCGGAGCGTCCGCGGCGGCAGAGCGTCCACGAGGGAGTCGGGGCGCACGTCGATGTAATCGTTGTACGAGCTGATCACCGCAGTGGACGCCCCGACCTTGCCCACGTCGACGAAGGCCGGGAAGCCGAACTCCGGGCGCGCTGTCCACCATGCCCGGCCCGGGAACCGGATGGCTCCACACGCGTCGAGGCGGCCTCGGTAAATGGGCAAGGCCCTCGCCGCCACGACGAGGTCGAGCAGGCCGTCCTGATCGACGTCGGCGAATTTGGCCGCGGTGGCGTGCAGAGATTCCTTGGAGTACCACGATTCAGAGGACGAGAGCACGCCGGCCTTGTTCTCGAAGATGCGAACGTCTCCCGGCGGGTTGTCCATCTCCCCGTCGTCGCCGAACTTGAAGCGATGGACCGCCACAGGGATGGCCAGATCCAGGTCGCCATCGCCGTCGTAATCCCCCAGCGCGCAGCCGAAGATGGAGCTCTCCCCCATCCCATGGCGGTAACTCGGCAGGGATTCGAGGGTCCCATTGCGGTTGAAATAAACCTTGACGCTCCCCTCCGCGTCGCTCTCGACCCGGGGACCGACGGTGGCCACGACGTCGATCCACCCGTCTGCATCGATGTCCCCCACGGCGAGCCCCGTGTGGTAATCGAGATCCGCCGAAGACCAGCTCGGATCGAGCGGGAAATGCCCCCGTCCATCATTGTAGGAGACGGTCACCGCATGCTTTTCCAGATCGTTCCCGTTCGCCACGACCAGATCCGGAAACCCATCCCCATTGATGTCCGCGAGCGCCGCGCCCAGCGAATGCGCCAGCGGGTCGCGCGATGCAAGGACGGGCGTCCGGGGGTAGGGGAGACGCGCTCCATTGGCCGCGCCGAGCGCACCTTCCGCCTCGCTGATCGACCCCGCATCCGCGCTCGGTTGCTCCCCGCAGCCGAACACGGCGGCGCAGAGCGCGCCTCCGAGCGCAGTGCGCCCCGCCAAACCAAAGCCCTGCCAGCCCCCCTCGCTCCTTCGCTGCTTCATGGTTCCCCCCTGCCATCCGGCGTCCTCGCGCCCCGAGCGTGGTCCCCTCCGGCTCGCGCGTGCGCCTCGCGCGCGAGAGGCCGCTCGCCGCGCAGACGAGCACGGCGCGCGCCCGCAAAGATGAGGACGGCGCTGCTCTTCCACGAGGCGCTGGAGACTGTTTTGCTCATCCGTAAAAACCCCCGGCCCTCGGCGGACCTCGGAGCAAATGGGCTCGTCCGGCGTCCCGAGAGCTCCGGACGGACGCTCGAACAAGCACCCCTTGCCCGGCACGGAGGGCAAGCAGGCGGCGTACCACCGCGTGGTCGGGTTGGTTTTGCTACGACTTCGGGAGCAAGGCGCTCATCTGGTCGTAGATGAATCGCGCCGCGCGCTGGGGGTGCAGCCTGTAGATGAAATCCATGAGCCTCGCGTCAGGGCCCACGAGGACGCGCGCGTCGTCCTTCTCGATTCCCTCGAGGATGATCTGCGCGGCCTTGCCAGGCGAGAGCGTCTTGGGCACCGGCCCCGATCCGCCCTTCGGCAGGCTGTCCATCACGCCCGAGTTCACCGCGATGTTCGTGCCGATCGCTCCCGGGAAGACGACCGTGACCTTCACGTTCGTCCCCACGAGCTCCGAGCTCAAGCCCTCCGTCATGAGCTTCACCGCCGCCTTGGCCGCACCGTAAATGGTTTGTCCTGGAACGGGAAGGAACCCACCCATGCTGGAGACGTTCGTGATGTGCGCCTCCGGGCGCGCGAGCAGGTGCGGCAGGAACGCCTTGGTCATGTAGAGCGTCCCGAACAGGTTGACGTTCATCACCCGGTCGATTGCCGCATAGTCGAGGTCCTTCAACCGGACGAAGGGTTGAATGACGCCCGCATTGTTGATGATGCCGTCGACAGCCCCGAAGCGGGCGACGATCTGGGCCGGGAGCGCGTCCACCGCGGCCCGATCCGTGATGTTCACGAGAAACGTGGCGAGCCGGTCTCGGTTTCGCCCCGAGAGCGCGAGCGTCTCTTCGAGGGCCGACGCGTCGATGTCGACGGCGGCAACGCGCGCGCCCTTCGACAGGAGAGCCAGGCAGAGCTCCCTGCCGATGCCATTTCCGCCGCCGGTCACGACGACGACCTTGTTCTGGACCTTCATGGCCGTGCACTCCTTCGAAAGGTTTGTCAGGGCGATGGAACGAATCGATAAAGGGCGCTCTCGACGTCCGACGACAGGTAGATGGTGCCCGAGCGGCCCACGGCGACCCCCGTGGGCACGTAGCCAGGCGGCAGGCCCTCGCTTTCGGGCAGACCGATGGGCAGGTCGCTCGCGAGCACGGCGACGCGCCCCGTGGCCGGATCGATGCGCACGAGCTGCTTCTTGCCCACCTCGGCGACGATCAAGCCGCCGTCGGGGTGCCGTGCGATGCCCTCGGGCGCCTGAAGGTCGCTCGCCAGCGTGCTCCGGGTTCCATCCGACAAACGCACCCGGGTCACCCGCCCCGCGCGCACCTCGGTGACGTAGACGCCCGGCTCCTTCGCCTCCGTGTCGGCCACGAGCCCCACGGGCCCCGAGAGGCCTTCGGTCAGCACTGTGGTCTTCGCGGGCTCGCCACCCTCGATTCGCACGAGCTTGCCCGTGGTGGCCTCCGCGACGAGCAGCGCGCCGTCGGCGAGCTCGATCGCGCCCTGGACGCCATTCGTATTGGGAATCGTCCGCAGGATGTCCCCGGAGGCCCGATCCAGGACCTGCACGCTGCCGAGATACGCGCTGCTCAGCACCACGTGCTTCGCGCTCAGGCTCACGTGCATCGGGAACGTCATTCGCGTGGAGAGGACACGGGTCGTCTCGGTGATCTCTCCATCCCGGCCTCCCACCCGGCGAAGGGCGTACACATCCGCCACATAGAGGCGCTCGTCCGCGTCCTCCGGCGCGATCGCGAGGCCGGAGGGCACGGTCAAGCGCGATTCGACGAGGCGCCGGACGGAGCCATCGGCGGGATTCACCACGCGGATGTCGTTGTCCACCATGTTCGACACGTACACCTGGTCGTCGGGGCCGACCGCCAGGTTATCGAGCCCGGTGGGGAGCTGCGCGACGAGCTTTTTCTCTCCCGTGGCGGCCTTGACGCGGGTGAGCTCGCCGCGCGCCACGTCGACCACGTAGAGATTCTCCCGGCGCGCGTCGAAATTGACGGCGGTCGGCATCGTGAAGCCGTCCGCCACGACCTCCATGGCGCCCGTGTCCACGTTCAGCCGGACGATCTGCCCCTTGAGCAGGATCGGGCCGTACAGCCGGTCGTCCGGGCCAAACTCGAACCCATTGAGGAAGCCGGGCTTGGGCAGGACCTGGCGAGGGGGCTTGTTTCCTTGCGGATCCATTTCCCACAGCGCGTCGGCCCGGCCGAGCTGGGTGAAGTAAAGCCTGCCGTCGCGGCGGAAGGCCAGCGAGTTGAGGCCCGGCAGATTCGCGGCGAGGACGTGCACCTTGCCGTCGGGCGTGCGCCGCATCAACTGGCCCGAGAAATAGCCGGTCCAGTAAATGGATCCATCGGGCCCCAGGGTCACGTCGTCCGCGCCGCCGAGGGGAGGCCCCACCAGCGTGGACACCGCGCCGCTCTGCAAATCGACGGAATGGACCGATTGGCCGAGCAGATTGCTGGCCAGGAGGTGTCCATGGCCGTCGACGGCCAGCCCATGGACGCCCTGGAAGGGAGAGCCAGCCACGACCACCTCCTTGCGATAGGCCTGGGGACGGGCCTCGGTCGGGGTGTCGGTCGGGGCCTGGGGAGCCGCGGCCGGGGGCTGACATCCCAGGAGCAGGCAGGCGATCAGCGATGCGTAGGGGAATCGATACACGGGGGACCTCCGGGGGGCTCAGGTGCTCACGCTTTGCCGATCAGCCATGCGTCACTTCCAGCCCTGCCAGATCGTCGGCCTTGCGCCAGTTGTTCAGGATCTCGAAGAAGTCGAGCGTGCCGCCCGCATACGCGGCGAAGCGCGCCATGCTGAAGCTGAGGACGCCCTCGTTGTTGTAATAGCCGGGCGTGCACTCGGGGCCGCCGAAGCGAATGGTGCTGTTCATGAGGCTGCCGAGGATCACCTCCCACCATTGCTGCTGCGCCTGCTCCGTCGGCTCGATGGTCGTGATGCCCCGCGCGACGCAACGCTCGATGATGTAGGCTGCGTGCTTCGCCTGCTCGTCGAGGACGTGGACGAAGTTGATCGCCCAGCCGCTCTGGGTGGGGCTGAAGATCAGGAGGTTCGGATAGCCGCGGCTGTGCATGCCGTGGAGCGTCGTCGGGCCGTCGGCCCAGGCGTCGCGGAGCGACTTGCCGCCGCGCCCGCGGATGTCGAAGCCGAGCCGCCTCGTGTATTCGCTCGAGATCTCGAAGCCCGTGGAGTAAATCAAGCAATCGACCGCGTATTCCCTGCCCTTCACGACCACGCCGGTGGGCGTGATGCGCTCGACGCCTTTTCCGTCGGTATCGACGAGCTGCACGTTCGGGCGGTTGAACGTCTGCAGGTATTCGTCGTGGAAGCAGGGCCGCTTGCAGAGCTGGTTGTAGTAGGGCTTGAGCGCCTCGGCCGCCGCCGGATCCGAGACGATGGCGGCGACCCGCGCGCGGATCTCCTCCATCTTGCGGTAATCGTCGAGCTGGCGCTGCTCGGCCGCCTCCGCGGGCGTCGTGGCCTTTCGGCTCGCGGCATCGTCGAAGATGTACGTCCAGCCGTCCTGCACGAGGTCCTTGCCCTCGGCGCGGCCCGAGACGATGGCGGTGAAATTGACCATGCGCTCTTTTTGCCAGCCGGGCGCGAGCGTCTTCACCCAGGCCTCGTCGGTCGGCTGGTTGTTGCGCACGCCGACGCCCGAGGGCGTCCGCTGAAAGACGTACAATTGCTTGGCGGAAGCGCCGAGGTGGGGGATCGCCTGGACCGCGGTCGCTCCCGTCCCGATGATGCCCACGCGTTTGTCGGCGAGCCTCGTCATGTTGCCGCTCGGGCCGCCGCCGGTATAGGCATAGTCCCACCGGCTCGTGTGGAAGCTGTGGCCCTTGAACGTCTCGATCCCCGGAATGCCAGGCAGCTTCGCCTTGTGGAGGATGCCACCGGCGATGATCACGAAGCGCGCCGCGAGTTTGTCCCCGCGGTTTGTCGTGACCGTCCAGCGCTTCTCGCCCTCGTCCCAGTCCATCGTCTCGACCTCGGTCTGGAACAGCGCCGCCTTGTAGAGGTCGAAGTGCCGGCCGATCCGCTGGCAGTGGGCGAAGATCTCGGTCGCCTTGGCGTACTTCTCCGTCGGCATGTAGCCGGTCTCTTCGAGCAGCGGCATGTAGATGTACGACTCGACGTCGCAGGCGGCGCCCGGATAGCGATTCCAGTACCAGGTGCCGCCGAAGTCGCCGCCCTTCTCGACGACGCGGAAGGAATGCACCCCCGCCTGGCGCAGCCGCACCGCCGCCAGCATGCCGCCGAAGCCACCGCCGACGATCAGCACGTCGATCGTCTCGGTCACGGCCGGACGGGTGAAACCGGGCTCGACGTAGGGATCCTTGTCGAAGTCCGCGTACACCTTGTCGAGCTCGATGTACTGGGTGTCGCCGTCGGCGCGCAGCCGCTTTTCGCGCTCGATCCGGTACTTCTCCTTCAACGCATCCGGGGAAAAAGCGGCCTCACCCTTGTTCGTCGTATCCATCCGCGCGTATCCTTTCGACTCGACAGCCGTCCTCATGTACACGGCCGTGTACATCTCTGGACATACCCCCGTCTTCGTCGTAAGTAAACAGTCGTGTACATGCCTCGCTCGACCGAGCCCAAGAAGCCGACGCGCAAGCGCGATGCGGACCGCACGCGCAGCGCGATCCTCGACGCGGCGCGGACCCTGTTCTCGACCCGTGGCTACGCCAACACCGGCGTGCGAGACGTGGCGGACCTGGCCGGGGTGAACTCCGCGCTCGTGGGCCGCTATTTCGGCTCGAAGGAGGGGCTGTACCGAGCGACGCTGGAGGTGATCGACATCTCGCCGATGCTGCGCGGGGATCGGCGCCGCTTCGGCGCGGACATGATGTCGATCTTCTGCGACACCGAGGGCGCATCGGGCCCGCTGGTGATGATGATCCTCTCGGCGGCCGATCCCGCGGCGCACGCGATGAGCATCGAGTTTCTCCAGGCGAAGGTGATGGTGCCGCTGGCGAGGTGGCTCGGGCCCCCGAACGCCGAGGAGCGCGCGGCGCGGCTCAACATCCTCTGGACCGGCTTTCTCACGAGCTGGAAGCTCTTGCCCCTCCAGCCGCTCGCGGACGCGCGCCTCGCCTCGACGCGCCGCTGGCTCGAGGCCGCGACGCAGGCGATCGTCGACGAAGGCACGGGCTGAGCGAAGGCTCGCGCGCCTCTCTCGCCTCGTGCGCGTGCGTCGGGACAGGTGAGCCCCTGTCGCCCGAGAGCACCTTGACGTGCAACGCCGCCGCGACGAAACATGGCCGCGTGCTGACAACACGCGGGCCGGGCTCGAGGCAGGCGAGACGTTCGTCGGGGAAACAAGGAGCGATGCGCGCCCTCATGGCCACAGGTTCCATGGGCCTCGCGGTCGCGACGGGAGCGTGCCACCGCGCGCCGCCGCCTCCTCGCGAGAGGCCTCCTGCGACGGTGCAAATCGATCCGCCCAAGGAGCGAGCCACGACGCACCTGTCGGCGATGGGGTGCTCCGTGCAGCTCCCCGGCGCGTGGTCGCGCACGGATGAGGAGCCCCCCGCGGACAACACCTGGTGGACGGCGCAAGCCGACGACGGCGTCGAGGCATTGTCCGTGCTGCCCCTGCCGTGGCACGTAAAGGTGCCGCAAAGTGAGCTGCGGCTCGGCCTCGACGACATCCTGGAGGTTCGCCGCAAAGCCGATGTCGAGCAACGTGGGCCAGGGGTCGTGCAGTCGGAGCGTGAATTCGTCGACGACCCGATCAGCCCGGGCGCGTTGTATACGACGTTCGATCCGGACGCGGGCGAAGTGTGGGCAACCCTGGTCAAGGCGACGCCGAACCTGGCGTGTGTGTTTTTGCTGGCGCAGAGCGGCGTCAATTCCAAGGAGTTCCTCCAGCACGCCAAATCGGTGCTCCGCACCGTGGTGGTCGAGAAATGACGACGAGCGCGCGTTGGGGAGAGCGATGCACGAGCGGGGTTTCTCTGCTTGGCCTTGGTCAACGTCTCGTGCTCGCCGAGCGCGGCGCCAGTGCTTACCCGACCGACGGACGAAGCGGCCCGGGCAGAGGTTGCCGATTGCGTCGAGGTTTCCCGCATCGACGCGAGCGGCTTACGCAGCCTCTCGCTCGATGACGCCGAACATGTGACATCGGGGGAAGGGGCTCGACGAGGAGGGCTACGTCGAACCTGTCCAATCACCGGATACGGAACGTAAAAGCCATGGCAGGGTTGAATCACTCGTTCTTCCTCGTGCGCGCTTCCGAGTTCGCTCCGGCCGAGTTCGACCACTTTGTCACTCTGCCGGGCGAGATCGAACTTCATGACGACCTCCTTCGCTACATGGGCGACACGCTCGCGTGGATCCCGACCCACAACCCTGCGCGCGACGAGCCATGCATGGGGCTTTGCATGTACGGGCCTACCCTCATCCATGTGGAAGGCGCGCGCGTCGCGGCGGCCGTCTTCTCCACGTGGGCGAGACTGTTTGCGCTGGGCCCAAGCGACCTCGACCTGACAGGGGGCTATGCATGGGTAGGAGCCGACCCGAGCACGGGGGACTACGAGCGGCTGCATATCGGACGTGACGTGTTGTGCTCGCGTCTGAACGGCCTCGCCCTGCGCGCCGAACAGGTGGCGTCGGGGGAAGGTCGACTCTATCTTCTCCACTTCGGAGTCTAGGGCTCCACGAGGCCGATCCAATGCATCCGGCTGACGTGATCGAACGTTTTCGTACGTCGCTCTCGCCCCACTTGCATCACGAGCGAGTTCGCGTCGCGATGCCCGACCTGCTCGAGGAGATGCAACCCTGGGATCTCGGTGGTTCGCACTCGCCGAGGAAATGGGCTCGAGAAGCTCCTGCGCCAGATGAGCCTATGATGGCCCCCATGACGCTCCCCGACCGCGCGAAACCCGCCGCTCAGGGATTCCGAGCCGATTCGAAAGCACGCACGGCGTCGAATCCACGCGCGGCAAACCGAGGCGCATAATCGCGCTCTAGCGTTCGCTCCACGATCTGCCCGTACCGAGCCGGAGGCATGAGCCCCCAGGCGCGATCCTCCGCCGTGATCGCGTCTCTACCGCTCGCGAACGCCGGCGCGTAGCTCCGCAAAAGGCGCCCGAACATCGCCGGGAGCTCGGCCTCGACGAGGCGCCGCACGTCGTCGGCGAACGGCAATTCGAGGAGATGGTCGAGCATGCTCCAGCCGAAATCCCGGTGCCGAACCTCGTCGCGCAAGACGCGATCGAGCGTGCGCCTGGCCTGCGGGGCCGTGCAGCCTTCGCGTAACACCTTGAAGAGCGGCACCGCGACCGTTTCGCCCAGGCAAAACACCTCGACCCCCGCGCGCGCCGCGCCGAGGTGAAGCGGCTCCGACGGATTGCGACGCAGCCCGAGCGTCTCCTGGGCGAGAATGGGCATTTCCTTTCCGCCGGCCGCGCGGTACGTCGCGTGGCTCATGCGCGCGTGGGCCAGCTCGTCCTTGACGATACGCAGACCGTCGTGAATGAGGTCGGGCGAGACGCCGAGCTGGATGAGCCAGAGCGTCAGGTGCTGGGTGATCGCGGCGGAGCGGTATTCGGCGTGCACGCGGCGCAGCCATTCGGCGCGGACCGCTTCGCTCGCGGCGGCGCGTGGAGCGCGCTTCGGGGAGGGCGAGGGCATGGCAGGTTCAGGGGCCCGGCGGCAGGCAGAGCTTGACGGTCATGCTGCACGCGTCGCAAGGCTGGTTGTGGCAGGGATTGATGCTCGCCTCCTGGCACGTTTTGGCGTCCCCACACGTGACGCCGACGCAGTCCTGCGCGGCGAAGCATCCTGCCTGCGAGAGGGCAGGGTCCCCGCAGCCCGGGACGAGCCAGCGGCACGTCTCGACCGTGGCGCACTCCTCCTCGGTCGCGATGTACTGGCACATGTCCGCGGGATTGTCGGTCGGGATCGGGGGATTGCATGAAATCCCCGCGTCGATGCTCCACGAGCCGTCCTGGCACGTGGCCGTCGCGGTCTGCGGACCGCAGCCGACATCGAACTCGTAGCTGCACGTGAGCGGGCCCAGGCAAGCCGCGCCCTGCGACGGCATTTCGGCAGGGCATGGCTCCGGTATCGGGGGATTGCAGGAAATGTCCGTGTTGATGCTCCAGGACGTGCCATCACAGTTGGCCGTCGCGGGCTGCGGACCGCAGCCGATATCGAGCTCGTACTTGCAGGTGAGCACGTCGCTGCAAGCCTCCCCCGTCGTGGGCGCCTCTTGCGGACAACCGGGCTCCTCGACGTACGGCGGGTTCTGCGTGACGGTGCTGAAACAACCAGGCAAGAGCGCCACCGTCGCCGCCTGGGCCACGGTGAGGACGAAGGGCTTTCGTCGAGGCTTTTGTTTTCGGGGAAGAGGCATGGTCGTGATCTCCGAGGATGGCCCAGGCTGGCGCAGCCGGGGCACAAGAATGGTCTCGATCGCAGGCGTCATGCAACAACCGTGCGTGCATCGACGGCAGGCGGCTGCGATCACGCGCCCTTCCGACCTCGCGTTTTCGCCGCCCGCTTCGGCTTCGGCGCGCCCTTCTGCGGGACGATCATCCCCGGCGCCCACGCCACCAGCGCGTCGATGAAGGCGCGCACCTGCGGCGGCATGAACTCCCGCTCCGGATACACCACGGCGATGTGCGTCTCGCCCTGGATTGCGCCCGGTAGCACGTGCACGAGGGCGCCCGTGTCGAGGTGCGGGCGCACCATGACCCTCGGCAAGAGCGCGATCCCGAGGCCTTCGAGCGCGGCGTCGCAGAGCAGGTAGATGTCGTTCGTGAAGAGCGCGCCCTCGACCTGGAACTTGCCGCCGGAGAACGGCCACTGCGTCTGCGGCAGCTCGCCTCGGGCAAACCCCATGAGGCAGCGGTGGTGGCGGAGATCGCGGCGCGTGCGCGGCGTGCCGTGGGCCTCGAGGTAGGCGGGCGAGGCGACCGCGAGGACGGGGTCGCGCGAGAGCTTGCGAGCGACGAGGCCGGGCTCGAGCGCGGTGCTCGCGCGAAGCGCGACGTCGTAGCCGCCGCGCTGGAGGTCGACGTGCTGGGTCGTGCTGTGCACATGGAGGCGAACCTCGGGGTAGCGCTGCGCGAAGTCGCAGATCATCGCGCCGAAGTTGGTCCCGCTCATTGGCGGCACCGAGACGCGCAGCTCGCCGCGGACGGCGTCGTCGGTCTTGCGCACGCTCGCCTCGGCGTGGTGGACGGCGTCGAGCACGATGCGGGCGTGGCGGTGGAGCGCCTCACCCGCGTCGGTGAGGGCGAGGCTGCGCGTGGTGCGGCGGAGCAGGCGTACGCCGAGCCGCTCCTCCAGGCGCGCGAGGCGGCGGCTGATGGTGGCGCGGGGGACGCCGAGCTCGGCGGCGGCGCGGGAGAGCGATCGGGCCTCCACGGTCTTCGAGAAGGCGAGGAGCTCGGACGTCTCGACGGGTTCGTGCATCTGGATCAAATCCTGTCAGGTGCTGCCCATTGTTGATGCATTGTTACAGGCGCGTCGAGGACCGACACTGCTGTCTCATGAACGACAAGGCACGAACGATCGGTTACTGGGTCGCGACGGGTCTCCTCGGTTTTGCGTTCGCCGCGGGCGGCATCGGTGATCTCTCCGGCTCCCCCGAGATCCTCGAAGGCATGGCGCACCTCGGCTACCCCGCTTACTTCGCCACCATCCTCGGCGTGTGGAAGGTGCTCGGCGCCGTCGCCCTGCTCGTCCCCCGTTTCCCGCGCCTCAAGGAGTGGGCGTATGCCGGCATTTTCTTCGATCTCACGGGCGCCGCCGCCTCGCACGCCGTGAGCGGCGACCCCGCTGGGAAGGTGATCACGCCGCTCGTCCTCCTCGGCATCGCCGCTGCTTCGTGGGCACTGCGGCCCGAGAGTCGTAAGCTCTCGAGCGAATCGAAGCGCGAGGCCGGCGCCCCCCTCGCCAAGCCCGCGCTCGCGACCTGAAGGAACGTTTTTCCCTACCTCCCACGCGCCGAGGCCCCATGAACGACGACGCTCTCCTCAAGCAGATCTTCTTCGAAGCCCGCACCCACAACGGCTGGCTCGCCGAGCCTGTCGACGACGCCACGTTGCGCCGCCTCTACGAAGCCCTGCGCCTCGGGCCGACCGCGGCCAACAGCGTGCCGGCGCGCATCGTCTTCGTGAAGAGCCCCGAGGCGAAGGAGCGCCTGCGCCCCTGCCTCGACGCGGGCAACGTCGAGAAGACCATGCGCGCGCCCGTCACCGCGATCATCGCCTACGACACGCGCTTCCACGAGAAGATGCCGAAGCTCTTCCCGGCGCGCCCGACGATGGGCGAGGCCCTCGCCGCGATGCCGCCGGAGCACCGCGACGCCTTCCTCCTGCAGAACGCCTCGCTCCAGGCCGGTTATCTGATCCTGGCCGCCCGCGCGCTCGGGCTCGATTGCGGGCCGATGGGCGGCTTCGATCGGGAGAAGGTCAACGCGGCGTTCCTCGCCGACGTGCCGTGGAAATCGGTCCTCCTCGTCAACCTCGGCCACGGCGATCCGGAGAAACTCTTCCCGCGCAACCCCCGCCTCGATTTCGAAGAGGCCTGCCGCATCGAGTAGCCACGAACGTCAGGGCGGGCCGCTTCAGATCAGCCGCGCCACGGCCTCGAGCAGCTTGCGCTGATCGAAGCGGCCCTTGACGATGTACTCGTCGGCCCCCGCGGCGCTCCCCTGCGCCAGATCCGCCGGCCTGTCCAGGCTCGTCACGAGGATCACGGGCAAACTCTTCAGCTTGGGGTGCGCGCGAATCCGCTGCGTCAACTCCATGCCGTCGAGCCGCGGCATCTGGACGTCCGAGACGACCAGATCGAAGGCGCCTCCTTGCAGCGCTTGCCACGCGGCCTCGCCGTCGTTCGCCGTCTCCACCTCGTACCCCGCGGCATCCAGGATGTTGCGCTCCAGCGTCCGGCTCGTGAGCGAATCATCGACCACCAAGATGCGCCGTTTCTTCACCGCCTCCGCCGCGTGGACGGTCTCCGTGCGCTCGCCCTTTCTGCTCCGCGCGACGTCGAGCAGGCGTGGCACGTCGAGCACGACGGCGAGCGCGCCGCTCCCCAGGATCATCGCCCCCGCGACGCCCGGGATGCGCGGCACGTTCCACGGGAGCCCCTTGGCGACGGACTCCACTTCCCCGAGGACCTCGTCCACCACGACGCCGAGCCGGGCCGCGCCGTCGGAGAGGGCGACGACGAGCAGCTTCGACGGGTCGGTTTGTCGGGGCTCCTGCATCAGCGCCGAGAGCCACCGCAGCCGCAGCGGCTCGCCCCCGGCGTCCGGCACCGCCGCGACGCCGTCGACGACCTGCACCTCGGAAGAGGCCACGCGGAACGCGCGCGCCACGTAGGCCGTCGGCAGCGCGTAGATGGTGCGCGCCGTGCGCACGAGGAGCGCCTTCGTCGACACCACCGTCGCCGGCACCTCCAGCCGGAACGTGCCCCCGCCCATCGTGGGCTCGGCGATGCGGACGTGGCCCCCGAGCTCCGAGAGGCGCTGCTTCACGATGTCGAGGCCCATGCCTCGGCCACTCACGTGGCTGACCGACGCCGCCGTGGAAAAACCTGCGAAGAAGACGATGTCGGCGGTCTCCGTGCCGCTCATGCGCGCGAGCCGATCGGGCGACACGATCCCCCGCTCGACGGCGCGGCGTCCGATCTCCGCCGCGTGGAGGCCGCGCCCGTCGTCGGACACCTCGAGCTCGACCATCATCCCCGGCGCGCGGGCGCGCACGCGGATCGTGCCCATGCGTGGTTTGCCCTGACGCTCCCGGACCTCGGGCGGCTCGATGCCGTGATCCACCGCGTTGCGCAGGAGGTGCATCAGAGGATCCCGCAGGCCTTCGAGGATCTGCCGGTCGACCTCGATGTCCCCCACCTCGACGACGAGGCGCGCCTCGCGGCCGAGCGCATGCGCGGTCTCCGCCACCGTGCGCCTCCACTGCGCCGCCGCTCCCGCGAGCGGCAGCATGCGGGCGCGCTTGACGGCGGCCGACCAGTCGCGGACGAGGTGCCCGGAGCGCAGCACGTCCTGCCGGTTCGCCTCCACCACGGCATCCAGCCTGCGCGTGACTTCGCCGAGGGCCGAGCGCAGCTCCCCCGAGGCCATACGCTCGATCTGCGAGAGCTCGAGGAGGCACTGGTCGAGCTCGGCGTGGCGCACGTGCCTGCGCCCCTGCGCGACCAGAATCTCCTCGGCGAAGTGCATCAGATCGTCGAGGCGGCTCGCCTCGACGCGCACCGTGGTCGCGCCCGCCGGGCTCGACGGGCCACTGGGCTTCGCCGGCACGGGGGTGGCCCCGGGGACAGCGTCCGAGGAGGCCGTGCGTTCGGAAGTCACAGGCTCCGCGACGACCTCGAAGGCGCGCGCGGCCTCGAGCGGCACGTCTCCCCCGAGGAAACGCGAGATGAGCCCGATCCCGTCGCGCAGGCGCGTGATCACCTCGGTGGCCGGCGTGCCCCCCTTGCGATGGACGTCGAGCGCCTCTTCGAGGCCGTGCGCGACCACCTCGACGCCCTCGCTGCCCGCGACGCGCGCCGCGCCCTTGATGTTGTGCAGGATGCGGAGCGCTCGCTCGACGGCCCACGCGTCGCCCAGCGTCTCCGACGCCGCGAAGCCCTCGACGATCCGCGAGAGATCTTCGAGCGCCTCCGTCGCCTCGTCGCAGAACAGCGCCCAGATGTCGTCGTTGTCGCTCAGGCTCATCCCGCCTCGCTCCCCCGCTCGGACGAACGCAACGGCTTCATGCCGCTAGAACCGATCGCTCGTTGCTTTGAGGTCGAACGTGAGGCGCTCGATGTCGACGACCGCGCCTTCGAGTTGCCGGACGCCGACGGCGTTGTCCCGCGCGGCCTTCGTGATGCCGCCGAGCGCCGAGGCGATCTGCGCGACGCCGGAGGCCTGTTGCGCCGAGGCGCCGGCGATTTGCCGCGCTCGGCTCGAGCTGTCGCTCAGCACCACGGCCAGGTTCTCGACGATGTCGCGCACCGCCTCGACCGCCCGGCGCCCGTCGTCGCAGCGCTTCGTGCCCTCCTCGGTCGCCATCACCGCGCTCTGCGTCGCCTTCTGGATCTGCGCGAGGATGCCCCGGATCTGCTGCGTCGCGCGCTTGCTCTGCTCGGCGAGGCTGCGCACCTCCGACGCGACCACGGAGAAGCCGCGGCCCTGCTCGCCGGCCTTCGCGGCCTCGATGCTCGCGTTGACGGCGAGCAGGTTGCTCTGCTCCGCGAGATCACTCACGGCGTCGACGATCGTCGCGATCTGCGAGGTCTGCTCGGAGAGCTGGAGGATCTGGGCGGCGATGCCGGCGACGCGCTCGTTGATCGTCTGCATCATCGCCATCGCCTCGAAGAGTTTGTCGCGGCCGAGGTGGCCGTTCTTCGCGGCCTCGTCCGAGATCTGCGCGACCTCGCGCGCGCTCGTCGCCGCGGCCTCGCTCGTCTGCTTCATCTCCTCGACGGTCGTGCTGACCTCCGTCACCGCGGAGGCCTGCTCGGACGCCGTCCCGGCGTACTCCTTGGCGGTCGCGCTGATCTGCGTCGCGTTCGAGGAGAGCCGCGCGACGCCCTCGCGCATGCTCTTCGTCACGGTCCTGAGCCCTTCGGTCATCTCGCGCGCCGCCACGACGAGCGTGCCGACCTCGTCGTTCGCCTGCGCGCCGCCGGAGACGACGTCGACCAGCTTGAGCTCCTCCGAGGCGCCCGCGGTGTCGCCCGCGGCCATCTTGCGGAAGACCTCGACGAGCCGCGAGATGGGCGCCGCGATCGTCCCCGACAGCCAGAACGCGAGCGTGACCGCCACCATGAGCACGAAGCCGATGACGAGGATCAACATGTTCCTCGCCTCGGTGTACGTGGCCTGCGCCGAGCTCACGGCGGTCGCCGCCTCGCGCCGGTTGTAATCGAGCAGCGCGTCGAGCGCGACGTTCGACACATCGTAATGCGTCTTCGCCGCCGCGAAGAAATCCTTCCGGGCCTCCTCGTTCTCGTTTTTGCGGCTCCTCGCGAGGAGACGCGCGGCCTCCGAGAGGTGCGCCCGGTGCGCATTGACGAACGCGTCGTGGAGCTTCCGCTCCTCGTCGGTGGTGATCGCGCGCTCGTAGTCGTGGATTCTCTTGTCGATGGTTTCCTGCATCGACTTGATGTCGAACTCGACGCGCCCCATGTCCGCGTCGCTCGTCGAGTCGATGTGGCTGAGGTAGAGCAGGCGAAGATCGGAGGTGTTCGCGTTCAAGAGGCCGAGCGAATCGACGCTCGGGACGGTGTTCTCCGCGAGATCCCTGCTGACGTTGCGCAGGTTGCCCGCCTCGTAGACGCTCACGACGCCGAGCACGCCCGAGAGCACGGTCACCGCGAGAAACCCTGCCAGCATCCTGCCGCGTATGGTCAAGTTCATGTCTCTCCTCAATCCGTAATCGCCCGCGTCCCCGCGCGCGGGTGTTCCCCCTCGCCCTGCGCGACGGGAAGGCGCTCGACGTCGATGATCGCGACGAGATCCTTGGTCATGGCCTGGATGGGGCGATGCGAATCGGCCTTCATCTGCGCCGAAAGCTCGTCCTCGTGAATGTCCCGGAAGCCGAGGACGGACTCCACGGCCAAACCGAGCGGCCCCCCCGCGCCCTCCACGACGGCCATCGCGCCCGCGCGCTCTCCGCCCGCGCCGAGGATCGACGCGAGGTCGACGACGCCGACGATCTCGCCGCGCACGTGCGTGATCCCGAGCAGCCAGCGCGGGAGGCCCGGCAGCGCGGTGATCTCGGGGATCGGGACGATCTCGCGCAAGACCTCGACCGGGATCCCGAGGCGCTGCGCGCCCGCGCCGACGAGCGCGACCCGGGCGGCGAGCCGGCGAGGCCCGTCGTCGCTCGCCGCCTGGGCCAGGCGCTCGGCGCGCCGCCGGAAGATCTCCTCGCGCGCCGCGTCGCTTTCGTGTCGTGATTTCATAAGAGCCCTTCCTTGACGAACCGCACGGCGTCGAGGAGCTGCCCCGCCGTGGTCTCGCCGTCCTCGACACGCGCGTCGCGCGCGGATTTCGCGAGGACGGCTTCGAGCGCGCGTCCCTGCGTGATGGCCTGCCCGACATGACCGGCTTTTTGCAGCGCGACGACGTACCAGTAACGCGCGAGGACGTGCTCGGGCCGCAGGAACAGCGTCCGCCGCAGGTCCTCCACGGCGGGCTCGGGCTCACCGCGCTCGAGCGAGAGCTGTGCCCGGATCATGTATCCGATCGGCGCCGTCGAGGGCTGCTCGAGCAGCGCCGCCACGACCGCGAGCGCGGCGGCGGGGTCGCTCGCATCGGCGAGCCGCAAGGCCTCCGCCTCCGCCATAAGGGGCTTCGCGGGCGCGGGGGCCGGGGGCGGCGCCGGGGCGGGGCGAACCGCCGCGCGCGCCGGTCGTCCGGCCGCGGCGAGCGA